>NZ_FOSG01000023.1 GCF_900114215.1 Streptomyces mangrovi | reverse complement strand
GATCCTCCGCAAGGCCCGGTGCAGCACCAACCGCATCGGTCGCACGGTCGCCGCCGTTCACGCCATCGAGATCGCCTGGCGCTCAGGATGAGAAGCGTTCACTGACATCCGGTGGAAGATGTCGTGCGCGGAGTGGATGTCGGTGCGGCGCAGGGTTTTGTCATCAGAGCAGGGCTCGGATGTCGTCGCGCTGCTCCGGCAGGTTGGCCTCTCTGAGCCAGCGGAATTTGTTGCCGATGTTTCCCCAGCATTCGTCATTGGCGGTGACGGCTCGCAGAAGCTCCCGTTGCACGGCCGACAGCGGCAGGTCAGGGCTGTAGCCGGTGGGGAAGGCTTTGACGAGCAGCGGACCCCAGTCCTGGTCGACGGTGTAATCGCTGGCGAGCGGTATCAGGGCCATGGCCGCTGGGGCCAGGTCCTCGAAGGCGTCGACGCGGTCAAGGACGGCCTTCAGGAGGGTGAAGCGGAACCAGCCGTCAATCTGGGGAAGGGGGTCGGGGAACCAGTGGTCTGCCTCGGCCGGGTTCTGCAGGGCTTCGAGCAGGACGGCGGTGGCGCGGGGTGTGTGCGCGCATCCGGTGGCCAGAGCGGCGCAGGCGCGCACGGCGGGATCGGGATCGTCGAGGAAACCGGTGGTGTCCTGGCCCCAGGCGCCCATTGCCAGAGCCGCGGAGGAGCGTTCTCGGCGGCTGCCGTCTGCTGCGAGAACGCTTCGCAGGCGGCGGGCGACGCGGGGGACCAGTTCTGCGAGGTCGGGTGCCTTCAGAAGCAGGGTGACCGTGCCGAGCGCTGCCTCTCGGGTGTCCGGATGCGGATCGTCGAGGAACGGTTCGACCGCGTCGTAGAGCTCGGGTCGGATATTTCGGCATGCGCGGATCGCTTCGAGTTCGTCTTCGTCTTGGCCGTCGCGCTCACCCCCGTACTCGACCTCGTCGCCGGGGTCCTCACCGTAGGAAGCCGAGTCGACCATCTGGCCGAGCCAGTCGAGCAGTGCGGCTCGCAGTGGCCGGGTCCGGTCGTCCCAGGGGAAGAAGCTCTCGTGCTCGGCCAGAGTCCGGGGATGAGGCAGGATCGCCGCCACGAACCGTGCGGCGGGCGGGGTGGCGCTGTACAGGGATCCTTGGTGCAGCACGGACATCTCGAGCATTCCCAGTGCCTCGGCCTGCACCTCAGGGTCCTCGTCCAGGAGTTGGCACAGGTACGGCGGGATTTCCCCGGCACTCCCATACGCATGCTGCAGAGCGTCCCATTCGGTTGCCACGAGCAGCTCTCTGGCCGTCGGAGGCAGTCCGGACCAGATGCGGGCGGCACGTTCCTCGTCTCGATTCATCACATACACACCCTGCCGAACAGCACTGACAAGTGGTTGTACCAGGGTGCCGGGGGTTTTTCAGGAGTGCGGGATGTCGTCGTCGAGGAGTGGGTTCGGGGAGGCTGGTTCGGGTGGCGGCAGCTTCGTCGTACGTGGCCAGGGTCCGGTAGAGGGTGGAGCGGCCGACGCCGAGGCGCCCGGCGATGGCGAGGTCGGGTTCGGGCCGGACTCCCAGACGCGGCCGGGACCGCGGGCGGTGGGGATGTGGGTCGCGGGTCCGGACTTGAGCTCGGGGATCTTGCTGTAGCGGCCGGTGTGGTGGTCGACGGCGACGACGTCAGCCCCTACTGACACCCGTCATGTCGCCGGCCGCTGACAGTCCGTGTCGCTAGCTACTGACAGCCCGATGGCGTCCGACAGCAGGTGTCGGACGCCTTGATCCCTCCCTGGCGCCGCCTTCAACATCTCCGGACGCAGTAACCGGCGGAAGCGAGTTGAGGTCGCCTCTTTCCCCCGTGGAACATCTCTGCCCGCTCTCGGAACGCGGGTCGAGGGTGAGGTGATCTGGCACACCGAGCACAACCACCAGATCAAGATCAGACTCACTTGTGCGGGGTAGCACAGCACGTGGTTGTCTCGGCTCGGCCGTCGTGGGCCGTGGGAGAGGACGTTCCGCCGGCGAACCTGCTGGGCAGACCCCGAAACCGTACTGAGCATCGACCGGGAGGCAGGGAAACCTACCGCTGGGCCGGGACTTCGTCGAGCACCAGAACGATGTGCTCGTGCTCGCCGTACCGGACCGTCCCGGTACGCCGGAAGCCGTGTTTCTCCAGCAGCCGCACCGAGCCGGTGTTCCCGGCGAAGGGATCGGCGTACAGGGGACGGGTCTTCTCCCGCTCCAGGAACAGCGCCAGGGCCCGCGTGCCGACGCCCCGGCCCCAGTGCCGTCTGCCGAGCCAGTACCCGATGAAGCGCCGTCCCTCGTCCCACCAAGCCACCATGTTGCCCGCCAGTTCCCCGTCGACGGTGACGGCCTGCACGAAGACGGTGGGATCGCCGAGGACCCTCGTCCTCCAGTGAGTCATGAAGGCCTCCCGCTCCCGGGGCGGGAACTTCGACCGCCGCACGGCCTCGGGATCGTGCTCCTGCGTGAAGAACTCCTCCAGATCGGCCGATTCGACGTCTCTCAAGCGCACCTGGTCACCCATGCCGACGAGTCTGCCGCCGACCACTGACACTCCCGGAACGCCAACGGCCCCCGACCGCATGCGCTGGTCGGGGGCCGTTGTGAGGTGCGGAGGCTGTGGGATTTGAACCCACGGTGGTGTCGCCACCACGACGGTTTTCAAGACCGTTCCCTTAGGCCGCTCGGGCAAGCCTCCCCACGCCGCGCCGTGCGGTACGGCGTGGGGGACAGCCTAGCCGGTTCGTCAGTCGCCCTCGCGGGAACCCAGGGTCAGTTCGGCCTTGTTCTGCTTGCCGCCACGCATGTAGGTGATCGAGATCTTCTCGCCCGGCTCGTGGGCCCAGATCTCGCTGATCAGGGTGGGGCCGCTGTCGATCGGGACACCGTCGAGCCTGGTGATCACGTCGCCCGGCTTCAGGCCCGCCTTGTCGGCCGGGCCGCCCGGGGTGATGGGGTCGCTGCCGTCGTCGGTGTCCTCGATGATGCGGGCGCCGTTGCCCTGGGCGCGGAGGTCGACCTGGACGCCGATGACCGGGTAGACGGGCTCGCCGGTCTCGATCAGGGCCTTGCCCACACGCTGGGCCTGGTTGATCGGGATGGCGAAGCCGAGGCCGATGCTGCCGGGCGCGCCCTGGCCGAGGCCGCCGCCGGCCGACTGGATGGCGGAGTTGATGCCGATGACCGCGCCCTTGGCGTTGAGCAGCGGGCCGCCGGAGTTGCCGGGGTTGATGGAGGCGTCGGTCTGGAGGGCGCTCATGTAGGAGGCCTTGGAGCCCTGGCCGTCGCTGGAGGCCACGGGGCGGTTCTTGGCGCTGATGATGCCGGTGGTGACCGTGCCGGACAGGCCGTACGGGGCGCCGATGGCGATGGTGGCGTCGCCGACCTGGACCTTGTCGGAGTTGCCGAGCGGCAGCGGGGTGAGCTTGGCGTCGCCGGCGTTCTTCAGCTTGATGACCGCCACGTCGTAGCCCTGGGCCAGGCCGACGACCTCGGCGTCGTACTCGCGGCCGTCGGAGAAGGTGGCGGTCAGCTCGCCGCCGTCGGCCGCGCTGGCCACCACGTGGTTGTTGGTCATGATGTGGCCCTGCTGGTCGTAGACGAAGCCGGTGCCGGTGCCGCTCTCGCCGCCGCCCTCGGCCTGGATCGTCACGACGCTGGGCAGGGCCTTGGCCGCGATGCCGGCGACGGAGTCGGGGGCGCGGTCGACCTGTTCGAGGCCGCCGTCGGCGGAGATGGTCGTCGAGCCGCGGTCCGCGCGGTCGGCGGCCCAGAAGCCGACGCCCGTGCCGACGCCGCCCGCGAGGAGGGCCGCCGCCGCGACGGCGGCGATCAGGGCGCCGAAGCCGCGCTTCTTCTTCCCACCCTCTGGGGGCGGCGGGGAGGCGAGCGGCGCGCCCCAGGGGGAGGCCGGGCCGCCGCCGGGGGTGCCGGGGGCGGGCTGCGGGGTGCCGTAGGCGTCGTAGCCGCCGCCCGGTGCGCCCCACTGCCCGGCGGAGGAGTGGGGGGCGGGGGAGGCGTACGCGGCGGGGGGGTCCTGCGGGGCGTGGTGGCCCTGCGGGGGCTGCGGGGCCGGGTGGCCCTGCGCCTGCCCCTGTGCGACGTGCCCCTGCTCGGCGTGGCCTTGTGCGGCGGGGGACTGGTGGCCGGGCTGGGGCGACGGCTGGGGGCCCTCCGGCTCGATCTTCCGCAGGAGGGTCGTCGACTCGTCCCTCGGCGCCGCCTCCGGGGCGGGGGCGGGGGCCTGGAGGTCGTAGTCCTCCGGCGGGCTGTCGGTCGGTGTCCTGGGCGCGGCGGCGTCGTTCGCGGCGGACCGGTCGGCCGGCGGGTGCGGCACGGGGGCGCCGGCCGCGTGCTCGCCGGCGGCGCCCTCGTTCTCGGTGCTCACAGCTCTCTCCTCAGGTACACGACAGTCGCGCACCTTCCCGGAGGCGGCGCGCGTATTCAGGTGTATGGCGTCAAGCTTCTCCCACCGCACGTCGGACCGGCGTAAGCGCACCCGTCCGAACGGACGCCCGGGCCGCCGCGCACGGGGCGGGGTGGCACCATAACGCGGTGAGCCCTGACCAGCCCCAGATGTCGCCCGGATCCCGGCGCCCCATCTCAGTCGTCGCCCACCGCGGGGCCTCCGAGGACGCCCCCGAACACACCCTGGCCGCGTACCGCAGAGCCGTCGAGGACGGCGCCGACGCGCTGGAGTGCGATGTGCGGCTCACCGCCGACGGGCACCTGGTGTGCGTCCACGACCGCCGCGTCAACCGTACCTCCAACGGCCGCGGCGCCGTCTCCTCGCTGGAGCTGGCCGAACTGGCCGAACTGGACTTCGGCTCCTGGAAGGGGCGGCTCGGCGACGAGGAGTCGCCCGAGACCGAGAGCCGCGAGCACACCTCCGTCCTCACCCTGGAGCGGCTGCTGCGACTGGTGGAGGAGCAGGCCTCCGCGGGGCGCCGGGTGGAGCTGGCCATCGAGACCAAGCACCCCACCCGCTGGGCGGGGCAGGTGGAGGAGGAGCTGCTGCGGGTGCTGGCCCGTCACGATCCGGCCATCCCCGTGCGCGTGATGAGCTTCTCGGCGCGCTCCCTGCACCGGATACGGGCCGCGGCGCCGTGGATCCCCACCGTCTACCTGATGCAGTTCCTGCTGCCGCGCCACCGCGACGGGAGGCTGCCGCCGGGCGTGGGGATCGCCGGGCCGAGCATCCGCATCCTGCGCAACCACCCCGAGTACGTGGCGTGGGCGCACCGGGAGGGCCACCGGGTGCACGTGTGGACGGTGGACGATCCGGCCGACGTGGAGCTGTGCGCGCTGCTCGGCGTGGACGCCATCATCACCAACCGGCCCCGGCACGTGCTGTCCCAGCTCGACGAGATGTTCCGGGACTGAGCCGGGACCGGGGCGGGGCGGGTGCTGAGCGGGGACCGGAGCGGGGCGGCCCGCGCACCACGGCGCACTCGGAGCCACCGGTGGTGAACGGGCGGTGAGGGCTGCGTCACGGTACCGGGTCGGGCGGTTTCCGCCGTCGGGCAAAAGGGCATCCATCACGTGGCGTGGGGCGAACAAGGAGGTCTCGGGGGTGGCGTTGGTGGTTGCACAGGAGGCGCCGACGTCGTCGACGATGGCCGTACCCCACGGTCCCGCGGGCGTGGGTGCGGCGAGGCGCAGGATGCGCGAGGAGCTTCTCGGCTCCGGTACGCCCGAAGCCGTCGTGGACGACGCGGTTCTCATTCTTTCCGAACTTCTCAGCAACGCGTACCGGCACGCCAGACCGATCGGCGTGAGCGACTGCGTGCGCGCGGCCTGGGGCCGCACCGCCGATGGCGGGGTGAGCGTCTCCGTGACCGACGGCGGGGGCCCCACCAGACCCCGGCCGTCCAGCCCGTCGGTGACGGCGCGGGGCGGCAGAGGGCTGTCGATCATCACCTCGCTCGCCAGCGACTGGGGCGTGCGCGAGGACCGCGGCGGTCGCGGACACGGCCACGGTCATGGGCAGGGTCACGGACACGGGCACGGCCACGGCGGGGTGACGGTGTGGGCGGTGGTGGCGCCGTCGGAGGACGACGCCTTCTCCTCCTCGATGCGCTTTGACCTGTCGGAGCTGGAGGGCCTGGAGGACCTCTGAGGTAGTCGTTCCGGGTGGTCTCCCCCGCGTACGCGTGCCGCCTCGGCCCCAAGGGCTAGGCTCGCGCCGAAAGCGTCCTCAGAGACCGGGAGACCCCACCCCATGGCCAAGAAGCGCCGACCCCAGACCAAGGCCGCCAAGCCGCGGCTCGCCGACGGTGAGATCCCCGTCGTCGGCGCCCGCGAGCCCTGCCCCTGCGGATCCGGCCGCCGCTACAAGGCCTGCCACGGGCGTGCCGCCGCGCAGGCGGTGACCGAGCTGGTGCGCCGCCCGTTCGAGGGGCTGCCCGGGGAGTGCGACTGGGTGGCGCTGCGCGAGCTGGTGCCCGCCGCGACGGTGCCGCTGAAGCTGAGGGAGGAGCTGCCCGAGGACGTCCCCTCGGTGACGCTGGCCACCGTCCTGCCGATGGCCTGGCCCGCGCTGCGCCGTGACAACGGGGCCGTGCTGCTGGGTGTGCAGAACGACACCCCCTCCGGCGACATCAGCCGCGATCTGGCCGATGTGCTGCGGCGGGCCCTGACGGCGAAGCCGGGCACCCCGGTGGCCGCCGAGCGCATCCCCGCCGACGCCCCGCGCCTGCAGGACCTGCTGGACCTCGACGCGTCCTTCGTGCCCGAGGTGCACAGCGGCTTCGAGTTCTGGGTGGAGGACGCCGGCAACCAGAGCCCGGAGGTCGCCGCCTCGCTGGAGCGCGCCAACTCCGCCGCCCTGCCGACCGCCCGGCTGGAGGGGGTGGAGGCCGCGTACTGGTGCGAGACCCCGGAGAAGAACCACCTGCGCTGGGTCATGCCGCACCCGGAGGAACGGCTGCTGGACGCGCTCGCCCGGCTGCACGCGGCGGGGTCGTCGTCGCTGGGCGAGGGCACACGGCTGGTCGGCTCCTTCCGGGCGCACGGCCTGATGGTCCCGGTGTGGGATCTGCCGAGCGCGATGGGCGCGCAGGAGTGCGAGAAGCCGGCCGCGGCCTTCGCGGAACGACTCGCCGAGGCGCTGGAGTCCACCGATCCGCTCACCGCGGAGGAGCGCCGGGCGCGCAGTGGATTCACAAATCGCCAGATCACTCTCAACTGACAGACGAATTCCGGCTGATGAGAGAAGAAAAAGGCAAGTGATTCCCGTCACAACGGGACGTACTCGCAGGTAGACAGGCGGCCGGAAGACGTCGGTGGAATTTGCGAACGGGCCGTTACTTGTTACGGTTCTTGCAGCCCGGTCGCTGGTGCATCCCCCGTCGCCAGCGACCGGGTCTTTTCATGCCCGCACTTCCCGCATACGGGTTCGGCGCGTGCGGGCGGCCCCCGACTCCCTTATTCCCAGCGGGAGTCGGCGGACCGGGCGCCTTCTTTGCCGCCTTTGCCGTCCCCGCCCTCCACGGCTTCACCGGCGCCCCCGGTTTCGCTGCCGGTTTCACCCCCGGTTTCGCTGCCGGAACGCAGCAGCAGCCCCTCCCCGTCCGGTGCCGCGACCTCCGCCACCGCCGTGTACGGCCCGCCGTCCGGGGGGTTTCCCTTCACACGCCGGTGCGGGGTGTCGCACACGCCCTCCCGGCCGCCGGCGGGCAGTTCGCAGGGGACGCCGACCGCCTGGCCGCCGGGGCCGAGCAGACTCAGGGCGCCGTGCAGCGCCTCGCCCGTGGAGTTCCGGTGGTACACCCGCCCCCAGACGGCGCCGCCCCGCGTCAGGACGCAGGTCTGCGCCCGCACCCCTCGCGGGGAGGTGGCCCAGGAGCCGCAGAAGGCCGAGGTCTCCGGCAGGTACGCGCCGGATGTTCCGGGCGGCGTGGACGGTTCGGGCGGTTCGGAGGGCTCGGGCGGTTCGGAGGGGAGGAGCCCGTGCGGGAGGGGGAGCGGGGAGCGCTCGGGCGCGGAGCCGGTGACGGGGTCGGTGGCGTCGGCGGTATCAGTGGCGTCGGCGGCGGAGACGGCCGTACGCCCCTCGCCCGGTCGCCGCTCGTCCGGCCCGGCGGTCGCGGCGGTGAGCGGCAGGACCGCCGCGAGGGCGACCCCGGCCGCGAGCGCGGTCACACGGAGGCCGGAGGCACGCTGCCGCGGCTCGTACATGGCGGTCCACCTGCAACTCGCTGGAGGGAAAGGACTCTTCGGCGGCCCGAACATACCGGGACGAAGAAGGCGTCCCGGCGGGCAGACCGCCTGTTTCCCTCCAACCCCGGCGCATCATCACCCGTACGAGTGAGCAGGGGCCGGGCCCGCGGGGCCCGGCGAGTCAGTACGCCAGTCGGCTGCCCGTGTCCGGGACGGCCGCGCTCGCCCGCACCAGCACGTCCACCAGCGGCTCCATCCTCGGCAGCCACGGCACACCGCCCCCGCGCAGGGTGCCGCGGGCGCCGACGCCCAGCGCGGCCGGCGGGCGCTCCCAGCGGAGCTGCCCCGCGCCGGTGCGCGACGGCGGCAGGGCCACATATCCGCCCTCGCCGTGGAACCGCAGCGAACTGGGCACCCAGTCCTGGGCGTGGAGCAGCTCGCCCAGCTCCTCCAGGTCGTACGGCGCCACCAGCAGCGTGCAGCGGGTCGGGCTCGCGATCACCGGGCCGGTACGCAGCCCGAGCCGGTCGAACTCCTCCAGCGCCCGGGTCCCCGCGGCCGCCGGGAGGCTCAGCGCACAGGGGGCGCGGCCGCCGGTGGCCAGCAGGATCGGCGCGTCGGGCCGGTTGGTCCACCACCAGCGCACCATGCGCTCGTCGGTGGTGGCCGCCGGCAGTTCGGGGTCGAAGGGGTGCGCGCCGGGCACCACGCAGTCGGGCCGGGGACAGGAGCAGCGCCCTCGAGGCTGCCCCGACTGGCGTGCGGTCAGGCGCCTGGACTCCCGCGGCGCCACACCGGGCAGCACGGGCCACCCCCACCGTGTCGCGCACACGAGCGCCGCGTCGCGCAGCGCCCAGCGGGTCATGCGTCGCCTTCCGAGGATCTCGCGCATCAGCGCTCGTTCCTTTCCGTAACGCCATGGATCGACAAAAAACGTCGACAAGCACACTGACAAGGACTCAGCAGGACCAGAAGGCCGATCACGGTCTTCCGGTCCCTCACACCTGTTACACCTGTGGATCTCGTGTGACCGCGCCCGGGCTCCCCGGGCAGTGCGTCACCGTGCTGTTCTCCGCGGCCGTGGCCGGGGCGTTCGTGAACCGGGCGCGGAACGCGGCGTGCCGGCACACGCCGGACGCCGCTCGTGCCCGCCCGTACCGCCGTACCGTCCGGCGGTCCTCCGCCTGCCGTGCTCCGGTCCTCTCGGCGCATACGAGGACGCGCCTCGTTCCCACTGCGTGGGACGCACGGATCCGTCGCCGGGTTCCGCCGGAACCCGGTCGCCGCTCGCCCGCCCAGTCCTTCGTGCCGTGGGTGACCGTGTACCCACGTCAATCGTGATGACGCGCCGCCGTACCGGGAGCCAGTCGACCGCGCACCGTTCGGCACAGGGTACGTTTTCGGCCAAGCTCGTGGCCACCCCCGCGACGCCTTCGGATGCTCCGGGAGCAGCGGTCGGACCCGGACGGGAAACCGGTCGGCGGGGGACATCCGCGGCCTGCCGGGGCGATGCTGGACACCCGTTATCAGGGCGTGTACACCTGAAGACATTGATAGCGGAGCAGCACGACATGGGGGTTTGCGATGCTATTGACGACGCCGGCCCACACTGAGGGCAGCCGCCCATGAGCGCCCAGCAGCCGCCGAAACTGGCCGGAATCGAATCGCCATCGCCCCTTCCCCAGCACACTGTTCCGCCCTCGGCGACCGCGCACCACCGGCAGTCCGCCCCCTCCCCCCGGCCCCCGGCCGTCGACGACCCCGCCCTCGCACGTCCCGTCGAGCGGCTCGCGGCCGTCCAGGACCGCCTCGCCGGGTGGATCTCCGACCTCACCACCCTCCACGACCTCACCGAACGGCTGGTGCGCACCGACACCCTGGAGGGCGCGGTGCACGAGGCGCTCCGCGCCGGAGCCGCCCTGGTGGGCGCCCGGCGCGGACTGATCGCCCTGGAACCGGCCGACGGGCTCGGCCCCGACACCACCGTCGGACTCGGCCTGGGAGCGGCGGACCTCGGCCACATCGAGACCCTTCCGCGCGACTCGGCCTCCCACGCGCGCCTCCTCGACGGGCTCCCCGGGACCGGCGTCGAGGCCGGTACCGGGGGCGGGGACGGAGGGGACGGAGGGGACGGAGGAACAGGCCCCGGCGGTCTCCGGGAGATCACCCACCCCCACATCGCCCGGGACGAGGACCTCGACCCGCGCCACCGCGAGGTCGCCGCCCGCCTCGGCTACGCCGCCAGCCACGCCGTCCCGCTGGCCGCGCGGAGCACCGGACGGCTGGGCGCCGCCGTCTGGCTGTACGACGAGCCCGCGCGGCCCACCGAGCGCCAGCGCCATCTGCTCGGCCTGTACATACGGCACGCCGCCGAGCACATCGCCCGCCAGGTGGACCTCGCCCGCGCCCGCTCCACCGTGGACACCGTGCGCGAGGGACTGCTGCCCACCCGGCTGCCGCGGGTGCCGGGGGTGCGGCTGGCGGTACGGCACCGCACCGGCCCGCGCGGCGGCGGCGACTGGTACGACGTACTGCCGCTGCCCGAGGGGGCGCTGGGGCTGAGCGTGGGCGGGGTCACCGGATCCGGCCCGGACGCACTGGCCGCGATGGGGCGGCTGCGGGCCTCGATGCGGGCGTACGCGGTGATGGAGGGCGAGGACCCGGTCGCGGTCCTGTCCGACCTGGAGCTGCTGCTGCGGCTGACCGAGCCGGCCCGGTCGGCGACCGCGCTGTTCGGGTACGCCGAGCGGACGCCGCGGACCGGGGGCGGTCCGGAGGCGGGCACCAGGATCGTGCTGGCCGGGGCCGGACACTGCCCGCCGCTGATCGTCGGTCCGGAGCGCACCGAGGTCGTGGAGACCGCGCTCTCCGCGCCGCTGGGCATGCTCGCCTGCTGGGAGGCGCCCAGTGTCGAGGTGGACCTGGCGCCCGGGGAAACGCTCCTGCTCTACAGCGACGGCCTGCTGCACCGCACCGGCGAACCGCTGGAGCGCGCCTTCGCCCGGCTCCGGGCCGCGGCCGTCGCCGCCGCCCCGGCCGTACGCGCCGACCCCGACGCGCTGCTGGACCATCTGCTGCGCTCGGTGCTGCCCGGTGGGCGGGACGGTGCGGGCGGTACCGGGGACGGGGACGCCGGGAACACCGGGGACTCCGAGGACTCCGAGGACGTCGTGCTGCTGGCCGCCCGCTTCTGAGCCCCGTCCGCAGCCTCGCCCCCAGGCCCCGTCCCCAGGCTTCGCCCGCAGGCCCTCGCGTGCTCTGTCCACAGGCCCCGACCGCCCCGACCGGGGCGGACCTACGATGGGAGTCGGCCCGCACCAGGCCCACACCACCAGCAGGAGGAGGCAGCGACGTGGCTGACCAGCAGACGCCGGAGACCCCGGAGGAGCAGGGCGAACCCACCTCGGAGGAGCCGATCAAGCAGCGGAAGAACGGCCTGTACCCGGGCGTCTCCGACGAGCTCGCCGAGAACATGAAGTCCGGCTGGGCCGACACCGAGCTGCGCGACCTCGACCCCGTCCCACAGGCCGCGCACACCGCCGAGCGGCGCGCGCGGCTCTCCGCCCGCTTCCCCGGCGAGCGCCTGGTGGTCCCCGCGGGCAACCTCAAGACCCGCTCGAACGACACCGAGTACGCCTTCCGCGCCTCCGTCGAGTACGCCTACCTCACCGGCGACCAGACCGAGGACGGCGTCCTGGTCATGGAGCCGAGGGCGGACGGCGGCCACGACGGCGTCCTGTACCTGCTGCCCCGCTCCGACCGCGGCAACGGCGAGTTCTGGCTGGACGGCCAGGGCGAGCTGTGGGTGGGCCGCCGCAACAGCCTCACCGAGGCCGAGAAGCTCTACGGCATGCCCTGCCGGGACGTGCGCACCGTGGCCGACGTGCTGCGCGAGGCGTCCGGCGACGTGCGCGTGGTGCGCGGCCACGACGCGGGCGTCGAGGCCGCCCTCTCCGACAAGACCACCGCCGAGCGCGACGAGGCGCTGCGGGTCTTCCTCTCCGAGATGCGCCTGGTCAAGGACGACTTCGAGGTCGGCGAGCTGCAGAAGGCCGTCGACTCCACCGTGCGCGGCTTCGAGGACGTCGTCCGCGTGCTCGACAAGGCTCAGGCCACCTCCGAGCGCTACATCGAGGGCACCTTCTTCCTGCGCGCCCGCGTGGAGGGCAACGACATCGGCTACGGCTCGATCTGCGCCTCCGGGCCGCACGCGACCACCCTGCACTGGGTGCGCAACGACGGCCCCGTCCGCTCCGGCGACCTGCTGCTGCTGGACGCCGGCGTGGAGACCCACACCCTCTACACCGCCGACGTCACCCGCACCATGCCGGTCGACGGCCGCTTCACCGACCTCCAGCGGAAGATCTACGACGCCGTGTACGACGCGCAGGAGGCGGGCATCGCGGCGGTGAAGCCCGGCGCGAAGTACCTGGACTTCCACCACGCCGCGCAGCGCGTGCTGGCGGAGCGGCTGGTGGAGTGGGGCCTGGTGGAGGGCCCGGTCGAGCGGGTCCTGGAGCTGGGCCTCCAGCGCCGCTGGACGCTGCACGGCACCGGCCACATGCTCGGCATGGACGTCCACGACTGCGCCGCGGCGCGCCGCGAGGCGTACGCCGAGGGCACGCTGGAGCCGGGCATGTGCCTGACGGTGGAGCCGGGCCTGTACTTCCAGCCGGACGACCTGACGGTGCCCGAGGAGTACCGGGGCATCGGCGTGCGCATCGAGGACGACATCCTCGTCACCGAGGACGGCAACCGGAACCTCTCCGCCGCGCTGCCGCGCCGCTCGGACGAGGTCGAGGAGTGGATGGCGCGCCTGCGGGGCTGACGTCCGGGCGCCCTGTCACGGTGCGCGGGGCTGACGTCCCGCCACGGGACAGAGCACGGGACAGCGCACGGGACAGCGCACGGGACAGAGCGGGAGCCCGGCCGCGGAATCGGCCGGGCCCGCGCTCAGGACGCCCTCAGCAGCGAGTCCTCCCGCCACTTGAGGAGCTTGTCGAAGCAGACCATGGCGCCGTCCCCCGGACGGTTGCGGAAGTCGACGTGGTCGGCGAGGGCCTCGATCAGGAACAGGCCCCGGCCGTGCTCGTCGGTGTGGACCCCGTCGCGCGCCTCCTCGCGGAACCCGTCGCGGGCCGGGCCCGCGCTTCTGGCGAACAGGGGCCCGAAGGCGGTCGCCGCATCGAGGTCCGACGGACTGTTCGTGCCGACGGCGTCGGCGGCCGTGTCGGCGGTCGTGTCAGTGACCGTGTCGGCGGTCGCGGCGCGGGGCGCGCTGCGGTACCCGTCCACGAAGCCCGGCCCGTGATCGGTCACCTCGATGCGGCACATGTCGTCATCGATGTACGCCGTCACGTGGTACTCCCCGGCGCCCGCCGGCCCCGTACCCCCGGGACCGCCGTGCTCGACCGCGTTCGCACAGGCCTCCGAGAGCGCGATCGACAGGTCGTAGGAGACGTCGGGATCGACCCCCGCCGTCTCCATGGCCCCGAGCAGGAGCCGCCGGGCGAGCGGGACGCTCGCAGCCTCACGCCGCAAGTGGAGAGACCACCAGATGCTCATGCTCAGCCTCCTGGCTGCGGCTCGACATACGCTACGTATTGCCCGGGGCGGCGACGGTAAGCACGGCGGCGGCGCGCTACCCCTCATTCGGCGGACCCGATGAGTTCCGCAATGTACGGAAAATGTACGAGGTGATCCCCTCGTCCGGTTGTCAACCGCGTTGTGAGGGTGCCCCGTGTCGCGGCCGGACGGGTGATGAGATGATGGCCCGGCCATGAGAGCCCCCGTCGCGCGTGCCGCCGCCGACCTGCGACTGCTGCGGGCCGCGGTGTTCGCCGCGGTCTGCGTCACGCTGTCCGCGGCCGGTCACGTGTCCGCCGCCGGGCAGTCCCTGTCGGTGTGGGCGGTCCTGGCCGGCTTCGCGGCCGTGCTCGCCACCGCCGTGCCGCTGGCCGGACGCGAGCGCTCGCTGCCGGGCATCGCGGCGCTGCTGGCCCTGGGGCAGGTCGCTCTGCACTTCCTCTTCTCCTGCGGCCAGGCCGCGCACACGGCCCAGACCCAGACCCCGGCCGCCCCGGACCGGGGCGACGGCGGGGTGCTCGCGCTGGCCGGGCGGCTGCTGTGCAACGACCGGGCCGCCGCCGCCCTGAGCGAGGCCGAGGCCCGGCGCATCGTCGCCGACGCCGGGCTCTCCGGAGCCCTCCCCGGCGGCCACGCCGCCGGGGGGCACACCGCCGCGGGCGCCGCCGACACGGTGGCCGGTGCGACGGCCGGCACGGCGATCGGCGGCGCGGCCGACTGCCTGCGGTACGCCGTGAACTCCGCACTTTCGCTGCTCTCCGCCCCCATGCTGCTCGGCCATCTGCTGGCCGCGCTCGCCATGGGCTGGCTGCTGCGGCGCGGCGACGCCGCACTGTGGCGGCTGGTGGGGCTGTCGGCCCACTTCGCCGACGGACTCGACGGGCTCGACGGGCTCGACGGGTTCACCGGCGGACTCTGCGGGCTGCTCGTACGCGCCCTGCGCACCGCGCTGCGCTGCGTACGCGCCCTGCTGCGCGGGCTGCTGCCCGAGGACGCCGTGCCGGTGCGCGCCCCGCGCGCGGACGCGGCCGGCGGCCCGGTTCCGCCCGCCTCCCTGCTGCCGTCGCACTCGGTGGTCAGGCGCGGGCCGCCCGCCGCGCGGGATCTGACCCTCGCGGCCTGAAGCGCACGCTCCCCGCTCTCCCGAGCACGGGCATGGTGCGCCCGCCGCCGCGCACCATGCCCGGGCTCGTCCGGCCGGGAGGCGCAGAGCGCGCCTCCCCGACCCAAGTGCGGTCGCGGCCGGGGAGCGCCCCCATGCCTGATGAGGAGTGTCCTTCAGCATGCAGTCCCAGACACCGGTCACCAAGCCGTCCACCGTGCCGCTCGCCGCGTCGTCCGCCGTGCCGTCCGTCCGCCGTCTCGCCGCGGCCGGCGCCGTCGCGGCCGCCCTGGCCCTCGCCGCCGCCGGACCGGCCGCCGCCCACATCTCCGTCAACCCCGGCGAGGCCGAGCAGGGCGGCTACACGACGATCGACGTCAAGGTCCCCAACGAGCGGGACGACGCCTCCACCGTCAAGGTGGAGGTCACCTTCCCCGCCGACCACCCGCTCGCCTCGGTGATGCCCCAGCCGGTGCCCGGCTGGGAGGTGAAGGTGACCAAGGCCAAGCCGGCCGAGCCCGTGGAGGCCCACGGCCGGAAGCTCACCGAGGTCCCCTCCAAGATCATCTGGACGGAGACCGGCGGCGGCATCGAGCCGGGCACCTTCCAGCAGTTCCCCGTCTCCGTCGGGAAGCTTCCCGAGGACACCGACCGGCTCGTCCTCAAGGCCGTCCAGACGTACGGCAACGACGAGGTCGTGCGCTGGATCGAGGAGCCGCCCGCCGAGGGCGAGGGGGGCGAGGAGCCGGAGCACCCGGCGCCCGTGCTGAACCTCGTCCCGCCCTCCGGGGGCGGCCACGGCGGTGACGCGGACGCCGGCACCGAGACCGGTACCGACCAGGCCGCCGCCGGCACCGAGACCGGTACCGAGACCGCGGCCCAGGGCGAGGCGGGCGGCGCGGCGGACGCCTCCGACACCACCGCCCGCGTCCTCGCCGTCACCGGCATCGCCGTCGGGGCCGCCGGCGTCGCCTTCGGCGTCCTGGCCGGACGCCGCCGCACCTCCTGACACCCGGCCGCCCCCGGAGGGGCCCGCCCGCACCGGCGGCCCCCTCCGGGTCCGCGGCCGCCGCCCACCACCACAAGCAACACCACCACAAGCACCACCGCGAGAAGGAAAGAACCCTCATGCACCGCACTCCGCGCCGCCACCCCCGGCGCACCCGCCGCGCCCTCGGGCTCGCCCTGGCCGCCGTGCTGCTCACCGCGGGCACCACCGCCTGCGGCGGCTCCGGCGACGACGGCTCCGGCAGCTCCGGCAACGCCCCGGCCTCGGCGGACACCGGCACCGGCACCGGCCCCAAGCAGGGCGTCGTCCTGGACAACCCCTTCGACAAGCCGGAGCTGGTCCTCACCGACACCGACGGCGAGACCTACGACCTGGTCGAGGAGACCGAGGGCCACCCGACCCTGATCTACTTCGGCTACACCCACTGCCCCGACGTGTGCCCCCTGACGATGAGCAACATCGCCGTCGCCAAGTCCAAGCTGCCCGAGGCCGAGCAGGAGAAGCTGCGGGTCGTCTTCGTCACCTCCGACCCCGAGCGCGACACCCCCGAGTCGCTCGGCGAGTGGCTGCGCGCCCAGGACCCCGACTTCATCGGGCTCACCGGCGACTTCGAGAAGATCCGGGCCGGCGCCCGCTCCCTGGGCATCTCCCTGGAGCCGCCGGTGGAGGACGAGAACGGCGACATCGTCTCCTCCCACGGCACCCAGGTCCTGGCCTTCCTGCCGAAGGACGACCGGGCGCACGTGCTCTACACCGAGGACGTGCCCGTCGAGACCTACGAGAAGGACCTGCCCGCGCTCGCCCAGGGGAAGCTGCCGTGAACCGCCGAACCCACCGAACCCACCGAACCCGCCGGATCCGCCTGAGCGACCGCCCCGTCCGCCGGTCCCTCGGGCTCGCCCTGGCCGCCGCGCTGCTCACCGCGGGCACCGCCGCCTGCGGCGGCTCCTCGGGCCCGGAGCTGACCGTGGAGGGCGCCTACGTGCCCGAGCCGGTCACCGCCGACCGGGCGGGCGGCTTCCTGGTCGTCCGCAACGACGGCGACACCGCCGACCGGCTCGTCTCGGCCGCCAGCGACATCTCCGACGACGTGCAGATCCACGAGACCACCGGCGGGCGGATGCGGCGGGTGGACTCCCTGACCGTGCCCGCCGACGGCACTCTGGAGCTCAGCCGGGGCGGCAACCACCTGATGTTCATGGACCTGGAGCGCAAGCCCGCCGAGGGCGAGAAGGTCTCGGTGGAGCTGCGCTTCGAGAAGTCCGACCCGATCACCGTCGAGGTCCCGGTCGAGGCGGTCAACCACGTCCCCGACGCCTCCGGGCACACCGAGCACTCCGAAGAGTGAGGCAGGTACCCCCGTCATGACCACCACCGCTCCCCGCGCCCTGCCACGGCCGGCCGGCCGACCCGGCCCGCACGGGCGGTCCGGGCTGCTCGGCGTGCTCGGTCTGCTCGGTGCGCTGGCGGCGCTGCTGCTCGGCGGCGCCGCGCCGGCCGCCGCGCACGCCACGCTGACCGGCAGCGACCCGGCGCGGGGAGCGGTGGTGGACCGGGCCCCCCGGCAGGTGACGCTCACCTTCTCCGAGAGCGTGTCCATGGCGGACGACGCCATCCGCGTCCTCGCGCCCGACGGCGGGCGGGTGGACACCGGCCGGGTGCAAAACCTCTCCGGCGGCGGCGAGATCCGCCACGGCACCGGGCTGCGCGACGGGCTGCCCGAGGGCACCTACACCGTCGTCTGGAAGGCGGTCTCGGCCGACAGCCACCCCATCTCCGGCGCCTTCACCTTCTCCGTCGGCGCCCCCTCGCGGACCTCCGCCGCCGTGCCGGGGGAGGAGCCGGGCGGCGGCGCGGTCGGCGTGCTCCACGACATCGCCCGCTACGCCGCCTACACCGGCTTCGTGCTGCTCGTCGGCGGGTCGGCCTTCGTCCTCGGCTGCCTGCCGGCCGCCGCCCGGTCGCGGGCGGTGCGGCGCCTGGTGGTGGCCGGCTGGGTCACGCTGACCGCCGGCACCGTCGCGGCGCTGCTGCTGCGCGTCCCGTACACCGGCGCGGGCGGGCCGGGCGACATGCTCGACACGGGTGCGCTCCGGACGGTGCTGGAGACCAGGACGGGTACGGCGCTGGTGTCCCGGCTGCTGCTGCTCGCGGCGGCAGGGCTGTTCGTCTCGCTGCTGTTCGGGGCGTACGCCCGGCGAAGCGGCGGGGAGCGGGCCGGGGACGACCGCGGCGACCGGCGCGACCGGCGGAGTCCGGCCATCGGCCTGTCGGCGGGCGGCGCGGTCCTCGCCGTGGGGCTCGCCGCGACCTGGGCGGCGGCCGAGCACGCCTCGACCGGCCCCCAGACCGCCGTGGCGGTGCCGGCCGACATCGTTCACCTGCTCGCCGTCGCCGTCTGGCTGGGCGGTCTGGCGGCGCTGCTCGCCGTACTGCGGTGGGGGCCCGCGGTGGGCGGGGATGCGGTGCGCCGCTTCTCGCGGACCGCACTCGGCTCCGTGGCCGTCCTCGCCGCCACCGGCCTCTACCAGTCCTGGCGGCAGGTGGGCGGCTGGGAGGCGCTGACCTCCACCTCGTACGGGCGGCTGCTGCTGGCCAAGATCGCGCTGGTGGCGCTGCTGCTCGTGGCCGCCCGACTCTCCCACCGCCACACCGCCCGGCTGGTGGACGCGCCCGGGGAGCGGCCCGTCCCCGAACCGGTGTCCGTCCCCGAACCGGAACCCGTCCCGGAACCGGTGGCCGTCCCCGAACCGGGCCCGGACGTCACCCCCGAGCGCGCCGCGCAGCTCGCCCGCCAGCGCGCCGCGGTCGAGGCCGCGCGCCGCAGGCGGGAGCGCGACGCCGACCCGGCACGCGCCGGGCTGCGGCGCTCGGTGCTCGCCGAGGCGGCCGTCGCGGCGGCCGTCCTGGCCGTGACGACCCTGCTCACCGCGGCCGAGCCCGCCCGTACCGCCGTGGCGTCCGGTACGGCGGCCGGCACCGCCGCCGAGCAGGGACGGGAGCAGGGCGGGGCCGGCTCCGACCGCTGCGGGCCGCTGGTCCTCACCGTCCCCTTCGACACCGGCGGCCCGGGCGGCGCCGGCCGGGCCCAGCTCCTGCTGGACCCGGGCAGGAGCGGCGGCAACTCCCTGCTGGTGCGCACCACCACCACCGGCGGCGAGCCCCTGGACGCGCCCGAGGTCCGGGTCGCCTTCACCCTTCCCGCCCGGGACGTCGGCCCGCTGACCGCCTCCCTGGGGCGGACCGGCGAGGGCCGCTGGTCCGCCTCCGGCCTCCAGCTCCCCCTGCCGGGCGTCTGGGAGGCCGCCGTGACCGTGCGGACCTCCGACATCGACCAGGTGACCGAGCGGAAGACCTTCGAGCTCGACTGACCGCCACCCGCACCCCGCCCCCGTACCGCCCGAGACACCGAGCACCACCCGAGAACCGAGACTGGGCAGCGATGACACACCACCCCGACAACGGCACCGGCACCGGCACCGGCACCGGCAATAGCACCGACAGCAGCACCGGCACCGGCAACGGCCCCGAGCAGTCCACCGACCCCCGTCCCGGCCCCTCCCGCCGCCGTCTGCTCGGCGCGGCGGGCGCGGCCGGCGCCGCCGGGCTGGCGCTCGGCGCGGCGGGCGGCGCCCTGGGCACGGCCGCCGCCACCGAGCCGCCCACCGCCCTGTCCACGGTCGGCAGCAGCCGCGTCCCCTTCCGCGGCGACCACCAGCCGGGCATCACCGAGCCCGCGCAGGCGCACGGGCACCTCCTCGCCCTCGACCTGGCGCCGGGCGCCGGGCGGAAGGAGGCGGCCGCGCTGCTGCGCCGCTGGACGCGGACGGCCGAGGCGCTGATGGCGGGCGAGGAGCCCGCCGCCCGGCTGCACGACACCGGCATCGCCCTGGACGCCGGACCGTCCTCCCTCACCGTCACCTTCGGTTTCGGCCGCACCTTCTTCGACCGCACGGGCCTGGCCGCGCGCCGCCCGTCCGCCCTCGCACCGCTGCCCCCGTTCTCGGCCGACGAGCTGGACGCCAGGCGCTCCGGCGGCGACCTGTGGGTGCAGATCGGCGCCGACGACGCCCTGGTCGCCTTCCACGCGCTGCGCGCCCTCCAGCGCGAGGCGGACGGCACCGCCCGGGTGCGCTGGCAGATGAACGGCTTCAACCGCTCCCCGGGCGCCACCGCCTCCCCCCGCACCGCCCGCAACCTGATGGGCCAGATCGACGGCACCAACAACCCGAAGGAGACGGACGAGGACTTCGAGCAGCGCGTCTTCGTGCCCGCCGGCGGCGACCCGGAGTGGATGGCGGGCGGCTCGTACGCGGTGGTGCGGCGGATCCGGATGCTGCTGGACGACTGGGAGCGCGTCCCGCTCGCCGATCAGGAGAAGGTGATGGGCCGCCGCAAGTCCGACGGCGCCCCGCTGTCGGGCGGCCTTGAGACCACCCCGGTGGATCTGGACGAGCGGGGCCCGGACGGCGGCCCGGCCATCGCCGCCGACGCACACGTACGGGTGACGGCGCCCGCGTCCAACGGCGGCGCGGCGATGCTGCGGCGCTCCTTCTCCTACCACGACGGCTTCCGCGACGACGGGGCGCCGGACGCCGGGCTGCTGTTCGTCGCCTGGCAGGCGGACCCGATGCGGGGCTTCGTGCCCGTGCAGCGCAAGCTCGACCGGGGGGACGCCCTGTCCCGCTTCATCCGGCACGAGGCGAGCGCGCTGTTCGCGGTGCCGGGCGGTGCGCGCGAGGACGAGTACGTGGGCCGGCGCCTGCTCGAAGGCTGAGACCGCGGGCTGCCCGTCCCCCGGCCGGACTACTGTGGACGGCATGTCACCCGCGAGCCGCTACACCTACCTGGGCCCCGAGGGCACCTTCACCGAGGCCGCGCTCCGCACCCTCCCGGAGGCTGCCACGCGCGAGCTGGTGCCGATGGTGTCGGTGCCCGCCGCGCTGGACGCCGTGCGCAACGGGGAGGCGGGCGGCTCCCTGGTGCCGATCGAGAACTCGGTCGAGGGCGGGGTCACCGCGACCCTGGACGAGCTGGCCACCGGCCGGCCGCTGATGATCTACCGCGAGGTGCTGCTGCCGATCGCCTTCGCGCTGCTGGTGCGGCCGGGCACCGCGCTGGAGGCGGTCAAGACGGTGACCGGGCACCCGGTGGCCCAGCCGCAGGTGCGCCGCTGGCTGGCGGAGCGTCTGCCCGACGCCCAGTGGGAGTCGGCGGCCTCCAACGCGGACGGCGCCCGGCTGGTGCAGGAGGGCCGGTACGACGCGGCGTTCGCGGGCGAGTTCGCGGCGGCGACGTACGGTCTGGAGCCGCTGGTGACCGGCATCCACGACGCGGAGAACGCCGCCACGCGCTTCGTGCTGGTCGGCCGGCCGGGGCGGCCCGCGGCGCGGACGGGCGCGGACAAGACCTCTTTGGTGCTGTGGCTCGGCGACGACCACCCCGGCGCGCTGCTGGAGCTGCTCCAGGAGTTCGCGGTGCGGGGCGTGAACCTGGTGCGGATCGAGTCGCGGCCGACGGGTGAGGGCATCGGCCGGTACTGCTTCTCGGTGGACGCCGAGGGGCACATCTCCGACCGGCGGGTGGGCGAGGCGCTGATGGGGCTTCGGCGCATCTGCCCGAAGGTGCGCTTTCTGGGGTCGTATCCGCGGGCGGGCGTGGAGCCGTCGCAGACCACACCGCTGCGGCGGGGGACGACGGACGACGAGTTCGCGGAGGCGGCGGACTGGCTGGCGCGCTGCGTCGACGGCCGCGCCTGAGGGGTGTGCGGCACTTCCCGGAAGTTATCCACAGGGGCGGTGGGCGTCCTGTGCACAACACGGAACGGACAAGTTTCCATTTCGGGCAAAAGCCGCGAATCACCCTTCTCTGTTCACAGCCCCTCAGAAACTCTTCATCCGCCCAATTCGATTGATCGACACCCGGGAGGGTGGCATTTCCCTCCGAAAAGGCGTGTAGGAGATGCGTGAGGAGGGAATCGATGGGCGAGCGCGAATCCCGCACGCGCGCCCCCTCCGTCTTCCACAGGATTTCCATACCCCCTGTGGAAAACTCGACGGTCTCCCCCCGAGTCTGTGGATAACAATCGCCGCTCCTCCCGGCCGAGCCCCGGTCAAAGCCCGGCCGAGCCCCGGTCAAAGCCTGGTTGAGGCCTGGCCGGCCTCGCGCACACCGCCTCGCACACGCCCTCCCGCGCGCCTTCGCGCACACCCTCGCGCCGTCACCCCTTTCGTCCACCTCCGTACCCGCACGCCCCCCTGTACGGTGACAGCGGAAATTTCCTTGACGACCCCTTTCCCCTATTCCGCCGCGAACGACAAAAGCCGCATAACGCCACGTATCGCCATATCGGGTCGAGCGGACCGCACGCCCCCGGTACCCTGACGGCGTGATTGACCTTCGCCTGCTCCGTGAGGACCCAGACCGTGTGCGCGCCTCCCAGCGCGCCCGTGGAGAGGACGTCGGCCTCGTCGACGCCCTGCTCTCCGCCGACGAGCGGCGCAGGTCGTCCGGCGTCCGCTTCGACGAACTGCGCGCCGAGCAGAAGCAGCTCGGCAAGCTGATCCCGAAGGCCGCCGGCGACGAGAAGGCCGAGCTGCTCAGGCGCGCCGGCGAGCTGTCCGCCGCGGTCAAGGCCGCCGACGCCGAGCGCGACGAGGCCGAGGCCGAGGCGCAGCGGCTCCTCCGCCAACTCGGCAACCTCGTCCACCCCGAGGTCCCCGTCGGCGGCGAGGACGACTTCACCGTCCGCGAGACGCACGGCACCCCGCGCGACTTCGACGCCGAGGGCTTCGAACCCAAGGACCACCTGGAGCTCGGCCAGGCACTCGGCGCGATCGACGTCGAGCGCGGCGCCAAGGTCTCCGGCTCGCGCTTCTACTACCTCACCGGCGTCGGCGCCCTGCTGGAGCTGGCCCTGGTCAACGCCGCGATCGCGCAGGCCACCGAGGCCGGCTTCATCCCGATGCTCACCCCCGCGCTGGTCAAGCCGCGCGCCATGGAGGGCACCGGCTTCCTCGGCCAGGCCGCCGAGAACGTCTACCACCTGGAGAAGGACGACTACTACCTCGTCGGCACCTCCGAAGTGCCGCTCGCCGGCTACCACATGGACGAGATCGTCGAGGCGGACAAGCTTCCGCTGCGCTACGCGGGCTTCTCCCCCTGCTTCCGCCGCGAGGCCGGCTCGTACGGCAAGGACACCCGCGGCATCTTCCGCGTCCACCAGTTCGACAAGGTGGAGATGTTCTCCTACGTGACCCCCGAGGAGTCCGAGGCGGAGCACTGGCGGCTGCTGGAGTGGGAGAAGCAGTGGCTGACCGGCCTGGAGCTGCCGTTCCGGGTGATCGACGTGGCCACCGGCGACCTGGGCGCCTCCGCCTCGCGGAAGTTCGACTGCGAGGCGTGGATCCCCACCCAGGGCAAGTACCGCGAGCTGACCTCGGCGTCGAACTGCAACGAGTTCCAGGCCCGTCGGCTGTCCATCCGGATGCGCCAGGACAAGAAGGTGCGCCCGCTGGCCACCCTCAACGGCACGCTGTGCGCGGTGCCCCGCACCATCGTGGCCCTGCTGGAGAACCACCAGCGGGCCGACGGTTCGGTCCGCGTACCCGAGGTGCTCCGCCCCTACCTGGGCGGGCGCGAGGTGCTGGAGCCCGTGTCCCGGTGAGCACCGCAGCGCCGGGCTTCCCCTTCAGGCTGGTCGCCACCGACCTCGACGGCACGCTGCTGCGCAGCGACGACACCGTCTCGGCACGCACCCGCGACGCGCTCGCCGCCGCCACGGCGGCGGGCGCCGCGCACATCGTGGTGACCGGCCGCGCCGTGCCCTGGACCAGACACATCCTGGACGAGCTGGGCTACGACGGCCTGGCCGTCTGCGGGCAGGGCGCGCAGGTCTACCACGCGGGCGAGCACCGGCTGCTGACCTCCGTCACACTCGACCGGCAGCAGGCCCGGCTGGCGGTGGAGAAGATCGAGACGGAGACCGGCCCGCTGGCGCTGGCCGCCTCGCGGGACGGGCTGGACGGCGAGGTGCTGCTCGGGCCCGGCTACCGGCCGGTCGGCGAGAGGCTCCCCGCCGTCACCGGGACCGATCCGGACGAGTTGTGGGCCGAGCCCCTGAACAAGCTGTACATCCAGCGCCCCGGACTGGACGACGACGTGCTGGCCGACGCCGCCCGGCGGATCGCGGGTGATCTGGTGAGCGTGGTGATGGCGGGCGAGGGCATCGTCGAACTGCTGCCGCTGGGGCTGTCCAAGGCCCGCGGGCTGGCGATCGCCGCGCGCCGTCTGGGCCGCTCGGCCACCACCACGATCGCCTTCGGCGACATGCCCAACGACATCCCCATGTTCGCCTGGGCCGCCCACGGCGTCGCCATGGCCGACGCCCACCCGGAGCTGCTGGCGGTGGCCGACGAGGTGACCGAGTCCAACGACGCGGACGGCATCGCGGTCGTGCTGGAGCGGCTGCTCGCCGGTCTGTGAACCGGCGCCCTGTGAACCGGCGCCCTGCGAGCGGGCTTCCCGCGAGCGGAAGCGTGTGGGACCGGGTCGGTCCGGGGCCGGGTCAGTCCGCCGGCGGCGGGCCCTCGCCGGTGCCCTCCAGCACCGCCCGGCAGATCTCGTGGAGCCGCCGGGTCTGCTCGGGCGTGAGGCTGTCGAACAGGGAGAGCCGGACCTGCTCCACATGGCCGGGCGCGATGGCCTCCAGCTCGGCCAGCCCCTCGTCGGTCAGCGTGGCCAGGGTGGTGCGGTGGTCGGCGGGGTGCTGGCACCGGCTGACCCACCCCTTGGCCTCCAGCCGGGCGACCGCGTGGGAGAGCCTGCTGGCCGATGAGCGGGTGGTCCGGGCGAGCCGGCTCATGGTGAGGGTGCGCTCGGGCGCCTCGGAGAGCATGGCCAGGATCTGGTAGTACGCCAGCGGCATCCCGGCGTCGCGCTGCAACTGCCGGTCCAGTTCCTCGCGTACGCGCTGGGTGGCGGCCAGGAACGCCCGCCAGGTCCGCTGCTCTTCGTCGTCCAGCCACCGTGTCGTGCCCATGTTTCCAGCGTACGAGGCCGAAGGGCGGTGCCCTTCGGCCTCGTACGTCCGGTGTTCGGTGCCCGGCGTCCGGTGTTCGGTGACCGGTTCCCGGTCACTCCTCGCCGGCGAGGGTGAGGGTGCGCAGCTTCCGCCCGGCGTACCAGGCGCCGGCGACGGTCACCGCCGCCAGCAGCACCGCGGCGACCGGCAGTCCGACGTCGGAGGCGATGCCCGCGCCCGGCGCGGTCTTCTCGGCCAGGGCCAGGGCCCACTGCTGGACGCTGAGGGTCCGGGCGCCGGGGACGAGGCTGCCGATGAGCGCCTCCCAGATCAGGGCGTAGACCAGGCCGAAGACGACGGCCTGCCGGCTGACCGTGCCCAGCAGCAGGAACAGCGCGCTGTAGGCGACGGACGCGGCGACCGCGGCGACGGCGTAGGCGACGGCGATCTGCCGGCTGTTGCCGTTGAGGACGAACCCGGCGATCAGCATGGGGACGGCGGAGAACACCATGGTGACGCCGACGGCGACGGTCAGCTTGGTGAGGATGATCGTCGGCCGCTTCAGCGGCTTGGCCAGCAGATAGACGATCGAGCCGTCGTCGATCTCCGGGCCGATCGCGCCGGTCCCGGCGATCACGCCGATCAGCGGGACCATGGTGGCCAGCGCGAAGCCGCCGAGCACCTGGTTGGCGACGGCGTCGTCGGCGCCGACCAGCAGACGGACCGCGACGGAGATCGCGATCAGTACGGCGGGCAGGACGAACAGGATCAGCGCCCGGCGGCGGCCGAGCAGGGCCCGGTAGGTGAGCCGGGCGACCGTGGGGTCGTACATCGGTGTGGGGCTCCTTGGTTCTCAGACGGTCTCGGGGTCCTCGGTGGCCCGGTTGTTCTCAGGCCGCGACGAGGTAGGAGAAGACGCTCTCCAGGGACTCGTCCGAGGGCGAGACCGTGAGGAGCCGGATCCCGTGCTCGCGGGCGATGCGCGGGAGCTGCTCGGTGAAGCGCGTGAAGTCGATCGCCTGGACGCGCAGGGCGCGTTCGGACCAGTCGAGTTCGATGCCCGCCGTGCTGGGATCGGCGATCAGGGCGGCGGCCAGCGCGCGGTCGTCGCTGGAGCGCACCAGATAGCGGTGGGGGCGGTCGGTCATCAGCCGGCGGATGCGCCGGAAGTCGCCGGAGGCCGCGTGCCGTCCCGCGACGATCACCTCGATGTGGGAGGCGAGCTGCTCGACCTCCTCCAGGATGTGGGAGGAGAACAGCACCGTGCGGCCCTCGGCGCCCATCCGCCGCAGCAGTTCCATCAGCTGCATGCGCTGGCGCGGGTCCATGCCGTTGAACGGCTCGTCCAGCAGCAGCACGGACGGGTCGTGGACGAGCGCGGAGGCCATCTTCACGCGCTGCCGCATGCCCTTGCTGTAGGTGGAGACCTTCCGGTCCTGGGCGTACTCCATCTCCACGGTGGCCAGGGCCCGCCGCGCGGCCTCGCCCGCATCGGGCAGGCCGTGCAGCTCGGCGTTGGCCAGCACGAACTCGCGGCCGGTGAGGAAGTCGTACATCGCCTCGCGTTCGGGGACGACTCCGATCTCCCGGTAGACCCGCTCGTTGCGCCAGATCGCCGCGCCGTCGAGGGTGACGGACCCGGTGGAGGGGGCCAGGAAGCCGCCCATCATGTTGATCAGCGTGGACTTGCCCGCGCCGTTGGGGCCGAGCAGCCCGGTGACGCCCGGGCCGATGTCCATGGTCACGTCGTTGACGGCGACCACGTTGCCGAACCAGCGGGACACATGGTCGATGCGGATGGTGGTCATGGGTCAGGCCGCCTTCTCGTTCCTCGTCCGATGCTTCGCCGCCGGGTCCGTCCCCGTCCGGACCGCTGCCGTCCGGCCCGTCGCCGTCCGGTCCCCGGTCATCACAGGCCCGCCTTGCGGTAGCGGGCCATCAGCGCCGCCCAGCAGCCGGCGATCAGGGCGAGGGTGACCAGGGCGTAGACGGCCGCCGCGGCGGTGCCGGGCTCGTGGAAGCCGGGGAAGCCGGAGTCGCCGCCGAGGAACGCCGACTGGATGCCGTCCACCAGCGTGCCGGGGGAGGCCAGGCCGAGCCAGGTGACGGCGGTGGCGCTGTTCGCCTGGAACTCGGCGACCGCCTGGACGGTGGTGACCGCGAAGTAGGGGATGGTGAGCACCGCGATGACCGCGGCGACACCGAAGCCCCGGCGCGGGGTGAGCGCGGCGACCAGCAGGCCGATGCCCGCGTGGAGCACGGAGAACACCGCGGTGGAGCCCAGTCCCTGGAGGAACTGCGTGCTCTGGTCGGCGAAGCCGAGCTTCGCCAGCAGCCCGCCCGCGTACAGCACCACCAGCGGCAGGGAGGTGAACAGGAACAGCGCCGCGGTCATGGCCGCGTACTTGGCCCCCACGTAGTCGGCGCGCTCGATCGGGCGCGAGAAGTACAGCGGCACGGTGCGGAAGCGCAGGTCCAGGGAGACCGACTGCGGGGCCTGGGCGGCGATGTAGAGGCCGATGACCGGCTGCATCACCAACACGTAGTCGGTGTACCGCATCGGTAGCTCGTCGGCGCCGGTGACGACGGTGACCGCGACCATCGCGCCCGCGGGCAGGACCATCACGGCCAGCAGGATGAACGGCAGCACCTTGGACTTCGCCGAGCGGCCCAGGCCGTACGCGCCGCGCAGGGACTGGACCAGCAGCGACCACCGGGCGTAGGAGCGGCCCAGCCGGGGTCCGTCGTAGTGGCGGTAGCCGATGTTGTGGATGCTGGCGTCCTCGCCGCGCTGGGCGGGGACGGCGGCTCCGGGATGGGTGCCGGGGTGGTTGCCCGTGTCAGGCCGCATCGGTGCTGCCTCCCTTCTGCGTGCTCTTCTCGGCGGCCTGCTCCGCGGCCTGCTCGGTGGTGTCCGCCGTGGTGCCCGCCGTGGCGCCCGTGGCGCCGGGCGTCTGGAAGACCTCGGCGATGCGGTGCCTGCGCTGCTCCATGCGGACCAGGCCCAGACCCAGCTCCGCGACCGTGTCGCGGACGGTGTCGTGGACGGCCTCGGAGCCCGCCTCGACCAGCAGCACGTGCCCGGCGCCCGGCAGGCCCTCGCCGCCCGCCCCGGGGGGCGCCACGGTGAGCCCGGCCCCGGCCAGGGCGGTGCGCAGGGCCTCGGTGCCGTCGGGGTGGGCGTCGGTGTCGGTGACCTCGACGGCCAGGGTGGTCGTCTCCTGGGTGAAGCTGGCGGTGGAGGAGGAGCGCAGCAGCTTCCCGCCGTCGATGACGACGACGTGGTCGCAGGTGCGCTCCAGCTCGCCCAGCAGGTGCGAGGTGACCAGCACCGAGATGCCGAAGTCGGTGTGGACGCGGCGGATCAGGCCGAGCATGTCGTCGCGGCCGACCGGGTCGAGGCCGTTGGTGGGCTCGTCCAGCAGCACCAGCCGCGGGTCGTGGACGAGCGCCTGGGCCAGCTTGACCCGCTGCTTCATACCCGTCGAGTAACCGCCCATGGGGCGGTAGCGCTCCTCGTACAGGCCGACGTGGCGCAGGGTGTCGGCGGTGCGCTCGCGGGCGGCGGAGGCGGGCAGGCCGGACATCCGCGCCATGTGGACGACGAACTCGGTCGCCGACACGTCGGGCGGCAGACAGTCGTGCTCGGGCATGTACCCGACGCGCTCGCGGATGGCGCCGCCCTCGGTGGCCACGTCCAGGCCGAGCACGGAGGCGGTGCCCTCGCTGGCCGGGGCCAGTCCCAGGAGGATCTTGATCAGGGTGGACTTGCCCGCACCGTTGGCGCCCACCAGTCCGGTCACCCCGGGTTCGATCTGCATGGTGAGCCGGTCGAGCGCGGTCACCCGTGGGTACCGCTTGCTGAGGCTTTCGGTCGCGATCACAGTCACCCCACGACCGTAATGCCGCCTGCCACCGGTCACGTCACCCCGGGGGCGTGATTGTTCCTCGTACTGGAGGCGTAGATGCCCCTAAGGGCTCATCCGGCGGGGTAGGTCCTGACCGGATCCGGTGTCATGCCGGGAAGACCGGCTACCCGGGGTGCGGGAGTGCCGGGCGTGGTGGGAGGAGAGGCACACATGGAGTCGGAGGCGAGTGGCCCGGGGAGCGCGCGGGAACGGCGCGTGGCCGGGGCGGACGGCGTGGAGCTGTGCGTCGCCGAGCTGGGCGAGGCGGTGGGGGCGGACGGGAGCCGCCGCCCCACGGTGGTCCTGCTGCACGGCTACCCGGACTCCAAGGAGGTCTGGGCACCGGTGGCCGAACGACTGGCGGACCGCTTCCACGTGGTGCTGTACGACGTGCGCGGCTGCGGCCGGTCCGCCGCCCCGCGGCCGCTGCGCGGCGGCTTCACGCTGGAGCGGCTGACCGGCGACTTCCTGGCGGTCGCGGACGCGGTCAGCCCGCACGCCCCGGTACATCTGGTCGGGCACGACTGGGGCTCGGTGCAGGGCTGGGAGTTCGCCACGGCCGAGCGCGCCCGGGGCCGGATCGCGTCCTTCACCTCGATGTCCGGGCCGTCCCTGGACCACTTCGGGCACTGGTTCCGCAGGCGGCTGACCCGCCCCACCCCGCGGCGTCTGGCCCAGGCGCTGGGGCAGGGCGCCCGCTCCTGGTACGTGTACGCGATGCATGTGCCCGTCCTGCCGGAGCTGGCCTGGCGGGGGCCGCTGGGCAGGGCCTGGCCGGGCATGCTGCGGCGCTCCGAGGGCATCTCGGGCGGCGGTCACCCCGCGCCCTCGCTGCCCCGCGACGCCGCGCACGGCCTGTGGCTGTACCGCGACAACGTACGGGCCCGGATGCTCCGGCCGCGCGAGGACGCCTACGCCCATGTGCCCGTGCAGCTCGTCACCCCGACCGGGGATCCGTTCCTCTCCCCCGCGCTGCGGGAGGAGGCGGAGCGGTGGACGCCCCGCCTGACGTGCCGCTCCCTGCCCGCCGGCCACTGGGCGCCGCGTACCCGGCCCGACCGGCTGGCCGACTGGATCGGCTCGTTCGTCGAGGAGTGCGAGAGGTGCGGGGCGGACGGAGAGCGCGGGGAGCGCGGGGCATACGGCGGCGGGGAGGTGGGCGCACCGGCGACGGTGCGGCGCGGCGGACGGCGCGGGCGCCGGGGGCGCGCGCGGCAGGAGGAGTACGCGGAGCACTTCGGCGGCCTGCTGGTGCTGGTCACCGGCGCGGCCCGGGGCATCGGCCACGAGACGGCGCTGGCCTTCGCCCGGGCCGGCGCCCGGGTCGTCGCCGTGGACATCCGGGGCGAGGAGGTGGCGCGTACGGCCGAGCTGGCCCGGCGGGCCGGCGCACAGGAGGCGTGGGCCGAGGCCGTGGACGTCTCCGACCGGGCGGCGATGGAGGAGCTGGCGCGCAGGACGGCCGCCGAGCACGGCGTGGTGGACGTGCTGGTCAACAACGCCGGGATCGCGGCGGCCGGGCCGTTCCTGGAGCACACCGCGGACGACTGGGAGGCGGTCCTGGGCTCCAACCTGTGGGGCACCGTCCACGGCTGCCGCCTCTTCGGGCGGCAGATGTCCGAGCGCGGGCAGGGCGGCCACATCGTCAACGTCGTCTCCTGCGCCGCCTACGAGCCCACCCGGGCCCTGCCCGCGTACTGCACCTCCAAGGCGGCGGCGCTGATGCTCAGCCAGGTGCTGCGCGCGGACCTGGCCGGCGAGGGCATCGGGGTCTCGGCGATCTGCCCCGGCATCGTCAGCACCTCCATCATCGAGGACACGCGCTTCCGCGGCACCGACGAGCGGGACGCCGACCGCCGCCGCAGGAGGGCCCTCCAGGTCTACCGGATCCGCAGGTTCGCCCCGGAGAGGGTCGCCGACACGGTGCTGCGCTCGGTGATCCGGAACAAGGCGGTGGTCCCGGTGGGGCTGGAGGCGTGGGGCGGTGTGGTGCTGGCCCGGCTGGCGCCGAGCGCGCTGCGGGCGTTCGCCCGGATCAACGTGCGGACACGAGCGTGAGGCCGGGCCGGCGGCCCCGGCGGACGCGAGGACCGCGGACGTGAAAACGAGGTGCGCCGCGACGGCTCCCGGGGCACCCTGGCCGGACATGGACGACAGGCGCCGCAAGCGGATCTCGAAGTACGTCGCACGGCATCTGCGGCACGCTCCCGAGCGGATCGGGCTCACCCTGGACGCCCACGGCTGGGTGGGTGTCGGGGAACTGCTGGAAGCCGCGGCGCGCCACGGCTTCCGGCTCACCCGCGAGGAGCTGGAGGAGACCGTCGCCACCAACGACAAGCGGCGCTTCACGCTCGATCCCGGGCGGGACCGCATCCGGGCCGCCCAGGGGCACACCGTCGGCGTGGACCTGGGCCTGCCTCCCGCCGAGCCGCCCCCGTACCTCTTCCACGGGACGGTCGGGCGGTACGTGGCCGACATCCGGCGGGACGGCCTGCGGGCGATGGCGCGTCACGACGTCCACCTGTCGCCCGACCGCGAGACGGCCGCCGCCGTGGGGGCGCGGCGCGGAAGGCCGGTGGTGCTGGTGGTGGACGCCGGGGCGATGCACCGGGACGGGCACGCGTTCCGGGTCAGCGACAACGGGGTGTGGCTGGTGCCGCACGTACCGCCGCGGTACCTGCGCCTGCCCGGCTGACGGCCGCCGCTGCCGCCGCGGGCGCCACGGAGCGGATGCGCCCGGGCACCCCCGTCACCTCGGTCGAGCCTCGTTCACCCACCGCAGCCTGACCTGTGGGAATACGGCAAGTCCTCGGAAGGAACCGGTATGGGCGCTCAGACCGGTTCGACGGCGATGCGGGGAAGGCACAACCGGCGGAGGTCGTCCGTGTCGCTGGTGATGACAGTGACGTCGCCATGCTCCGCGTGAGCCGTGGCCGCGAGCATCGCGTCGATGGCGTACTTGTGACCGTGCAGGTTTTCCGCGGCGAGCAGTCTGCTCGCCGTACGTGCGATCTCCTCCGTGATGGGACGCACCTTGGCCAGGGAGACCGCGTGGTCGAACGCCGCCTGCGGCACCTTCGGGTCGCGTGCCTCGACCAGCGTGGCGGCGCTCGTCACGACGAGCAGGTCCAGCCTGCGGGCGACGTCCAGCCATACGGTCATGTCGCGGTGCCGACGGGAGAGCTTCGAGAGTGCCTCGCTGTCGAGAACGAGAGTCCCGCTCATGCGGCGTCCGCCGGAGCGGACGCACCGCGGTGGGCGGCGTGGTGGGCGCGGATGCGCTCGGCCTTGTCCGACACCTCGGCGGGGTCGACAGGGCCGTGCTCCGCTTCGGCGGTGGCGATGTACTCGTCGATGGCCTCGCGCTGGAGCTGCCGCTGCACGGCCTCCTCGATATAGGAGGAGACGCCCTGCCTGCCGGCGCGCGCGCGGATCGCCTCAAGGGTCTCGGCTCGCAGGGAGACGCTGGTGACTCGGGTCTTGCCGGGGCGGGACGTGTCCATGGGAGCAGTGTATTACATGACCTGTTAACTCGCTGGCGCTCCGCAGCGGCCACCGGCGGCCACGCAACGGCCCACCGTGGTTCGGCGCGCTGCCGACGCCGACGGCCGCCGCGGGCGCCACGGAGCGGATACGCCCGGGCACCCCGGTGACCTCGGTCGAGCCTCGTTCACCCATCGCAGCCCGACCTGTACGGATTCCTCCGGCCGGCGAGCGCGGCCTTGCGTTCAGACGCCGATGAGCCGGACGCGGTCACCGCACAACCGGGCCATGTCATCGACATCGGACGTCAGCACGGCCACCGGGCCCGGCTGACGCAGTGCCACCTCGGCGACGGTCGCGTCGATCGCGTACTTGTGGCCGTGCAGGCCCGCGGTCTTGAGCAGTTGCGCGGACGCCCTCGCCGCCGCCTCGGTCACCGGCTCGACCTTGACGCGGGAGAGCGCCCACCGCAGTCGAGGCATGTTCACCCGCGCGTGGCTGACCTCCACGATGGTGTTGGCGCCGATGACGAGATCGGCCCCCATGGTGTGGAACACCTGGAACATGCCGAGGATCTTGCGATCCTCGGCGATCCAGGCGGAGAGCCCCTGGGAGTCCAGGACGACGGTCTCGACGTGCTCGATCACGCCGTGTCCGCCGACCCGCCGGCGTCGGCCGTGCCGAAGATCCTGGAGCGGGCCTCGGCCAGCTCCTCGTCGGTGAACTCCCCGTGTTCTTCCTGGTGACGCCGCAGGTCGGCGCCGAGCAACTGATGCCGCAGCTGACGTGCCACCGCCTCGGCGACATATCCCGAGACGTTGTCGGTGAGCTTCCTGAGCTCGGCGACCTGGTCGGTCGGCAGTGTCACCGTGATGCGTGTCGTGTCCGCCATGCCCCGAGCATACTCCGGTATGCGCGCCGACGGTCGTCCGTCGGCGATGCCCGCGACCACCGGGGCTAGGGTTGCGGGCATGCGTCTGAGCACCGTGATCCTCCCCGTCGACCGCTGGCACGAGACAGGCCGCGCGAAGTGGCGGCGCGCCGAGGAGCTCGGCTTCCGCACCGCGTACACCTACGACCACCTGTCCTGGCGCGTCCCGTTCCGCGACGGCCCCTGGTTCGGCGCGCTGCCCACCCTCACCGCGGCCGCCACCGCCACGGAGCGGATACGCCTGGGCACCCTGGTGACCTCGCCCAACTTCCGGCATCCGGTGACGCTCGCCAAGGAGCTGATCTCGCTGGACGACATCTCGGGCGGCCGGATCACCCTGGGCATCGGCGCGGGCGGCAGCGGCTTCGACGCGACCGCGCTCGGGCAGCAGCCGTGGACGCCGCGCGAGCGGGCCGACCGGTTCGCCGAGTTCGTGCCGCTGCTGGACCGGCTGCTCACCGAGGACGCGGTCTCCCACCGGGGCGCGTTCTACTCCGCCGACGGGGCCCGGAACATCCCCGGCTGCGTGCAGCGGCCCCGGTTGCCGTTCGCGGTGGCGGCCACCGGGCCGCGCGGGATGAGACTGGCCGCCCGGCACGGGCAGGCGTGGGTGACCACCGGCGACCCCAAGCTGTACGAGACCGGGACGCCTCAGCAGTCTCAGGCCGCGCTGCGCGGGCAGATCGAGCGGCTCGGCGAGGCGTGCGCCGAGGCCGGCCGGGACGCGGCCGACCTCGGCAAGGTCCTGCTGCACGGCTTCACCCCGGAGAAGAACACCCCCCTGGAGTCGGTGGAGGCCTTCGTGGACTTCGCCGGCCGCCACCGCGAACTGGGCTTCACCGAGATCGCGGTCCACTGGCCCATCCCCGGCACGGGCTTCGCCGCCGACCGGGCCGTCTTCGAGCGCATCGCCACGGAGGCGATCGCCCGGCTGGGCTGAGCGGAGCAGCGGGGGAAGGTGCGTGCGTTTCGCGCCATGCCCGGTGCGGCCCGTGGACGAGTCGTAGCGTTTTCCCTACGTGGACGGCCGGATGTCCCCGAGGCCGACCGTCTCTGTCCATCCGGTTCCGAATGCGTTCACCCCGTGGCTCATTCGGGCACCTTGGCGCACGCCTGTGCGGGCATATGCGGGACCATGGGGAGCGTGACCCACGCTCCCGCGCCCCCGATGACACGTCCGCGCCTCATCGCCACCGATCTGGACGGCACACTGCTGCGCGACGACAAGTCCGTCTCCGACCGCACGGTCGCGGCGCTGGCCGCCGCCGAGGAGGCCGGAATCGAGGTCTTCTTCGTCACCGGGCGGCCGGCCCGCTGGATGGGCGTGGTCAGCGACCATGTGCACGGGCACGGCCTGGCGATCTGCGCCAACGGCGCGGCCGTCGTCGACCTGCACCGGGGGCGGCGGATCGTGCAGGTCAGAGAACTGCCGCGCGACACCGCGCTGACCGTGGTCGAGGAACTGCGGACGGCCGCCCCCGACGTGAGTTTCGCCGTCGAGCGGACCGGCGGCATCCACTACGAGCCGCAGTACCCGCAGTTCCACCTGGACCCCGGCGCCCTGATCGCACCGGCGGAGAAGCTGCTGACGGACGAGGCCGAGTACGCCGACGAGCCGGTGCTCAAGCTGCTCGCCCACCACACCTCACTGGTTCCGGACGATTTCCTGGGCATGGCCCGCACCGTCGCGGGCCACCACGCGGAGTTCACCCGCTCCAGCCCGACCGCGCTGCTGGAGGTCAGCGGCCCCGGCGTCAGCAAGGCCAGCACCCTGGCCCGGTGCTGTGCGCAGCGCGGCGTGGCGGCCGAGGATGTCGTCGCCTTCGGCGACATGCCCAACGACCTGGAGATGCTGTCCTGGGCCGGCACCTCCTACGCCATGGCCAACGCCCATCCGGCAGTGCTGGCCGCGACCACGCACCGCACGGCCGCCAACGAGGAGGACGGCGTGGCCGCCGTCATCGAACGGCTGCTGGAACTGCCGCCGGCCGGCTGACGGGGCGGATGCGAGTGCGGGTGCAGGTGCGGGTGCGGGAACGTTTCGGCCGTGAGCGGTCAGGCCACGGGCGGCCAGGGTCGGCCGCGCGGTGGCGCTTGCCCTGGAGTGCTCTCCAAACGCCAGCATGGGGCCTTCGAGCGCGGCGGTGACGCCGCACGGACGAGAGGACCGCCGGTGAGCACACCGTATTTCGCCCTGGGCGCCATGGACTTCGGCACCCGGCTGGACCGGGGCACGTCAATGGCGCTGCTCGACCGCTTCGTCGAGCGGGGAGGGCGCTGGATCGACACCGCCAACTGCTACAGCTTCTGGATCGACCCCTCCGGCGTCGGCGGGCAGAGCGAGACCGTGATCGGCGAGTGGCTGGCCGCCCGGCCCGGCGTACGCGACCGGGTGCTGATCAGCACCAAGGTGCGCCAGCAGCCGACCGTGCCGGGGAAGTGGCCGGAGTCCGCCGAGGGACTGTCGGCGCCCGTCGTGCGCCGGGCGGTGCGCGAGAGCCTGCGGCGGCTGCGCACGGAGTGGGTCGACCTGTACTGGGCGCACGCGGAGGACCGCGGGGTGCCCCTGGAGGAGACCGTCGGCGCCTTCGGCGAGGTGGTCTCGGACGGGCTGGCCCGCCGGCTCGGTGCCTCCAACCACGCCACCTGGCGCGTGGAGCGCGCACGCGCGCTCGCCCGTGAGGCGGGGGTGGCGGGCTGGACCGCCCTGCAACTGCGGCACTCCTACGTCCAGCCGCGGCCGGGGGTCGTCCTGCCGGAGGACGGGCACCGGCTCGCGACCGACGAGTCGCTCGACTACGTGCGCAGCGAGCCCGACATGGAGTTGTGGGCCTACTCCTCCCTGCTGTGGGGCTCCTACACCCGCTCCGACCGCCCGCTGCCCGAGCACTACGAGCACCCCGGCACGGCGCGGCGCCTGGCCGTGCTCGGGCAGGTGGCCGCCGAGACCGGGGCCACCGCGAACCAGGTGGTACTGGCATGGCTGACCGGCGGGGACCCGGCCGTCGTACCGATCGTCGGAGTGAGCCGGACCGGGCAGCTCGACGAGGCGTTCGACGCGATGGAGCTGCGGCTGGACGAGGAGCAGCGGCGACGGCTGGACGAGGCGGTCTGAGGGTCTGCCGGGGAGCCGGCGGGAGCCGGAAGGGGAGCCGGAAGGGGAGCCGGAAGGGGAGCCGGAAGGGGCCGGGACTCCGTCAGGCCCGGGCCGCGACCGGCTCCCCGGTGGCCCGCTCCCGCTCCAGCATCCGCCGGAAGGGGCCGTCCGCCCAGGCCAGCTCCGCGTACGGGCCGCGCTGGACGGCGCGCCCGCCGTCGAGGACGACCACCTCGTCCACCGCCTCCAGACCGGCCAGCCGGTGGGTGATCAGCACGGTGGTGCGGCCCTCGGTAGCGGCCAGCAGATCGGCGGTCAGGGCGTCGGCGGTGTCCAGGTCCAGGTGCTCGGCGGGCTCGTCCAGGACGAGGACGGGGAAGTCGGCGAGCAGCGCGCGGGCCAGGGCCAGGCGCTGGCGCTGGCCGCCGGAGAGCCGGGCGCCGAACTCGCCGACGAGGGTGTCCAGACCGTCCGGCAGCTCGCCGACCCAGTCGTCGAGGCGGGCGGCCGCCAGTGCGGCGTGGAGGTCGTCGTCGGTGGCCGGCGGCCTGGCCAGGCGGAGGTTCTCGCGCAGGGAGCTGTCGAAGATGTGCGCGTCCTGGGCGCACAGGCCGACGAGGCGGCGTACCGCGTCGGGGTCGAGGGTGAGGGCGTCGGTGGGGGCGGTGGGGTCGGTGGCGGTGCGCGCGCCGGTGGGGGCGGCGCCGAGGGTGTAGCCGCCGGCGACGGGGTCGAGGAAGCGCAGCAGGACGTGGGCCAGGGTGGTCTTGCCCGAGCCCGACGGGCCGACGACCGCGACGCGCCGGCCGGGGGTCAGGGTGAGGTCCAGTCCCCGCAGGGCCGGGCGCTCCTGGCCCGGGTGGCGGGCGGTGAGGCCGGTGAGGGTGAGGGGGAACGGGTCGTCGGGCACCGGGGCGGGGTCCTCCGGCTCACGTACGGGGGCTGGGGCGTCGATCACCTCGTGGACGCGTTCGGCCGAGCGGCGGGTGCGCTGCCGGTGCTGGACGGCGAGCGGCATCCCGGACACCGCCTCGAAGGCGGCGAGCGGGGTGAGCACGGCCACCGCCATGAGGAGGCCGTCCAGCCGTCCGCCGTGGACGGCCGCGGCGCCGAACCAGGCGGCGGCGGTGACGGTGAGCCCGGCGGCGAGCGCGGACAGCCCGCCGCCGAGCGCCGTGACGGCGGAGCTGCGGGCGGCCAGGCGGGTCAGTACGGCGTCGGCGTCGCGTACGGCCTCGGTGCGGCGGGGCAGCGCCCCGGCGACGGTCAGCTCGGCGGTGCCGGTGAGCAGGTCGACGGTACGTGTGGTCAGCTCCCCGCGGGCGGGGGCGAGGCGGCGCTCGGTGCGGCGGGAGACCGCGGCGGCGAGCGCCGGGACGGCGACGCCGGCGGTCAGGAGGCCGACGGCGAGGGCCGCTCCGGCTTCGGGCAGGATCCACGCGGTGAAGACGGTGGCCGAGAGGGAGACGGTGGCGGCGACGGCGGCCGGGAGCAGCCAGCGCAGGAAGTAGTCCTGGAGGGTGTCGACGTCGGCGACGAGCCGGGCGAGCAGATCACCGCGCCGGGTGTGGCGCAGCCCGGCGGGGGCGAGGCGCTCCAGGCGGCGGTAGACGGTGACGCGCAGATCGGCCAGGACGCGGAAGACGGCGTCGTGGGAGACCAGGCGCTCGGCGTAGCGGAAGACGGCGCGGCCGATGCCGAAGGCGCGGGTCGCGGTGACGGCGACCATCAGGTACAGCACGGGGGGCTGCTGGGAGGCGCGGGAGATCAGCCAGCCGGAGGAGGCCATGAGGCCGACGGCGCTGAGGAGGGCGAGGGAGCCGAGGAGCAGGGCGAGGGTGAAGCGGGCGCGCAGGGGGTGCGCGATGCGGCGTACGCGGGTGAGGGGGTGGGGGGTGTTCTCGGGGGTGCCGGTGGGTGCGTCCGTGGCGGGTGCGCCGGTGGGCGCGGGGGTGGGCGCGGGGGTGGTGCGTGCGGGGGTCGGGGCCGGTCCGGGACGACCATTCCGGACGGCATGATTTACGGCCGTTGCCGTGCACCGTGTTGCGGGCTCCGATTGGCCGCAAATCACGCTTGAGTGTCCGGAACGGCCGTCCCTACCCGTCCCCTCCGGCACGCTGCCGGGTGCGGGGTGGTACGCGTCGCGGGTGGAGGGCTTCGTCTCGGCCGCGCCGGTGGGGGTGAGGCGGATGACGCGGTCGGCGAGGGGGAGCAGTGCGGGGCGGTGGGCGATGAGGATGACCGTGCGGTCGCGGGTGAGGCGGGCGATCGCGTCGACGACCTGGGCTTCGGTGGTGACGTCGAGGGCGGCGGTGGGTTCGTCGAGGAGGACGACCGGGCGGTCGGCGAGGAAGGCGCGGGCGAGGGCGACGCGGCGGCGCTGGCCGGCGGAGAGGCCGGTGCCCGCCTCGCCGAGGAGGGTGTGCGGGGAGAGGTCGGGGGCTCCGGCGTCGGTCAGGGCCCGCAGGACTTCGGCGTCGGTGGCCTCGGGGCGGGCCAGGCGGACGTTGTCGGCGATCGTCCCGGCGAAGAGGTGGGGGTGCTGGGGGACCCAGGCGATCTGGGAGTGCCAGGTGGCCGGGGCGAGGGTGGACAGGTTCTGCCCGTTGACGGTGATACGGCCGGCGGTGGGGGTGGTGAGGGCGAGGAGGGCGCTGAGCAGCGTCGTCTTGCCGGCGCCGGAGGGGCCGGTGACGGCGACGGTCTCGCCGGGTGCCACGGTGAGGGTGGTGGGGGGCAGTGAGTCGGTGGTGCGGCCCTCGTGGCGGACGGTGAGGCCGTCGAGGGCGATGGTGGCGGTACGCGCGTCGGGGGCGGGGGCGGTGCCGGGGGTGGGGGCGTCGGTTTCGAGGGTGGAGAAGACCTCTTCCGCCGCGGACAGGCCCTCGGCGGCGGCGTGGTAGTGGACGCCGACCTGGCGCAGGGGGAGGTACGCCTCGGGGGCGAGGATCAGCACGACCAGGCCGGTGTAGAGGTCGAGTTCGCCGTGGACCAGGCGCATGCCGATGCCGACGGCGACGAGGGCGACGGAGATCGTCGAGAGCAGTTCGAGGGCGAAGGAGGAGAGGAACGCGATCCGCAGGGTGCGCAGGGTGGCGCGGCGGTAGTCGGCGGTGATGGCGCGGATGTTCTCGGCCTGGGCCTTGGCCCGGCCGAAGACCTTGAGGGTGGGCAGGCCCGCGACGACGTCGAGGAAGTGGCCGGACAGACGGGACAGCAGGCGCCACTGGCGGTCCGTGTGGGCCTGGGTCGCCCAGCCGATCAGGATCATGAAGACCGGGATCAGGGGGAGGGTGGCGGCGATGGTCGCCGCCGAGATCCAGTCGTCGGTGAGGATGCGCGCGATCAGGGCGGCGGGGACGACGACGGCCAGCGCGAGCTGGGGGAGGTAGCGGGCGAAGTAGTCGTCGAGGGCGTCGATGCCGCGGGTGGCGAGGTTGGCCAGTTCGCCGGTGGGCTTGGCCGGGCGGGCGGGGCCGAGGGCGGTGGCGTGGGTGAGCAGGCGCAGACGCAGTTCGGACTTGACGGACGCGGAGGAGCGGTGGGCGGCCAGCTCGGTGAGCCAGGAGACCAGGGCGCGGCCGAGGGAGACGGCGGCGAGGAGGGCGAGGGGGGTGGTGAGTTCGGTGGGGGGTGTGTGGTGCTGGAAGGCCCGTACGACGATCTCGGCGATGAGCATGGCCTGGGCGATGACCAGGCCCGCTCCGGCCAGGCCGAGCACCACCGCGGCCGTGAGGAAGACGCGGGTGGTGCGGGCGTACCGGAGCAGGCGGGGGTCGACGGGCTTCATGTGCGGGTGGTTTCCGGTTCCGGGTGCGGGGTGTCGGGGGTGTCGGCGATGTGCTGGGTGCCGATGCGCTTGCGGAACACCCAGTACGTCCAGCCCTGGTAGAGGAGTACGAGCGGAGTGGCCAGGGCGGCCAGCCAGGTCATGATCGTCAGGGTGTAGGGGGAGGACGCGGAGTTGGTGACCGTCAGGCTCCAGGCGGGGTCGAGCGTGGAGGGCATGACGTTCGGGTAGAGCGCGAGGAAGAGCATGGCGACGGCCGCGACGACGGTGACGCCGGAGAGGGTGAAGGACCAGCCCTCGCGTCCGGCGGCGATCGCGCGGACGGCCGCGAGCAGGGCGAGGGCGGCGACGGCCAGGGCGATCAGGGTGGTGGTGTCGCCGCGGTCGAGCTGGGTCCAGCCGAGGAAGGCGACCGCGAGGGCGGCGGTGAGCAGGCCCAGGCGTACGGCGAGGGCGCGGGCCCGGACGCGGATGTCGCCGACGGTCTTCAGGGCGGTGAAGACGGCGCCGTGGAAGGTGAACAGGGCGAGGGTCGTCGCGCCGCCGAGCAGGGCGTAGGGGTTCAGCAGGTCCAGCAGGCCGCCGGTGTACTCCTTGTTCGCGTCGATGGCGACGCCGCGGACGATGTTGGCGAAGGCCACGCCCCACAGGAAGGCGGGGAGCAGGGAGGTCCAGAAGATGGCGCGCTCCCAGTTGGTCTGCCACTTCTCCTCGGGGCGCTTGGCGCGGTATTCGAAGGCCACGCCGCGGACGATCAGGCAGACGAGGATCAGCAGCAGGGGCAGGTAGAAGCCGGAGAAGAGGGTGGCGTACCAGTCGGGGAAGGCGGCGAAGGTGGCGCCGCCGGCCGTCAGCAGCCAGACCTCGTTGCCGTCCCAGACCGGGCCGATGGTGTTGATCAGTACGCGGCGCTCGCGGCGGTCGCGGGCCAGCGTCCGGGTGAGGACGCCGACTCCGAAGTCGAAGCCCTCCAGGAAGAAGTAGCCGGTCCACAGGACGGCGATCAGGACGAACCAGACGTCGTGGAGTTCCATCGGGAAACCTCGGTCGGACCTAGTAGGAGAAGGCCATGGGGCGGTCGGCGTCGTCCTTGTCGTGGCCGCCGATCCGGGTGGGCGGGTCGAGGTCGGCCTCGGTGAGCTCGGGCGGTCCGGCCTTTATGTACTTGGCCAGGAGCTTCACCTCGATCACGGCGAGGACTGCGTACAGGAGGGTGAAGACGGTCATCGAGATCAGCACCTCCAGCTGGGAGACGCCGGGGGAGACGGCGGAGGAGGTGCGCAGCAGGCCGTAGACGACCCAGGGCTGGCGGCCCATCTCGGTGAAGATCCAGCCCCAGGCGTTGGCGATGAGCGGGAAGCCGAGGGTGAGGAAGGCGAGCTGCCAGTAGCGGCGGCTGAGGGCGGGGCCCAGCAGGCGGGTGGGGGTGAGGGCGAGGTTGGGAACCTCGTTCTCGGTGGTGCGGTGGCCTTCGGCCAGGAGGAAGCGGCGGCGGGTGAGCCACAGGCCCAGGGCGCCCAGCGCGGTGGAGGCCATGCCGAATCCGATCATCCAGCGGAAGCCCCAGTAGGCGACGGGGATGTTGGGCTTGTAGTCGCCGGGACCGTACTGCTCCTGGAGGGCGGCGTTGGTGTCGTTGATGCCGGGGACGGGGGTGTCGAAGTCGCTGTGGGCGAGGAAGGAGAGCAGGCCGGGGATCTCGATGGCGACCTTGTTGTGGCCCTCGTCGACGTCGCCGTAGGCGAAGACGGAGAACGGGGCGGGGCCCTCGGTCTCCCACAGGGCCTCGGCGGCGGCCATCTTCATCGGCTGCTGCTCGTACATGATCTTGCCGAGGTGGTCGCCGCTGACGGCGGTGAGCGCGCCGGCCGCGACCAGGGTGACCAGGCCGAGGCGCAGCGAGGTGCGCATCACGGGGATGTGGCGGCGGCGCATCAGGTGGTAGGCGGCGATGCCGACCATGAAGGCGCCGCCGGTGAGGAAGGCGGCGGTCATGGTGTGGAAGAACTGCGCCACGGCGGTGTTCTGGGTGAGCACCGCGAGGAAGTCGGTGAGTTCGGCGCGGCCGGACTCGGGGTCGATCCGGTAGCCGACCGGGTGCTGCATCCAGGAGTTGGCGGCCAGGATGAAGTACGCGGACAGGACCGTGCCGATGGCCACCATCCAGATGGTGGCCAGGTGGATCCTCTTCGGCAGCTTGTCCCAGCCGAAGATCCACAGGCCGATGAAGGTGGACTCGAAGAAGAACGCGATCAGCGCCTCGAAGGCGAGGGGGGCGCCGAAGACGTCGCCGACGAAGCGGGAGTAGTCGGACCAGTTCATGCCGAACTGGAACTCCTGCACGATGCCGGTGACGACGCCCATCGCGATGTTGATCAGGAAGAGTTTGCCCCAGAACTTCGTCGCTCGCAGGTAGACCTCGCGGCCGGTGCGCACCCAGGCGGTCTGGAGGCCGGCGGTGAGGGCGGCGAGCGAGATGGTCAGGGGGACGAAGAGGAAGTGGTAGACGGTGGTGATCCCGAACTGCCACCGAGCCAGGGTCTCCGGGGCCAGAGCCAGTTCCACAGCACTCTCCCAAAGTGGACATGGTGTGACGTAGCACACGCGCTCGTGAATGCGTTCACATTCACAAGAAGTATGACTCGCTTATCTTCGTTCCCTCCCACCGGGGGGTGGGAGGGAACGAAAGTCCTGTTCGGAGGGCCGTTGGTCCCCGGTGGGCCAGGGGTGGGGGTCAGAGGTCCCGGCGGAAGTCCTGTGCGGCCTTGAGGAAGAGGTCGTTGGCCTCCGTCTCGCCGATCGTGACGCGGACCCCCTCGCCCGCGAACGGCCGCACCATCACGCCCGCCGCCTCGCAAGTCCCGGCGAAGTCGCCCGTGCGCTCCCCCAGCCGCAGCCAGACGAAGTTCGCCTGGGTCTCGGGAACCGTCCAGCCCTGCGCGGTCAGCTCGCGCACCACCCGCGTCCGCTCGGCGACCAGGGCGTCCACCCGCTCCAGCAGCGCGGCCTCGCCGCGCAGCGAGGCGACCGCCGCGTCCTGCGCGATCTGGCTCACGCCGAACGGCACCGCGGTCTTGCGCAGCGCCGCCGCCACCGGCTCGTGGGCGACGGCGAAGCCGACCCGCAGCCCGGCCAGGCCGTACGCCTTGGAGAAGGTGCGCAGCACGCAGACGTTCGGGCGGTCGCGGTACAGCTCGATGCCGTCCGGGATCTCCTCGTCGCGGACGAACTCGCGGTACGCCTCGTCCAGGACCACCAGCACGTCGCCGGGGACGCGGTCCAGGAAGCGCTCCAGTTCCGCGCGGCGGACGGCGGTGCCCGTGGGATTGTTGGGGTTGCAGACGAAGACCAGGCGCGTGCGCTCGGTGACGGCGTCGGCCATCGCGTCCAGGTCGTGCCTCTCGTCACCGTCCAGCGGCACCCGGACGGAGGCCGCGCCGGAGATCTGGGTGATGATCGGGTAGGCCTCGAAGGAGCGCCAGGCGTAGATCACCTCGTCGCCGGGGCCGGCGGTGGCCTGGAGGAGCTGCTGTGCGACGCCGACGGATCCGGTCCCGGTCGCGATGTGGCTCATCGGCACCCCGAAGCGGTGCGCCAGCTCCGACATCAGGAGGCCGCAGGCCATGTCCGGGTAGCGGTGGAAGGAACCGGCGGCGGCGGTGGCGGCCTCCAGGACCCCGGGCAGCGGCGGGTAGGGGTTCTCGTTGGAGGACAGCTTGTACGCCGTGGGGCCGTCGGCGGCAGGGCGGCCGGGCTTGTAGGTGGGGATCCCCTCCAGCACCGCGCGCAGTTTCGGGGCCATCTCCGTCATGCCAGGTCCTCCTCGACCCTTCGGGGCCAGTCGTGGGGCGGGCGTGCCGCCGCTCGTACCACCAATGCTGCACACCTTAGAAGGATTCCCCGGAACGGCGTAGGGGCCGGAAGAAGGGGGCGCGTTCGCAGAAGTGTGCGCTGGTGGCGCGCTCCGTGGCGCGCATCGCCCGTGAAGGTGAGTTGAGACAGCTTTGAGACATCCCCACTTCTGCTGCGGCAAGCGGTGAAACATCCGCAGGAACGATGAGGTAAAAGCTCAACTTCCCTTTTTTCCATGGTCGTTACCACAGAGCGGCTTGCAGAATCGTCTCTTCTCCCATTGTTCTGTACACCCCAGCAAACGACGCGGCGCGGCCCTAGTATCAGCACGCCATGACAGCAGCAGGGAAGCACCAGGTGAGCCGGGCTCACGGCCGTCGGCTGGGGCGGGCGGGCATCCGGGACGTGGCCGCGGCGGCCGGCGTCTCGATCACGACCGTCTCCGACGCGCTCAACGGCAAGGGCCGCCTGCCCGACGCCACCCGACGCCATGTCCGCGAAGTCGCCGACCGGCTCGGCTACCGCCCCTCCGCGGCGGCCCGCACACTCCGCACCGGCAAGTCGGGGCTGATCGGACTGACGGTCACGACCTACGGCGAGGAGCCCTTCACCTTCACCGAGTTCGCCTACTTCGCCGAGATGGCACGCGCCGCCTCCTCCGCCGCCCTGGCCCGCGGCTACGCCCTGGTGATCCTCCCCGGCAGCACCCGGCAGAGCCCCTACGACGTCTGGTCCAACGTCGCCCTCGACGGCACCGTCGTCATCGACCCCTCCGACCGCGACCCCGTCGTCACCGAGCTGGTCCGCCAGGGCGTCCCCGTGGTCTCCGACGGCCGCCCCTGCGGCGACCTGCCCGTCACCGCCTGGGTCGACAACGACCACGAGGCGGCCGTCACCGGCCTGCTCGACCACCTCGCCGCCGCCGGCGCCCGCCGTATCGGCCTGCTCACCGGCACCAGCACCGACACCTACACCCGTCTGTCCACCGAGGCCTACCTGGGCTGGTGCGAACGAGCCGGGCAGGACCCGGTGTACGAGGCCTACCCCGCCCACGACCCCTGCGCCGGCGCCGTCGCCGCCGACAGACTGCTGGCCCGGCCCGACCGCCCCGACGCCGTGTACGGACTCTTCGACCCCAACGGCACCGACCTGCTCGCCGCCGCCCGCCGCTACGGGCTGCGCGTCCCCGACGACCTGCTGCTGGTGTGCTGCAGCGAGTCCGCCGTCTACGCGGGCACCGAGCCGCCCATCACCACCCTGTCGCTGAAACCCGGGCGCATCGGCACCACCGTCGTCCAGCTTCTGATCGACGCCATCGAGGGCACCGGCGGCGGCCGCCCCGTCCAGCGGATCATGCCCACCGACCTGATCGTCCGCACGTCCTCGCAGCGCCGCCGGCGGCGGACGACGGTGAGCGCCCCCCGCTCCCCCGAACAGCGCGGGCAGGCGTAGGACCCGCTCATTCCGGGGCGAACCGGCCGCTGACCGACTCCCGTCCGGGCCCGGTCCGAATTGCCGTCCCCAGGTGCGTCACAAGGCGCGACCTGCGTTCCTATGATGGGCCCACGACACCGGGACCGGCTCTCGACACGGGGCGACCCGCGGGAGGCGGAGAGAGGTCCGGCAGGTGCAGGCGCGCGCGATGGTGGAGGGGCCGATGACTCAGGGGGCCGGTCGGGGATCCGACGTGTGGCACGGCGCGGGCGTGACGGGTTCGGGCCTGGTGAGTTGGGGCGCGACGGGCCTGGGTGCGACGGGCTCGGGCGCGACGGGCTCGGGCGCGATGGGCGACGCCGAACCGCGCCCGGACGGGTACACCCCCACCCAGCGCGATCTGCCCGTCATCGGCGCGGCTCCCGCCGCCCCCACCCCCACGCTGGTCGACACCCCCTCCCCCGCCGCCGACGGCGAGCAGGGACCGCTGTACGTCGTCGGCGACGTCCACGGCTATCTGGACGAGCTGCGCACGGCCCTGCTGAACCAGGGGCTCATCGACACCGGGGACCACTGGATCGCGGGCAACGCCCGGCTGTGGTTCCTGGGCGACTTCACCGACCGCGGCCCGGACGGCATCGGCGTCATCGACCTGGTGATGCAGCTCTCCGCCGAGGCCGCCGCCGCCGGCGGCTACTGCAAGGCGCTGATGGGCAACCACGAGCTGCTGCTGATCGGCGCCAAGCGCTTCGGCGACACCCCCGTCGGCTCCGGCGCGGGCACCGCCTCCTTCCAGGCGGCCTGGCTGCTCAACGGCGGGCAGCGCTCCGACATGGAGCGGCTCCAGGAGCACCACGTCCAGTGGATGTCCCGGCTGGACGCCATGGCCCTGGCCGACGACCACCTGCTGGTGCACTCCGACACCACCGCCTACCTGGAGTACGGCGACACCATCACCGACGTCAACGACGCCGTCACCGAGGCCCTCACCCACCACGACGCCGACGAGACCTGGGATCTGTTCCGCAAGTTCACCAAGCGCTTCGCCTTCCGCGACGACGCCGGCGCCACGGCGGCCCGCGAACTGCTGGACACCTACGGCGGACGGCGCGTCGTCCACGGCCACAGCCCGATCCCCTACCTGCTGGGCGAGGTCGGCTCCGAGGACGGCGAGGACGACGCGCCCCAGGTGCACGGGCCGCACGTCTACGCCGACTCACTCGCGGTCGCCATGGACGGCGGGGTGACCATGGCCGGAAAGCTACTGGTGTCCCGGCTCCCCCTCCCGGCCTGAACGTTGTCTCCCCCGGTGTCCGCTTGATCCTCCCCGTACGCGCCCGTACACACCGCCCCGAGGGTGAACACCACCCGGTAGTGGTGCGTGTTTTCCGGAAACACCCTGTCACCGCCGGAAGGAACCGCTCTACCATCGGGTCCCTGTCTCAAGCGAGCTCTCCTCCGTTTCCGGCCCCACGGCCCTACGGAGCACCGGGGGATGCACATGAACACCGCTCCGCACCTGCGTCCTGAGGACCGCCCCGAGTTCGAACGCGTCCTCGACGAGGCCCTGCGCGCCGTACGCGACCGCCCCGAACCGGCCGCCGGAAGACGGCTGAACACCGAGCAGCTGCGCACCGCCGCGATCGGCGCGGCCGCGGCGATCGCGGCCTGCGCGGCGGCGGAGTACGAGCACTTCGTGGCGCTCCGCGACGAGCTGCGCCTCCCCGGGCACGCCCCCTCCTCGCAGGGGTCGGCGCGGGCGGCCGCGGGCGCGCCCGGGGATTCCGGTTCCGGTCCGGGCGGCGCCGGGCTGTTCGCCACGCTCTCCGTCCTGGCGCCCGTACTGGCCGGGACCGCGGCGCTGATCTTCCTCCTGGCCGGCCATCTGCTGCGGGTGATGGATCCCGAGCCGTCCATCGCCGCGCAGATGCGCGACGCGGGCTGGGCCTTCGCCGCCCTGACCGCCGTCTCGCTGCTGGCCGCGTGTGTCGGACTGCTGGTCACCGCGGTGCGCCACGGCGCCGGCGCGATCCGGGCGGGCGGCCCCAGCGGGCAGAGCGCACTCGCCGACGAGGTGGCGCGGGCGCGCACGGCCTGGCGCACGGCGCTGCTGGAGCGCGGGGTGCTGCCCTTCCTCCACGAGGCGCTGGCCGTGCCGGCCGCGGAGGCCGCGCCCGCCTCCGAGGCCGCAGGCCCCCCGGGAACCTCCGGGGTCCGGGGGGCGGGGAAGCCCGAAGCGGGGAAGCCCGAAGCGGGGAAGCCCCGGCCGGAGAGCCGCCATCCCAGGCTGGGCTACACCCATCCGGGCTTCTCCAGCCCGGCCGCGAAGACGCCCCGCGACACGGGCGCCGGGGCCCGCTTCACCAGCCCGGACTTCACCAGCCCCGGCTTCGGGGGCCCGGACTCCGGGGGCCCCGAGCACCCCCTCGACCGGTACCCGGACCGGCCCCCGACTGAGCCACGGCCGGAGCCAGGGGCCGGGGCGGGCCCGTAAAGCGGTGGGACCGGCGCGCCCGCGCTGGCATCCTGGGGAGGGTGACGGACCGACCACAGCCCCCCGGCGGCACCCCACCGCCCCGCGAACTCCTCCTCCGCGTCTCCCCCGGACTGCGGATCTTCCTGCCCTCGCGCCACCGCGGCGCCGAACTCCTCCCCGTGCCCCACGACGGCGCATCCTCGCTCGTCCACGTCGTGCAGTCCTCGGGCGTCCCGCTGACGGAGGTGGGCGCGCTCGTCCTGGAGGACACCGCCGGAAGCGGCGGGGACGGGCGGCGGGTGGAGCCCTCCTACCGCCCCGAGGCGGGGCAGACGGTCCGCGTCGAGCCCGTCGTACGCCCGCAGCGGGTCCCTCACGGGCCGCCGCGCTTCCTGCTGGACGTCCACCTGGGCACGCTGGCCCGGCGGCTGCGGCTGGTGGCGGGCGCCGACACCGCCTACCACAACGACATGGACGACCCCGCCCTGGTCGAGCAGGCCAACGCCGAGCGGCGCGTCCTGCTGACCCAGGACCGCGGACTGCTGATGCGGCGGCAGCTGTGGATGGGCGCCTACGTGCGCGGCTCGCGCCCGGACGACCAGCTCGCCGACGTCCTGGACCGGTTCGACCTGCCGCTGGCGCCGTGGACGCGGTGCACGGCGTGCAACGGGCTCCTCGCCGAGGTGCCGAAGGCCGAGGTCGAGCATCTGCTCCGCCCCGGCACCCGCCGCACCTACGACACCTTCGCCCGCTGCCGCGACTGCGACCACGTCTACTGGCGCGGGGCCCACGGGGACCGGCTGGAGGCGCTGGTCGCGGAGGCCGCCGGGACGGCGGGCGACCGGCCGGAAGAGGGTCACGCCGCGCCGTAGGAGCTCAGTCGATCAGCCCCAGGCGCGCGGCGCGCGCCCCCGCCGCGAACCGGCTCCCGACCTCCAGCTTCTCGGTGATCCGGGTCATCATCCTTCGCAGCGTCCGCTCGGAACAGCCGAGCCGCCGAGCGATGCTCTCGTCCTTGGTGCCGGTCGCGAGCAGGGCGAGGATCTCGCGCTCCTGCTCGGTGTACTCGTCGGCCGGGCGGGGGCCCGCGGCGCGTCCGGTCCGGCCCGCGCCGCCGGGATAGGGGCGCGCCACGTCCCACTCGTGCTCGAAGACCTGCGCGAAGCACAGGGCGATCCGCGAGCTGCGCAGCAGCACGTCGCCGTCGCCGCCCAGGGGGTCGTCGCCGGCGGGCATCAGCGCGACCGTACGGTCCACGACGTGGAGGTAGAGGGGCAGGGCGGCGGCGACGCGCACCCGGGCGCCGGCCTCCCGCAGGGCATCGAGGTAGGCGGCCACCCCCGGCCCGCGCGTCGCGCCGACGGTGGCCAGCATCCTCATCTCGGTCCCCTGGGCCAGGAGCCGGCGATCGTGGCCGAGGCTGACCTCCAGCACCTCGGGGCCGGGGAAGGTGGTCCGCATGCACAGCACCTCCCGGCGCCCCACCGGCTCGAACTCGTCCAGCCGCCTGCGAAGCCGGTCGCGGTCCTCGATGAACTCCACCTCGACGCTCTCGTGCCCGGACCCCCGGAACTCCGGGAGAAGATCGAGGACGTCGTCGACAGCACGGAGATTGCGGCCCATGGCCTCGACCGCCGACCGCAGCCAGGCGCGCTGCTCGCCCAACAGCTCGCGCAGTGCCCTCTCCGGTGAGCTGACCCCATGGCACTCGGGACCGAGAAGCCTGCGCTCGGCGAGCCAGTTCCTGACCTCGTCGGACATCTCCCCCGGCTGCGGGGTCCCTGCCGCGCGTGAGCCCCTGAGCATTCCGGCCAGCTCCGTGTAGACCTGCCTGGCCTCGGTCCCGGTCTCGGATGCACCGTTGTCAGCGGACATGTCAAAAAGGTAGCCCGTGGAACCGGCCTCCTCCACAGGGCATCCGGTGCGGGATCCGTGCCCGGGGCCGACCGTGCCCGGGGCCGACCGGGTCCGGAGCCGACCGGGTCCGGACACGCCGGTTCCGGCCCGGTCCCCGGACCGGACCACCGGGCTTAACGTGGCGCCGCGGCGCCGGGAACCGGTGGCCGCCGCCGCGTCACGCGGTGTCCCCCCTCACTGTGCCGACGCGCACCCACAGCGCCGGCCGACCACCGGAAGGTGTGCACCCCCATGAGACGAACACACCTGGGCGCGCTGCTGCTCGCCATCCCCACCGCGCTGATACCCGCCGCCGCCTCCGCCGCCCCCGCCGCCGACTCCGCACGGGCCGAAGCGCCGCTGGTCCGGGTCGCGCAGGCTCCGGACGCACTGGCCGTCGAGGGAAGCTACATCGTCACCCTGAAACCCGGCGCCAGGGCTTCGAAGCTCGCCGGAGACAGGGGCATCAAGACCCGGCACGTCTACTCGGAGGCGCTCAACGGGTTCGCCGCGAAGCTGACGGACGGCCAGCTCAAGGCACTCCAGCGCCACTCCTCCGTCGCGGCGATCGAGGAGGACCAGAAGGTCACCGCCAGCGCCACCCAGTACAGCCCGCCCTGGGGCCTGGACCGGATCGACCAGCGCAACCTCCCCCTGGACGGCGCCTACACGTACAACCGCAACGGCGCCGGGGTGACGGCGTACATCATCGACACCGGCATCGACACCTCGCACCCCGACTTCGGCGGCCGGGCGCGCAACGTCTTCGACGCCTTCGGCGGCAACGGCCAGGACTGTCAGGGCCACGGCACCCATGTCGCCGGCACCGTCGGCGGCGCGACGTACGGCGTCGCCAAGGGCGTGGCGCTGCGCGGCGTCCGGGTGCTCAACTGCCAGGGCAGCGGCACCTACTCGGGTGTCATCGCCGGTTTCGACTGGGTCCGGCGGAACGCCGTCAGGCCCGCCGTGGCCAACGCCTCCCTGGGCGGCGGCTACTCGTCCGCGGTGAACACGGCCGCCACCAACCTGGCCGACTCGGGCGTCCACCTGTCCGTCGCCGCCGGCAACGAGAACCAGAACGCCTGCAACGTCTCCCCCGCCAGTGCCCCCGGCGTCCTCACCGTGGCCGCCTCGGACAGCTCCGACCGCAAGGCGTCCCCCAGCAACTGGGGCTCCTGCACCGACCTGTACGCCCCCGGGGTCTCCATCACCTCCGCCCGCATGGGCGGCGGCAGCATCACGCTGACCGGTACGTCGATGGCGTCCCCGCACGCCGCCGGGGTGGCCGCCCTGTACAAGTCCGCCTACGGCGACGCCTCGTCCTCAACCGTCGGCAACTGGCTGACCAGCAACGCCACCGCCAACGTGATCAGCGGCAACGTCAGCGGCACGCCCAACCTCCTGCTGTTCAAGAGCACGCTCTGACACACCCTCCGGCCGACGTGTTGCCACCGCGGCGGCAACACGTCGGCGGCAACACGTCGGCGGCGGAAGGGCCCGGACATCCGCCCGGGCCCTTCCGCGCGATCTCGCAGACTCCGCCCCCCGTAGGGCAATTGGCCTGAATCGATTGTTTCGGAGAGATTGCCGCAACCGTCCCGGGAAACGCGTACCGCATCGAACGACGGCCCCCTCAGGGAATCGGAGGAGACGCGATGGCGCGCGTGTCACGCAGGACCAGGACGGGTGTGGTGGCGGCGGCCGGACTGCTGGCCGGCACGACGCTGATCGGCGGCTGCGGCGAACAGGATCCCGGACCGGAGGCCAAGGCCGGCACCGAGGCCGAACGGGAGACCGGCGCCGAGGGCGGGGAAGGCGACGAGGCCGCCGCCGAGGTCGTACGGACCGCGCACGAGAAGACGGTCGCGGCCGAGACCGCGAAGATGACACTGAAGGTGCGCGCCGCCATGGGCGGGCAGCAGCAGACCCTCACCGGCGACGGCGCCGTGGACCTGTCCGACGGCACGAGCGATCTGACCGTCGAGGCGGGCAGCGGCGAGCGGATCGAGCAGCGGGTGGTGGACGAGACCCTCTACCAGCGGCTGCCGGGCCAGGCGCGGGAGCAGCTCGGGGTGGACAAGCCGTGGATCAGCGTCGACCTGCGGGAACTCGCCGGAAGCAACGGCAGCGTGGGCGGCATCCGGGTCAACGACCCCATCCGGGGCCTCGACTACACCCGGGCCCTGGACGACGACGCCACCCGCGTCGGCACCGAGGAGGTCGGCGGTGTGGAGACCACCCACTACCGCGTGAACGTCGACGTGGACGAACTCGCGGGCGAGGACACGGCCGAGGCCGAGCGCCTGCGGCAGCAGCTCGGCGACTCCCTGCCGATGCATCTGTGGCTCGACGACCAGGACCGCATCCGCCGCCAGCAGTTCGAGATCTCCCTCGACAGCGGGGCGGCACGGTCGAACTCCGGTTCCCAGGACCGGTCCCGGTCCCAGCCGCCGTCGCGGGAGGCGCAGGAGGCGAAGGTCCGCACCACCGTCGAGTTCAGCGACTTCGGCACCGAGGTCGAGGTCTCCCCGCCCCCGGCCGAGAAGACCGAGGACGTCACCGGCAAGCTCGCCCGGCAGACCGACCACTCCTCGAACGGGTGAATTCCCCGGCCGCCGACGAGTTCTGTCGGCGGCCGGAACGGCGGCGGAACTCTGGGATGCTGGGGCGATGACGGCCCAGGAAGCACGGTGGGAGCGGCGGCTCGAGAGTCTGTGGGCATCCTTCGACGACCACGGACCCGGCGATTTCCTGCGGCGGGTCGAATCGCTGGCCGCCGAGCTCCCGCCCGGCGACGCCGTCGCCCTGTACGAACTGGCCTCCGCCCATGACGCACTCGGCCGTGAGGAGGGGGCCGCCGCCCTCTACCGCCGGGCCCTCGCGGCCGGTCTGCCCGACGGGCGGCGTCGGCGCGCAGTGATCCAACTGGCCAGCACCCTGCGCAACCTGGGCCGGACGGAGGAGAGCATCGCACTGCTGACGGCCGAACGGGAACTGCGCTCCGACGAGTTGGACGACGCGGTCACCGCGTTCCTGTCCCTGGCTCTCGCCGACGCCGGACGGGAGCGGGAGGCGGCGGCCCTCGCCCTCACCGCCCTCGTCCCCCACCTGCCGGAGTACCGCCGCTCACTGACGTACTACGCCCGCGCTCTGACCACCGGGGACGGCGCCCGACCCGGCTCCGGCACGGCTGCCGTACCGGGGCCGCCGAGCGCACACACCCGGGCCGCCCCCGGCCCGTGATCCCACGGGCCGGGGGCGGCGGACGGTCCGCTGCGGACGGCCGGAGTCAGTCCGTCAGCGGCAGATAGACGCGGTTGCCGCTCGCCGCGAACTCCTCGGACTTCCGCCTCATGCCCTCCTCCGGATCCAGGGCGAGGTCGCCGCCGTGTTCGCGGCGGATGTCCTGGGAGATTTTCATCGAACAGAATTTCGGACCGCACATGGAGCAGAAGTGCGCCGTCTTCGCCGGTTCGGCCGGGAGCGTCTCGTCGTGGAAGGCGCGGGCCGTGTCCGGGTCGAGGGCCAGGTTGAACTGGTCCTCCCAGCGGAACTCGAAGCGGGCGTCGGACAGGGCGTCATCCCACTCCTGGGCGCCGGGGTGGCCCTTGGCCAGGTCGGCGGCGTGGGCGGCGATCTTGTACGTGATGACGCCCGTCTTCACGTCGTCGCGGTCCGGCAGGCCCAGGTGCTCCTTGGGCGTGACGTAGCAGAGCATCGCCGTGCCCCACCAGGCGATCATCGCCGCGCCGATGCCGGAGGTGATGTGGTCGTACGCCGGGGCGATGTCGGTGGTGAGCGGGCCGAGGGTGTAGAAGGGCGCCTCGTCGCAGATCTCCTGCTGGAGGTCGACGTTCTCCTTGATCTTGTGCATCGGGACGTGCCCGGGGCCCTCGATCATCGTCTGCACGTCGTGGGACTTGGCGATCCGGTTCAGCTCGCCCAGCGTGCGCAGTTCGGCGAACTGCGCCTCGTCGTTGGCGTCCGCGATCGAGCCGGGCCGCAGTCCGTCGCCGAGGGAGAAGGTGACGTCGTAGGCGCGCAGGATCTCGCAGAGCTCCTCGAAGTGGGTGTAGAGGAAGCTCTCCTTGTGGTGGGCCAGGCACCAGGCCGCCATGATCGAGCCGCCGCGCGAGACGATGCCCGTCTTGCGGCGGGCGGTCAGCGGGACGTAGCGCAGCAGGACGCCGGCGTGGACGGTCATGTAGTCCACGCCCTGCTCGCACTGCTCGATGACGGTGTCCTTGTAGATCTCCCAGGTCAGCTCCTCGGCCTTGCCGTCGACCTTCTCCAGCGCCTGGTAGAGGGGGACGGTGCCGATGGGGACGGGGGAGTTGCGCAGCACCCACTCGCGGGTGGTGTGGATGTTGCGGCCGGTGGAGAGGTCCATGACGGTGTCGGCGCCCCAGCGGGTGGCCCACGTCATCTTCTCCACCTCCTCCTCGATGGAGGAGGTGACGGCGGAGTTGCCGATGTTGGCGTTGACCTTCACCAGGAAGTTCTTGCCGATGATCATCGGCTCGGTCTCCGGGTGGTTGACGTTCGCCGGGAGGACGGCGCGGCCCGCGGCGATCTCGTCGCGCACGTGCTCCGGCGAGCAGCCCTCGCGGACGGCCACGAACTCCATCTCCGGGGTGATCTCGCCCCGCTTGGCGTACGCGAGTTGCGTGACGGCGGTGGCGCCGCCGCGGCCCCGGCGCGGCAGGCGGGGGCGGCCGGGGAAGACGGCGTCCAGGTTGCGCAGCCCGCCGCGCGGCGAGGTGTGCTTGAGGCCGTCGTCCTCGGGCCGCACCTCGCGGCCCGGATACTCCTCGGTGTCTCCTCGGGCGATGATCCAGTTCTCCCGCAGCGGCGCCAGGCCGCGGCGGACGTCGGTGTCGATGTTCGGATCGGTGTACGGGCCGGACGTGTCGTACAGCGTCACGTCGCGGCCATTGGTGAGGTGCACTCTGCGGACGGGCACCCGGATATCGGGGCGCGAGCCGCTCAGATAGCCCTTGTGCCAGCCGATCGCGCGCTCCTCGGCGCTCCCGGAGGCGTTTTCGGGCGTGCGTGCGTCCTGCGTGGTCATGAGACCCAACTCCCTACGCCGGCATTACCCGGTAACAGGTTCGGCGGTCGACGCAGCCGTCTCCGTGGAGGTGTCCACGGAGGTCAGCGTCCTCTCAGCCCCGTGCTCGGAGCTCCCGCGATGTGCAAAAGCGCCTCCACGCTAACGGCTGACACCGGGCACGCGCCAGGGCGCCCCCTGCCGCGCCTGCGATGATCGGGCCGTGGACTCCTCCTCCCCGCCTCCCCCGCCGTCCCGTCCGCCGGTGCCGCCGGTGCCGCCTTCCACCCCGCCGCCCCGGTCCGGCCGGCCCCCCTCACCCGCTCAGGGGCCCGGTCAGGGGCCCGGTCGGCAGCCCGGTCAGGGGCCCGGTCGGGAGCAGGCGCCGCACGGGCACGGGCATGCGCCGCACGGGCACTCGCACGGTCACCACCACGGGTCGCCCGCCCCCGCCTCGGCGCGGCTGCGCAGGGTGGTCGCGGCGGTGCTGATCCCGTTCGCCGTCGCGGTGTTCGCCGGGCTGGTCGTGCTGTGGCCGGGCGGTGCGCCCGAGGGTGAGGGCTCATCCAGCGGTGTCGGCTTCGACCGGCAGACGCTCGGTGCGCGGGTCACCGCGGTCGAGGAGGTCGACTGCGCGGAGGTGGGCGCCGCCCGGTCGCCCGGCGGCCCGGGGGGCGCCGACGGAGGTGGCGGGGGTGCCGGAGGCGCGCGGGGCGGCGGAAGCGGCGGTCCGGGCGAGGGCGGTTCGGGCGTCCTCCCGGAGGGCTCCGCGAAGGACTCCAAAGAGGGTGCCTGTCTGCGGGCGACCGTCGAGGTCGCCGAGGGGAAGGACGCGGGCCACACCTTCCCGGAGATCGTCACCCCGGACGCCACGCGCCGGCTGAGCACCGGTCAGGACGTGGTGGTGGCGTACGCGCCCGACGCGCCGCGCGAGTTCCAGTACAGCGTGGTGGACGTGGCGCGCGGGGTGCCCATGGTGGTGCTGGCGGGCGTCTTCGCGCTGGCGGTGGTGGTCGTCGGGCGGCTGCGCGGGGTACTGGCGCTGGCCGGGCTGGTGGTCAGCTTCGGAGTGCTGACGCTGTTCATCCTGCCCGCGATCCTCCAGGGTTCCAACCCGCTGCTGGTGGCGGTGGTGGGCGGCAGCGCGATCATGCTGGCCACGCTGTACCTGTGCCACGGCGTCAACGCCCGTACCTCGGTCGCCGTCCTGGGCACCCTGGTGTCGCTGCTGCTGATCGGCCTGCTGGGCTCGGCGTTCATCGGGTGGGCCGCGCTGACGGGCAACACCGACGACCAGACCGGGCTGGTGCACGGCCTCTACCCGGACATCGAGATCCGCGGGCTGCTGCTGGCCGGTGTGCTGATCGGCTCGCTGGGCGTGCTGGACGATGTGACGGTGACGCAGACCTCGGCGGTGTGGGAACTGCGGCAGGCCGACCCGTCGGCCGGGTGGCGCAGGCTCTACGGCGCGGCGATGCGCATCGGGCGCGACCACATCGCGTCGGTGGTGAACACGCTGGTGCTGGCGTACGCGGGGGCCGCGCTGCCGCTGCTGCTGCTGTTCTCGATAGCGGAGAGCGGGATGGGCCAGGTGGCCACCAGCGAGCTGGTGGCACAGGAGATCGTGCGGACGCTGATCGGCTCGATCGGCCTGGTCGCCTCGGTCCCGGTGACCACGGCGCTGGCGGCCCTGGTGGCGGTCGCCGACCGCGAGGGGACGTCCGGCGGGCCGGGGCGCGCCCGGGGCCGGGGAGGCAGGCGGCGGGCGCGGCGCTGAGCCGCGCCCGGGGCCGGGGCCGGGGCGCCCCGGCGGGAGGCGTCAGTCTCCCGAGGAACCGGAGGAGGTGAACTTCCGCACCAGATAGACCAGCGCGCCGACCAGTGCCACGAACAGCAGGACCTTGAACAGCAGCTTCACGACGAAGCCGACGACGGCGAAGATCAGGCCGCCGAAGACGAAGAGCGCGATGAGCGGGATCGCGACCCACTTCACCCACCACGGCAGCGCCGCGAACGTCTCCTTGAGATCCATGGCCGTTACCCGCTTCCTGAAGTCTCCGGTCACCGGGCGGACCCGGCGGCCGGGTGCGTCCGGTGCTTCCGCCTCCGATGCTAGGCGGGCGGGCCGCGCGCCGGGACGCCGCGGGCCCGGGTCCTTCCCTGACCGGACCCCTAAGGAGGGGCGGGGCGGCGGCCCGGAGGGTCCGGGGGGTCCGGGGGGTCCGGGTGGTCCGGGTGGTCCGGAAGGTCCGGGTGGTCCGGTCAGCCCTCGGGGGGAGAGAAGACCACCAGAACCCGCAGGTCCTCGGTGATGTGGTGGAACCTGTGCGGCACCCCGGCCGGCACGTAGACCACGCTGCCGCGCGCGACCGGGGTGGTCTCGTCCCCCACGGTGATCAGCGCCCGGCCGCTGGCGACGAAGTACACCTCGTCCTGCCGGTGCGGCTGCTGCGGGTCGAGCGCGCCCCGGTCCAGGGCGTACAGGCCGACGGACATGTTCCTCTCGCGCAGGAACTGCAGGTACGCGCCGTCGTTGGCGGCCCGCTCCGCCTCCAGTTCCTCCAGCCGGAACGCCTTCATGACTCCTCGACCCCTCACCGGTAGGCGACCGTCCCCGTTTCTGGAACGATCTCGGACATGGTGAATTTCCTTGTCAGAACGATCGCCAACGCGGTGGCCCTGGCCGTCGCCGTCTGGCTGCTGGACGACATCACGCTCACGGGTGACGACACCGCGGGCAAGACCTTCACGCTGGTTCTCGTCGCGCTGATCTTCGGCGTCGTCAACGCCGTGGTCAAGCCGATCACGAAACTGCTGTCCCTGCCGCTGCTGGTCCTCACGCTCGGCCTGTTCACCCTGGTGATCAACGCGCTGATGCTGCTGCTCACCTCCTGGCTGGCCGAGCAGTTCGACCTGGCCTTCCGTGTGGAGGGCTTCTGGACGGCGGTGCTCGGCGCCCTGGTGATCTCCATCGTGTCGTGGGCGGTGAGCATGGTGCTGCCCGACGGCGACTGACCGCCGTGCGCGGAAGGACGCAGAACGGAGAACGAAGGACGGGGCCGGGGGGCCGGGGCGTCGCCGATGATGGAGGGCATGCGCACCTCTGACCCAGGCACCCCCGGCACCCCCGACGCCCCCCGCGTCTCCGGAGCCCCCGGCGGCGTCCGTACGCCGTACCGCGTCTGCTTCGTCTGCACCGGCAACATCTGCCGCTCCCCCATGGCCGAGGCCGTCTTCCGCGACCATGCGGCGCGGGCCGGCCTGGCGGAGCTGGTGGAGACGAGCAGCGCGGGGACGGGCGGCTGGCACGAGGGCGACGGCGCCGACTCGCGCACCGTCGCGGTGCTGACGGCCGCCGGATACGTGCACGAACACGTGGCGCGGCAGTTCCGGCGCGACTGGTTCGAGCGGCTGGATCTGGTGATCGCCCTGGACGAGGGGCATCTGCGGGATCTGCGGAGACTGGCGCCCGGCCCCGGACACGCACGCAAGGTCCGGCTGCTGCGCTCGTACGCCCCCGGCGCCGGCGAGGGCCTGTGCGAACTGGACGTGCCCGACCCGTACTACGGCGGCCCGGAGGGCTTCGAGGAGTGCCTGGCCCTGGTCGAGGAGGCCGTGCCGGGCCTGCTGGAGGAGGTACGGGCCGCCCTCGGCCGGTCGGCCGGTGACGGCGGGACCGGTGACGGCGGGACCGGCGGCGGGGCGGCGGTGCTGTGACGGGTGCGACGGGCGGGCCCGGAAGGCCTGGTCAGGGCGTCGCCGGGCGGGTGGCAGCCCTGACCGGCTCGGCCGCCGGGCAGGCGCGGCCCGTGGGCGGCGGCGACATCTGCGACGCGTACCGGATCGCCCTCGCGGGGGGCCGTACCGTCTTCGCCAAGACCCTGGCCGGCGCTCCCCGTGACTTCTTCGCAGCCGAGGCCGCCGGTCTGGAACTGCTGCGCTCCACCGGCGCGGTGGCCGTGCCGGAGGTGATCGGCGCCGAGCCGGACGTACTGGTGCTGGAGTGGGTCGAGCCGGGCGCGGCGAGCGCCGGGCAGGCCGAGCGGCTGGGCCGCGAGCTGGCCGCCCTGCACTCGGCGCCGGCCCCGGTCTGGGGCGGCACGGACCCAGCCCTCCCCGTCCATCTGGGCTCGGTGCCCCTGCCCTCGCCGCCCAAGCCGCCCTCCGGGGCGGAGGACTGGCCGGCCTTCCACGCCGAGTGGCGGCTGCTGCCCCTGCTGCGTCGGGCGGTGGACGGCGGCGGGATCGGGGCGGGGGACGCCCGGGACGTGGAACGGCTGTGCGATGCGCTGGCCTCGGGCGGGCCGGCGGGCGGCGGGTTGGCCGGCCCCGCGCAGCCGCCCGCCGTCGTCCACGGCGATCTGTGGTCGGGCAACGTCCTGTGGTCCGCCGACGGCCGCGCCCGGCTGATCGACCCGGCCGCACAGGGCGGCCACCCCGAGACGGACCTGGCGGTGCTGGAGCTGTTCGGCTGCCCGCACCTGGAGCGGCTGCTGGCGGCGTACGAGGAGGTCCGCCCGCTGCCCGGCCGGAGCGGGCGTGTGCCGCTGCACCAGCTCCAGCATCTGCTGGTGCACGCCGTCCTCTTCGGCCCCGGCTACGGCGCCCGCTGCGGTGCGGCGGCCCGGGCGGCGCTCGGCCGGCCGGCGCACGTACGCTCGAAGGCGCCGGACGGGCTGGCGGGGGAGAGCGACGAGGAGCGGGCATGACGCGCGAGCGGAACGGGCAGGACGAGCGGAACGGGCAGGACGGGCCGTCGCCGCGCGGCGACGGGACGCGGGTGGTGCGGGCCGGGCTGCCGGAGGAGGAGCCGTACGCGCCGCCGCTGCCGGGCCCGGTGCTGGCCGCCCACTTCCACCTGCCCGGCGACCCGGCGCAAGCCCCCTACTCCTACGGCCGCGACGGCAACCCCACCTGGACGGGCCTGGAGACCGCCATCGGCGAACTGGAGGCCCCCGGCGACGAGACGGCGCGCACGACCGTCTTCGCCTCCGGCATGGCCGCGATCTCCGCGGTGCTGCTGTCGCGGACGCGGCCCGGCGACGTGGTGGTGCTGCCCTCGGACGGCTACAACCTGCTCGTTCCGATGCGCGAGCGGCTGGAGGGCTGGGGGGTGGAGGTGCGCACCGCGCCCACCGGCGGCGACGCGCAGCTCGACGCCCTGGACGGGGCGGCGCTGCTGTGGATCGAGTCCCCCTCCAACCCCGGTCTGGACGTGTGCGACATCCGCCGCCTGGCCGACGCCGCCCACGAGCGCGGCGCGCTGGTCGCCGTGGACAACACTCTGGCCACCCCGCTGGGCCAGCGCCCGCTGGAGCTGGGCGCCGACTACGCGGTGGCCAGCGGCACCAAGGCGCTGACCGGCCACGGTGACGTGCTGCTGGGCTATGTGACGTGCCGGGATCCGGAGCTGACGGCGTCGGTGCGGCTGTGGCGCAAGACGGTCGGGGCGATCCCCGGGCCGGTGGAGGCGTGGCTGGCGCACCGCTCCCTGGCCACCCTGGAACTGCGCACCGGGCGGCAGGCCGCGAACGCGCTCGCCGTCGCCGAGGCGCTGCGCGAACGGCCGGAGGTGAGCGGCGTACGGCACCCGGGGCTGGCGGACGACCCGGCGCACCCGGTGGCGGCGCGGCAGATGCGGCGCTTCGGCTGCGTGGTCTCCTTCACCCTGCCGGACAAGGGGTTCGCCGAGCGGTTCCTGGGCGCGCTGCGGCTGGTGGACGACGCGACGAGCTTCGGCGGGGTGCGCTCCACGGCCGAGCGGCGCGGCCGGTGGGGCGGGGACGCGGTGCCGGAGGGCTTCGTGCGGATGTCGGTGGGTGTGGAGGACGCGGCCGATCTGGTCGCCGACATCCGGGCGGCGCTGGACGAAGCCGGGCGCGGCTGACGTACGGGCCGGCGCGAAGGGGTGTGAAGGGGTGTGAAGGGGTGTGAAGGCGCGCTGATGGGCTCCGTGGGATGCGGTGGGCGCGGGGCGGCTTGAAGCTCCCCCCTCATGCCTCAAGCCGCCCCGCGCGACGCGCGTAAACAGCGCATGGTCAAGGGTAGTTGACTGAGCGTTATTGTCCAGTCGTCATACCGGTGCCCGCCCGCCGGGCCGGGAGCCGTCCCGCCCTCCGGGCCCGGAAGGTTTCACCGGCCCCCGAGCGGGCCAGATCTCCCCCATGACCGCCGACGCGCGCCCCGTGGTCAAACGCACCGCCCGGGCCATCCTGCTCGATGACGACGAGATGATCCTGATCAAGCGGACCAAGCCCGGCCGCGAGCCGTACTGGATCACTCCGGGCGGCGGCGTCGAGACCGGGGACGCCACCGTCGTCGACGCCCTCCACCGCGAGCTGGACGAGGAGCTGGGGGCGAAGGTGACCGATGTGGTCCCCGCCTTCGTCGACACCGTCCCCTACGACCCGGCCGAGGACGCGGGCAGCGGCACGGCGGTCGTCGCGCCGCGGGCCCCGGAGGGGGCAGACGCGGCGGAGGGCGCCGCGGGGGACGCGGTGAAGGTGCAGTTCTTCTTCGTCTGCCGGCTGGCCTCGATGGATCTGTCGCGCCGGCACGGCCCGGAGGTCGAGGAGCCGCGCGGCGAGTACGAGGTCGTCCGCGTCCCCTTCACCCGCGCTGGCATCGCCTCGGTGGAGGTGGTGCCGCCCTCGCTGCGCGCCTACCTCGACGCCAACATCGAGGGCGTACGCGCCCTGCTGGGCCCGGACCTGGGCTGACACCGTCCGGCTGGTATCCGGCTGACGTCCGCAGGGGCCGGCCCGGTCTCCGGTCCGGTCTCCGGTCCCGGAAGGCCGGAGGAAGCCGGGAGAGCCGGGAGAGCCGGGGTCCGCTCAGCCGAACCAGCCCCGGAACGGCGTCCGTTCGCCCTCCGCCCGGCGCCGCCGGGCCTTGTCGAGCAACTGCTCGGCGTGGGCGCGCCAGGCCGCCGGATCGTCGGAGGGCGGCACATGCCCGGCGGGTCCGCCGGGCACGCCCGGGCGATCACGCTCGCGCGGCGGCCGTACGGCGGGGCCGCCGCGCCGCCGCGCCGCCTGTGCCGTCCCGAAGAAGTCCCCGCCCTTGCGCCGCTGGTCGTCCGTGCCCCAGTCGCGCGGGGTCCCCTTGGGCGCCCGCTGCAGATGCGGGATGTGCTTGGCGCAGTGGATGTACGCCTCCTCCACCGTCACCCGCACCCACACCAGTGCCCGCCGGCCGGGCACGGAGTCGGACGGCAGGTCCGGATGGGCCTGGCGCAGCTCGGCGTCCTCGACGATCTCGGCGCGGCCGTTGACGTGCAGACCGATCCGGGCCTGGAAGAAGTCGACCAGCAGGATGCCCAGATGCGGGTTCTCCTGGATGTTGCCGAGGCTGGCGTGCACGCCGTTGCCCCGGTACTCGGGATAGACCAGGGTCCGCTCGTCGATCACGTGCAGGAAGCCGGGCGGACCGGCGCGGAAGGAGTTGTCGCACTCGCCGTGCCGGTCGGCGGTGGCCAGGAAGAACATCTCCTGCCGGCCGATGAACTCCCGCATCTGCTCGTTGAGGTGGTCGAGCATCTGCTCGCCGTAGAAGCGGTCGGCGCGCTCGGTCGTGCCCAGTCGCTGCTGCATCGCGTGCTCGCCGTCGCTGCCGGGGCGTACGGGCTCAGGACCGGGACCGGGGTCGAGGCCGGGAGCCGGCTCGGGGGCGGGTGCGGGGACCGTGGCGGGGAAGGGGGCGGGTGCCGGGGCGAAGCCGGCCGGCGCCGTGTCCTCCGACTCGTCCACAGCCCATGCCGGGCGTGCCGGGCGTGCCGGGCGTGCCGGTCCCGTACGGTCCGGCACGGGCGCCGTGCGGGCCGGGCGCGCCGTCCTGAGCGTCATGGTGGCGTCGACCGCTTCCGTCGCGTCCACGTCGTGGTTCACGTGGTGGTTCCGTCCTGTCTCGCTGTCGCGTCCGCTTCGTCCGTCCGCCGCTTCCGGCCCCCGCGGGAAGCCGCGGGCCCCGCGGGCCTCAACTCCGCAGGGCGACCAGCCCGCCGAGGGAGTCGTGCCGTATCCGGTCGGAGGGGATCCCCACCCCCACCAGCGCGTCCAGCCCGCTGCGGATCATCCCCGGCGGACCGGACAGGTAGCCGTCGAAGGCGTGCCACGGCCCGCCCTGTCGTACCACGTCCGGGAGCCGGCCGGTGATCCCGCCCGACGGCCCCTCGACCACCGGACGGACCGACAGCCACGACAGCCTCCGCTCCATCTCGCGCAGGGTGTCCAGGTCGTACAGGTCCAGGTCGCTGCGGGCGCCGTAGAACACCTCCACCGGGCGGGCGCGGCCGTGCCCGGCGACGTCCTCGACCAGCGCCTTGATGGGCGCTATGCCCGTGCTGCCGCCCAGGCAGAGCAGGCCGTTGCCACAGGAGTGGTCCACCGTCATCGAACCGGCGGGCCCGCCCAGCCGCAGCACGTCGCCGGGGCGGGCCCGGTGGACGAGCGCGCGCGAGACCCAGCCCGCGGACACCGCCTTGACGTGGAAGACCAGCAGCCCGTCCGAGCGCGGGGCGCAGGCCAGGGAGTACTGCCGCCACACCTTCGGCCACCAGGGCGTCTCGACACTGGCGTACTGGCCGGCCAGGAAAGGATAGGGCTGGTCGGGCCGGACGGTGATGACGGCGATGTCGGAGGTGCGCATCTCGTGCGAGACCACCTCGGCCTGCCACAGCGCCGGCGCCTTGCGCGCGTCCTCGGCCGCGGCGTCGATCATGATCTGCGAGATGGCGGTGTAGGCGCGCACCCAGGCGGCCTCCGCCTCCTGGCCCCAGGTGCGCGGGGCGTAGCGGGCCAGCGCGTCGATCAGGCACTCGCCGACGGCGGGGTAGTGCCCGGGCTCGGTGCCGTACTTGCGGTGGCCGCGGCCGAGGTGGGATAGGTACCCCACCAGCGCGCGGCGCTCGTCGATCAGCCCGGCGGCGGTGAGCAGCGCCTTGAACAACCGGTCGCGCTGGGCGTCCATGGCGGCGGGGAACAGCGCGCGCACACCCGGGTTCCGGGTGAACAGCAGGGCGTAGAAGTACGAGGTGAGGGCTTGCGACACCGGCTCCACCTCGTCCAGGACACGGCGTATCAGCTCCGCGTCGCGGGAGGGTTCGAACCGCCCGTAGCCGGGGTTGGCGGTGAACTCCGGGACCGGGCCGGGCGCGGAGGGCGCGGGCCCCGGTGCGGGGCCGGGCCGGGACGGCGGTGCCGTGCGCTCCTCCCCGTGCTTCGGAGCGAACCAGCCCCGGTCACCGCCTCCACCGACGGTGGGCGGTCCACCGGCCGCGCGCTGGGGGGTTCCGTTGCCCGCCGACGTAGTGGCCATGGTCTGTCTCGCCTCGTACATCTTCCGATCGGTCCGGTCACTTACAGAGCGGAAACCACCTGGGCAGAGCCCCCGTTTCATCGGCCGCAGATATGCGTGAGCGGCGATACACGGTCTCGACCATACCGGTGCGCGATCGATACACAAGCCCCGGCAGGGACTCCACCGAATTCCGCGAGCTCCGTCATCCCGCTGAATTGTGCTGCGCCCGCTCCCGGCTCCGAGTCCCCGTTCAGAACGGCCGGAAGAAGCCTTACCCACGCTCCCAGCAGGGACGATTACCGTGCCACACCCGTCGGCCATGGCACGGGAGGCGCGACCGGAGGCCTCTCCGCGCGGAGTCGACCGCCCCGAACCCGGCACATTCCCCATACGTTATCTTCACTTCTCCGGCCATGATTACGGAAAGCAGCGGAGAGTGATCTGTCCGCAGTTTTCCAGAGCGCCCCGCTCCCTTTCCAACCGGCTTGCGGATTCCGGCCGGACGCGCCCGGAAAAGCGGCGAAAGCGTATACCCGGAAGTTTCCGGGATATGCATCGCGCCCACGGCGGCCGGTACGCGGCGGCCCGGGCCGGGGCGCGGTCCGGGCCGTGGCGCCTGCCCGGGGCGCGGTCCGGGCCGTGGCGCCTGCCCGGGGCGCGGAGTTCACCCCGCACGCCACCCCTGCGGGTCCACACCACCCGGAACGGGCGCCTTCGGATCGTAGGGGGCCCGGGTGAGGACGAACGTGCCCAGATCCAGATGGCTCACCGCACCGTCCGCACCGTCCGTCCCGCGCACCACCCGCAGCGTCTCGCCCGCGTAGTAGCCGTCCAGCCCCGTCCAGGTGCCGTCCGCCTCCGGCCGGAAGCGCGAGGCCCGCCCGATGCCGCCGACCGGGACCAGCTCCAGCGCCCGCCCCTCGCACACCCGCAGCGCGAACGCCGACGGCCCCCAGTACCACGGCCCCGTCAGCGCCAGCAGTTCCGGATCGTCCTGCGAGCGCGGACGCCACGGCTCGGGGAAGGACGGCTCGCGCTCGGCGACGATCCCCAGCAGATCGGCCGCCAGACCGCCCACCGACAGCCCCGAGGTCGCGTTGACCAGCGCCACACTCGCCAGCCGCTCCCCGGGCGCGGTCCACACCGCCGCGAGGAAACCCGGCATGGAACCGGTGTGCCCGGCCAGCAACCGCCCGCCGGAACGCACCAGTTGCATCCCCAGCCCGTACGCCTGGTCCCAGGACTCCGCCTCCGGCGCCACCGCCGGTGTCCGCATCCGCGCCAGGCTCTCCACGCCCAGCACCCGGTCGTCGCCCGCCGCCAGGAACGCCGCGAAGCGGCACAGGTCCCCGGCCGTGGACCACAGCTGCCCGGCCGGCGCCATCAGCCCGGTGTCCGCGAGCGGTTCGGGCAGCACCGCGTCCGCCCACGGATGCACGGCCCACCCCCGGGCGTACGGCTCCCGCGGCAGCGGCGTCGTACGGTCCATGCCCAGCGGGCCGAGCACCTCCTCGCGCAGCACGTCGTACCAGGGCGCGCCGCGCAGCCGCTCCACCAGGGAGCCCAGCAGCGCGTAGCCGAGGTTGGAGTAGTGGTGCCGCCGCCCGGCCGGATGCCGCACGGGCCGCTCACCGAACAGGTCGGCCGGTCCGGGGCGCAGCTCACCGGACGTCCGCTCCCACCAGGGGCCGCGCGGCTCGGCGGCCAGCCCGGCCGAATGGGACAGCAACTGGGCGACCGTCGCCCGGGCCACCTCCTCCCCGGCCTCGGCGGGCACCTCCAGATGCTCGCCGAGCGGGTCGGACAGGTCCAGCAGCCCCTCGTCGCACAGCCGCATCACCAGCACGGCGACGAAGGTCTTGGTGATCGAACCGATCCGGTACCGGGTGTCCGCGGTCGGCACGCCCTCCTTCTCCCCCGCCGCGCCGGGCGGGCCGACCGCTCCGCCGCGCACCCCCGTCCACACCGTCCGCCCGCCTCGCACCACGGCCCCGACCGCCGACGGCACCCGGCCCTCGGCCTGGGCCACGGCCAGCCTGTGGAGGAGTGCTCGACGGGTCTCCGGCAGCAGTTCGCCGTCCATGTCCGCACTGGAATCGATCATGCGCTCACTCTCCCCGGCCGCGTCGGCCGAGGCCAGCGTTTTCCACCACTGCCGCCCGCCGCCGCGGGCGGCAGTGGTGTGGACAACTCCAGCCGGCGGCTTGGAACAGAACTCCTTGAAGGAGGCTTGTTCCAAGCGACCCGCACCGGCGCGAAGGTTCGCACGCTTTCATGCCATTCGATCGTGTCTTCACATGTTTCGCCTCGTTCTTCAGATGAGGGGCTGCGCCATCGGGGTGACGCCCGGACGGAGGAGACGGTGACGGTGAACGAGGAAGTCCTGCTGGAGTCGAGGACACTGCGCGAGAGCGTGGCCGAACACACGGGCGCGCTGGACAAGGTGAAGGCGCTCGCCGTCCTGCCGGACGGGATGCATGTCACAACGCGGATGGTGGCTGATTACTTCGAGGTGGGGGAGACCGTCATCCGTGCCGTCGTCCACGACCACCGCGACGAGTTGGAGGCCAACGGCTACCGCGTCCTGACCGGTCCGGAACTGAGTTGCTTCAAGCAACTCTGTGGACTCCCCCCGCGCACCCGCTCCGTCGCCGTCTTCTCCCGGCGCACCGTCCTCAACGTCGCGATGCTGCTGCGCGACAGCATCGTCGCACGTCAGGTGCGTGCCTACCTGCTGGACGCCGAGCGGAACACCCGCCCCCACCCTGTGGATAACCTTTTCCACATCGACCTCGACGCCCTGGACGAGCGCATCACACGCATCAGCACGCAGACCGCGGGCCGGCTCATCGGACAGACCATCGTCCCCGTGCTGAACCACCTCATCCACGCCTCCGGCGAGCAGCGCCGGGAGCTGACCGCGATCCGCGAGGACCTCGAACGCGTCAAGCGGACCCTCCAGGGTCGGGAACTCACAGGAGCGGCGGCGGCAGCCGCGGCGGCCGTGGACGCGATGGGACGGCGCGAGTTCGAGGACCACGTCGCCGGGCTCTGCCGCCGCGACGGATGCACCGTGGCGAACACCGGCTCCGACAGCGGCCCGAGCGCCGCTCTCGTCGGGCGCACCGCAGACGGGCGGCGACTGGTGGTGCGGTGCGAGCACTCCGCGACGCACCGGGCCGTGGAGAGCGGAACGATGTGGGAGTTCGCCGGGATGGCGAAGCTCGAACACGAGGCGGAGGGGGCCCTGTTCGTCACCAACTCCACGTTCACCACCGCCGCGCTCGGCCTCGCGGCCCGACACGGCATCACCGCCGTGCACCGCGCGCTGCTGGAGGCGTGGAGCACGGGGACGGCGCTCCAGGTGCTGCGCTGACGACCGGCACGGCCGACAACGACCGGTGTGTGCTGCACGACCGCGCCCAAAGGCCCGAAGTCGCAAGCGGAAGTTGCGGCTTCGGGCCTCCCGCAGTCTAGCGCCGGAAGGAGTCGGCGGGGGATCGGAGCGCCAGCTTGAACCCCACGTGCGAGGCCGTGAAACCCAGCCGCTCGTAGAAGCGGTGGGCCTCCGTGCGGGTGGCGTCGGAGGTGAGCTGGACCAGGGCGCAGCCCAGACCGCGCGCCTCCTCGATCGCCCACTCGATCAGCCGGGTGCCCAGGCCCCCGCCGCGCTCGCCGGAGTGGACGCGTACGGCCTCGACGATCGCACGGCTCGCGCCGCGCCGCGACAGCCCGGGGACGACGGTGAGCTGGAGCGTGCCGACGACCCGGCCGTCGCGGACCGCGACGACCAGGTGCTGGTGCGGGTCGGCGGCGATCTCCGCGAACGCCTCCCGGTAGGGGGCGAGGTCGCCGGGCGACTCGCGGCGGGCGCCCAGCGGGTCGTCGGCGAGCATGTCCACGATGGCACCCAGGTCATCCGCCGTCGCGGGACGTATGTCGAAGTCGCTCATGACCGGCACCCTATGCCGCCCCGCACGGCGGCACCGACCCGTTTCCGTCCGCACCGGCCCGCCCGCCGGACACGTCCGATTCCTTCAAGACCTCCGGCCCGGCCAAGCCCCAGCATGACCGTATGGCACCTCGTATCGATCTCGTCGGCCTGGTCACCTCCGACATGGCCGCCTCGCTCGCGTTCTACCGCCGCCTCGGCCTCGACATCCCCGCAGGCGCCGAAGAGCAGCCCCATGTGGAGGCCCCGCTGCCCGGCGGGCTGCGCATCGCCTGGGACACCGTCGAGACCATCCGCTCCTTCGATCCCGGCTGGACCCCGCCCAGCGGCGGCGGCCGCGTCGAACTCGCCTTCGTCTGCGACGATCCGGCCGACGTCGACCGGCAGTACGCCGAACTGGAACGCGCCGGGTACACCGGGCACAAGGCGCCCTGGGACGCCTTCTGGGGCCAGCGGTACGCCGTCGTCCTCGACCCCGACGGCAACGGGGTCTCCCTCTTCGCCCCGCTGCCGGACGGCGCGCCCGGCGAGCAGTCCTCCGGTGGTCAGCCCTCCGGCGACCGGCCGTCCGACAGCAGCACCGAGAGCTGAACCCCGGCCAGCGCCCTGACCTCACGCGACAGGTGCGCCTGGTCCGCGTACCCGGCTTCGGCCGCGGCCGAAGCCGGCGGCACGCCGCCGCGGACCAGGCGCAGAGCCCGCCGGAACCGCAGCACCCGGGCCAGCGTCTTGGGGCCGTAGCCGAAGGCCGCCAGCGAGCGGCGGTGAAGCTGCCGCTCGCCCAGCCCGACCCCGCGCGCCACCCCGGCGACGCTCCCGCCGGCCCGCAGCCCGGCGGCCACCGCCGCCGTCAGCGGGTCGCCCGGTGTCCGCCGCAGCCGTACCGCCGCGGCCTCCTCCAGCACCGCGGCCCCGCTCCGGGCCTCCGCCATCCGCTCGGCCATCCGCTCGGCCAGCTCCCGCGCCTCGCGCTCCGGCCAGACCGCCTCCAGCGGCACCCGTGCGTCACGCAGCTCGTGCGCCGGTACGCCCAGGACGCGCGGCCCGGTGCCGGGTGGAAACCGCAGCCCCACATAGCCGGTCCCCGGCGGGTCGTCGGTCAGCTGGGCCCTGGTGTCCGGCCCGGCCACCAGCAGCCCGCCTGCCGTCCGGATCAGGTCCATGCACCCGTCCGGCAGCACCCGCGCCCGCTGCGGCCGCGCGAGGGCCTCCCGGCGCCACACCACCGCGCCGGCCACCCACCGCGATCCCCGCTCCTCGTACACCTCACCGGCCTCCCACCCGTGCCCGTGCCCGTACCCGTGCCCATGTCCGCGCGCCGCCCGGCGGACGGGCGCCTCACAGACCCGGCACCGGCGGCAGCGGGCCGAGACGACCCTCGACACGGCCGCGCAGCACCAGATACTCCTCCCAGCGGCGGCGCGTCCGCCCGGCGGGCCGCTCCACCGCCCGCCCCTCGGTGACCGTCTCGCCCCTGACGAACTGCTCGCGCGTCAGGTCGAGTTCGATTCCGCTCGGCAGCCGGTTCCACCAGTGGTATCCCTCCCGCTCACCACCGTGGAACACCTCTCCGAGCACCAGCTCGCCGCCCAGTAGATCGTTGACGACCAGGGAGATGATGTCGCAGTGCCCCCAGGCCGGGTTGTCCGGGCTCCACGCGATACGGGTGCCGTCGGACGGACAGCAGGTGTCGGCGGACCAGCTCGCGCGCAGGGCACGGTCGATGTCCTGCAGCGTCCACGGCGTCCGCGGCGTCGGGGTCATGCCGGCCAGCATGGCAGGCCCCACCGACACCGGGGCCCGAGGCGGGCGCCGCACCCGGTCGGGTCAGCTCACGGTCAGGTCTGGGCCATGTCCACGAAGCGCGAGTAGTGCCCCTGGAAGGCCACGGTGATCGTCGCCGTCGGGCCGTTGCGGTGCTTGGCCACGATCAGGTCCGCCTCGCCCGCCCGCGGCGACTCCTTCTCGTAGGCGTCCTCACGGTGCAGCAGGATGACCATATCGGCATCTTGTTCGATGGAACCCGATTCACGCAGGTCCGAGACCATCGGCTTCTTGTCGGTGCGCTGCTCGGGGCCGCGGTTGAGCTGGGAGAGCGCGATCACCGGCACCTCAAGCTCCTTGGCCAGCAGCTTGAGGTTCCGGGACATCTCCGAGACCTCCTGCTGACGGCTCTCGGGACGGCGCGAGCCGCCCGACTGCATCAGCTGGAGGTAGTCGATGACGACCAGCCGCAGGTCGTTGCGCTGCTTGAGGCGGCGGCACTTGGCCCGGATCTCCATCATCGTCAGGTTCGGCGAGTCGTCGATGTACAGGGGCGCGCCCGTGACGTCAGGCATCTGGCGCGCCAGCCGGTTCCAGTCCTCGTCCGTCATGCTGCCCGACCGCATGTGGTGCAGCGCCACCCGCGCCTCGGCGGACAGCAGCCGCATCGCGATCTCGTTGCGGCCCATCTCCAGCGAGAAGATCACGCTGGGCAGGTTGTTCCTGATCGAGCAGGCCCGGGCGAAGTCCAGGGCGAGGGTGCTGTTGTGCGTAGGGACCATGGACCGGCTGCACAGGTACAGGTGGGCCGGGTTGTCGACCTGGACGCACCGCACCGGAACGGATTCGATCTCCTCCACGCTCGTGATGAACCGCTGCCCCGGCTTCGGCGTGGACGGGCGGAGGCGGTCCCGGTGCGCCTGCTGCTTGCGGCCCAGCCGGAACACCTCGTCGTCGGTGGTGAAGGTGACCGTGTAGCAGGTCGAGGACTCCTCCGATCCGCCCTTGACGCGCTTGGTCGCCATCCCGCACCGGTAACCGAGGCTCATGACCAGCTCCCGGAACCCTTCGGCGAGAGCGTGATCGGTGACGGCGAACTGCACGGAGCCGGTGCGGGACACGGTGCCGTGGGTGTCGAGAAGCCCCGCCAGCAGTGCTCTCCGCTGGGCAACGGACCCTCGCAGGTACTCGGTGGGAATGTGCTTGTTCCCCAGCACGCCCAGCTCCCGTAGAAGGACGAGGAAGCTGCCGTGCCGCCCGGTGCACGGGGCGCACCGGGGCTCGGTGAAGGGAGAGAAGCACGTGGCCCCGCAGTCGACGCAGGTGGCGTGTGGTACCGGGGCGGAAGCGGCACGCGCCCGGCCACCGCAGGATCGGCCGCAGGTACGGACATGCGCCGGCCTGGGGACGAACTCCGTGCCGCACACGGCGCAGGACCGCTTGAGGCGTTCCGGTGCGTCCACCGTCGGAGACAGAGCGTAGGTGACTTCCGTGTTGCCGACCGGGCGGGTGGTGATGCCGTCCTTCTGGACGTACTCCAGGATCTCAGGGTCCACGGTGGTCAGGCTTGCGGCGGTGCTCGAGCCGTCTCCGAGCCAGACTCCCAGGGTGTAGGGCGGGATCGGGAGCGCCCGTTCGGGCAGGTCGAGCGGAGCGGTGTTGCGCACGGAGTGGTTCGTGCGCCGGTCGGCGGTCAGGCACCGTACCGTCTCCGCGATCTCCTTCGTGGTCTTCACCGTCGCGGCTCGGTGGGCGTAGCGCCGGGAGGAGCGGGTGTCGGTGAGCCACTGGTGCTCGGCATCCGCGACAACCGTGGTTCCGTCATCGAAGGTGATCCGGTAGCACGGGCGGCCGTGCATGACGTCGGTCGCGGCGACCACGCGGGTGGGGCGCCCGTCGGCGTCGAGGAGGTCATCCCCTTCTCGGACGTCGCCCATGGTGGTCCACCCGTCAGGGGTGGGCAGCGGGGTATCGAGCCCCAGCGCCTTGCCCATCGCCGGCCTGGCCGCGATGACGATCATCTGGCCCGGGTGGAGGCCGTTGGTCAGGGAGTCCAGGTCGGTGAAGCCCGTCGGCACGCCCGACATCTGGCCGCTGCGCGAGCCGATCGCCTCGATCTCGTCGAGCGCGCCCTCCATGATGTCGGCGAGCGGGAGGTAGTCCTCCGAGGTGCGCTGCTCGGTGACGGCGTAGATCTCGGCCTGGGCCGAGTTGACGATCTCGTCCACGTCGCCGTCGGCCGCGTACCCCATCTGCGTGATGCGGGTGCCCGCCTCCACCAGGCGGCGCAGGACGGCGCGTTCGTGGACGATCTCCGCGTAGTACTGGGCGTTGGCCGCGGTGGGGACGGCCTGGACCAGGGAGTGCAGATAGCCGGGGCCGCCGACCTTGGAGATCTCGCCGCGTCTGGTCAGCTCGGCGGCGACGGTGATGGGGTCGGCCGGCTCGCCCTTGGCGTAGAGGTCGAGGACGGCCTGGTAGATCGTCTCGTGGGCCGGGCGGTAGAAGTCCTGGCCCTGGAGGGTCTCCACCACGTCCGCGATGGCGTCCTTGGACAGCAGCATGCCGCCGAGGACGGACTTCTCGGCGTCGAGGTCCTGTGGGGGGAGGCGGTCGAAGCCGCCCATCGGGCTCGAGGGCCAGGTGTCGGCGCCGCGGTCGTGACGCTCGCCGTCGAAGGCCGCGTCGCGGCTGCGGCGGGAGACGGGGAGGTGGTCTCCCGGACCGGGCCCTCCCGGACCGGGGGCCCCGGTGGCGTATCCGGGTGCCGGGCTGTCGACGTGCTCGGACTGCGTCACCCCGCCACCTCCTCCCGTTCCTTGCGACCCGCGCCCGTCTTTCCTACGGCACGGCTCTGACACTGGGCTCGCCCGCTCCCCGGTCGCGGTTCCGGTCCGCCTCCGGTCGCGACAGGGCCGCGGGCCGGGCGAAGAGGAGGGGAACAGCAGGCGGGCGCCGGACAACGGTAGAGCTACGGAGGCCTCCAGCCAATCCAGTTATCCACAGGGTGTGTGGATGAACGACCGCATCCTGTGGAGAACTCGGCGATTCCTGTGCACGGGGCGGGGGACGGACCTGTGGAGAAGTCGGTCGGTCGACTTTTACACAGGGCTTGACCTGCCGTTTTTCCATCCACCGGCTGTGCAGGGGAAAAACTTCGCGGCTCGCGTCAAGATCGCGACAAACGGCGCAGAGGATCTCACCCCAGGTGAGGAATGGTAATGGTCACACATCTATTGCAACTATTACTTGTGGATGTTTGGATCGGATCATGACACACGCTCCCCCGCCGGCCGGACGCACCGCGGCACGCGGCCACGACCGCGAGATCATCGCGCTGGCGCTCCCCGCCTTCGGCGCGCTCGTCGCGGAGCCCCTGTTCGTCATGGCCGACAGCGCGATCGTGGGCCACCTGGGCACCCCTCAGCTCGCCGGCCTCGGTGTCGCGGCCACCCTGCTGACGACCGGGGTGAACGTCTTCGTCTTCCTCGCCTACGCCACCACCGCCGCCGTCGCGCGCCGCGTCGGGGCCGGTGACCTGCCCTCCGCCATCCGGCAGGGCATGGACGGGATCTGGCTGGCGCTGCTGCTCGGCGCGGCGGTGGTGGCCGCCGTGCTGCCCACCGCGCCCGCACTCGTCGACCTGTTCGGGACGTCCGCGACCGCGGCGCCGCACGCGGTGACGTATCTGCGGATCAGCGCGCTGGGCATTCCCGCCATGCTCGTGGTCCTGGCCGCCACCGGTGTGCTGCGCGGGCTGCAGGACACCCGGACCCCGCTGTACGTGGCCGTCGGCGGCTTCTCCGCCAACGTCGTGCTCAACTTCGCCCTGGTGTACGGCGCCGGGCTGGGCATCGCCGGCTCGGCCTGGGGCACGGTGATCGCGCAGTGCGCGATGGCGGCCGTCTATCTGGTGGTGGTGGTCAGGGGCGCCCGGCGGCACGGCGCCTCGCTGCGGCCGGACGCCGCCGGGATCCGGGCCAGCGGCCGGGCCGGGGCGCCGCTGCTGGTCCGCACCCTGTCGCTGCGCGCCGTGCTGGTGCTGGCGACCGCCGTCGCGGCACGGCTGGGGGATGTCGAGGTGGCCGCGCACCAGATCACGCTGACCGTCTGGTCCCTGCTGGCCTTCGCGCTGGACGCCATCGCCATCGCCGGGCAGGCGATCATCGGCCGCTACCTGGGCGCGGGGGACGCGGCGGGAGCGCGGGCCGCGTGCCGGCGGATGGTGCGGTGGGGGGTCGCCTCCGGGATGGTGCTGGGAGTACTGGTGGTCGCGGCGCGTCCGCTGCTGCTGCCGCTGTTCACCCCGGACACCGCCGTGCACGACCGGCTGACGCCCGCGCTGCTGGTGGTGGCGGTGACCTCACCGGTCGCGGGGGTGGTCTTCGTGCTGGACGGAGTGCTGATGGGCGCGGGCGATGGGCCGTATCTGGCGTGGGCGGCGCTGGCGACGCTGGTGGTGTTCGCCCCGGCGGCGCTGGCGGTCCCGGCGCTGGGCGGGGGGTTGACCGCGCTGTGGTGGGCGGTCGCCGGCCTGATGATGGGGATGCGGCTGGTCACCCTGTGGCTGCGGGCCCGCTCGGGCCGCTGGGTCGTCACCGGGGCGGTGCGCGTCTGAGCGGACCGCCGGGCACAGAGCAGAAAGCACGGAGCACGGCGAAGGGCCGCGGCCCCCTCACGGGGACCGCGGCCCTTCGGCTGTGTGCCGGGGGGTGCCGTCAGGCGGCGCCGACCTCGACGCCGATCCTGGCGGTGACCTCGGGGTGCAGACGCACCGAGACCCGGTGCGAGCCCAGGGTCTTGATCGGGGCTTCCAGTTCGATGCGGCGCTTGTCGACGTCCGGTCCGCCCGCGGTCTTCACCGCCGCGGCGACGTCGGCCGGGGTGACGGAGCCGAACAGACGGCCCTGGTCGCCGGCGCGGACCTTCAGGCGCACGGTGACGCCCTCCAGCTTGCCCTTGATCTCGTTGGCCTGCTCGATCGTCGCGATCTCGTGGATCTTGCGGGCGCGGCGGATCTGCTCGACGTCCTTCTCCCCGCCCTTGGTCCAGCGGATGGCGAATCCGCGGGGGAGCAGGTAGTTGCGGGCGTACCCGTCCTTCACCTCGACGATGTCGCCGGCGTTGCCGAGACCCGAGACCTCGTTGGTCAGGATGATCTTCATGAGTCGGTCATCCTTCCCTTATCGAGCGGTCGAGGTGTAGGGCAGCAGCGCCATCTCACGGCTGTTCTTCACGGCCGTGGCGACGTCACGCTGGTGCTGGGTGCAGTTGCCGGTCACACGACGGGCACGGATCTTGCCGCGGTCGGAGATGAACTTCCGCAGCAGGTTCGTGTCCTTGTAGTCGACGTACTTGATCTTTTCCTTGCAGAACACGCAAACCTTCTTCTTCGGCTTGCGAGCAGGCGGCTTCGCCATTGTCTCTCTCCGTTTGGTTCAAGAAGTCTGTGCCTGTGAGCGCAGCCCCTCCCGGAACCCCTGGGGGTCCCTCAGAAGGGGGGCTCGTCCGAGTAGCCGCCGCCGGAACCGCCGGAGCCACCGCCCCAGCCGCCACCGCCGCCGCCCTGCTGGCCGCCGGCCGGAGCGCCGGTCGCCCACGGGTCGCCCGCGGGTGCGCCGCCGCCCTGCTGGCCACCGCCGGGGCCACCGCCGGGGCCGCCGCCCCAGCCGCCGCCACCGCCCTGCTGGCCGCCGCCGCGGCCGGTGGTCTTGGTGACCTTGGCCGTGGCGTTGCGCAGGCTGGCGCCGACCTCGTCGACGTCCAGCTCGTAGACCGTGCGCTTGATGCCCTCGCGGTCCTCGTACGAGCGCTGCTTGAGCCGGCCCTGCACGATGACGCGGGTGCCCCGGGTGAGGGACTCGGCGACGTTCTCCGCCGCCTGCCGCCACACCGAGCAGGTCAGGAACAGGCTCTCGCCGTCCTTCCACTCGTTGGTCTGGCGGTCGAAGGTGCGGGGGGTGGACGCGACACGGAACTTCGCGACCGCCGCACCGGAGGGGGTGAAGCGCAGCTCGGGGTCGTCGACCAGATTGCCGACGACCGTGATGACGGTCTCGCCTGCCATGGGTGAACCTCTCGGCGGGGTGCTGCTGGCTGCTGGTGATGCTGTGGTGCCGGTGCTTCCGGAGTGCCGGAGGCGCTACCGGTTGCCGGGGATCCGCTGAGCGGGAGCGCTCAGTGGGTCTCGGGGCGGAGGACCTTGGTCCGCAGAACCGACTCGTTCAGGTTCATCTGACGGTCGAGCTCCTTGACGACCGCGGGCTCGGCCCGCAGGTCGATGACCGAGTAGATGCCCTCGGGCTTCTTCTTGATCTCGTACGAGAGACGACGACGGCCCCAGGTGTCGACCTTCTCGACCTTCCCCTCGCCCTCGCGGACGACGGAAAGGAAGCTCTCGATCAGCGGGGAGACAGCGCGCTCCTCGAGATCGGGGTCGAGGATGACCATCACCTCGTAGTGACGCATGTGGAACCCACCTCCTCTGGACTCGGCGGCCACGGTCGTTCCGTGGCAGGAGGGTCGTGATGCGTGAGCAACGGTATCGGCCGGCACTGACAGTCCCGGTCCGTTCCCCCGGAAAACACCCGGTCCGTTCCCGGATCCGGTCGCCGCCGGGGCAGACACCGCGCAGACGGTACAGAGTACCCGCACCGCCACTCGGTTTGAAATCCGGTGCCCGATCCCCGCAATCTGGACACAGGGGACGTGATACGCGTCACCCGTCGCACCCTCGCAAGTCCGGCGGATGCGGCTCGTCCGCCCTGTCCGGGGGTCCGGCCTTCCGGACGGCCCCGCAGGAGGTTCCCCATGGCACAGGCGGTACGGAGGAGCCCGGTCTCCTTCCTCCTCAACACCGACGGCCGGCGGCACCCGGTCGAGAACCGGCTCGTCGCCGTGACCGCGGTGCTCGGTGTGGTCGCGTTCATCACCGGCTTCTTCTCCGGCCTCAGCCTGATCGCGTCCTGGGCCGGGCTGCTGGGAATCGTGTCCGGCGGCTGGGGGCAGATGATCTCCGCCACCACCGGCGAGCGGTTCGCGCTGGTCGTCGGCATGGGAGCGGCGGCGGTCGGCTTCTACCTGGGAATGTCGAACGGCGGGCTGTTCGGCTGACCTCCCGGCCACCGGCCCGGCACGGCGGGGCGGGCCGGTGGGGCGGGGCGGGCCAGCCCGGCTTCGGCTCGCCACGGCCCCGTACTGGCACGTCCGGGGCGCGTGCCTGCGCAGTAGGCTTCCGGCCAGACCCTGCGAAGTACGCCGGAGGAGCGCCCCGTAATGAGCCTGACCCTGAGGACGATCAGTCGCGAGCAGCACCTGGCGTATATCCGGAGCCTGCCATCGGCCAGCCACATGCAGGTCCCCGCGTGGGCGGATGTGAAGGCCGAGTGGGGGTCGGAGAACCTGGGCTGGTTCGACGCGAGCGGCGAGCTGGTCGGGGCGGGTCTGGTGCTGTACCGCCAGCTACCGAAGGTCAAGCGCTATCTGGCCTATCTGCCCGAGGGGCCGGTGATCAACTGGTTCGCGCCGAACCTGGAGGAGTGGCTGCGCCCGATGCTGGCGCATCTGAAGGCCAAGGGCGCGTTCTCGGTGAAGATGGGCCCGCCCGTGGTGATCCGGCGCTGGGACGCCCCCGCGATCAAGACCGGCATCCAGAACCCGGACGTGAAGCGGCTGCGCGATGTCGAGGCCACCCACATCGAGCCGCGCGCCTTCGAGGTGGCCGACCGGCTGCGGCGGATGGGCTGGCAGCAGGGCGAGGACGGCGGCGCCGGCTTCGGTGACGTCCAGCCGCGCTACGTCTTCCAGGTGCCGCTGGAGAACCGCTCGCTGGACGAGGTGCACAAGGGCTTCAACCAGCTGTGGCGGCGCAACATCAAGAAGGCCGAGAAGGCCGGCGTCGAGGTCGTGCAGGGCGGCTACGACGATCTGCCGGTGTGGCAGGAGCTGTACGAGGTCACGGCCGAGCGCGACCGCTTCCGGCCGCGTCCCCTGGGCTACTTCCAGCGGATGTGGACGGCGCTGAACGCCGAGGACCCCAACCGGATGCGGCTGTACTTCGCCAAGCACGAGGGCGAGCCGGTGGCCGCGGCCACCATGCTGATCGTGGGCGGGCACGTGTGGTACTCCTACGGCGCCTCGGCCAACCACAAGCGCGAGGTGCGCCCCTCCAACGCCATGCAGTGGCGGATGCTGCAGGACGCGTACGCGCTCGGGGCGAGCGTGTACGACCTGCGCGGCATCAGCGACTCCCTGGACGACTCCGACCACCTCTTCGGTCTGATCCAGTTCAAGGTGGGCACCGGCGGCCAGGCCGCCGAGTATCTCGGCGAGTGGGACTTTCCGCTCAATAAGCTGCTGCACAAGGCGCTCGACATCTACATGTCGCGCCGCTGACGCCCTGCTCCACGCACGTCCGGCGAGAGCCGGCGGGACGGAAGACGGCCCGCCGGCGCACGCCGGGACCGATGAGAAAGGTTCCGTACGGCCATGGCGCTCTCCCTCTACGTCGACACCGAACGCTGGCGGGCGCACCAGCAGACGGTGCTGAAGCAGTTCCCGGGGCTGGTCCCGGTCTGCAAGGGCAACGGATACGGCTTCGGCCACGAGCGGCTGGCCGAGGAGGTGACCCGCTCCGGCTCGGACGTCATCGCCGTGGGCACCACGTACGAGGCCGCCCGGATGAAGGACTGGTTCAGCGGGGACCTGCTGGTGCTCACCCCGTTCCGCCGCGGTGAGGAGCCGGTGCCGCTGCCGGACCGGGCGATCCGTTCGGTCTCCTCGGTCGACGGGGTGAACGCGCTGGTCGGAGCCCGTGTCGTCATTGAGGTGATGAGCTCGATGAAGCGGCACGGGGTGGTGGAGGAGGACCTGGGCAAGCTGCGCGCCTCCATCGAGGACGTGCGGCTGGAGGGCTTCGCGATCCATCTGCCGCTGGACCGCACCGACGGTACGGACGCGGTGGACGAGGTCATCGGCTGGATGGACCGGCTGCGGGCGGCCCGCCTGCCGCTGGAGACGATGTTCGTCAGCCATCTGAAGCCTCAGGAGTTCGCGCTGCTCCAGCAGCAGTTCCCGCAGACCCGTTTCCGGGCGCGGATCGGCACGCGGCTGTGGCTGGGCGACCACGAGGCGACCCGGTACCGGGGCTCGGTGCTGGACGTCACACGGGTGGTGCGGGGCGACCGCTTCGGCTACCGCCAGCAGAAGGCGGCGGGCGACGGCTGGCTGGTGGTCGTGGCCGGCGGCACCTCGCACGGGGTGGGCCTGGAGGCGCCGAAGGCCATGCACGGGATGACCTCGCGGGCCAAGGGCGTGGCGCGGGCCGGGCTGGCGACGGTGAACCGCAACCTCTCGCCCTTCGTCTGGGACGGCAAGCAGCGCTGGTTCGCCGAGCCGCCGCACATGCAGGTGTCGATCCTGTTCGTGCCGGAGGAGGCCGCGGAGCCGAAGGTGGGCGACGAGCTGACGGCGATCCTGCGGCACACGACGACGCAGTACGACCGGCTGGTCGACAACTGAGCGGCCGCGCGCGGCGGCGGGGCGCCGTACGACGGCGAGGGGCCCGGACACGAAACCGTGTCCGGGCCCCTCGCCATGCTGCGCCGCCGGATGCGCCACCGGCTTCCGGCGCGGTGTTCTCGGTGTTTCCGCTGTTTCTGCTGTTTCTGCTGTTTCCGCTGTGCCCCCCGGGTTCTCCCGGGCGACACCCGGGGATCCCCGGGGTGCTTCCTAGCGCTCCACCTCGCCGTTGATGAACTTCTCCACGTTCTCCCGGGCCTGGTCGTCGAAGTACTGGACCGGCGGGGACTTCATGAAGTAGGAGGAGGCCGACAGGATCGGGCCGCCGACACCGCGGTCCTTCGCGATCTTCGCGGCGCGCAGGGCGTCGATGATGACACCGGCGGAGTTCGGGGAGTCCCAGACCTCCAGCTTGTACTCCAGGTTCAGCGGGACGTCGCCGAACGCGCGGCCCTCCAGGCGGACGTAGGCCCACTTGCGGTCGTCCAGCCAGGCCACGTAGTCCGACGGGCCGATGTGGACGTTGTCCTCGCCCATGTCCCGGTCGGGGATCTGGGAGGTGACGGCCTGGGTCTTGGAGATCTTCTTGGACTCCAGGCGCTCGCGCTCGAGCATGTTCTTGAAGTCCATGTTGCCGCCGACGTTGAGCTGCATCGTGCGGTCGAGGATGACACCGCGGTCCTCGAAGAGCTTGGCCAGCACACGGTGCGTGATGGTCGCGCCCACCTGGGACTTGATGTCGTCGCCGACGATCGGGACACCGGCCTCGGCGAACTTGTTCGCCCACTCCTCGGTACCGGCGATGAAGACCGGCAGGGCGTTGACGAATGCGACACGCGCGTCGATGGCGCACTGCGCGTAGTACTTCGCGGCGTCCTCGGAGCCCACCGGGAGGTAGCAGACCAGGACGTCGACCTCGCGGTCCTTGAGGACCTTCACGATGTCGACCGGCTCCTCGGCCGACTCCTCGATGGTCTGGCGGTAGTACTTGCCCAGGCCGTCGAGGGTGTGGCCGCGCTGGACGGTCACGCCGGTGGCGGGCACGTCGCAGATCTTGATGGTGTTGTTCTCACTGGCGCCGATGGCGTCGGCGAGGTCCAGGCCCACCTTCTTGGCGTCCACGTCGAACGCGGCCACGAACTCGATGTCCGAGATGTGGTAGTCGCCGAACTGCACGTGCATCAGACCCGGCACACGGCTCTTCGGGTCGGCGTCCTTGTAGTACTCGACGCCCTGCACCAGCGAGGCGGCGCAGTTGCCCACGCCGACGATGGCTACGCGAACCGAACCCATTGGCGGTTGCTCCCTGTGTTTGTTCCGTGTCGTTTCCGACGGTGGTGTTGGTGCCGGCCCGCTCGGTGCGGACCTTCACGCGGTGTCATCGGACGGATCGGGCGGGGTCTGCCCCCGGTGCTGATCACGCCCCGCCCGCTCGCTCTCGATGAGTTCGTTGAGCCAGCGGACCTCGCGCTCCACGGACTCCATGCCGTGTCGCTGCAGTTCGAGGGTGTAGTCGTCCAGCCGCTCCCGGGTGCGGGCCAGGGCCGTGCGCATCTTGGCGAGGCGCTCCTCCAGGCGGCTGCGGCGGCCTTCCAGCACCCGCATCCGCACATCGCGCGAGGTCTGGCCGAAGAAGGCGAAGCGGACGCCGAACCCCTCGTCCTCCCAGGTGTCCGGCCCGGTCTGGGAGAGGAGCTCCTCGAAGCGCTCCTTCCCCTCGGCCGTGAGCCGGTAGACGATCTTGGCCCGGCGTCCGGCGAGCGGCGCCGCGAGGGAGTCCTCGGGCTCGTCGCCGGGCTCCTCGGCCAACCATCCGCGCTGGACCAGCGTCTTCAGGCAGGGGTAGAGGGAGCCGTAGCTGAAGGCCCGGAAGACGCCCAGCGAGGTGTTGAGCCGTTTGCGCAGCTCGTAACCGTGCATGGGTGACTCGCGGAGCAGTCCGAGGACGGCGAACTCCAGGATTCCCGAGCGTCTGCCCATCGCCGTCACTCCTTCCACCGGTGTCCGCCGGCCGGCCCGTCCACGGGCGGCCGCCTCGGGCTCACGCCCCGTCGTCCTGTGCCATTGTCTCTCACCGATGTATCGACTCGATACATCGGGGTGATAGCGAAGACGATAGAGCGCCTCCACAGGCGCGACAAGGGGGGATGGGCGCGGGGGAGAGTGAGCGGTTTCACATCGCTCCTTCACTACAGCTCGGTAGCCCCTCTTTCTCCTGAATGCCGGAGATGGGGTTTTCGTACCTGCGTAGTCTGTCCGCTGTGCAGAAGGCCACCGGGAACCAACGAGGCGTCGGACGCGTCCTCGTCCCGGGTGCAGTGCGGCCAGTTCTGGGAACGTGGGCGGGCCGCACTTCGGGGGACTGGAAGTACACTGCCGCCTTCAGGCGCGAGCGCCTGCCCGAGGAGTAGCTGTTCCACATGAGCGAGCACCGTCGTAAGCCACCGCAGTCGCGTGGCCGGCGCGCCGCACAGCCGCCGTCAGGCGGTCGGCGTGCCGCACAGTCGTATGGCTCCACCGCTTCCCACGGCATGCCCTCGGACCGCCCCCACGGCGGCCGGGCCGAGGCACGGCGCGCTGCGCAGCGCGCCGGCGGCGGGGGCGGGGGCGGCAGACGCCGGGCGGCCGAGACCGCCGGGGACGTCACGGTCGTCGGCCGCAGGCGGGGGCGCTACGAGCCCGAGAAGAAGCGCTTCATCGACTACCCCAGGTCCGGCAAGTACGGCTGGCGGCGCTGGATGCCGTCCTGGAAGCTGGTCACCGGCCTGGCCCTGGCCTTCATGGGGATGCTGATCGGCCTCGGCGGACTGGCGCTGGCCATGGTGGAGGTGCCGGACGAGAAGAACGCCCTGGCGCTCCAGCAGAACAACGTCTACTACTGGTCCGACGACACCGTCATGGCCAGGGCCGGCAAGACCAACCGGCAGAACATCAAGATAGAAGATGTTCCCCAGTCGATGCAGAAGGCGGTCGTCGCCGCCGAGAACGCCACCTTCTGGGAGGACAAGGGCGTCGACCCGATCGGCATCGGCCGGGCGGTGTTCAACATGGCCACGGGCGGTGACACCCAGGGCGGCTCGACCATCACCCAGCAGTTCGTCAAGAACACCTATCTGAGCCAGGACCAGACCATCGCCCGCAAGGCGCGGGAGCTGTTCATCTCCATCAAGGTCAACGCCAAGATGGACAAGGACGAGATCCTCCAGGGCTACCTGAACACCAGCTACTACGGGCGCGGCGCACACGGCCTCCAGGCCGCCTCCCAGGCGTACTTCGAGAAGGACGCCAAGGAGCTCACGCCCTCCGAGAGCGCACTGCTCACCACCGTCCTCAAGGGCGCCGACCTGTACGACCCGGCCGGCGGCGAGGGCCCCAACTCCTCCCCCGAGGAGAACCGGAAGCGGGCCGTGAAGCGCTGGAACTGGGTGATGGACCGGCAGGTCGACTTGAAGCTGATGAGCCAGAGCGAGCGGGACAAGTACAAGTTCCCCAAGATCGCCCCACGCAAGGCCCAGGCCGGGCTCAACGGGCAGACCGGCTATCTGGCCTCCCTCGCCGAGAACGAGGTCAAGAAGACCCTGGGCATCAGCAAGCAGAAGTTCGACCAGGGCGGCTACCAGATCTACACGACCTTCGACAAGAAGAAGACCGCCGCGATGGAGAAGGCGGTCAACAAGGTCACCAAGCAGTACATCGACCCCGAGGGAAGCCCTGACACGGACAAGTTCGTCCAGTTCGGCGCCGCCTCGGTGGAGCCGGGCACGGGCAAGGTCGTGGCCATCTACGGCGGCCCGGGCTTCGACAAGGGGCACTTCACCAACAACGCGGACACCCTGGGCGTCCCGGTGGGTTCGACGTGGAAGCCGTTCGTGCTGGCCGCGGCCATGGAGCACGGCACCTACAAGAGCAACGGTGTGGGCGTCGCACCGAGCAGCGAGTACAACGGCGACAACAAGCTGAAGGTCAAGCAGCAGGACGGCACCGACTACCTGGACAAGGAGGGCAATCCCTTCTACCAGGTGAACGACGGCGACAAGGACCACGGGTACGTCACCCTGCGCCGGGCCATGGAGGTCTCCGCCAACACCCCGTTCGTCCAGCTCGGCATGGACGTGGGCATGGACAAGGTCAAGGCCATGGCGGAGAGCGCGGGCATCGAGAAGGACAGCTTCGACCCGAACCTCAACCCGTCCTTCGCGCTGGGCACCTCCACCCCGGGCGCCATCGAGATGGCCAACTCCTATGCGACCTTCGCCGCCTCGGGAACCCAGGTCGACACCTACACGGTGCGGAGGGTGACGCACAACGGCGACGAGGAGCCCGGTTTCGAGAAGCCCCAGAAGGAGACGGCGATGGACTCCGACATCGCCGACAACATCACCGACGTACTGCGCGGCGTCGTCGAGAAGCAGCACGGCACGGGCACCAGGGCCCAAGGGCTGGGCCGCCCCGTGGCGGGCAAGACCGGTACGACCGACAAGAACAAGTCCGCCTGGTGGGTCGGGTACACCCCGCAGCTGTCCACCGCGGTCACCCTGTTCCGTACGGACCCGGAGAAGCGCACCCTGCTGTCGATGAACGGCACGGGTGGTTTCGATTCCATCCACGGTGGCCGGCTGCCCACCGAGGTGTGGACGGCGTACATGAAGAGCGCCCTCAAGGGGGAGCCGGCGAAGGACTTCCCCGAGCCCGGCCCGGTCGGCAAGAAGATCGACCAGGTCGGCGCTCCGTCGCCGTCGCCATCGCCGTCGGAGAGCGAGGAGCCCGAGCCGTCGCCGTCGGAGAGTGAGGAGCCCGAGCCCAGCACGGAGCCGTCTCCGTCCCAGGAGACGCCGTCCGGTCCTCCGTCGAGCACCTGCCGTCCCAACGACTGGTTCTGTGACGACACCGGGGGCACGGACACCGGCGGAACCGACACCGGGGGCACAGACACCGGCGGAACCGACACCGGGGGCACAGACACCGGCGGAACCGACACCGGAGGGACCGACACCGGCGGAACCGACACCGGAGGGAACGGCAACGGAGGAAACGGCGGCAACAGCGGCGGCATCTGGGGCCAGGACGGTTCCTGAGAAGGCCTCGGGGCAGTGACCGCCCCCTGCCGGGACTTTCGGCGGGGAGCGCTGAGAAGGACACGGGAAGCGGCGTCGGAAACGGCGCCGCTTCCGGCTTCTCCGGGCCCGGCCGTCTCGGCCTGGCCGGCCCGCCGGGCAGCCGGGGCAGCCGGGACCGGCGGGACCGGCGGGACCGGCGGGCCACCATCTCGCGTACCGCATGCCCGGATCCGCCATACGGCAGGATGTGGCCCATGACGAGCGCGCACCAGGAGCAGCAGGCACCGGTACGGCCCACCGTCCAGGACGAGGTCTCCGCCGCGGGCAGCGAGCTGATCGGCGGGCCGATCGGCAGGCGTGCGCTGACCGGACGGTCCTGGTGGACGCCGGTACGGGTCGTGCTGCTGGTGATGCTGGGGATGTTCGCGCTCGGCATGGTGCAGAAAGCGCCCTGCTACGAGAGCGGCTGGTTCCGCGGGGCGACCAGCCAGTATGTGCACGCCTGCTACTCCGACATCCCGCACCTCTACACCGGTCGCGGCTTCGCCGCCGATCTCACGCCGTACTTCGACCGCATCCCCCAGGAGATCTCCGGCGGGATGGAGTACCTGGAGTACCCGGTGCTGACCGGGGTGTTCATGGAGGTGGCGTCCTGGCTCACACCGCAGGGCGGCGAGATGATGCAGCGGCAGCAGATCTACTGGATGGTCAACGCCGGGATGCTGATGATCTGCGCCGCCGTCCTGGTGGTGTGCGTCGCCCGCACCCACCGGCGGCGCCCATGGGACGCGCTGCTGGTCGCACTCGCCCCGGCCCTCGCGCTCACCGCGACGATCAACTGGGACCTGCTGGCGGTGTCCCTGACCGCCGCCTCGATGCTGATGTGGGCGCGCGGCCGCCCGTTCGCCTCGGGGGTGCTGCTGGGGCTGGCGACCGCCGCCAAGTTCTATCCGTTCCTACTGCTGGGGCCGCTGCTGGTGCTCTGCTGGCGTGCGGGGCGCCGGAGGGCGTTCGGCGTGGCACTGGGCGGAGCCGTGGCCTCCTGGCTGGCGGTGAACCTGCCCGTCATGCTGCTCGCCCCGGAGGGCTGGGGAAAGTTCTACTCCTTCAGCCAGGAACGGAACATCGACTTCGGTTCGTTCTGGCTGATCATCTCGCAGCGCACCGGCAATCCGCTGGAACACGCCAACACCTACGCCACGCTGCTGGTGCTGCTGGGCTGTGCGGCGATCGCCCTGCTCACCCTGCGCGCGCCGCGCCGTCCGCGCTTCGCGCAGCTCGCCTTCCTCGTGGTCGCCCTGTTCATCGTGACCAACAAGGTCTACTCGCCGCAGTACGTGCTGTGGCTGATCCCGCTGGCCGCCCTGGCCCGGCCGCGGTGGCGCGACTTCCTGATCTGGCAGGCGTGCGAGGTGATGTACTACCTCGGCATCTGGTTCTACCTGGCCTACACCGGCAGCGGTGACGACCACCACGGGCTCCCCACCGAGGGCTACCAGTTCGCGATCGTGCTCCATCTACTGGGCACGCTGTATCTGTGTGCCGTGGTGGTACGGGACATCCTGCTGCCGGACCGGGATGTGGTCCGCCGGGACGGCTCCGACGACCCCTCCGGGGGCGTCCTCGACCACGCACCCGATGTCTTCGTCCTCGGCTCCCGAGGGCATCGTCCCCTGGCTCTTCCCGGCCCTCAGAATCCTCAGAACCCTCAAAGCCATCAGAACTCTCAGCTCCCTGAGGACCGGACGGCACGCCGGGAACCCAGCATCGGCGGGGAATGACGCTCGCCCGTCCCTGTGGTGTTTCACGTGAAACACCACAGGGACCGACCGCGCCCGGGGGCGCTGCGCCTCCCTGCCGGGCAGGTGTGTGAGGCTGACCGCATGGCTGTTGTGCGTGATCTGCGCGTGCTCCTGCGCTTCTCCGGCTTCCGCCGGCTGCTGGCGGTACGACTGCTGTCCCAGTCGGCCGACGGAGTCTTCCAGGTCGCGCTCGCCGCCTATGTGGTCTTCTCTCCCGAGCAGCAGACCTCCCCCGCCGCCATCGCCTCCGCTATGGCCGTCCTGCTGCTGCCGTACTCACTGCTCGGCCCCTTCGCCGGGGTACTGCTCGACCGGTGGCAGCGACGGCAGGTGCTGCTGTTCGGCAATCTGCTGCGCGCCGTGCTGGCGACCGCCACCGCGGCACTGGTGCTGACCTCGGCGCCACTGTGGCTGTTCTACCTCGCCGCGCTCTCGGTCACCGCCGTCAACCGCTTCGTACTCGCCGGGCTCTCCGCCGCGCTGCCGCATGTGGTGGACGGCGAACGGCTGGTGATGGCGAACTCCCTGTCCCCCACCGCAGGCACCCTGGCGGCCACCGCGGGAGGCGGGCTCGCCTTCCTCGTACGGATCCCCGCCCCGGACGGCGCGGGCGCGGACGCCATGGTCGTGGCTCTCGGTGCCGGCCTCTATCTACTGGGAGCCCTGGCATCACTCCGGATCGGCCGTGGAACGCTCGGGCCGGACACGATCATCCGGGCCCGGCTGAGCATCGCGCTGACCGATGTCGCGCGCGGACTGGTCGCCGGACTGCGCCATCTGGGGGAGCGGCGCAGAGCCGCCCAGTCACTCGCCTCGATGGCGGTGCTGCGCTTCTGTTACGGCGCGCTGACGGTGATGGTGCTGATGCTGAGCCGGTATGCCTGGGACGGTGGCGACGGGGGAGGCAATGGCGACGCTGGAGGCACTCTGGGCGGGATGGCGCTTCTGGGGCTGGCCGTGGGCGTCTCCGGACTGGGCTTCTTCACCGCGGCCGTCATCACCCCCTGGGCCGTACAGCGCGTCGGCCGGTTCGGCTGGATCGCGCTGTGTGCCGCGGGGGCTGCGGTACTGGTGCCCGCGTTGGCGCTGCCCTTCCGGCCCGTTCCCGTACTGGGCGCCGCCTTCGTGGTGGGGCTGGCCACTCAGGGCGCGAAGATCACCACGGACACGGTCGTGCAGTCATCGGTGGACGATGTCTACCGCGGGAGGGTCTTCTCCCTGTACGACATGCTCTTCAACGTCGCCTTCGTCGGCGCCGCCGGGGTGGCCGCCCTGATACTCCCCCCGGACGGCCGTTCGCCGACTCTGGTGATGACGGTGACGGCGCTGTACGCAGCGGTGGCCGTTGCGGTGTTTCACGTGAAACGCCGAAACGGCCACCGCGATGAGAGCAGCGATACGGTCAGTCCCGACCGGCCCACCACTGCCTGAGGGCCTCGGTCGCGGCCTCACGCCCCATCGGGCCGTGCTCCAGCCGCAACTCCAGTAGGTGCCGGTAGGCCTCGCCCACCTCGGGGCCGGGGTGCAGCCCGAGGGTCTCCATGATCTCGTTGCCGTTGAGATCCGGGCGGATGGAGTCCAGTTCCTCCTGCTCCTTCAGCCGCGCGATGCGCTCCTCAAGACCGTCGTACGCACGCGACAGGGCGTTGGCCTTGCGCTTGTTGCGCGTGGTGCAGTCCGACCTCGTCAGCTTGTGCAGCCGCTCCAGCAGCGGGCCGGCGTCGCGGACATAGCGCCGCACCGCCGAGTCGGTCCACTCCCCGGTGCCATAGCCGTGGAAGCGCAGATGCAGCTCGACCAGACGCGAGACGTCCTTCACCATCTCGCCCGGGTACTTGAGCTTGGTCATCCGGGACTTGGTCATCTTCGCCCCCACCACCTCGTGGTGGTGGAAGGAGACACGTCCGTCCTTCTCGAACCGGCGTGTCTTCGGTTTGCCGATGTCGTGCAGCAGGGCCGCCAGCCGCAGAGTGAGATCCGGGCCGTCCTCCTCCAGGTCGATGGCCTGCTCCAGCACGGTCAGGGTGTGCTCGTAGACATCCTTGTGCCGGTGGTGCTCATCCCGCTCCAGGCGCAGCGCGGGCAGCTCGGGCAGGACCCGGTCGGCCAGCCCCGTCGTCACCAGCAGCTCCAGGCCACGACGGGGCTGGTCGGCGAGGATCAGTTTGTTCAGCTCGTCCCGCACCCTCTCGGCCGAGACGATCCCGATCCGTTCGGACATCGCCGTCATCGCGGCGACGACCTCGTCCTCCACCTCGAAACCGAGCTGGGCGGCGAAGCGGGCGGCCCGCATCATCCGCAGCGGGTCGTCGGAGAAGGATTCCTCGGGGGTGCCGGGCGTACGCAGCACCCGGCGTGCCAGGTCCTCCAGGCCCCGGTGCGGGTCGACGAAGGTCTTCTCGGGCAGCACGACCGCCATCGCGTTGACGGTGAAGTCCCGGCGGACCAGGTCCTCCTCGATCGAGTCGCCGTAGGAGACCTCGGGCTTGCGCGAGGTCCGGTCGTACGACTCCGACCGGTACGTGGTGACCTCGATCTGGTAGTCGTCCTTGCGGCAGCCCACCGTGCCGAAGGCGATACCCACCTCCCACACCGCGTCTGCCCACGGCCGGACCAGGGCCAGGATGTCCTGCGGCCGGGCATCGGTGGTGAAGTCCAGATCGTTGCCGAGCCTGCCCAGCAGCGCGTCGCGCACGGAACCACCGACCAGGGCCAGGGTGAATCCGGCATCCTTGAAGCGGCGGGCCAGGTCGTCGGCGACGGGGGACACCCGCAGCAGCTCGCTCACGGCTCTGCGCTGGGCTTCCCCCAGCACCGCCGGAGGAGCCTCTCGGGTGGGCCCGTGGGCCTGCTGCTGGGGATGGCTGTCAGTGTTGGCGTTCGGCACAGCAGAACAGGGTACGTGGCCCGTCTCCCGCCGGTCCTCCCCGTTGCTCTCCCGGCCCGTCGGCCGGGCCCGGCCCGTGACCGACGCCATGGTCGGCTCCATGGTCGACGCCATGACCGACGCCGTGGTCGGCTCCGCGGCACTCACGGTCGGCGGGGATCGTTAGCATCTGAGTGCGTCACAGCAGCGGCAGACCAGCAGCAGGCCAGCGGCAGACCACTAGCAGACCATTGGCAGATCGGCAGCGCACCGGTACGGACGACCGGCGGACAGGATGGACGAGGCACGTGGCCGAGGCGGCACAGACCCCAGGGACCCCCATCGCTCCTGCCCGCCGCCGATGGGCGGTGCGCTGCACGGCCGTGCTGGCCGCCTCCCTGCCGCTGCTGACGGGAGTGGCCGCCCAGTCCCCCGCCGAGGCCGCCGTCGCTCTCTCGGCCCCCTCGACCCCCTCTGCGCTCTCAGTCCCTTCCACCCAGGCGGTGCCGGCAGCCCCCACCGCCGACGAGTCCCGCACCGCCTCGGTCTCCATCACCGGGCTCACCCCCTCGGCTCCGGGCAAGGGCGACACGGTCACCGTCTCCGGCCGCGTCAGCAACAGAACCTCCTCCGACATCACCGAGGCCAAGGTCGCGCTGCGCCCCGGCGCCCGGCTGACCACACGCAGCGCGATCGACCGCGCCGACTCGCGCACCGCCTACGTGCCCGGGATCGACGGAGAGGAGATCGGCGGCAAGGGCACCGTGAAGATCGGTGACCTCCCCCCGGGAGCCAGCTTCTCCTTCACCCTGAGCGTGCCGGCCGACAAGCTCCCCTTCGACGAGCCCGGCGTGTACCAGCTCGGTGTGTCGCTGTCGGGCCGGATGGCCGACGAGGCGTACGGACGCGTCCTGGGCATCGAGCGGGCCCTCCTGCCATGGCAGCCGTCCGCGCCCGAGCAGGCCACACAGCTGACCTTCCTGTGGCCGCTGATCTCCTCCACCCACGTCACAGCCCGCACCGAGTCCGGGGACCAGCGGCGGATGCCGGTGTTCGAGGACGACGACCTCGAAGCCGAGATCGCCCCCGGTGGACGGCTCCAGCAGATGGTCGCCCTGGGCAGCAAGCTTCCGGTCACCTGGGTGGTCGACCCGGATCTGCTCGCCTCCGTGGAGGCGATGACCAACAACTACAAGGTGCTGACCGAGGACGGCCGGGAGGTCGCCGGGAAGGGCCAGGCCGACGCCCGGCGATGGCTGCACGAACTGCGGCAGGCGGTGGAGGACGGGGAGGTCGTGGCCCTGCCCTTCGGCGACCCGGATCTCGCCTCCCTCGCCCACCGGGGCAAGAAGGTCTCCGGCGCGCTCAGCCATCTGGGACCGGCCACCGAGCTGGGCCGGATGACGGTGGAGACCACCCTGCTCACCGAGCCCAGCACCGACTTCGCCTGGCCGGTGGAGGGCGCCGTCGACCCCTCCATCGTCTCCGTGGCCACCTCGGCGGGCGCCCACAACGTCATCGCCCGCAGCGACAGCATGCGCGAACCCGCCTCTCTGAACCACACCCCCACCGCCGCCCGGCCGATCGGCGGCGGCACCACCGCGATCGTGGCGGACGCCCGGCTGTCGAAGCTGTTCCAGGGGGACATGACCCGGGCCGACGACTCCACACGGGCCGTACAGCGGTTCCTGGCCCACACCCAGTCGATCACCGCGCAGCAGCCGGGCCGGCAACGCAGCATCGTGGTGGCACCCCGGCGGATGCCCACCGTCAGCCAGGCCCAGGCGATGGCCGACGCACTCGACACACTCCAACTCGACGGACGCTGGGCGGAGTTCGTGAGCCTGTCCGAGGCCGCGGAAGCCGATCCGGACCCACGGGCCGGCCGGAAGGTGCCGGGGCAGGGCTCCTACCCGGACTCGCTGCGCAAGCGGGAGCTGCGGACCGAGTCCTTCGAGAAGATCCGCGCCATCCGGAACACCCTGGACGACTTCAAGAGCATCCTGTCCGAGCCGGCCCGGGTGGAGACGCCCTTCAACACCGCGATCCACCGCTCGATGTCCGTCTCCTGGCGCGGTGACCGCGAGGCCGCGGCGGAGTACCGGGAGTCGGTGGGCGGCTATCTGGAGGAGCTGACGGGCGGTGTCCGGCTGATCGAGAAGTCGGACATGAAGCTGTCCGGCCGCAGCGCCACCATTCCGGTGACCGTGCAGAACAAGCTCCTCCAGGACGTGGAGAACCTGGAGCTGCGGCTGGTCTCCGGGCGCCGGATCGGCCTGGACGTCGGCGAGGCGCAGCCGGTCACGGTGGAGGGCGGGCACAGCCAGTCGGTGAAGGTCCCCACCACCGCCAAGGCCAACGGCCGCACCTGGGTCGAGGCCCGGCTCTACACCGAGGACGGCGATCCCTGGGGCGAGGCGATGAGGTTCCAGGTGGAGGTCACCGAGATCACCTCCGCGGTGATGCTGGTGATCTCCGGCGGAGTCCTGCTCGTGGTGCTGGCCGGGGTCCGGATGTACACCCAGCGCAAGCGCCTCGGCGAACGGCCGGACCCGGACGCCCCCCTGGTGCGGCACGCGGACGGACCGGAGGAGCAGGGGGAGCCGGAGGAGGCCGCGGAGGCCGACGGAAAGCCTGCCGCGGAGGCCGGGGACGGGCAGGCGGGTGACCCCGCCGGGAACACCGGAGCCGGACGTCGCGACCCCTCCGGTGCGGGTGAGAAGGTGGAGCGTTGAGCGAGCTGTCGGGGCCGGGGAAGACGGCCGCGGACGATGAGGTGGGGTTGCAGCGATGAACGCGCCGTACGACCGTGACCGCGGTGATGCGCCCGGCGGTGGGGAGCCGACCGCTCCGGGCGGCCAGGACGCGCAGGAGCGGTACCCCTACCGGCAGTACCCGTACGGTCGGAACACCTCCCAGCCCGCACCTCAGGGCACCCACGGGCAGCCGGGGCGGGGCGGCGACTCGGCGACCGTGCGCTTCACAGGTGTGGACGACATGCTGGAGGCAGGGGCGCGGGAGAGTGGGGGCCGCGCCCGCGACGACGCCTTCGCCCACCTCTTCCACGACCAGCAGGCGTCCCCGTCCCAGGAGCACCGGCAGTACCCGCCGGCCGGGCAGCCGACCGGACAGCAGGAAGAGCCGTACGAGCAGGGAGAGCCGTACGAGCAGCACCAGCCCTCGGGGCCGTACGCGCCGCAGGATCCGTACGCGCCACAAGCGGCTCCCGGAGCCCAGAGCCCCTACGGCCACCGGGAGTCCTACGGGCGGCCCCCGCGGCCCGGCCCACAGCAGCCTCCGTCCCCCGCCGTCTCCGGGCCACAGTCCCCACCGCCGCCACCGCCGCCCCAGGCGGCACCGGAAGCGGAAGGCACCCCCACGGACCCGCCTCCCGCGGCGGCGGGCAGGTCCGCCCGCCGGGGCGGCGGCATACTGAAGTCCAGCGCCATCATGGCCGCGGGCACGATGGTCTCCCGGCTCACGGGCTTCGTCCGCACCCTGGTGATCACCGCCGCACTCGGCGCCGCACTGCTCGGCGACGCCTACACCGTGGCGTACACGCTGCCGACGATGATCTACATCCTGTCCATCGGCGGCGGCCTGAACTCCGTCTTCGTGCCGCAGCTCGTACGCGCCATGAAGAACGACGAGGACGGCGGTGAGGCTTACGCCAACCGTCTCCTCACCCTGGTCATGGTCGTCCTCGGCGGGCTGGTCGCCCTCACGGTGCTGGGTGCGCCGCTGCTGGTGCGGGCACTGTCCGTGCAGATCGCCGACGACCCGGCCGCCAACAACGTGGCGGTCACCTTCGCCCGCTACTGCCTGCCCACGATCTTCTTCATGGGTGTCCACGTCGTCATGGGCCAGATCCTCAACGCCCGGGGCCGCTTCGGCGCGATGATGTGGACCCCCGTCCTGAACAACGTCGTCATCATCACCACATTCGGCCTCTTCATCTGGGTGTACGGCACGGCCCGCACTTCCGGGATGAGTGTGGAGACGATCCCGCCGGAGGGCGTCCGGCTGCTCGGCGTCGGCACCCTGCTGGGGCTGGTCGTCCAGGCCCTGGCGATGATCCCCTACCTGCGCGCCACCGGCTTCCGTGTCCGTCCGCGCTTCGACTGGCGCGGCCACGGCCTGGGCAAGGCGGCCCGGCTCGCCAAATGGACGTTCCTGTTCGTCCTGGCCAACCAGGCGGGCGTCCTGGTCGTCACCCAGCTCGCCACCTGGGCCGGTAAGGCCGCCGACGCCGAGGGACATCCCGGTACGGGCATCCTCGGCTACAGCAACGCCCAGCTGATCTGGCAGATGCCGCAGGCCATCATCACCGTCTCGGTGATGGCCGCCCTGCTGCCGAGGATCTCCCGCGCCGCCCACGACGGCGATCCGGCCGCCGTCCGCGACGACATCTCGCACGGACTGCGCACCTCGGCCGTCGCCATCGTGCCGGTGTCCTTCGCCTTCGTGGCCCTCGGTGTACCGATGTGCCTGCTGATGTACTTCTCCGCGGGCATCGACGCGGCCACCTCGATGGGCTACATCCTGATGGCCTTCGGCCTCGGACTGATCCCCTACTCCGTGCAGTACGTGGTCCTGCGCGGCTTCTACGCCTACGAGGACACCCGCACCCCCTTCTACAACACGGTGATCGTGGCCGCCTGCAACGCGGCGGGCTCCGCTCTGGCCTTCCTGCTGCTGCCCAGCCGGTGGGCGGTCGTCGGCATGGCCGCCGCCTACGGCCTCGCCTACGCCGTGGGCGTAGGCGTCGCCTGGAAGCGGCTGAGCAGGAAGCTGGGCGGCGATCTGGACGGCCCCCGCATCGTGCGCGCCTACGCCAGGCTCTGCGGCGCCGGCACCCCGGCCGCACTGGCCGGTGGCGCGGTCGCCTACGCCGTCGTCCGGGCCCTCGGCCCCGGCGTCGTCAGCGGTGCCGCGGCCCTGGCCGCGGGCGGTCTGGTGCTGGGCGCGGTCTTCGTTCTGACAGCCCGGCGTATGCGGGTGGAGGAGCTGACCGCCATGATGGGCATGGTCCGCGCGAAGCTCGGCCGCTGACGGCCTTCCGAGGCCGGTCGCACAACCTTCGGCCCCACCCGTGTGTCGTGCACAGCGGCGGACTGTGGGCACAATTGTCTCTGGCTGTGTCGGGAAACAGGCTGTAACGAATGGGGAGGCGGGAGCGACGGTGGCGGAACGGAGCACGGCTGCCGTCGACGTGGCCGGCGAAAGCGGCGGGACGGACGGCGGGAACAAGCCGCCGACCACCGCTGTCGAGCGGGCCACGGCCGACGGTTCCACGGACCACGACGGCGATGACAGCGCAACGGCGGAAGCCTCCGGCGCCCCTGATACCGCCGACGCGGTGACATCGGCCTCCGAGCCCTCCCGGACCCCGCAGCCGCCCGAGCTGCACAGCGGTCACAAGCTCGCCCGGCGCTACCGTCTGGAGGAGTGCATCACCCGTCTGGACGGGTTCAGCAGTTGGCGAGCCGTCGACGAGAAACTGCGCCGCGCCGTCGGCGTCCATCTCCTCGCAGCCGACCACCCCCGCGCCCGGCCGGTCCTGGCCGCCGCCCGCTCCGCAGCCCTCCTCGGCGATCCCCGCTTCGTGCAGGTACTGGACGCGGTCGAGGAGAACGACCTCGTCTACGTCGTCCACGAGTGGCTCCCGGACGCCACCCCTCTCACAGCCCTTCTCGCCTCCGGTCCGCTGCCCACCCACGAGGCCTATCAGCTCGTCAGCCAGATCACCCAGGCGATGGCCGCCGCCCACCGCGAGGGCCTGGCTCATCTGCGGCTGACCCCCGGCTGCGTCCTGCGCACCGCCGCCGGCCAGTACCGCATCCGCGGCCTCGCCGTGAACGCCGCCCTGCGCGGTATCACCTCCGATCACCCCCAGCGCACCGACACCGAGGCGATCGGCGCTCTTCTGTATGCCTCCCTCGCCCACCGCTGGCCGTACGGCGAGGACGCCTACGGCCTCGGCGGCATGGCCGAGCTGACCGGCGACTCCCTCATCCCCCCGGACCAGGTACGCGCCGGGGTGCACCGCGGGCTCTCCGAGCTGGCCATGCGCGCGATGGTCAACGACGGTGCCACCGCCTCCCGCCAGGAACAGCCCTGCACCACCCCCGAGGAGCTGGCCAAGGCGATCGCCGCGCTGCCGCGCATCCGGCCGCCCGAGCCCGAGTTCACCGCTCCGCCGCCGTACCAGGGCCCCGGTTACCGGCAGGGGGCCTACGGCGGTCCCGTGCCCCGTCCTCCCGCGGGGCCCGCAGGCGCGCCCACCGTGACGACGGCGCCGGCGCCTCCCGCACTGCCCGGCCGCGCCGGCAGGCTGCTGAAGTGGGGCGTCTCCGCTCTGCTCATCGCCGCACTGGGACTGGGAAGCTGGCAACTGGCCGACACTCTCCTGAAGGGCGGCGAGCCCCCGGCGCCGGACCCGGGGCAGAGCGAGATCGAGCAGCAGAAGCAGCCGGAGACCGCTCCCACGGGCAGGCCGGTCGAGATCTCCCTCGCCAAGGACTTCGACCCGTTCGGTGGTGATCCCACCGAGAACAGCGGCCAGGTGGGCAGAGCGATCGACGGCGACGCCGGCACCTTCTGGCAGACCATGTACTACAACAGCGCGAAGTTCGGGAACCTCAAGGACGGCGTGGGTCTGATCCTCGACCTGGGCGAGGCCCGGCAGATCAGCACTGTCAAGGTCGGTTTCAGGGGCAGCACCTCCGTCGACTTCCTGGCCACGGACGAGGACACCGCGCAGATGCCCGGCTCGTTGAACGGCTTCAGCAAGGTCAGCAGCGGCTCCGGAACCGAAGTGGAGCTCAAGGCCAAGAAGCCGATCAGGACGCGCTACGTCCTGGTGTGGCTCACCGAACTCCCCCTGACGGAGGAAGGCAACTACCGTGGCCGCATCACGGAGGTCGAGGTCCTCAGCTGACCTGCCGCCCGTGGACACAGCGGACTGAGGAGGGGACCGGCTGGTGGGCGACGAGGTGACGGGTGGCGCCGTCGACGGTGCCGGGGACACGAGCGGCCCCGATGACGCGGACAGAGTCGACGACCGGGAGCTCCTCGCCCGCCATGTCGCCGGCGATCCACAGGCCTTCGGTGAGATCGTGCGCCGCCATCGCGACCGGCTCTGGGCCGTGGCTCTGCGTGTTCTGAGGGATCGTGAGGAAGCCGCCGACGCCGTCCAGGACGCCTTTGTCTCCGCTTACCGAAGCGCCCACACCTTCCAGGGGCGGTCCGCGGTCACCACCTGGCTGCACCGCATCACTGTGAACGCCTGCCTGGACCGCGCACGCAAGGCGGCCAGCCGCCGCACCTCGCCCATCGCCGAGCCCGAGCGTCTGGAACGACTCCTGGAGCCGCACGAGTCCGCCGCCGTGCCCGCCGAGCGCCAGGACCTTCATCGCCAGCTCATCGCCGCGCTCTCCCAGTTGCCGCCGGAGCAGCGGGCGGCGCTCGTCCTCGTCGATATGCAGGGCTATCCGGTCGCCGAGGCGGCCCGCATCCTCAATGTCGCCGTCGGGACCGTCAAGAGCCGCTGTGCCCGCGGCAGAGCCCGGCTGCTGCCGTTGGTCGGCCATCTACGCTCTGAGGGTCCGGCTGCGGGAACCCGGGCGGGCGCCGGCAGAAGGAACCGGACACAGGGGGCGTCCGTCCCACCGGCAAGAGGGAAACCAGGCACCGGGGCCGTGAAGGGCGGAGGTGAGCACGCATGACATCCATGTCTTCCGCGTCGTTCGGCGCTGACGGGCACCCCGAGGTCGACGAGATCTCCGACTTCACCGAGGGGCTGCTCCCCCCGGAACGCTCGGCCGGTCTACGCGCCCATCTGTCGGGCTGCGCGCTGTGCGCAGACGTACGGGCCTCCCTGGAGGAGATCCGCAACACGCTGGGCACCCTTCCGGAGCCGACCCCGATGCCGTCCGATGTGGCAGGCCGTATCGACGCCGCGCTGGCCGCCGAGGCCCTGCTCAGCGCCTCCACTCTCTTCGGCGATGAGATCCGGGGTACTTCCCCCTCGGCCTCTCCGGCGGATACGCCAACCGCTGTTTCACGTGAAACGGCCCGCTCCAGTCGGCCCACGGGCCGGTCTGCCGGCCGGCCCGCAGGGCGACCACGAGGCGCCGGAGGCCCGGGCAGGGCCGGCAGCGGGCGACCGCGCCGCTGGGGCACCGCCTTGCTCGGCACCGCGGGTGCGGCAGCCCTTCTCGCTCTCGGCGCGGTCTTCCTTCCAGGCGTGGGAGCAGACTTCTCCGGGGGCACGGACAAGGGTGTGGCCGCGGACGCCGGTGCGGAGAGCGACCGGAGCGATCAGGCACTGGAGGCACGCGTACGGTCCCTACTGGCCGGCAGCGAATCAGGGAAGCGGGAGCAGGAGAGTCAAGGGAGCCTGAAGAAGACGGACCCCGGTTCTCCCGACTTCAGCCTCAAGGCAAGCCCCGGGTCCCCGGGCACGTCCACGACCACCATGCCGCTGTGCGTTCGTGAGGGCGTCGACCGTGACGAGACACCTCTGGCCATCGGCATGAGTGACTACGAGGGACGACAGGCGTACATCGTGGTCCTACCGCATGAGGCCGACGGTTCCCGGGTGGATGCCTATGTGATCGACGCCGACTGCGTCGGCAAGGAGCCTCCCGCCGCCGGCACGGTGCTGACCACCCGTACCTATCCGCGCTGAGCGTCCCGCCCACGCAATACCACGGCCGGGAATGCCTGGCTCCTAGGATTCGTTGGGTCGGGTAAGCCTCCCCAAGGCGATGCTCCCGACAGGCATCCATCGGTAAACCCATCGGCAGACAAGGAAGACTCCGTGAGCGACGTCCGCAACGTGATCATCATCGGCTCCGGGCCGGCGGGATACACCGCAGCGCTCTACACCGCCCGCGCCGCCCTGAAGCCGCTGGTCTTCGAAGGCTCGGTGACCGCCGGCGGCGCGCTGATGAACACCACCGAGGTGGAGAACTTCCCCGGCTTCCGCGACGGCGTCATGGGCCCGGACCTGATGGACGACATGCGCGCCCAGGCCGAGCGGTTCGGCGCCGAACTGATCGCCGACGACATCACCGCCGTCGACCTCGAGGGCGAGATCAAGACCGTGACCGACTCGGCCGGCACCACCCACCGGGC
>NZ_FOSG01000010.1 GCF_900114215.1 Streptomyces mangrovi | reverse complement strand
CCCGGCCGCGAGACCTTCGGCGCCTCCGTCTACGTCACCCGCAAGGGCGGCACCATCACCACCTGCGCCTCCACTTCCGGCTACATGCACAGCTACGACAACCGCTACCTGTGGATGAGCCTCAAGCGCATCATCGGCTCCCACTTCGCCAACTACCGCGAGGCCTGGGAAGCCAACCGCCTGATCGCCAAGGGCAAGATCCACCCCACCCTGTCCAGGACGTACCCCCTGGCGGAGACCGGCCAGGCCGCCCACGACGTGCACCGCAACGCCCACCAGGGCAAGGTCGGCGTGCTGTGCCTGGCCCCCGAGGAGGGCATGGGCGTGCGCGACACCGAGACGCGGGCCAAGCACATCGACGCCATCAACCGCTTCCGGAACGTGTAGAGGGCACCCCCATGGCTGAGCGCCAGAAAGACCGTCCGTGGCTGATGCGGACGTACGCCGGGCACTCCACGGCCGAGGCGTCCAACGAGCTGTACCGGCGCAACCTCGCCAAGGGGCAGACCGGCCTGTCGGTCGCCTTCGACCTGCCCACCCAGACCGGCTACGACCCCGACCACGTCCTCGCCCGCGGCGAGGTCGGCCGGGTCGGGGTCCCGGTCTGCCACCTCGGTGACATGCGCCGGCTGTTCCAGGACATCCCCCTGGAGCGGATGAACACCTCGATGACCATCAACGCCACGGCCATGTGGCTGCTGGCGCTGTACCAGGTGGTCGCCGAGGAGCAGGGTGCGGACATCTCCAAGCTGTCGGGGACGACGCAGAACGACATCGTCAAGGAGTACCTCTCGCGCGGGACGCACGTCTTCCCGCCGGGCCCCTCCCTGCGTCTGACCACCGACACGATCGCCTACACCGTGGCGCACATGCCCAAGTGGAACCCGATCAACATCTGCAGCTACCACCTGCAGGAGGCCGGGGCCACACCGGTGCAGGAGATCGCCTACGCGATGTCCACCGCCATCGCGGTGCTGGACGCGGTGCGCGACTCCGGGCAGGTCCCCGCCGAGCGGATGGGCGACGTCGTCGGGCGCATCTCCTTCTTCGTCAATGCGGGCGTCCGCTTCGTCGAGGAGATGTGCAAGATGCGGGCCTTCACCCGCATCTGGGACAAGATCACCCGCGAGCGGTACGGGATCGAGAACCCCAAGCACCGCCGCTTCCGCTACGGCGTCCAGGTCAACTCCCTGGGACTGACCGAGGCGCAGCCGGAGAACAACGTCCAGCGCATCGTGCTGGAGATGCTGGCGGTCACCCTCTCCAAGGACGCCCGCGCCCGCGCCGTGCAGCTGCCCGCCTGGAACGAGGCGCTCGGCCTGCCCAGGCCCTGGGACCAGCAGTGGTCACTGCGCATCCAGCAGGTCCTCGCCCACGAGAGCGACCTGCTGGAGTACGACGACCTGTTCGCCGGGTCGCACGTGGTCGAGGCCAGGACCGCCGAGCTGGCCGAGGGCGCCCTCGCCGAGATCGAGCGCATCCAGGAGATGGGCGGCGCGATGGCGGCGGTGGAGTCCGGCTACCTGAAGTCGCGGCTGGTCGCCTCGCACGCCGAGCGCCGGGCCCGCATCGAGTCCGGCGAGGAGAGGATCGTCGGGGTCAACTGCTTCGAGTCCACCGAGCCCAATCCGCTCACCGCCGACCTGGACACGGCCATCATGACCGTGGACCCGGCGGTGGAGCGCAACGTCGTCACCGCCCTCCAGCGGTGGCGCGGCGAGCGGGACGAGGACCGCGCCCACCGGGCGCTCGCCGAGCTGAAGCGGGCCGCGGCCGGCAGGGACAACCTGATGCCGGCCACCCTGGAGTGCGCCCGGGCCGGGGTGACCACCGGTGAGTGGGCCTGGGCCCTGCGCGACGTCTTCGGCGAGTACCGGGCCCCCACCGGCGTGAGCTCCGCGCCCGTGGCGACCCCCGCCGAGGAGGGCTCACAGCTGGCCGAGGTGCGCCGGAAGGTGGCCGCCACCGCCGCCGAGCTGGGCTCGGGCAAGCTGCGCTTGCTGGTGGGCAAGCCCGGTCTGGACGGGCACAGCAACGGGGCCGAGCAGATCGCCGTACGGGCCCGCGACGCGGGCTTCGAGGTGGTCTACCAGGGCATCCGGCTCACCCCCGAGCAGATCGTCTCGGCGGCCGTCGCCGAGGACGTGCACTGCGTGGGGCTGTCGATCCTCTCCGGCTCGCACGCCGAGCTGGTGCCCGACGTACTGGACCGGCTGCACCGGGCCGGCGTCGATGATCCCCCTGGGCCTGGCGGCCCGGGTGGTACCCCCATCCCCGTCATCGTCGGCGGCATCATCCCGAACGCGGACGCCGAGGCACTGCGTGCCGCCGGGGTGGCGGCGGTCTTCACCCCGAAGGACTTCGGCATCACGGAGATCATCGGCCGTATCGTCGACGAGATCCGTACCGCGAACAAGCTCGACCCCCTGGAGGTCCCCGCATGACGTCTCACCCGAGCGCCCCGGCGACGCCGGTCAACCGGCTGCGTCCCCGCCGCTCCTGCCTCGCGGTCCCGGGCAGCAACCCCCGCTTCCTGGAGAAGGCCCAGGGACTCGCCGCCGACCAGGTCTTCCTGGACCTGGAGGACGCCTGCGCCCCGCTGGCCAAGCCCGAGGCCCGGCACACCATCGTGAAGTTCCTCAACGAGGGCGACTGGACGGGCAAGACCCGGGTGGTACGCGTCAACGACTGGACCACCCACTGGACGTACCGCGACGTGATCACGGTCGTCGAGGGCGCGGGCCCCAACCTGGACTGCATCATGCTGCCGAAGGTGCAGGACGCCGCCCAGGTCAGGGCGCTGGACATGCTGCTGACGCAGATCGAGACCACGATGGGCTTCGAGGTCGGCCGCATCGGCATCGAGGCGCAGATCGAGAACGCCAAGGGCCTGGTGAACATCGACGAGATCGCCGCCGCCTCGCCCCGGCTGGAGACCATCATCTTCGGCCCGGCCGACTTCATGGCCTCCATCAACATGAAGTCCCTGGTCGTGGGCGAGCAGCCGCCCGGCTACCCGGCCGACGCCTACCACTACATCCTGATGCGGATCCTGATGGCCGCCCGCACCCACAACCTGCAGGCCATCGACGGCCCCTACCTGCAGATCAAGAACGTGGACGGCTTCCGGGCCGTCGCCGAGCGCGCCGCGGCCCTCGGCTTCGACGGCAAGTGGGTGCTGCACCCCGGCCAGGTCGAGGCGGCCAACGAGGTCTTCTCCCCCTCCCAGGAGGACTACGACCACGCGGAGCTGATCCTGGACGCCTACGAGTACTTCACCTCCGAGGCGGGCGGCAAGAAGGGCTCGGCGATGCTCGGCGACGAGATGATCGACGAGGCCAGCCGCAAGATGGCGCTGGTCATCGCGGGCAAGGGCCGGGCCGCCGGCATGGAGCGGACCTCGAAGTTCGAGCCGCCGGCCGCCTGAGCCCCACCACCGCGGGCCGCTCCCGGCTCCCCGCCCCTCCTCCCGCGCCGCCCTCCCGGGGCGGGAGGAGGGGCGGGGAGGGGGGCGGCCCGGTCCGGTACCCCCTCCTTCCACCACACCACGGAGAGTCACACCATGCAGTTCGGCCGCACCTACGAGGAGTTCGAGGTCGGGGACGTCTACCGGCACTGGCCCGGCAAGACGGTCACGGAGTACGACGACCACCTGTTCTGCCTGCTGACCATGAACCACCACCCGCTCCACATGGACACCAACTACGCCGAGAAGACGACGGACTTCGGCAGGAACGTGGTGGTCGGCAACTACATCTACTCGCTGCTGCTGGGCATGTCCGTGCCGGACGTCTCCGGCAAGGCGATCGCCAACCTGGAGATCGAGTCGCTGCGGCACGTGGCGCCGACCTTCCACGGCGACACCGTCTACGGCGAGACCACCGTCCTGGACAAGACGCCGTCGCGCTCGAAGTCCGACCGCGGCATCGTCCACGTCGAGACCAAGGGCTACAAGCAGGACGGCACCCTGGTGTGCGTCTTCCGCCGCAAGGTGATGGTGCCCACCGCCGAGTACATCGAGGCGCGCGGAGGTGAGCAGCCCGGCCGCCCCGAGCTGCGCACGGACGGGCGGGACTCCGGAAAGGGAGGCAAGTGACATGGGGCGCCTGGCGCAGACCGAGGGCCTGACGGACATCCAGCGGGAGATCGTCTCCACCGTCCGCGACTTCGTCGACAAGGAGATCATCCCGGTCGCCACCGACCTGGAGCACCGGGACGAGTACCCGACGCAGATCGTGGAGGGCCTCAAGGAGCTGGGGATCTTCGGTCTGATGATCCCGGAGGAGTACGGCGGTCTCGGTGAGTCGCTGCTCACCTACGCCCTGTGCGTGGAGGAGATCGCCCGCGGCTGGATGAGCGTGTCCGGCATCATCAACACCCACTTCATCGTCGCGTACATGCTCAAGCAGCACGGCACCGACGAGCAGAAGGAGTACTTCCTGCCGAGGATGGCGGCCGGCGAGGTCCGCGGCGCCTTCTCGATGTCCGAGCCGGGCCTGGGCTCGGACGTGTCGGCCATCACCACCAAGGGTGTGCGCGACGGCGACGAGTACGTCCTGACCGGCCAGAAGATGTGGCTGACCAACGGCGGCACCTCCTCGCTGGTGGCGGTGCTGTGCCGCACCGACGAGGGCCACCCCGACGGCACCGCCCCGCACAGGTCGATGACCACCTTCCTGGTCGAGAAGGAGCCGGGATTCGGCGAGGTCAAGCCGGGGCTGACGATCCCCGGCAAGATCGACAAGATGGGCTACAAGGGCGTCGACACCACCGAGCTGATCCTGGACGGCCTGCGCGTCCCGGCCAACCGGGTCCTGGGGGGCGCGACCGGCCGCGGCTTCTACCAGATGATGGACGGCGTCGAGGTCGGCCGGGTCAACGTGGCCGCGCGCGGCTGCGGGGTCGCCCAGCGCGCCTTCGAGCTGGGCGTCTCCTACGCCCAGCAGCGGCACACCTTCGGCAAGCCGATCGCCCAGCACCAGGCAATTCAGTTCAAGTTGGCCGAAATGGCCACCAAGGTGGAGGCCGCACACGCCCTGATGGTCGGCGCCGCACGGAAGAAGGACTCCGGGCAGCGCAACGACCTGGAGGCGGGGATGGCCAAATACCTCGCCTCGGAGTACTGCAAGGAGGTCGTGGAGGACGCGTTCCGCATCCACGGCGGTTACGGTTTCTCCAAGGAGTACGAGATCGAACGGCTGTACCGTGAGGCCCCGATGCTCCTGATCGGCGAGGGCACCGCCGAGATCCAGAAGATGATCGTGGGACGCCGACTCCTGGAGGAGTACAAGATCCAGGGGTAGAATGCCTTATTCGGGGTGTTTTCCCTCCAGAGGGACGACACCCCGAACCAAGGCCTTCCGGGGAGCCCGCGGTCCCGACAGGTGCTCTGGCTTGCCCAGTTGCCACCGGTAACCGATAGCATCCCGGGAAAGCCGCCGTCCCCCGTGTTTACGCGGCACCCTCCGCTACGAAGGTCATCCATGCCCCACAGCCCATCCTCTGCACAACGCGGCCGCGTCCGTCTCGCGCGCGGAGCGTCGCCGTGGCTCCTCCCGACCGTCGCCACCGCCGCCCTCAGTCTGGCCCGCGCCAGGCGCTCGAGAGGTGCGGCGGTAGCGGCAGTGCCCGCCACCGCCCTGGCGGCGGGCATGCTGTGGTTCTTCCGCGACCCCGAGCGAGAGATCGCCCAGGGCCGTGTCATCTCCCCGGCCGACGGCGTGGTGCAGAGCATCATGCCGTGGAAGGACGGGCGCACCCGCGTCGCGATCTTCATGAGCCCGCTGAACGTCCACGTCAACCGCGCCCCGCTGGCGGGCACGGTGACGTCCGTCGAGCATGTGCCCGGCGGCTTCGTTCCGGCGTTCAACAAGGAGAGCGAGAACAACGAGCGGGTCGTCTGGCACTTCGACACCGAGCTGGGCGACATCGAGATGGTCCAGATCGCCGGCGCCGTGGCCCGGCGGATCGTTCCGTACATCGAGCAGGGCGCCAAGGTCGAGCAGGGTGAGCGGATCGGCCTGATCCGCTTCGGGTCCCGTGTCGACCTCTACCTCCCGGAGGGCGTCGAGGTCGACGTCGAGGTCGGCCAGCCCACGACCGCGGGGGTGACTCGCCTTGACCGTGATTGACCCCAAGACCCAGTGGGTCCCCGAGGCCGGCCCGGAGGACGACGGCGACGAGATGGGCGACATGCCGCTGTCCATGCGGCTGTCGATAGCCGACGCGCTCACCCTGGGCAACGCCACCTGTGGCTTCCTGGCGGTGTACTTCACCACCACCGGCGTCCTGATCCCCCATCTGACGGGCAACGGCGACGGCGGCATGGCCCGGCACAGCGCCGCGACCGCCGTGATGCTGATGCTGCTGGCCTCGGTCTTCGACCTCTTCGACGGGCTCGTGGCCCGCAAGCTGCGCAGCTCGGCGATGGGCGCGGAGCTGGACAACCTCTCCGACCTGATCAGCTTCGGGCTGGCGCCCGCGTACTTCGTGCTGGTCTGGGGGATGGTGGCCAACGACGCGCACCAGGGGGTCTCGGCGCTCGCCGGGATCGTGGTGCTGCTGGCGGTGGTGCTGCGGCTCGCCCGGTTCTCCTGCGTCACCCTGCCCAACGGGGTGTTCCAGGGCATGCCCAGCCCCTTCGGGGCGCTGACGGTCGTCTCGATCGTGCTGCTGGAGCTGCCGTTCGTCCCGACGCTGCTGGCCATCGTCGGGGTGGCCTGGCTGATGGTGAGCCGGGTGGAGTACCCCAAGCCGCGCGGGCTGCTGGCCGTGGCGATGCTCGGCTGGATCGTGCTGAGCATGGGTCTGCTGACGGCCTGGGCCTTCGACGCCCCCGGCGGTGAGCTGCTGCTGCAGACCGGCTGCGCGCTGCAGCTGGTGCTGGGCGCGGTGATCCCGCTGTTCGCCACCGCGCGCCGGGTCAACACCTTCCGCGACAACCGCCGTGAGGCGCGGGCGGCGGCCCAGCCCTAGCCGGCCCTGTCCGCCGACCGGCGGCCGGTTCGCACCTCGGGCGCCGGACGGATTCCATGGAATCCGTCCGGCGCCCGAGGTTTTCCCGCCTTCTCCTCCTGGTCCGCGTCTTCCCGGTCCGCGCCGGGATACACCAGCGGATTCACCAGGAGGCTCCGGAAGGCTTCAGGAGGAGGCCGGGCGAGGAGGGGGTGGGCGACAGACCCCGGGCCCGCCCGACGGACGCAGCGGGGCCCGGGCTCGTCCTCCGAGCCCGGGCCCCGTCCGCATCGCCCGGCCGCCGCACGGTCACGACCGGCGGTCACCGACCCGCGGTCACTCCTCGAAGGAGAACGCCTGCGCGTTCTCGGAGGTCCCCGCCTCGCGATGCACCTTCAGCCCGCCCTTGGTCTTCCCGTCCGGCTTGAGGATGAAGGTCTCCCGCGTCGAGGGCAGGTTCGGGTCGGTGAAGTCGTGCCGGATGCCGAAGCCCCCGTCGTGGTCCTCCATGGACGTCAGCGCCTTGACCACGCCCTCCCGGGTGAGGTCCTTGTCGTCGCACGCCTGCTTCAGCGCCGCGCCGAAGACGGAGGCGGCGCTCCAGCCCGCGGCCACGCCGTTGTCGAGGATGTCGTCGGGGTAGGCCTTGGCGTACTCCCGGGCCAGCCTGGCCGGCTCCGGCTCCTCGGATCCGATGGGCAGGGTCGAGGCGGCCACGTAGTAGTCCTTCTGCAGGACCGGGCCGGCCTGGGTCTTCAGCAGCTGCGGCGCGAACGCCGAGTTGTTGCCGATGATCGGCACGTTCAGGCCGCCGGCCGCCGACACACCGACCAGGGAGGCGGCCTGGCGCGGCCCGGCGCTGATCACGATGGCCTTCACACCGGCCTTCCTGAACGCCGCCACCTGGGCGGACATGTCCTCGTCGGTCGGCTTGATCTTCTGCTCCACCAGGGTCAGCCCGGCCTTCTCGGCCGCGTACTGAGCGCCCTTCAGGGCGTTCTCGCCGTAGTCGCCCTCGAAGTAGACGTGGCCGATCTTGTCGCCCTCGGCTATCTTCCCCTCCTTCAGCAGGAAGTCGATCGCGTTGACCGTCTCCACGTCGTAGGTGGCTCCGATGACCCGGATGTACTCGCTGCCCAGCAGGTCGGCGGACCAGGCCTGCGGCAGCACCAGCACCTTGTGCTGAGCGTCGATGCGCTCCTTGACCGCGCTGACGAACGGCGAGCCGAGGAACTGCACGAAGCCCACCACCTTGGGCTGCAGCTCGGTGTAGGCGGGGATGGCCTTGCCCGCGTCGTAGCCGTGGTCGCGGACGGTCAGCTCCAGTTTCCGCCCGCAGATCCCGCCGTCGTCGTTGATCTTGTCGATGTAGAGCTGCTGGGCCTGGGTGACGCTCTTGCCCAGGGAGGCGTAGACACCGGTCATGTCGGTGAGGGCGCCGATCCGGATGGTGTCGTCCGTCACGCCCTTGTCGGTCCGCACGCCGTCGGCGCCGGTGCCGCCGGAGTCGCCGCCGCCCGCCTTGGAGCTGCACCCGGTGGCGATGAGGGCGAGGGCGGTCGCGGCGACCACCGCGGCGGCGCGCGCCGTGTGCTTCTTCTGCGTCTTCACAGTCTTCATGCCTCGTCTTTCTTGGTGTGACCGCGGCGGGCGGCGAGCCGCACCAGGCCGCCCGGCAGGAACAGCACGATCGCCACGATCGCGGCGCCGTACAGGTAGCGGGACATCTCGCCCGGTGCGACCCCGCCCGTTCCGGGGGCGGAGACCAGGGGCAGTGCCTCGCTGTAGCGGGTGAGGATCTGGGGCAGCAGGGTGACGAACACGGCCCCCGTGACGGCTCCGGAGACCGAGCCCAGACCGCCGATGACGATCATGGCCAGGTACTCCAGGGCCAGGACGATGCCGAAGTACTCGGGCACGGTCTGCTGGAAGACCAGCGCCAGCAGCACCCCGGCCAGACCCGCGTACATCGAGGACAGGACGAACACCCCCGCCCGCTGGCGGGCCACCGGCACGCCCATCACCCCGGCCGCGATCCGGTGGTCGCGGATGGCGTTCAGCGCCCGGCCCGGACGGTCGCGCAGCACGCCGTGCGCGAAGAAGGCGCACACCGCCAGCAGGACCAGCCCGGCGTACCAGAGCTTCTCCATCGACTGGAACGGCACGGCGGCGACCACGGTCTCGGTGTCGTCGAAGGTGATGCCCAGCAGCGACAGCGGCGGGACCGGGCGGCCGTTGTAACCGCCGGTCAGATCGTGTGCGTTGAGCAGCACATGCTGGCCGATGAAGACCAGGGCCAGGGTGGCGATGCCCAGGTAGGCTCCCCGCAGCCGTCCGGCGATCGGGCTGAACAGCCCGCCCGCCGCACCGGCCAGGGCCACCGCGCCGGTGACCGCCAGCCAGCCGGGCAGACCCAGACCGGTCAGCTCCCCGCCGGTGTCGCCGGCCAGTACGCAGTAGCCGTACGCGCCGACGGCGAGGAAGAAGGAGTGGCCCAGGGAGAGCTGGCCGGTGGCGCCGGTCAGCAGGTTCAGCCCGATCGCGCCGATGGCGGCGGCCATGGCCAGCAGCCCGGCCTGGAGCCAGAAGCGGTCGAGGTAGAAGGGCAGGGCGAGCAGCAGCAGGCCGCCCGCGGCCGCCGCGGCCACCGTGTACGCGGCGGCGCGGCGCGGCGGCCGGACTCGGGCGCGTGCCCGGCGGCCTCGTCCGGTGGCGGATCCGGCCCCGGACGCCCCGGACGCCTTGGCCGTCCCGGCGGACCCGGTGGTCGCGGCGGTGGTGGACTCAGACACGGGACAGCTCCCTCGTTCCGAACAGGCCCGCCGGACGCACCAGCAGGACCAGGAGCATCACCAGATAGGGGGCGAGGTCGCCGATGCCCCGGCCCAGGAAGGTCAGGTCGCTCTGGTAGCCGGCGGCCATGGACTGGGTGACGCCGATGACCAGCCCGCCGACCAGGGCCCCGGTGGTGGAGTCCAGTCCGCCCAGGATCGCGGCGGGGAAGGCCTTGAGCGCCACCAGGGAGGTGCCGCGCTCCAGGCCGGGGGTGGGGAAGACGGTCAGGAACAGGGCGGCGACCGTGGCCAGTGCGCCCGCCACCGCCCAGGCCGAGGAGGACACCCGGCCCAGCCGGATGCCCATCAGCGCCGCGGTCTCGGGGTGCTCGGCCACCGCCCGCATCGCCACGCCCCAGGAGGTGAAGCGGAAGGCCAGCAGGAAGGCGCCGATGATGAGGGCGGCGGTGACGAAGGCGGCCACCCGGGTCTGCGGGATGCTGACCGATCCGAGGGTGAGCACCTGAGCGCCCCACGGGTCGCCCATGGGCAGGACGCGGGCGCCGATCTGCCGGGTCAGCTCGGTGACCAGCACGATGTCGACGCCGATGGTGACGATGGCCAGCACGCTGTGGTCGTGTCCGCGGTAGCGGCGGATCACCAGGAACTCCACCAGCGCGCCCACCGCCGCCGCGCCCGCGACGCCCACCAGCAGGGCCGCCCAGAACCCGATGTCGTCCCGGAGGACGGCGGTCAGATAGCCGCCGGCCAGCAGCAGCGAGGCGTGGGCGAAGTTCACCACCTCGGTCGCCTTGAAGATGATCACGAAGCCGAGGGCGATCAGCGCGTAGACCGAGCCGATGGACAGCCCGCTCAGCAGCAGTTCGACGAAGGTCGTCATGCGCTCGCCGCCTCCTGTCCCAGATAGGCGCGGACGACCGCGGGGTCGCGCTGGACCTCGTCGGGTGTGCCGTCGGCGATCCTGCGGCCGAAGTCGAGTACGGTCACCGCGTCGGCGAGCCGCATCACCATTCCCATGTCGTGCTCCACCAGGACGATCGAGATGCCGAGCCCCTCGCGCACACCCGCGATCAGGGACGCGGTGCGGCGGCGTTCGTCGGCGGTCATGCCGGCCACGGGCTCGTCCAGGAGCAGCAGCCGGGGTTCCATGCACAGCGCGCGGCCGAGTTCGACCAGCTTCTGCAGCCCGTACGGCAGTGAGCCGGCGGGCTGGTTCAGATAGGGCTCCAGACCGGTGAACTCGGCTATCTCCCGCACCCGTTCGCGGTGCCGGGCCGCCTCGCGCGCGGCCCGCGGCAGGCGGAGCCCGGCGGCCAGGTAGCCGGTGCGGGTCAGCCGGTGGCGGCCGAGCATCAACGTGTCGGCGACCGTGGTGTACGGGGAGAGCGCGATGTTCTGGAAGGTGCGGGCCACGCCGAGGGAGGCGATCGCGTGCGGCGCCAGCCCGGTCAGTTCCTCGTCGCCGAAGCGGACGCTGCCCGCGGTCGCGCGGTAGACGCCGGACAGGACGTTGAAGGTGGTGGACTTGCCCGCGCCGTTGGGGCCGATGACGGCGTGGACGCTGCCCGGCTCGACGGTGAAGGAGACGGCGTCCAGCGCGGTGAGCCCGGCGAAGCGGACGGTGAGGCCGTCCACCCGCAGCGCGGGGACGTCCTCCCCGGCGGGTGCCGGTGCCGGTTCCCGGGTGCCGGAGGTCCTCACGCCGACCACCTGCGCAGGGTCGCGGCCGGGCGCGGGACTCCTCCGGACACGCCCTCGGCGCCGGCGCCCTCCGGGGCGCCGGGGTGCCCGGCGTCGTCGGTGACGCCCAGGTAGCGGCGGCGTACCTCGTCGGAGGCGGCGAGTTCGTCCGCGTCCCCGGCCAGGACCACCTCCCCCACCTCCAGGACGACCGCGCGGGAGGCCAGCCGCAGCGCGATCGCCGCGTTCTGCTCGACCAGCAGTACCGAGGTGCCCTGGGCGTTGATCTCCCGTACGGTCTCGGCGATCCGGTCGGCCATCAGGGGGGCCAGGCCGAGGGAGGGCTCGTCCAGGAGCAGCAGCTTGGGGCGGGCCATCAGGGCGCGGCCCATGGCGAGCATCTGCTGCTCGCCGCCGGAGAGCAGTCCGGCCCGCTGGTGCGCCCGCTCGGCCAGCACCGGGAACAGCTCGTGGACCCGCGCCTGCGCCTCGGCGGCCGCCCGGCGGCCCCCGGTCGCGCCGAGCGCGCCGGCGCGGAGGTTGTCGGCCACGGTCATCCGGGCGAACACCTGCCGCCCCTCGGGCACCTGCACCACCCCGGCGGCCACCACCTGGGCGGGGGTGAGGCCGTCCAGCCGCCGTCCGGCGAAGGAGACCGTGCCGGAGGCGATCGTCCCGCCGTGGAAGCGCAGGGTGCGCGAGACCGCGCGCAGCAGGGTGGTCTTGCCGGCGCCGTTGCCGCCGAGGACGGCGACCACCGCGCCCTCGGGTACATCAACGGAGACCGAGTTCAGCGCCCGTACCGGGCCGTAGCCCACGGACACCTCCCGGACCTCCAGCGAAGCGGCCGTCATCGGCCCTCCTCTTCTTCCGTCCTGTCCCCCGGTGGGCTCCACCGGGATCACGGCGCTCACCCCAGCACCGGCCGCGAAGGGCCGTCCACGGCCGGTGGGCGAATCGCTGCCGGTGACCAGAGGTGCCCGGGCCCGGCTGTGCACGGGCACAGCGGACCCGCGGCCTCCGCTCCCGGGCGGATGGCGGGGTGTCACGGAAGAGGGCGAAAGGGGGCACGGGAGGGGGGCCGCGCCGGACAGGCCGAAGGCCCGGACCGCGCGGGGCGGTCCGGGCCTTCGGGGCAGGTCACAGGCGTTCGGCCGCCAGCCGCTCGGCCGCCCGCTCCAGCAGCGGCCCGGCCTGCGCCATGCAGACGACCGGGTCCGGTTCGAGGTCGGCCAGGGCGTACGCCGCCTCGATCCCGGCGGCCCGCAGTTCGTCCTCGCCGATGGCCAGGCGCCCGCAGACCGCGACCACGGGCCGGCCCGCCCGGCGGGCGGCGGCGGCCACCCCGGCGGGGGCCTTGCCGCGCAGGGTCTGGGCGTCCAGCGAGCCCTCGCCGGTGATCACCAGATCGGCGCGCTCCAGGGCGTCGGCGAAGCCCAGTACGTCCAGCAGCACCTCGATGCCGGGCCGGAAGGAGGCGTCGAGCGCGGCCAGGGCGGCGTAGCCGACGCCGCCGGCCGCGCCCGCGCCGGGCCGCCGGGCCAGCCGCGCGGCGCGCGGGCCGAGAACGGTCTCCAGCACGCGGGCGTAGTGGGCCAGCGCGGAATCCAGAAACTCCACGTCCGCCTCCCGCGCGCCCTTCTGGGGGCCGTAGACGGCCGCGGCTCCGTGGGGGCCGGTGAGCGGGTTGTCGACATCGCTCGCCAGGACGATCTCGATGTCCTTCAGCCTCGGGTCCAGGCCCGACAGGTCGGCCGTCGCCAGATGGCGCAGCGGTCCGCCGCCGGGCTGGAGGGGGTTGCCGCCGGCGTCGAGGAGGCGGGCTCCGAGCGCGGTGAGCATGCCCGCGCCGCCGTCGGTGGTGGCGGAGCCGCCCACGCCGAGGACGACGGTGCGCGCTCCGGCCTCCAGCGCCGCGAGCAGCAGCTCACCGGTGCCGTAGGTGGTGGCCGACAGCGGGGCGAGGACGCCCTCGGGCATCTTCTGGAGGCCGGAGGCCTGGGCCATCTCCACCACGGCGGTGTCGCCGCGCAGCGCGTAGGAGGCGGTGACCGCCTTGCCCAGCGGCCCGGTGACCGCCGTCTGGCGCAGCGCGAACCCGGCGGCGACCGCCGCGTCGACGGTGCCGTCGCCGCCGTCCGCGACGGGCAGCGCCTCGACCCCGGTGCCGGGGCGGGCCCGGCGGATCCCGGCCGCGGTGTGCTCGGCCACCTGGGCGGCGGTGAGCGACCCCTTGAACTTGTCCGCGGCGATCAGCACGCGGCCTGTCTCGGTGTGTGTCGTTTCCACGCGGTCTCTCTCGTGTCTCGAACAGGCTGTCGCGCCGTCTAGACCCTATCGGCGGCGGGCACGCGGAACCACGATGCGCCCTCGGACGGCCCGCGACCGCTCGGCGCGCCCGTCCGACGAACCGGAAGAACCATTTCATAGTTGGGTGATATGAGCACCGATGTGAGTAATCCGCCCCGGGAGCCCGCCCCGGAGACGGCCCGGAAGGACCCGCCCCCGGACACCGGGGTGATCGCCGTCGGAGTGGTGACCGTGCTGGCCGTGGTGGCCTGGGCGGCCATCGGCACGGACGGTTTCTCCTCCGTCTCCACCACCGCGCTGAACTGGGTGCTGGGCAACTTCGGCTGGCTGTTCACCCTGGCAGCCGACCTCTTCCTGGTGCTGTGCCTGGTGATCGCGGTCAGCCGCTTCGGCCGGATCAGGCTCGGGAAGGACTCCGACGAACCGGAGTTCTCCAACCTGGCGTGGATCGCGATGATGTTCAGTGCCGGCATGGGCATCGGCCTGATGTTCTACGGCGTCGGCGAGCCGCTGACGTACTACGTCGACCCGCCGCCCTTCGGTGACGTCCAGAGTGGCAGCGGCGCGGCCGAGCGCGTCGCGCTGGAGTACTCCTTCTTCCACTGGACGCTGCACCCCTGGGCGATCTACGGCGTGGCCGGCCTCGCCCTGGCCTACGTCACCTTCCGCAAGGGCCGCGGCAACCGCATCAGTTCGGTCTTCGTCCCGCTGCTGGGCGAGCGCCGCGCGAACGGCTGGCCCGGCCGGGTCATCGACCTGCTGGCCGTGTTCGCCACGGTCTTCGGCACCGCCACCAGCCTGGGCCTGGGCGCCCTCCAGGTGGCCAAGGGCCTGAACCTGACGGTCGGCTGGGACGACTCCCGGGAGCTGCAACTGCTCGTCATCCTGGTGCTGTCGGCCGCGTTCGTCGTCTCGGCCTTCTCCGGACTGCACCGGGGCATCAAGTGGCTCAGCAGCATGAACGTGGTGCTCGCGGCCGCGCTGATGCTCTTCGTCCTCCTGCTGGGCCCGACCGTGTTCATCCTCGACGCGATCCCGGCCGGAGTCGGCGCCTACCTCCAGGACCTGGTCGTGCTCTCCTCCCGGACCGGCGCCTTCGGCAACAAGGAGTGGCTGGGCACCTGGACGATCTTCTACTGGGCGTGGTGGCTGTCGTGGGCACCGTTCGTGGGCACCTTCATCGCCCGCATCTCCCGCGGCCGCACCATCCGCGAGTTCCTGACCGGCGTCCTGCTGGTACCCAGCGGCGTCACGGTCGTCTGGTTCTGCGTGATGGGCGGCAGCGCCATGCGGCTGGACGCCACCGGCGAGGCGGACATGGCCGGGCGGCTGGAGGACGGCGTGGAGGCCTCGCTGTTCGGTCTGCTGGACGCACTGCCGCTGGGCACGGTCACCTCGGTGATCGCGATGATCCTGGTGATGACCTACTTCGTCACCAGCGCCGACTCCGCCTCCCTGGTGATGGGCTCGCTGACCTCCGGCGGCGCGCTGCACCCGCGCGAGTGGCTGGTCGTCACCTGGGGTGTGCTGATGGCCTCGGTGGCCGCCGTGCTGCTGGTCGCCGGCGGCCTGGAGGGGCTGAAGACGGGGACGATCCTGGTGGCGCTGCCCTTCGTCGTGGTGATGCTGGCGCTGTGCTGGTCGCTGGTGAAGGAGCTGCGCGAGGACCCGGGCGCCGGGCCGCCCCGCCACCATCCGCTGCACGGGGCGCGCGAGGCCATCCGGGCGATGGTCGGCGAGGCCGTCAGCGAGCAGCAGAGCGCCCGTCGCCATCCGCGGCTGCGGCGGGCGGCCGGGGGTGGCAAGTCCCCGGCGCGGGAGGGCGAGGACCCGCAGGACTCCTGACGCCTCCGGGCGCCTCTCCCGGCGGGGTCCCGCCCCGCCGGGAGAGGCCGGCGCACGCGCCCGAACCAGCCGGCTCCGGACGCCGGGCCCGCCCCCTGCGACGGGCTCAGCCCTCCTGGATCCTGGGCGTTGTGTCGATCTCCCGCAGCCGGGTCTCCGCCTCCTCGCCCGTCCGCGTCTCCGTGCGGTGACCGCGCACGACGTAGTCGCGCACGACCGCCTCGATCGCGTCGCGGGGGTTGCCGATCCCGCTCAGCACCATGACCTCGACGACCAGTTCGGTGTCGAGCGAGATCTCCGTCTTCGCCATGGCGGCACTCTAGCCCTCGCCCGGCCGGGCGGGGAGCCCGTCGCACGGACCCGTCCGCCGGGGCCGGGCTCCCGGGCCCGGCCGGACGGGTCCGTGCGGCACGCTATGCGCGCGCCCGCAGGCGGCGCCAGACCGCCTTGGCCGCGTTGTGGCCGGGCATGCCGTGGACGCCCGGGCCCGGCCAGGTGGCCGACGAGCACAGGAAGACGGCCGGGTGGGCGGTGGCGTACGGGATACGGGCGAGCCCCGGCCGCAGCAGCGTCTGGAGCCCGGTGAAGGCGCCGCAGGCGATGTCGCCGCCGACGTAGTTGGCGTTGCGGGTCGCCAGCTCCGGCGGCCCGGCGGTGGCGCGGGCCAGCACCCGGTCGCGGAAGCCTGGCGCGAAGCGCTCGATCTGCCGCTCGATCGCCTCGGTGGCGTCCCCGCTCCAGCCGCGCGGCACATGGCCGTACACCCAGAAGACGTGTTTGCCCTCCGGCGCCCGGCCCGGGTCGACCACGGTGGGCTGGGCGGTGATCAGGAACGGCGGGTCGGGCCGGACGCCCTCGGTGGAGGCGGCGCGCAGCGCGGCGGCGATCTCGCCGCTGGAGGGGCCGATGTGGACGGTCCCGGCGCGGCGGGCTTCCTCGGAAGCCCACGGGACCGGTCCGTCCAGGGCGTAGTCGATCTTGAAGACGCCGGCGCCGTAGCGGAAGTGCCGGTAGGCGTCGCCCAGTCCGGCGATGCGGGCCAGCGCGGTGGGCGAGGTGTCGAAGACGTAGGCGCGGGCGGGCGGCAGCTCGTCCAGCCGCCGCACCTCCACCCCGGTGTGGATCTGTCCGCCCAGGTCGCGCAGGTAGGCGGCGAGCGCGTCGGACAGGGACTGCGAGCCGCCGCGCGGCATCGGCCAGCCGACCTCGTGCGCGGCCAGTGCGAAGACCAGGGCGATGCCGCCGGTGGCGGGCGAGGTGGTCGGGCCGATGGCGTGGGCGGCCAGCCCGAACATCAGCGCGCGGGCGGTGTCGTCGCGGAAGCGGCGCACCAGCCAGTCCACCGGCCGCAGCCCCAGCAGCCCGAAGCGGGCCAGGGTGACCGGGTCGCGGGGCAGCCCGTCCCACGGCACCTTGAAGAAGTCCCCGACCAGGGTCGTCCAGCGGCCCAGGAACGGCGCCACCAGCCGGCGGTACGTCCCCGCGTCGCGCGGCCCGAAGGAGGCGGCCGTCTCGGCCGGAGAGCGGGCCAGCACCCCGGCCGTGCCGTCGGGGAAGGGGTGGGCCAGGGGCAGTTCGGGGTGGAGCCACTCAAGGCCGTACCGCTCGGTGAGCGGCATCGCGGAGAAGGCGGGCGAGCCGACGCCCAGCGGGTGCACGGCCGAGCAGGGGTCGTGCCGGAAGCCGGGCAGCGTCAGCTCCTCGGTGCGCGCCCCTCCCCCGACCGACTCCATCGCCTCGAACAGCTCGACGGAGAAGCCCCGCCGGGCCAGCTCCACCGCGGCGGTCAGCCCGTTCGGACCGGCTCCCACCACGACCACGTCCCGCATCGACGCCACGTCGGTTTCTCCCCTCGGCGCTGAGGTCTGACCGGTTCAGGCCAGCAGGGAGAGGATACGACGCACCGTCAGCGCGTCCCGGGCGGCGGTGAAGGGCAGCGCGTTGCCGCCCGCCAGGCGGAACGGTTCCCCGGTGAGCGTGGCGTGGCCGCCGCCCGCCTCGGCCACCAGCAGCAGCCCGGCGGCGTGGTCCCAGGCGTTCTCCCAGGTGAAGGCCACCGCGTCGAGCGCGCCGCGCGCCACGTTCAGGTACTCCAGACCCGCCGAGCCGCACGGCCGGGGCCTGACCTCGTCGGTGTACAGGCCCTCCAGGGAGCGCTTCTGCGCGTCGGTGGTGAAGTCCGGGTGCGAGTGGGCGACCTCCAGGGGCGCGTCCGGCGCGGGGCCGCCGGAGCGGATCTCCTCGCCGTTGAGCCGTGCTCCCTCGCCGCGCACGGCGACGGCCAGTTCCTCGCGGGCGGGCGCGTACGTCCAGGAGGCCAGCAGCGTATCGCCGTGGGCGAGGGCCACCAGGGTGCAGAATCCGGGGTCGCCGTGGACGAACTGGCGTGTGCCGTCCACCGGGTCCACGATCCACACCGGCGCCTCGCCGCCCAGCGCGCGATAGACCGCCGGGTTGTCGTGCACCGCCTCCTCGCCGACGACCACCGAGCCGGGCAGCAGCGCGGTCAGGGCCCCGGTCAGGTGCTCCTCGGCGCGCCGGTCGGCGACGGTCACCAGATCGTGCGGGCCGCTCTTCTCGGTCACCTCGTGGGCGGCCAGCTGCCGCCAGCGCGGCATGACCTCGGCCGCGGCGGCCTTGCGCACGGCCTCCTCGACCCCCGTCAGCAGTTCGTCGTCGATCATCCGTCCATGGAAACACGCCGCCGCGGGTTCCCGCCGGACGGCGGATGGCCGCGGGGTGAACGCGAGCCCCCCGGTCCACTTGGCGGAGCCGCTGCGAGGCCGTCAGCGGCCGACCGCGTAGCCCTGCATGCCGCGCGGGTTGGCCGCCGCCGACAGCACGCCCGTCTCCGGGTCGCGGGCGACCGCGCACAGCCGCCCCTCCGTCCAGGGGCCGCCGACGGTCACCAGATGCCCGCGCCGCCGCAGCTCGCCGATGGCCTCCTCCCCGACTCGGGACTCGACCGTGACGGCGCCCGGCCGCATGGCGCGCGGCCAGAACGAGCCGGGGAAGCCCTCGTGGTGCCAGTTCGGGGCGTCGACGGCGCCCTGGAGGTCGTAGCCGCCGCGCACCGGCTCGCGCAGGGCGACGGCGAGGAGGAAGTGGGTCTGCCATTGGTCCTGCTGATCGCCGCCGGGCGTGCCGAAGGCCAGGACGGGCTCCCCGTCGCGCAGTGCGAGCGAGGGGGTGAGGGTGGTGCGCGGGCGGCGGCCCGGGGTGAGGGTGTTCGGCAGTCCGGGCTCCAGCCAGGCCATCTGGAGCCGGGTGCCGAGCGGGAAGCCGAGGGCGGGGACGACGGGGTTGGACTGGAGCCAGCCGCCGCTGGGCGTGGCGCTGACCATGTTGCCCCGGCGGTCCACGACGTCCAGGTGGCAGGTGTCGCCAGAGGTCGCGCCGTCGCGGGCCACGGTGGGCTCGCCGGTGCCGGCGGCCCGGTCCCGGCCCCAGGAGCCGTCCCCCGCCCGTGCGGCGGCCCCGGCCGCGTGGGCGCCGAGCCGGGGCGTGCGTCCGCCGGGGCCGCCGGGGCGCAGCTCGTGGGAGGCGCTCTCCCCGATGAGGGCCCGGCGGCGTGCGGTGTAGGCGCCGGAGAGCAGGTCGTCCAGCGGTACGGTGTCGGCCCCCCGCGCGTCGCCGTACCAGGCCTCGCGGTCGGCGAAGGCGAGCTTGCTCGCCTCGATCACGGTGTGGAGGTACTCCCCGGTGCCGTACTCGGGCCCGCCTGCGGGCAGGTCCGCCAGGAGGGCGAGCTGCTGGAGCATCACCGGGCCCTGCGACCAGGGGCCGGCCTTGCAGACCGTCCAGCCGTTCCAGTCGTGGGTGACGGGCTCCTCGTAGGCGGCCGACCAGGAGGCGATGTCGTCGCCGGTGAGGGTGCCGGCGTGGCGCTCGCCGGAGGTGTCCATGGCGGGACGGGCGGCGAAGTCGGCGAGCGCCTCGGCCACGAAGCCCTCGCGCCACACCCGCCGGGCGGCCTCGATACGCCCCTCGCGTCCCGTCCCGGCCGACTCCGCCTCGGCCAGCAGCCGCCGCCAGGTGGCGGCGAGAGTGGGGTTGCGCAGCAGGGCGCCGGGCGCCGGGGGGCGCCCGCCGGGCAGATACAGCTCGGCGGATGTCGTCCACTCCGTCTCGAACAGTCCGCGCACCCGCTCCACCGTCGCCCCGATCCCGGGTACGGCCGGGTGGCCGTGCTCGGCGTAGCCGACGGCGTACTTCAGCACATCGGCGAGCTCGCGGGTCCCGTGGTCGCGCAGCAGTGTCATCCAGGCGTCGAACGCGCCGGGGACGGCGGCGGCCAGCGGGCCCGTGCCGGGCACCAGTTCCAGGCCGAGCGAGGTGTAGTGCTCCACCGTCGCGCCGCGCGGCGCGGGCCCCTGCCCGCACAGCACCCGCACCGGGCCGCCGACGGGCGCCAGGATGATCGGCACCTCCCCGGCGGGGCCGTTGAGGTGCGGCTCGACGACCTGGAGGACGAAGCCCGCGGCGACGGCCGCGTCGAAGGCGTTGCCGCCGTCCTCCAGGACGGCCATGGCGGAGGCGGAGGCCAGCCAGTGGGTGCTGGAGACCATCCCGAAGGTGCCCTGCAGGGTCGGGCGGGTGGTGAAGGTCATCGGCTCGGCTCCCGGGGGCAGGCGGTCGGTCGGCAAGGGGCGGCACGGCCGGCGGACGCGGGCGTGTCCGGGCGCAGTGTGCCACCACCGCGGCCGGGCGGAAACGCGGTCGAGGTCCGGGGCCCGGCTGCGTAGGCTCGGAGGCATGAGCACGCAGGGCAGGCCGGGCGCGCAGGACCCTGGCGGGAAGAGCCGGGGCGAAGGGGCCGGGACGGGCCGGAGGCCGCTGGTGGCCCTCCTCAGCGGCGCGGGGATCTCCACCGACTCCGGGATCCCCGACTACCGCGGCCCGAACGGGGTGTGGCGCAAGGACCCCGAGGCCGAGAAGCTCGTCACCTACGACCACTACATGAACGATCCGGAGATCCGCCGCCGTTCCTGGCGGATGCGGCTGGAGAGCCCGGCGCTGCGGGCCGGGCCGAACGCCGCGCACGAGGCCGTGACGCGGCTGGAGCGTTCCGGGGTACCGGTGCGGGTGATCACCCAGAACGTGGACGGGCTGCACCAGATGGCCGGGATGCCCGAGCGCAAGGTGCTGGAGCTGCACGGGACCGCGCGGGCCGTGGTGTGCACCGGGTGCCATGCGCGTTCGGAGATGGAGCGGGCGCTGGAGCGGGTGCGGGCCGGGGTCGCGGACCCCGAGTGCCTGCGGTGCGGCGGCATTCTGAAGTCGGCCACCGTGATGTTCGGCGAGGCGCTGGACCCGCAGGTGCTGGGCGAGGCGCTGGCCGTGGCCAAGGCGTGCGAGGTGTTCGTCGCGGTCGGCACCAGTCTGCAGGTGCAGCCCGCCGCCTCGCTGGCCGGGATCGCCGCCGAGCACGGTGCGCGGCTGGTGATCGTCAACGCCGAGCCCACGCCGTACGACCCGCTGGCCGACCGGGTGGTGCGCGAGCCGATCGGACGGGCGCTGCCGGCCCTGCTGGAGGAGCTGGCGGCGGGCTGAGTCGGGCGGCACGACCGCGCCGGGTGTCCTGTCCCGGACACGGCCGGATGGCCGAACGCGGGCGAGCGCGGGCGGGACGGTCACCGGCCGGCGGCGGGGCGTCCCCGGGCCAGCACCCCCTCGATGTCCCTGCGGCGGCGGTCGGAGACCCGTGCCGCGGCCGCCAGCAGCAGGGGCGTCAGGGCGGCCGGGTCGGCCGCCACGGCCTCGGCCGCCTCCTCCGGTCGCCGGGCCCGGACCACCGCCGACAGCAGTTCGACGGCCCCGGAGCCGAGGCCCGCCCCGCGCAGGGCGAGCGCGGCGGAGGCCACCTCCCCCGCCGGACGCGCGGCCGCCTGCCGCAGCAGCCGCCCGCAGTCCTCGGCGCGGCCCGCGGCGGCGAGCGCTTCGGCGGCCTCGGCCAGGGGGCCGGGCGGCAGGTTCGCGGCCTCCCACAGCAGGTCCGCGACATCGGCGCCCATACCGGCCTGCTCCAGACGTTCGACCAGTACCGGCAGCCAGAGGGCGGGACGGCCGGCGGCCTCGCACAGCAGGGCGTGCGCCTCTCCGGTGCGGCCGCGGGCGCGCAGCCCGGCCAGCCGGGCGACGGTCTCGTCGCACCGCCTCTGGACGCGGGCCGCCCGGGCCGCGTCCCCGGCCGGGTCCTCGGGCCGCGTCGCCCGCTCGTCCCCCTCGCTCTCCACTCCGGCGAACCGGGCCCCGCGCGGGGCGGGTACGGCCGGGATCGCGGCGGGTACGGGGCCGGCGGCCGGATCGGCCCGCGCCCCGGTCTCCAGCCCGGCGAACCGGGCCCCTCGCGGCCGGGCGCGCACCGGGCCGGACGGCTCCGGGGACGAGGGGACGTGTCCGGGTCCGTGCCCCGGACCGGCCCCGCCGCGGGCCACCAGGACGGCCAGGCGTTCGCGCAGTTCCCGGCAGCGGGCCGTGGCACGGGCCCGGTCGTCGCGCGCCCAGGCGAGGTCGGCGGCCAGGCTGCCGGCGCCGGCCGGGTGGCCGCCCGCCGTCAGCACGCGGGCCAGGGCCTGTTCGCGTTGGGCCGCGTGCCGCTGCTCACGCAGCGTCCGCGTCAGCACGTCCCGCAGTTCTGCGGCCCGCCGCCGCGGGTCGCCGGCCGCCTCGTCGCAGGCCGTGAGCGACGCCAGGTACAGCGTCCTCAGCCATGCGGCCCGGGGGCGTGCCCGCCGGGGGCCCCGGCGCACGGTGAGATCGTCCAGCAGGGATGCGACCACGTCCCACGGCGGGATCCGGCGGCCCGCCAGGCAGGCGGCCAGCCCTTCGGGGTCGCGCCGGGCGAAGACCGCGTACCATCCGGCGGCCGGGTCGAGTTCGGCGGTGAGCGCGGTGAGCGCGGCAGCGAACTCGGCGGCCTCGGGCAGGTCCGGACCGCCGGGTACGTCGAGGCAGGCAGCGGCCCGGTGGATGCTGCCGGTCGGTTTCGGCACTGGCATGGGGCCATGGCACACCGGGTGTGTTTCATCGGCTGTCACCGCCGTGCTACGAACAGTTTTCACGCCCCCGCCCCGCCCCCCGTTCCCTTGTCATGTTTCGAACAGATGCGGCATCCGGCGATACGCTTCCGCCCCATGGACGACAACCTGCGCGACATCGTGCTGGGCGTGCTCGCGGCCGGCATCACCACCTCGCTCGGCTGGTTCGGCCGCACCTACCTGTGGCGCCGCGCGCTCCGCCGCAAACAGCGTTTCTTCGGGATGCCGGAGCACTCCGAGTGCCTGCTGGTGGTCGGCCGCAAGGCCGCCACGGGGGAGGGCGCCGTCTCCCGCGACGACGTGTTCGCCCTGCTGGAGCTGTCCGCACTGGTCAAGGAGTGCCGCGCGAACGCGCAGGTGCTGTCGCACGAGAACGTCCGCCAGGGCTTCGGCGAGCGGACCGAGTTCTGCGTGGGAGGCCCGGCGGCGAACCGGCGGACGGCGGCCCACCTCCACTCCCTGCTGCCGGGGGTGAGGATCGACACCACCCCCGAACCGGGCCCGGACCAGGCCGCGTTCACCATCGGCGGCGAGCGCTACCGGATGGAGCGGGGATCGGTGGAGTACGTCCTGCTCGCCCGGCTCACCGCGGGCGAGGGCTCCCACCCGGTGTTCGTCCTGTGCGGCCAGCGGGCCGTCACCAACCAGGCGGCCGCCCGGCATCTCGCCCGCCACCACGCCCGGCTGGCCCGCAAGTACGGCACCGGCGGCGACTTCTGCCTGCTGCTGAAGGTGGTCAACTCCCAGGCGTACGGACCCGATGTCGTCGAACTGGTCGCGGACGTAACCCGGGACGCCACCACCGCGCCGTCCGCGCCCGCCTCCGTACCCCCGCCCGCCCGCCGCCAGCACCGGGCGAGGAGCCGCACGGAGAACTGACCCGGTCAAGCACCGGATTACGCAAGGAGTTCGCGGAACCGGGTACCGATGTCGCCGAGGTGTTCTTGATGATGTTGCCCACGACGCCTCATGCGGCACAGGCCCCCCTCCTACCCTGTTGACCCAGGTACGGAGACCGTTCCCACCCCGCAGGCGGCAGTACGGAGAGGAGTCCCGGATGGGCGACAGCAGACCGGTCTACCAGCGGATCGCCGACGATCTGCGGCAGCAGATCGACGAGGGGGCCCTGGCCGTGGGCTCCCGCATCCCCTCGCGTTCGGAGCTGAAACGCACCTACGCCGCCAGCGACCAGACCGTGGACCGGGCGGTGCGCGTGCTGAAGGCCGCCGGCTATGCGGAGGGGCAGTTCGGGCGGGGGGTCTTCGTCACCGACCGCAGCCCCGCCGGCAGCCTGCTGCGCACCGGCGAGGCGGTGGACTCGCCGTTCGCGGCCCGGTTGCTCACCGGCTCCCCGGCCGCCCCCGCACTGCTGTGGGAGGCCGCCTCCGCCGCCACCGGGGCCCCGCCGCGGATAGCCGAACGGCTGGGCATCGGCGCGGGCGACCGGGTGATGTGCACGCGGTACGAGTACCTCGCCGACCGGCGCCCGCTCCAGCTCGCCACCAGCTGGGAGCCGCTGGCTCTCACCGAGGGCACCGAGGTGGTCTTCCCCGAGCGCGGCCCGTACGCCCGGCGCGGGGTGCGCGAGCGGTTCGCGGCCATCGGCCTCCCCGTGGCGCGGGCCACCGAGCTGGTCGGCTCGCGGTCGGCCACCAGCGCGGAGTCACAGGCCCTGGGATGCTCCCCCGGGCAGTGTGTGACGGTCATCGAGCGCACCCACCACACGGCGGACGGCCGGGCCGTGGAGACCTCCGACATCGTGGTGCGCGCGGACCGGTGGCGGCTGGAGTACCGCATCGACTTCCCCGGCTGACGGGCCCGCTCCCCGGCCACGACCGGGTCTCGCGGCCCGGGTGCGTCCCGGCCGGCGCCCGTCATGCGCTCGCCGCCGGTCCGGCCGGCGCCCGTCACGCCTCGGATGCCTCCGCGTACACCTGCGACAGCTCCGGTGTGCCGCTGAGCGCCCACTCGTGGCCCGCCGCCACCACGTCCAGCTCCCGCCCGGAGGCCAGCCGCACCACCGGCCGGCCGTTCGGCCACACCTGCCACTCCGCGCCCGGCACCGTGCGGACGACGACGGTGCCCAGATACAGGCCCGCGTCGTTGCCCAGCCAGGTCAGCGCCTCGGGACCCTCGTCGCGCCAGCGCGGCAGGAGCTGGTCGAGGGCGGCCAGTGAACCGGGCGTGTCCTCCAACTCGATCCCCGCCGACTCGGCCTGCCTGCGCAGCAGTTCGCACTCGGACAGCAGCTGCGCCACTCCCTCGGCGTCGTGGGAGGCGGGCTGCATCACCGCCACCCCGCGGGACATGCCGTGCCTCTTGCGCCAGTTGTCCAGGAAGGGGATGTTCATACGCCTCAGCGTGACATCACCGGCGCGGCGAACGGCACAAGGCACGCGGGCGGGCCCTCACACCTCCAGGTCGACGACGACCGGGGCGTGGTCCGAGGCGCCCTTGCCCTTGCGCTCCTCGCGGTCGACGTAGGCGTCCTTCACCGCCGACTCGAAGGCCGGGTTGCCGTAGACCAGGTCGATGCGCATGCCCTTGTTCTTGGGGAAGCCGAGCTGGCGGTAGTCCCAGTAGGTGTAGGGGCGGTCGTACTTCAGCGGGCGCGGCACGACGTCGGCCAGGCCCGCCGCGCGCAGCGCGGCCAGCGCCTCGCGCTCGGCCGGGGTGACGTGTGTGGAGCCCTCGAAGACGGCGGGGTCGTGGACGTCCTCGTCGGCCGGCGCGACGTTGTAGTCGCCGAGGACGGCGAAGGGCCGTCCTCCGGCCTCCCCCGCCGTCTCCCGCACGGCCAGCTCGCGCAGCGCGGCGAACCACCGGAGCTTGTACTCGAAGTGCGGGTGGCCCACCTCGCGGCCGTTGGGCACGTACACCGACCACACCCGCACCCCGCCGCAGGTGGCGCCCGCCGCGCGGGGCTCGGTGACGCCCTCGTAGTCGGGCCCCCCGGGCAGGCCGATCACCGGATCCTCCAGACCCACCCGGGACAGCACCGCCACCCCGTTCCACCGGCCCGAGGCGTTGACCGCGGCCTCGTAGCCCAGCTCGCGCAGCGGTTCGGCCGGGAACGCCTCCGCGGTGCACTTCAGCTCCTGCAGGCACAGCACGTCCGTGCCGCTGCTCTCCAGCCAGGCCAGCAGCCGTTCGAGCCGTGAGGTGATCGAGTTGACGTTCCAGGTGGCGATACGCATGGCAGCGAATCTACCGCCCGGCACCGACAGCCGGCGGACGGCGGGCGGCAGCCGGCCGCCGGCGGGGCGCTCCCTCCGGCGGGGCTCAGTCCTCCCGCAGCGCGACGCTCTGCCCGGGCTCCAGCCGGGTGTGCTCCGCACCGGCGGTGCCGGGACCGTTCGGGCCGAGGAGGCGGCCGTAGATCAGATGCCCGAAGTCCGACAGCAGTCCGTCGTGGACGTCGTACGCCACGCGCGGCCGTACCTCGCGCACGTAGTCGACGACCTCGGCGACCTTGCTCCAGGGGGCGTGCACCGGCAGCAGCAGGGTGTCCACCGGGCGGCCGGGGACGGTCAGGGCGTCGCCGGGGTGGAAGACGGTGCCGGCGCCGGGGGCGGTGACGACGTAGCCGACGTTGGTGACGCGCGGGATGTCGGGGTGGATGACGGCGTGCAGCTCGCCGTGCACCTCCACCTCGAAGCCGGCGGCGGTGAAGGCGTCCCCGCCGCCGACGGTGTGGACGCGTCCGGGGAAGGCGGCCGAGATTCGCTCGGCGACGCTGCGCAGGGTCCAGATCCCGGCGGCCGGGTTCGCCTCCAGCGCGGCGCGCAGCCGGCTCTCGTCGAAGTGGTCGGGGTGCTCGTGGGTGACCAGGATCGCGTCGGCGCCGACGGCCGCGTCCGCCTCGCTGAAGCCGCCCGGGTCGATGACGAGCGTGCGTCCTTCGCGGTGCAGGGCGACGCAGGCGTGGCCCTTCTTGGTGAGCTCCATGGGGTCATTGTGCTGCCCGTCCGCGATCTTCGCCGCGAAGTCCCGCCATCCTCCGGAACCTGTCCCGGGGTTCGGTCTCGGGGTGTCAGTCGCGGGGGGTGGTCTCCTCCGCTATGACGCGCCGGGCGACGGCGAACGCGGCTCCGGCGGCGGGCATTCCGCAGTAGACGGCCGTGTGCAGCAGCACCTCCTTGATCTCCTGCGGGGTGAGCCCGTTGCGCAGCGCGGCGCGGGTGTGCGAGGCCAGCTCCTCCAGGTGCCCGCCGGCGGTGAGCGCGGTGAGGGTGACCACCGAGCGGGTGCGGCGGTCGATGCCGGTGCGGGCCCACACCTCGCCCCAGGCGTAGCGGGTCAGGAGGTCCTGGAAGTCGCCGGTGAAGTCGTCGGTCTCCTCGGCCACGCGGTCGACGTGGGCGTCGCCGAGCACATCGCGGCGGAGCCTCAGACCGGTGTCGTACGCGGCGCCGGGGTGGTCCTGGCTCTGCTCTCCGGCGGTCAGGGCGGCGATCGCGGTACGGGTGGGCAGGGCGTCCGGCGTGCGGCCCGCGCCGCCGGCGGGCGCCTGGGCGGGGACCGGGACGGCCGCCGGGGCGTCCCGCCGGCCGGCGGGGAGGGCGGCCGAGAAGTGTCCGGCCAGCAGTTCGGTGATCTCGCCGGGCCGCTCCACGGGGGCCATGTGGCAGGCGTCGGGGACGAGGGCGAGCCGGGCGTCGGGGATGCCCGCCACCAGGGCGCGGGCGTCGGCGGGCGGGGTGACCCGGTCCTCGGCCCCGGCGACGACCAGGGTGGGCACGCCGATATGGGCCAGCTCCCGACGTATGTCGAAGGAGGCCAGCGCCTCGCAGGCGGCTATGTAGCAGCCGGGGTCGGTGGTGCGGACCATCTGGACGGCCCACTCCACGATGGCGGGCTGGGCGGCGGCGAAGGCGGGCGTGAACCAGCGCTCGGGGGTGGAGCGGGCGATGGGGTCCAGTCCGTTGGTGCGCACCACCACGCCGCGCTGCCGCCAGGTGTCGGGGGTGGCGTAGCGGGGGGCGGAGGAGATCAGCGCCAGGGAGGTGAGCCGGCCGGGCGCGTCCAGCGCGATCCGGGCGCCCACGGCGCCGCCCAGGGAGCAGCCCGCGTAGGCGAAGCGGTCGGCGCCCGCGGCGTCGGCGGTGGCCAGCAGCCGGGCGGCGAGGTCGCCGACGGAGGTGGCGGGGCGGGCGGGCGCGCCGCCGTGGCCGGGCAGGTCGTAGCGGAGCACCCGCCAGTGGCGGCTGAGTTCGGGGACCTGACGGTCCCACATGTGCCAGGTGGTACCGAGGGCCGGTCCCAGGACGAGGACCGGGGCGTGCTCCGGCCCGTCAACTCGGTACTGCAGGGTGTCGACGTTCTTCTCGCTCACCCGCTCACGCTCCCACATCCCCCGGTTCCTCACAGGCGGGGGTGTCGGCGGGGCGCATGGGGCGACCGGTCGTCCGGTCGTCCGGTCGTCCGGTCGTCCGGTCTCGCGCGGCCGGACACCTGGGCCCCGGGTTTCGCGAGCGGTGTTGACACGACCGGCCACCTCTCTAGGATCCGTGGCATCCCGGATTCCCGAACGACGTTCGATATTTCGTACACCTAGGTGGGCGGCCGCTGCGACCGCTCCCGTTCCACCGCCACGTCCGCCGGCCCGGGACGACCCCCCACACCGAGAAGGAGTCTCACGATGACAAGGACGGCAAGGGCAAGGTCCCTGTTATGGACGGCCGTCGTCGCCGTACTGCTCGTCCTGGGCATGGACGGCATCGCGCTGGGCCACGGCCGGGGCGAGAGCACCCCGCCCACGACCCCCCGCGCGGCTGCTGACACCACCGCCACCACCGCCACCGCCGCCACCGCCGCCGCCGCCGCGAGCTCCGGATGCGGCAGGGCCCCCACCCTGACGAGCGGTACCCACACGATCCAGAGCGGCGGCAGGAACCGGAGCTTCATCCTCCGGATCCCCGACGGCTACGACCGCGACCGCCCCTACCGGCTGGTCTTCGGGTTCCACTGGCTGGGCGGCACCTCCACCGACGTGGCCACCGGCCGCACCGTGGACACGGGCACCTGGGCCTACTACGGGCTCCAGCGGCTGGCCGACGAGAGCGCCGTCTTCGTCGCGCCCCAGGGCCTCGACAACGGCTGGGCCAACACCGGCGGGCGGGACACCGCCTTCGTCGACGACATGATCCGGCGGATCGAGGCGGACCTGTGCGTCGACCAGGAACAGCGCTTCGCCCTGGGATTCAGCTACGGGGGCGCGATGTCGTACTCGCTCGCGTGTTCCCGCGCCACGGTCTTCCGCGCGGTCGCGGTCCAGAGCGCCGGAGTACTCAGCGGATGCGACGACGGCACCAGGCCCATCGCCTACTTCGGAGTGCACGGCCTCAGGGACAGCGTCCTCGGCATCTCCGGCGGCCGGGCGATGCGGGACAGGTTCGTCGGGAACAACGGCTGCACCCCCCAGAACCCGCCGGAGCCGGCCCAGGGCAGCCTGAGCCACCGGATCACCGCCTACTCGGGCTGCTCGGCCGATCACCCGGTCGTCTGGGCCGCTTTCGACGAGGGGCACATCGCCGCCCCGCAGGACGGGGCGCCTGGTGACAGCGGCTCCAGGACCTGGCTGCCGGCGGAGATATGGAAGTTCTTCTCCCAGTTCGACACCTCCGACCCGGGTCCGGACCCGGAGCCGGAGCCGGAACCGGAACCGGAACCGGCGACCTGCCGGGTCACCGCCACCGTCAACGCCTGGAACACCGGTCTGACCTCGAGCATCACCATCACCAACACCGGCACCACCGCGATCGAGGGCTGGTCGCTGGCCCTCACCCTGCCCGACGGGCAGACCATCACCTCCGGCTGGAACGCGCAGTACTCCCCCGCCTCCGGCCGGGTGACGGCCAGGAACGTCTCCTACAACGCCACCATCGCCCCGGGCGCGTCGGTCGACATCGGCTTCCAGGCCACCCACACCGGCGACACCGCCCAGCCGGGCTCCTACGCCCTCAACGGCACCGCCTGCGCCGCCGCGGGCGGCTCGCGCAGCTGACCGGACGGACCGCATTCCTGAGGTGAGGCCCCGCCGGAGTGCTCCGGCGGGGCCGGCCGTCAGAAATCGACCGTGGAGACCGCGTAGACCCGCAGGCGGTCCTCGCTGGTGACGTCCACGGTGACCGCCAGATCCGGCCGCTCCCCGGGCCGCTCGATCCTGGCGCCCACGTAGCGGCGGCCGGGGGCGTCCAGCTCCCAGCCCACCGTCTGCGCCTGCCGCCCGGTGACCCCGGAGACACCCTCGCGCAGGGCTCCCGGATCACCGCCGGCCTCCTCGATGAACCTCTCCAGGCCCCGCCGGGAGGTACGGAACTGCACATAGAAGGAACTGCGCTGCCAGCTGTTGGTCTCGTAGTGCGCCACATAACTGGACCCGCCGGGCACGGGCACCTCGTAGATGCGGCTCTCCAGCTTGCTGGGCCACTGCCACACCAGGCCGGTGGCCGCGGCGGCGCGCTGCTTGTCCTTGCCGCTGTCGCGGCTCTGGTAGGCGGAGAGCACCAGGTAGCCGGCGGGGACGGCGATCAGCAGCACCACGATGATCGCGACCAGCCAGCGGTGCCTGGGCCGGTGCGGCGGGGTCCCGGGCTGCGGCAGGGGCACGGTGGCGGTCAACGGCCCGCCCCCCAGCCGCGCGAGGGCAGCAGGCCGACCCCGGCGCGCTCGTACCGCTCCACCCGGCGGCGGTTGGCGCGGCGGAAGCGGCGGGCGACCAGCCGGGCGAGGTCGGCGGCGCCGACCATGCCGGCCTCCGGGCCGAGTTCGGCGCGCGCGACACGGGCCTCGGGACGGTAGCCGCGGCCGGTGAGGTGGCGGCGGAAGGCGTCCCGGGCGGGGCCGATCAGCAGTTCGTCGGCGGCGCTGACCCCGCCGCCGACGACGAAGCAGGAGGGGTCCAGCGCGGCGGCCAGGTTGGCGATGCCGACGCCGAGCCACTCGCCGATCTCCTGGAGGAGCTCGGTGCACATCGCGTCGCCCTCGCGGGCCAGCTCGGTGATCAGCGGTCCGGTGATGTCGCGGACGTTGCCGCCGACGCGGTCGATGATCCCGTACGCGACCGGCGACTCGGCCGCCGCCAGCTCGCGGGCCTCGCGGACCAGGGCGTTGCCGGAGCTGTACTGCTCCCAGCAGCCGCGGTTGCCGCAGGGGCAGCGGTGGCCGCCGGGAACGACCTGCATATGGCCGAACTCCCCGGCCACCCCGTACTTGCCGCGCTTGACCTGGCCGTCCTCGAGTATGGCGCCGCCGATGCCGGTGCCGAGGGTGATCATGACGAGGTGGTCCTCGCCCCGGCCGGCACCGAAGCGCCACTCGCCCCAGGCGGCGGTGTTGGCGTCGTTGTCGACCATGACGGGCACGGCCAGGCGGGCGGTCAGCGCGTCGCGCAGCGGCTCGTCGCGCCAAGCCAGATGGGGGGCGAACAGCACCCGGGAGCGGTCGGCGTCCACCCAGCCGGCCGCTCCGATGCCGACGGCGTGCACGTCGTGGCGGTCGGAGAGGTCCAGGACCAGCTCGGCGATGGTGTCCTCGACGGCCTGCGGGCTCTTGGACTTGTCGGGGGTCTCGGCCCGGACCTTCTCCAGGATGCGGCCGTCGGCGTCGACGACACCCGCCATCACCTTGGTGCCGCCGATGTCGATGCCCACCGTGGGCACGCGCGGCGCGGAGACGTAGGAGCGCCGCTCGCGCATGGCCACGGCCCTGAACACCGTCGCTCTGGCGGTCGCCCTGGCACTCGTTCCGGCGCTCGTTCCGGCAGCCGATCCGGCAGAGCCTCGGTGCGCCCGGTCACGGTACGTACTCATCACCGTCGATTGTGCCCTACGGAGCCTTGCGGTCCGGCTCCGAGGGACGGATGCGCGCCAGTTCGTGGCCGAGCCGGTCCAGATCGCTGCCGCCCGCCATCTGACGGGTCAGCTCGTCCAGGACGATCTCCTCCCGGGCGTGGCTGCCGGCCATGGAACCGCGCCTGAGCAGCACGAACCGGTCGCCGACCAGATGGGCGTGGTGGGGGTTGTGGGTGACCAGGACGACGCCCAGCCCCTGGTCTCGGGCGGCGGCGACGTAGCGCAGGACCACCCCGGCCTGCTTGACGCCGAGGGCGGCGGTCGGCTCGTCCAGGACGATCACCCGGGCGCCGAAGTGGACGGCGCGGGCGATGGCGACCGACTGCCGCTCGCCGCCGGAGAGGGTGCCGATGGGCTGGTCCACGTCGCGCAGGTCGATGCCCATGCGCAGCAGGGCCTCGCGGGTGGTGCGGCGCATGGCGGCGGTGTCCAGGCGGCGGAGGGGGCCGCGCCCGGTGACGGGCTCGGAGCCGAGGAAGAAGTTGCGCCACACCGGCATCAGCGGGACGACGGCCAGGTCCTGGTAGACGGTGGCGATGCCGCGGTCGAGGGCCTCGCGGGGGGAGGTGAGGCGGACCTCCTCGCCGTCGATGCGGAAGACGCCGTCGTCGTGCCGGTGCAGCCCGGAGACGATCTTGATGAGGGTCGACTTGCCGGCGCCGTTGTCGCCGAGCACGCAGACGACCTCGCCGGGGCGGACCGCCAGCGACACGCCCTCCAGCGCGGTCACGTTGCCGTAGCGCTTGCCGACGCCGGCCAGCTCCACCAGTGCCGTGGGGGAGCCGGCCGCCGCCGTGGGTGTCCCGTTCACGAGGATGCCTCCGCCCGCTTGCGGATCCATGCGTTGAGCAGCGTGGCGAGCAGCAGCATCGCCCCGAGGAAGAACTTGAACCAGCTGGGGTCCCACTGGGCGTAGACGATGCCCTTGCTGGTCATGCCGAAGATCAGGGCGCCGACAGCGGCGCCGGCCGCCGAGCCGTAGCCGCCGGTGAGCAGGCAGCCGCCGATGACGGCCGCGGCGATGTAGATCAGCTCGTTGCCCACGCCCTCGCCGGACTGCACGACGTCGTAGCTGAACAGCAGGTGCTGGCCGGAGATCCAGGCGGCCAGGGCCACGCCCGTGTACAGGCCGATCCGGACGCGGTCGACGGGGACGCCGACCGCACGGGCGGCCTCCGCGTTGCCGCCGGTGGCGAAGATCCAGTTGCCCGCCCTGGTCCGCAGCAGGATCCAGGTGGCCGCGGCGACCAGCGCGAGCCACCACACGATGGTGATCCTCAGCTGGAAGCCGCCGACGGTGATGTCGGAGGCGAAGACCGCGCGGGCGGAGTCGAAGCCCTCCATGTCGCCGATCGCCCTGGTGGAGACCGTGCCGCCGATCAGCTTGGTGAGACCGAGGTTGAGGCCGGTGAGCATCAGGAAGGTGCCCAGGGTGATGATGAAGCTCGGCAGGCGGGTGCGGGTGAGCGTCCAGCCGTTGAAGAAGCCGATCGCGAGGGTGACCGGCAGGGACACCGCGACACCGACCCAGGTGTTCGCCGTCATCTGGTAACTGAACATCGAGGACACCAGCGCCGAGCTGGTCACCATCACGCCCGCCGACAGGTCGAACTCCCCGCCGATCATCAGCAGCGCCACCGGCACCGCCATGATGCCGATCGTGGAGGCGGCGTACAGGACGGTGCCCAGGCCGGCGGGGCGCAGGAAGCCGTCGGCGGCGAGGGCGAAGAAGACCAGGACGGCGGCGGCCCCGACCACCGCGCCCAGCTCGGGGCGGGCCGGCAGGCGCCGCGCCACCGGGCCGCGCTCGGCGGCGTCCTCCGCCAGGGCCGCGGGGGTGGCGGTCACCGGGTGCCCCGCTCGGTGTACTTCTCCAGGTCGGCGGCGTCGTCCCCGGTCACCAGCTGCGGGCCGGTGAGGACCGGCCGTCCGCCGCCGAGCATGTTGCCGTTGTAGCGGTGCAGCCACAGCAGGTCGACGGCCTCGTAGCCCTGGAGGTAGGGCTGCTGGTCGACGGCGAAGCCGATCGTGCCGTCGCGCAGTCCGGCGGCGACCTGGGCGTTGAGGTCGAAGGTGTTGACCTCCGCGCCGCCGCCCGCCCGCTTCACGGCCTTGGCGGCGGTGGCGGCGAAGGGCGCGCCGAGGGTGACGACGGTGTCCACGTCCCGGTCGGACTGGAGCTCGGCCTCGACGGAGGACTCCACGGAGGGCATGTTGGTGCCGTCCACGTAGAGGTTCTCCACCTCGCCGTCGAAGGCCTCGCGCACTCCGTCGCAGCGCTCCTCGTGGCCGACGTTGCCCTGCTCGTGGACGACGCACAGGGCCTTGTCGTGGCCGCGCTCGTTCAGTTCCTGGCCGACCGCCTCGCCGGCGACGGACTCGTCCTGGCCGATGTGGGCGAGGGCGCCGAGGTCGGCGGACTCGTCCTGGCCGGAGTTGATCGTGACCACCGGAATGCCGGCCTTCACCGCCTCGCGCACCACCGCCTCCATCGCCTCGGGCTTGGCGAGGGTGACGATCAGCCCGTCCACCTTCCGGTCGATGGCGGCCTGGACGAGCTGGGCCTGGCGGCCGGCCTCCTTGTCGTGGGAGTAGACGAACTCCACGTTGTCCTTGACGGCCGCCTGCTCGGCGCCGCTGCGGACGATGTCCCAGTAGGTGTCGCCGTCTCCCGAGTGGGTGACCATCGCGAACGTCCAGCGCGGGGTGTCCACCGCCGCGCGGCCTCCGGCGCGCTCGCGCTCCTCCTCGGCCCGCTTCCCGCCGGTGCTGCTGCATCCGGCCAGGGCGAGCGCGAGGACCGCCGCCAGCGCCGTGGCCCTCGTCCGTATGCCGGTCCGGGCACCGGTCCGTACGCCCCTGCATACCCCTCCTGCCGTGGTCACACGGTTTCCGCCCTCTCGCTGCGTGAGTGCCGGCCCGGCGGCCGGCTTTCGTGCCGTGCCGGGGCGCGGACGGCGCCCGGCCCCGGCCGCACAAGTATCCGTCACCGCGGCTCGCACGGGGATCGGGGGTGGCGCGGGAGGGAGCGGGCGGTGCGGGTGGGGTGAGTGAGACGGAGGGGGCTGAGGAGGCGGAGGGGCGGCTCCTCAGAAGCGCACCGGCAGGCGGTGCGGGCCGCGGATGAGCATGCCCTGCCGCCAGGAGACGGCCGCCGGGTGGATGTCGAGGGCCAGGTCCGGGCAGCGGTCCAGCAGCGCGCGAACGGCGACACGGCCCTCCAGCCGGGCCAGCGGGGCGCCCAGGCAGTGGTGGATGCCGTGCCCGAAGGCGAGGTGGCCGCGGGATTCGCGGCGGACGTCGAAGCGGCCGGGGTCCGCGAAGCGCCCCGGGTCGCGGTTGGCGTCGGCGAGGACCGCCAGCACCAGCTCCCCTCCGCCGGGGATCACCGTCCCGCCGATCTCGACGGGCTCGGTGGTGAAGCGGTAGGTGGGCGTCTCGACCGGGCCGTCGTAGCGCAGCATCTCCTCGACCGCGCCCTCGGTCAGGGAGGGGTCCGAGCGCAGCAGCGCGAGCTGGTCGGGGTGGGTGAGCAGGGCGAGGGTGCCGTTCGCGATCAGGTTGACGGTGGTCTCGTGGCCCGCGATGAGCAGCAGCCAGGCCATGCCGAGCAGTTCCTCGGCCGACAGCCGGTCGCCGTCCTCGTCGGCGGTGTGCAGCAGGGCGCTCAGCAGGTCCTCGCCCGGCTGCCGCCGCTTCTCCTCCAGCAGCTCGGTGAGGTACGCGGTGACGGCCTCGTTCGCGGCCCGCTTCTCCTCGAAGCCCGCGTCCCCGACGACGGTGGCCGACCAGGCCCGGAAGGCGTCCCGGTCCAGGAACGGCACGCCCAGCAGCTCGCAGATGACCCTGATGGGCAGCGGGAAGGCGTAGGCGTCCACCAGATCGGCCCGCCGCTCCGGCTCCTTCAGCATCGTCTCCAGCAGCCCGTCGGCGATCTCCCGCACCCTCGGCTCCAGGGAGGCCGTGCGCCGCGCGGTGAACTCGCGGGCGACCAGCCTGCGCAGCCTGGTGTGGTCCGGCGGGTCGGAGCTGAGCATGCTGATCCCGGCCGCCGGAGGGCCCAGCGGCAGGGCGGGCGAGGCGTTGCTCCAGTGCTTGGACAGGCGCGGGTCGGCCAGGACGGCCCGCGCCTGTTCGTATCCGACGACCAGCCACGCCTCGGCGCCCTCGGGTATCCGCACCCGGTGCACCGGGCCGCGGGCCCGCAGCTCGGCGTAGACGGGATAGGGGTCGCGGACGAAGTCCTCGCCCAGGGACGCCAGATCGACCGGTGCCCGCTCGTCGGTGCTCATCCGCGCCTCCCCCTGTGTGGCCGTCCGCCGCCGATGATGCCAGCGGGAGGTCCTGCGGCGACATCGTTATCCGGCCAGGTGGTCCGGCGGGCCGCAGGTGGGCCGAAACGGTCCGTACGGGACCTCCCGACGGCGCCGGCCCGCGCGCCCGGCCGGCGGAACACGGGGGCGTCCCCCTCAGGGCGTCGGCGCGCCGAACAGCTCCACGGCCTTGCACACCTCCGCCAGTGCCTCGGCCAGCGCGCTCACCGAACCGACCGCCCCCGCGATCAGCAGCAGCGAGTGGCGCAGCCTGCCGACCTCGGGAGCGCCCGCGCGGAGCGCGGCTTCCATGGCGGCCAGTTCCTCCTCGGCTATCTGCCGGTCCGCCAGTTGTGCACGGTAACCGGCGAGTTCCCGGTGCAGGCGGGACACGGCCCGCCGCAGTGCGATGACCCGCGGGTCGTCCTGTCCGTGGACGACCGCCCGGTGTCCTACCGCTTCCTTCCGCAACGCAGCTCCCCCCACATGGATGCTGTGTTCCTCGTCGTCTGCCGTCGTGCTCCGTCGTCTGCCGTCGTCTGCCGTCGTGCCGTTCCCGGTGCTCCGCGGCGCTCCCCCGCCGTTCCGCCGCCGCTCCGCAGCCGTACGGACCCGCCACCCGGCCCCTCCCGGCGGCGTACGGCCGGAGAAGGGGTGCGCACAGTAAACGCCACTCTCCGCACATCGCGCTACACGGAGGGCGAGACTCGGGGCATGGTTCAGGCCATGAGGGCCGGGGCCCGGCGGGCTCCGGCCCGCCGCGGTGGGGACACTGGTCCCCGGCGGCGGAACGTGCCGGTGGAAGCGGCCCCCCTGCCCGCCGCCCCGACGAAGGAGTGACACGCCATGTCCGCAGCAGTGCCGCCCCCGCCCGCCGTCGTCACCGGCGCCGATCCCGCCCGGACGCCCGACGAGCACCGAGGGCGCCACGGGGAGGTCCTCACCGATGCCGCCCTCGCCTTCCTCGGCGAGCTGCACCATCGGTTCACCCCGCGCCGCGACGAACTGCTGGTCCGCCGGGCCGAGCGCCGCGCCGAGATCGCCCGCACCGGCACCCTGGACTTCCCGCCCTCCACCGCCCACGTCCGCGAGGGCGCCTGGCGGGTGGCGCCGGCCCCCGAGGCGCTCCGGGACCGCCGGGTGGAGATCACCGGTCCGGTCGACCGCAGGATGACGGTCAACGCCCTCAACTCCGGCGCCCGCGTCTGGCTCGCCGACTTCGAGGACGCCTCCGCCCCCACCTGGGGCAACATGGTCGGCGGCCAGATCAACCTGATGGACGCCCACCGCCGCCGCATCGACTTCACCGCGCCCGGGGGCAGGCGCTACGAGCTGCGGCCCGACGAGGAGCTGGCCACCGTCGTGGTACGGCCGCGCGGCTGGCACCTGGACGAGCGCCATCTGCGGGTCGGCGACCGCGCCGTGCCCGGCGCGCTGGCCGACTTCGGGCTGTACTTCTTCCACAACGCCCGTCTGCTGCTGGAGACGGGCCGGGGCCCGTACTTCTACCTGCCCAAGCTGGAGTCGCACCTGGAGGCGCGGCTGTGGAACGACGTCTTCGTCTTCGCCCAGGACTACTGCGGCATCCCCCAGGGGTCCGTCCGCGCCACCGTGCTGATCGAGACGATCACCGCCGCGTTCGAGATGGAGGAGATCCTCCACGAACTGCGCGACCACGCCTCCGGTCTCAACGCGGGCCGCTGGGACTACCTGTTCTCCATCGTCAAGAACTTCCGGGACGCCGGTGAGCGGTTCGTGCTGCCCGACCGCGACGCGGTGACCATGACCGCGCCCTTCATGCGCGCCTACACCGAGCTGCTGGTGCGCACCTGCCACAGGCGCGGGGCCCACGCCATCGGCGGCATGTCCGCCTTCATCCCCGACCGGCGCGACCCGCGGGCCAACGAGCGGGCCTTCGCGAAGGTCAGGGCCGACAAGGACCGCGAGGCGGGGGACGGTTTCGACGGCTCCTGGGTGGCCCACCCCGATCTGGTGCCCGTCGCGCGGGCGTCCTTCGACGCGGTGCTCGGCTCCCGGCCGCACCAGAAGGACCGGCTGCGCGAGGACGTGCGCGTCACCGCCGCCGACCTGCTCGCCGTCGACTCCCTGGAGGCCGTACCCACTCGCGAGGGGCTGGTGGGCGCCGTCCGGGTCGGTGTCCGGTACATCGAGGCATGGCTGCGGGGCCAGGGTGCCGTGGCGATCTTCGGGCTGATGGAGGACGCCGCCACCGCCGAGATCTCGCGCTCGCAGATCCGGCAGTGGGTCGACGCCGGCGTGGTGCTGGACACCGGGGAGGAGGTCACCCCCGAGCTGGTGCGCTCGCTGGCCGCCGAGGACCTGGCGGACATCCGCGCCGGGCTGGGCGAGGAGGCGTACGCGGCGGGCAGGTGGCGGCAGGCGCACGACCTGCTGCTGCGGGTGGCGCTGGACGAGGACTTCGCGGAGTTCCTGACCCTGCCGGCGTACGAGCTGCTGGACTGAGCGGCGCCGGGCGCCGGGTGGCGGCGCACCGCACGCCGGGTCGCGGAGCTGCCGGGGGAATATGACCGGAAGTCGCCCCTCCGGTCCGCCGCGGGGCACCCCGGCCGTGCGGACCCGTTCCCGGCGGGCGTGTCCGTCGGGGACGATGAGCCCGCGAGCCCCTTGTCCCCGCGGCCCTCGGGCCCGACCGTCCGACCGTCCGACCGTCCGACCGTCCGACCGTCCGACTGGAGCCGAGATTGGCAGAGACCGTGCCGGTGCGGTGCCCCCAGTGCCGTCGTGAGCACCTCTACATCGTCCCCTCCTATCCGTGCCGCTGCGGCGTCCCCGTGACGCCCGCGCTGCTGCGCGGCGGGATTCCCGTACGGATCCGGCACCGCGTGTGGGCCGACTCCTGGCTGACGCTGCGCTGCTCCGCCTGCGGGCGGTACGACGAGTGGCCCCGGCCGGAGCTGGGCTGCCCGTGCGGCGCGCTGCTGCGGCCTCCCCTCGCCGAGCCCCCAGCCCGATTCCCCGCCCAGTCCTCCGGTGCGGCCTTCCCGTCCGCCGTGGCCGCCGGCGGGGAGGCGGCGGACGCGCCTTCGCCGGGGGCGGCCCGCGGGCGGCCCGACTTCCAGCCGGTCGCCATCCGCACCGCCCGGGACGTGGTGACGGCCGCCGCGCTCTTTCTGGACTGGCTGGGCTTCGAGCGGGTGCGCCCCGTGGCCGGGGCCCATCCGGTCCCGGGTGTCGATCTGCGCGGGCCCGATGTCCTGGCCCGGGTGGACCCCACCACCGCGCCGACCGGACCGGACGCCGTCGAGACGCTGTGGCTGCACGGCCTCAACGAGTCGGCGGTGGCCGTCTGCTTCTCCCTGGCGGGCTACACCCGCCAGGCCCTCGACCGCGCGGAAAGCCTCGGCCTGCCGCTCTTCACGCTGGATCTGGCGGGCACTCCGCAGCCGGTCGGCGAGGCGGCGCAAGCGCTGCTGGGCACCGGCGGCCCGCGCCGGCCTCCGGCGGATTTCAGCTAATCAAGTTTGACCACCAGGGTGGCGGGCGCTACCCTTCCCGCAACTAGTCAAATTTGACGAATGGAGAGTCTTGCCGAAGAACACCGAGATCGCCGCGGCCCTGACCGGCTACACCCCGACCGAGGAGGACCTGCGGAGCGTGGAGGAGTGGTTCGCCTCCTACGACGGCCTCGCCTCCTCCCCCACCCCGGAGAACATCGAGCGCATGGCCGACATGGCCGTCTTCCCGCTCAACCTGGTGACCGACGGCTCCGACGGCGACGCCCGGACGGACCAGTGGGACCGACGGCGTTACACCGGGACGATGAACGCGGTGATGGGCGGCGCGGGGGACGAGGGGGCCCGCTTCGAGTCGGCGCGCACCCCGTTCTTCCTCTCCTCCAGCCTCGTCGTGGTGTTCACCGACTCGGTGATGACGGCGGGAGGCGAGGAGCACCGCATGCGCTACGCCGACATCCTGGTGCGCCGGGGCGGTGTCTGGCGCTTCCAGACGATGATCCAGAGCGGCTGGGCCGAGATGATGGAGGAGCGGCGGGACTGACGGCGCCCCCTCGGGGCCGGGCCGGTGCCGGGCCGGACCGGGCGGTCGTCCGGCCCGGCACCGGCCGGCTCGCCTACGCCCCTCCCGTCCCGCCCACCGCGAAGTGGACGAGGAACACCGCCGTCAGCAGCCACATGAGCACCCCCGGTTCGCGCCAGCGCCCCACCGCCGTGCGCACGGCGGTGTAGGCGATGACACCGGCGCCGATGCCGGTGGTGATCGAGTAGGTGAAGGGCATCAGGACGACGGTGAGGAAGACGGGGATCGCCGTGGTGCGGTCGGTCCAGTCCACGTACCGGGAGTTCTGCATCATCATCGCGCCGATGACGACCAGCGCGGCGGAGGCCACCTGACCGGGCACGATCAGCGCCAGCGGGGTGAACAGCAGCGCCGCCGCGAACAGCAACCCGGTGACGACGGCGGACAGCCCCGTACGCGCGCCCTCGCCCACGCCCGTGGCCGACTCGATGAAGACCGTCTGGCCCGACGCGCTCGCCACTCCACCGACCACCCCGCCCGCGCCGTCCACCAGCAGTGCCCGGCCCAGCCCCGGCATCCGCTCCCGCTCGTCGGTGAGGCCCGCCTCGTGGCCGACGGCGATGATGGTGGCCATCGCGTCGAAGAACCCGGCCAGCACCAGAGTGAAGACGATCATGGTGAAGCCGGTGACGCCCAGACCCGCCAGACCGCCGATCTCCACGTTCCCCAGCAGGCCGAAGTCGGGGGCGGAGACCAGCCGCCCGGGAAGCTCGGGAACGGCGCCGCCCCACTCCTCGCCGCCGATGCCGAAGGCCGCCGTGGCCGTCATCGAGACGGCCGTGCCGGCGGCGATGCCGATCAGGAGGGCGCCGGGCACCCCGCGGGCCAGCAGCATGAAGATCAGCAGCAGGGTGACGCAGAAGGCCAGCACCGGCCAGCCGGTCAGCCGGCCGCCCTGGCCGAGGGTGACCGGGGAGCCCGGTTCGCCCAGGCCGACGAAGCCCGCGTTGACCAGGCCGACCATCGCGATGAACAGGCCGATGCCGATGGTGATGGCGTGTTTGAGCGCCGTCGGGATGGCGTTCATGATCCGCTCGCGCATCCCGGTGACCACCAGCAGGATGATCACCGATCCGTAGATCACGCACATCCCCATCGCCTGCGGCCAGCTCACCTCGGGGGCGACCTGGGTGGCCAGCACGCCCGAGACGCCCAGCCCGGCCGCCAGCGCCAGCGGAGCACGGCCGATCACGCCCATGGCGACGGTGGTGACGGCCGCGGCCAGCGCGGTCGCGGTGATCACCTCGGCGGCCTCCAGCCGGTTCCCGTAGCGGTCGGGGACGGACAGCAGCACGGGGTTGAGCAGCAGGATGTACGCCATCGCCATGAAGGTGGTGACACCGCCGCGCACCTCCCGCGCGACCGTGGACCCGCGGCGGGAGATGTGGAACCAGCGGTCCACGCGCGATCCCTTGGAGGGCGGGGGGCCGACCACCCGGGGGTCCTCGGGCGGCTCGGACTTCTCGGGGCCTTCTGGGCCTTCGGGGCCTCTCCGGCTCATGGGCCGCTCAGGCGCTCGGCGCCGGCGGCGAGCGCCGCCTCTCTGTCGGCGGGGCACGGGAAGTCCACGTCGTCGGCTCTTCTCGGTCGGTCGCGGGGTTCCCCCGCCGACCCGTGGCGGGATCCGGTGCCGGGCGGGAGTGCGGGGGATCGGGCGGCTACACCCGTGTTACACCGCACGCCCCCGGCGGAACGGCTCGTCGCCCGGCCGGTGCGGTCACCGGCGGCACGAAGCACCCGTACGGCCCACGCGCGGGTCTTGTAGATTCGAACGAAGGCCCGTGCGGTCCGGGACGCGGTACGCGCGCCCCGCGCACCGGCGGTACGGCACCGGCGGTACGGCACCGGCGGTACGGAAGAGATCGGCGGACGACGACGATGCGGTTGCGCGCACTCCTGGACAGCCCCTGGCTGGGGCTGCGGCTCCTGAGCGGCGAGGAGGGGCTCGACCGGCCGGTGCGGGGCGTGATGACCACCGACCTGCGCGACCCGAGCCGCTATCTGTCGGGCGGTGAGCTGGTCCTGACGGGGCTGGCCTGGCGGCGCGGGCCCGAGGACTTCGAGCCGTTCGTCCGCATCCTGGCCGCCGCGGGCGTGGCCGCGCTGGCGGCGGGCGAGGCGGAGCTGGGCCCGGTGCCCGGGGACCTGGTGGCGGCCTGCGCACGGCACCGGATGCCGCTGTTCTCGGTGGACGAGAAGGTCGCCTTCGCCACCGTCACCGAGCATGTGGTGCGGCAGGTGTCCGGCGAGCGGGCCGGCGATCTGGCCGCCGTGGTGGAGCGGCACCGGCGGCTGATGTCCCCGGACCCGGCGGGCGGCGGCCCGGACGCGGTGCTGGACCTGCTGGGCTCCGATCTGGACCTGCGGGCGTGGGTGCTCTCCCCCGTCGGCCGGCCGGTCGCCGGGGCCGGCGCGGACCGGCTGCCGGCCCCCGTCCGCACCCGTCTGGCGGGCGAGCACCTGGCCGCGGTGCGGGCGGGGCGCCCCGGCCCGTACCGCACGGTGGCCGGTGAGACGGTGTACTCGCTGTTCCCCGTGGACGGCCCGCCGGCCGGTGCGGGCGCCGACCCCCGCCAGGCGGTGCTGGCGGCGCTGTCGGGCTGGCTGCTGGTGGTGGAGGCCGACGCGGACGAGTGGCCGGCCGAGCGACTGGACCTGCTGCACGGCGTCACCCGGCTGATCGCGGCCGAGCGCGAGCGGCGGGACACCGCCCGCTCGGTGGGCCGCCGCCTGGCCGGGGAGGTGCTGGAACTGCTGCGCTCCGGCGCGCCGTCGGCCGAGGTCGCCGCCCGGCTGCGGATGACGGCCCCCGCGCTGCTGCCCGGGGCCGGGGCCGCGTCCCTGTGGCAGGTCGTCGTCGCCCGGCTGGACTGGGAGGGCGGCCCCGGCCTGTCCGAGGAGGAGCGGGCCCGGGCCGCCGGGGCCCTGCTGGAGGAGGCGCTGGCCGGCCCGGCCGGCGGCCGGGAGGCGGCGGACCGGGTCGCGGTGGTGCCGGCCGGCGGGGAGGCCGTCGCGCTCGTCCCGCTCGCGGCGGCTCCCGGGCAGGAGACCGGCGGTGAGGGGCCCGGCGAGGAAGGGGCCGGCGAGGAGACCGCCGAGGCGGCCGGGCCGCCCGCCGGGACCGAGGGCGCGTTCGCGGCCACCGCCCTGCTGGACGCCCTCCGGGACCCGCTGGAGCGCGGCCTGGACGGCCTCGGCGGACCCGAGGGACGGCTGACCCTGGGCGTCAGCGCCGCCGTCCACTCGGCCGAGGGTCTGCACGGGGCGCTGGAGGAGGCCCGCCACGCCCGGCGCGTGGCCGCCGCCCGGCCGGGGCGGGTCTGCGCGGCCGGGCACGAGGAGCTGGCCTCGCACGTTCTGCTGCTGCCCTTCGTGCCCGACGACGTGCGCCGCGCCTTCACCGCCCGGCTGCTGGACCCGCTGTACGAGTACGACCGCCGCCACCGCGCCGAACTGGTGCCCACCCTGGAGGCGTTCCTCGCCTCCGACGGCTCCTGGACGCGCTGCGCCGCCCACCTCGGCCTGCACGTCAACACCCTGCGCTACCGGGTGGGCCGCATCGAGCGGCTCACCGGCCGCGACCTGTCCCGGCTGGAGGACAAGGTGGACTTCTTCCTCGCCCTGCGCATGCGCTGAGCGCCCGCCCGAGCCGCCCCGAGCCTCCCCGGCCGCCAGGCCCGGCCCGGCCCGGCCCTAGGCTGGAAGGGTGTACGCGCGCAGGCGGCACCGCTACTTCGCGCTGATGGGGCTGTGCCTGGCCCTCTTCGTCGGCGCGTGGGCCTTCGTGCGCCTGTGGTCGGTCCCGCTGGCGATCGCCATGTGCGTGGTGGCCATGGTCATCCCGCCGGTCGCGGCGGTCGTCGCCAACCGGCGCGAGCCGGACGACCGCTGGTGGGACGAGTGACCGCGACGGTCGGCGACGCATGCCGTCCGGGGTGTGTCAAGAGCTGACCAAGATTGTGAAACCGTTCACACTTACCCCTTGGCGAGGCCCCGGTGTTCGTGCTGGGATTCGCTCACATCCGGCTCGACGGCGCGCTTGGTTGGGGAGGGCACTGTGGCGGAGACCGCCATGTCACGTTCGGTACGGCTGGAGGGTGCGGGATCGGGTGCGGGGTCGGGGCCGGGCGCTGACGCGGAGGGCGGTCCGCTCGACCACGCGGTGTGGCGGCTGAGGTCGCGCGGCTGCTGGGAGGACGCGGCGGCGCTGCTGGAGCCGGGAGTGGCGCGGGACGACGCCGGGGCGGCGCTGCGGCGGGCGGGACTGCTGGTGGAGCGCTGCATGTTCACCGCCGACGGCTGGGAGCGCGCCGAGGAGGCGCTGCGGGTGGCCGAGGCCCTGGCGGCGACGGACGAGGAGCGGGGTGCGGCCGCCTGCGAACGCGGCCATCTGGCCTACGCCGCGACGGTGCTGGCCGTACGCGACCGGGCCGACGAGGCCCGTGCCGCGCTGGGCCGGGCCGCAGCCCTGCTGCCGCCCGACTCCTCCCGGCGGGCGATGCTGGACTTCCGGCGCGGCCTGATGACCGAGCACTTCGGCGACAGCCCCCAGGCGGCGCGGGCGGCGTACCGCCGGGCGCACGCCGCCGCCACCGCCCAGGGGGACGCGCTGCTGTGCTCCTTCACGTGGCGGCATCTGGCCGGGCTGGCCCTGCGCGGCGGTGAGCTCACCGAGGCGCGGCACGGCTTCGCCGAGTCGCTGCGGCTGCGCGAGGAGCTGGGTTATCTGGTGGGCATGGCGCCGGCCCTGGTGTCCTTGGCGGACGTCCGGCCGGAGCCGGAGGCGGAGCGGCTGCGGGCCGAGGCGCGGCGGCTGTTCCGCCTGCTGGGCGGGGTGCCGAGCTGGCTGGCCGACCGGCTGGCCGAGGGTTCCGCGGAGTGACGCGCGCCACTCGTGCGGACGGGCATTGCGCCGGCACCGATCATGTGAGCTAAGGTAAGCCTTACCTGTTATAGCCGTCGATTCGGTGGTACCCGCATGGCCATGTGCACTCTCGCCCCCGCGCCCGAGACGCCCGCCGCGTCGCCGCTGGCCGCGGCCTACGACCGCCTGGCCGAGGTCTTCCCCGGCCTGCGGGTCACCGAGGTGCGGGAGGCCGGTGAGCTGCCGCGCGGCGGCGGCTGGGTACGGGCGGCGGAGCTGGCCGAGGGCGGGGCCGTCCTGGACGCCTTCCTGGCCTGGGACGACGAGCAGGTACGGCGCGACTACGGCGAGCGGGCCCGGCCCGACGTGGTGGCCGGCTTCGGCCTGCACCGCTACGCCTGGTCGGTCTGCCTGCTGGTGACGCTCCCCTGGTTCCTGCACCGCCGGGTGCCGCGTGTCCCGGTGGACTCGGTGGCCTACGACCGCGCCTCGGGCCGGATCGCGGTGCGCGCCCGGGAGTTCTCCTGTCTGCCCGGCGATCCGGCCGCCGCCCTGCCCGGCGCCCGTGTCGTCCACGGCGAGGAGGCGCTCCGGGCGGCCGTACGCGAGGCCGTGGCCGAGCACCTCGGCCCCCTCCTGGAGGCGTTCGGGCCGCTCATGCGCCGCGGACCGCGCGCGCTGTGGGGCATGGCGACGGACGAGATCACCGAGGGCCTGTGGTACGTCGGCCATCTGCTGGGCGAGGAGCGGCGCGCGATGGCCGAGGCGGAGCTGCTGCTGCCGGGCTCGGTCGCCCCGTTCCCCCGGGGCGCCGCCTTCCGGGAGCTGTCCGGGCCGGACGGCGAGAAGTACCCCACCCGGGACCGGGCGAGCTGCTGCATGTTCTACACGCTGCGCCCGCAGGACACCTGTGTCACCTGCCCGCGCACCTGCGACGCCGACCGGGTGGAGCGGCTGAGCGCCGCGCGCGCCTGACCCGCCGCCCCTCCTCCGCCGGGGCGGTCCGGGCGGGCGGGGTGAACTCCCCCCGGGGTTCGAGCATCCGGCCGGTAATCGGCAGCGATTACGGCTCGCTACACTCCTGTTCGCACGTTCTGGCCACCATCGGCGTTTTTTGGGCCCAAAGGGCCTGCCGCACAATCTTTTTTCCGCCAGGATGCTGCGGGTCAACGAAGCCAACGCGAGCACGGCGGGGCCGTCTTGACGGCATGCCGCCAGGCAGGGGACACCCCCGGATGAGACTGACGGACATATCGATGAACTGGGTGCTGGCGGGTGCCGTACTGCTCGTCGGCGCCCTGGTCGCGGTCGTGCTGATGGGCCGCGGAAGCGGACGCCACAGGACCGAGGAGGACCAGGCCGCGGACTCCTGGGAGCGCATGGAGGAGCGCCGCCGCCGCAAGGAGACGGTCTACGCCATCGCCTCCTACGTGCTGCTGTTCTGCTGCGCGGGCGTCGCCGCCGCGCTCTCCTTCCACGGCCTGGTGGGATTCGGCCGGGAGAACCTCGGCCTGTCGGGGGGCTGGGAGTTCCTGGTCCCCTTCGGCCTGGACGGCGCGGCGATGTTCTCCGCCGTCATCGCCGTGCGCGAGGCCAGCCACGGTGACGCCTCCCTCGGCTCGCGGCTGCTGGTGTGGCTCTTCGCGGGCGCCGCGGCGTGGTTCAACTGGGTGCACGCCCCGCGCGGCGACGAGCACGCGGGCGCCCCGCAGTTCTTCGCGGGCATGTCGATCGCGGCGGCCATCCTCTTCGACCGGGCGCTCAAGCAGACCCGGCGCGCCGCCCTGCGCGAACAGGGCCTGGTGCCGCGTCCGCTGCCGCAGATCCGGGTGGTGCGCTGGCTGCGCGCCCCACGCGAGACCTACGCCGCCTGGTCGCTGATGCTGCTGGAGGGCGTGCGGACGCTGGACGAGGCGGTCGACGAGGTCCGCGAGGACCGCCGCCGCAAGGAGGAGGAGCGCGCCCGCAAGCGCGAGCAGCGGAAGCTGGAGCGGGCCCGGCTGCGGGCGATCAGCCGGCTGGGCCGCGGGGCCGACGCGCAGCAGGTGGAGCTGGAGGTCAGCGCGGGCTCCCCGCAGCCCGCGCGGCCGCGCGCCGCGCTGGGGGCCGCCTCGGACGACGCCGGCGGCGGCACGCTGGGCGCGGACGGGCTGCGCAAGGTGGATCCGCCCCGCCCGGCGGACGCGTTCGGCTCCGAGGAGAGCCTGACCAGTCCCCGGCTGGACTCACTGGAGGCCAAACTCGCCGCCATAGAGAAGCAGTTCGGCTGATCCTCCCGGTTCTCCCCCGCGGCCGCCTCGGCCGGTTCCCACCGGCCGAGGCGGCCGTACCGTTCCCCGGCGTTCCCCGGCGGCACGGCGGCACGGCGGCTCGCAGCACCCTCACGGTGCCCTCACAGCACCCCTTCGAGAGTGAGCAGCAGTTTCTTGCGCTCCAGTCCGCCCGCGTATCCCGTCAGCGATCCGCTCGCGCCGATGACGCGGTGGCAGGGACGCACCACCATCAGCGGGTTGGCGCCCACCGCTCCCCCGACGGCCCGCACCGAGCGCGGCTCCAGGCCCGCCATGGCGGCGAGTTCGCCGTAGGTGACGGTGGCTCCGTAGGGAACGCGCTCCAGGGCGGCCCACACCCGCCGGCGGAACTCCGATCCCCCGGGTGCCGGGTCCAGGTCGAACTCCTTGAGATCCCCGGCGAAGTAGGCGTCGAACTGCCGCACCACGCCGGCGAAGGCCGCGTCGTCGCGCCGCCAGCCGGGCAGCACCCGGGCGCCGCCCTTCTGGCCGGGCACGCTGACCGAGGCCACCGCGCCGGGCTCGGGGCCGGCGATCAGCAGCTCGCCCAGCGGGCTGGGGCAGGTGGTGTAGAGGGTGGTCATCGCTTCTCCGTGTTCTCGGTCCCGGTCCCGGTCTCGGCCGGGGGCGGGGTGAGGGTGGCGTTCCACAGGTGGTGCAGGGCGTAGGAGCGCCAGGGGCGCCAGCGTCCGGCGTCCGGCGCGCGGGCCCCGATCCGCTCCAGCCCGTGCCGCACCCCCGCGTCGCCGGTCAGGAAGACGTCGGGGTCGCCCAGCGCGCGCATCCGGATGTAGCCGGCCGTCCACGGGCCGACGCCGGGCAGGTCGAGCAGGGCCCGTTCGGCCTCGTCCCGGTCGGCTCCGGGGTCGAGGACGAGGACGCCGTCGGCGAGGGCGGCGGCGACGGCGCGCACCGCCCGGCGGCGGGCGCCGGGCATGCGCAGTTCGTCCAGGGGCGCCCCGGCGAGGGTTCCGGGGTCGGGGAAGAGGTGGGTGAGGCTGCCGTCGGGGGCGGGCAGCGGCTTGCCGTACGCCGCCACGAGCGCGGCGGTCAGCGTACGGGCCGCGCCCACGGTGACCTGCTGGCCGAGTACGGCGCGCACCGCCGCCTCGTGCGGGTCGGACGCGCCCGGCGAACGCAGTCCCGGCAGCCGGTGGACCAGGGGCCCGAGCAGCGGGTCGCGGCCCAGCCGGTCGGCGACGGCGTACGGGTCGGCGTCCAGGTCGAACAGCCGCCGCATCCGCTGCACGGCGGTGGTCAGGTCCCGCAGGTCGGTCAGGTGCAGCCGGCACGGCAGCCAGCCGCCGCCCGAGCCGCCACCAGGGCCGCCACCCGCCTCGTCGGCCCTCTCGCGGACCTCCGCGACGCCGTGGCCGTGGGGCAGGGCGAGGGTGCGCCGGTAGGTGCGGGCGCCGGCCTCCCCGGTGGCCTCCTCGACGCCGGGGACGGCCCGCCGCTGGAGGAAGCCGAAGACCTCCGCGGCGGCGTACGGGCCCCGGTGGGCCAGCCGCAGCTCCACTCCCCCGCCCCCGGCCGCCTCCTCGGCCGCCCCCCGGGGACGGGTCGCCGCCCTGGCACGGCCGCGGGCGCGCAGTTCGCGCGGGGTGCAGGCGTGGGCCTCGCGGATGGTGTCGTTGAACTGCCGCACACTGGCGAAGCCGGAGGCGAAGGCGATCTCGGTGACCGGCAGCGCGGTCGTCTGGAGCAGCACCCTGGCGGTGTGCGTCCGCTGGGCGCGGGCCAGGGCGACGGGCCCGGCGCCGAGGTCGGCGGTGAGCCGGCGGTGTATCTGGCGGGCGCTGTAGCCCAGCCGGCGGGCGAGCCCCTCGACGCCCTCGCGGTCCACGACACCGTCGGCGATCATCCGCATCGCGCGGCCGGTGAGGTCGGCCCGCGCGTTCCACTCGGCCGATCCCGGCACGGCGTCGGGCCGGCAGCGGCGGCACGCCCGCAGGCCGGCCCGCTGGGCGGCGGCGGCCGAGGGGAAGAACCGCACGTTGCCCCGCTTGGGGGTGACCGCCGGGCAGCTCGGGCGGCAGTAGATGCCGGTGGTGAGCACACCGGTGAAGAAGACTCCGTCGAACCGCTCGTCACGGCTGCGGACCGCCTCGTACCTGGCCTCGTCGTCCATCACGCGATCCAGTGTGCGCCGCGCGGCGGGCCACCACTGGCGGAAATCGGACGCGACGGTGGCGGCTTCCGGCAGGCATCGGCCCGCCCGGGCCGGAGACGGGTCGGCGAAAGGAAGGCCGCCGGTGTCACGGGAGTCGCTGGAGCAGGCCCCAGGTGAACTCCGCGATCACCTCGTGCCGCCTTCCCGCCCGGTCCGGGGCGGTGAAGGCCAGCCGCCACCGGGTGGGCGCCGAGCCCTCCATCGGGCGGGCGGGCGCGAAGGCGCGGGCGACCTCGTCCACCGTGCACGTCCACGGCAGCAGGTCCTCCACCGTGCGCGGCTCGGGGCCGGGTGCTCCCGGAGCGCGCACCAGCCATTCGTTCCACACCGCTCCGCCCGGCGCGGTCAGCACCTCCAGACGCAGGTCCGGCCAGAGCGGCAGCGGCCAGCGCAGGGCCCGGCAGTCCAGGTCGCCCACCCGGCGCGGCTCGTCCGTCTCCGGTTCGCCGAGCACCGAGCGGTACCGGGCCGCCGCGCCCCGCGGGCGCGGCGAGCGGCCGGCGGCCTGCCAGCGGCGGTTGGCCTCGCGCATCTCGGCCCGGTCGGCTCCCAGTTCGCGCAGCGCGTCGAGCACCAGGTCCGGCTGGAAGTCGGCCATCCGGCGCAGCAGGACGAGCTGGAACTGCCGGGGGCCGAACGGCTGGGCGGGGGCGTCGCTGCGGGTGGGCACGGGGCGACGTTAGCAACCGGCTTCCGCCGCCCCGTGCCCGCCGTGCCCGTCCCGTGCGGGGCGGCGAGGGTCGGTGCGGGTCAGCGCGGGCCGCGTTTGCGCTCCGCCATGTGGCGGCCCAGCGCCTGCTTCCGTTTCCAGTCGCGCCGCAGCTCCGCCCGCAGCCGGGCGTCGGTGCGGGCCGCGAGGTACTGGTTCTCGCGCAGCAGTTTGCGGTAGCTGTCCAGCCGGCGCGGCGGCAGGACGCCGTCGTCGACGGCGGCGAGAACGGCGCAGCCCGGCTCGGCGGTGTGCGCGCAGTCGTGGAAGCGGCAGGCGCGCGCCAGCTCCTCGACGTCCGCGAAGGCCCGTCCGACGCCCTCCTCGGCGTCCCACAGCCCGACGCCGCGCAGCCCCGGGGTGTCGATGACGACTCCGCCGCCGGGCAGCGCGAACAGCTCGCGGGTGGTCGTGGTGTGCCGGCCCTTGCCGTCGCTCGCGCGGGTCTCGCGCACCTCCAGCGCCTCCTGCCCGGTCAGCGCGTTGACCAGGGTGGACTTGCCCGCTCCGGACTGCCCGAGCAGCACGGCGGTGCCGCCGCCGAGCACGGCGGCGAGCACGTCCAGCCCTTCGCCGGTGAGCGCGCTGACGGGCAGCACCGTCACGCCGGGCGCCGCGGCCTCGGCGTCGGCGGCGGCGTGGGCGGCGTCCGGTGCCAGATCGGCCTTGGTGAGGGCCACCAGCGGCTGGGCCCCGCTCTCCCAGGCCAGGGCGAGAAAGCGCTCCAGCCTTCCGGGATCGAGCGGGGCGGCCAGCGAGACGGTGACGACGGCGTGGTCGACGTTGGCGGCCAGCACCTGCCCCTCGGAACGCTTGGAGGAGGTGGAGCGCACGAAGGCGGTACGGCGGGGCAGCAGGGCCCGGACCGTCCACGGCGTCCGGCGCCCGCCGGGTTCGAGGGCGGCCCAGTCGCCGGTGCAGACGGTGAGCAGCGGGTCCGGGGAGACGACGGGTGCGATGCCGGCCCGTACGGGGCCGTCGGCGGTGACGGCGTCGCACCGTCCGCGGTCCACGCGGACCACGCGGGCGGGGGTCAGGCCCCGGCGCCCGTACGGGGCGAAGGCCTCGGCGGTGTGCCCGTCCCAGCCGTAGCGGGCGAGCGGGTGTGCGGGGGGTTCGGGGTGTGCGGGGTGTGCGGGTACGTCGAGAGGACTCAACGCGGATGCCCTTTCGGGAAGGGCGGCCCCCGAGCGGCGGCCCGGAGAACGGGCCGGATGCGGTCAGCCGGAGGTCGCGGAGGTGGAACGGACGGACTCGTTGCCGCGGGTCGCGCCCGCGGCGGCGGCAGCAACGGCAGCCATGGGGCCCACCTCCCGTTCCGGATCGTCGACGGCTTCCCCGGGGCCGTACCGATCAAGGTCGATCAGGCCCCTCCAAGGGCCTCCCCGGCCCTCGCGCCGCCGACCCTAGGACGGCGGGCGGCCCCCGCGCCACCGGTTTTCCCGGCGCCCCTCACCCGTCCGGGGGAACCTCACGGGCCGCCCGCGCGGAAGCGCTCCCTCGGGAAGACATAACCTGCCGTTTGGTGGAAAATTAGAGCATAAGGGTGAAAGTCTCATAGGAGGTGGCTCAGATGGCCACACCCACGTCACGCATCGAGGAACACCCTGATCTGATCGGGATGCGTGCACGCTACGCGGAGGCCTCGGCGTCGCCGACGGCGCAGGGGATGGAGGCGCTGACCGTGCTGGGCGGCGTCTTCCTGCTGGCGTCTCCATGGATCGTGGGATTCAGCCAGTTCAACTCGCTGACCGTCAACAACTTCGTCACCGGCATCGCGCTCGCCGTGATCGGCCTGACGCTCGCGGTGGCGTTCGAGCGCGCCTACGGCCTGAGCATGGCCGTGTGCGCGATCGGCGCCTGGACGGTGATCTCCCCCTGGCTGGTGGCCGGCAACGTGGACACCACCAGGACGATCCTCACCAACGTGATCACCGGAGGGATCGTCTTCCTCCTCGGGCTGGCCCTGCTGGCCGTCGGCAGGAAGGGCGGCAAGGGCAGCGGCGGACGCAAGAAGGGGTGATCCGGCTCGTGACCGCTGACGCACGGCGGGCCGGGGAGGCCGGAAGGCCTCCCCGGCCCGCCGTCAGCCGTCGCGGCGGCGGGAGCGCAGCCGGGAGCGTATGTCGGACGGCGGCAGGAACTTCGTCCAGCGCTCGGGGAACTCCGCGGGCGGCTCGACGGTCCCCGTCTCCTCCCCCTCACCCCCATCGCCGCCCTCGGCCCCCCGCATCGCGCGCCGCGCCGCCGCCGCGGCGACGACCTCGGCGGCGGCCTGCTCGCGGGCCCGCTCGCTGGCGCGGCGGGCGGCGGCGGTGGTCACCGAGGGCCACACGTGGTCGATGGCGGCGTTGACGGCCGCGCCCACCAGGACCGCGAAGGCCGAGACGCCGATCCACAGCAGCACGGCCACGGGCGCGGCCAGCGACCCGTACAGCGTCGGCCCGTCCACCGTGCGCGTGAGGTACAGGCGCAGCAGGAAGCTGCCGGCTATCCACATCAGCACGGCGACCAGCGCGCCGGGGATGTCCTCCGCCCAGGGCGAGCGGACCGGTACCGAGACGTGGTACAGCGTGGTGAGGAAGGCGATGGAGACGACCACCACCACGGGCCAGTAGAAGACCGCGACCACCGGTTCCAGCTGCGGCACCCAGCCGACCACCGCGTCCGGCCCGACGATCAGCAGCGGCAGGGCGACCGCGCCCAGCGGCAGAGCGACCAGATACAGCCCGAAGGCCAGCAGCCGGGTGGCGACTATGCCCCGGTGGCCGTCGAGGCCGTACATGACGGTGATGGTGTCTATGAAGACGTTCATCGTGCGCGAGCCGGACCACAGCGCCAGCGCGAAACCGACGGAGATCACGTCGGGCCGCCCGCCCTCGATCACGTCGTCGATCAGCGGTTCGGCGATCTGGCTGACGCCCCGGTCGGACAGGACGGTGGCGGAGGCGTTCAGGATGTTGGCGCGGACGCTGTCGATGGTGTCGGTGCCGATCCAGGCGTCGAGGTAACCGAGCAGCCCGATCAGGCCCAGCAGCAGCGGCGGCAGCGACAGCAGGGTGAAGAAGGCCGCCTCGGCGGCCAGCCCCAGGATCCGGTACTCCATCGCGGAGTTGACGGTGTCCTTCAGCAGCAGCCAGGCGAGCTTCCGCTTGGGGACGTTGCGGTACAGGGCACGCGCCCTGCGCAGCGGGTTCGAGGACTGCTTCGGGGGAGAGGGGGCCGGTTGCACGCCCATAACGTATCCGGCCCGGTGACCGCAGCTCACACCGTGGCCTGCCGGTTTCCCGGCGGGCCGCGCGGCCCGCGCACCGGTGCGGGTGCGTGCCGGCCCGGGGCTCACACCGCGTACAGCCCGTGACCGGCGAAGATCCCGCGGGCTTCGGCCACCTGTTCCGGGGTGGGCACGGGGGTGCCGGCCAGGGGGAAGGTCCTCCCCACGGCCTCCCACTTGGCGGCGCCCAGCTTGTGGAAGGGCAGTACGTCGACGCGGGAGACGTTGCCGAGGGAGGCGGCGAAGGCGGCGACGCCCTCGATGTTGTCGGGCCCGTCGGTCAGGCCGGGGACCAGCACGAACCGCACCCACACCTCGTTGCCCAGCAGTGCCAGGCGGCGGGCGAAGGCCACCGTGGGGGCGATCTCGCCGCGGCCCCCGGTGACCTTCCGGTACAGCCCCGGTTCCCAGGACTTGATGTCCAGCAGCACCAGATCGGTGTCGGCCAGCAGGGCGTCGGAGGCGCGGGCGCCGAGGAAGCCGGAGGTGTCCAGGGCGGTGTGCAGGCCCAGTTCGTGCTTGAAGCGGTGCAGCAGCTCTCCGGTGAAGACCGGCTGGAGCAGCGGCTCGCCGCCGCTGAGGGTGGCGCCGCCGCCCGCGGCCCGGATGAAGGCGGTGTACTTGCCCGCCTCGGCGACGAGCTCGTCGGCGGTGGTGCGGCGGCCGTCGCGCAGCCGCCAGGTGTCGGGGTTGTGGCAGTACAGGCAGGCCAGCGGGCAGCCGGCGAGGAAGGCGGTGAAGCGGGTGCCGGGGCCGTCCACGCCGGTGGACAGGTCCCAGGAGTGCACCGATCCGGTGACCGGGCGGCGGGTGGCCGCACCGGCCGGGGTGGCCGCACCGGCCGGGGTGGCCGCACCGGCCGGGGTGGCGGCCCCCGCCGGCGCGGTCGCCCGGTGCATCAGGCGTTCCATCACAGTGCTCCGTGGAAGGTGCGGGCGATGACGTCGAGCTGCTGCTCGCGGGTGAGCTTGACGAAGTTCACCGCATAGCCGCTGACGCGGATGGTGAGCTGCGGGTACTTCTCGGGGTGCTCCATGGCGTCCACCAGCGTCCTGTGGTCCAGGACGTTGACGTTCATGTGGAAGCCCCCGGCGGCGGTGTAGCCGTCCAGCACCCCGGCGAGGTTCCCGGCGCGCTCGGCCGGAGTGCGGCCCAGGGCGTCGGGGGTGATGGTGTTGGTCAGCGAGATGCCGTCCTCGGCGTCGTCGTAGTCCAGCTTGGCCACCGACAGGGCCGAGGCGATGTAGCCGTGGCGGTCGCGGCCGTTCATCGGGTTGGCGCCGGGGGCGAAGGGGGCGCCGGCGCGGCGGCCGTCGGGGGTGTTGCCGGTCTTCTTCCCGTAGACGACGTTGGAGGTGATGGTGAGCACCGACTGGGTGTGGACGGCGCCCCGGTAGGTGGGGTGGCGGCGCACCTTCTCCATGAAGCCGTGCACCAGTCCGCGGGCGATCTCGTCGGCCCGGTCGTCGTTGTTGCCGTAGGCCGGGTAGTCGCCCTCGATCTCGTAGTCGACGGCCAGCCCGGTGGCGTCGCGGATCACCCGCACCCGTGCGTGCTTGATCGCCGAGAGCGAGTCGGCGGCGACCGACAGCCCGGCGATGCCGCAGGCCATGGTGCGCAGCACCTCGCGGTCGTGCAGGGCCATCTCCAGCCGCTCGTAGGCGTACCTGTCGTGCATGTAGTGGATGACGTTCAGGGCGTGGACGTAGGTCCTGGCCAGCCACTCCAGCATCGCGTCGTAGCGCTCGGCGACGGTGGCGTAGTCCAGGTACTCGCCCTCGACCGGGCGGAACCCGCGCACCACCTGCTCGCCGGTGATCTCGTCGCGGCCGCCGTTGATGGCGTAGAGCAGGGCCTTGGCGACGTTGACGCGCGCCCCGAAGAACTGCATCTGCTTCCCCGTGGCCATCGCGGAGACGCAGCAGGCGATGGCGGTGTCGTCGCCGTACTTGGGGCGCATCAGCTCGTCGGACTCGAACTGCAGGGCGCTGGTGTCCACCGCCGTCCTCGCCGCGAACTCCTTGAAGCCCTCGGGCAGCGCCTGCGACCAGAAGACCGTCAGGTTGGGCTCCGGCGCGGGACCGAGGTTGTACAGGGTCTGCAGGGCGCGGAAGGCGGTACGGGTGACCAGCGGGCGGCCGTCCTCGCCGATCCCGGCCAGCGACCAGGTCACCCAGGTGGGGTCACCGGAGTAGAGCTGGTTGTACTCGGGGGTGCGCAGGAAGCGGACGATGCGGAGCTTGATCACGAAGTCGTCGACCAGTTCCTGGGCGCCGCTCTCGGTCAGCAGTCCGCGCTCGATGTCGCGCTGGAGGTAGACGTCGAGGAAGGCGTCGATGCGGCCGATGGACATGGCCGCGCCGTTCTGCTCCTTCACGGCGGCCAGGTAGGCGAAGTACAGCCACTGGACGGCCTCGCGGCCGGTGGCGGCCGGGCGGGAGACGTCGTACCCGTAGGAGGCGGCCATCTCCTTCAGCTCGCGCAGCGCCCGGATCTGCTCGGCGTTCTCCTCGCGGTCGCGGATGACGTCCTCGGTGGGCCAGCGGTCGTCCAGCAGCGCCCGGTCGGCCTGCTTTTCGGCGATCAGCCGGTCCACGCCGTACAGGGCGACGCGGCGGTAGTCGCCGATGATGCGGCCGCGGCCGTAGGCGTCGGGCAGGCCGGTGATGATGCCGGCCGAGCGGCAGGCCCGGATCTCGGGGGTGTAGGCGTCGAAGACGCCGTCGTTGTGGGTCTTGCGGTAGGTGGTGAAGATCTCCTTCACCCGCGGGTCGGGCTCGTGGCCGTAGGCCTTCAGGGCCGCCTCGACCATCCGCCAGCCGCCGATGGGCATGATCGCCCGCTTGAGGGGGGCGTCGGTCTGCAGGCCGACGATCAGGTCCAGGTCCTTGTCGATGTGGCCGGGGCCGAAGGCGGTGATGGTGGAGGGGGTGGCGGTGTCCACGTCGTACACGCCGCGCTCGCGCTCGGCGGGGAACATCGCCAGCAGCTTCTCCCACACGGCGGTGGTGCGGTGGGTGGGGCCGGCGAGGAAGGAGCCGTCGCCCTCGTAGGGGGTGTAGTTGTGCTGGACGAAGTCGCGGACGTCGACGGCGTCCCGCCACAGGCCGCCCTTGAAGCCCTGCCAGGCGCCGGCGTCGGCGCGGGGGCCGGTGGTGTCGGTACCGGCGCGGTCCGGCGAGTGGGGGGTCTGCGGCTGCGGGATGGTGGTCATGGCTGGTCTCCCTTGGGGCTCTTCCGTGCGGGGCGGTCGGGCGGCTGTGCTCATGCCTTGGCGGCGTGGCCGTAGTAGGCCTGGCGCATCAGCGCCTGCATCTCGTCGAGCATCGGCATCCGGGGGTTGGCGGGGGCGCACTGGTCGGCGTAGGCGTTGCGGGCCTGCTCGGGCAGGGCGGCGAGGAACTCCCTCTCGTCCACGCCCGCCTCCTGGAAGGAGGCCGGGACGCCGCAGCGGGCGCGCAGTTCCTCCACGGCGCGGGCGTAGGACTCCACGCCCTCCTCGGGGGTGGCGGCCGGCAGGCCGAGCATCTTGGCGATCTCCTGGAAGCGCTCGTGGGCCCGGTAGGTCTCGTACTTGGGCCAGCCGGTCAGCTTGGTGGGGATGCGGCCGTTGTGGCGGATGACGTGCGGCAGCAGCAGCGCGTTGGTCCGGCCGTGGGTGATGTGGAAGGTGTTGCCGAGGGTGTGGGACATGGCGTGCACCAGGCCGAGGAAGGCGTTGGCGAAGGCCATGCCGGCGATGGTGGAGGCGTTGTGCATCCGCTCGCGGGCCCTGGGGTCGGCGGGGCCGTGGGTGACGCAGCGCTCCAGGTTCTCGAAGATCAGCCGGATGGCCTGCAGGCACAGCCCGTCGGTGTAGTCGTTGGCGTAGACCGACACATACGCCTCGGTGGCGTGGGTGAGGGCGTCGAAGCCGGAGTCGGCGGTGACGGCGGGCGGCAGGGTGGCGGTCAGGACCGGGTCGACGATGGCGACGTCGGGGGTGAGGGCGTAGTCGGCCAGCGGGTACTTGCGGGCTGCGGCCGGGTCGGAGATGACGGCGAAGGGGGTGACCTCCGCGCCGGTGCCGGAGGTGGTCGGCACCGCGATCAGCTTCGCCCTCTCCCCCAGCGGCGGGAAGGTGAAGGCGCGCTTGCGGATGTCGGAGAACTTCTCCTTGGTGTCGGCGAAGGCGATCTCGGGGTGCTCGTACATCAGCCACATGACCTTGGCGGCGTCGATGGGCGAGCCGCCGCCGAGGGCGACGATGGTGTCGGGCTCGAACTCGCGCATCTTCGCGGCGCCGCGTTCGACGGTGGCCAGCTCCGGGTTGGGCTCGATGTCGTCGATGATCTGGAGGTTCACCGGCTCGGTGCGGGAGCGCAGGATGTCCTTGACGCGGGTGAGGTAGCCCAGGCGGTCCATGGTGCGGTCGGTGACGACGGTGACGCGCCGCATGCCGCGCATGTCGCCGAGGTAGCGCAGGGAGTGGCGCTCGAAGTAGATCTTCGGCGGGACCTTGAACCACTGCATGTTGGTGTTGCGCCGCCCGATGCGCTTGATGTTGAGCAGGTCGACGGCGGTGACGTTGCCGGAGACGGAGTTGTGGCCGTAGGAGCCGCAGCCCAGGGTCATCGAGGGCAGGAAGGAGTTGTAGACGTCGCCGATGCCGCCGAGGCTGGAGGGCGCGTTGGCGATGATGCGCACGGCCTTGACGCGGCGGCCGAACTCCTCGGTCAGCACCTCGTCGTCGGCGTGGATCACCGCACTGTGGCCCAGGCCGTCGAACTCGACCATCCGCGCGGCCAGTTCGATGCCCTGCTCGGTGCTCTGGGCGCGCAGCAGGGCCAGCACCGGGGAGAGCTTCTCGCGGCTGAGCGGCTCGGCGGGGCCGACGCCCGTGATCTCGGCGAGGATGACGGAGGTGTCCTCGGGGACGGTGAAGCCCGCCTGCTCGGCGATCCAGTGCGGCGGCCGGCCGACGGCGTCGGCGTTGAGCTTCGCCCCGGCGCAGTTGGCGCTCCGGGCGGTGGTACCGAAGAGGAACTTCTCCAGCTTCTCCTTCTCCTCGGCGGTGGCCAGGTACGCGTGGAGCCGGCGGAACTCCGCGACGGCCCGCTCGTAGATCTCGGCGTCCAGGACGGCGGCCTGCTCGGAGGCGCAGATCATGCCGTTGTCGAAGGCCTTGGACAGCACGATGTCGTGCACCGCGCGGGGGACGTCGGCGGTGCGGTGGACGTAGGCGGGGACGTTGCCCGCGCCGACGCCGAGGGCCGGCTTGCCGCACGAGTAGGCGGCCCGGACCATGGCGTTGCCGCCGGTGGCCAGGATGGTGGAGACGTCCGGGTGGTTCATCAGCAGACGGGTCGCCTCCATCGACGGCTCCTCGATCCACTGCACGCAGTGCTCGGGGGCGCCCGCGGCCACGGCCGCCTCCCGTACGATCCGGGCCGCCTCGGCGCTGCACCGCTGGGCCGAGGGGTGGAAGGCGAAGACGATCGGGTTGCGGGTCTTGAGCGCGATCAGCGCCTTGAAGATCGTGGTGGAGGTGGGGTTGGTCACCGGGGTCATGGCGCACACCACACCGACGGGCTCGGCGATCTCGGTGATCCCGTTCAGCTCGTCGCGGCGGACGACGCCGACCGTCTTCAGCCCCTGCATCGAGTGGGTGACGTGCTCGCAGGCGAAGAGGTTCTTCATCGCCTTGTCCTCGAACACGCCCCGGCCGGTCTCGGCGACGGCCTGCTCGGCCAGTTCGCAGTGGCTCGCCAGGGCCGCCAGGGAGGCCTTCCGCACGATGTGGTCGACCTGCTCCTGGGTGAAGGAGCCGTACTCGTCGAGGGACTTGACGGCGTTCGCGGCCAGGGTGTCGACGGTGTGCCGGACGGTCTCGGCGTGCTCGCCGCTCCCGGTGCGCCCGGCGTCCGCCGGCGCGGCGGGACGGGCTGCGGGACGTGCGGTGGCTTCTGCCATGGGGATCACCTCTGGGTGGGGGCCTCGGTGACTCCATTGCACGCCGCCCCGGGCATCCGGCGCAGTCGCCGAAGGGGCCTTGCCCCGCGGCCGAAGGTCCCGCCCCGGCGGGGGGTGCGGGCCGAAGGTCCCGTACCGGCCGGTAGGGCGCTCACCTGCGCGTATGACGGCCCATCTGGTGCGTCCAGGGCGGGTCGGCGCCCCGTACCGCGCAGGTGGCGGCGGCGACGGCGGCGCCGGTGGCCAGGGCCTGCTCCAGGACGTTCGCGGTCAGCCCGTCCAGGCGCCCGCCGAGGGCCCCGGCGGTGTGGAGGCAGTGCAGCAGGCCGCCCGTGAAGGCGTCGCCCGCGCCGACGGTGTCCACCACGGCGGTGGGCTCGGCCGGCACCCTCAGCCGTACGCGCCCCGCGCCCTCCAGCGAGGCGTACGCGCCCGCCGCTCCGAGCGTGACGACGACCAGGGTCGCGCCGTGGCCGTGGAGGACGGCGGCGGCCTCCTCCACGCCGGCGCCGGGCAGGAGGTGGCCGAGGTCGTCGTCGGACAGCCGCAGGATGTCGGCCGCGGCGCACCAGCGCGGCAGCCGCTCGCGGTAGGCGGCCGGTTCCACCAGCAGTGGCCGGACGTTGGGGTCGATCGAGACGGTGGCCCGCCCGCGCGCCCTCTCCAGCAGCCGCTCCACCGCATCCCCGCCCGGCGGTCGCACCAGTGCCAGCGATCCGGTGTGCAGACAGGCCGCCGGAGCGGCCGCGGCCCGCTCCAGCTCGCCGTCCGTCCACTGCCAGTCGGCGGTGCCCTCGGCGTGGAAGGAGTACTCGGCGCGGCCGTCGGCGTCGACGTCGGCGACGGCCAGGGTGCTGGGCTCGGCCGCCTCGACCACCGCGCCGAGGTCCGCGCCGGAGGCGGCCAGGTGCTCGCGGAAGAGCCGGCCGAAGACGTCCCGCGACAGCCTGCCCAGGAAGCGGGTGGGGGTGCCGAGGCGGGCGAGGGTCACGGCGGTGTTGGCCGGTCCGCCGCCGGGCAGGACCTCCAGCCCGATCGAGGGGGTCGAGGGCCGCTCCCCGCCGCCGGGCGCCGGGACGGTGAAGGCGTCGGCGACGCACTCGCCGAGCACGGCGACGGGCGGGGCGGCGGCGGGAGAGGCGGGGGCGGCGTACTCGGGGACGGCGCCGGGCTCGGGCACGGGTGTGGGCATGGGGGGCATTCTGGTACGCGCCGCCGTCCGGGAGGCGGTCCGCGGGGCCGCTTCCCGGACGCCTGCGGCAGCGTGCTTCACTGCCCAGTATGAGCACCACCGTCGCCGTCACCACCTGGTCGCTGGAGCAGACCTCCCCGTCCGACCTCTCCCCCGCCCACATTCCGGACAGCGGGTCCGGCATCCGGATCGTCCGGGCGGAGGTGCCCAGCCCGGAGTTCAGCCGCTTCCTCTACACCGCCGTCGGCGGGGACGTCACCTGGACGGACCGGCTGGGATGGACGTACGCACGGTGGCGGGAGTTCCTGGAGCGGCCCGGCGTGGAGACGTGGGTGGCGTACGACCGCGGGACCCCGGCCGGGTACATCGAACTGGAGGCGCAGCCCGAAGGGACGGTGGAGATCACCTACTTCGGCCTGATCGCCGCCTTCCGCGGCCGGCGCGTCGGCGGGCACCTGCTGTCGTACGGGACCGCGCGCGCCTGGGACCTGGCGGAGCGCTGGCCGGAGCGGGAGCCCACCCGGCGGGTGTGGGTGCACACCTGCAGCAAGGACGGCCCCCACGCACTGGCGAACTACCGGCGGCGGGGCTTCCGTCTCTTCGACACCAGGACGGAGGACGAACCGGACGTCCCCGCCCCGGGCCCCTGGCCGGGAGCGGGGGTGTGAGCCCCTCCCGGGGCCCCGCGACCCCGGGAACGACATCACCCCGTCTCGCGAGTCGGGACACCTTTGTCCGCACTGTGGATATCGGTGGACTGCCGCGAGATGCTCATGCCACGCTTCTGCCATGTCTCGAGCTGGAATTGCCTTGGTGAGTCGGCGGCACGTCGACCTCGGCCGCATGTCCAGCGCCATCTGTCCGACGGGCTGACAGTCCCAGCACCGCCGCACATCCGCCGCCCCCGTCGTCGCGGGCAGGCGCCCCCCGATTCCCGCTCTCCGTCCGGGTTCGCGCACTTCAGTGCGCCCGGACGGGTCCGGTCCGCTTTCCGCGCAGCCGAGTCCAGCAGAAGGACGAACACACCGCCATGGCCGACACCCCCAAGCCAGCCAGCGCTGCCCCGACCCGCCGCAAGGCCGGCCGCCACCGCGGCGAAGGCCAGTGGGCCGCCGGGCACTTCACCCCGCTGAACGCCAACGAGCAGTTCAAGAAGGACGACGACGGTCTCAATGTGCGGACACGCATTGAGACGATCTACGCCCACGGCGGCTTCGACTCCATCGACCCCTCCGACCTGCGCGGCAGGATGCGCTGGTGGGGCCTGTACACCCAGCGCAGGCCCGGGATCGACGGCGGCAAGACCGCCGTCCTGGCCCCGGAGGAGCTGGACGACGAGTACTTCATGATGCGCGTGCGCATCGACGGCGGACGGCTGACCACCGAGCAGCTGCGCGTCATCGGCGAGATCTCCCAGGAGTTCGCCCGCGGCACCGCCGACATCACCGACCGGCAGAACATCCAGCTCCACTGGGTCCGCATCGAGGACGTCCCCGAGATCTGGCGCCGTCTGGAGGCCGTGGGCCTGTCCACCACCGAGGCCTGCGGCGACACCCCGCGCGCCTTCCTGGGCTCGCCGGTCGCCGGGATCGCCGCCGACGAGATCGTCGACGGCACGCCCGCGCTGGAGGAGGCCAAGCGCCGCGTCGTCGGCAACCCGGCGTTCTCCAACCTCCCCCGCAAGTTCAAGGCGGCCATCTCCGGTTCCCCCCTGCTGGACGTGGCGCACGAGATCAACGACGTGTCGTTCGTCGGCGTACGCCACCCCGAGCTCGGCCCCGGCTTCGACGTGTGGGTGGGCGGCGGCCTGTCCACCAATCCCAAGCTCGGCGTCCGGCTGGGCGCCTGGGTGCCGCTGGAGGACGTGGCGGACGTCCTGGAGGGCGTCGTCTCGGTCTTCCGCGACTACGGCTACCGCCGGCTGCGCAACCGCGCCCGCCTGAAGTTCCTCGTCGCCGACTGGGGTGCGGAGAGGTTCCGCCAGGTGCTGGAGGACGAGTACCTGGGACGGAGGCTGGCCGACGGCCCCGCCCCCGAGGCCCCCGTCCAGCGCTGGCGCGACCACGTCGGCGTGCACCGCCAGAAGGACGGCCGCTTCTACGTCGGCTTCGCACCCCGCGTCGGCCGCGTCGACGGCGCCACCCTCACCAAGATCGCCGAGCTGGCCGAGGGGCACGGCTCGGGCCGGGTCCGCACCACCGTCGAGCAGAAGATGATCATCCTCGACGTGACCGAGGACCGGGTGGACTCCCTGGTGGAGGGCCTGGAGTCGCTGGACCTGACGGCGCGTCCGTCGGTCTTCCGGCGCGGCACCATGGCCTGCACCGGCATCGAGTTCTGCAAGCTGGCCATCGTCGAGACCAAGGGCCGCGGCTCCACCCTCATCGACGAACTGGAGCGCCGCCTGCCGGACTTCGACGAGCCGGTCACCATCAACATCAACGGCTGCCCCAACGCCTGCGCCCGCATCCAGGTCGCCGACATCGGCCTCAAGGGCCAGCTCGTCACCGACGCGGACGGCAACCAGGTGGAGGGCTACCAGGTCCACCTCGGCGGCGCGCTGGGGCTGGAGCCCGGCTTCGGCCGCAAGGTGCGCGGCCTGAAGGTCACCGCCGCCGAACTGCCCGGCTACGTCGAGCGCCTGCTGACCCGCTACCGCGAGGAGCGGCAGGACGGCGAGCGCTTCGCACAGTGGGCGGCGCGGGCCGAGGAGGGTGCGCTCAAGTGAGCGACGCACACGCGGCCACCACCCCGCAGACGACCGCCAACCCGCACCCCCGCCGCGCGGGCGGAGAAGCTCACAGGGAGGCACCGTGAGTGAGCGCGCCGCCCCGTTCTACTGCCCGTACTGCGGAGACGAGGACCTGCGGCCGTCCGAGGACGGCCACGGCGCGTGGGAGTGCGCCTCCTGCAACCGCGCCTTCAGGCTCTCGTTCCTCGGACTGCTGGCCGACGGCCTGCGGCGGTCCGGTTCCACCGAGGGAGACAGCACACGATGAACGCCGCCGAGGACCGGTACGACCTGCGGGCGGACGCAGGCGAGCTGCGCCGGCTCGCCGAGAAGGCGGGCCGTGAACTGGAGGACGCCCCGGCGCTGGAGGTCCTGCGCTGGGCCGCCGGCGCCTTCGGCCCGCGCTTCTGCGTGACCTCCTCGATGGAGGACGCCGTCGTCGCGCACCTGGCCTCGCGCGTGGCGCCCGGTGTGGACGTGGTGTTCCTCGACACCGGCTACCACTTCCCGGAGACCATCGGCACCCGGGATGCGGTCGCGGCGGTGATGGACGTCAACGTCGTCACGCTCACACCCCGGCAGACCGTGGCCGAGCAGGACGCCGAGTACGGGCCGCGCCTGCACGACCGCGACCCCGACCTGTGCTGCGCGCTGCGCAAGGTCAGGCCGCTTGAGGAGGGTCTGCGCGGGTACGACGCCTGGGCCACCGGGCTGCGCCGCGACGAGTCCCCGACCAGGGCGGGGACTCCGGTCGTCGGCTGGGACGAGAGGCGGGGCAAGGTCAAGGTCTCGCCCATCGCACGCTGGACGCAGGACGACGTGGACGCCTACGTTGCCGAGCACGGTGTCCTCACCAACCCTCTGCTGATGGACGGTTACCCCTCCATCGGGTGCGCGCCCTGCACTCGGCGGGTGCTGGAGGGCGAGGACGCCCGTTCCGGCCGCTGGGCCGGACGCGGCAAGACCGAGTGCGGACTGCATGGCTGATGGCGAACCCGAAGGCCGTAGGGGCCCAGACAGTTGAGGAGCGTCAGATGAGCGGGGCGACCGCCTCCGGCACGGACAGAACCGGCAGTACCGGCAGCACCACCGGCACCGGCACCGGAGCCACGATCTGGCTCACCGGCCTGCCCAGCGCCGGCAAGACCACGATCGCCCACGCGCTGGCGGGGCGGCTGCGCGACGAGGGCCACCGGGTGGAGGTGCTGGACGGCGACGAGATCAGGGAGTTCCTCTCCGCCGGTCTGGGCTTCTCCCGCGAGGACCGCCACACCAACGTGCAGCGGATCGGCTTCGTCGCCGAGCTGCTGGCCTCCAACGGCGTGAAGGCCCTGGTCCCGGTGATCGCGCCCTACGCCGACAGCCGCGAGGCGGTCCGCAAGCGCCACCAGGCCGAGGGCACGGCCTATCTGGAGGTGCATGTGGCCACGCCCGTGGAGGTGTGCTCCGAGCGCGATGTGAAGGGGCTGTACGCCAGGCAGGCCGCCGGGGAGCTGTCCGGGCTGACCGGGGTGGACGACCCGTACGAGGCGCCGGCCGATCCGGACCTGCGGATCGAGGCGCACACCGAGCCGGTGGACGACTCCGCCGCCCGGCTGTACGCACTGCTCGCCGAGAGGGGACTGGCGTGACGACCTCGACCGAACCGACCACCGGGCCCGCCGACGCCTCCGGCACGGCCACCGCCGGCACATCCGCCGACACCACCGAAACGGCCTCCGGCACGGCGTACGCGCTGAGCCATCTGGACACCCTCGAGTCGGAGGCGGTGCACATCTTCCGCGAGGTGGCGGGCGAGTTCGAGCGGCCGGTGATCCTGTTCTCCGGTGGCAAGGACTCCATCGTGATGCTGCACCTGGCGCTGAAGGCGTTCGCCCCGGCCCCGGTGCCCTTCGCGCTGCTGCACGTGGACACCGGCCACAACTTCCCCGAGGTCCTCGACTACCGCGACCGGGTGGTGGCCGAGCACCGGCTGCGCCTGCACGTCGCCTCCGTACAGGAGTTCATCGACCGCGGCGAGCTGCGCGAGCGCGCGGACGGCACCCGCAACCCGCTGCAGACCGTGCCCCTGCTGCACGCCATCGAGACGGGCCGCTTCGACGCGGTGTTCGGCGGCGGCCGGCGGGACGAGGAGAAGGCCCGCGCCAAGGAGCGGGTGTTCTCGCTGCGCGACGAGTTCGGCGGCTGGGACCCGCGCCGCCAGCGCCCCGAGCTGTGGCAGCTGTACAACGGCCGCCACGCGCCGGGCGAGCATGTGCGCGTCTTCCCGCTGTCCAACTGGACCGAGCTGGACGTGTGGCAGTACATCGGGCGGGAGAAGATCGAGCTGCCCGCCATCTACTACGCCCACACCCGCGAGGTCTTCAAGCGCGACGGGATGTGGCTGGCGCCGGGCGGGTGGGGCGGCCCCAGGGACGGCGAGGCGGTCCAGGAGCGCCGGGTGCGCTACCGCACCGTCGGCGACATGTCCTGTACCGGGGCGGTGGACTCCGACGCCGCCACCATCGAGCAGGTCATAGCCGAGATCGCCGCCTCCCGGCTGACCGAGCGGGGCGCGACCCGGGCCGACGACAAGCTGTCGGAGGCCGCCATGGAGGACCGCAAGCGCGAAGGGTACTTCTGACCGATGACCACCGCTGCCACCACTTCCACAGCCGGCGCCGCCGAGGCCGCCGGGCTGCTGCGGGAAACCTCGCTGCTGCGTTTCGCCACCGCCGGTTCGGTCGACGACGGCAAGTCCACCCTGGTCGGGCGGCTGCTGCACGACTCCAAGTCGGTCCTGGCCGACCAGCTGGAGGCCGTCGAGCACGCCTCCCGCAGCCGCGGCGCCGAGGGCCCGGACCTGGCGCTGCTGACCGACGGGCTGCGCGCCGAGCGCGAGCAGGGCATCACCATCGACGTGGCCTACCGCTACTTCGCCACGCCGCGGCGCCGGTTCATCCTGGCCGACACCCCCGGCCATGTGCAGTACACCCGCAACATGGTCACCGGCGCCTCCACCGCCGACCTGGCCATCATCCTGGTGGACGCCCGCAACGGCGTGGTCGAGCAGACCCGCCGCCACGCCGCGGTCGCCGCCCTGCTGCGGGTGCCGCACGTGGTGCTGGCCGTCAACAAGATGGACCTGGCCGGCTACGACGAGTCCGTCTTCGCCTCCATCGCCGAGCAGTTCACCGCCTACGCCGCCTCGCTGGGCGTGCCGGAGGTCACCGCCGTGCCGATCTCGGCGCTGGTCGGCGACAACGTGGTCACCCCGTCCGAGCACATGGACTGGTACAGCGGCCCGACCGTCCTGGAGCACCTGGAGACCGTCGAGGTCGACCACGACCCGGCCGGGGACGTGGCCCGCTTCCCCGTCCAGTACGTCATCCGACCGCAGACCGCCGAGCACCCCGACTACCGCGGCTACGCCGGCCAGCTCGCCTCCGGCGTGCTGCGCGTGGGCCAGCCGGTGACGGTGCTGCCCTCGGGCCGCACCTCGGTGATCGAGGGCATCGACGCACTGGGCCAGTCGGTCCGGGCCGCCTGGGCGCCGCAGTCGGTCACCGTCCGTCTGGCGGACGACCTCGACATCTCCCGCGGCGACCTGATCGCCCCGGCCGACGACGCCCCGGCCCCGAGCCAGGACGTCACCGCCACCGTCTGCCATCTGCACGACACCCCGCTGCGGGTGGGGCAGCGGGTGCTGCTGAAGCACACCACCCGCACGGTCAAGGCGATCGTCAAGGAGATCGGCTCCCGGCTGACCCTGGACGACCTCTCGCCCCACCCCGAGCCGGGCGAGCTGGTGGCCAACGACATCGGCCGGGTGCGGATCCGCACCGCCGAGCCGCTGCCGCTGGACCCCTACGCGCTCTCCCGCCGCACCGGTTCGTTCCTGCTGATCGACCCGGCCGACGGCTCCACCCTCACCGCCGGCATGTCCGGCGAGGCCTTCGCCGGAGCCGACGGAGCGGTACGCGCCGGGAACGACGCCCCGCGGGAGGACGGATGGGACTTCTGAGCGCGGCGGGCGCCGCCGTGCAGGACGCCTTCTCCACCTTCGACCACACCGGTGGCCGGATCGGCAGCGGTGTCCGGGGCAGCGGACAGGGCGGACTGGCGGGATGCCGCCGGTGACGCCCGGCACCCGGTCGCACGACCCGCGCCCCGGGCACGACCGGCCCGACCCGTACGACCCGTACGACCCGCGCTCCGAGGGCGTCCCATATGTCCCCGAAGCGCGGCATGTCCCCGCCGCACACTCCGGCTCTCCCCCGCCGTAGCCGCCCGAACAGGGTGGCGGACCACGAGAGGACCCCGCTGTGTCCACCGAACTCGCCACCCCCGCCCCGGCGCCGTCCGTCACCGGTGCCGGGGCCGGGCGGGCCCGCCCGTACGCGGTGCGGCTCGACCGCGTCTCGAAGTCCTTCGGTTCCTCCCCCCGCGCCCGCCAGCAGGTGCTGGACGGCATCGACCTGACGGCGGCGCCCGGCGAGTTCGTCTGCCTGCTGGGCGCCTCCGGCTGCGGCAAGTCCACGCTTTTGAACCTGGTGGCCGGGCTCGACCACCCGACCTCCGGCGAGGTGCGGGTGCCGCACGGCCGGCCCGCGCTGATGTTCCAGGACCACGCGCTCTTCCCCTGGCTGAGCGCCGGCCGCAACGTGGAGCTGGCCCTGAAGCTGGCCGGAGTGCCCAAGTCCGAGCGGCGCGGGCGGGCCGAGGAGCTGCTGCGGCTGGTACGGCTGCCGGACGCGTACGGCAAGCGGGTGCACCAGCTCTCCGGCGGGATGCGGCAGCGCGTGGCGCTGGCCCGCTCACTGGCCCAGGGCAGCCGGGTGCTGCTGATGGACGAGCCCTTCGCCGCGCTGGACGCCATCACCCGCGACCTGCTGCACGAGGAGCTGACCCGTGTGTGGCGCGAGCGGGAGCTGACGGTGCTGTTCGTCACCCACAACGTGCGCGAGGCGGTACGGCTGGGCCAGCGGGTCGTGCTGCTGTCCTCGCGCCCGGGGCGCGTGGCGCGCCAGTGGGACGTGGACATTCCCTATCCCCGCCGTATCGAGGATTCCGCGGTCACCTCCCTCGCCCGGGAGATCACCGGCCATCTGCACGAGGAGATCGTCCGACATGCCCGCCACTGACACCGAGGACTCCCGGCGGGGCGCCCGGCACGAACCCCCGGGGCCCGGCACCGGCGCCCCCGGCGGTTCCGGCCCCGGCGACTCCGACGAGATGGCGTCCGGCCTGGACGCCCTGGAGTCCCCCGTGTCCGCCACCGTCGCCACCTCGCGGCGGGTGCTGGCCAAGGCCGCGCCGCCGCTGGCGGCCGTCGCCCTGGTGCTGGTGCTGTGGCAGACGGCGTACGCGCTGAGCTGGTCGGCCTCCCTGCCCTCCCCCGCCGCCGTGTGGGGCGAGCTGGCGGGCGCCTGGTCGGACGGCACCCTGCTGCCCGCCCTCGGCCACAGCCTGCTGCGCTGCCTGATCGGCTTCGCCGCCTCCGCCGCCCTCGGCGTCCCCCTGGGGCTGCTGCTCACCCGGGTCGCGCCGCTGCGCACGGTCCTGGGGCCCATCCTGTCCGCCGTGCAGTCGCTGCCTGCCGCCGCGCTGGTGCCGGTCGCGGTGATCGCGCTGGGCAACTCCGAGGGCGCGGTGTACGCCGTGGTGCTGCTCGGCGCGGTGCCGTCCATCGCCGTCGGGGTCACCGCCGCCGTCGACCGGATTCCGCCACTGCTGCTGCGGGCGGGCCGGTCGATGGGCGCCGGCGGCCTGCGCGGAGCCGTCCACGTCCTCGTCCCCGCCGCGCTGCCCGGCTTCGTGACGGCCCTGCGGCAGGGCTGGACCTTCGGCTGGCGCGCCCTGATGACGGCCGAGCTCATCACCGCCACCCCCCTGCCCGGCATCGGCCGGATGCTGGACGCGGGCCGGCAGGGCGGCGAGCTGAGCCTGGTGCTGGCCTCGGTGGTGCTGATCCTGGCGGTCGGCGTGGCCGTGGAGTCGGCACTGTTCTCCCCCGTGGAGCGCCGCGTGCTGCACAGCCGCGGCCTGGCGTCGGCGGCCGGGCGGTGAGCGGTCCCGTGCGAGCCCTCCGCGTCCCCGCCCGCCACGCTCCGGACACCCGCGGCACCCCCGGCACCCGTGGCGACCGTCCCGCCCTGCTGGTCGTCGCGCACGGCAGCCGCGACCCGCGCCACGCGGCGACGGTGGCCGCGCTGTGCGCCCGGCTGCGCGGGCTGCGCCCGAAGCTGCGGGTCGAGGTGGGCCATCTGGACTTCAACGCCCCCTCCGTTCCCCAGGTGCTGACCCGTCTGCACGCCGACGGGGTGCGGCGGGTGGTGGCGCTGCCGCTGCTGCTCACCCGCGCCTTCCACGCCAAGGCCGACATCCCCGCGGTCCTGGGCGAGACGGTGGCGCGGCTGCCGCGGCTGACGGTGCGCCAGGCCGACGTCCTGGGCCCGGACCGGCTGCTGACGGCCGCCCTGGAACGGCGGCTGCACGAGGCCGGGCTGCGGCCCGGCGACGAACGCTCGACCGGGGTCGTCCTGGCCTCGGCGGGCTCCTCCGACCCGGAGGCGATCGCGGTGATCGCAGATATCGCGCGGGAGTGGCGGCACATCTCCGGTTGGTGTGCCGTGCGGCCCGCGTTCGCCTCCGCATCCCTTCCCCGCACCGCCGACGCGGTGCGGGAGCTGCGCGCCCGGGGGGCGCGGCGGGTGGCCGTCGCCCCATACGTCCTCGCGCCCGGCTTCCTCCCGGACCGCATCGCCGCCGGCGCCCGCGAGGCGGGCGCGGACCTGCTGGCGCCGGTGCTGGGCGACGCCCCGGAGCTGGCCCGTCTGATGGCGCGGCGCTACGACGAGGCGCTGGTGCGGTGGGCGGCGGACGGCGGGGTGCCGGTCAGCGCGTGATCCGGCCCGCCGCTCGTGCGGCGGGCCGGATGCGCGGAGCGCCCGGCCGGGGTGCCGGCCGGGCGCTCCGCCGACGGCGGCGGCGCGGGTCAGCCGTTCATGCCCGCGCCCTTCCACTGCTGGTTGGTGTGGGTCGGGGAGCAGGTCCAGATGCCCAGCCGGGCGCCGTTGCCGGTCTGCCAGCCGAGGGCGTCGAGGCACTTGCCGGAGTGGACGTTGCGCAGCAGCCCTCCCGGCAGCTTCTCCCACCGCTGGTTGCCCGCGCCGTGGCAGGAGTTGAGCCCGATGTGGGAGCCGTTCTCGGTCTTGGCGTACTGCACGTCCATGCACTTGCCCAGGGCCCGGATCGTCCCGTCGGAGTGGATCTTCCACGACTGGGCGGCGCCGCCGTTGCAGGTGTAGAGCTGGATCGGGGTGCCGTCCGCGGTGTTGGAGCCCTTGACGTCGACGCACTTGTCGGAGTGCACGCCGATGATCGGGCCCGCGCCGGGGGCGGCCGGGGGCAGGCAGTAGATCTCGATGAAGACCTGCCAGTAGGTCTCGTTGATCTGCTGCCCGATCGGTCCCCGGACGACGCGGCAGTTGGCGGCCGGGTAGCCCTCCCGGGCCGCGGCTTCGTAGGCGGTGGCCCGTGCGGTCTGGACCGCGATGTTGTAGGGGCCGCCCCCGACACCGGTGAAGTACTTCGGGGCGGTGGGCGCCGCGGCCGTCGCCGTGGTGGCGGCCCGGTCGAACGCCGCCGGGGCGGCGGTCGCCGTCCCGGCCAGCATCAGGGTCGAGGTGAGCAGCGCCGCGAACACCGCGGCGAGCTTTCTGACCGACTTCACAGTGGTTCCCCTCACATTGACGAGTACGAGTTGGTCGGGTCGCACGGGAACGCGCCGGGCACGACGGGCGATCCCCCGTGCGCCGACGGTAGGCGCGCCCCCTTCCCCGGCGACAGCGCCGCGGGGTCTCAGGGGAGTCTCAACCACGCCGCGTGCCCATGCGGCCACGTTCCGGTCGCCGCCGGTGATCTGGTGGCCGCCGCCGTCGCTCGATAGGGTCGGCCGGTCACCGAGAGCGGGAGCGAGGGGGCATGGGGGAGTGCGTGGCGGCCCGGCTGGGGGCGGCGGTCGCGGAGCACCGGTTCGTCAATGTGACCGGACCTCCGGGTGTGGGGAAGAGCAGGCTCGTCGCGGGGCTGGCGGACGCGTGGCTCGTCGACCTGGACGACGGGGCCGGGATGCCGCCGGAGGGACTGCCCGGTGCGCTGGCCGGCGCCGGCGGGCGGCTCGTCGTCGTGGACGGGGTGGACGGACGGCGGCGGACGGAGGCCCTCGGTGCCGCGCTGGACGCCGTCCCCGCCGCCGGGTGCCGCCTCGTCGTGGTCAGCCGCGGGCCGGTGGCGGCGGACCCGGCGTGGGGCGGCCGGGACATCGCGCGCGTGCCGGTGCCGCCGCTGCCGGACACCGCCGTCGCGGAACTGGCCGAGACCCGGTGCGCGGACCCCGGGGCGCGGAAGCTGGCCGTGCGGCTCGCCTGCGGTGTGCCGTTCGTCGCCGAGGCGGTGTGCCGGGCGGTGCTGGCGGGGACGCCGGCCTCGGCTCCGGGAGCGGTGGCCGACCGGGTCGCCGGCGAGCTGATGGGGCGCCTGGCCCGGGAGGCGCCGGGGCGCCGCTGGCAGCACGCCCTGCGGCTGCTGGCCACGGTGGGGGCCGGCGACGAGCGGCTGCTGTCGGCGGGACCGGAGGTGTTCGACGTGCTGGCCGGCCTCAGCGTCGTGCGCCGGGGCGTGCTCGGGCTGAGCGTCGAGGAGCCGTACCGGCAGCTGCTGGAGCTGGCCTACCGGTGGCGTTCCCCGGACGCGCACGGAACCGTCCGCACCCGCGCCTCCGGCTACCGCGTCGGGCTGCTGGCCGGGGCCCGGGAGCCGGAGGAGCGCGCGGACCTGGTAGAGCAGGCCCTGTTCCTGACCGGCGACCCGGTCCTGCGCGGATCGCTGTTCCCCTCCGCCCGGCCACCGGCCGCCGTGGAGCGGGCCGGCCCCTCGGACGCCGCGCCCATCGGCCGACTGCTGCGGCAGTGGGCCGCGCGGGGCGGCTTCGACCTCCGCCGCGCCGAGCGCCTGACGGAGCACTGGCAGACCGAGGCGTTCCACATCGCCCGGGACGGCGACGGCCGGGTCGTCGGGCTGGCGAGCCTGCTTCCCATGAGCGGATGCGGCGCGGACGGCGTCGAGCCGCTGCTCCAGCAGCACGCCGACGCGCTCGTCGACGCGGGACGGGCCGACGGGCTGTTCCTGGGCGCGGCGTTCTGCCCGGACCGGGCCACGCACGCGCACCTTCTGCGGCACGTCCTGAGACAGGCCGTGCTCGACGGCCCGCTGGTGGTGTCGACGGCGACACCCGAGTACCAGTCGCTGCTGGGCAGCCTGGGGTTCCGGCGGCACGGAAGCGTCCGGGACGACGTCTACCGGTGCGGGCGCCGTCCCGAGGTCTACAGCAACGACATGCGCCCGGAGGCCCTGCCGCGGTGGCTGCGGAGCATCACACCGGAGGACCCGCCGGCACGGGCCGGTACCGCGACGGTGCGGCAGTGGATCGGACAGGCCCTGGGCCAGTTGCACGACACCCGCGCCCTGGCCCGGAGCCCGCTGCTGGCCCACCCCGAGACGGCGACCGCGACCGCCCTGCGCCGCCGGCTGTGCGACGCCGTGCGGAACCTCGCCGTAAGCGACGACCCCGCCGACGCCGAGGCGGGCGCGATCCTGCGGGCGTACTACCTCGGGCGGGGCCCCACCCACCGGCACGTCGCGGCACGGTTGCATCTGAGCCGTGCCACGTACTTCCGCCGTCTCGACCGGGGCCTGACCGCGCTGGCCGGCATGTGGGAGAGGCCCTTCCCGCCGTGACCGCCGTGACCGCCGCCCCGCGCGCCCGCGGCCTCACAGCCGCGGACGGGCGCGCCGGAAGGAGCCGGGGGCGTCGGCCGGGTCAGGACACCGGCCGGGAGTCGGCCCACACCGACTCCATCTCCTCGCGGTAGAGGTGGAACAGCCCGCCCTCGGCGCCCTCCCCCCGCGGGCCGCCCTGGGCAGTTCCGCCCTGGACGATGTCCCGGCCGCCGCCGCGCAGCACGAAGACCGGGGCCTCCATCCCCCTGGTGCGGCGCAGGTAGGACTGGACCACCGCGATGCCGTCCGGCCCGTCGCCGTCCACGAGGTAGGCGGTGAAGCGCGGGGTCTCGTCGAAGACGTGGATCTGGAAGGCGTCGGCGTCCCGCAGCCGGGAGCGCACTCGCCGCATGTGGAGGATGTTCGTCTCCACCGAACGGCTCAGCTCGCCCTTCTTCAGCCCCAGCTCCCGCTCCCGGCGGCGCATCGTGCTGCTGGCCGGGTTGAGGAAGAGCAGCCGCACCCGGCAGCCGGACTCGGCCAGCCGCACCAGACGGCGTCCGGAGTAGTTCTGGACCAGCAGGTTCAGTCCGATGCCGATGGCGTCCAGCCGGCGCGCTCCGCCGAACAGGTCCTCGGCCGGGATCTGGCGCTGCAGGCGCACCCGGTCCGGGTGGACGCCGACGACGTCGGCGAAGCGGTCGCCGACCAGCTCCTCCACCGCGTCCACCGGCAGCCGGTGGGCGGAGGGGATGTCGCGGCCGGCGCCCAGCAGGTCCAGCAGCCGGGCCGAGATCCGCTCGGCCTGGGCGAGGACGGCCGGGGACAGCGCGCGGTTGCGCGCCACCGCGCTGCGGGCGACCTCCAGCTCGTCCAGGGCCAGCTCCAGCTCGCGCCGCCCGTCGAAGTAGGGCTCGAAGCAGGGCCAGTGCTGCACCACCAGCTCGCGCAGCTGCGGCAGGGTCAGGAAGGCCAGCAGGGTGTCGTCGGCCGGGTCGAGCAGATATCCCTTGCGGCGGCTGACCTCGCGCACGGCCGCGGCCCGCTGGACCCACTCCTGCCCGGTCGGGCCGGCCGCCGCCACGACCCACTCCTCGCCGTGCACCGGCTCGTAGATCGGCCGCAGCACCGCCGCGACCACGGCGCGCAGCCGCTGCTCGACGAGATTGAGCCAGATGTAGGCCCGTCCCGCCCGCTGGGCGCGCAGCCGCACCTCGGCCCACTCCTCGGCGCCCCAGGCCAGATCGGCGCCGATCTCCATCGGCCGGGCCAGGGAGACCGTGCCGGGCGGCACCGCTCCGGGCGCCCCGGCGGCACCGCTCTCGCCGCCCCCGTTCCCCGAGGGAAGCTCAAGCCCTCCCGAGCCCACCTGCGCACCGCCTTCCGGACCTGCTGTTCGATCAAGGAGCCTACTGCCCTCCCGGGAGGGGACGCAGCAGTATCCCGCCACCAAGTTCCTTTCCCCGTACGCTCATCCGGGGGAAGATGGATGCTGTGCCCATCCGGTGGCCGTCTCCCGCACCAGTACTGCGCAAGGATGCAGCGAAAACGGGTAACGGGTAGAGACCGCGACAGGAAGAGTCGACATGCAGGTCTGGCCTGGACGGGCATATCCCCTCGGCGCCACGTACGACGGGGCCGGGACGAACTTCGCCGTGTTCTCGGAGGCGGCGGAGCGCATCGAACTGTGCCTGCTGCACGACGACGGGTCGGAGACGGCGATCGAGCTGCGCGAGTCCGACGCGTTCGTGCGGCACGCCTACCTGCCGGGCGTCATGCCCGGCCAGCGCTACGGCTTCCGTGTGCACGGGCCGTACGAGCCGGAGAAGGGCAAGCGCTGCAACAGCGCCAAGCTGCTGCTGGACCCCTACGCCAGGGCGATGAGCGGCGCCATCGACTGGGACGAGGCGGTCTACGGCTACCACTTCGACCAACCCGAACGGCGCAACGACCTGGACTCCGCCCCGCACACCATGGCCTCGGTGGTGGTCAACCCCTACTTCGACTGGGGCGACGACCGGCCCCCGCGCACCGACTACCACCAGACGGTCATCTACGAGGCCCACGTCAAGGGCCTGACGATGCTCCATCCGGAGCTGCCCGAGGACCTGCGCGGCACCTACGCGGCGCTGGGCCATCCGGCGATCGTCGAGCATCTGACGAAGTTGGGGGTGACCGCGCTGGAGCTGATGCCGGTCCACCAGTTCGTCACCGACCACCGGCTGGCCGACGCCGGGCTGGCGAACTACTGGGGCTACAACACCATCGGCTTCTTCGCCCCGCACAACGCCTACGCCTCCTGGGGCGACCGGGGCCAGCAGGTGCTGGAGTTCAAGCAGGCGGTCAAGGCGCTGCACCAGGCCGGCATCGAGGTGATCCTCGACGTGGTCTACAACCACACCGCCGAGGGCAACCACCTGGGGCCGACCCTGTCCTTCCGGGGCCTGGACAACGCCTCGTACTACCGGCTGACCGACGACCCCCGGTACTACATGGACACCACCGGCACCGGCAACTCGCTGCTGATGCGCTCCCCGCACGTGCTGCAGCTGATCATGGACTCGCTGCGCTACTGGGTCACCGAGATGCACGTGGACGGCTTCCGCTTCGACCTGGCGGCCACCCTGGCCCGCCAGTTCCACGAGGTGGACCGGCTGTCGTCGTTCTTCGACCTGGTGCAGCAGGACCCGGTGGTCAGCCAGGTGAAGCTGATCGCCGAGCCGTGGGACGTGGGCGAGGGCGGCTACCAGGTGGGGAACTTCCCGCCGCTGTGGACGGAGTGGAACGGCCGCTACCGCGACACCGTGCGGGACCTGTGGCGGGGCGAGCCGCGCACCCTGGCCGAGTTCGCCTCCCGGCTGACCGGTTCCTCCGACCTGTACCAGGACGACGGGCGCCGTCCGCTGGCCTCGATCAACTTCGTCACCTGCCACGACGGCTTCACCCTGCACGACCTGGTGGCGTACAACGACAAGCACAACGAGGCCAACGGCGAGGGCAACCGGGACGGCGAGAGCCACAACCGCTCGTGGAACTGCGGGGTGGAGGGGGCCACCGACGACGAGGACGTCCTGGCGCTGCGCGGGCGGCAGATGCGCAACTTCATCGCCACCCTGCTGCTCTCCCAGGGGGTGCCGATGCTCTCCCACGGCGACGAGTTCGCCCGCACCCAGAAAGGCAACAACAACGCCTACTGCCAGGACGGCGAGCTGTCCTGGGTGCACTGGCCGAAGGCGGGCGAGAAGCACCCCCTGTGCGAGTTCGTGCAGGCCATGGTGGGGATGCGCCGCGACCACCCGGCCTTCCGGCGGCGGCGCTTCTTCCACGGGCGGCCGGTGGAGGGCACCCACGACGAGCTCTCCGACATCGCCTGGTTCACCCCCGAGGGCGAGGAGATGACCCATCGGGACTGGCAGGAGGCCCAGGCCAGGGCGCTGACGGTGTTCCTCAACGGCAACGCGATCTCCGAGCCCGGCGAGCGCGGCGAGCGGATCACCGACGACTCCTTCCTGCTGATGTTCAACGCGCAGCCGACCCCGCGCGGGTTCACCGTTCCGGTGGACCACGGGCGGGAGTGGCAGGTCGTGGTGGACACCTCGCGGGAGGACGGGGTGCCGCCGGGCACCGGCCCCACGGTGCGGGCGGGCTCCCGGATCACCCTGGTGGACCGCAGTCTGACGGTGCTCCAGCGGCCCGCCTGACCGGCCCCGTACAGCCGGCCCCGGGCGCCTTCCCCGGGCGGGACGTCGCCCGACAGGCGGCGGGTTCGGCGGGCACCCGCAGGGAACATGCACCACATGTCCCCTCAGTCCCCCGCCGTGCCCGCCGTACCGGCCGTGCCGACCGCCACCTACCGTCTTCAGCTCCAGCCCGGCTTCCCGTTCTCCGCCGCCGAGAAGGCCGTGCCCTATCTGGCCTCGCTCGGGGTCTCGCATCTGCACCTGTCCCCGGTGCTGGAGGCCGCCCCCGGCTCCGCCCACGGCTACGACGTGACCGGGCACGCCCGGGTCCGTGAGGAGCTGGGCGGCGAGGAGGGGCTGCGGTCGCTGTCGCGCGCCGCGCGGGAGCACGGCATGGGCATCGTGGTGGACATCGTCCCCAACCACATGGGCGTCCCCGTCCCCGAACGGCTCAACGAGGCTCTGTGGGAGGTGCTGCGTGAGGGGCCGGCCTCCCCGTACGCGCGCTGGTTCGACATCGACTGGGAGGCGGGCGGCGGTCGCCTGCTGCTGCCGGTGCTGGGCGGGCGGCCGGCCGAGGAGCTGGGATCGCTGACGGTCAAGGGCGGTGTCCTGGCGTACCACGACCACCGCTTCCCGCTGCGCGAGGGCACCGAGCACCTGCCGCTGCCCGAGCTGCTGGACGCCCAGCACTACCGGCTGGCCTGGTGGCGGCTGGCCCGCACCGAGCTGAACTACCGGCGCTTCTTCACCATCGCCGACCTGATCGGGGTGCGTGTGGAGGACCCGGAGGTCTTCGCCGCCACCCACGCGTGCGTGCTGCGGCTGCTGCGCGAGGGCGTGGTCCACGGCCTGCGGGTCGACCACCCGGACGGGCTGGCCGATCCGGGCGCGTATCTGCTGCGGCTGGAGGAGGAGAGCGGCGGAGCCTGGACGGTGGTGGAGAAGATCCTCGGCCCCCGCGAGCGGCTGCCGGTGTCCTGGCCGGTGGCCGGGACGACCGGGTACGACGCGCTGCACCACGTCGACGGCCTCTTCCTCGACCCGGGCGGGCTGGCGGAGCTGTCCACCCTCTACCGCGGCTTCACCGGCGCCGCGCCGGACCTGGGCGGCGAGTGGGGGCCGACCGTGCGGCGGGCCGCCCGGGAGGTGGTCGCCCACGACCTGGCCGCCGAGGTCGGGCGGCTGACCCGCACCGCCGCCGCCGTGTGCGAGGCCGCGCCCGGCCTGGCGCTGCGCGACCACGCGCCCTGGGCGCTGCGCACCGCGATCGAGGAGATGCTGGCACGGGTGCCGGTGTACCGGCCGTACGTCGCCGCGGGCGGACCGGTGGGCGCGGAGGACCGGGCGATGCTGGAGGAGGCGGCCGAGGGCGCGCGGGCGGCGTTCGCGGTGACGGAGGAGGCCGCGGCGGTGGACGTGGTGCGGGACCTGGCACTGGGTCAGCTGGGTGACGGCGAGGCCCAGCGGGACTTCTGCGCGCGGTTCGCGCAGGTCTGCGCGGCGCTGCGGGCCAAGTCGGAGGAGGACACCGCCTTCTACCGCTACGCGCCGCTGCTGTCGGCCGCCGAGGTGGGCGGGGACCCGGGGAGCCCGCAGGTGGCGCCGGAGGAGTTCCACGCGTACTGCGCCCGCCTCCAGCGCGACTGGCCGGTCACCGGCACCGTGCTGTCCACGCACGACACCAAGCGCAGCGCGGACGTACGGGCGGCGCTGGCGGTGCTGACCGAGTGCCCGCGGCGGTGGGCGGAGCTGCTGGAGCGGGTGACGCGGGAGACGCTGCGCGCCTCCGGCGTGGAGGCCCCGGACCGGCATGTGGCGTGGGTGGCGTGGCAGACGGCGTACGGCATGGGCTTCCCCTACCAGGAGCGGCTGGTGCCCGCGCTGCTGAAGGCGGTGCGGGAGGCGGGGCTGCGCACCACGTGGACGGAGCGGGACGCGGCGTACGAGGAGGCCGTCGAGCGCTTCGCGGTGGCCGGGCCGGGCGGGCCGCCGCTGTACACGGTGGCGGAGTTCGCGCGGGGGCCGGCCGGTGCGGTGCGGGCCAACGTGCTCGGTGCGGCGCTGCTGCATCTGACCATGCCGGGCGTGCCGGACCTCTACATGGGCACCGAGCGGGTGTACACCGCGCTGGTCGATCCCGACAACCGGCGGCTGCCGGACTTCCCGCCCTTTGTGCGGGACGCGCCGGAGGAGACCGCGGAAGCCCGCCGGGAGGCCGAGGCCTGGCTGCCGGAGTCCCTGTCCGAGGAGAAGCGGGCCCTGACCGAGGCGGCGCTGCGGCTGCGGCGGGAGCACCCGGAGTGGTTCGGCGCGGCGGCCTCGTACGAGCCGCTGCGGGCCGCGGGGCCCGCGGCCGGGCACTGTGTGGCGTACGTGCGCTCGGGTGCGGTGGTCTGCGTCGCGACCCGGCTCTCACTGCGGCTGGCGGAGGCGGGCGGCTGGCGGGAGACCGCCCTGGAGCTGCCGCCGGGGCGGTGGCGGGATCTGCTGGGCGGCCGGGAGGCGGAGGGGAGCGCGGGACTGGCGGAGCTGCTGGACGGGTGGCCGGTGGCGCTGCTGGTGCGCGGCTGAGGAGCACCGGGAGGCCGCCCTCCCGGTAGGGAATTTCCGTCGGATGTGAACGGAGCATTTACACGCACCGGCCCCCGCGCTACCTTCACCTGGAGATGGGAGCGCTCCCATCCATCATAGTCCCACCCCCACACGTGCTTGAAGGGACCTCCGGCACGATGACGACACGCTTAGACGGCATGCCCGCCATGAATGGCATGTCCACACCAAGAATGAGCCGCCCCCGCAGAGGCGTCCTGCTGACGCTGCTGGCCGCACTGCCGGCCCTGTGCCTGGTGTTCTTCCTCCCCGCGGGCAAGGCCCAGGCACACGGCGCGCCCATGAACCCGGGCAGCCGCACCTACCTGTGCTGGGAGAACGCCCACACCTCCTCCGGCGCGCTCCAGCCGGACAACCCCGCCTGCGCGGACGCCCTGGCCCAGGGCGGGTCCACCCCGTTCTACAACTGGTTCGCCGTGCTCCGCTCCGACGGCGCCGGACGCACCGAGGGCTTCATCCCCGACGGTGAGCTGTGCAGCGGCGGCACCGGCGGCCCGTACGACTTCACCGCCTTCAACCAGGCCCGCTCCGACTGGCCGTACACCCGGCTGACCTCCGGCGCCCAGATGCAGTTCGCCTACAACGCGTGGGCCGCCCACCCGGGCACCTTCCACCTCTACGTCACCAAGGACGGCTACGACCCGAACCAGCCGCTGGGCTGGGACGACCTGGAGGACCAGCCCTTCGCCTCGGTGACCGACCCGCAGCTGTCCGGCTCGGTCGGCACCATCGACGGCAAGTACACCTGGACCAGCGCCCTCCCGGCGAACAAGAGCGGCCGCCACATCATCTACATGGTCTGGTCGCGCTCGGACAGCAACGAGACCTTCTACAGCTGCTCCGACGTCGCCTTCGACGGCGGCAACGGCGAGGTGGTCTTCCCCGGCTCGGACGGCGGCGAGGACCCGGGCGACCCGGGCGAGGAGCCGACCGACCCCGGTGAGGAGCCCACCGACCCGGGCACGGCCTCCTGCACCGCCGCCATCCGCAAGGTCAACGACTGGGGCAGCGGCCACCAGGGCGAGGTGACCGTCACCAACCGCGGCGACACCGCCCTGAGCGGCTGGACCGTCCACTTCGAACTGGCCTCCGGTCAGCGGGTGGACAGCCTGTGGAACGCCTCGCCCACCTACGACGGCGCCAACGTCTACGCCCAGAGTCAGCAGGACTCGACTCTGGCACCGGGGCAGTCGGCGACCTTCGGCTACGTGGTGAACGGCGGAGCGGGCGACCCGTCCGCACCGCACTGCATGCCGCACTGATCGCGGCGCCCGCCCCGCGCGGGCACCGAATGAGAGGTGAGGGCGGGTCAGCGGCTGCCGAGGCGGAAGCTGACCCGCCCGAACCGCACATGGTCCCCCGGACGCACGCTCACCGATCCGGTCACCCGGCGGCCGTTGACCCAGGTGCCGTTGGAGGAGCCCAGATCGCGCAGTGTCCAACCCCGCGCCGAGCTGTGCAGCTGGGCGTGCGTCCGGGACACCGTCTCGTCGCTCAGCCGCAGCACCGAACCGGGCGCACGGCCGATGCTCATCGGGTACGGGCCGGGCGCGGGCAGCATCAGCTCCGGCAGCCGGGCCGTCTGCCAGGCCCGCCGCAGCCGCCCGGGCAGCGCCGAGACCGCGCCGACGAACCTGATGAGCGCCGGCTCCGGCGGCCGGGGGCGCAGGTCGTGCACCGCCGCCTCGATCTCGTCGGAGCGGCGGGCGGTGAGAATCAGATCCATCCGGTGCTCGAACGTCCCGTTCGACACCCGTCCCTCGGCCGCGCTCTCGCGCAGCACCTCCAGGGCGCGTTCCCGGTCCTCCTCCGACGGACGCGGCGGGATCGCCCGGGACTCCACAGATGCCATGACCCGTCATTCTCCGGACCCGCACCGGAGCTGTCCAGCCCGCTCCGGGCGAAGCAGCGGACGGGCTTCGGGCGGCTCCGGTGGCTTCGTCACACCGTCGCCAGGCCCCCCGACATCGTGCGGCGCCGTACGACATCCCCGGCGGAGGGCCGCCGAACGGGCATGCTGGTCCCCTGAGGTGCCGTCGGCCGAAGGAGATCTGCGGTGTTGTTCGAGGTGTGGGCGCCACACGCGCGACGGGTCGCGCTGCACGCGGGGGGCGAGGAGCACCCCATGCACCGCGACCCGGAGCGCGAGGGGTGGTGGCGGGCCGAGGCGTCCGCCGGGCACGGGACCCGCTACGGCTTCGCGGTCGACGACGGACCCGTTCTGCCCGACCCCCGCGCCCGCCGGCTGCCCGACGGCCCGGACGGGCTCGCCGCGGTGGTGGACCAGGAGGCGTACGTCTGGCGGCACGACTGGGAGGGGCTCGGCCTGGACGGCGCGGTCCTGTACGAGCTGCACGTCGGCACCTTCACCGAGGCGGGCACCTTCGACGCGGCGGCCGGCCGGCTGGGCCATCTGGCCGACCTGGGCGTCACCCATGTCGAGCTGATGCCGGTCAGCCCCTTCCCCGGCGTCCACGGCTGGGGCTACGACGGGGTGGCGCCCTGGGCGGTGCACGAGCCCTACGGCGGGCCCGAGGGCCTGAAGCGGTTCGTGGACGCCGCGCACGGCCACGGGCTGGGCGTGGTCCTGGACGTGGTCCACAACCACCTGGGCCCGTCGGGCAACCGGCTGCCGGAGTTCGGCCCGTACTTCACCGAGCGCCACCACACCCCGTGGGGGGCGGCGGTCAACCTGGACGCGCCCGGCTCGGACGAGGTGCGGGCGTACTTCACCGGCAGCGCGCTGGCCTTCCTGCGCGACTACCGGCTGGACGGGCTGCGGCTGGACGCGGTGCACGCGCTGATCGACGAGCGGGCCGAGCACTTCCTGGCCGAGCTGTCGGCGTCCGTGGACGGCCTGTCGGCCGAGCTGGGCCGCCCGCTGTTCCTGATCGCCGAGTCCGACCGCAACGACCCGCGCACCACCGCGCCGCGCGAGGCGCACGGGCTGGGTATGGACGCCCAGTGGGACGACGACATCCACCACGCCCTGCACACCGCGCTGACCGGCGAGACGCAGGGCTACTACGCCGACTTCGCCCGCGCCCCGCTGGCGGCCCTGGCCAAGTCGCTGACCGGCGCGTTCTTCCATGACGGCAGCTACTCCTCCTTCCGGGGCCGCCGTCACGGCATGGCGGTGGACCGCACCGCCACCGAGGCCCACCGCTTCCTCGCCTACGCCCAGACGCACGACCAGATCGGCAACCGGGCCCGCGGCGACCGGCTCGCTTCCCACCTCTCCCCCGGCCTGGCGGCCTGCGCGGCGGCGCTGGTGCTGTGCGGGCCGTACACGCCGATGCTGTTCATGGGCGAGGAGTGGGGGGCGCGCACCCCCTGGCAGTACTTCACCGACCACCGGGACCCGGAGCTGGCCGAGGCGGTACGGCGGGGGCGGCGGCGGGAGTTCGCCGCGCACGGCTGGTCGGAGGCGGACGTACCCGATCCGCAGGACCCGGCCACCCGGCTGCGCTCCTGCCTGGACTGGGACGAGCCGCACCGCGAGCCGCACGCCGGCCTGCTGGCCTGGCACCGCGCGCTCATCGCGCTGCGCCGCGCCCATGTCTCGCCCCGCACCCGGCTGGTGGACGTCCACGTCGCCCACGACGAGGAGCGGCGCTGGCTGTGCATGCGCCACGGCGGGCTGCACGTGGCGGTGAACCTGGCCGAGGAGGGCACCGCCGAGATCCCCCTGTCGGTGCACACCGCCGCCGAGCTGGCCTCCTGGGGCGAGTGCGAGGCCCCGGAGGGCGACGGCCTGCTGCGGCTGGGCCCGCACTCGGCGGCGGTGCTGCGGTAGTCCGGCCGCCCGGTTCCGAGCCCGCCTCGCGCGGGCGGGGCGGGCTCGGGACCGGCTCGGGGCTCGTCAGCCCTCCTCGGGCGCCAGTTTCAGGGAGACGGAGTTGATGCAGTAGCGCTCGTCCGTCGGGGTCGGGTAGCCCTCGCCGCGGAAGACGTGGCCCAGGTGGGAGCCGCAGCGCGCGCAGCGCACCTCGGTGCGGACCATGCCGTGGGAGCGGTCCTCCAGCAGTTCGACGGCCGAGGAGTCGGCCGGGTCGAAGAAGCTGGGCCAGCCGCAGTGGGACTCGAACTTGGTGTCGGAGCGGAACAGCTCGGCCCCGCAGGCGCGGCACTGGTAGACGCCGGTGGTCTTGGTGTGGTTGTACTCACCGGTGAAGGCCGGCTCGGTGCCCGCCTCGCGCAGCACGTGGTACTCGGCGGGGCTGAGCTCCTGCCGCCACTGCTCGTCGCTCTTGTCGATCTCGTAACCCATGGATCTCTCCTCGGCCCTATCGGTTCGCCGGACGGGCGGCCAGCCGCTCCAGCACCGTCGCGCCGAGTTCGGTGACGTCGCCCGCTCCCATGGTGAGAACGAGATCGCCGGGCTCGGCCATTCCGGCGATCAGGGCGGCGGCGGCCTGTCTGTCGGACTCGGGCCGCGCGTCCGCGCCCGCGGCCAGGGCGGCGTCGGTGATGACGGCGCTGGTGACGCCCGGGATCGGGTCCTCGCGGGCCGGGTAGACGTCCAGGACGACCGAGGCGTCGGTCAGCGCCAGGGCCTGCCCCATCTCCGCTCCCAGCTCCCGGGTGCGGCTGAACAGGTGCGGCTGGAAGAGGACCAGCACCCGGCCGCCCGCGGCCGCGCCCCGGATGGCCTCGATGTCGGCGGTCATCTCGGTGGGGTGGTGGGCGTAGGAGTCGATGACCCGCACTCCGCGCGCCTCGCCCTTGGGCTGGAGGCGGCGGTTGACGCCGGTGTAGGAGGCCAGCGCCGCGGCCAGGTCGCCGGCCGGGACGCCCAGCGCCGCTCCGGCGGCCAGTGCGGCGACGGCGTTGTGGGCGTAGTGGCGGCCGGGGACGGAGACGGTGAAGGTGTGCTGCGCACCGTCGAGGACGGCGGTGACCTCGCTGGTCAGCCCCTGCGGGAGGACCTTGAGGACGCGTACGCCGGCGTCCTCGGCCTCGCCGTAGGTGACGATCCGCAGGTCCCGGGCGTCCTCGGCGGCGCGGGCGCGCAGGCGGGCGGTGAACTCGCGGGCGCCGTCGTGGTCGGCGCTGACCACCAGGGTGCCGCCGGGACGGACGCGGTCGGCGAAGGTGAGGAACGACTCGTGGATCTCCTCCATCGAGGCGTAGTTGGCGTGGTGGTCCAGTTCCACGTTGAGGACGATCGCCACCTCGGGGGCGTACTTGTGGAAGCTGCGGTCGCTCTCGTCGGCCTCGGCGACGAAGATCTCCCCGCCGCCGTGCCGGGCGTTGGTGCCGGGGCCGTCGAGGTCGCCGCCGATGGCGTACGAGGGGTCCAGGCCCATCGCGTCCAGGGCGACGGCGAGCATGGAGGTGGTGGTCGTCTTGCCGTGGGTGCCGGCGACGGCGATGGGGCGCAGGCCGTCCATGAGAGCGGCCAGCGCGTCGGAGCGGTGCACGACGGGCACGCCGCGCTCGCGGGCGGCGGCCAGCTCGGGGTTGTCGTCGCGGATGGCGCTGGAGACGACGACGGCGGTGGCGTCGGCGGCGAGGTGTCCGGCGGCGTGACCGATGTGGACGGTGGCCCCGAGGGCGCGCAGCGCCCCGGCGGTGGCGGACTCCCTGGCGTCGCTGCCGGCGACCTCGGCGCCGCGCCGGGCGAGGATCTTCGCGATACCGGACATTCCGGCTCCGCCGATGCCGATGAAGTGCGGTCGTTCCATCGCGGTCGGCAGGCCGGGCGCCATGCGGTGTCCTTTCGGGGGTGCTCCGGGCGGTGTGCCCGCCGGGGCTGTGTTCTGGTGTGTTCTGGTGTGTTCTGGTGTGTTCTCGGACGTCCTCGGATGCTTCCGGGTGTTCCGGGGCGTCCGTGCGGCGGTGCGGCCGGGCCGCGCACGCCGCCGGCGGGTACCCGGCCCCAGCCTATGCGAGCGGGCCGGGTGCCCGCGGGCGGCGTGCGGCGCCCGCGCCCGGCCTACTCGCCGTGGGCGAACAGCTTGAGCACGGGGACGCCGACCTTGTGGCGGGCCCGTGAGGCCCAGTCGCGGTGGAAGAACTCCTCCACCAGGTGCGGCGCGGTCAGCACGATCACCTCGTCGGCGCCGGTCTCCTCCACCACCGAGGTGAGCACGTCCAGGGGGTGGTCCTGGACGATCTGGCCGACGGCCTCCGCCCCCGCCGCGCGCAGCGCGCCCAGCGAGTGCTCCAGCGCCCGCTCGGCCGGGGAGACCGGACTGTCGGCCGCCTCCTCCTCGTCCTGCCCGGTGGCCTCGCGGACGGCGTCGTCCAGCTCGCCCAGCGCCACGTCGTCCAGGGCGCGCAGCAGCCGGTCCTGGTCGCCGCGCGGCTGCATGAGCACGACGAACGAGACGGGCTCGTCGCCGTGGAGTGTGGTGACGAGCCCGACATCGGTGGGCACCAGCGGCTTCTCGATCATCAGTACGGACGTGAACACGGCAGGTGCCCTTCCTCCTGACGGGTCGGCGACCCGTACGACGACTGTCCCGTCCCACATCGGTGTGGGACTGCACATTTCACTCTGCGTATCTCATTCTGTGCACGTCACACCTTGTTGGCGCGGACAAACAGATCCGGTCATTTCCGGGCCGGCCCCCGGGAGCGGCGGTAGCGCGAGAAGAGGAACCCGTCCTCCTCCAGCAGGGAGGTCAGTTCGTACTCCACGGGGGTCTCGAAGCCGGGGCCGTCCAGGATCCGCGCGGCGTCCCCCGCGGTGATCCGGGGGGAGACGGTCAGGCACAGCTCGTCCAGGACGCCGGCGGCCGCGAAGCGGCCCAGCAGGCGCGGCCCGCCCTCGGTGAGCAGCCGGGTGTGGCCGTGCCCGGCCAGCACTCCCGGCACCCGCGCCGGGTCCACCTCCGCGCCCTCGCCCGCGTGCACCACCACCGCGCCCGCCCCGCGCGCCGCCTCCTGGCGGCCGGCCGGGGCGGCGGCGCCGGTGAGCACCAGGGTGGGCACCGATGGCTCGGTGAACAGCGGCAGGGAGAAGTCCAGGTCCAGGCTCGCGCTGACGACCGCGATGGCAGGGGCCGGCCCCTGCCCGGCCGCCTCGCGCCGGGCGGCGAACGCCTCGCGGCGGCGGGCCGGCCGGTACCCCTCCCGGCGTACCGTTTCGGCGCCGACGACCACGGCGTCCGCCAGGGCGCGCAGCACCCCGAAGATCCGCATGTCGGCGTCCGAGGACAGCGGCTGGGAGCGTCCGCCGTGGTGGGCGGCGCCGTCGAGGGAGGCGACCATGTTGCCGCGCAGCCAGGGCTGCGGTGCCTGTCCGGCCCCTCCCGTCCCTCCCGCCTTCCCGGCCGCGGCGGTGGTGGTGGTGACGGGGTAGGCGTACGCGTCGGCGATCTCCTCGAGCGTCCAGGGCCGGCCGGCGGACGGTGACTCCTGAGGCCCGGGGGCCGTGGGCGCCGTGGGTGCCGCGGAGTACTCGAAAGGAGGGAACAGACGTCGCATACGGCGCAGTGTGGCACGTGCCACCGGCGTGTTTCCCGCCCCGCCACGCCACGTACAGTGATAAGAGTGTCGTCCTCCCCCGCCCACAAGCCCGCCCCGAGCGCCGGACCGGAGCGTCCGGCGGCCGACGGGGCCGCCCCGCCGTCCCTGTGCGACCGCGAGCCGCACGTCCCCGCCGACCGCCTGGTCGCGGAGATGGTGCCGCCGCCGCGCTTCGACTCGGTGCGCTTCGACAACTACATCCCCGACCCCTCCCGGCCCAGCCAGTCCGAGGCGGTGAAGGTGCTGAGCGAGTTCGCGGGCGGGCTCGGCGGGGACCGGGCGGACGGCGGGGGCGGCGGCATCCGCCGCTGGTTCCGCCGCGGCGGGCGGCAGACGGCGCCCACCGGGCCGCGCGGGGTGTATCTCGACGGCGGTTACGGCGTCGGCAAGACCCATCTGCTGGCCTCCCTGTGGCACGCCACCGAGGCCCCGCCCGAGCGCAAGGCGTTCGGTACGTTCGTGGAGCTGACCAATCTGGTGGGCGCGCTCGGCTTCCAGCAGACGGTGGCCACGCTCGGCGGGCACCGGCTGCTGTGCATCGACGAGTTCGAGCTGGACGACCCGGGCGACACCGTGCTGGTCTCCACCCTGCTGAGCCGTCTGGTCGAGGAGGGCGTGGCGCTGGCGGCCACCTCCAACACCCTGCCCGGCAAGCTGGGCGAGGGCCGGTTCGCCGCCGCCGACTTCCTGCGGGAGATCCAGGGCCTGTCGGCGCACTTCCGCACGCTGCGCATCGACGGCGAGGACTACCGCCACCGCGGTCTGCCCGAGGCCCCGCCGCCGGCCGGCGAGGCCGAGGTGGCCGCCGCCGCGCACCGCACCCCCGGCGCGTCCCTGGACCACTTCCCCTCCCTCCTGGACCACCTCTCCCGGGTGCACCCCAGCCGCTACGGCGCACTGTGCGACGGCGTTCGGGCGGTCTGTCTCACGGATGTCCAGCCGGTGCCGGACCAATCCACCGCGCTGCGCCTGGTGGTCCTGGCCGACCGGCTCTACGACCGCGAGGTGCCGGTGCTCGCCTCCGGGGTGCCGTTCGACCGGCTCTTCGGCGAGGACATGCTCAAGGGGGGCTACCGCAAGAAGTACTTCCGGGCGATATCCCGGCTGACCGCGCTCGCCCGCGACGCGCGGCGCCTGACCGGGGCGGGCGACGGCGCCTGACCGGGGCGGCGCCCGAGCGGCGCTTGAGCGGGGCGGCGCCCGACGGAAGCGGAGGACGGCCGGATCCGTACGCCGGGAGGGTCGCGGTGCGCGCGGGCGGGTTCCGCCCGTGCCGCGCCTGGTTCCCGCCGAGCGGACGGCGTGGTACACACAAGCGGGTCATCAACCTGTCCGCCAGCAGGGAGTTGCCCATGTCAGCAACGCGACGCCGGATCCTGGGGAGTGCCGCCGCCGTCGGGGCGGGGATCGCCTTCACCGGATCGCTCTCCGAGATCTTCGCCGGTACGGACGCCGCCCACGCGGCCGGCGGCCGGGGCGGATACGGCCCCCTCGTGCCCGATCCCGACGGCCTGCTCGACCTGCCGAAAGGTTTCCGCTACCGGGTGCTGTCGCGTGAGGGCGAGCCCATGCTCTCGGGCCAGGGACCGGTCCCCGGCAGCCACGACGGCATGACCGCCCTGCCCGGCACCCGCCCCGGGCACGTACAGCTGGTGCGCAACCACGAGAACCGCCACGACGACCCGTACCGCGTCCCCGCCGCTCGCGGGCTGACGTACGACTCGCGGGGCCTGGGCGGTTGCACGGTGCTGGAGCTCTCCGGCGGCGACCGCGTGCTGGACGAGCGGGTGGGCATCGCGGGCACCGCGGTGAACTGCGCGGGCGGCCCGACTCCCTGGGGCACCTGGCTGACCTGCGAGGAGACCGAGGACAGGGCCGGCACCAACGGCTACACCAAGGACCACGGCTTCATCTTCGAGGTCGGCCTGCGGCCCGGTCACCGCACCGTCCCCGAACCGCTGACCGCGATGGGCCGCTTCCAGCACGAGGCCATCGCCGTCGATCCGCGCGAGGGCGTGGTCTACGAGACCGAGGACGCCTTCGACCACCCCTTCGGCCTGTTCTACCGCTTCCTGCCGCACCGGCCCCGCGGCGGCTTCGACTCGCTGCGCGTGGGCGGGAGGCTGGAGGCCATGCGGGTGCCCGGCGTCCCGGACCTGTCGGCCGTCACCGAGCCGGGCACGCGCTTCGACGGCGTCGAGTGGCTGCCGGTGCCCGATCCACTGGCGAAGCGGACGCCCATCCGCCTCCAGGACTTCGGCCGCGGCGGCGTCACCCACGCGCAGAAGCTGGAGGGCTGCTACTGGGGCAGCCACCGGGGGCGGGGCGCGGTGTACTTCGTCTCCAGCTACGCGCGCAGCTCCGAGGGCTCGGCGGCCGACCACTTCGGCCAGGTGTGGCGCTACGAGCCGGGCCGCCGCCGGCTGACGCTGGCGGTGATCTTCGGGCCGGACACCGGTGTGGACACCCCCGGCGAGTCCCCGGACAACATCTGCCTCGCCCCGGGCGGCGGCCTGATGGTCTGCGAGGACGGCGGCGGCGAGCAGCACGTCTACGGCCTCACCCGCCACGGCGAGATCTACGCCCTGGCGCGCAACGCCCAGAACACCGGCACCGCGCGGGAGCCGGCGTACGGCGAGTTCGCGGGCGTCACCTTCTCGCCCGACCGCCGCACCATGTACGTCAACTGCTACGAGCCGGGGACCACGTTCGCCGTCACCGGGCCGTGGCGCCACTGAGACCGGCGGGACACCGGGGCCGGCGGGGCACAGGGTCCGGCGGGACCTCACCGGCCGGGGTCAGCCGGCGACCGCCTCCCGCGGCAGGAAGGCCAGCCGGGCCCGCTTCTCGGGGAGGCTGACCTCCGGCAGCTCGACCGCGGGGAGCACCACCTCGGGCCCCTGCTCGAACCCGGTGCGCAGCATGCGCGCGATCGCCTTCTCGTTGCGGGCGTCCGGCTCGACGACGATCCGGCGGCAGTCCGGGTCGGCCAGCAGGTACTCCAGGATCGCGGACGCCAGGCGGCCGGTGAACCCCGGCTCGCCGGCGTCCGCGGCGGGGGCGAGCAGCAGGTGCGCCCCGACGTCGCCGGGCCGGACCTCGTAGCACAGCCCCACCCGGTCCTCGGCGGGGTCGTACGTCTGGAGGAGCGCGACGGGCTCCCCGTCGCGGTGGACGAGGAAGGCGTGGTGGGTGGTGAGGGCGTCCATGTGGGCGTAGACCTCGCGGACCTCCCGGACGTCCATCGAGCCCATCCCCCAGAACGCGGCGCGCTCCCCGGTGACCCAGCCGTGGATGACGGCGGCGTCGCGCTCGGGGTCCACGGGGGTGATCCGCAGGGTCCCGAAGCCCTCGACGGCCCGCTCGTGGACGGGCCCGCGCGAGGCGCCGGGGGTGTCAGGGACGGTCGGGACGGCGGTGGCGCCGGTGGGTCTGGACACGTGTTCTCCGAAGGGAAGGGCGGGGTCGGGCAGGCCGAAGCAGGGGGCGCCGCGAACACCCCCCGCTCGTTAAGTTAGGCTAACCTAACCAAAACGGCGGCTGTCCGGGGGCACCCCGGGACCGGGGAGGAGAGACCGTGGGGCATGGCTGGGAGGGCGTGGTCCTCAGACTGCTGCGGGGCAGGGACTTCGAGTTCACCGTGACCGGAACCGAACAGGTCACCGAGCACTACCTGCGGATCCGGATGACGGACGGCGGGATGCTCGCCTCGACCGGCGTCCACCCGACGATGTGGGTCCGCCTCTGGTTCGAGAGCGGGGGCAAACCGCACCAGCGCGCCTACACCCTGGTCGATCCCGATCCCGCGGCCGGGACGTTCGCCCTGGAGTTCGCGCTGCACGAGGGCATCGCCTGCGACTGGGCGCGCGGCGCGCGGCCGGGCGACACGATCGAGGCCACCGTCCAGGGCACGGGGTTCACCGCGCCGTCGCCCGAGCCCTCCCGGCTCCTGGCCGTCGGCGACCCGGCGTCCCTGCCGGCGGTCAACTCGCTGCTGGACGCCTTCCCCGGCACGCCCGCGACCGTCTGGCTGGAGACCGCGCATCCGCAGGACGCCGAACTGCCGCTGCGGCTCCGGTCCGGCCCGCACGAGGTACGGTGGATCCCGCGCCGGGACGCCGGCGCCCATCTGGTGACCGAGGTGACCGCGGCCCTGCCGAAGCTGCTGGAGGACGAGCCGGATCCCTACGTCTGGATCGCCTGCGACACCACCACCACCCGCGCCCTCGCCTCGTACGCCCGCAAGGAGCTCGGCGTGCCGAAGGACAGGGTGCACGCACTGGGCTACTGGCGCACGACCTGACCCACGGTCCGGCGTACGGGGCGGTGCGCGGGCCGGTGCATGGGCCGGTGCGCGGGGCGGGGGCGAAGCCGGCGCGCCGCCACCCGGCCGGGCGTCACCCGGGCCGGGGGTGGCGGTAGTCCGACAAGAGCAGCAGCCCGCGCGACCGTCCCGGATCGTCGTTACGTTCCGATCATGACCGTCTCCGTGCGCCGCACCGCCCGTCCCCTGACCGCTCTCGCCCTGGTCGCCGCCGCGGCGGCGGGCTGCGCGGGCCCGGGTGGCGATACCACCCGGGCCGGCGCCTCCCCGGCCGCGCCCTCCTCACCGGCGGCCTCGGAGGAAGGCTCCGAGAAGGACGGCTTCTCCGCCTCCCCGCGCTCCTCGGTCTCCCGCCCGGACGGCGACGACCAGGACGTGTCGCCGTCCGACCGGTACGCCACCCTGCCCGCCTCCATCAGCGGCCGGGTGCCTGTCTTCCGGCACGGCCCGCGCGCCGGGGCCCCGCAGGCCACCGACGACGAGAGCGGGAAGCCGGAGGAGAAGCCGGCGGAGGAGAAGCCGGCGGAGGACGACGAGAACCGGGAGAAGCGGAAGAAGGCCGAGAAGAGCGGTGACCGGGGCGACAAGGTGGTGGCGCTGACCTTCGACGCCGCCCTGCCCGCCGAGGACCGCGAGCGCGCCGAGGAGGAGGGCGAGCGCCACGACAACCCCGGACTGATCGCCGCGCTGCGCCGCGAGAAGGTCCCCGCGACCGTCTTCATGTCGGGCCTGTGGGCGCAGACCTACAAGCACCAGGCGCGCTCCATCGGCCGCGACGACCTGTTCGAGGTCGGCAACCTCTCCCACTCCCACCGCGCCTTCACCGACGACTGCCGCGACCTCCCCGCGCTCGCGCCCGGCGAACAGCTCGCGGACGTGCGCAAGGGGCGGAAGGCGATCCGCGCGGCGGGGGTGAAGAACCTGACGCCCTACTTCCGCTTCCCCGGGGGCTGCTTCGACGACCGCTCCCGGCGGACGATCGCCCCGGCGAAGGTGACGGCGGTGGCCGGTGACGTGGTGGCGCCGGACGCCGGGGAGAAGGACCCGGAGAAGGTGGCCGAGCGGGTGCTGAAGGACATCAGGCCGGGCTCGGTGGTGGTGCTGCGGTGCGACCGCGAGAAGGCGCCGGCCACCGAGAAGGCCGTCCGCCGGATCGTCCCGGAGCTGAAGGAGCGCGGATACCGCGTCGTGCACGTCTCGGAGATGATCGCCTCGGCCATGGGCCGGGACTGAGCCCCGTCCCCGGAGGGTCCGTCCGGCTCCGTCCGGCTTCCTCCGGCCCCGTTCAGCAGGAGCAGGCGACGCGTTCGGCCTCGTGCCACTCGCACACCGGGCACAGCGTCGCGCCGCGCGTGCTCGCCGGGTAGTCGGTCGGCTCGCCGCACTGCACGCACACGGCCCGCTCCTCGCGCCCGGTGCCGTCGGGGGCGGGGACGGCACCGGCGTCCCGGACGGCCGTCGTCTCGGGTGCGGTCCAGCCGGATACGAACTCCATGGGGCCGAGGGTACTCCCGGCCCCGCCCGCCCGGGACCTCGCACGTAAACGGGTGCGGACGCCCCGGCGGCGGCTGGCACACTGGCCCCGTGAGCACCTCCGACGCCCCCTCCACCGCCCCCGCCGCCCGCGAGGCCGCCGACCGGGACGCGGCCCCGCAGTACGTGCTGCCGCTCGTCGTCCGGATCGAGCGGTCCGCTCCCCCCGGCCCGCCCGCGCGCACCGACGCGCTTCAGACGGCGGCGCGCGCGGTGCTGGTGATGCTGTCGGACGAACGCGCGACGGACCCCGGCGGCGACTGGCACCGGGCGGTGCGCGACTGGCAGGACGGGCGCATCCGCAAGGTGGTGCGCCGGGCGCGCGGCGCGGAGTGGCGGCGGGCGGGCGCCCTGCCGGGCGCCACGGTGACCGGCGGCGGCGAGCACCCGGCCGAGGTACGGGTGTTCCCGCCCGTACCGCTGGACGGCTGGCCCAGGGACCTGGCCCGCCTCCAGGTCTCCGGCACCGAACTGGAGGACCCCATGCCGCCCGCCGCGCCGGAGCCGGGCACGCCCGTGCTGTGGCTCAACCCGGAACTGGAGATGTCCGCCGGCAAGGCGATGGCCCAGGCCGGGCACGGCGCCCAGCTCGCCTGGCTGGCGCTGGACGGCGCGGCGCGGGCCGCCTGGCGCGCGGCCGGATTCCCGCTCGCGGTCCGCACCGCCCCGCGCGAGCGGTGGGAGCGGCTGACGGAGTCGGGCCTGCCAGTGGTGCGCGATGCCGGTTTCACCGAGATCGCCCCGGGCTCGGCCACGGTCGTGGCCGAACACCCGGCGCTCCCGGTCCGGCAGGGCGGCGGCGACTGAGAGGGCCTACCGCCCGCTCTCGGAGGCCTCTCCCCCGGTTCCCTCGGCGCCCTCGGCACCCTCGGCACCCTCGGCTCCCCCAGCGCCCTCGGATGTCTCCCCCTCGCCGCCCTTGCCGTCCTCGCCATCCCGCTTGCCCGCGCCCCACTCCCGCGTCCTGCGCTCCCGCTCCATCCGCCGCCGCAGCGCGGCGGGCGGGCCGGTGAGTTCGGGGAAATCCGTCCGCAGCGCGCGGACCAGCGAGTACATCATCAAAAACGCCAGGACGAAGAACGGCAGACCGAGCACCGTGATCACCTCGGCGAGCGCGTCCAGGCCGCTCTTGCCGGTGGCCGCGATCAGCGTCCCCGCGACCACGCCCTCGGTGATCGCCCAGAACACCCGCTGCCGCGTCGGCCCGCCCTCCTCCCGCTGCCCGGCGCTGAGCATGTCCACCACCAGGGAGGCCGAGTCCGAGGAGGTGGTGAAGAAGATGACCACGATCAGTACCGACAGCGCCGAGACGAAGGTGGTGAGCGGGTAGTTCTCCAGGAAGGTGAAGAGCGCGCCGGGGATGTCGCCCTCCTCCACCACGTTCCGCACCAGCCCGCCCGCACCGTTCATCTCGATGTCGATGGCGGACAGCCCGAAGACGCTGAACCACACGATGGTGAAGGCCGTGGGCAGCGCGAGGACGCCGAGGACGAACTCGCGGATCGTGCGGCCCCTGGAGATGCGGGCGATGAAGATGCCCACGAACGGCGACCAGGTGATCGTCCACGCCCAGTAGAACACCGTCCAGGTGCCCTGCCAGCCGGTGTCGGCGAAGGTGTCGTTCCAGAAGGCCAGCGACACCAGCGAGGACAGATAGACGCCGACGTTCTCGATGATCCCCTTGGCCAGGAACAGCGTCGCCCCGGTGGCGAGCACGAAGAGCATCAGCCCGACGGCCATGACGATGTTGATGTTCGACAACCGCCTGATGCCCTTGTCCAGGCCGTAGACCACCGAGGTGGTGGCGATCGCGGTGATCACGGTGATCAGCAGCACCTGCACCAGCGAGCTCTCCGGCAGACCGAACAGCCGCGCCAGCCCGCTGTTGATCTGCATCGTCCCCAGGCCGATGGAGACCGCGACGCCGAAGAGCGTGCCCATCACCGCCGCGATGTCCACGATCCGGCCCGCCGTGCCGTACACCCGGTCGCCCAGGAGGGGGTACAACACGGAGCTGACCCGGAACGGCATCCCGCGCACGTAGACGAAGTAGGCGAACGTCAGCGACGGCAGGCAGAAGATCGACCAGGTGTGCAGGCCGAAGTGGTACAGCGAGTAGGCCATCGCCATCCGGGCGGCCTCGGTGCTCTCCGGCTCGACGCCCTGCTGGGGCGGCTCGGCGAAGTGGCTGATCGGCTCGGCCACGCCCCAGAACATCAGGATCGTGCCGATCCCGGCGGCGAACAGCATCGCGAACCAGGTCCGCGTGCTGTACTCCGGGCGGTCGTCCTGGGCGCCCAGGCGGATGTGTCCGTAGCGGCTGACGGCGATCCAGAGCAGATAGACCAGGAAGGTCGTCACACCCAGGATGTAGAACCAGCCCAGTTGGGTGAGCAGCCAGTCCGAGGCCGTGGCGAAGATCCGGTCCACCTGCTCCGTCAGCGAGACCGCCGCGACCACGAACAGCACGGTGAGCCCGGCCGAGGTGAAGAAGATGACCGGATCGGTACGGAGCCCCAGTAGGCGCTGCAGCTTTTCCAGCATGTACCTCTCCCTGGAGGACTGGTCCGATTTTCGTCGTTTTTGCGGTCCGATGCGGGCGCGACACACGGGCGGCGGCCGCGAACGGACCGGGGTGGGGCCCCGGCGAAAGCTCAGGTGAAGCTCTGAACTCCGCCGCGCGGGATTGGTGATCCCTCTGCCCGGAGATGACAACCCCACACGGGGAGGAACCGGGGAGGGACCGGGGAGGGGGGCGGGCGTGGCACGACTGGGTACGGGGATCGGCTGGCGGCCGGGAATCGCGGAGGCGATCGAGGCGCTGCCGGACGTCGGCTGGGTGGAGGTGGTCGCGGAGAACGTCTGCCCCGACCACCTTCCGCCGGCGCTGGTACGGCTGCGCGAGCGCGGCACCACCGTGGTGCCGCACGGGGTGGGGCTCGGGCTCGGGGGCGCGCAGCGGCCCGACCCCGCCCGGCTGGCGGCGCTGGCGCACCGGGCCGAGGCGCTGGAGGCGCCGCTGGTCACCGAGCACATCGCGTTCGTCCGGGCCGGGGGGCCGGGGACCGAGGGGCCGGTGATGGAGGCCGGGCACCTGCTGCCGGTGCCGCGCACCCGCGACGCGCTGGAGGTGCTCTGCGAGAACGTCATGATCGCCCAGGACGCGCTGCCCGTGCCGCTGGCGCTGGAGAACATCGCGGCCCTGCTCCCCTGGCCCGGCGAGGAGCTGGGCGAGGCGGAGTTCCTGACCGAGCTGGTGGACCGCACCGGCGTCGGCCTGCTGATCGACGTCGCCAACCTCCACACCAACCGCGTCAACCGCGGCGAGGACCCGCCGGCCGTCCTGGACGGCCTGCCGCTGGACGCGCTGGCGTACGTGCACGTGGCGGGCGGCGTGGAGCGCGACGGGGTGTGGCACGACAGCCACGCCCACCCGGTGCCGGAGCCGGTGCTGGAGCTGCTGGCCGAGCTGTGCGCGCGCACCGATCCGCCGGGCGTGCTGCTGGAACGCGACGACGACTTCCCCCCGGACGAGGAGCTGGCCGCCGAACTGGCGGCCGTACGGGGCGTGTTCGAGGGCGCGGCGCGGAACGCGGGAGGTCCCCGTGCCTGACACCGACGCGGCCCGCCGCCGGCTGGCCGCCGCCCAGGCCGCCCTGCTGGGCGCCCTGGTCGCCGGCGGCCCCGCACCCGCCGGCTTCGACCCCGCGCGACTGGAGGTCCAGCGCCGGGCGCTGGTCGCCAAGCGGGCCGCGGTCATCGCCGGGATCGCGCCCGAGCTGCCGCGCATCCTGGGCGAGCGCTACCGCCCGGCGTTCGCCGCCTACGCCCGCGGCCGCCCCATGACCGGCGGATACCGCCCGGACGCCATGCGCTTCGTCACGCACCTCCTGGAGTCCGACTCCGCCCTGACCCGGCAGCAGCGGCGCCGTCTGCGCCGCTGGTACCGCGAACGCTCCGGCCGGGCCCCCCGGGGGTGGGGCCCGGCCGGTCTCCTCTCCCGCCTCCTGCGCCGCACGCGGCCGGGAGCGTAGCGGCCGTACCGGGCCCCGCGCGCACGCGGCCGGAGCGGCGGCTTTGCTCAGCCCCGCTCCGCCGCGAGCATCAGGAACACGGCCCACTCGTCTCGGCCGACCCGGAGTATGGGCCCGTCGCCCACGGCCTTGGAGTCCCGCACGTACACGGCCTCCGGCCCGGCGGCCACCTCCACGCAGTCCCCGCCGCCCGATCCGCTGTAGCTGCTCTTGAACCAGTGCGGCTCGCCCACGTTCCTGGTCACCTGCTCCATGCTCATGTCTCTCCCAGCAGCCGTCCGATGAGCCGCGCAGACTCCATGACGTTCAGGGCCTGCGATCGCAGCTTGCCATACCGCGGTCCGAAGGCGCTGACCTCTGCGGGATCACGTACGACGCACCCGACTTCCTGGGATTCGACGTAGCCGATGTGCCGGTGCTCCTTCGTCTCCAGAACCACGAACGGACCGTTCAGCCCGGTGTGGAACCCCGGCCCGGCAGGCATGAGCTGGAGCAGCCTGCCATACGCCGACCACACCCCCGGCGGGTCGCCGCTGTCCTCCTTCACCCGTACCGCGTGACCGTTCCGCGTGTCCCGCACCGCCCTCACGCCCCTTCGTCCCCGAGTCCGTCCCGCTGGTCCGAGCCCCCGGCGGCTTCCGCCGTCCGTCACCGCCGGGGCCATGTCCAACGCGGCCCGCGCGGGCCGGGGCACGGCCCGGGACCCGTACAACGCCCGTACAAGGTCCGGTTGTACGGGTCGGCGCAGGCCCGGCCACCGGCGGCCCGTGCGGTCAGCGGACCCGCTCGACCGTCCGGTCGTCGGTGTGGGCGAGGTAGTCGTCCGGGTCGAGGCCCATGGCCTTACGCCGGGGCGAGGCCCAGTACACGGCGTTGCGTTCCTCGAACGTCTCGGGACCGTCGTAGGAGATCAGCCAGACGAACCGGTTGCGTTCCCGGTCCACCCAGGCCCCGTCGATCGTGAAGCCCAGTGCCAGGCGCAGCGGGACGATCTCCTCGCGCCACCGTTCCACCCACTCGTCCAGCATTCCGTCCCGGACGGTGTACGTACGCAGTTGTGTGGTCTTCGCCAAGGCGGGCGCCTCCTCCGGTCGAGGGCCGCGGCCCGCGCATGGTCAGGGGCGGCCCGGTTTCGCGGACTCGCGTCATCGTCCGCCGCCCGCCGCCTTCCGCTTCGCGGGACCGGGAGGAAGGGGGCGGGGCACATACGTCCAGGCCATCACCCCTTCGGGGGTGCTGGGAAGTAACCGCACAGCGTGGGGCCGTCCGTTCCGCCGACACCGGTGGCACGGACCCGTCTTGGCCGGAAAACGCCTGCGTCGCCCGATCGGGCCCGGGGAAAGGATCGGCTCGTCACTCAAAGCGACAAGGGGGTTGCGTGCGGTTCACGCTGAGGCGGAAACAGCCGCTCGAAGAGGAGTCCGGCGCCTGCGACAGGGGGTTCGGCGATCTCGACGAGGGGATCGGCCGGATCAGTCGCGAGATCGCGGAGATCCGCACCACGCTCGCCGAGGCGGCGGAAAAGCCGCCGTCGCAGGCGATGAGCGGAGAGTTCCACAGACTCCGGAGGGCCGTCTCCGACGGAACCCGGATCCTCCAGGAGGAGAACCAGACGCAGCTACGGCGGCAGGAGGAGATCCTCGGCCGTCTGGGCGAACTGCGCCTGGAGATCACCGGCGGCCGTACCGGGGCACATCCGCCGCCCGTGCTGGGCTCCCCCGGCGCCGATGAGCCCGGCGAGGCGGGGGACGGAACGGCGGAGACGGCCGGGGCCCAGCCGCCGGCGGGGCTGTTGGCCCCATCGGACGAAGCCCCCGGGACACAGGACAGCCGACGGCAGGAGGAGCGCATGGAGCGGGAGCGGGACGGCGTACCGGAGCCCCCGGACGGGGCGGCTCCCTCCGGGGAGGCCGGGGAGACGCCGGGAGAGCGCGTGAGGACGGTGAAGAAGGCCGCCGAGCAGACCCTCCGGAACCGCTCCGAGGACTCCCGCGGCCGTACTGATCGCACAGCCGCGCCCCCGGCGGCGGACGGCCGGCGGCTCCACGGCGTCCACGCGGACGGCGAAGACGGACAGCGGCCGGGGCGGCGGGACGACGACCGGGGGACGCCGCCCGACCCGCTGGCCGAGCACGCGGAACTGCTGCTGAACGCCGCCGGGGTGTCGCGCGCCGAACTGGTCTGCCACCGCGACACCTGGGAGTTCCTGCTCGTACAGGCCGCGCGGCACCCGCGCTTCCGCGTCCCCGGAACGGTCGAGGAGGACGCCGAACACGGCCTGGTGTGGACGCACCTGTCCGGGCCGTCCCTCATCGCCGCCCTGATCAGCCTCTGGAAGACCCGCGAGAAGGCGAGCGAGGAGGTGGACGCGGACTGGGCGATGGCCGCCGTACTCTACGACCGCATCCGCGACCGGCTGACCGAGGCCGGGCCCGGCGACGGCCGCCGTACCGTCCGCATCGTCCTGGACGACGGGGACGGGCCGGAGGGGACGGCGGCGGCCGCCGAGCCCTCCGTGGAGGAGGCGGAGGCCGCCTGACCCCGCCCGCTCGTACCGCTGCGGCCCGGACGGCGTCCGGGCCGCAGCAGCGGTGCGGGACCGGGCTCAGCGCCCGGCCGCGAGCGCGACGAACGCGGCCCACCCGTCGCGGCCGACCCGCAGCACGGGCCCGCCGGCCGTCTTGGAGTCCCGCACGTACACGGCCTCCGGCCCGGCGGCCACCTCCACGCAGTCCCCGCCGCTCGTTCCGCTGTGGCTGCTCCTGGTCGCGGTGTACGCCCGGCGCTGGGGGTGCGAGGTTGCGGGACGCGTTCACCAAGACCGTCTGGGCGGAGGTGCCGCTGCGGGCGCCGGGCGCCACCCGCCCGACGGAGGCCCGGCCGGGCACGCGAGGCGCGGCAGGGCGCCGGCCGCCCCGCCCCTGACGGTCCTGTGAGACAACCGTCACACTGAGTACCGTCGAACAGAACACCCCGCAAAGCCGCCGACCGCCACGAACACGCCGACCGGCAGAACCGCTTGACAAAGCCGACGCGAGCCATAGGTTTCCGGCATCGGAACGTGAATTCCCCCGAAGTCGGAAACCCCTGCCGAATTCATCCGGTCGCGGCCGGTACGAACATCTCGGACATCGACTTCAGGCCTGTGACCTGCGACTTCACGACGCGCGGCACTCATCGGGGCGCCCATTCGAAGGAAGTGAGCAGTGGCCGCTTTGTCAACTGCCTTAAAAAGTAAACGAGTTGACAGCGTGATGAACGTAAGTGATCTTTAGAGCCACTCCAAGCCCGGCAAGGCCCGGAGGGGCAGGGAGGCGTGCCCGCCTCCAGACCGCATCATCCGTAACCTGGCTAGGAGCAACAGATATGCGTTCCGCTACCACCATACGCCGTGCCGCACTGGTCGCCGCGGCCATGGCGTCCATAGGCCTGATCAACGCACCCTCGGCCTCCGCGAACTGGTCCAGCTACATCAGCAGCTGGACCGACGGCGAGGAGTCCCGGCGCTGGGAGGACCAGGGCACCTACTCGCAGGTACAGTTCCGGGACTGCTTCGCCCAGAACGCGGGCAGCTCCAACCAGAAGGTCACCCTGACGGAGCGGGTGGACATCAGCTTCTCCCCGGACAAGGTCCTGGACTCCAAGACGTTCTCCAACTGCTTCAAGGGCAGCAGCTACTGGAGCAACGGCGAGTGGACGGACGTCCCGTCCGGCACGAACACGCTGTACTTCAGGGCCGACAAGATCGGTCAGGGCGGCTCGTGCTGCCTGCTGTTCGTCTCCGAGGTGTACGTGGACACCTCGAAGGCCGACTGACCGAAGGCCGGACACCTCGGCGGAGTAGGCGCGTGGGTGGTGCTCACGCGCCGGCTCCTTCACTCCCCACTCTCTGGAGAACGAGTGCGACTGCGCACCCTTGTCAGGACGTCGAGCGCGTTGCCGGCCCTGCCGCTGGCCCTCGCTCTCGTGGTCCTGTACTACACCTCCGGGACCAGTGAGCAGATCGCCTTCTGGCCCTACCCGTACGCGCCGACGCTGGTGCAGCAGCCGATCGAGTTGATGTACGCGGTCAGCTACGCGGTGGTCTCGGCCGCCGCCGCGTGGCAGGGCGCCCGGCTGAAGGAGGCCGGTGTGTGGCAGATGGCCGCCTCCCGGCCCACATGGCAGATCATCACACTCGCGCTGGCCCCCATAGTCGCCCTGGGCTGGCTGATGCTCATCACCCCTGTGGTGATGGCGTTCGTCCAGACCCCCACCTGGCCCACCTGGGACAGTCTTCCCCCGCTGCTGCTGGGCATGGCGCTGTGCTGCGCGCACGCCCTGATCGGGTTCAGCATCGGCCGCTGGGTCAAGCCCCTCATCGCCGCGCCGGCGCTGATGTGCCTGGTGTTCGTCGTCGTGGCGTTCCCCCACTCGATGAATCCCCCGTGGCTGCGGCACATGATGGGCGAGTACTCCGCCCAGCTCGGCTTCGGCGAGACCGCGACCTTCGCGTCCATGGCCGCCCAGTTCCTGCCCACGGCGGGCGTGGCGGCGGCGGTGGGACTGGTCTGGATCCGCCGCGGGCACCTGGCGGTGCGCGCCGGGATCGGCGCGGCGCTGGTGGTGGCCTCCACGGCCGGGGCCTACAACATCGTCGAGGACTGGAACTTCAATCCGTCCCTCAACGCGGGCCGGGTCGCGGTGGTGTGCTCCGGCAGGGCTCCGGAAGTCTGCATGCCCGAACAGGCCCGCGGCGACATCGCGGCCGTGTCCGCCGAGGTGAGGGACACCTACACGAAGCTGAAGGCCTACGGCGTGGTGGAGGACGTTCCGCGGACGGTGCGGGACTCCATCGTCTACGGCCGGTTCGAACCGGATCCCTCGCCCACGACCGCCTACATCCCGCTGTCACTCGCGTGGAAGAGCCACGCCGTGGCGGCGACCATCGTCGACGGGACGCCCAAGTTCGGGTGTGACGCGAAGCCGGAGGCGTCCATCGCCGTGAACATGTGGCTGGGGAGGAAGCTGGGGCACACCATCGGCTTCGAGAGCGTCGCACGCGGCAACCCCTTCTACACCCGCGCCCAGCACGACGAGATCACTCGGACCGTGGACGAGGTCTCGCGCAAGCCGGTCGCGCAGCAGAGGGCCTGGTACGGGCAGATGCTCGAGGACGGCTGCGAGGAGGCTCCGTGATCTGGTGGCTGAAGGCCCGCCGCGTGCATCCCGTGCTCACCCTGGCCATCGGCGCGTTCGTCCTGCTGACGTTCGTCTTCCGGGACAACGCCGTCGTTCTGCCGTCGTTCTCCGTCAGCGCGGGCAACAACGTCGTGCTGTCCTTCTTCACCCCCCTGATCGTCGTCGGTGCGATCGGCCAGTGCCTGGACGCGCGGCTGCCCTCGGCCGAGCTGACCGGCCTGCGCCCCGTCGGGTGGATGGACACCGGTCTGACCCTGGCCGCCGTGAGCGCCGTCCTGGTGGGCTCGGGGGCGGCGTGGTTGTCGCTGGATTCGGGAGCGGCGTTGCAGGCCGGCCGCAACACGCTCTTCCTCACGGGGCTGATGCTGCTCGGCCGGGGCTTCGTCGGCCGCGCGGCGATCGTGCTGCCGCTGGTGTGGGTGTTCGCCGTGGTGTTCTTCGGCCGTAAGACCGGTGCCGCCTACCACGCCTGGGCCGTCACCGGGCTGGAGGCGTCCCACCGGTACGCCGCGACCCTGGCCGCCGCGACCCTCGTCGTCGGGGTCTCCGTGAACCAATACACCTCAAGGACAGCGCTGTGAGTATCACCTTCCAGGACTGCACGTACCGTTACGGCCGCAAGCTGCGCCCCGTACTGGACGACTTCTCCTACCGGGTGCCCGGAGGGCTGACGATCCTCCTCGGCCCCAACGGAGCGGGAAAGTCAACCCTCCTGAAACTGGCGGCCTCGGTCAGCCGGCCCCAGGCGGGCCGGATCGATTTCGACGGGATCGGCTCGCGCTCGCGCGCATACCGCCGGCACGTCTCCTGGATGCCCCAGAACGTGGCCGCCATGGCCGGTCTGACCGCCCGGGAGCAGGTCGCCTACAGCGGCTGGCTGAAGGGCATGAACCGCGCCGACGCCTGGCAGCGCGCGCTGGATTCCCTCGCCCTGGTCGATCTGCGCGAGCACGCCGACGACAAGGCGTCCACCCTCTCGGGCGGCCAGCTGCGGCGCATGGGGGTGGCGTCGGCGCTGGTTCACGAATGCCGCGTCCTGCTGCTGGACGAGCCGACCGCGGGCATGGACCCCCGCCAGCGGCGCGTGTTCCGCGACCTCCTGCGCAGCCTTTCGGGGGACGTCGGCATCCTGATGTCCACGCACGACGTCGCCGACCTCGCCGAGGAGGCCGACCACGTGACCGTGCTGTACGGCGGCAAGGTCCTCCAGACCGGTTCGACCGAGGCGTTCCTCGCCCACGCTCCCGGCGGAACGGCCCAGGGGCGCGCCGCCGAGGCGGCGTACACGGCGCTGCTCACGGAGTACGAGGCGGGTTGACGCCCGCCGCCCGCCGGGAGGGCTCGGCGGCGCGGCCGGGGTGCGGTGCCGCCACGTGCCGGACTCGGCGCGCAGGGCCTACCGCGCGGCCGTCTTGGTGAGTTCCAGGGTCGGCGGCCCGTCCGGATCGGTGTTGAAGTACACCTTCTCCGGGCCGCTCGTGTAGAGCTGGACGCCGCCGGTCCTGCCGAGTCCGCCGTCCTCGACCGACAGGTAGACGAAGTCGTTGGAGGCCTGGTCGTCGAGGAAGTCCCACTCGCCGCTGAAGTCGACGGGGTCAGAGACCCCGTCCATCGACACATCGGTGGCGGAGAACGTCCCGTCGGAACCGAGCACGATCTCGGCGCCGGTCGCCTCGTCGCGGTACACGCCGGGCAGTTCGTCGGCGTCGACCGAGGCCGTGCACCCCGAGGCGAGTACCGCGGAGACCGCCAAGGCGGCGGCGAGCCACCGCCCACCCGCTCTTTCCCTCATCACGGGCTCAGCGTAGCGCCGGGTTCGACGGCCTGAATCTCAGGTGCGTCGGCCCGGGAGCCGCGGACGGTCCCCAGGGGGAGGGGGGCGGCCCTGGATCTCCGGCACGGGGGCCGCTTCAGTGCCGGGCGCACCGGCGCTGTCGTATTCCGGTCGATCAACTGCTTTGCGTAAGTACAGTATTGGCCGACCGGCCGGGGTGGGCGTCGAACGGGGGTACGGGGTGGAGCTCGTCGGGGAGATAGCCGCGGTGCGCGCGGGGCGGGGGAATCCCCGCGCGATGGTGGGCGAGTTCCGCCGTACCGCCGTTCTGGTGCCGCTGATGGACGGCCTGCTGCTGACGGCCGTGCACGGCGGGATCCGCTGGATCCACGCGTTCACCGACGAGGCGGCGCTGGCCCGCTTCGCACGGCTCAAGGGCGCCGCGCCCGGTGAGGAGTGGGAGTACGCGGCGCTGCTGGGGGCCCGGCTGCTGGATGTGGTCGTCCCCTCCATGGACGGCCCGGCCGGGGTGGCGGTGAACGCCGCCGACGAGGACGGCTCGATGCTGTTCCCGCCGGTGCGGGGCATCGTGCCGGACGCGGCGGCGGTGGACGCGGATATGGAGATCGGCGGCACGGAGCGGGACGGGGGCGCGCGGTGAGCGGCGACGGGGACCTGAAGTTCTCCAAGGAGGCTCTGGACCTCATCACCAAGGGCCTCAACGGGGCGATCGACGAGCTGAAGGAAGTGGGGAGTTCGGCCACCGGCTCCCTGCAGGGCGCGGGCTTCGACGGGATGGCGATGACCGCGATGGAGGCCGGTCACTCGGGCCTGGCCAAGGACTTCGAGGGCTTCTGCGAGGACTGGGCCTGGGGCGTGCGCACCCTGATCATGGACGCCAACGGGCTGGCGGCCCGGCTGGGGCTGGCAGCGGGGCTGGTCCACGAGGAGGACCAGTACTGGCAGGGCACCTTCAAGGTCGCGGCCAACTCCCTCGCCGGCAACCCCCACCTGTCCGAGGACGAGGTCACCCGGCGGGAGTGGGGCGAGCTGGTCTCCCTGGACAACTACAAGCCCGACTACAGCATCGAGTCGTTCCAGCAGGCCGGCCATGAGATGGCGCAGACCTGGAAGGACACCGGCCGCACCGTGCTGACCGAAGGCCAGGGCGGGGAGCGGACGGAGTTCCTCAACGACGCCCTGGGCATCGACGACCAGGCTTTCGACCGGGCGGTGGACGACGCCTTCGGTCCCTCGCCGCAGGAGCGGGCACAGCGGCAGGGCGGCGGGGGCGAGGGCTGATGGGCTGGCGTGACTTCGTTCCCGACGTCATCGAGGACAAGGCCGAGCAGGGTGTCGAGCTGATCGGCGAGGGTGTCGAGAAGCTGGGGGACGTCGGTGCCGACCTGCTGGAGGAAGCCGGCTGGGAGTCCGGCGCGGACTGGGTGCGGGACAAGTCCCGCTCCGCGGCCAACGCAATGGGTGCCGACGTCGACGAACTCCAGCTCGGACAGACGGAGGATCCCAAGAAGCTGATCTACGGCAGCGCCTCGAAGCTGCGCTCGACCGCGGGTCATCTGAAGGACTTCGCCAAGGCCTTCGACCGCGTCGGCCGCGGCATCAAGGGCCTGGACTCCGGCGACCTCCGGGGCGAGGCGGCCGACGCCTTCCGCACCAAGGCGGCCCAGGAACCCCCGAAGTGGTTCAAGGCGGCGGAGGCCTGCGAGAAGGCCGCCGGCGCGCTGGAGGACTTCGCGGGCACGGTGGAGTGGGCCCAGGGCCGGGCGAAGGAGGCGATCTCCAAGTACAAGGCGGCCGTCAAGGCCTCCGAGGACGCGCGGGAGGCCCACAACGCCAAGGTCGACGCCTACAACAAGGACGTCAAGGCGTACAACGCCAAGGTGGAGGCGGGCGACGACCCCGGCACGCCGCCGGTGTGCCCGGCCGCCTTCAAGGACCCGGGCCCGGCCAGGGCCGAGGCGGCCGAGGAGATACTGTCCGAGGCCCGCAAGCAGCGCGACACCGCCGCGGAGAAGGCCCGCTCGGCTGTGCGGGCCGCCCGGGAGAAGGCGCCGGCCGAACCGTCCTACGGCGATCAGGTCAAGCTCGGCGTGGTCGGGGTCGGGATGGACGCCTCCCACTTCTACGGCGGGGTCATCAAGGGCACCACCGGCCTGGTCTCCTTCGTCCGCAGTATCAACCCCACCGACCCGTACAACATGGCCAACCCGGCCGAGTACGCCACCAACCTCAACAGCACCCTCTCCGGGCTGGTCCTGGCCGCCAACGACCCGTGGGGCGTCGGCCGGCAGATGGTCACCGACTTCATGAAGGACCCGGCCGAGGGGCTGGGGCGGCTGGCGCCCGACGCGGCGCTGACCATCGCGACCGGCGGCGCCGGGGCGGGCGTCAAGGGCGTGCGGATCGCGGCGGAGGCCGCGGACACGGCCGCCGACGCGGGCAAGGCCCGCCGCGCCCTGGACAGGGACGGCCCGGAGCAGCACGGCAGCAGGCCGGAGGAGCGCGACTCCGGCGGCACGGACCCGGTGGACCTGGCCACCGGGAAGATGTTCCTGCCGCAGACGGACGTCTCCCTGCCCGGTGCGATGCCGCTGGTCTTCCGGCGGTACGTGGAGTCCGGGTACACCGCCGGGCGGTGGTTCGGGCCGTCGTGGGCCTCCACCGTCGACCAGCGGCTGGAGGTGGACGCCGAGGGCGTGGTGTTCGTCGCCGAGGACGGGCGGCTGCTGGCGTACCCGCATCCGGCCCCCGGCGTGCCCACGCTGCCGTCGGCCGGTTCGGCGCGGATGCCGCTGGAGCGCGCCCCGGACGGCGGCTACACCCTGACCGAGCCGGACACCGGACGGGTGCGGCACTTCGCCCCGCCTGCCGGGAGCGAGGGCGAAGGCGGCGGGGCGAACGGTGTGGGACGGCTGGAGCAGATCACCGACCGGGCCGGGCACCGGATCCTCTTCGCCTACGACGAGGCCACCGGCGCACCGCTGCGGATCGAGCACAGCGGCGGCCACACCCTGCACCTGACCGTCGAGGACGGCCGCGTCACCGCCCTGTCACTGGGCGACCAGGCGGTCAGGCGCTACGGCTACACCGACGGCCACCTCACCGAGGTGGCCGACTCCTCGGGGCGGCCGCTGCGCTTCGAGTACGACGACGAGGCCCGGGTGATCGCCTGGGTCGACTCCAACGACCGGCGCTACGACTACGTCTACGACAACCTGCACCGGTGCGTCGCCGAGGGCGGCACCGAGGGCCACATGCAGGTCCGCATCGCCTACGACGGGACCGACCCGGACACCGGCCACAAGGTCACCACCCTGACCACCGCCGCCGGGCACGCCACCCGCCATGTGATCGACGACCGCTGCCGCACGGTCGCCACCACCGACCCGAACGGCCACACCACCCGCTACACCTACGGCGACCACCGGCAGCCGCTGACCGTCACCGACCCCCTGGGTCGCACCACCGCCTTCGCCTACGACGAGCTGGGCCGCCTCACCGGTCTGACCCGCCCGGACGGGCGGCAGGTCGCCGTCACCCGCGACGGGCTCGGCCTGCCGGTCGAGGTCCGCGAGGCGGACGGGGCGGTGTGGCGGCACGCCTACGACGAGCGCGGCCTGCGCACCGCCACCACCGACCCGGCCGGTCACACCACCCGCTACGCCTACGACGGGCGCGGCCATCTGGCCTCGGTCACCGACGCCCTGGGCCAGGTCACGTCCGTGCGCTGCGACGCGGCCGGGCTGCCGGTCGAGATCACCGATCCTCCCCCTGCCTCCGGCGGGGGGACCCCCATGGGCGCCGTCACCCGCTACACCCGCGACGCCTTCGGCCGTCCCACCGCCATCACCGATCCCCTGGGAGCCGTCACCCGCCTGGAGTGGACGGTCGAGGGCAGACTCGCCCGCCGCACCGGCCCGGACGGGGCCGAGGAGCGGTGGGAGTACGACGGTGAGGGCAACTGCGTCCGCCACACCGACGCCGCCGGCGGGGTGACCACCTACGAGTACACCCACTTCGACCTGCTGGCCGCCCGCACCGGCCCGGACGGGGTGCGCCACACCTTCGAGCACGACACCGAGCTGCGGCTGACCCGCGTCACCAACCCCCAGGGGCTGAGCTGGTCGTACGAGTACGACCCGGCCGGGCGCCTGATGTCCGAGACCGACTTCGACGACCGCACCCTGTCCTACTCCTACGACGCGGCCGGCCAACTGGCCGCCCGCACCACCCCGCTGGGCGAGACCATCTCCTTCGCCCACGACGAGCTGGGCCGCCTGGTCCGCAAGGAGGCCGGGGGCAGGGTCACCACCTTCGCCTACGACGCGGCCGGACGACCGGTGGAGGCCGTCGGGCCCGACGCGGAGGTGCGCTGGCACCGCGACCGGCTGGGGCGGGTGAAGACCGAGCTGGTGAACGGCCGGGCCCTGTCCTTCTCCTACGACGCGCTGGGCCGCCGCACCCGCCGCACCACCCCCACCGGGGCGGTGTCCTCCCTGGCCTACGACGCGGCCGGCAACCGCACCGCCCTGACCACCTCCGGTCGCACGCTGGACTTCACCCACGACGCCGCCGGGCGCGAGACCGCCCGCCGCATCGGCGAGCACCTCACCCTGGCCCAGTGGTGGGACCCGGCCGGACGCCTGACCGGCCAGGCCCTCACCGCCGGCCCGGAGAACGCGGCCACCGTCCAGCAGCGCACGTACCACTACCGGCCGGACGGCCACCTCACCGCCGTCGACGACCTCCTGTCCGGCCACCGCGCCTTCGACCTCGACCCGGCCGGACGCGTCACCGCCGTCACCGCGGCCGACTGGAGCGAGACCTACGCCTACGACGCGGCCGGCAACCAGACCTCCGCCTCCTGGCCCGCCGGGCACGCCGCCGCCGACGCCACCGGCGAGCGCGCCTACACCGGCACCCGCATCACCCGCGCCGGGCGCTTCCGCTACGAGTACGACGCAGCCGGCCGCACCGTCCTGCGGCAGCGCGTCCGGCTGTCGAAGAAGCCCGACACCTGGCGCTACGAGTGGGACGCCGAGGACCGCCTCACCGCCGTCACCACCCCGGACGGCACCGTCTGGCGCTACCTGTACGACCCGCTGGGCCGCCGCATCGCCAAGCAGCGCCTGGCGGCGGACGGCTCGACCGTCACCGAGCGGGTGGACTTCACCTGGGACGGCCCGGTCCTCGTCGAGCAGACCACCACCTCGCCCGATCTGCCCCACCCGGTCGCCCTCACCTGGGACCACGACGGCCTCACTCCCCTGGCCCAGACCGAGCGCCTCCTCGACCCCGCCGACCAGAACGAGATCGACCGCCGGTTCTTCGCCATCGTCACCGACCTGGTCGGCACCCCCACCGAACTCGTCGACGAGACCGGCACCATCGCCTGGCACACCCGCACCACCCTGTGGGGCACCACCACCTGGAACCGCGACGCCACCACCTACACGCCGCTGCGGTTCCCCGGCCAGTACCACGACCCCGAGACCGGCCTGCACTACAACTACTTCCGCTACTACGACCCGGCCACCGGCCGCTACACCACCCCCGACCCCCTCGGCCTGGCCCCCGCCCCCAACCCCGCCACCTACGTCCACAACCCCCACACCTGGTGTGACCCCCTCGGCCTCGCGCCGGACTACCCTCGGCGGTCACTGGAGGGAGCCAAAGCTCAGGCGCTACGGGACGCCGGCATTCCGGAGGGGGCAGAGCCGATCGAAGTGAATGACTGGGTGCCGGCTACCGGTCCTGACTGGCAAGGAGGGAAGCAGCTACTGGACGACAACCACCAACCGATCTTCTACCGTGAGGAGTACTACGAGACGCCTTCCGGTGACCTGATCGTGTACCAGGACCACTGGTTCGGTCACCAGAGGCCGGGTGAGCCCGGCTATCAGCCGCCCCACGTGCATGTAAGGCCGTTCGACGACCCGCGAAACGGCCAACTCCCCGGCTGCGAGGAACATTACTACTATGATCCGAAAACTGAGTGAGTTCATCAGGAATTCGAATGCACTGACTGACGTCCACCCCGGAGGCTTCCCCCCGGATCCCGTGATCGTCCGTTCGATCAACCTCAACCGGCGAGGCCCTACAGCCGTAATCCGCCTGGACATGGCGAAGCTGCCCACTTCTCCGAATCCGGATTGGGTCAAGGTCGAATGTGATCGAGTTCAGTGTCATGTCGCTTTCCTGGATGTAAGAGAATTCCGCTTGGGGCACTGGCTCGGATCAGGGGAGGCAGAGGCTGCGGTGGCCCCCATGGAGCCGCGGCGACTGGAAATTCACCTGGAAGGGCCGACGATGCGATGCAGCTTCACGGCTAGCGACTCCGTTACGGTAAGACACGTGAGCGCCTACCGTTCATCCGAGGGGCAGGACAGGCAATTCTTTGCCAGCCCACTGGATCGCAGAAGGTTCACCGACAAACTACCGTGGATCGACGAGAGGACCTTCTATGGATGACACGGAATGGCGAAGAATCTTCAGGAATTCAGGTGCACCCGAAGAGATTCTTGAAAACCCTCCTGGGCTGAACGGAAAAGCCCTGTCTTACGTTCATGTAGATGACCGCGGCGAGGGGGCTGCCGTGGCAATGGGATTCGACTTCAGAGTGCCAACTGAAACGACTCCAAGAGAATGGAGAGAGAAGCATTTCAACGCATTCGAAGTCTCACTCGAATTCATCCGCGTGCGGGACATTAAGATCGACGGGTGGGCGAGGAGCCTGGACTGCCTCATCACGTTGTCACGCAGTCCGGAAGGGGATTTCGACGTGAAGGCCATCGGAGACGAGGAAAAAATCTCGTTCACCGCTGAGCGAGTCCGAGTCTCCCGCCTTCGGGCATACCGGGCGTCAGCGCCCTCGCCGTGAACCGCGTGGTACCCGGTCGGTCGGAACACCGTCACTCCCCATGCATGCGGCTGCGACCTACCGACCAGATTCGGTGATGTGGAGTTCTGGACATCACTTTGAACAAGATCGGCACCGTGGTGACGGGCGCCCCCGTTGTCTTTTGCTCCGCGTCTGGCCCTGGACATACCTCAGGTGATCGTCGGTGGGTTCGTGAGCAGGGCGGAGTTCGAGCAGCAGGTACGGACCACCTTCGGCAGCTTGCGGTGGTTGTGGTCGGAGGAGGACGACCTCCGGTTCGACAAGGGGAGTCATGAGCTGGTGGGCGTCGGGCTCCATGCCGAACGAGGCCCCTCCCGCGGAAGCCGGCATCCACATCCCCGACGGGCTTCCGACCCTCCGGGGCGGACTCCGTGCGAAAGAGGTACGCGATTTCGGCATGCCACAGACGACCGTGCGGCACCCAAGCGGCCGAGCTGATCTGACTGCGGGACCCTGCCGTCCCGGACGCACCCCTGGAGGCGCGCATCGGCATCGCCCCCGGACTGGCGCTGCCCGTTCAGGACGGCGCCGTCGTGGGGTGGAGTCCGGCCGACCCGGCGTGCTACCTCACCAGCGGGTACACGGCCCCTGACCAGTCCCCGCCCTCCCCGGACACCCGGCGGCGGTTGGCCGAGTGCCTGGCCCTGTTCACCCGGCCCCTGGTCGACGAGGTGATGGACAAGGAGCCGGGCGCCTGGCACCGGCTGCATACGACCGAGCAGACCCTGCGCAACCAGCGGGAGGACCGGCGCCGGGCCGGGATCCTGCACCGGCTCGTGACCCGCGTGATCGGGGACTACGAGAACTGGTGACGGACGCCGCTGTCGCTGGAGTGGACGGGGCAGGCGGGTCCGCGCGGGAGCGCACACGGCCCCTCGGCGCAGGCCGGACGCGGGGGCGTTCTCTCACCGCACTCGCCCCCCCGGAAGGTTTCCGGAAGTTTTGCGATCAGTAGCCAGCTCGTTTCCTTCAGATCCAGGGTTCTGTCGATCTCACTTGAAGGAAGGACGCCATCACGGCCACTTGACCAGCCATGATCCTCTCCTGGCAGATCCTCGACGGGTCTTCAACTCCCGTAAAACTTCCGGGAACTGTTGACAACCCAGGGGTGTCGGACCAACCTATCGGCATCGACAGGCCCCATCGCTGTCGAGCCGGGCCGCCCGCCGTGGCCCGGGCCTTCCGGTTGTCCGCCCCCACGGCGGCCGACCGTCCCCCCACCGTCGTCGATACGACGCCGGCGCGCGGTGGCCCCCCACGGCCGCCGACGGTACGCCGTGTCGTGTCGCGCTGCCCGGCCTCAGGGCCGGCCTTCGCGAGGAGGAAGCGAAGCATGGACAGGAACGACGCCCCCACCCCCAAGTCGATGAGCCGCCGCGGCTTCGTCGGCCGCGCCGGCGCCCTGGCGGTCGCCACCTCCGGGCTGATGCTGCCGGGCACCGGCACCGCCCACGCCCAGACCGTCACCTCGAACCAGACGGGCTACCACAACGGCTACTACTACTCGTTCTGGACCGACGCCCCGGGAACGGTCTCCATGACCATGGGCTCCGGCGGCAACTACAGCACCTCGTGGCGCAACACCGGCAACTTCGTCTGCGGCAAGGGCTGGGGCAACGGCAGCCGCCGGACCGTGCGCTACTCGGGCAGCTTCCACCCGTCGGGCAACGGATACCTGTGTCTGTACGGCTGGACGTCGAACCCGCTGGTGGAGTACTACATCGTCGACAACTGGGGCACCTACCGGCCCACGGGGGAGTACCGGGGCACGGTCAGCACCGACGGCGGCACGTACGACATCTACAAGACGACCCGGTACAACGCCCCCTCCGTCGAGGGCACCAGGACCTTCGACCAGTACTGGAGCGTCCGGCAGCAGAAGAAGACCGGCGGCACCATCACCACCGGCAACCACTTCGACGCCTGGTCCCGGGCCGGGATGCGGATGGGCAGCTTCAACTACTACATGATCATGGCGACCGAGGGCTACCAGAGCAGCGGCAGCTCCAACATCTACGTGAGCTGACGGCGGTACCCCGGTCCGGCCGGGACGCATCAGGCACTACCCCTGGCGCGGCGGCCGGGAGAGCCGCCGCGCCGTGCCGTTGCCGGCGGGGCCTGGCCTGGGAGGGCCGAAGCCAGCGTCACAGTCGAGTTCAGTCCCTCCGAGCCAGGTCCAGTGCCGCCGTGTGGACGAACCGGTCCAGCACCTCGCAGATCTCCCCGTTGTGCTCCGCGAGGACCCGCAGCGGGAAGGACGGACGCGGCTCCGGTTTCCCCTCGGGCAGTTCGATGCCGTCGATCTTGTTGAGACGGCGCAGGAGTTCGCGGCGCTGCTCGGTGTCGTCGAATCCGATCAGCTCGGCGACATCGCCGTAGGTCGTCCATGTGCCGCTCGGTATCGCCACCAGGGCCGCCCGCAGTCGGGACCAGCCGGGCCACTCCTCACCGGCCGGCTTGACCCCGCCGATCGGTCCGGGCCACAGCTGGACCGCCCGCTCGGTGAGGCGGTCGGCGCGTGCCAGGCTCTCCGTCCTGCCCCAGCGCTGCGCCAAGGCGATCTCCAGGTTCATGCGCAGGGCGCTGGACTGGACGCAGGCCGTGTACGCGTTCCGGTTCCGCCTGTGTGGGCGGCAGGCGATAGTGGTCGAGGCCCTCGTGGAACTCGTTGACGGGTATCTGGCGGTGCACTCTGTCCACGCCGCGTGCGTCACCGGCCTGGGTCTGTCCGGGGGCCGGCACCACCGAGCCGAGGAAGTGCGGCGCGGTGGGTTCGCCGGACCGGTGCTGGTCGGCGAGTTCACAGACGTCCTCCCACAGGCGCTTCAGCTGTTCCCCGCCCCAGCTGTACGTGCGCCGATGGAGCGGTACCTGGAACTGTTCGTCACCCTGGACGAGCCTGAGGAAGGTGATCTCCTGGGCGCGCATGCGCTTCCTTTCCCTGCCTGCGCAGGTCTTTGCCGGCCACCGGCGGTTCGGAACGGGCCGAAGGTCGTCGGAATCCAACGCGGGCTCGGCCGGGAGCGGCGGGCTTCGGCTGCTTCGGTCGTCCTCGGGCGTCAGCCCTGTCCGTCCGTCGGCACGGGACCCGTGTGCGCGGTGATCCTGGGCATCGTCTCGTTCGGGGACCTGCGCAGGAGCTTGATGCTCCGGCCTTCCACCCAGGCGTTCCAGGCCTTGAGGTAGTAGAGCAGGTGCTCGCGTGAGTCGTCACGGCGGCGGTGCGTCCTGCCCGCGGCCAGGCTCAGCATGGTGTTGCGCAGGGTCAGACGAGGGTCTCCCGGTTCCAGTCGCGCGCCGGTGACGACTCCGTCCTCCCAGGGCGACTGGTCGATGTCGGGCCGCGCGTCGGCGGTGACGTACCAGCCGATCGTCGCCGCCGTGACGGTTATACGGCACGCACGGTTGAGGGCGATGCCGTGGTGGAGCGCGTCACGGATGCCGGGGTGCTTGCCGAGCATCTCCAGGAGCTGGTCGTTGCTGGTGACGGAGGCCCCGCCGCTCCACGCGGAGTTAGGGGCGTGCAGGTAGAGGTGGAGGCCGCGCAGGGCCGCGGCCAGGTGCGTCGCGTTGGCCTCGCCGGCGAGTGCGAGGGCGTCCCGGCCGGTGCGCTTGCGCCCTGTGTCCATCACGGTGAACGCGGTGCGGGGCACGCCGCGTGCGACGGTCATGGGTACGGTGATTCCGGCCTTGACGATCGCCGCGAGCCGGTGCTGGCCGTCGATGAGTGTGCCGTCCTCGTCGAAGGCGATGCCCTGGTGTGTCAGCTGCCACTCCCCACGCTGGATCCGACCGGCCAGTTGCTGCACCGTGCTCTTGCTGAGAGGCCGGTTGTTGGTGTTGCGCGTGAGCCATTCCGTCGCCAACTGGGGCGAGACGTCGAGCACTTCCATGTGCATGGCGCGGGCGCCTTTCTCCGGGAACGGTTGGAGCCCGTAAGGGCGGGTCCTGACCCAGCTTGCGGCATTGCTGTGAACTCTGTCAAATGTCATGCATGGCTATCGGGGCGCCCCGGTGCCCTCGCGAGACATCGGAGGACACCGCAGAACACCGGACCGGCCCCGCCGTGTCTCACCCGGCTCTCACCCGGCGACCGGGTCCAGCAGGCGGCTGCGCTCGCCGCTCCAGGAGATCGCCGGCGCGCCCCGGGCCCGTCGGGATGCGGACCAGCACGGGATCTCCTCCGTGCTGCGGTAGTTGACGCGCAGCCTCGACGCGCGCCCCCGCACGTCGAGGCCAGCGAGCACAGCGAGACGCGGGAGTCGTAGATGCGCTGGTAGGGGTCGCCAACGAGGAACATGTCGGCGGCGCCGGGGCCGCGCAGGCGCGCAGCATCCGCCACTGGGCCGGGTTGGATGTCCTGGGCCTCGACCGAGTAGACGCGCTTGCGGACCCAGTCGATCGCCTCGCCGTGGTGGGCGACCCGCAGGAGGGTGAACAGTTCGCTTCCGTCGTCGGGTGCCAGGAGGACGCCCTGGTAGGCCCTGGTGACGCGTATCGTGCGGATCCGGGGGGCGTGCGCCCGCTCCAGCTTCTCCAGGCGCACGCCCTTGCTGGCGTGGCCTCGGCGGCGAGACGAGGTCCGCGACGAAGTCGTCGGAGAGGGCGAGTCGGCGCATGGGCGTGCTCAGGCCCCTCCGATCCTGACCGTCCCGCCTCGCGTCCCGCCCGGCGAAGAGGCGGGCGTGAGGCGGGACGTGCGCCGGGGCGCTACGCCAGCCCCGCCACCAGCTCGGCCAGGTCCTTGCGGCGGCCGGTGTAGAAGGGGATCTCCTCGCGGACGTGGAGGCGGGCGCGGGAGGCGCGCAGGTGGCGCATCAGGTCGACGATGCGGTGCAGCTCGTCGGCCTCGAAGGCCAGCAGCCACTCGTAGTCGCCCAGCGCGAAGGAGGCGACGGTGTTGGCGCGCACGTCCGGGTAGCCGCGCGCCATCTTCCCGTGCTCGGCCAGCATCTCGCGGCGCTCCTCGTCGGGGAGGACGTACCAGTCGTAGGAGCGCACGAACGGGTAGACGCACACGTACGCGCGCGGCTCCTCGTCGGCGAGGAAGGCCGGGACGTGCGAGCGGTTGAACTCGGCGGGGCGGTGCAGCGCCATGTTGGACCACACCGGCTCCATCGCGCGGCCCAGCCTGGTGCGCCGGAAGAGGTTGTACGCCTCCTGGAGCGCGTCGGCGGTCTCCGCGTGCCACCAGATCATCACGTCGGCGTCGGCGCGCAGCCCGGAGACGTCGTAGGTGCCGCGTACGGTGACGTCCTTGGCGGCGAGCTGGTCGAACAGCTCGCGGACCTCGTCGGCGTGGCCGGCGCGGTCCTCCGGCAGCGCCTCGCGCAGACGGAAGACGGACCACAGGGTGTAGCGGATGACCTCGTTGAGGTCCTTGGCCTTCTTGCCCGCGTTGGGCGTCTTGCGGGGTTCAGCAGTCATGGGTTCATTCTCCCCCTGCCTCCGAGCCGGCCGGTGGCCGGGCCCTCGATCCCGACTGGAGTACCGCCTCGGCGGCGGTGCGGGCGCTCGCGATGCACGCCGGGATGCCCACCCCGTCGTACGCCGCGCCGCAGACGGCCAGGCCGGGCAGGGCGGCGAGGTCGCGGCGTACGCGGGCGACGCGGTCGAGGTGGCCGACGGGGTACTGCGGCAGGCCGCCGTTCCAGCGGGTGACGGCGGAGGCGGCGGGGCGGGCGGTGAGCCCGATCGCGGTCTCCAGGTCGCGCAGGGACAGCTCCACCAGGTCGGCGTCGTCGCGGCCGAGGACCTCCTCCTCGCCGTAGCGGCCCAGGGAGGTGCGCAGGACGAACAGGTCGGGGTCCTGGGCGGCGTTCCAGTGCCACTTGTTGGTGGAGAAGGTGGAGGCCTTGATCGCCCGCCCGTCGGTGGCGGGGACGAGGAAGCCCCGGCCCTCGGGCACGCGGGCGAGGTCGCTGCGGCGGAAGGCCATGGTGACCAGGGCCATGGAGGCGTACTCGATCCGCTCCAGCTCGGCCGCGGCGGCCGGGGAGAGCCCGGCCAGCAGCCGTGCGGCGGCGGGCGCGGGGGCGGCCAGGACCACCGCGTCCGCCTCCAGCGGGCGGCCCGCGGCGATGGCCGTCCAGCCGTCGCCGGTGCGGCGCAGCCCGGTCACGGGGGCGTCGGTGCGGATGTCGGCGCCCGCGGCGCGGCAGGTGTCGGCGACGGCGTCGGGCAGCCTTCCCATGCCGCCCTCGATGCCCATGAAGACGGGTCCGTCCTGCCGGCCCGCGGCGGCTCGTTCCTGGATTCCGCGTACGGCGGCCAGCAGCGAGCGCTCCTTGCGGGCGGCCTCGAACAGGGCGGGCATGGCGGCGCGCATCGAGATCCGGTAGGCGTCGCCGGCGTACACCCCGCCCAGCAGCGGCTCCACGAGCCGGTCCACGACCTCGCGGCCGAGGCGGGCGGCGACGAACTCGCCGACGGCCACGTCCTCCCCGACCTCGGTGCGCGGCAGTTCGGCGTCCTCGGCGGCGCGGGCCAGGCCGTCGGGCGAGACGATCCCGTCGAGGACGGCCGGGTCGGCGGGTACGCCCATGACGTGGCCGGTGGGCATCGGGCGGACCTCGCCGCGGGTCCAGATCGCCGAGGTGCCCGTGGCGGGCGGCCGGAGGGCGGCGCCGAGGCCGGCGGCGCGGGCGAGGTCGAGGCCCTCGGGGCGGCGGGCGAGCATCGACTCGGCGCCCAGGTCGACGGCGGCGTCCGCGATCCGGCCGGCGTACAGCTTGCCGCCGAGGCGGGGGGAGGACTCCAGGACGGTCACGCGCGCGCCGCCCTCCAGCAGGCGGTGGGCGGCGGCGAGCCCGGAGATGCCGCCGCCGATGACGATGACGTGCATGGCTCCACTCTCCCAGACCGCCGCCGGGTCCCGTGCGCCGCCCCGGCCGGAAGGGGGCGCGGCACGGCACCGGGTACGGCGGTGGCACGGCTGCGGCCCGGCGGTGGCTTTTCCGAGTCCCGAACGTGACCGCTTCGCTACCGCGGAGCGGCAACCGGCCCGCACGACCGGCCGTCCAACCCCCGAAATCCACCGATGTGTTGGGGGGCATTGATGTTCACACGCAGGTTCACGCCCGCGTCCGGCGGCGGCGCGCCCGCGCGGCGCGGGGCGGCGGCCGCGCTGCTGCTGGCCGCGGCGCTGGCGGTCACCGGCTGCGGCGCGGCGGGGGACGGCGACGACAGCGCCGCCGCCAAGGCGGACCGGGGCGCGGCCGCGCCCGAGGCGCCCGGGGCGGCCGACCGGAGGGCCGTGCAGGAAGCCGGTCGGGAGGCGGGGGCCTACGAGCAGGACGCCTCGCAGGCCGACCGCGAGACCGCCGACGGCGAGAGGGCGGCCGACGACGTGCCCGACCTGGCCGCCACCCATGTCATCCGTACGGCCTCGCTCACCGTCACGGCCGAGGACGTGCCGGAGAAGCTGGCCCGGGCCCGCGCGGTGGTGGAGACCGCGGGCGGCTACGTGGCCGGCGAGGACACCGACAGCGACTCCGAGGGGCACGACCGTTCCCGTATGACGCTGCGGGTCCCGCCCGAGGAGTACCAGGGGGTGCTGGACGAGCTGGCCGGGCTCGGCAAGCTGGTCGAGCGGAAGGTGTCGGCCAAGGACGTCACCGATCAGGTGGTCGACGTCGAGAGCCGGATCAGGACGCAGAAGGCCAGCGTGGAGCGGGTGCGCAAGCTGATGGACGAGGCCGTGGCGCTGTCCGACGTGGTGACCCTGGAGGCCGAGCTGAGCAGTCGGCAGGCGGATCTGGAGGCGCTCCAGGCGCGGCTGAAGTCCCTGGAGAGCCGCACCGGGATGGCCACGATCACGCTGGTGCTGCGCGAGCCGGACGCGGAGCCGGCCGAGCGGAGGGAGGACGACACGCCGTCCTTCCTCGACGCCCTGGCGGGCGGGTGGCACGCCTTCGTCTCGACGGTGCGCTGGATCACGGTCGTCCTGGGCGTGCTGCTGCCCTTCGCGGCGGCGGCGCTGCTGGTGGCGCTGGTGTGGCGGCTGGTACGTCCCTGGCTGCCGCGGCGTCCGGAGGGGGCACTGCCGCGGCGCACCGGGCCCGCCGTGCCGCCGCCTCCGGTGACGGTCCCGGGGCCGGTGGCGGCGCCGGGTACGGCACGGGACGCGGCGCCGGACGCGGGCGCGGCGCGGCAGGACGGCGACCGCGCGGAGGGTTCCGGGGCCGCCCCGGAGGAGGCGGAGGCTCAGGAGGCCCCGGAGGCCCCGGAGAAGGAGTGAGGGAACGCCGGTGGGCCGGGTCTCCCCGGAAGGAGGCCCGGCCCACCGGCGTCCCGCAGTACCCGGCGGCGCCTCAGCGCGCGGTCCGCTCGTGCACGTACTCCACCAGGTGGGTGAGCGCGTCGGGGTCGGTGTCGGGCAGCACTCCGTGGCCGAGGTTGAAGATGTGCCCCGGCAGGCCGCGGGCGGCGTCCAGCACGCGCCGCGCCTGGGTCTCGACGGCCTCGCGCGGCGCGAAGAGCACCGCCGGGTCGAGGTTGCCCTGGACGGCCTTGCCCGGGCCGATCCGGCGGGCGGCCTCGTCCAGCGGCACCCGCCAGTCCGCGCCGACGACGTCCGGGCCCGCCTCGGACATCGCGCCCAGCAGCTCTCCGGTGCCGACGCCGAAGTGGATGCGGGGGACGCCGTAGTGGGCGACGGCGTCGAAGACCTTGGTGGAGGCCGGCAGCACCGAGGCGCGGTAGTCGGCGGGGGCCAGGGCCCCGGCCCAGGAGTCGAAGAGCTGGACGGCGCTCGCGCCCGCCTCGATCTGCACCTTCAAAAAGGCGGTGGTGATGTCCGCGAGCCGGTCCAGCAGGTCGGCCCACAGCTCGGGGTCGCCGTACATCATCGCCTTGGTGTGCTCGTGGTTGCGGGACGGCCCGCCCTCCACGAGGTAGCTGGCGAGGGTGAAGGGCGCGCCGGCGAAGCCGATGAGCGGGGTGGCGCCCAGTTCGGCGGTGAGCATCCGGACGGCCTCGGTGACGTACTCCACGTCGCCCGGCTCCAGCGGGCGCAGCCGCTCCAGGTCGGCGCGGGAGCGGACGGGCCGCTCGACGACGGGGCCCACCCCCGGCCTGATGTCGAGGTCGAGGCCGATGGCCTTGAGGGGCACGACGATGTCGCTGAAGTAGATGGCCGCGTCCACCCCGTGGCGACGGACGGGCTGGAGGGTGATCTCGGTGACGAGATCGGGGCGCATGCAGGAGTCGAGCATCCCGATGCCCTCGCGCACCTTCCGGTACTCCGGCAGGGAGCGTCCGGCCTGCCGCATGAACCACACCGGGGTGTGCGGCACGGGCTCGCGGCGGCACGCCCGCAGGAAGGCGGAGTCGGCGAGCGCGGGGTCGGCGGCCGCGGGGGCGGCGGGTCCCGCTGCGGAGGGGGGCTGGGCTGCGGTTCGGTCGTCGGCGGTCACAACCAGAAGTCTCGCACGTGTCCCTACCCGTCCGGAGCACCCGCTCCGCCTACGCTGCCGCCCATGGCAGCGGCGCGAGCACACCAGACGGACGGTACGGCGGGTCCCGGCGGTGAGGAGGCGCCGCGGGCCTTCCGGCAGGCCGTGGCGGCACTGGCGGGGGTGCGGACGCGCCCGGAGGTGCGGCTCGACCCGCTGCCGCCGCCCAGGAGGCTGGCGCCGTTCGCGCACGCGGTGGAGGCGTCGGTCGAGGCCGAGGGCGAGGAGCTGGCCGACGGGCGGTTCGTGCTGCTGCACGATCCCGCGGGGCAGGAGGCGTGGCGGGGCTCGTTCCGTGTGGTGACCCTGGCCCGTGCCCAGCTGGAGCCGGAGATGGCGGGAGATCCGCTGCTTGCGGAGGTCAGCTGGTCGTGGCTGACGGGCGCGCTGGAGGCGCGGTCGGCCGGGTACGCCGCGGAGGGCGGCACGGTGACGCGGGCGGACTCCCACTCCTTCGGGGAGCTGGCGGACCGGGCGGTGCGGTCGGAGCTGGAGATCCGCGCCTCGTGGACCCCGCGGGAGGGGCCGGGGGAGGCGGCGGCCGGACATCTGGCGGCCTGGTGCGATCTGCTGTGCCAGTGCGCCGGGCTGCCGCCGGAGGGGGGCGAGGGGGCGGCCGTCGTACCACTGCCGCAGCGCCGTGGCCCGCAGCCACTCTGATGGTTCCCCGGATCGAGTTCCTGTCCGATTTGCCGGAATTTTTCACTCACTCATTCGTGATCATTCCCTAAAGACGGACCGGCGGAGTGCCGAAGGATTCTGTGACCCCTCACGGGGTTCATCCCATCCCGACTTCCCCCATAGTCGGCTTCCGTCCGCTCTCCACTCCCCAGGAGGCCCGGTGTCCGTTCTTCTTGAGCACCCCACAAGCCTGGTCGCCTACCGCCCGAACAAGCCGACGGCCATGGTCGTCGTCGCCGACCCCCGGGTCCGTTCCACCGTCACCCGCCACCTGTGGGCGCTCGGTGTCCGGGACGTGATCGAGGCGTCTTCGATCGCGGAGGCCCGCCCCCGTGTCGCCAATCCGCGCGACATCTGCGTAGCCGAGGTCCACCTGCCCGACGGATCCGGCCTGACCCTGCTGTCCGAGACCCGGGCGGCGGGCTGGCCCAACGGCCTCGCCCTCTCCGCCGCCGACGACATCGGCGCCGTGCGCAACGCCCTCGCGGGCGGCGTCAAGGGCTATGTCGTCACCGGCACCCGCGGCACCCCCGGCCACCCCGGGCGTCCCGGCACCGCACCCATCGGCGCCGCCGCCGCCCGTATGCACCGCCGCCCGCCGGGCGCTCCCGGCCACTCCGGTGGCTACCGCGAGCTCTCCGGCCGGGAGATCGAGGTGCTGCGGCTGGTGGCGGAGGGCCAGTCCAACAAGGCGATCGGCGTCTCCATGGGCCTGTCGGCCCTGACCGTCAAGAGCCACCTCGCCCGGATCGCCCGCAAGCTGGGCACCGGCGACCGCGCGGGCATGGTCGCGGTCGCCCTGCGCACCGGCATCATCCACTGACCCCGTTCCCCCCGACGCTCCCTCACCCCACCCACTTCCCGTTCCCCACTCCCCCGCCCCCACGACCCCCGTACCGCCCCGGCACCACCCACCCGCCCGGCCGGCTCCCCGGCCGGGCGGGCGGGTGTGCGGGCGGGTATGCGGCGTCCCCCGGCGTGACGTTCCGTCGGTGGACACCGCACACCACGTGCGCATGGATACCCTTGTCGCGTGACCGACGCCCAAGAGACCTCCATAAGCAACGCAGCTCGGCCTCCCGCACGGGAGGAAGGTCCGGCGCCGGTCCCCTTGCTGGAACCGCGTGAGGGCATCCCGCCCGTGACCGCCGCGCCCGAGGCGCTCGCCGAGGTCGTGGAGGCCTTCGCCGCGGGGCGCGGCCCCGTGGCCGTCGACGCCGAACGGGCGTCCGGATACCGCTACGGGCAGAGCGCCTATCTCGTCCAGCTGCGCCGCGCGGGCGCGGGGACCGCACTGGTCGACCCGGTCGGCTGCCCTGATCTGACCGCCCTCGGCGAGGCGATCGCGGACGCCGAGTGGGTGCTGCACGCCGCCACCCAGGATCTGCCCTGCCTGCGCGAGACGGGCATGCGCCCCGCGCGGCTGTTCGACACCGAGCTGGCCGGACGGCTCGCGGGCTTCGCCCGCGTCGGCCTCGGCGCGATGGTCGAGAACGTCCTGGGCTACTCCCTGGAGAAGGGCCACTCCGCCGTGGACTGGTCCACCCGCCCGCTGCCCGAGCCCTGGCTGCGGTACGCGGCGCTGGACGTGGAGCTGCTGGTCGACCTGCGCGACGCCCTGGAGGAGGAGCTGGAGCGCCAGGGCAAGCTGGAGTGGGCGCGCCAGGAGTTCGCCGCCATAGCGGCGGCCCCGCCGGCCGCCCCCCGCAAGGACCCCTGGCGCCGCACCTCGGGCATGCACAAGGTGCGCAGGCGGCGGCAGATGGCGGCCGTGCGGGAACTGTGGACGGCCCGCGACCAGGTGGCGCGGCGCCGCGACGTCTCGCCGGGCAAGGTGCTCACCGACGCGGCCATCGTGGAGGCCGCGCTGGCGATGCCCGCCACCGTGCAGGCGCTGGCCGCGCTGCCGGGGTACGGGCACCGGATGGGGCGCAGGCAGCTCGAGCAGTGGCTGGCCGCGGTCCAGCGCGCCCTCGCCCTGCCCGATGCGGAACTGCCGCAGTCGGCCCTGACGCCGGCCGGGCCGCCGCCCCCGCGCGCCTGGGCCGACAAGGACCCGGCCGCCGCGGCCCGGCTCGCCGCGGCGCGGGCGGCGGTGACGGCGCGCGCGGAGGAGCTGAACCTGCCCCAGGAGAACCTGCTCGCCCCCGACACGGTGCGGCGGCTGTGCTGGGAGCCCCCGGGCGAGGCGTCCGAGTCCGCGGTCGCGCGGGCGCTGAGCGACCTCGGCGCCCGGCGGTGGCAGGTCGAGCAGACGGCGCCGCTGCTGACGGCCGCCCTGTCGGCCGTCCCGTCCGACGTCTGACGGGGGCCGTCCGAAACACGCCACCGGCCCTTCGGTCCCCCCTTCCCCGCCGCGGGCAGGGGGGCCGGGCTTTCGCTCACACGCGGTTCCCCCATAGGGTGATCGCGCATTGACAACCCAGGGGGGATGAGCATGTCCTATCCGAACTACCCGAACCAGCCGTACCAGCCGCAGCCGCAGCCGAACCCGTCGAACACGCTCAGCATCATCGGCATCGTGCTCGGCTGCGTCGCCTTCCTCTTCTGCCCGCCGCTCTTCGGCATCGCGGGGATCATCTGCGGCGCGATCGCCACCTCCAAGGGCGAGCGGCTGGGCAAGACCGCCCTCGGGGTCTCCATCGCGGGCCTGGTCGTCGGCATGATCCTCGGCTTCGTCGTCTTCCAGGGGATGCAGGGCATCTGACGTCCCCCGGCCGCGTACGGCGGTCGAGGCCGGCCGCGCACCGCTTTCCGGGCCCGTTCCCTCACGGGGGCGGGCCCGATGCCCTGCCGCCGCGCGGAGCGGCCGGGGCACCCGGGAGTGTGACGTGCGACTCCCTCGGAAGGGGGCTTCCCTCCCGAGGGTTACCGGCAAGTAGCATAAGCTCCGGGAAGCGCGCCGTACGGCGTACCACCGCACCCCTGGAGGAGAGCCAACGTGCCTCGTACCGCTAGGGACGTCGTCTTCGTCGACGGCGTCCGGACCCCGTTCGGCAAGGCGGGCCCGAAGGGCATCTACCACGAGACGCGCGCCGACGACCTGGTCGTCAAGTGCATCCGTGAGCTGCTGCGCCGCAACCCGGACCTGCCCCCGGAGCGCATCGACGAGGTCGCCATCGCCGCGACGACCCAGATCGGCGACCAGGGCCTGACCCTGGGCCGCACCGCCGGCATCCTGGCCGGGCTGCCGACGACGGTGCCGGGCTACTCCATCGACCGCATGTGCGCCGGCGCCATGACCGCCGTGACGACGACCTCCGGGTCGATCGCCTTCGGCGCGTACGACGTCGTGGTCGCGGGCGGCGTCGAGCACATGGGCCGCCACCCGATGGGCGAGGGCGTGGACCCCAACCCGCGCCTCGTCTCCGAGAAGCTGGTCGACCAGTCCGCCATGTTCATGGGCATGACGGCGGAGAACCTCCACGACCGCTACCCGCACATCACCAAGCGGCGCGCCGACGAGTACGCCGTGCGCAGCCAGGAGAAGGCCGCCAAGGCGTACGCCGACGGCAGGATCCAGGCCGACCTGGTGCCGGTCTCCGTGCGCCGCTCCGACGAATCGGTCGGGGAGACGGGCTGGGGCCTGGCCACCGCCGACGAGCCGATGCGCCCGGGCACCACCCTGGAGCAGCTCGCGGGCCTGAAGACCCCCTTCCGCGCGCACGGCCGGGTCACCGCGGGCAACGCCGCCGGTCTCAACGACGGTGCCACCGCCTCCCTGCTCGCCGCCGAGGACGTGGCCCGCGAGCTGGGCCTGCCGGTCAAGATGCGCCTGGTCTCCTACGCCTTCGCCGGTGTGGAGCCGGAGGTCATGGGCGTCGGTCCGATCCCCTCCACCGAGAAGGCGCTGGCCAAGGCCGGTCTGTCGATCGGTGACATCGGCCTGTTCGAGATCAACGAGGCCTTCGCCGTCCAGGTGCTGGCCCTGCTGGACCACTACGGCATCGCCGACGACGACCCGCGCGTCAACCAGTACGGCGGCGCCATCGCGTTCGGCCACCCGCTGGCCTCCTCGGGTGTGCGTCTGATGACGCAGCTCGCGCGGCAGTTCGAGGAGCAGCCGCACGTCCGCTACGGCCTGACCACCATGTGCGTCGGCTTCGGCATGGGCGGCACCGTGATCTGGGAGAACCCCCACTGGGAGGGCAAGTGAGTAACACCGCCGAACTGCTGAAGGGCGCAGCCGAGCTCTTCCCCGACGAGGTCGTCACCACCGCCCACGTACGTCACCTCGACCTCCCCCAGGGTGCGGGCCGCTTCGCGCTCATCACCCTGGACAACGGTCTGGACCACACCAAGCCCACCACGCTCGGCCCGCAGTCGCTGGTCAACCTCGACAAGGCGATCGACCAGGTCGAGGCCGAGGCCGCCAGGGGCGAGATCGTCGGCGCCGGTGTGACCGGCAAGCCGTTCATCTTCGCCGTGGGCGCCGACCTCAAGGGCGTGGAGGTCATCAAGCGCCACGAGGACGCGCTGGCCATCGGCAAGGGCGGCCACGACGTCTTCAAGCGGCTGTCCTCCCTGGCCGTGCCGACCTTCGCCTACTACAACGGTGCCTCGATGGGCGGCGGTGTCGAGGTGGGTCTGCACTGCTCCTACCGGACCGTCTCGCGGGTCATCCCGGCCTTCTCCCTCCCCGAGGTCTTCCTCGGTCTGGTCCCCGGCTGGGGCGGCTGCACCCTGCTGCCGAACCTGATCGGCGCCGACCGCGCGGTCTCGGTGATCATCGAGAACTCGCTCAACCAGAACAAGCAGCTGAAGGGCGAGCAGGTCTTCGAGCTCGGCATCGCCGACGCGATCTTCGACGGCGCCGACTTCCTGGAGCAGTCCCTGATCTGGACCGCCTCGGTGCTCCGCGGCGAGCTCGAGGTCGAGCGCCCGGACGTCGACCGCGGCGAGGCCTGGGACCGGGCCGTCGCCCGCGGGCGCTCCGTCGCCGACTCCAAGGTGCACGGCGCGGCCCCGGCCGCCTACCGCGCGCTGGACATCATCGCGGCGGCCAAGAACGGCGACCTGCGGCAGGGCTTCGACGCCGAGGACCGCGCCCTGGCCGACCTGATCATGGGCGATGAGCTGCGCAGCGGCCTGTACGCCTTCAACCTGGTCAACAAGCGCGCCAAGCGCCCGGCCGGCGCCCCGGACAAGAAGCTGGCCCGCCCGGTCACCAAGGTCGGCGTCGTCGGCGCCGGTCTGATGGCCTCGCAGCTGGCGCTGCTGTTCGCCCGCCGCCTGGAGGTGCCGGTCGTGCTGACCGACATCGACCAGGAGCGCATCGACAAGGGCGTGGGCTACGTCCACGAGGAGATCGACAAGCTCCTGCTCAAGGGGCGTGTGGGCCAGGACAGGGCCAACCGCCTCAAGGCCCTGGTCACCGGCTCGCTGGACAAGGCCGCCGCCTTCGGCGACGCCGACTTCGTCATCGAGGCCGTCTTCGAGGAGATGGGCGTCAAGCAGCAGGTGTTCGCCGAGGTCGAGGCGGTCGTGCCCGAGCACGCCATCCTGGCCACCAACACCTCCTCGCTGTCGGTCACCGAGATGGCGGGCAAGCTCAGGCACCCCGAGCGGGTCGTGGGCTTCCACTTCTTCAACCCCGTCGCCGTGCTGCCGCTGCTGGAGATCGTCCGCGCCGAGCGGACCGACGACGCCTCGCTGGCGACGGCCTTCGCGGTCGCCAAGTCGCTGAAGAAGACGGCCGTGCTGGTCAAGGACGCCCCGGCGTTCGTCGTCAACCGCATCCTGACCCGCTTCCTGGGCGAGGTGCTGCGCTCCATCGACGAGGGCACCCCCGTCGAGGTCGCCGACCGGGCGCTGGCCCCCCTGGGCCTGCCCATGTCGCCGATCGTGCTGCTGGAGCTGGTCGGCCCGGCCGTCGCCCACCATGTGGCCGGCACGCTCAACGCCGCGTTCCCCGACCGCTTCGCCGTCTCGGAGAACCTGGGCCGCATCGTCAAGGCGGGCAAGCGCGGCCTCTACGTGTACGACTCCGGCAAGCCGGAGCTGGACCCGGAGGTCGCCGCCCTGTTCGAGACCGGCGACACGGTGCTGACCGAGGAGCAGGTCCGCGAGCGCGCGCTGAACGCGATCGCCGAGGAGATCCGCCTGATGCTCGACGAGGGCGTCGTCGCCGAGGCGCAGGACATCGACCTGTGCCTGATCACCGGCGCGGGCTGGCCCTTCCACCTGGGCGGCATCACGCCGTACCTGGACCGCGAGGGCGTCTCCGAGCGCGTTGACGGCAAGCGGTTCCTGGAGCCGGGCGTGGCGAGCGTCCCGAACTGACGCACCGGGGCGGCCCGCCGCCGCTTCCCGTCCACGGCGCCCGTCCGCACCCCGAGTGCGGGCGGGCGCCGTCGTGTGCGCGGGGCTTCGGGAAGCGGCGCCCGGGCAGTGGCCGTGGCACTCTTGGGCCATGCCCGGACACCTTCGCCCCCTGCTCGTCGTGGACGCCGCCAATGTCGTCGGCTCGGTGCCGGACGGCTGGTGGCGGGACCGGCGCGGCGCCGCCGAGCGGCTGCGGGACCGCCTCGCGGCGCGGGCCCTGGGCGGGGACGGCGATGACACGGGGAACGGTGAGGAGATCGTGCTCGTGGTGGAGGGCACCGCCCGCGGGGTGGCCTCCGTGTCCGGGGTGCGGGTGGTGGACGCGCCCGGCAGCGGGGACGACCGGATCGTGGAACTGGTGGCGGCCGAGGGCCGCGGCCGGCCCTGCACGGTGGTCACCGCCGACCGCGGGCTGCGCGAGCGGGTGGCGGCGCTGGGCGCCCGGGCGGCCGGGCCGCGCTCGGTGCGCTGACCCCGCTCCCCCGGCTCAGCGGGCGCCGGCCGCGCCCCTCTCCCCCCGGCCCTCGCGACCCCCGCGCTCCTCGGGCTCTTCGCGCTGCCCCTGCTCCCGCCTCTCCTCGCGCTCCGGCCGCAGCACGTACACCACCGCCCCGTCCACCCGCTCCGCGCGCTCGTAGTGCGCCGCGAGCAGATAGCGCAGCGTCGGCATCCGGGAGGGGGCGTACGGCTTGCCGCGCGAGTCGTCGACGATCACCTTCGGCAGGTCCTCGGACAGCTCGGCGCGGAAGGTGTGCCAGCCGCCCTCGACGCCGTACCGCTGGCCCACCCGGGGCCCGTCCCGGCCGCCGCTGAAGTTGGTGAGCAGGCCGGCGGTGAGATAGCGGCTGGCCGGGCGGCGGTCGGCCAGCCAGTAGCCCTCCGGGTGCATGCCCCACAGCAGCACCTTCTCCTGCGGTCCGGCGTGCCGCCGCGCCGTGTCGGCCACCTTCCGGGCGTGGTCCAGCTCCGCGCTGCCCGCGGCCGTGCTCCAGCCCAGGAACAGCGCGCACGACAGCACCGCGCACAGCGCGGCCCGGCGCGTCCACCCGTCGCCCAGCAGACGCAGGGCGCCCGCCCCCAGCAGGGCCAGCGGCGGCAGCAGCTGCAGGTAGTAGTGGCCGAAGAAGTGGAATCCGGAGACCACGGCGACCGCGGAGGCCGCCAGCCAGATCCACAGGTCCGCCGTCAGGACCCGCCGCCGCAGCGGCGGGCGCCGCCGCAGCGCCGCCGTCAGCGGTACCAGCAGGCCCGCGAAGCCCGCCGCCGCGATGGCGGTGTTGCCCAGGCCCCGGCCGAGCACGTGCAGCTCCGAACCGGTGAAGGAGGCGTACGCGCCCGAGCCGGTGACCGTCCAGAACAGGAAGCGGGACCAGCCGCAGGCCACGGCCACCACCGCCACCGGCAGTACGCAGCCCGCGCCCAGCCGGAGCAGCGCGGCCCGCCGCGGGTCGCCGGGCGGCGCCGCGCGCCACAGCAGGAACAGCACCGGCAGCAGGGTCGCGCCGCCCGTCTGCTTGACCAGGAAGGCGCCGGCGACCGCGAGGCCCGCGGCCGTCCAGTGCCGCCGGTCGGCGCACCAGACGGCCGCCGCGGTGAACGGCAGCATGAAGACCTCGAAGTTCGCCGCCTGGGCGTCCTCGGGGTTCAGGCCCACCGAGGCGAGGACGAACAGCACTCCGGCGGCCCATGCGGCCCGCTCGCCCCAGCGACGGCGGGCCAGGGAGGCCAGCAGCGCGGCGGTGGCCACCACCGCCGCCACCGCCGCGGCCTTGACCGGCCACAGCGAGGCGTCGCCGAAGACGGCGAAGGCCCCCTGGTACAGCCAGGGCACCAGGGGTGGTTTGCGGTCCACGACGGTGTCGTAGAGCGTCCCGCCGTCCGCGAGCATCCGTGCCTGGGTGGCGAGGAAGCCCTCGTCGGGGTTCCACAGCGGGCGCAGGAAGGAGGGGACGCGGGTGAGCGCGGCCAGCAGCACCAGCACGGGCAGCAGCCGGGGCCACAGCGGGCGCGGGCGGTCGGCGGGTGTGGGCGGCGGCCGGTGGGCGAGACCGCCGGACGGCCGGCCGGCGCCGGGCTCCCGCACCCGTGCGGCCTCGGCCGGTGCCGTGCGGGCGCTCGGCAGCCGGACGGACCGGGGTGGGTCGGAGGCGGTCGGCATGGGCTACAACCTATCCGTCCCCCGCCGCCGCCCCCCGCCGCCCCGGCGGGCACCGGTGCGGCGTGCCGGGGCGGCGGGGACGGGGCGCTGCGGGAACGCCTTCGGGGCGGGCTCGGGAACCGGGCTCGCCGGCCCGTCCGGAGTGCCGGACGGGCCGGTCGGGGGGAGGGTGCGCGGTCGGATCCGGGCGCGTCAGTCCCGGGAGGCCTCCGCGTGCTCGGCGCCCTCGGTGTCGCCGGTGCCGTAGCGGCCACCGAGCTTGGCGACCAGACCGGTGACCTGGCGGGCGATGTCCGGAGCGGTCAGGCCGATCTCGGCGAGCACCTCGCCGCGGGAGGCGTGGTCCAGGAACTTCGCGGGGATGCCGAAGTCGCGCAGCGGCACGTCCACACCCGCGTCGCGCAGCGCCTGCGCGATCGCCGAACCGACGCCGCCCGCCCGGCTGTTGTCCTCCACGGTGACGACGACGCGGTGGCGGTCCGCCAGCGGCGGCAGCGCCTCGTCGACCGGCTTGACCCAGCGCGGGTCCACCACGGTGGTGGAGATGCCCTGCTTCTCCAGCAGGCCGGCGACCTCCAGGCACATCGGGGCCAGCGCGCCGACCGAGACCAGCAGCACGTCCGGCCGCTCGCCCTCCTCCGTCCGCGGCTCGCGCAGCACGTCCATGCCGCCGATCGCGGAGACGGCGGGCACGGACGGGCCGACGGCGCCCTTGGAGAAGCGCACCACCGTCGGGGCGTCCTTCACCTCGACGGCCTCGCGCAGCTGGGCGCGCAACTGGTCGGCGTCGCGCGGGGCGGCGATCCGCAGTCCGGGGACGACCTGGAGGATCGACATGTCCCACATGCCGTTGTGGGAGGCGCCGTCGGTGCCGGTGACCCCGGCCCGGTCCAGGACGAACGTCACCCCGCACTTGTGCAGGGCGACGTCCATCAGCACCTGGTCGAAGGCGCGGTTGAGGAAGGTGGCGTAGACGGCGAAGACCGGGTGCAGTCCGCCGGTGGCCAGTCCGGCCGCCGAGACGGCGCCGTGCTGCTCGGCGATGCCCACGTCGTAGACGCGGTCGGGGAAGGTCTCGGCGAACTTCCGCAGGCCGACGGGCTGGAGCATCGCGGCGGTGATGGCCACGATGTCCGCGCGCTCGCGGCCGAGCTCGACCATCTCGTCGCCGAAGACCGAGGTCCAGTCGGCGCCGGAGGCGGCCACCGGCAGGCCGGTGTCGGGGTGGATGACGCCGACGGCGTGGAAGCGGTCGGCCTCGTGCTGGACGGCGGGCTGGTAGCCGCGGCCCTTCTCGGTCAGGCAGTGGACGATGACCGGGCCGCCGAAGCGCTTGGCGCGGGTCAGGGCGGACTCCAGGGCCGCTATGTCGTGGCCGTCGATGGGGCCGAGGTACTTCAGGCCCAGGTCCTCGAACATGCCCTGCGGGGCGATGACGTCCTTGATGCCCTTCTTGGCGCCGTGCAGGGTCTCGTACAGCGGCCTGCCGACGACCGGGGTGCGGTTGAGCAGGTCCTTGCTGCGGGCGAGGAAGCGCTCGTAGCCGTCGGTGGTGCGCAGGGTGGCCAGGTGGTCGGCCAGGCCGCCGATGGTGGGCGCGTAGGAGCGCTCGTTGTCGTTGACGACGATCACCAGGGGGCGGTCCTTGGCGGCGGCGATGTTGTTGAGCGCCTCCCAGGCCATGCCGCCGGTGAGCGCGCCGTCGCCGATGACCGCGGCCACGTGGTGGTCGGCGCGGCCCAGCACCTGGTTGGCCTTGGCCAGTCCGTCGGCCCAGCCCAGCACGGTGGAGGCGTGGGAGTTCTCGATGACGTCGTGCTCGGACTCGGCCCGCGAGGGGTAGCCGGAGATGCCGCCTCTGGCCCGCAGCCTGGAGAAGTCCTGCCGCCCGGTGAGCAGCTTGTGGACGTAGCTCTGGTGTCCGGTGTCGAAGAGGACCTTGTCCCTGGGCGACTCGAAGACCCGGTGCAGGGCGATGGTCAGCTCGACCACGCCCAGGTTGGGCCCGAGGTGGCCGCCGGTCTTGGAGACCGCCTCGACGAGGAAGGTCCGGATCTCCCGGGCGAGCTGGTCGAGCTCTTCGGGGCTGAGCCGGTCGAGATCGCGCGGTCCCGTGATGCGGGTCAGCAGAGCCACCCGTGCCTCCTTGCTGGTCGAGCCGTACGGGCTTGTGCCGATCCGACGAGTCTAATGTTCCCCTCGCCCGACCGTGCGGCGGCCACCGCGTTGCGGCCGTCCGGGTGTGTCGCGGCGTGTCGCGGTGTGTCGCGGGACGGCCGGGCGGCCCTTGCGGGAAGGCCGCGCACACGCCCGGTGCCGGGCCCCTCACGCCGAGGGGCCCGGCACCGGGCGGAGCGGGAGGACGGGCGGGCGGGTGGTCAGCTCCGGCCCGCCGAGCGCTGGGTGCGCCGGGAGACCGAGTCGATGACGACCGCGGCCAGCAGCACCGCGCCCGTGATCATGTACTGGATGGCGGCGGCGATGCCCAGCAGGGCCATGCCGTTGGCGATCGAACCGATCACCAGCATGCCCAGCAGCGCGGACCACACCGAGCCGCGCCCGCCGAAGAGGCTGGTGCCGCCGATGACGGCCGCGGCGATGGCCTCCATCAGCAGGTTGCCGCTGCCCGCGCCCTGGTTGGCGGCCAGGATGCGGGAGGCGATCATCAGTCCGCCGAAGGCGGCCATGGTGCCCGCGACGGAGAAGACCGAGATGCGCACCAGCTCGACGTTGATGCCGGCGCGGCGCGCCGCCTCGGTGTTGCCGCCGAGCGCGAAGACCTTGCGGCCGTAGGAGGTGCGCTTGAGGACGAAGTCCAGCGCCACCAGCACCACCAGGAAGATCAGCAGCGCCAGCGGCATGCCCCGGTACTGGTTGAGCATGTAGGCGGCGCCGAAGGCCAGCAGGGCCAGCACCGCGGTGCGCACGATGATCTCGCTGAGCGGGCGGGCGGGGATGCCGGCCGCGGCGCGGCGCCGGGCGCCGGCGAACTGGACGGCGAAGAAGACGCCGACCGCGACCGCCGCGGTGCCGTAGGCGACGGCGATGTCGGTGAAGTAGTGGTTGGACAGGGTGCCGACCAGGCCGTCGCGGTCCAGGTTGATGGTGCCGTCGGTGCCGAGCACCTTCAGCATCAGGCCGTTCCAGGCCAGCAGGCCCGCCAGGGTGACGACGAAGGCGGGGACGCCGATCTTCGCGAAGAAGTAGCCGTGGAAGGCTCCGACCGCCGCGCCGGTGACCAGCGCCAGGACGACCGCCAGCCACTCGTTCATCCCGTTGTTGACGGCGAGCACGGCGAAGACGGCGGAGGCCAGGCCGCTGACCGAGCCGACCGACAGGTCGATCTCGCCCAGCAGCAGCACGAAGACGATGCCGACCGAGATCAGGCCGGTGCCGACGATGTAGACCGACAGGTTGGAGAGGTTCTCGGCGGACAGGAAGGCCGAGTCCTGGAACTGGAAGATCGCCCAGATGAGGATCAGGCCGACGACGACGGGGACGGAGCCCAGTTCGCCGGTGCGCATCTTCCGTACGAAGTCGGTCCAGTAGCCCGCCAGACCCTCCTCGCGCACGAGCAGCCGGGGGTCGACGGCGGGCGCGGCGCCCTGGGCGGGGGCGGCGTTCTTGGAAAGCTTGGTCTCACTCACGGTCGGCTCCCCGCGGTACGCGCCTTGCGGCGGGTCACGGCGTTCTCCGTGGCGCCGGTGATGGCGGAGATGATCTCTTCCTGGGATGTGCTCGCGACGTCGAAGACGCCGTTGTTGCGGCCGAGCCGGAGCACCGCCACCTTGTCGGCGACCGCCTTGACGTCCGCCATGTTGTGGCTGATGAGGATGACGGCCAGGCCGCGTTCGCGCAGCCTCTCGACCAGGTCGAGGACCTGGGCGGTCTGCTCGACGCCGAGGGCCGCGGTGGGCTCGTCGAGGATGACGAGTTTCGGCTCGCCCAGCATCGAGCGGGCGATCGCGACGACCTGCCGCTGGCCGCCGGAGAGGGAGGCGACGGGGATGCGGACGCTGGGGATGCGGATCGACAGGGTGTCGAGCAGTTCCCGGGCGCGGCGCTCCATCTCGATCTCGTCGAGGACGCCGGAGCGCAGGATCTCGCGCCCGAGGAACAGGTTGCCGACCACGTCGAGGTTGTCGCAGAGCGCGAGGTCCTGGTAGACGGTCGCGATGCCCAGGTCCTGGGCGTCGTGCGGCCGGTTGACCTCGACGGCTCTGCCCTGCCACTCGAAGACGCCCTCGTCGGCGGGGCCGACGCCGGCGATCGTCTTCACGAGCGTGGACTTTCCGGCGCCGTTGTCGCCCACCAGGGCGACCACCTCGCCGGCGTGGACCTCCAGCTCGACGTCGGTGAGCGCCTGAACGGCACCGAAGCGCTTGGAGATTCCGCGCAACGCCAGTACAGGCGTAGCGGACACGTGAACCAACTCCTAGAACAGGACAGGACGGGGGGCGGGACCGCCCGGTGCCCGCGCCCGACGGGGTGGAGGGGGCGCGGGCACCGGTGGGCCGGCGAAGTGCCGGACCGTTACTTCAGGCCGGCCTTCTCGCACGCCTTGGCGTACTTGGCCGTGCAGATCTCCTCCACCGTGTAGAGGCCGTCCTTGACGACGGTGTCCTTGAGGTTGTCGACGGTCACCGCGATCGGCTCGATCAGGGTCGAGGGCACGTCCTTGGTGGTCGCGCTGTCGACGGTGGTCTCGGTCTCCGGCTTCTCGCCGCGGGCCAGGGCGACGGCCATCTCGGCGGCGGCGTAGGCCTCGGGCTGGAAGGGCTTGTAGACCGTCATGAACTGGTCGCCGGAGATGATGCGCTGAACGCCCGCCAGTTCGGCGTCCTGGCCGGTGACCGGGGGCAGCGGGTCGACGCCGGCGCTCTTGAGGGCGGTGATGATGCCGCCGGCCATGCCGTCGTTGGCGGAGTAGACGCCGACGATGTTCTCCTTGCCCAGGGAGGCGATGGCACCGCTCATGTTCTTGTTGGCCTCTTCGGGCTTCCAGCCGGTGGTGTCGTAGGACTTACCCACCTTGACCTTGCCGTCCAGGACGGACTTGGCGCCCTTCTTGAACATGGCCGCGTTGGGGTCGGTCGGCGACCCGTTCATCATGACGATCTGGCCGTCCCCGGCCTTGTCGCCGAGCTCCTCCAGCAGCGCGGTGCCCTGGACCTTGCCGACCTGCTCGTTGTCGAAGGAGGTGTAGGCGGAGATCGGGCCCTCGGCGAGGCGGTCGTAGGCGACGACCGGGATGCCGGCCTGGTCGGCCTTGTTGACCGATCCGGCGATGGACTTGGCGTCCACCGCGTCCAGGATGATCGCGTCCACCTTCTTGGTGATCATCGAGTTCATCTGCTGCTGCTGCGTCGACGCGTCCTCCTTGGCGTTGACGTAGCTGATCTCGCAGTCGGAGCAGAGCTCCTTGATCCTCTTCTCTATGAGGGGCTTGTCGAAGTTCTCGTAACGGGCCGTCTGGTCCTCCGGCAGCAGCAGGCCGATGGCCAGCGGGCCGTCCTTCTTCTCGTCGTCGCCGCCGGAGCCGTTGCCTCCGGCTTCCTTGGCGCTCCCGCACGCGGCGAGCGAGACGGCCATGGCGGTTGCGGCCACGGCCACGGCGGCACGGCGCAGTTGCGTGTTCATACAGAAACCTCCCTGACGAGGCCGCGTCACTGCGGCCGAGGTGGCAGGAAGTCAACTCGCAGTAACACCTGCCGTCAAGAAGTAAATTCTTAACGAGACAGCAACGATGCCATGCGTGAACAAGGTGAACACAGAGTGGCGGCGAGAGCGCTCTCGCCACCGTGGCACGGGTACGAAGGTACCTTTGGTCCCGTCCGTCCCGTCCTTCTCTTCGCTTGTTTTCCGCGCGCCCCGGCCCGGCGCCGGACCCGGAACCCGTCAGGCCCGGAACCCGTCAGGCCCCTGCGGAGGCGGCGACGGCCGGCACGCGCCCGGCGGCCCCGTCCGGCGAGCCGTTCAGCGAGCCGTCCAGCAGCGTGGAGTCGCCCATCTCGCTCAGCACCAGTGCCAGCGCGCCCAGCACCTCCGCTCGGCCGCCCAGGGCGCCGGGCACCACCGTCAGCCGCCGGGCCGCGCTGGGGATGGCGTACCGGGAGACCGAGTCGCGGATCGGGCCGAGCACCAGCTCACCGGCCTCGGCCAGGTCGCCGCCGAGCACGACCCGGCTGGGGTTGAGCAGATTGCACAGGTTGGCGACGCCGCTGCCCACATGGCGCCCGACGTCGGCCACCACCCGGCGGCAGCCCGGATCGCCGGAGCGGGCGAGCCTGACCATCTCGGGCATGGTCAGGTCGGGTCCGTGGCTGGAGTGCAGCAGCGGCAGGACGTAGCGGGCCGCGGTGAACGTCTCCAGGCAGCCGCGGTTGCCGCACCGGCACACCGGGCCGGACTCGTCCAGCGTGATGTGCCCGATCTCACCCGCGGTGCCGCCCGGACCGCGGTAGATCTGGCCGTCGATCACCAGGCCCGCGCCGACGCCGCTGGCGACCTTGATGTACGCCAGGTCCCGCGCGCCGCGCCCGCTGCCCCACACCAGCTCGCCCAGCGCGCCGAGGTTGGCGTCGTTGTCGACGTGGACCTCCACGCCGAGCCGGGAGGCCAGCTCCTCGCGCGGGTTGGTCCCGGCCCAGCCCGGCAGGATGGTGCTGGAGCCCAGCACGCCGGTCTCGACGTCGATCGGGCCGGGGACGCCCAGGCCCATCCCGATGACCTTCTCGCGGCGGAATCCGGTCACCTCGATCAGCCGCTCCACCAGCCGCTCGGCCCGGTCGAAGCCCTGGGAGGCGGAGGCGTCCACGTCGATGGGCTCGGACTCCTCGGCGAGCACCTGGTGGGCCAGGTTGCCGACGGCCACGCGCAGGTGGGAGTGGCCGAAGTCGACGCCGACGACGATCCCGGCGTCCCCCGACAGCGAGACGCTGCGGGCCCGGCGCCCTCCGGCGGAGGTCGGGGTGACCTCGACCGTGCCGTTGTCCTTCAGCTCCCGGACGATGTTGGAGACCGTCGCGGCCGACAGCCCGGTGGTCCGGGCGATCTCCGCCTGGGTGAGCGAGCCCGCGATGCGCACGGCTCGGACCACCCGCTCCAGATTGGCCCGGTGCAGAGAGGACTGCGACCCCGGAGTCTCCACGACTCATCCACTCCCGCCTCGACGGGCGGCTCGACGGCCCGCCCGTGGGCCGCACCACGCCGACGCGGTGCGGCTTGTCTCCAACACGTGAACCATAAGGACAGCCTGAAGCGTTCTCTCCCGTCAAGACCTTGAGCGGGGTGGGCGCTCAGATGTTATCCGTGCACGGAGAGTGACACTCCGGGTGCGAGGGGGTGCGAGGGGGTGCGAGGGGGGTGCGAGAGAGCACGGGGAGAAGTGGAGGGAGGACGCGAAGAGGCGGCCACCGGTGTGCGGTGGCCGCCTCGGTGCGGCGGGGAGGACGGGGATGCCGGGCGCCGGGTGCGTGCCGGGCCTACTTCAGCGCGCCCGCGGTCAGCCCCGCCTGCACCTGGCGCTGGAAGACGACGTAGACGACGAGGATGGGCAGCACGGCCAGGGTCAGTCCGGCGAAGAGCCCGCCCCAGTTGCCGCGGTAGCCGGTCTGGGCCGCCAGGTTGGCCAGGCCCTGGGTGAGCACGTACTTGTCGGCGTCGCCCACGTGCACCACCTGGGGGATCAGGTACTGGTTCCACTGTCCCAGGAAGTTGAAGATCCCCACGCTTATCAGGCCGGGCTTGGCCATCGGCAGCATGACCTGGAAGAAGATCCGGCTGTGCGAGGCGCCGTCGATCTCGGCGGCCTCGGCGATGGAGGAGGGCAGGGTGCGGAAGAAGGCCGACATGAAGAAGACGGTGAACGGCAGCGAGTAGGCGATGTAGACCAGGATCAGGCCGTGGTAGGTGTTCAGCAGCGCGAAGTTCTTCATCACGAAGAACAGCGGCACCAGGGCGACGATGATCGGAAACGCCATGCCGCCGACGAACAGGAAGTACACCAGCCGGTTGCCGGGGAAGTCGTAGCGGGCCAGGACGTAGGCCACCATCGAGCCCAGCAGCATGGTTCCGATCACCGAACCGCCCACCACGATCACCGAGTTGATCGTGTACTGGCCGATGTTCGCCTCGTTCCAGGCGAAGGACCAGTTCTCCCAGTTCAGCCTCTTCGGAAGCGACCAGGGGTTCTCCAGGATGGCACCGGAGGACTTGAGGGAGTTCATCACCGCCCACAGCAGGGGTCCGGCGGCCATCACGGCCCACAGCACCAGGAAGGCGTGCGAGAAGGCGTTGAGGGTGCGCCCCTCCGTGCCGCCCCCACTCCGCCCGGCGTCCTTGCCCGGCGCGTTCGCGGGCCGGCGCGGGCCGCCTGTGCCCTTGGTGAGGGCCGCGGCGGTCTCCTCGGGGTCCCCCGGCCTGAGGGAGGGCGACGGTTCGGCAGTGGTCATGACTGGTTCTCCCGCTGGCCTGTCAGAACTCGATCCGGTCCTTGCTCCGCCCGAACGCCATCGCCGCCACGGAGAAGACCATGGTGACGATCAGCAGGGCGACGGCGACGGCGGTGGCGTAGCCGGCCTGTCCGTCCTGGAACGCCTTGTTGTACAGGTAGACCGGCGCGACGATGGTCGAGTAGGCGGGGCCGCCCGCGTTCACCGTCAGGATGTGCACCACGGCGAAGGCGTCGAGCGCCATGATGCCCATGTACACCCAGCCGGTCTGCACGGTGTCGCGCATCAGCGGCAGGGTGACGCGGAAGAACGTGGTCGTCCGGCCGGCGCCGTCCAGCAGCGTCGCCTCGTAGATCTCGCGGGGGATGGAGCCCATCGCCGCGGAGAACAGGACGACGTAGAAGCCGACGTTCGCCCACACCATCACGATCACGACGCACCAGAAGGCCAGCCGGGGGTCGCCGAGCCAGCTCTGCTGCCACTGGCCCAGGCCGACGGCCGACAGTACGCCGTTGAGCAGGCCGCCGACGGGGTTGAAGATGTATTTCCACAACACCACGACGATCGCGATCGACAGCGCCTGCGGGAAGAAGTAGACGATCTTGTAGAAGTGCGAGCCGCGCACCCCCGCCACGGCCTCGCCCCGCCGGTGCCGGCCGCCGACGTTGAGCATGAAGGCGAAGAACAGGCCCAGTCCGAGGGTGATGACGGGCAGGACCAGCAGCAGCAGGACGTTGTGCCACAGCGCCTTGCGGAAGATCTCGTCCTCCATCAGGCGGCTGAAGTTGTCCAGCCCGACGAAGGCGAAGTCGCTGCTCAGTCCCGTCCAGTCGGTCAGCGAGTAGTAGAACGTCTGGAAGAAGGGCGACACGACCAGGACGCCGTAGAGCACCAGGGGCGCCGCGAGGAAGCCGGCGACGAACCGGTACTTCAGATAGGTCCGGTGGTGGGGGGAGACGCGCCGCTCCCCGCGGCCCCCGCCGGACCTTCCCGGCGGGGATGCCGCTTCCTTGGTGGCCTCGGCAACCGCCGGACCGTCACTGGCCATGCCGCCCTCGTCCCATCTGCGTCTTCCGGCTGCTTCGGCTGTTCCGGTTCTTCCGGTTCTTCCGGCCCCCGGCGGGGGTCCGGCTCACGCGTGCTTGTACTTCCTGACGGAGTCGTCCTTGGCCGTCCGGTCGGCGTACTCCTGGCACTTGTTCATGGCCTCGGCGGGCTTCATCCGGCCGGCCAGCAGCTCGGCGAGCACCGAGCCGATCTGCTCCTTGTGGAGGGTCTGGTACCAGTCGAAGATGCGCGGGTTGACCACGTTGTCCCCGGCGTCCTTGAGCGCCTGGCTGGAGGAGGCCAGTCCGGGGGACATCTTCATGCCGTCGGTGGCGCCGGCCACGCAGGTCAGCGACTTCACCAGCTTGGAGAAGTTCTGCGCCGACTCCTTGCTCAGCATGATCCGCAGCAGTTCCATGCCGCCGGCCGGGTTCTTGGCCTGGGCGGGCACTATGAACGGCTCGCCGGCCTGCGCCCACAGGGTGCCGAAGGGCATCTTGTCGGAGTCGTCCAGTCCGGTGACCGCGCCGCAGGCCATGTCGAAGTCGGCGGGCGTGGTGTCGGCGGCCTCGTTCTCCACCCAGGAGCCGTTGGGGATGAAGAGGCACTTGCCCTTGGTCCACTGGGTCTGGGACTGGATGTGGTCCAGGCCGGGGGTGCCCCGCAGGATGTAGCCCTTGGCGGACAGCTCGTGGTAGGCCTCGAAGGCGCTCTTGACCGCGCCGTGCTTCCAGGCGCCCGGCTCCAGGTTGTCGATGGCGTCCAGGACCTCCCGGCCGCCGATCTTCCCGATGAACGGGTAGAGGGTGAAGGGGATGTAGTACGGGTGCTGGCCGGCGTACGTCCAGCCCGCGATGCCCTTCTTCTTGGCCTTGGCGCACAGGGCGAGCATCTCGTCCCAGGTCCTGGGGTACTCCCAGTCGTTGTCGGCCAGCAGCTTCTTGGAGTACCACTGGCCGTAGACGGTGTAGGCGTAGTTCAGGCGCCAGACCTTCTCGTCGCCGTACTGGCCCATCTCGATGGTGCCCGGCAGGAGGGTGTCGCGGACCTTGGTGTCCGGGTCGTCGACGGAGGGGGCGTCCAGCAGGGGGCTCAGCTCGGCGAGCTGGTCCTTGGCGATCAGGGTGGCCGCGTCCATCTGCTCGGCGCCGGAGTTGTCGATGAGGTCGGGCGGGTTGCCGCCGACCATTCTGGGCTGGAGGACCGAGCGGATCTTCTGGGTGGGGGTGAGCTTGACCTTGCCGTAGCTCTCCTCGTAGATCTTCGCGGCGTCCTTGCCGTACTGGGTGCCGAAGCCGCCGTCGAAGATGACGAAGTCCAGGCCGGCGTCCTTGTTGACGCCCAGCGGGTTGTCCTTGGTCTTCTGGCCCTTGGCGACCTCGGTGTCGCCGCCGCCGTCGCTGCTGGCGCAGGCGGAGAGCGCGCTCATGGCGGGGACGGCGATCAGGCCGGCCGCGGTGGCCCGCTTGATCAGATCACGACGGTTGACATCGGTGGATCCCATGCTCAAGTCCTCGCCTTCTGTGGAGGACTCCGGCGCCGTGCCGGAACTCCCCCACACCGCTTGTGAGTTGAAGCTGAGTTGTGCGGGATGTAACGCCGGTTGTGCGAAGCCGTGCCGCGCCCTGGCCGGACCCGTCCTCCTCCGGGGCCGCGACTTTCGAGCCTTCGTCTTCTCATATGACCGCTCGGACGCCGACAGGTATAGTCCACTCTCCTTCCGGGGGGCAAGATCGGTGCGCGTTCGGGTGCCAGTCTTTCCCGAGTTGAGACCTCCGGGAAACGCGGCGGGGCCGTACCTCCCACCATGGGAGGTACGGCCCCGCCGTCACCGCTTGAACGCCGCCGTCCGGGGCGCTGTCCGCCGCCCGGTCACCCGGGCGGCGGACAGCGCCCCCTCACTCGCGGGTCATCCGCGGATGATCCGCAGGTCACCCGCGGATCAGCGAGCGCAGCACGTACTGCATGATGCCGCCGTTGCGGTAGTAGTCCGCCTCACCGGGGGTGTCGATGCGCACCGTGGCGTCGAACTCCACGCCGGTGTCGGTGGTCACCTTCACCGTGCCGGGGATGCCGCCCTCGTTCAGCGCGGTGATGCCGCTGACGGAGAAGGTCTCCTCACCCGTCAGGCCCAGCGACTCGGCCGACTGCCCCTCGGGGAACTGCAGCGGCAGCACGCCCATGCCGATCAGGTTCGAGCGGTGGATGCGCTCGTAGCTCTCGGCGATGACGGCCTTGACGCCCAGCAGCGCGGTGCCCTTGGCCGCCCAGTCGCGCGAGGAGCCCGAACCGTACTCCTTGCCCGCCAGGACGACCAGCGGGATGCCGGCGGCCTGGTAGTTCTGGGAGGCGTCGTAGATGAAGGAGACCGGCCCGCCGTCGACGGTGAAGTCGCGGGTGTAGCCGCCCTCGGTGCCCGGCGCGATCTGGTTGCGCAGGCGGATGTTGGCGAAGGTGCCGCGGATCATGACCTCGTGGTTGCCGCGGCGCGAGCCGTAGGAGTTGAAGTCGCGGCGCTCCACACCGTGCTCGGTGAGGTACTTGCCGGCCGGGGTGTCGGCCTTGATGGCGCCGGCCGGGGAGATGTGGTCGGTGGTGACCGAGTCGCCCAGCTTGGCCAGGACGCGGGCGCCGGAGATGTCCTGCACCGGCTCCGGGTCCATGCCCATGCCCTCGAAGTACGGGGGCTTGCGCACGTAGGTGGACTGCGGGTCCCACTCGAAGGTGTCGCCGGTGGGCACCGGCAGCGCCTGCCACTGGGCGTCGCCCGCGAAGACGTCCGCGTAGCTGGAGCCGAACATCTCCTGGCCGATCGCGGAGGCGACGACCTCCTCGACCTCCTGCTCGGAGGGCCAGATGTCCTTGAGGAAGACCGGGTGGCCGTCGGAGTCGGTGCCCAGCGCCTCGGTGGTGATGTCGGTCTTCATCGAGCCGGCGATGGCGTACGCGACGACCAGCGGCGGGGACGCCAGGTAGTTCATCTTGACGTCGGGGTTGATCCGGCCCTCGAAGTTGCGGTTGCCGGAGAGCACCGAGACCACCGCGAGGTCGTGCTCGTTGACCGCCTTGGAGACCTCCTCCGGCAGCGGTCCGGAGTTGCCGATGCAGGTGGTGCAGCCGTAGCCGACGAGGTTGAAGCCCATCTTGTCGAGGTACGGGGTCAGGCCGGCGCGGTCGTAGTAGTCCATGACGACCTTGGAGCCCGGGGCCAGGGTGGTCTTGACCCACGGCTTGCGGGTCAGGCCCTTCTCCACCGCCTTCTTGGCCACCAGGGCGGCGGCGACCATGACGTAGGGGTTGGAGGTGTTGGTGCAGGAGGTGATGGCGGCGACGGTGACGGCGCCGTGGTCCAGCTCGTACTCGGTGCCGTCGGGGGCGGTGACCTTCACCTTGGCGGCCGGTGCGCCGTTGGAGATGGCCGGGGCGTCGGAGGCCGGGAAGGACTCCTTGCTGGCCTCGTCGACGTCGCCGCCGTCCTTGACGTAGTTCCGCACGTCCTGCAGGAACTGGTTCTTGGCGTCGGCCAGGACGATGCGGTCCTGCGGGCGCTTGGGGCCGGCGATGGAGGGCACGACGGTGGAGAGGTCGAGCTCCAGCTTCTCGGAGAAGTCCGGCTCGGCGGCCGGGTCCAGCCACAGGCCCTGCTCCTTGGCGTACGCCTCGACCAGCGCGAGCTGCTGCTCGGAGCGGCCGGTCAGGCGCAGGTAACTGATGGTCTCGCCGTCGATGGGGAACATCGCGGCGGTGGAGCCGAACTCCGGCGACATGTTGCCGATCGTGGCGCGGTTGGCCAGCGGCACCGCCGAGACGCCCTCGCCGTAGAACTCGACGAACTTGCCGACCACGCCGTGCTTGCGCAGCATCTCGGTGATGGTGAGCACCAGGTCGGTGGCGGTGGTGCCGGTGGGCAGCTCGCCGGTCAGCTTGAAGCCGACCACCCGCGGGATGAGCATGGAGACCGGCTGGCCCAGCATCGCGGCCTCGGCCTCGATGCCGCCGACGCCCCAGCCCAGCACGCCCAGGCCGTTGACCATGGTGGTGTGCGAGTCGGTGCCGACCAGGGTGTCGGGGTAGGCCTGGCCGCCCCGGACCATGACGGTGCGGGCCAGGTGCTCGATGTTCACCTGGTGGACGATGCCGGTGCCGGGGGGAACGACCTTGAACTCGTCGAAGGCGGTCTGGCCCCAGCGCAGGAACTGGTAGCGCTCGCGGTTGCGGCCGTACTCCAGCTCGACGTTCTGCGCGAAGGACTCCGGGGTGCCGAACTTGTCGGCGATGACGGAGTGGTCGATGACCAGCTCGGCCGGGGCCAGCGGGTTGATCTTCGCCGGGTCGCCGCCGAGCTCCTTGACGGCCTCGCGCATGGTGGCCAGGTCCACCACGCAGGGCACGCCGGTGAAGTCCTGCATGATCACGCGGGCCGGGGTGAACTGGATCTCCTGGCTGGGCTGGGCACTGGCGTCCCAGCCGCCCAGCGCCCGGATGTGGTCGGCGGTGATGTTCGCGCCGTCCTCGGTGCGCAGGAGGTTCTCCAGGAGGACCTTCAGGCTGTACGGCAGCCGGGCGGAGCCCTCGACCTTGTCCAGCCGGAAGATCTCGTACGACTCGTCGCCCACCTGCAGCGTGCTGCGGGCGTCGAAGCTGTTCGCCGACACGACAGTCTCCTTCAAGTGCATGGGTTCGCGCGTACCACCGCGATCCTGCCGCCCCGGGCCCCGACCGCTTCGCTCAGGCTCACCTAAGTGGAGGGTCGCCCGGCGAAGCCTCGGTGGACGCGGCGGCGGTACGTCTCTCGGTAGATATCTCGATGTCGAGATAACTCTAGTACATGGCCGCTCCACGGTCATGCCCCGCCTCACTCCGGGTACCCGCACACCCTCCGCCAAGCACCGGCGGAGGCGGGAGGCGAACATGCGCTTGCCCGATAAAAGGGTGAAAGTAAGAAGAAAAACAGAAACTCACCCAAGCCCCGGATGTTGACATCTCATATCTGAGATAACATCCACCACATGACCGACGACTACCTCATGCGCATCGGCAAGCTCATCCGTGACGCCCGCCAGCACCGTGGCTGGACCCAGGCCCAGCTGGCGGAGGCGCTGGCCACCAGCCAGAGCGCGGTCAACCGCATCGAACGAGGCAATCAAAACATCAGCCTTGAGATGATCGCCCGTATCGGTGAAGCCCTGGACAGTGAGATCGTCTCATTGGGCTACTCCGGCCCGATGCATCTGCGGGTCGTCGGAGGCCGCCGCCTGTCCGGCGCCATCGACGTCAAGACCAGCAAGAACGCCTGCGTCGCCCTGCTGTGCGCCTCCCTGCTGAACTCCGGCCGCACCGTGCTGCGCCGGGTCGCCCGGATCGAGGAGGTCTACCGGATCCTGGAGGTGCTCGGCTCCGTCGGAGTACGCGCCCGCTGGATCAACGACGGCGCCGACCTGGAGATCGTCCCGCCGGCCGAGCTGGACCTGGACGGCATCGACGCCGACGCCGCCCGCCGCACCCGCAGCATCATCATGTTCCTCGGCCCCCTGCTGCACCGCATGGACCACTTCCGCATCCCCTACGCCGGCGGCTGTGACCTGGGCACCCGCACCGTGCAGCCGCACATGAGCGCGCTGCGGCACTTCGGCCTGGAGGTCACCGCGACCGAGGGCACCTACCACTCGGTGGTGGACCGCTCGGTGCGCCCCACCCGCCCCATCGTGCTGACCGAGCGCGGGGACACCGTCACCGAGAACGCCCTGCTGGCCGCCGCCCGGCACGACGGCACCACCGTCATCCGCAACGCCTCCTCCAACTACATGGTCCAGGACCTGTGCTTCTTCCTGGAGCAGCTCGGCGTGCGGGTGGAGGGGGTGGGCACCACCACGCTCACCGTCCACGGCGTCCCCCACATCGACCGCGACGTGGACTACTCCCCCTCCGAGGACCCGGTGGAGGCGATGAGCCTGCTGGCCGCCGCCGTGGTCACCGAGTCGGAGCTGACGGTGCGGCGGGTGCCCATCGAGTTCCTGGAGATCGAGCTGGCCGTGCTGGAGGAGATGGGCCTGGACCACGACCGCGGCGCGGAGTACCACGCCGACAACGGCCGTACCCGCCTGGTCGACCTCACCGTGCGGCCCTCCAAGCTGGAGGCGCCGATCGACAAGATCCACCCGATGCCGTTCCCCGGCATCAACATCGACAACGTGCCCTTCTTCGCGGCCATCGCCGCCAGCGCCCAGGGCAAGACCCTCATCCACGACTGGGTCTACGACAACCGCGCCATCTACCTGACCGACCTCAACCGGCTCGGCGGCCGCCTCCAGCTCCTGGACCCCCACCGCGTCCTGGTCGAAGGCCCCACCCGCTGGCGGGCCGCCGAGATGATGTGCCCGCCCGCCCTGCGCCCGGCCGTGGTCGTGCTGCTGGCGATGATGGCGGCCGAGGGCACCTCGGTGCTGCGCAACGTCTACGTCATCAACCGCGGCTACGAGGACCTGGCCGAGCGGCTGAACTCGGTGGGCGCGCGCATCGACATCTTCCGCGACATCTGAGAGCCGGAATGCCGCCGCGCCCCCTCCGGCCCGCGATGCGCTGTGATGCGGCGGGCCGGGAAGGGGCTGCGGCGGCAGGACCGGCAGGACCGGCCGGGCTCAGCCGGGCTGGGAGGCGGAGACGGCACAGGCCGCGGACAGCAGCTGGGCGTCGAGCAGGCCGGCGTCCGCGAGCCGGGTCCCTCTGGAGTACGCCCCGAGGACGGCCTTGGCCAGCGGAAGCGCCTCGGGCGGGCGGCGGAGCAGCGGCCTGACCCAGGCCTCGACGGCCGCGTCGAGCTCACCGGCCGGCACCGCCTTGTGGAGGATGGACATCTCCTGTGCCGTCTCGGCTCCGAACGGGGCGCAGGTGAGGAGCAGTTCGCGGATCCTGGCGGTTCCGGCCTCGCTGAGCAGCCGGGGCAGGACACCGCCCCACACCGGTGCCACGCCCAGGGCGACCTCGGGCAGCCGGAACCGGGTGGTGTCCGCCCCGGCCCGCAGGTCGCAGAAGACGGTGAGGGCGAGGCCGGCGCCGACGACCTTGCCGTGGACTTGGGCGATGGTGATCGCGGTGGTGGTGTCCAGGGCTTCGCAGACGCGCCGGGCCTTGTCGGCGATCACCCGGAGTCCGCCCCCGGTGGGGTCCGCCTTCAGGGAGGTGGCGAACTCCTCCCGGTCGGCGCCCAGGCAGAAGTGCTCCCCCGCCCCGGAGAGCACCAGGACCCGGATCTCGGGGCGGTCGTTGGCCGCGCCGAGGACGGCGAGGAGTTCGTCGAGGATGGCGGCGGTGAGGGTGTTGCCGGTCTCCGGGCTGTTCAGGCGGACGTGCAGAACGGGTCCGTCCTGGCTGACGTGGAGCGTCTTGTACCGGTTGTCTGTCGGGGTGGTCACGGGCACCTCATGGCAGGGCGACGGGCAGGGTGAGCATGCGGCGGAAGGCGACCCGCGGTGCCCACTGGGGCTCGCGGGCGAGGACGAGGGAGGGGAAACGTTCGAGCAGGGCGGTCAGCAGGGTCGTGGCCTCCAGGCGGGCCATAGGCGCGCCGAGGCAGTAGTGGATGCCCCCGCTGAAACTCAGGTGGGACGCTCTGCGGCGGACGTCGAAGGTGTCGGGATCGAGGTGGTGGGCGGGGTCGCGGTTGGCGACGCCGATCATGAGGTGCACCATCTGGTCCGCGCGGATGTCGACGCCGGCGAGGGTGAGGTCCTTGCGCGCGATGCGGCTGGCGACGTGGGTGGGGGCGTCGTACCGCAGCGCCTCCTCGACCGCCGCGGGAACCTGCTCGGGGTGACCGCGCAGCCATCCCCACTGCCGCGGGCGCTCCAGGAGGAGCTGGACCGTGGTGGCCAGCAGGGTGGAGGTCGTCTCGAGCGCGGCCAGGAGGACGAACAAAGTGGTGTGGTAGACGGCCTCGTCGGCGGCCTCCCGGTCGGGCTCGATCTCGTCCCAGGCCCGGATCCAGGCCGAGACCGGATCGGAGCCGGGTCTGGAGCGGCGCTCGCGGACCAGGGCGGTGAAGTAGCCGCGCAGCTGCGCCGTCGCCGCGTCGGAGAGCGCGAGCTGGCTGGCGGAGGGGAGGAGTTCCTGGGCGAAGACCTGATCGTGGGTGAGGTCGCGCAGCAGCGGGTAGTCGGCGGGCGGCAGGCCGAGCCACCGGCCGATGGTCATGACGGGCAGTTCCTCGGCGACCAGGGGCACGAAGTCCGCCTCCCCGCCGGTGAGATGTTCGGCGAACCGGTCGAGGAGACCATCGGTGATCCCGGCGACCGGGTGCCGCAGTTCCTCCAGCGCTCTGCGGTCGAGCCTGCTGCTGGTCACCCGGCGTACCCGTGTGTGGTCGGGCGGGTTGAGCGCGGGCAGGGTCTTGCTCATCTCCTGGGAGGAGACCGCGCTCCACCGCGTCGCTTCCCCCTGACTGGCACGCCACCGGGCGTCGGGGACGTGCCAGTCCCTGCTGCGCAGTACCTGGTCGGCCAGGCCGAAGGAGGTGATCAGGTGACCTCCCCAGGGGGCCGGGATGATGTCCCCCATCGCCCGGAGCTTCGCGTAGTAGGGGTAGGGGTTCCGCTGGCCCGCGGCGGTCCGCAGGCGGGATATGAGGGTTGCGGCGGAACGCCGGTCGACGGATGGGGCTATCGCGGGTTCCACGCTGAGGGCTCCTTCGGGACAAGCAGTCAGAATGACCTGCCGTCCCTACCCGTACGGCGTGATGACTATGCGAATATCCCTCCGTCACATGCTGTTACGTAGATCACGCTCCAGTGAGCCACTTGAGGAAGGAACTCCACCGCGTGGCCTTCGCATGGGACTGCGACATGGGGGGCGCGGCGTGGTGGGCGGGCTCCGCGGCCGACGCCGAAGCCTGCCGCGCACGGGCCTGGGTCTGCCGGGCCGACGGCGGGGCGGGGGTGAAGTGGACGGGCAGGGTGGTGAGTGTTCTGCTCCAGGGTGTCGGCTGCCAGGTCAGGCGGTCGAAGTCGATGCCCAGGGAGATGTCGGGCAGCCGGGTGAGCACCCTCTCGATCGCCCTGGTCCCGATCAGGTTGGCGGGGTCCTTGGCGGGGCACACGTGGGGGCCCGCGCCGAAGGCGAGGTATGCCCGCCCCCTGAGGGCGTAGCGGCTCTCGGTCACGGCGGGGTCGGTGTTGGCGGCCGCGAAGCTGATCACCACGGGATCGTCGGCCCGCAGGACCCTGCCGTCGAGCTCCACGTCCTGCACGGGGTAGTGCACGGCGTAGTTGGCGATGGGGGCGTACTTCCACAGCACTTCGTTGACGGCGTCCTCGACCAGCACCTGGGTGCCCGTGTACCGGTCGTCGCCGAGCATCAGGGCGATGCCCGTGCTGATGAGGGAGGTCAGCGGTGCGGTGCCTCCCGACAGCAGCGTGACGAGCTGGTTGACCATCTCGTCGTCGTTGAGGCCCGCGGGGTGCTTGAGCATCTGGGAGGTCACGTCGGCGCCCGGTGACCGCCGCTTGAGGGTGACGAGCCGGTGCAGGGCCTGTCCGAGGATCTGATTGGCCTGCTCGGCGTCGGATCCGCCCTCGAAGATGCCGGAGACGCCGAAGACGATGTCGTCGCCGATGTCGGGCGGGCACCCGAAGAGTTCGCTGAAGACCAGCAGGGGCAGCTGCTGGGCGTAGTCGGTCACGAGATCGGCTCTGCGACCGCGGCCGCTGATCTGGTCGATGAGGTAGTCGGCGACCTGTTCCACGTGGCGCCCCAGCTGATGGGGGTCCACGGTGTCCAGGCCGTCGGTCGCCACCTGCCGCAGCCGCGCGTGGTCGGCCCCGTCGGAGAACAGGGCGTTGGGCCGGTAACCCATCATGGGCAGGGCCGGGCTGTCGGCCGGTATGCGGCCCTCGTTGAGGGCGCGCCAGCGGCGTGCGTCCCGGACGAACGTGTCGGGGTGCTGCAGGATGTGCAGCGCGGCCGCGTAACTGGTCACCAGTTCCGCTTCGACGCCGGGCGCCATCTCCACGGGCGCGCTGGCCCCGAACTGCCTCAGATGGTTGTAGTAGCTGTCGGGGTCGATCCCGAACTCGGGTGTGTACAGGGGGACTCTGCCGTGGGCGGGGCAGCCGGGCGGGGGCTGCCGGTAGTCCGGTTGGTGCTGCACGGGGTGCTCCTAGTCGGTGCGGGAGAGGAGATACTCCACGAAGGTGATCAGAGTGTTGGCCGAGGATGCCTGATCCCGGACGTCGCAGGGAACCACGGGTACGCCGTCGGGCAGGTTGAGCGCCTCGCGGACCTCGTCGGCGGCGTAGGAGGGGGATCCGTCGAAGCGGTTCACCCCGACCGCGCACGGGAGTCCGTACTGCTCCACGAGGTCCAGGACGGGGAAGGACTCGCCCAGCCGCTCCGGGTCGACCAGCAGCAGCGCGCCCAGGGCCCCGATCGAGAGGTCCTCCCACAGTTGCTGGAAGCGCTGCTGTCCGGGGGTCCCGAACAGGTACAGGACCAGCTCCTCGCTGAGGGTGAGGCGGCCGAAGTCCAGGGCGACCGTGGTGGTCGTCTTGTCCGGCGTGCCGGCCAGGTCGTCCACCCCGGTGCTGGCCTCCGTGATCAGTTCCTCGGTGCGCAGCGGCTCGATCTCGGAGATGTTGCCGACGAAGGTGGTCTTGCCGACACCGAAGTGACCGACGACCAGGATCTTCACCGTCGTCCGGACGGACCGGCCCAGGTGTACCGGTCCACGGTCAGGCGAATCGAGCACGGAGGCCATGCAGTACATCCTCGAGAAGTTGTCTGGGGACGCGCTCGGCGCTCGGCACCGGAGCACGGGTCAGGATCATTCCTTTTTCGGCCAGTTCCGCGAGCAGCCCGCGCACGATCCCCAGGGGGAGGCCGAGGTACCCGGCGATCTCGACGACCGAGAGGTAGCCGCCCATGCACAGTTCCAGCACGCTGCGGCTCTCCGGGGATATCACCCACCTGTCGGGCGCGTCGTCGGCGGCCGTGATCAGTGTCGTCACCGAGAACTCCCGTTCGGAGGGAATCTCACGGCCGCCCGTGATGACGTAGGGACGTACTAATCTTCCGGTCAGCTCGAAGGCCGAATCTTCAGTGCTCACGATCCATCAGCCATCTCGCGAGGCGGGGCGGTCATCTCTTCGCCGAGGCTCTGCACGAGCTGGTGCATACGGAAGGTGATCCCTTCCATGTCGACGTCCGTCGAGGCCGAGACGGCCAGGTACGCCCCGCTGCCGGCCGCCACGAGGAACAGCCACCCGTGGTCGAACTCGACCACCGTCTGACGCCACTGCTGCTCCCCGTCGGTGCCCACGAAGCCCGCCGTGGAGCGGCTGATCGACTGCAGGGCGCTCATCGCCGCGGCCGTCCTGTCGGCCAGATCGGGGTGAAGGCCCTCGGTCATGCCTCGCTTGAGACCATCCGCCGAGACGAGCAGCGCATGCCGCGCGCCGGGCACCTTCAGGATGTTCGCGAGCATCCATGACAGGTCTTCCTGCATCAAGAGTCCTGTCCTTCCTGGTTCGTCACGGGGAGCTGTCGCCCCGTCCGCGTGCCTCTCTGCAGCGCCGCCATTCTGGCGGCGGCGGACTCCACGTTCTGCCCGGGCTGCCTGCCGGCCTCCGGGGAGGTGGTGTGCACGAGGGCGATGGGGGCCTTGCGTTCACCCCTCTTGGGCAGACCGTTGGCGGTGCGGTCGCCGGAGGAGTTCTGCGCGGCAGGGGTGTTCCGCGGGGTGGCGGCCATGTCTGGTGTACTCCTCCGCTCGGTGTACTCCGTCGTCAGGAGCCCCTCGGGGACACGCACGATCGCCCGTGCGCCGCCGAAGGGAGAGGTGGTGCTGACGTCCACGGCGAAGCCGAAGCGGCGCGCCAGTTCGGCCACCACGGGGAAGCCGAACTGCGGAGGGTTGCCGAGTTCGGACAGACCGGGCCGGTACTCGCCCGAGAAGAGCTCCGCGGCCTTCTGCTTCCTCTCCGGGCTCAGGCCCGGACCGGCGTCGTCGATGACGATGCACAGCCCCTGGTGGACGGGCTGGAGGTTCACCTCGATCGTGCTCTCGGGGCGCGAGTAGCTCGCGGCGTTGGCGAGCAGCTCGGCGACGGCCAGAGCGACACCGTCCACCGCGGCGGGGACGATGGCGAAGTTGCTCTGGGAGCGGATCTGGACCCGGTCGAAGGGACCGATCTGCCCCTGGGCACTGCGGATCACGTCATGGACCGACGCGGGTTCCCTGCGCCGCCCGGGGAACCCGCCGCACAGGATCGTGATGCCCAGTGCGCGCCGGGCGAACTGGGCGTTGGCACGGTCCACCTCCAGCAGCGACTGCAGGATCTTGTGGCCGCCGTACTCCTGTTCCAGCCGGTCCAGCATGAGCTGCTGCTCGCCGGCGAGGAGACGGAGCGTCTGCATGGCGGACTTGAGGACCGCGGAGATCTTCCCGTCGGTGATCTCCCTGACCTCCCTGGCGGCCTCCTCGGCGTTCTCCTCGGCCCCGGCCAGTCGTTTCCGGGTTTCCGCCAGATCCCTCTCCAGTTCTCCAATGCGGTTGTTCCGCAGCGTTAAATCGCTGACCAACTTCCGGGCGCGCCGTCTGCTCAGGAGGAGTACGGCCGTGGCGACAAGCGCCACAGCGGCCAGAACCCAGAAGACCGGGTCCGTGAAGTAATGTGCCATGAGCTCTCTTCGTTTAACGAGGGGCCATGAGTAAGACCGCGCTTCGCTTGTATCGCGGGAAACGCAGAAGCGCACCGGCACGCCGCGATCCCCCGCCGCGCCCGCTGCGTGCTCAGCACCGCCAAGCGTAGCCGCTGCGGATCCGGTGGTTCCGCACCGTCAGGAACTTCCCCTCACGGCACACTTGGCGGCCTGGGTCCGGCGATCAAGGTGCTGGTGAGCAAGCGCGCCGATCTTAGCACCGCGCATCTTGCCGCCGCTTTTGGAAAGTCGAGCCTTTTCACTATCGCGGGCATATTTCCCTGTCACTCACCTTTTGGGCGTTTTGCTTCTCCGCTCATCGGTGAGGACCATGCCGCGGGGCCGGGCGACGGCGAGCGCGGACCGGTCGGCGGCATCGCTTTTCGGACGGCTTTTGCGGAGAATCTTCCGGGTCTTCATACGGGTAAAGGCGCGCTCGTCGCGGGCACGGCCCTCGCGGTGGGAGGCGCCGTGTTCCTCTTTCCGTGCCGGCGTCCCGCCGGCCGGACGCACGGTTCGCCCGCCGGCGGGGCGGCAGCTTCGCGAGCCGGAGCGGGGGCAGTCCTCGGCCGGGTCGCGCGGCGGGCCCCCCGGCCGTGTCACCTCACCGCCGCAGCGGCTTTCGCGGCGGGGGCGAGGTCACGCCCGGGAAGGCCCCCCGAGGACGACCGTCCTCTCGTCGGAACAGGTCTCCGCGCTCTCGCCGGGCCGCTCCCCCCGGCGGAACTCCCGCGGGCTGACGCCGCGTTCCCGCTTGAAGGCGGTGCTCAGGGCGAAGGGGCCCGAGTAGCCCACCCGCCGGGCGACGCCGGCGATGGACAGCTCGGGGTCGCGCAGCAGTTCGGCGGCGAGCGTCAGCCGCCACCCGGTCAGGTAGGACATCGGCGGCTCGCCGACGAGCTCGGTGAAGCGGCGGGCCAGCGCCGCCCGGGAGACGCCGACGGCGGAGGCGAGCGAGGCGACCGTCCAGGGCCGGCCGGGCCGCTCGTGCAGCAGCCGCAGGGCCTGTCCCACCACCGGGTCGCCCTGGGCCCGGAACCAGGGCGGCGCGCCGGTGCCGGGCTCCGCGAGCCAGGAGCGCAGGACGTCGATGAGCAGCAGGTCGAGCAGCCGGTCCAGGACCACCTCCTGGCCGATCTCCTCCTTGTCCACCTCGGCGGCCAGCATGCCGATCAGCGGGGTGCGCGCGGCCGAGGCGGGGCGGAGGAGCAGGGCGGGCAGGCCGTCGAGCAGCCGGCGCCCGACCTCGCCGGGCGCCTGGTAGGTGCCGCTGAGCATCACGGTCGACCCCGTGCGGTGCGGCTGGCCCCAGGTGCGCACGCCCAGGGACATCGCCTCGGTGAGGTCCTCCCCCTCGGTGGTGCCGCAGCGCTGCCCGGGGCCGACCGTGATGCCCGGCGGCGTCGCGGGGTCGTCGGCGAGCGTGTACGGCTCGGGCCCGCGCAGGACCGCCACGTCCCCGGCCGCCAGCCGCGCCGGCTCGCCGCCCTCGCGCAGCACCCACGCCGAGCCGTGCAGCACGGTGACCAGCGACAGGGGCGCGCGGTCCTCGACGCGCAGCCCCCACGGCGGGTTGAACACCGACTTCAGCAGGAAGGCGCCTCTGGCCCGGGGGCTCCCCAGCAGTCCGCCGATCGTGTCCACAGCGCTCGTCTCCCCGCTCGGTCAGGCGTCCCAGATCCCGGTGGCCGCGGTCTCCCTGACGTACTGCGAGAAGTCCCTGGGCTCCCGCCCGAGCACCTCGCGGACGCCGTGCACCACGCCGGCGTTGCGGCCGTCGGTGATGAGGGTGAAGAGGTCCGCGAACTCCTCCGGCGCGCCCGCCTCCCGCAGCATCGCACGGTAGTCGTCGGCGCCGACCGGGGTGTAGGTGATGGTCCGGCCGGTGGCCGCCGACAGTTCGCGGGCCACGTCGTGGAAGCTCAGCGGCCGGGGGCCGGACAGTTCGTAGGTCTCGCCGATGTGCCGGTCGTCGGTGAGGGCGGCGACCACGACGTCGGCGATGTCGTCGGCGTCCACGAAGGGCTCGACGGCGTCCCCGGCGGGCAGCGCCAGTTCGCCCGAGCGGACCGGGTCGAGGAAGAAGTCCTCGCTGAAGTTCTGGTTGAACCAGTCGGCCCGCACCACGGTCCAGTCGCAGCCGGAGGCCTTGAGCGCCTCCTCACTGGCGACGGCGCCCTCCTCGCCCCGGCCGGAGAGCAGCACCAGGCGGCGCACCCCCCGCTCGACGGCGAAGGCCGCGAACCGCCCGACGGCCTCCTTCGCCCCCGGGAAGGCGAGGTCGGGGTAGTAGGTCACATAGGCGGTGCGGGCCCCTTCCAGCGCGGCCTGCCAGGTGCTCTCGTCCTCCCAGACGAAGGGAACCTCGCTGCCACGGGAGACGGGCCGTGCGGGGCGGCCGAGCGCCCGGAGGCGGTCGACCACCCGCCGTCCGGTCTTGCCGGTGCCGCCGACGACGAGGATGGGTGCGGTTTCGTTTCCTTGGGTGTTCACGGATTCATTGAAGTCCGCGCCCGGCGGACGCTCCATGGCTGCCGGGCTCACGTTCATACGCGATCGTCTCGGTACGCGGGCACGGGCCGCAGACAGGGGCCGCAGACAGGGGCCGCCCCTCCGGACGGCCACCCGGCCGCCGCTTGCAAAAATAAGAAGACCGGTCTACTTTCTCCGCATGGGTCAGAAGGGCGAGGAGACACGCGGCCGGCTTCTGGACGCGGCACAGCGGCTCATCGAGTCGGGCGGTTACTTCGGCGCGGGCCTCAACCAGGTGGTGGCCGCGAGCGGCGCCCCGAAGGGATCGCTGTACTTCCACTTCCCCGGCGGCAAGGACCAGCTCGTCGAGGAGTCCGTACGGCAGGGCGGCCGGGAGATCGCGCGGTTGATGGCGGACCTCGGCGAGGACGCCGCCCACCGCCGTCCGGCCGAGATGCTCACCGCCCTCGTCGGGCTCCTGGCCCACAGGCTGGAGGAGTCCGGCTGGCGCAAGGGGTGCCCGGTCGCCACGGTCGCCCTGGAGATGGCCGCCACCAGTCCGGAGCTGCAGAAGGCGTGCTCGGAGGTGTACCGCTCCTGGGAGGCGGCCCTGGCCGAGCGCCTGGCCGCGGACGGCCATCCGGCACCCGGCCAGGCCGCGACCACGGTGCTGTGCCTGATCGAGGGCGCGCTGGTGCTGGCCAAGGCGCACCGCAGCCGCGAGCCCCTGGACCGGGCGGCGCACTCGATCGCGTCCCTGCTGTGACCTGAACGGAAGGACCGGAGAAGAGCACTTCCCGCCGGCCCGCACGAACACGGACCGGCGGCCTCCGCTGCGCAAAAAATATGTAGACCAGTCTACTAAGGAGTTGCGTTGACCGATTCCATCGTCTTCGGCGCCGCCGGCTTCATCGGGCGGGCGCTCGTGGCCGAACTGCTCGGCCGGGGCCGCCATGTGGCCGCCGCGGTACGGGGCCCCGCCGAGCCTCTGCTGTCGTGGCTGCGCGCCTCGGGAGCCGACACCGGCCGGCTGACCGTCGTGACCGCCGACATCACCCGCCCCGGCCTCGGCCTGCCCCCGGACGGTCTGCGCGATGTGCGGGACGTCTACAACTGCGCGGCCCGTTTCGCCTTCGGACTCGACCCGGAGCAGGCGCGGGCCGTCAACGTCACCGGAGCGCTGAACGTCCTCGACTGGACCGCGTCGAGGGACTCCGTGCGCCGCCTCGTCCACCTGAGCGGCTACCGCGTCAGCGCCGGAGAGGGCGCGGCCGAGAAGGGCGCGGCCGGAAAGGCCGGCGCCGGGAGGAGAGCCGACGACCCCGGCCGGCTCGGCGCGTACGAGTCCTCCAAGCGCGAGGGCGACACCGCCGTGCGCGTCCGGGCCGCCGAACTGGGTGTGCCCCTGACCATCGCCAACCCGGCCACCGTCATCGGCCCGGGTCAGTTCATCGGCCTCGCCTCGCTGGTCGGCGACCTGTGGCGGGGGAGCCTGCACGCCGTCCCCGGCAACGCCCGCACCTTCCTGCCCGTGGTGACCCTGGAGCATCTGACCCGCTTCCTCGCCACCGTCCCCGAGGATCCCGGAGCCGCGGGAGAGGCCTACTGGATACTCGACGACGACACCCCGAAGCTGCCCGGACTCATCGCGCTCCTGGCCCGGCACACCGGCACGCGGCCGCCCCGGGGCCGCGTGCCCGTGCCCCTGCTGCGCCTGCTGCCCCGCCGCATCACCCGCGCGGACCCCGAGACCCTGTCGTTCCTGTCGGCGGACCGCTACCCGACCCGGTCCGCCACCGCGTTCGCACGCGCCCACGGACTGCGCATACCCCCGGTGGAGGAGGCGCTGCGCGGCTGGGCCGACCACCTGGTCGCCACCCGCTTCGGCGCCGCCGACGCGCCGGCGCGGCCGTACGGCTTCCACCAGGTCGCCGACAGCCGCACCTGGCTCGTGGGAGAGCGCCACCGGCCGGACCACGTACTGCTGCACGGGCTGCCCCTGGACTCCGACTCCTGGACCGAGGTCACCGGGCGCCTCGGCGGACCGGCGCTGGCGGCCGATCTCCCCGGCCTGGGCCGCTCCGGTCCGAGCGGCGAGGGGATGGACGCCTGGCTGACCGGGCTCATGCGGCCCCTGGCCACCCGGCCGCTGCTGACCGCGCACTCCCTGGCCTGCGGCCCCGCACTGCGCTACGTCCGGCGCCACCCCGACCGCGTCCGCGGCCTGGTGCTGATCGCGCCGGCCTTCCTGCGGGAACCTTCCGGCCGCCGAAATCCCCTCCGGCTCAGGGCCTCCGCCCTGCGCCGCGTCACGCCCGCAGACCTCGCCGGGGCCCTGGACGTCCCGCCCGGTCCCGCGATCGACAGCGCGGCGGCCGCCCTCCACCGGCCGCGCGGGGCCGCACGCGTACTCGCGGCGCTGCGCGCCGCCGAGGCCGACCGGGCCTCGCTGCGCCGCGAACTGCGGGACGTGCCCGTCCCCGTCACCCTGGTGGCCGGCGCGGCCGACCCCCTGACCCACCCGTCGCCCCACCCGGTCGTCGCCGTCCCCGGAGCCGGGCACTACCCCCAGCTCACCCACCCCGGCACGGTGGCGCGCGTCCTGGACGAGCGGTTCCGCGCCGCCGCGTAGCGCCCGCCCCCGGCCGGCGTCGGTGGCACCGGCGGGCGACTGAGTCAGTCAAGTCGGCTGCCATACGTTGACTGAGTAAACGCTAGTATGTGACCCTCTTCGGTGGACGAAGGGATACGCTCTCACGGGGTGCGACCCAGTGTGTGCGACGGGTGAGGCGGGGAGGGCCAGTGGGCCTTGAGACGGTCGGCGGGCGGTTCCGGATCACGGGGGCCGTGGGGCGCGGGAACATGGGCGAGGTGCGCCGGGCCGAGGATCTCGACGCCGCCCCGGACTCCCCGCACCGCGAGGTCGCGGTCAAGACGGTGCTGCGCGGCCGGACCGGGATCGCGGTCGACACCTCCGGCTCCGGCAAGGAGATCGACCGCTTCCGCCGCGAGGTGCGCATCATGCGCATGCTCTCCCAGGGCCACCCCAACCTCACCCTGCTGATCGACGGCGGCGTCGACGGCGGCGTGGACGGGGAGCCGGGCGGCAGCGGTCTGCCCTATCTGGCGATGGAGCTGCTGGACGGCCATCCGCTGGCGGACCTGATCGACGAGGAACCCCAGCTGCCGGTCTCCTGGGCCGCCGCGATCGGGGCGCAGATCGCCGCCGGGCTGACCGCCGCGCACACCGCCGGGGTCGTCCACCGCGATCTGAAGCCGGCCAATGTGATGCTGACCGGCGACGGCACCGTCAAGATCCTCGACTTCGGCATGGGATCGATCGTCGACGACCCCGACCAGACGCGGCTGACCAGCACGGGCGTCAGCGTCGGCACGGCCCGCTACATGGCGCCCGAGCAGTTCCGCGCCGAGCGCGTCTCGGCCCCGGCCGACCTGTACGCGCTGGGCTGCATCCTGTACGAGCTGCTGATCGGCCGGCCGCCGTTCTCCGCCCGGACCGCCTTCGAGCTCTCCCGGCAGCATCTGCACGAGCTGCCGCCGCAGCTGGCCCTGGTGCGCCCGGACCTGCCGGCCGGGCTGGTCCGGCTGGTGGACCGCCTGCTGGAGAAGAACGCCGAACTGCGGCCGGAGAACGCCGACGCGGTCCGGGAGACGCTGCTCCCGCTCGCGCTCGCCCCGGATCCCACGGCCGGCCTGCCCGCCCCGCACTGGCGGGCGATGGATCCGGTCGCAAGGCTGCGCGCCCTGCTGCCCGAGCCCGCTCCGGCCGCGCCGGCGCCCGTGCCGCGCAGGCGGCCGCGGCTGCCCGAGACGATGGACGTCTTCGGTATCCACTCCGATCTGATCGGCGAGTACGCGAGCTTCACCAGGAGCGCGACGGTGATCCGGGACGCCCGGATCGAGAACTTCGTCGAGGAGGATCTGGCGAGGAAGTCGCAGTGGCCCGACCCGTGGCTGTCGCTGAACCCGTTCTTCGCCGACGGCGGCCAGGTCACCGACCTGGTGCGCGACGGGGTGCTGCACCCGAAGTGCGCGGAGATCTTCCAGGCCGGCAAGAAGGAGGGCTCGCCCCGCCCGGACGGCCGCCCCCTGACCTTCCACCTCCACCAGCGCGAGGCGATCGAGGCCGCGGCCGCGGGCGACTCCTACGTGCTGACCACCGGCACCGGTTCGGGCAAGTCGCTGGCGTACATCGTCCCGATCGTGCACCGGGTGCTGAAGGAGCGCGAGGCGGCGGGGCCCAAAGCGGGCGGCCGGGTGCGCGCGATCGTGGTCTACCCGATGAACGCGCTGGCCAACTCCCAGCTCGGGGAGCTGGAGAAGTACCTGCGCCACGGTTTCGGCAAGGGCCGCGAGCCGGTCACCTTCGCCCGCTACACCGGCCAGGAGTCCGAGGAGGACCGCCGCGAGCTGCGCCGCGACCCCCCGGACATCCTGCTGACCAACTACGTGATGCTGGAGCTGATGCTGACCCGGCCGGACGACCGCTCCAGCCTGATCCGCATGGCCGAGGGGCTCCAGTTCCTCGTCTTCGACGAGCTGCACACCTACCGGGGCCGGCAGGGCGCGGACGTGGCGTTCCTGATCCGCCGGGTGCGCGAGGCCTGCCGGGCCTCGGCGTCGCTGCAGTGCGTCGGCACCTCCGCGACCATGTCGACCGAAGGCTCCTGGGAGGAGCAGCGGCGCGAGGTGGCGAGGGTCGCCGGGCGGCTGTTCGGCACGGTGGTGCTGCCGGAGCGGGTCATCGGCGAGACGCTGGTGCGGGCCACCGGCGAGGCTCCCGAGACCGTGCCGGCCGAGCGGCTGCGGGTGCCGGCCGCGCCCCGCTCCTACGAGGCGCTGACGAAGGACCCGCTGGCCCGCTGGGTGGAGTCGCGCTTCGGCCTGGAGCCCGAGGAGGGCACGGGGCGGCTGCGCCGCCGCGCCCCGGGCAGGATCGAGCAGGCGGCGGCCGAGCTGGCCGCCTCCTCCGGGGTGGACGGGGAGAGCGTGCGCGAGGCGATCCGCACGACGCTGGAGGCGGGCGCGCAGGCCAAGCACCCGGTGACGGAGCGGCCGCTGTTCGCGTTCCGGCTGCACCAGTTCCTCTCCAAGGGCGACACCGTCTACACCACGCTGGACGATCCGCTCACCCGGCCGCTGACCCGCACCTACCAGCTGGAGCAGCCGGGCAGCGGCGGCAAGCCGCTGTTCCCGCTGTCGTTCTGCCGCGAGTGCGGCCAGGAGTACCTGACGGTGTGGCGCACCGAGGAGGGCGGCTCCTTCCGGTACGAGCCGCGCCGGGACACCTCCGCCTCCGGCGGCCGCGCCGGCGAGGGCTACCTGTACGTGGGCATGCCCGGCCAGGACTACGAGTGGCCGGCCGATCCGCAGAAGGCCGTGGACGACCGGCGGCTGCCGGAGTCGTGGCTGGAGCCGGACGCGCAGGGCGTGATGGTGGTGAAGAAGTCCTACCGGCCCCGGGTGCCCAAGCGCGTCGTGGTGGACGCCCACGGCGCCGAGTCCGGCGACGGCGCGGGCGGGGGCACGGGGGAGGGCACGGGCGGGGGCCTGGTGGCGGCGTTCGTCCCGGCGCCGTTCCTGTTCTGCGTGCACTGCCAGGTCTCCTACGAGCAGACCCGCGGTCAGGACTTCGCCAAGCTGGCCACCCTGGCCCAGGAGGGCCGTTCCTCGGCGACCTCGCTGATCTCGGCGTCGATCGTCAAGTCCCTGCGCGCGGTGCCGCGGGAGAGCCTGGGCAGGGAGGCGCGCAAGCTGCTGACCTTCGTCGACAACCGGCAGGACGCCTCGCTGCAGGCCGGGCACTTCAACGACTTCGCCCAGGTGACCCAGTTGCGCGGCGCCCTGTACCGGGCCGCGGTGCGCGCGGGCGAGGAGGGCCTGCGCCACGACGGTCTGGCCGAGGCCGTCACCGAGGTGATGGGCCTGGCGCCGGGCGAGTACGCCTCCGGCACGGATCTGCCGCCGTCCATGGAGCGCCGGGCGGCGAAGGTCTTCCGAGACGTCGTCGGCTACCGCCTCTACCGCGACCTGGAGCGCGGCTGGCGCATCACCATGCCGAACCTGGAGCAGACGGGCCTGCTGCGCATCGACTACGAGGACCTGGCCTGGATCGCCGCCCGTCCCGAGCGCTGGCAGTCGTCCCACGCGGTGCTGCGCGGCGCCGACCCGGCGCTGCGCGAGGAGGTCGCCCGCACCCTGCTGGACTTCATGCGCCGCGCCCTCGCCATCGACGTGCAGTACTTCCGCGACGACTTCGACGCCTTGCAGCGGGCCAGCGAGGAGCGCCTGACCGGGCCGTGGGTGCTGGGCGACAGCGACCGCCCGGCCGTCGGCACCGCCTACCCGTACGCCTCGCGGCCGGGCATGGAGCGCTCGGCGCTGTTCCTGTCGGCGCGCGGCAAGTTCGGCCGGTATCTGCGGCGGAACATGCCCGAGCTGCGGGACCTCCCCCTGGGCGACGTCCAATGCGTCATCGAGGACCTGCTGAAGGTGCTGCGGGAGGCGGACCTGGTGCGCGAGGTGGAGGCGGCCCCCGAGTACTCCGGCCCGGCCCGCCGCCGCCGGGCGGCGGAGCGGCGCACCGGCTACCGGGTGTCGGCCTCGGCGCTCATCTGGCGGGCCGGGAGCGGTGAGCGGGGCGCGGTCGATCCGCTGGCGCGCACCTACAGCAGCGGCGAGGGCCCGCGGGTGAACCCGTTCTTCCGCGATCTGTACCGCAGTGCGGCGGCCGAGCTGGCCGGACTGTACGCGCGGGAGCACACCGCGCAGGTGGCCCCGGAGGACCGGCTGGAGCGCGAGCGGCGGTTCCGCGAGGCCGAACTGCCGCTGCTGTACTGCTCGCCGACGATGGAGCTGGGCGTGGACATCTCCTCGCTCAACGCGGTGATGATGCGCAACGTGCCGCCGACCCCGGCGAACTACGCGCAGCGCTCGGGCCGGGCCGGCCGCAGCGGCCAGCCGGCGCTGGTGACCACCTACTGCGCCACGGGCAACAGCCACGACCAGTACTACTTCCGCCGCTCCCAGGACATGGTGGCCGGGCAGGTGGCCCCGCCGCGCCTGGACCTGGCCAACGAGGACCTGGTCCGCTCCCATCTGCAGGGCATCTGGCTGGCGGAGACGGGCATGAAGCTGGGCACCGCGATCCCGGACGTCGTGGACGTCGCCTACGACCCCGACGGCGGCGACCGCCCCGACCCCCACATGCCTCTGCCGCTGCACCCCCATGTGCGCGACCTGTCCCTGGACGAGGACGCCCGGTGCCGCGCGGTCGCCACCGCCCGCACCGTACTGGCCCCGCTGATCGCCGACTTCGAGGCCACCACCTGGTGGTACGACGAGTGGATCGAGGACCGTATCGAGCGGGCGCCCGAGCGGTTCGACGCCTCCTTCGACCGCTGGCGGGACCTGTTCCGCGCGGCCGTGATCGACCAGTACGAGCAGAACCGGCGCGTGGTCGACCACACCCTCTCCCCCGGCGAGCAGAGCCGGGCGCGCAGCCGCCGCCGGGAGGCCGAGACGCAGACGAACCTGCTGCTGAACCGCTCGGTGGACAGCAAGTCGGTGATGAGCGACTTCAACCCCTACCGCTATCTGGCCTCCGAGGGCTTCCTGCCCGGCTACAGCTTCCCCCGGCTGCCGCTGGCCGCCTACATCCCGCGTTCGGGCAACCGCCGCAACGCCGACGGGGACTACCTCCAGCGCCCGCGCTTCCTGGCGATCCGCGAGTTCGGCCCCGGCGCGCTCATCTACCACGAGGGCGCCCGCTACCAGGTCACCCGCGTCCAGCTCCCGCCGGACGCCTCGGGCGATCCGGCCACCGCCGAGGCGCGGCGCTGCGACGGCTGCGGCTACCACCACGACGTGCGGGCCGGCTCCGACCTGTGCGCGATGTGCGGCGAGCCGCTGCGGGGCAAGCGCACCGGCCTGCTGCACCTGCACACCGTCTACACCACCCCCCGCGAGCGGATCTCCTCGGACGAGGAGGAGCGCCGCCGGGCCGGTTTCCGCCTGGAGACCTCCTACGCCTTCCAGGACCACGGCGTCCGCAAGGGCCGTCTCACCTCGCACGTCACCGACGCCGACGGCGCGCCCGTCCTCGATGTGGACTACGGCGACTCGGCGACCGTGCGCATCACCAACCTCGGCCGGGTGCGCGACAAGGAGGGCGAGCCGGACGGCTACTGGCTGGACCTGGGCGACGGCCGCTGGCTCAACGACCGGGCCGCCGCCGACGCCATCGAGGGCACCGGCATGCCGGTGGTCGACGAGGAGGGCAACGAGAAGCGCCGCAAGAAGCGGGTGCTGCCGTATGTGGAGGACCGCCGCAACATCCTGGTGGTCACCCTGGACGAGCCGCAGCCCGAGCCGGTGGCCCTGTCGGTGCTGTACGCGCTGGAGCGGGGTGTCGAGGCGGCGTTCGAGCTGGAGGACTCGGAGCTGACGGCGGAGCTGCTGCCGCCGGACGACGGCCCGCGCCGCCGCATGCTGTTCACCGAGGCCGCCGAGGGCGGCGCGGGTGTGCTGCGCCGTATCCAGCACGAGAGGGGCGCGCTGGCGAAGGCCGCCCGCACGGCGCTGGAGATCTGCCACTTCGACCCGGACACCGGCGAGGACCTGGGCGGCCCGGCCGACGGCGAGGAGTGCGCCCGCGGCTGCTACGCCTGCCTGCTGACCTACGGCAACCAGACGCACCACCGCAGGCTGAGCCGGCACTCCGCCCGCCCGCTGCTGCTGCGGCTGGCCCGGGCCCGCACCGAGCGGGAGGACCGGGGCGAGTCTCGCAGCGAGCGGTTCCGCCGCCTCGCCCCGGCCGCCGGAGCCGCCCCCGCCCCCGTCCCCGCGAGCACCGCCCCCTCCTCCCCCACCCCGGCGGAGGCGGACCTGGCGGACCTGGTCACCCGGGGCGACCTGCTGGGCTGGCTGCGCGCCAAGGGCTACCGCCTGCCGGACGAGGCCGGCGCCTTCGTCGGCACGGCGGACGCGCGCCCGGACCTGGTCTTCCACGTGGAGGACGTCCACCTGGCCGTGTTCGTCGACCTCCCCGGCCACCCGGCCGACCCCACCCGCGACGCCGACGCCGAGGACCGCCTGGTGGAGGCCGGCTGGGAGGTGGTGCGCTTCCCCGCGGACACGGACGCCGACTGGGACGCCGTCGTCGACGACCACGCCTCCTACCTCCGCCTGCGCTGACCGCCCGCCCCGAACCACCCGCCCCGCACCCCGACTTCCCGACATGTCGACTCCCAGAAACCGAGAGACCCCATGAGCCTCACGTACACGGCCGGTTCGCTGGTCGCCGCCCGCGGCCGCGAGTGGGTGGTGCTGCCCGAGAGCGCCCCCGACATGCTGGTGCTGCGCCCGCTGGGCGGGAGCGAGGACGACGTCGCGGCCGTCTTCCCCTCCTTCGAGGAGGTGCGCCCGGCCGAGTTCGCCGCGCCGAGCCCGGACGATCTGGGCGACCAGCGCGCCGCCGGTCTGCTGCGCACGGCGCTGCGCATCGGCTTCCGGTCGGGCGCGGGTCCGTTCCGCTCGCTGGCGTCGATCGCGGTGGAGCCGCGCGCCTACCAGCTGGTGCCGCTGCTGATGGCGCTGCGGCAGCGCACCGTGCGGCTGCTGATCTCCGACGACGTCGGCATCGGCAAGACGGTCGAGGCGGGTCTGATCGCCAGGGAGCTGCTGGCGCAGGGCGAGGCGTCCGGGCTGGCGGTGCTGTGCTCCCCGGCGCTGGCCGAGCAGTGGCAGGGCGAGCTGCGGGAGAAGTTCGGCATCGACGCCGAGCTGGTGCTGGCCTCCACGGTCTCGCGGCTGGAGCGCGGTCTGGAGCTGGGCCAGTCGCTGTTCGACCGGCATCCGTTCACGATCATCTCCACGGATTTCATCAAGTCCACCCGCCACCGCGAGGACTTCGTCCGCCACTGCCCCGACCTGGTGATCGTGGACGAGGCGCACACCTGCGTGGCCGCCGACGACGCCGCGCGGGGCGGCGCGTCCGCCGCCGGCCAGCTCCGCTACGAGCTGCTGCGCAGGGTCTCGGCCGACGCCGACCGCCATCTGCTGCTGCTGACGGCCACCCCGCACTCGGGCAAGGAGTCCGCCTTCCGCAACCTGCTGGGCCTGGTGCGCCCCGAACTGGCGACGCTGGACCTGGAGACGGCGGCCGGGCGGGCGAGGCTGGCCGAGCACTTCGTGGCCCGCAAGCGCGCGGACGTGCGCAGCTACCTCACCCGCGAGGACGGCCTGGCCGACGACTCCCTGGCCGAGCGCACCGCCTTCCCCTCCGACCGCTGGACCAAGGACGAGCCCTACCGGCTCACCCCCGCCTACCGGGCGCTGCTGGACGACGCCATCGCCTACGCCCGCGACCGCGTCGAGCGGGCCGGGGAGCAGGGCCGCCGGGAGGCCCGTATCGCCTGGTGGTCGGTGATCGCGCTGCTGCGTTCGATGGTCTCCTCCCCGGCCGCCGCCGCGCAGACGCTCAAGACCCGCTCGGAGTCCGCCGCCGCGCGCACCGCACACGAGGCGGATGTGCTGGGCGCCCCGGTCGCCGCCGACTCCGCCGAGATGGACCGCCTGGAGGGCATGGACGTGGCCCCCGGCGCGGCCGAGTCCGAGGACGCCGGCGCCCGCCTGCTGGAACTGGCCGAGCGTGCCGGGCAGTTGACCGGCCCCGCCGAGGACGCCAAGCTCAAGGCGCTCACCCGGCATCTGAAGGGCCTGCTCGCCGAGGGCTACCACCCCATCGTCTTCTGCCGCTACATCCCCACCGCCGAGTACCTGGCCGAGCAGCTGGAGGGCAAGCTGGGGAAGAAGACGCGGATCGCCGCCGTCACCGGCACCCTCTCCCCGCAGCAGCGCATCGAGCGCATCGAGCAGCTCGCCGCCGAGGCGGCCGAGACCGCGCGCTCCGGCGACGACCCGGCCGTACGCCGGGTGCTGATCGCCACCGACTGCCTGTCCGAGGGCGTCAACCTCCAGCACCACTTCGACGCCGTCGTCCACTACGACCTGGCCTGGAACCCCACCCGCCACGACCAGCGCGAGGGCCGCGTCGACCGCTACGGCCAGCGCCGCGACCAGGTCCGCGTCATCACCATGTACGGCGAGGACAACGGCATCGACGGCAAGGTGCTGGAGGTGCTGTTCGCCAAGCACCGGCAGATCAAGAAGGACCTGGGCATCTCCGTCTCCGTGCCCGACGAGACCGCCTCCGGCGTCACCGACGCCGTGGTGGAGTGGCTGCTGCTGCACGGGCGGCAGGGCAGTCAGGAGAGCCTGTTCGAGATGGACGGCCACCAGGAGTCCTTCGAGCGCGTCGAGCGCGAGTGGAACTCGGCCGCCGAACGGGAGAGGACCTCCCGCTCCAAGTACGCCCAGCGCGCCATCCACCCCGAGGAGGTGGCCCGCGAGGTCGCCGCCGTACGGGCCGCGCTCGGCGGGGCCGGGGAGGTCCGCGAGTTCGCCCTGGAGGCGCTGCGCGACCTGGACGCGCTGGTGCGCGCCGCGACATCCGCCGGGCGCGACGGCGGCGACTTCACCGCCCAGGTCGGCGGCACCCCGGCGGGCCTGCGCGACGCGCTCGCCGCGACGCTGGGCGGCCGGCTGGTGGAGGAGGACCGCGAGATCCCCTTCCGCTCCTCCCCCGCGATCGCCCGCGGCGAGGCCGCCCTGGTGCGCACCGACCCGGCGATCGGCGCCATCGCCTCCTACGTCCTGGACTCCGCCCTGGACACCAACGCCCCCGGCCCCCGCCCGGCCCGCCGCTGCGGCGTGGTCACCACCGACGCGGTCGCCACCCGCACCACGCTGCTGCTGGTGCGCTACCGCTTCCACCTCACCCTGCCCTCCCGCAACGGCGAGCGGCAGCTGGTGGCCGAGGACGCCCGCCTGCTGGCGTACGAGGGCCTGCCGCAGCGCGCCCGCTGGCTGGAGGACGAGGCGGCCACCGCCCTGCTGGACGCCCGCGCCACCGCCAACACCCACGAGCAGCGGGCCCGCAACCAGATCACCCGCGACCTGGACGCCCTGCCGGAGCTGGCCGGCCACCTGGCCGAGTACGGCAGGCGCCTGGCCGCCGAACTCGACGCCTCCCACCGCCGCGTGCGCAAGGCCAACGAGGAGATCGTGCGCGGCCTGAAGGTCGTGCCCCAGGAGCCCGCCGACGTGCTGGGCGTGTACGTCTACCTGCCGCCCGCCGCCCCCGCTGCCTCCGCACCCGCCGCCTCTACCGCCTCCGGAGCCGAAGCCTGATGTCCGCCGCCGCCACCCGCACCGCCCTGGCCTTCACCGCCGTCACCACGGTCGGCGGACTGCTCCCCGCCGACATGCTGCTGCGCATCGCCGAGGCGCGGAACCTGCCGGGCACCAGGTCCGCCGACTACGGCCTGCCCTCCTCCGTCCCCGTGCGCGACGAGGCCGAGCGCGCCTGGGAGTACCTCAAGCCGCTGTGGCGCGAACTGCGCGCCGCCCTGCCCTCCGACCCGGCCACGGGCACGCCCGCCGCCGACCCCACCGGCCGGGCCGGCTCCGACTGGCTCTCCCAGCTCTTCCGCAAGCTGGACTTCGGCGCGCTCACCGAGATCGGCGCGGCGGGCGTCGCCGCCGACTCCGACCCCGACAAGCGCTTCCCCGTCTCCCACCGCCACGGCCCGGCCCTGGTCCACCTCATCCCCTGGAACCAGGAGCTGGACAAGCGCCCGGCGGCCGGGCAGGTCCCGGCGCAGTCGATGCTCCAGGACTGCCTCAACCGCACCGAGGCCCACCTGTGGGCCGTCCTCACCAACGGCCGCCGCCTGCGCCTGCTGCGCGACTCCTCGTCCTTCGCCACCGCCGCCTACGTCGACTTCGACCTGGAGGCGATCTTCGACGGCGAGCTGTTCAGCGAGTTCGTGCTGCTGTACTGCGTGCTGCACGCCTCCCGCTTCGAGGTCCCCGAGGGCGCCGCGCCCTCCGGGTGCTGGCTGGAGAAGTGGCGCACCGAGGCCGTCACCTCCGGCGCCCGCGCACTGGACCAGCTCCGCCTGGGCGTGCAGAACGCGCTGACGGTGCTGGGCACCGGCTTCCTGCGCCACCCGGAGAACACCGGGCTGCGCGAGGACACCGACCCGAAGGCGCTGCGGGACGCCCTGCTGCGCCTGGTCTACCGCCTGCTGTTCGTCTTCGTCGCCGAGGACCGCGACGCCCTGCTCGACCCGGCCGCCGGTGAGCGGCAGCGGGCTGCGTACGAGCGGTACTTCTCCTCCGCCCGGCTGCGCGAGCGCGCCCGCCGCCGCCAGGGCACGGCCCACGGCGACCAGTACGAGGCGCTGCGCATCGTCCTGGACGCCCTCGGCACGGAAGGCGGCCGTCCCGAGCTGGGCCTGCCCGGCCTGGGCGGGCTGTTCTCCCGCACCGAGGCCGACGCGCCGCTGGACGGACTGAAGCTGTCCAACGAGTCGCTGCTCGCCGCCGTCCGCCACCTCGCCCAGGTCCGCGACCCCGGCGCGCGCCGCTGGCGCGCGGTCGACTACCGCCACCTGGACGCCGAGGAGCTGGGCTCGGTCTACGAGTCGCTGCTGGAGCTGGAGCCCAAGCACTCCGCTGCGGACCGCACCTTCGAACTGATCGAGGTCGCGGGCAACAGCCGCAAGACGACCGGCAGTTACTACACCCCGTCCTCGCTCATCGAATGCCTGCTGGACACGACGCTGGATCCGGTCATAGACGACGCCGTCAAGCGCGGCGAGCGGCGCGCCGCCGAGGCCGGCCGCCCCGACCCGGCCGAGGACATCGTCGGTGAACTGCTCTCCCTGACCGTCTGCGACCCCGCCTGCGGGTCGGGGCACTTCCTGGTCGCCTCCGCCCGCCGCATCGCCAAGCGCGTGGCCTCGGTGCGCGAGCGCAACCCGGAGCCGACGGTCGACGCCGTGCGCCACGCCCTGCACGAGGTCGTCGCCCGCTGCATCTACGGCGTGGACCTCAACCCGATGGCCGTCGAGCTTGCCAAGGTCTCGCTGTGGCTGGAGGCCCTGGAGCCGGGCAAGGCGCTCGGGTTCCTCGACGCCCACGTCAAGCACGGCAACGGCCTGATCGGCTCGACGCCGAAGCTGCTGGCGGACGGCGTCCCGGACGACGCGTTCAAGCCCATCGAGGGCGACGAGAAGAAGTACGCGGCGGCCCTCGTCAAGCGCAACCGGGCCCAGCGCTCCGGGCAGGACGAGCTGACCTTCGACACGGAGACGCTGCCCGGCAACGACCGCTACGCCGCCGAACTGACCCGCATCGTCACCGCCCCGGCCGACAAGCTGGAGCAGGTCCGGGCCCAGGAGAACGCCTACCGGGCGTACGTGGAGTCCACGTCGTACGTGCAGGACCTGCACGCCGCCGACGCCTGGTGCGCGGCCTTCGTCTGGCCCAAGCGCGAGGGCGCCCCCGAGGCCCCGACCGACCAGGTGTTCCGCGCCCTGCGCGGCCGCGACCAGTCGGCCGTGCCGGACTCCACGCACGCCGAGATCCTGCGCCTGCGCGACCAGTACCGCTTCTTCCACTGGCACCTGGAGTTCCCCGAGGTCTTCGCCGTCCCCGAGTCGGGCGCCGGCGTCCAGCCGGAGACCGGCTGGGCCGGCGGTTTCGACGCGGTCGTGGGCAACCCGCCGTGGGAGCGGGTCAAGCTCCAGGAGCAGGAGTTCTTCGCCCAGCGCGACCCGCGCATCGCCGAGGCCAAGAACGCGGCAGCCCGTAAGAAGCTCATCGCCGCACTGGCCAACGACCCGGACGGGACGCGCCTGTTCGCCGAGTTCGGCGCCGCCAAGCGCCGCGCGGAGGGCGAGAGCCACTTCCTGCGCATGAGCAACCGCTTCCCGCTGACGGGGCGTGGTGACATCAATACGTATGCGGTCTTCGCGGAGACAGACCGTGCGCTCACGGGTCCGGGTGGCCGAACCGGCGTGATCGTTCCGACCGGGATCGCCACGGACGCGACGACACAGTTCTTCTTCAAGGATCTGGTCACGAAGGGGAACTTGGTCGCGCTCTACGGTTTCGAGAACGAGGAGAAAATCTTCCCCGGCGTTGACCACCGCGTGAACTTCGCCTTGTTCTGCATGGCGGGATCTGGTTCACCCGACTCCCCGATCTCCATCGCTTTCCGGGTCCGCCATGTGGCAGAGATCGCCGAGCGCGCCTACACCCTGACCGGCCGCGACATCCAGCTCCTCAACCCGAACACCGGAACGTGCCCTGTCTTCCGTAGTCGCCGCGACGCCGAGATCACCCTGGGCATCTATCGCCGTGTCCCGGTACTGGTCGAAGAGGCCAAGGAGGAGGCAGGAAACCCATGGGGCATCTCCTTCATGACCATGTTCCATATGTCCAACGACTCCCACCTCTTCCGCCCCGACGCCCAGAACGGGGAAACCTTCGACGACCTCCTGAAAGAAGGCTGGGAGCTGGACGGCAACGTGCTGGTGCGCGGCGAGGAGCACCTGCTGCCACTCTACGAGGCGAAGATGCTCCACCACTACGACCACCGATTCTCCACGTATGAGGGCGCCACGGAAAAGCAGCTCGCAGTGGGCACGTTGCCGCGCCTTACCTCCGACCAGCATCAGGACCCGTACACCGCTCCACTGCCTCGCTACTGGGTTCCCGATCAGGACACACCTAACAGAAAAGTCGACAAGCAGGGCAGAGAGCAAAAAGATCCCGGCGTTTCCTCGCGCCTGACCGAAAAAGGCTGGTCCCGTGAATGGGTTATTGGATTCCGTAAGATTTGTCGAGCCTCAGATGAGCGAACCCTGATCTCCTTCGCATTCCCGAAGGGAGGCCTCGGCGACTCCGGGAACATCATGATCCCAAGTCACCCCACTGCGCCGCCATTCACCTTCTACGCAAATTCGATCAGCATCGCACTGGACTATATTCTTCGACAGAAGCTGGGCGGAACAAATCTGAACTTTTTCCAACTTGCACAACTCCCCTTCTTGCCCCCCTCCGTCGCTGAATCGCACTCCCCCTTCATCCGCTCACGCCTCCTCGAACTCACCTACACTGCAAACGACATGCGCCCCTTCGCCCAGGACCTCAGCGACACAGGAGCGCCGTTCCGCTGGGACGAGGACCGTCGCGCCGTAATCCGTGCCGAGTTGGACGCACTCTTCTTCCACCTGTACGGGATCAATCGCGACGATTCCGAGTACATCCTCGACACTTTCAACGTCACGCGCGACAACGACATCAAGGCGCACGGCGAGTACCGCACCAAGCGGCTGATCCTCGCCGAGTACGACCGGATGGCCGCCGCCGGCCTGACGCTGGAGAACCCGCTCACCGAGGGCGAGTCCGGCACGTACCGCTCCACCCTCACTCCGCCGCCCGGCCAGGGACCCCGGCACGGTTGATCTGCCGATTCCTGGGTGGTCACGCCTGCGGCCACCCAGGAGCGGCTGACCTCACGCAAGGAACAGCACCACGTGGTACGCAGAAGCCAGACCAGCAACCCGCGCTCAACCGTCGTCCTGACCTCGGGTGCGGACTGGGGTGCCCGCGCCGCGTCCCAGCGGCGCAGCAGCGGAGCCGAGTCCCCCATGCCCCGTCGGCAGCCCGCGAAGATCAAAGCCTTGCAGCAGACCATCGAGGTGGCCCGCACGGCGATCAACAAGAAGCGCTGGCCGCAGGCACGTTACGCGCTCAGCCGAGCGCGGGCCCTCGTCAACGCCCTTCCCGCCAACCTGGTCACTCAGGAACGCGAACAGCTCTCGCAGCTCCGCAAGAAGTACGCAGCGCGTGACACGCCGGCCGCGAGGAACGGCAAGAAGCCGCAGCCGAAGCCCACCGCACGTGCGGGTGGCAAGAAGTCGGCCGCGAAGACCACTGCGAAAAAGGTCACGACGAAGGCCGCACAGGTTCCGAAGCCCGCGCCCGTTCGCGACCTTGGCAACCGCTACATCAACCGCACGGCCCTCGGCTACGGCTCTACGGACGAAGCCACGCAGTGAAGGTGTGCCGTCCGCCGCGCCGGATGCTGGCGCGGCGGACGGCACACCCCGAAGTCGTTCAGCGCTCCGACGCGAAGCGCACGAACCGGGTCCAGCCCTCGCGGCCGACCTTGAAGGCGGGGCGGGCCAGGTCCTTGGAGTCGCGTACGTGGACGGCCTGTTCGGCGACCGCGACCTCCACGCAGTCGTCGCCCTGGCTGCCGCTGTAGCTGGACTTGAACCAGTCGAGTTCCGTCGTACCGCTGTTCACAGCTCTCCTCGCAGTCGCTCCAGCAGGGCCCGGGATTCGTCGGGGCTCAGGGCCTGCGAGCGCAGTGTTTCATAGCGCTGGCAGAGCAGCCGCATCTCTTTTCGGTCCGAGATCAGCCGTCCGTTCTGCTGCCCCTCGGAGTACCCGAGCCACCGTCCCTCCGGAGTCTCCAGGATGCGAGTCGGTCCGTCCAGGCATGCGTGCAGCCCCGCCTCCAGCGGCACGACCTGGAACGTCACGTTGCGTGGGGCGGTGAGTTCGAGGACGTGGTCCAGCAGCTCGCGCATCATCTCCGCGTCACCGAACCGCCGCCGGAACACGTGCTCCTCGACGATGAAGCTGAACGGGACGGTCGGCCGCTCCCGCATCATCCGCTGCCGGTCCATCCGGGCGGCGAGTTGGTCCTCCAGCTCCTCGTCGGTGCGCAGCGGGATGGTGCCCTCGAACACCGCCCGCGCGTACGCCTCCGACTGCAACAAGCCCGGCACCAGCCGGCACTCGTAGGTCGACAGGCTCACCGCCTTCCGCTCCAGCCTCGCCCACTGGCGAAACCAGGCGGCGAGCCCAATCTCACCCCGCGTGAGGTGGCGGGCGGCCTTGCGCAGGGCGCCGGTGTTGCCGAGGGCGAGTTCCGCGCGTTCCACGAACGCCCGGTCGGGCATCCGGCGTCCCAGCTCCACCGAGGCCACCGTGTGCTTGGAGTACCGCACCCAGGTGCCGAGTTCGGCGCGGCTGAGGCCCGCGTGCTCGCGCAGCGCCTGGACGACCGCACCGAAGGTGCGCATGCTGTCCGAGGGGTGCGGTTCCCGGTCCCACTCCCGCTCCGGGCCCGAGCGCTCCTCGTCGCCCGCGGCCTCCCGCCCGGCCTCGTCCCCGTCGCCGGTCCCGGCCCCGGTCCCGGCTCCGGTCTCGTCGTCGGCCTCGTCCCCGGCTCCGACTTCGCCCTCGACTTCGAACCCGACCTCGACCCCGACCCCGGCCCTGTCGACGTTGTCCATCCGCCGCCCTCTCCGCTTGCTCCGTGCTGAGTGCCTGGACCGCGACGGCTACCGAAAGCGCTCGCGGCCAACACTCAGCGTGACGGAATGCCTCCCGCGCCGTCCACCGAAGTGCTCGTACGCTCACCCCGCGTACGCGGTCCCGCACTCGTTCACGCCCCCCACGCGCCCCCACCTCGCCCCGCACGCCCCCGGCAACACCGCATCCCGGACCGCTCCCCCGCCGATGACGAGGTGCGTCCACGGCGGAACCGCCGCAGCGCCATGAGCGGCGCCGGACACGTTCTCGCCCGGGCTGGTGGGCGGCTGCCCGCTCGCGGTGAGGAACCCGGTTGCGGGGCAGCCGGTTGTGGCTCAGCGGAGGGCTTGGGCAATGCGATGCCTGAGGCGTTCGTCGTGGAGGTTCTCCACCTCGCGCCAGGCGGCTGCACTGACCTCTTCTGTCTGCAGTTCGCCGATTCCGGCCGTGGTGCGGAAGAGGAAGCGGAAGTCGAAGTGCCGGTGGGCGGGCTCGCCCTTGGCGGGGTTGGCGTCGATGGGGTGGACATCGATGTGGAGCGGAATCTCGCCGTGCGGGGTGACGACGTGGGGCGGGATGCCGGTCTCCTCGGTGAGTTCGCGGCCGGCGGCCTGCAGGAGCGTCTCGTCCGAGGGCTCGAGGTGGCCGCCGGGCAGAAGCCACTTCCCGGTCGCGTTGTGGAGGACGTGCAGGACACGGCCGTCGGGGCCGACGAGGATCGCGCCGGCCGTGGCATGACCGGGCAGGGTCTTGCGGCTGGTGAGGTCGCCGCCGCCGTCGATCAGATCGAGGACGGCGCCGAGTTCGCGCTTGTCCCCGGGGTGTTCTTCGAGGTAGGCGGCGATGGTGGTGCGGATGTGCTCTGCCGTGATGGCCAAGGTGATCACCTGTTGAAGTAGGAGAGCCAGGTCGCCGCGATGGCTTCGCGGTCGGATGCGGGGACCTCGTGGATTCCGGGAGTGAGGTCGCCGCGGGTGAGCATCCTGATCGCGGCGAGGATCTCGGCCTGGACCAGGAAGATGAACGGCCCGACGCTGGCGCCATGGATGAAGTTGACGGCGTTGCCGCCGTTCGCCAGATAGAAGTAGTGGCCCGTTGTCTGGTAGCGGGTGACGTGGTCGCCGACCTGGGTGCGGGTGTAGACGTCGGGGAGTCCGGCGAGGTCGAGCTCGTCCTCGCTGGAGGTGACGGTGGCGACGTAGGCGCCGTTTCGCAGGTGGGAGAAGTCCTCACCGCGCAGGGAGACGGCGCCGGTCGCGCAGAGCACCAGGCCGGCCCCGGTCAGGGCGGCCTCACGGTCGCGGGCGACGGTGAACCCCTGGGACAGTGCCTGGGTGCGGCGGACCGGGTCGATGTCGAAGACGGTGACCTGGACGCCCTTGGCGTGCAGAAGCCTGGCGATCGAGCTGCCGAGCTTGCCGAAGCCGATCACCAGTGCCGGGCGGCCGTGGAGAATATCGCCCCGGTCCCGCATGACGGCCTCGGTGGAGAAGACCACGGACTGGCCGACGAGGAAGTCCTCGGGGTCCTTCAGTGGTGAGCGGGCCACGGAGATGACGGGGCAGGGGGTTTTGTCGAGGTCCTCGTAGCGGCGGTGCCCGTTCTCGGTGTCCTCGATCACCCCGGCGAGACGGCCGGTGAAGCGGCTGTGGACCTCTGTGAGGCTCGGTGCGAAGTAGCCGCCGACGTCCAGCAGGCAGACCGTCTCGCCCGCGGCCCGGGACTCCAAGTAGTCCAGGGCGGTGCCCTGGTCCGTGAACAGGTCGCGGGTGAGGGTGTCGACCGGGACCGTCTGCTCGACCTCGCGTTTCGCGGCCACGTGGACGGACTTCGGCTTGGGCAGCACCGCTGCCAGCCGGGTCATCGCGGCGACGGCGCGGACGAACGAGGGACGCTCGGCCAGCAGATGGGTGATCAGGAACGATGCGGTCTGCTCGCCCGGCGCGAACCGGGCGGCGATCCGGGCGAAGTAGGCGTCCAGCCGGGCGCGTTCGAAGGTCTCCATGGCGGTTCCCTCTCATCCTTATCCGTCCAGGGCCGTGCGGGAAGAACCGGGTTCAACGGGTACGGGCGTCCAGGTAGCGGCCGGCCGGCTGCGGGCGAGGTGTACGGGCGGGATCCTCCTTCACTGCTGCCGAAGGGAGCCCGGTCTCCGCCCGGCGACTTCAACGACCGTACGGAGAAAGTGAGTTGCACCTCAAAGAAATTGCGGGGAATTGCGGAATGTCACCCGAGCGAGCCGATCGCCGCGTTGACCAGGGCGCGAGCGGCGCCGCCGTGGACGGCCATCTTCATCAGCTCCCCGAACGCCTTGCGGTAGTCGGCGAGTTCGCTGGGCCGCACCACGTTGATCTCGGCTGTGAGGGTTTCCACGACACTGCGTGTGCCGTCATGGAGGTAGAACGCCTCCAGCGGCCACATGGTCCGGCGTGCGCCGAAAGGTATGACGCCCAAGGAGACGGAAGGAAGCGGCATCACGGTCAGCAGATGCCTCAGCTGTCCGGCCATCGTCTCGGTGTCGCCGACGCGGTAGCGCAGGACGGACTCCTCCATGAGCACGACGAACCGGTGCCCGCCCTCGTACAGGAACCGGCTCCGGGCGACGCGGGCCGCGACGGCCTCGGAGACGTCGTCGGGAGTGCCCTGGAAGTCGGTGATGGCCTGCATCAGGGCCGTGGCGTAGGCGGGGGTCTGGAAGAAACCGGGCACGACGTTGGAGACGTAGGCGCGGGTGACGCCGGTCTGCGCGTAGAGATCGTAGAAGTCCTCCTGGGTCCTGCGCATGCCGGTCCGGTGGCTCCTGCGCCACTCGACGTACATCGAGTCGACGGTGCGGGCCGTGGCGATCAGGTCCTCGGCCTGGTCGACGGCGTCGCAGGCGGCGCACCAGGCGCGGATGTCCACGTCGGTGGGCTGGACCTCGCCCTTCTGGATGCGGGTGGTCTTCGCGGGGTGCCAGCCGCACCGGGCGGACAGTTCCTTCCCGGTGAGGCCGGCGTCCTTGCGGAGGTGCGTCAGGCGGACGGCAAGCGCCTCGCGGGCCGCCTGGGCACTGGAGGAGGGGGAAGCGGGCATCGGTGCGCGTAATGCTCAGACGGTGTACTTCTCGTGGTCGACGGCACGCTCCCACACGGCCTCGAAAGCGTCGGAGCAGAGCTTGACCACGGCGGGATCCTCACTGAACTCCTTGGGCGGAACCGCCCAGTCCCCGTCTCCCGTGAAGATGTTGAACTGCACCAGGCGGTCGTCGAACAGCCAGAAGTCGGCTCCGGGCAGGGCGATGTCCACGGCCCGCCGGCGGGGCAGCCAGCGCACCAGCTCACCCGCCCCGATGTTCAGCGGGGTGGCGGCGTGCTCCCACCGGATGTAGTCCGTCACGGGCTCGGAGACGATCCGGGCCCGGCGCATCACCACACCACGGCCGACGGCCTCCCGCACCAGGCCCAGCCACTGGGGCCACCACCGCGCCGTCGGGTCCAGGTCGACGTGGCCGGTGCGCTTGAAATGCTCGAACTCCTCGACCTCGTCACCGACGCCGTACGCATCGCGCATCTCCAGGTGCACCGCGCTGCGGCACGTACCGGACAGCAGCTCAGCGAAGCTCGGCACGCCGCTCCGCGACATCACACGCCTCCCTCAGAATCGGCACCATGCGGGCGGGGACGCGGATCACCGTCTCATGGGCGGGGATTCCCACCGAGTGACCGGTGACCCACTGAGTGCCTCCGATCAGCGCCTCCAGCGCTTCCTCGGCCCTGACGCCCTGGAGGACCAGGTCGGCCGTCTCCTCCTCCACCCACACCGTCGGTGACCCCTCGCCCCCGGTATTCGGATCGATCCCGATGAACTGTAGATCCACAGCGTCCTCCCGGGCCAAGTCGGTTGCGCATTCTTGCGTGCGACGCTCCCGAAGGGGATGAGAGCCGTCAAGGGGCGTCACAGGCCCAGCGCGACGTTGGCTCGAACCCACCGGCTCCCAGGCCGGAAGGCCGCCGGGGCACGGGGGCGCGGATCACCGGCGCAACACGCGCCCCTGACACCGCGCGTGGCCACATCCCCTCTCCGATGCAGCTTGCCGGGATGATGGGCTGCTTGTCCTCGAACAGGCCACGAAAACAGCCGCGCGGTACGGACTCGTGCACCAACTGCGCGGTGTCGCGGGCGTCAGTGCCACGGACGAGAGTCGGCCGGGCCCCGGCAACGATGACCAGGGACGCCGTGTTCCGGGCCCGGACCGCGACGGCCGCCGAAAAGGCTCGCGGTCGCCGGCCGGCGTGACGGAGCACTTCCGTACCGTCCACCCGAAGTGCCCGTACACGGACTCCGCGTACACGGCCGCGCACTCGTTCGCGCCCCCGCGCGACCCCCACCCTGGCCCGCATGAACCGAGCGACACCGCAGGCCGGACCGGCCCTCGCCGCCTTCACACAACTGCTGTCGTCCACGCGGCGCGGGGCCCGTCTGGCCCGGCTCCTGACCGTGACCGAGATGCTCTCCTGGGAGGTGCCGCAGGGCCTCGCCGAGCGCGCCGAACTCGTCGTCGCGGAGCTGGCCGCCAACGCCGTCCTCCACGGGCACGTGCCCGGCCGCTGCTTCCGCCTGTCGCTCACCTACGACCGGGCGGCCGGCCGCCTGCTCGTCGAGGTGACCGACGCACGCGGGGAGTGCAAGCCGCGCGTCTCCGCGCCGGACGCCGGACCGGATGACGGGCCGGACGCCGAGGCCGGGCCGCTCCGCACCGGCGGGCACGGCCTCACCCTCGTCACCGCCCTCGCCGACCACTGGGAGACCGTCCCCCACCCGCCCGGCGGCAAGACCGTCCGCGCGGTCCTCACCACCCCGGCCGCCGGGGGGTGAGGACCGGCGCGGCGGCGGGCGGAGGGCCGGGCAGGTCGGCCGTCCACAGGCGGAAACGGTGGGAAACGGCCGGCGCACTACACTGGCCGCCAGACCGGAACACAACCCAAGGAGACACAGGACCGTGACGGCCATCGTCGACGAGTTCAGGTGGCGCGGGCTGCTCGCCCAGTCCACCGACGAGGACGCATTGCGCAAGGCTCTGGCGAACGGCCCCGTCACGTTCTATTGCGGCTTCGACCCGACCGCGCCCAGCCTGCACGTCGGGCACCTGGTGCAGGTGCTCACCGTCCGGCGGCTCCAGCAGGCCGGGCACCGGCCGCTGGCGCTCGTGGGCGGTGCGACCGGCCACATCGGCGATCCCCGGCCGACCGCCGAGCGCACCCTGAACGACTCCGAGACCATCGCCGGGTGGGTGGCCCGGCTGCGCGCGCAGATCGAGCCGTACCTCTCCTTCGAGGGCGACAACGCGGCGGTCATGGTCAACAACATGGACTGGATCTCGGGCCTGTCCGTGATCGGGTTCCTGCGGGACGTCGGCAAGCACTTCCGGGTGAACAAGATGCTCACCAAGGAGTCGGTCGCCCAGCGCCTCGCCTCCGACCAGGGCATCTCCTACACGGAGTTCAGCTACCAGCTGCTGCAGGCCATGGACTTCCTGGAGCTGTACCGGCGGTACGGCTGCACCCTCCAGACCGGCGGCAGCGACCAGTGGGGCAACCTCACGGCCGGCCTGGACCTGATCCACCGCCTGGAGCCGCACGCCGAGGTGCACGCGCTGGCGACGCCGCTGATGACGAAGGCGGACGGCACCAAGTTCGGCAAGACGGAGACGGGCACGCTCTGGCTGGACCCGGAGATGACCACTCCGTACGCGTTCTACCAGTTCTGGCTGAACACCGACGACCGGGACATCTCGCGGTACATGCGCATCCTCTCCTTCCGCTCCCGCGAGGAGCTGGAGGAGCTGGAGCGGATGACCGAGGAGCGGCCGCAGGCCCGTGCCGCGCAGCGCGCCCTGGCCGAGGAGCTGACCACGCTGGTGCACGGCGCCGACCAGTGCGCGGCCGTGGTCGCCGCGTCGAAGGCGCTGTTCGGGCAGGGCGATCTCGCCGGGCTGGACGAGGCGACGCTGGCCGCCGCGGTCTCCGAGCTTCCGCACGCCAAGGTGGGCGAACTCGGCCAGATCACCGATCTGTTCGCGCAGGTCGGCCTGGTGGCGAGCAAGTCGGCCGCCCGCCGCACCGTGAAGGAGGGCGGCGCCTACGTGAACAACGTGAAGGTGACCGCCGAGGACGCCGTCGCCACGGCCGACCAGCTGCTGCACGGGCGCTGGCTGGTGCTGCGGCGCGGCAAGAAGAACCTGGCGGCCGTCGAGGTCGCCGGAGCCTGACACGGCACGCGAACGCGGCGGCCCGGGGCGATGCCCCGGGCCGCCGCGTTTCCGTGTCGGGCTCCGGCGGAGGCGGCGGTGAGGCACGCGGAGCGCCGGACACAGGGAGCCGACACACGTGTCGGCATCGTCGGGTACGATGCCGACACGGCCGTCGTCAAGATTCGGCAAAGCGGCGGATGCGCCCTGCTCGCGTCCTGCCGCCGCGCCCTCCCCTGCCCTCACCCACTCCCCCCTTCGCCCGGAGATCCCGTGTTCCTCGCCCTGCGCGACCTGCGCTTCGCCCGCGGTCGCTTCGCCCTGATGGGCGCGGTCGTCGCGCTCATCGCCGTACTCGGCGTCCTGCTGTCCGGACTGGCCTCCGGCCTCGCGGACGCCGGCATATCCGGCCTGCGCGCGCTGCCCATGACCCACATGGCCTTCGACGAGAAGGCCACCGGCGAGCAGTTCTCCCGCTCGACCGTGGAACGGGCCGACTGGCAGGCCTGGGCGAAGGCCCCGGGCGTGGAGCGGGCCGAACCCTTCGGGAACACACTGGTCAACGCCCAGGTGACCGAGGGCGCCGAGAAGGGCGAGCAGGTCAACCTCGCCGTCTTCGGCATGGAGCCGGACTCCTCCCTCGCCCCCGAGCCCATCGAGGGCGAGCGCATCAGCGAGGACGGCGCGGGCATCGTCATCACCCGGGAGATCGCCGACCTGGGCGTGGAGATCGGGGACGTCCTCACCGTCGACAAGAGCGAGGTCCCGCTGACCGTCGTCGGCCTGGTCGACGACACCGTCTCCTACGGCCACATCGGCGTCGCCTACGCCGACCTCGACACCTGGCGCCATGTGCACTACGGCCTGCCGGGCGAACTGCCCGAGGCCGCGCGCGGGCAGGCCACGGCCGTCGCCCTGACCCTTCAGGACGGCGCCGGCACCCCGGCCGTGGCGGCCGTGGAGAAGGCGACCGGCACCCGCGCCGACACCAAGGAGGCCACCTTCGGCGCCTCCCCGGGCTACACGGCCGAATCGAGCACCATGGCCCTGATCAAAGGCTTCCTGTACGCCATCTCCGCGCTCGTCGTCGGCGCGTTCTTCACCGTCTGGACCGTGCAGCGCAAGGCCGAGATCGCGCTGCTGAAGGCGCTCGGCGCGCCCACCGGGTACATCCTGCGCGACGCGCTCGCCCAGGTCGTCGCCGTACTCGTCGGCGCGACGGCCCTCGGCACCGCCGTCGGCCTGGCGCTGGGGAGCGCGATGATCGGCAAGGCGCCGTTCTCCCTGTCCGCCCCGGCCATCGCCACCTCCTCCGGCCTGCTCATCGGGCTGGGGACCGTGGGCGCCGCCGTCGCCGTCCGCCGCATCACCGCCGTCGACCCCCTGACCGCCCTGGGAGCCACCCGATGACCACGCCCTCCACCGCCGCCGGCCACCGGGCCGCACCGGACGCCGCAGACGCCGCGGACGCACCGGAGACCGCCGACTCCGGCGGGCTGCGACTGCTCGATGTCACCCTCACCCTGGGCGACGGCGACACCGCCGTGACCGCCCTGGACCACGTCGAACTGGCCGTCGCCCCCGGCGAGTTCACCGCCGTCGTCGGCCCCTCGGGCTCGGGCAAGTCCAGCCTCCTGGCCGTGGCCGGCGGCCTCCAGCGGCCCACCTCGGGCACCGTCCGCGTCGCCGGCACCGAGCTGACCGCCCTGTCGGACAAGGAGCGCACCGCGGCCCGCCGGCGCCACATCGGCTTCGTCTTCCAGCAGTCCAACCTGCTGGCCTCGCTGACCGTCCGGGAACAGCTCCTGCTGCCCGCGCACATCGACGGCCGGCTCGACGCCGCCGCCCGGGCCCGGGCCGACGAGCTCATCGAAGCGGTCGGGCTCGCGCACCGCGCCGGCTCCCGGCCGCACCAGCTCTCCGGCGGCGAACGCCAGCGCGCGGGCCTGGCCCGCGCGCTGATGACCTCCCCCGCCGTCCTGCTGGTGGACGAGCCCACCTCCGCGCTGGACCGGGTGCGTTCGGCCGAGGCGGTACGGCTGCTCGCCGAGCAGACCCACGAGCGCGGCACGGCCACGGTCATGGTCACCCACGACACGGCGATAATGGACGCTGCCGACCGGGTGTACGAGATGGTCGACGGCCGCCTGTCCTGACCGGGGCCGTGGACCGGTGCGCACTCCCGGCCCCGTCCGCCACCCCGGAGTCCGCACCGCATGCCGAAGATCAACGCCTCCACCGTCGCCGAACACCGTGCCCACCAGCGCGAGGCGCTGGTGGGAGCGGCGATCGACATCCTGGTGAGCGAGGGCGCCTCCGCCGTCACCCCGGCGGCGGTCGGCGCCCGGGCGGGCCTGGCCCGCTCCAGCGTCTACCAGTACTTCGACTCCTCGGCGGCCCTGCTGGCGACCGTCACCGAGGAGGCCTTCCGGCGGTCGAACGAGGCGCTGGCCGGCGCCATGGCCGCGGCGAGCGGCCCGGTGGAACGCGTCGAGGCGTTCTTCCGGGAGAGCCTGCGCCTGGGCGCCGAGGGCGCGCACCGGCCGGCCGCCGCCCTGATGAGCGCCGGCCTGCCCCCCGCCTGCCAGGAGCGGCTGATGGAACTCCACCTGGAGCAGGTCGCCCCCTTCCGCGCCGCCGTCCGGGAGATCGGCGCCCCCGACCCCGAACTGACCGCCGACCTGATCGCCGGGATGCTGCACACGGCCCTGGCCGCCGTGGAGCGCGGCGCGGCGCTGGACTCCGTGACCGACCGCACCCTGGCCCTGGTACGCCGCTGCCTCTCCCCGGCCCTGCCCCCGGCCGACGGCGCGGAACGCGGCCGGCGCGAGGACGACCGGGCCTGAGCGGCCCGGCCGGACCACCGGCCCCGGGCAGGGGCGGGCGGCGCCGATCGCCGGGCATCCACCCACAACACCGCCTTACCTATTGACAATGTCAACAGGTAAGGTGTGGGGCGTTAACGCAGGTGCCGCTCTACCCGGAGGGTCCTCCCATGCCGCAGCCCGAACGCCTCCCCGGCGCACCCGAGTTCCGCATCAGGCTCCCCAGGGGCGGCGGCGAGGCGCGAGGCTGCCTGCTCACCGAGTTCGGCAACAACGGCACGAACAGGTTCCTCCTGTTCAAGGAGTCGGCGGTGGCCGCCGGGGCGTCCCCCGGGCTCGGCGACCACGCACGCCGTCTGCGCGCCGAACTGCGCGCGAGCGGCGGGCTCGTCGACGCGCCCGCCGATCCCGGCCGGCCGCAGGCGCCGCCGCGCTGGGTGACGGCCCGGGACATCGAGTGCAACTCCTCCTCGGCCGCCGCAGCCCTGGTCTACGGCTACGACGCCTCCGGCCCGGAGTCCTGGCGCACCGACGAGGGCCATCCGCTGGCCGACTACCTGTCCACCGCCTGGCGCGCCCCGCGCAAGGCGTGGCTGGTGCGCGGCGCCAACGTCTCGGGACACAACCTGGCGCGGAAGCTGTGGCCGGCGGAGGGGATCGTCTCGCTCTCCGGCGCGCACCTGCCGCCGCTGGAGGAGAGCGACCCGACCAAGAGCGCGCTGCGCCGCTTCGTCGAGGAGGGGTACGAGGGGGCGGCCTCGTACCACCAGAAGCAGGGCCTGGTCGACGAGTTGCACGCCTTCCTGACGCAGATGCGCGTCGGCGACACGGTCGCCACCTTCGACGACGACCGGCTGTACACCGGGCGGATCACCGGGGAGGCCGTGCAGACCGCATCACCGGGCGGGCTGTCCAACCTGCGCCGCACCGTCGACTGGCGGCCCGGCGGCCACCCGTACGAGGAGCTGCCGGGGGAGGTGCAGCAGAAGCTGTCGGTGCAGCACGACGTGGTCGACCTGACCGGTGTCCTGGAGGCGCTGGACGGACTGGACGGACGGGAAGGGCTGGAAGGGCTGGACGCACCAGGCGCGTCCGCCGGGCAGGTGGAGGGCGCGGAGCCGTCGGCGGCCGGGGGCAGCGGCGAGCGGCCGGCGCAGCGGGAGCTGACACTGCCGCAGGTCACCGGGGAGCTGGCCGCGGACCTCCTCGTCCACGACCGGTCCTGGCTGGAGGAGGTGCGCGAACTGCTGCTGGACGAGAAGCAGTTGGTCTTCTACGGACCGCCGGGCACGGGCAAGACGTATCTGGCGATGAGGCTGGCCGAGCACTTCGGCGGCGGGCCGGAGCAGGTCAAGATCGTGCAGTTCCACCCCTCCTACGCCTACGAGGACTTCTTCGAGGGCTTCCGGCCCGCGGCGGACCCGGAGACGCGGGAGGTGGCCTTCCGTCTGACGGCGGGCCCGCTGCGGGAGCTGGCCGACCTCGCCTCCCGCGAGGGGAACCGGCACGTGCCGCACTTCCTGATCATCGACGAGATCAACCGCGCCAACCTCGCGAAGGTCTTCGGCGAGCTGTACTTCCTCCTGGAGTACCGGGACCGGTCCGTGCGGCTGACCTACTCCGGCGACGACTTCGCGCTGCCGCCCAACCTCTTCGTGATCGGCACGATGAACACCGCCGACCGCTCCATCGCGCTGGTGGACGCGGCCATGCGGCGCCGCTTCGCGTTCGTGGAGCTGTCCCCGCGCACCGAGCCGACCGCCGGTCTGCTCGCACGCTGGCTGGAGCGCGAGGGCCGGGACGCGGAGCCCGCCCGCCTGCTGGACGCCCTCAACTCCCTGATCGACGACCCCGACTTCGCCATCGGGCCCTCGTACCTGATGAGGCCGGGGGTGTACCGCGACGGTGGACTGGAGCGGACCTGGCGCACCAAGATCCTGCCGCTGCTGGAGGAGCACCACTACGGCGAGGGGCTCGACGTCGCCGCCCGCTACGGCCTCGACGCGCTGCGCGGGCAACGCCCGTGACCGCGGACGCGGCCGGGCCCGTGAGCGCGGACGTGCCCGTGCGCGAGGCGGCGCCCGTGCGCGAGGCGGCGCGCGAGGTGGTGCTGCGCGAGTACGGGCCCGCCGTCTCCGTCCCCCTGGACGCCGCGGCGGGGCGGGCGCTCATCTCCTCCGGCGTCCTGCACAGCGCCGCCCCCGATCCCGGCCGGGCCGGGCACTGGCTGCTGCGGGCGGGCAGCCGGGTCGGCGCCGTGCGCGTACCCGGCGGCGGCCCGGTTCTGCGGATCGCGCCCAAGACGCCGGTGCGCCGGCTGTTCTTCCTGCTCGGCTTCAGCCTCGACCCGGAGCGCGCCTGGCGCGACGGCCGGGAGGGCACCGTCGACACCGGCGCGTACGACGACGTCGTCCCCGCGCTCGCGCACGCCGTGGAGCGGCGGGTGGACGCGGCGCTGCGGCGCGGGGTCCTCCAGGGCTACCGGGAGGTGGAGGAGTCCGCGCTGGTGGTACGCGGGCGGATACGCGAGGCCGAGCAGATCCGGCGGCACTTCGGCCGCACCCCGCCCGTGGAGATCGCCTACGACGCGTACACCGAGGACATCGCCGAGAACCGCCTCCTGCGCGCCGCCGCCGAGCGGCTGCTGCGGCTGCCGGGGGTGCCCGGGGCCGTCCGGCGGCGCCTGGCCCACCAGCGTCTGCGCCTGGCGGGCGCCGCGCCGCTGATACGGGGGCAGGAGCCGCCGCGCTGGCGGCCCTCGCGCCTGAACTCCCGCTACCGGCCCGCGCTGCGGCTGGCCGAGGCCGTACTGCGCGGCTCCTCGCCCGAGCACCGGCCCGCCGGGGCCGAACCGCTCGCCGTGGACGGCTTCCTGCTCGACATGAACAAGCTGTTCGAGGACTTCGTGACCGTCGCCCTGCGCGAGGCCCTCAGGGAGCACGGCCTGACCGCGCGCCTCCAGGACCCCCACCACCTCGACACCGCCGGCCTGGTGCGGATGCGCCCCGACCTCGTCGTGCGCGGCGGCGACGGCCGCACCCCGCTCGCCGTCGCCGACGCCAAGTACAAGGTCGCCGGGGAGGACGGCGGGCCGCCCGCCGCCGACCTGTACCAGGCGCTGGCGTACGCCACCGTGCTCGGCCTGCGCGAGGCGCACCTGGTGTACGCGGGCGGGGCGCTGCCCGCGTACTTCCACGAGGTGCGCGGGACGGCGGCCGGGCCGGACGGGCGGGGGGTGCGGCTGTACCGGCACGGCCTGGACCTCTCGCGCGAGCCGGAGGAGCTGCTGTCGGCCCTGCGGGAGGTCGCCGGACGGCTGGCCGGCGCCGCCCCGCGCCCCTGACCGGGCCCGCCCCTCAGGTGTGGGCGGCGATGAGCGTCTCCAGGCGGGCGCCGGGGAACTCGCGGGCGAAGGAGTCGGCCTGCCAGCGGCTGGGGAAGAGCGCGAGGTGGGTGGTGTCGCGGCTGCGGACCAGGCCCTCCCCGGTCACCAGCCGGGTGCGGTTGAGGGCGTCCGCGCCGGCGGCGTCGGTGGCCCGGGCGACGTGGTAGGGCAGCGGCTCCAGTCGCACGGGGGCGGAGAACTCGTGCTCCATGCGGTGGGCGACCACGTCGAACTGCATGGGCCCGACCGCGGCCAGCACCGGCGCCTGCTCGCCGCGCAGATCGGAGACGAGGACCTGGACCACGCCCTCCTCGTCCAGCTGCGCGATGCCGCGGCGGAACTGCTTGGAGCGGCCGATGTCGGCGGGGCGGGCGACGGCGAAGTGCTCGGGGGCGAAGGTGGGCATGGGCGGGAAGGCGGCGGGCTTTCCGCTGTAGAGGGTGTCGCCCACCCGCAGGGCCGTGGCGTTGACCAGGCCGACCACGTCGCCGGGGTAGGCGACGTCGACCGAGGAGCGGTCCTGGCCGAAGACGCTGTGGGCGTACTTGGTGGCGAACGGCTTGCCCGATGCGGCCCGGATGACGGTCGTACCGCGTTCGAAGACCCCGGAGCACACCCGCATGAAGGCGATGCGGTCGCGGTGGGCGCGGTCCATGTTGGCCTGCACCTTGAACACCAGGCCGGCGAACGGGGCGTCGACGGGCCGGCTGCCGCCTCCGGCCAGCTCGCGCGCCCCGGGCGGCGGGGCGAGGTCGACCACGGCGTCCAGCAGCAGCCGTACCCCGATGTTGGAGACGGCCGCGCCGAAGAACACCGGCGTGGACTTGCCCGCCAGGAACGAGCCCTGGTCGTGCTCGGCGCCGTCGGCGCGCAGCAGCTCCAGTTCCTCGATCGCCCTGGCCCAGTCGGCGCCCTCCTCGGCGGCCGCCCGGTCGGCCGGGACGCTCTCCTCGGCCGCCGCCCGGGCACCGCCGGGGGCGCGGGTGTAGCGCAGCATCCGCTCCGGTTCGCGCACGTCGATCAGCCCGCGCAGATGGCCGGCGTCGCCGACCGGCCAGGTGACGGGGGTGGGCCTGAGGCGGAACTCGGACTCGATCTCGTCCAGCAGCTCCAGGGCGTCGCGGCCGGGCCGGTCCCACTTGTTGACGAACGTGATGACGGGGATGCCGCGGTGGCGGCAGACGTCGAACAGCTTGCGGGTCTGCTCCTCCAGGCCCTTGGCCGCGTCGATGAGCATCACCGCGCAGTCCACGGCGGCCAGTACCCGGTAGGTGTCCTCGGAGAAGTCCGCGTGGCCGGGGGTGTCCAGCAGGTTCAGCACCGCGTCGCGGTGGGCGAACTGCAGCACCGCGGAGGTCACCGAGATGCCGCGGGCCTTCTCCATCTCCATCCAGTCCGAGGCCACTCCGCGCCGGCCGGCCTTGCCGTGCACCGCGCCGGCCGAGGTGATCGCGTGGGCGTGCAGGGCCAGCGCCTCGGTCAGCGTCGACTTGCCCGCGTCCGGGTGGCTGATCACCGCGAACGTCCGCCGCCGGGCCGCCTCGGCGGCGGCCTGCCGGTCCGCGGCGCTCACCGCGCTCACCGCGCCTGCTCCCGGCGCGGTGCCCCGCACCGCGCGTCCGCCTCGTCCCTGTACCTGCGCAACCGTTCCACCAGTTCCTTTGCGTGCGGTTCCTCGTATACGTCGTATACGTCGTGTGCCTCTTCGCCGGCCCCGGGCGGCGGCCCGCAGGCCCCGCCGCACGCAAACCTACCTTGACGTAAGGGTAGGTTTCCAAGGGCGGGGCGGATCCCGGCCTCCGCCCGCCGCTACGTCCCCGCCCCCTTCCCGGCCACGTAGACGGTGTTGGCCGACTCCTCCCCCGGCCGGTAGGGGTTGTCGAAGCGGACGACGTGGGCCTCGGCGGTGGCGAAGACCCGCGCCAGCACGGCGGTGAAGTCCTCGTCCGGCGGGTCGTCGGACCACAGGGCGAAGACGCCGCCGGGGTGGAGGTGCTCCGACAGTGCGCGCAGCCCGGCCTCCTCGTAGAACGGGGCGTGGCCGGGGTGCAGCACATGGCGCGGCGAGTGGTCGACGTCCAGCAGGATCGCGTGCAGGCGGCCGCCGGGCCGCCGCGGGTCCAGCCCCTCGGTGCCCGCGGCCCGCTCGAAGAAGTCGCCCCGGACGAGCCGGCAGCGCCCGTCCGACACCAGCGTCCCGCCCAGCGGCACCAGCTTCTCCTCGTGCCAGCGGATGACGTCGGGGAGGGCGTCGACGACGACCAGCGAGCGCACCCGCGGGTCCTCCAGCACGGCCCGTGCGGTGTAGCCGAGGCCGAGCCCGCCCACGGCCACGTCCAGCTCGGCCACGGCCGGCCCGGCCGCGTCCGGCCCGGCCGCGTCCTTCGGGAGCGCGGCCAGGCCGAGGCGGGCCAGTTCGGTCTCGCCGGCCGTGAAGAGGCTGGACATGAGGAACTCGTCACCGAGCTTGACCTCGTACACCTCCCGGCCGGTCACCGGGTCCCGGCGGCGGCGCAGGCTGATGTCGCCCATGGGGGTGGGGCGCCAGTCGATCTCCTCGAAGCGCTTGCTCATACGGTCGCCCTCCGGTCCGGTCAGGCGTCGATGACGACGGGGATGACCAGGGGCTTGCGGCGGTAGGTGCGGAAGGCCCAGGAGGCCACGGAGCGGGCGATGAGCTGCTCCAGCTGCTGCGCGTCCCCCACCCCCTCCTCGGCCGCCGAGGCCAGGGTCTTCTCGATCACCGGAACGGCCGAGGCGAACGTGTCCTCGTCGTGGACGAAGCCGCGGGCCAGGAAGTCCGGGGGCTCGGCCAGCGCCCCGGTGTCGGCGTCGACGATGGCGACGACCGTCACCACGCCCTCGGAGGCGAGGGTGAGCCGGTCCTTCAGGGACGCCTCGGTGGCGCCGCCGACCTCCATGCCGTCGACGTAGACGTTGCCCGCGGGCACCTTGCCGGCGATGGAGGCGCGCCCGTCGACGAGGTCGACGACGACGCCGTCCTCGGCGACGACGACCCGGTCGGGGTCGACGCCGGTGCGGATGGCGAGATCGGCGTTGGCCCTGAGGTGCTTGAACTCGCCGTGCACCGGCATGACGTTGCGGGGCTTGACGATGTTGTAGCAGTAGACGAGTTCGCCGGCGCTGGCATGGCCGGAGACGTGCACCTTGGCGTTGCCCTTGTGGACGACGTTGGCGCCCCAGCGGGTCAGCCCGTTGATCACCCGGTAGATGGCGGTCTCGTTGCCGGGGATGAGGGAGGAGGCCATCAGCACGGTGTCGCCCTTGCCGATGCGGATCATGTGGTCGCGGTTGGCCATGCGCGACAGCGCGGCCATCGGCTCGCCCTGCGAACCGGTGCACACCAGCGTGACCTTGTGGTCGGGCAGCTTCTCCAGTTCCTTCATGCCGACCACCAGGCCGGAGGGGACCTTCAGATAGCCCAGCTCGCGGGCGATGCCCATGTTGCGGACCATCGACCGTCCCACGAAGGCGACCTTGCGGCCGTAGGCGTGGGCGGCGTCCAGCACCTGCTGGATGCGGTGCACATGGCTGGCGAAGCTGGAGACGATGACCCGCCGGGGCGCGGTGCGCATCACCTGCTCGATCGCGGGGTTCAGATCGGCCTCGGCGGTGGTGAAACCGGGGACCTCGGCGTTGGTGGAGTCGGTGAGGAAGAGGTCAACACCCTCCTCACCGAGCCGGGCGAAGGCGCGCAGGTCGGTGATGCGGCCGTCCAGCGGGAACTGGTCCATCTTGAAGTCGCCGGTGTGCAGCACCAGGCCCGCGCCGGTGCGGATGGCGACGGCCAGACTGTCGGGGATGGAGTGGTTGACCGCGACGAACTCGCAGTCGAAGGGACCGAAGCCCCGCCGGTCGCCCTCGCGCACCCGCGCCGTGCGCGGCTTGATGCCGTGCTCCTTGAGCTTGGCCTCCAGGAAGGCCAGCGTCAGTTTGGAGCCGACGACGGGGATGTCCGCCCGCTCGCGCAGCAGGTAAGGCACGCCGCCGATGTGGTCCTCGTGGCCGTGGGTGAGCACCACGGCCACCACGTCGTCCAGGCGGTCCCGGATGGAGGTGAAGTCCGGCAGGATCACGTCCACGCCGGGCTGGTGCTCCTCGGGGAAGAGCACGCCGCAGTCGACGATCAGCAGCTTGCCGCCGTACTCGAAGACGGTCATGTTGCGGCCGATCTCCCCCAGGCCGCCCAGGGCTACGACCCTCAGCCCTCCCTCGGGCAGCTTGGGGGCGGGCTTCAGCTCAGGGTGTGGATGACTCATACCCTGACGCTATCCGAGGGCGGCCGGGCTGTCCCATCGCCCCTCCCACCAGCCGCTTCGCGTCGCACGGTGGAGGCCGGCGGCGGGAACGGGTGCGACGGGACGACGGCGGGCGGGACGCTCAGCCCTGCGGGCCGAGTCTGCGGCGGAGGGTGGCGGCGAAGTCCTCGGCGGCCATGAGCTGGGCGCGCAGCGTCTCGCAGCGGGCGTCGGCCACCTTGCGGTAGGTGTCCAGGCGCTCCCGCAGCCGCTTCCGCTCCGCCTCCTCCAGCGGCTCGTCGGCCGAGAGCCGGTCGGTGACGGACAGCAGGTCCCGCATCTCCTCCAGGGAGAAGTCCAGCGGCTTCATCCGGCGGATGACCATCAGGCGGTCGACGTCGGCGGCGGTGTAGAGCCTGAAGCCCCCCTTGGTGCGGGCGGAGGGGATGACGAGGCCGACCTCCTCGTAGTGCCGGATGGTGCGCAGCGACAGTCCCGTCCGGTCGGCCACCTCACCGATCTGCATCCGCTGCTCGTCCGCCACTGCCGATTCCCCTCTGATGCCCGAACATTTTTCGGATTCGTAAATCCCAACCCTATCGCGTGATATGAATCACAGGATCCCGCACGGTGTTCACCTGCGATTTACAGGACCTCGACCGCAATCATCCCTCACGTCAGGGTAGAGTTTGTTTTCGGGCGGAACACCGCCCTCCCCAATCCCGTCGGGCAATGATGCCCGACCGGCGGCTCCCCCACGTCCGCCGATCCCCGGTTGCGCCCCCGTCACCGAAGACGGCCGCGGCCGACCGGCCCCTTCCGCTCCCACCCGGAGTCGCGCACGCCGCGCGCGCACGCCTGACGCCTGCGCGCCCGATACGGAAACGGATGCATGTCCGCTGACACCTCCGCAGCCTGGCGGCTGCGCCCCTCCCGCCCCGACTGGCTCGCCTCGCCCAAGGTCTTCCGCACCGAGGTGCTGGCCGGCCTGGTCGTCGCCCTGGCCCTGATCCCCGAGGCGATCTCCTTCTCGATCATCGCCGGGGTGGACCCGGCCGTCGGCCTGTTCGCCTCCTTCACCATGGCCGTGGTGATCTCGGTCGTGGGCGGCCGCAAGGCGATGATCTCGGCCGCCACCGGCGCCATCGCCCTGGTCATCGCCCCGCTCAACCACGAGTACGGCCTGGGCCACCTGGTCGCCGCCGTCATCCTGGGCGGTCTGATGCAGATCGCGCTCGGCGCCCTCGGGGTGGCCAAGCTGATGCGGTTCGTGCCGCGCAGTGTGATGGTCGGCTTCGTCAACGCGCTCGCCATCCTGATCTTCATGGCGCAGGTGCCGGAGATCACCGACGTGCCCTGGGCGGTCTACCCGCTGGTGATCGGCGGCCTGGCGCTGATGGTGCTCTTTCCGAAGGTCACCACGGTCGTGCCCGCCCCGCTGGTGTCCATCGTCATCCTGACCGTCATCACCGTCGCCGCGGGCATCGCGGTGCCCACCGTCGGCGACAAGGGCGAGCTGCCCTCCGCCCTGCCCGTCCCCGGCCTGCCCGACGTCCCCTTCACCATCGACACCCTGGCCACCATCGCCCCCTACGCGTTCGCCCTCGCCCTGGTGGGGCTGATGGAGTCGCTGATGACGGCCAAGCTGGTCGACGACATCACCGACACCCACTCGGGCAAGACCCGCGAGTCCATCGGCCAGGGCGTCGCCAATGTCGTCACCGGCCTCTTCGGCGGCATGGGCGGCTGCGCGATGATCGGCCAGACCATGATCAACGTGAAGACCTCCGGCGCCCGCACCCGGCTGTCGACCTTCCTCGCCGGCGTCTTCCTGCTGATCCTGGTGGTCACCTTCGGACCCGTGGTCTCCACCATCCCGATGGCCGCCCTGGTCGCGGTGATGATCCTGGTCTCCTTCGCCACCTTCGACTGGCACTCCATCCAGCCCAGGACCCTCAAGCGGATGCCCGTCGGCGAGACCGCCGTGATGGCCGTCACCGTCGCCGTGGTCGTGGCCACCCACAACCTCGCCATCGGCGTCATCGTCGGCGTCATCACCGCCACGGTGGTCTTCGCCCGCCGCGTCGCCCACCTCGCCGAGGTCTCCGGCGTCGTCGACCCCGACGGCAGGCAGGCCGTCTACGCCGTCACCGGCGAGCTGTTCTTCGCCTCCTCCAACGACCTGGTCTACCAGTTCGACTACGCCGGCGACCCCGACGACGTCGTCATCGACCTGTCCGACGCCCACATCTGGGACGCCTCCTCGGTGGCCGCCCTGGACGCGATCGAGACCAAGTACGCCGCCCGCGGCAAGAAGGTCACCATCGTCGGCCTCAACAAGGCCAGCGCCGAGATGCACGGCAGGCTCGCCGGCCGGCTCGCCGACAGCCACTGACCGGCGGGGGACGCTTCCTCCGCCCCGAGACCCGCCGGCCGCCCGGGCCCCGCGCCAACCCGGGCGGCCGACGGCCCTCAGCCGCGGCCGGTGGTGACCCGTACCACCGTGAGGTCGAACGCGAAGGCGGTGGAGCAGGACAGCGGCACCGTCCGTCCGAGCACCTCCACGGTGACCGACGCGGTCAGCGGTGTGTTGGTGCCCCTGGTGATCACGTAGTGGCCGGGCGGGTCCTCGACGACCTCGCGCACACGGGTGGGCTCCCCCGCGGTCGTGTAGGTGCCGGTGACGGTGGCGCCTCCGGCCGGTTCCCCGGTCTCGTCCAGCCTCCTGACCGGGATGTCGGCGGTGATCGCGCCGCCGGAGAACAGCGTGGTGTCCCCCGGGCCGTAGCCGCCGCCGTACTCCCCCTCCGGCGTCTCCACGACCACGCCGGTGTGCGTGCCGTACGCGGAGTTCTGGTACAGGTCCACCGCGACGAAGACGTCCCCGGAGCGCCCGGAGCAGTTCACCGCGTAGCCCTTCTCGACCGTCCGGGCCGCTCCGGGGCCGCCCTCCGGGGACGGGGTGGCGGCCTGCGCCGCCGCGGGGACGGCGGCCAGCGTGCCGGCGGCGGTCAGAACGGCCAGCGCCGCTCGTGTCATGGTCCTCAACTCGCTTCTCCCCTCGGGCTCTGCACGAGCCCGCTTCCGACACCGTCTCGTCGGTGTCCGTGCAGGGGAGACATCCGGGGCATGCGTTTGGTTGCGGCGCGCCCCCGGGAAAGCCCCCGGCCCCCGGCGGGGGGGGGAAGCGCCGGGGGCCGGGGCTGCGGGCGGTTGCCGGGGGTCGCGGACGGTTGCCGGAGTCGTCAGCCGAGCTTCTCCGTCTGGGCCTCGATGACGGCGGTCGGGAGGTCGAAGTCCTCACCGCTGCCGGCGGCGGCGATGTTGAAGGAGGAGAAGACAGCCAGCGTGGCGCCCTGGCGCACCACGGCCAGCTTGAGCGGAACCTTCTCGCCCTCCTGCTCGGTGGTCACCGTCCAGGCGGCGGCCTCCTCGCCGCCGGTGACCTTCTCCTCCTCGATGCCGGTCACCTTCTGCCCGTCGCCCTTGACGCCCCCGGTGAAGCCGCCGGAGCAGGACTCGGCGGCGGTGCGCAGACCGGCCAGGGCCTTCTGTGCTCCCCCGTCCTCGTAGGAGGTGAGGGTGAGCATCGTCGTGGTCGCGTCGAGGGCGCCCATGATCGCGTCCTCGAAGTTCTCCAGGTCCTCCTCGGTGAGCTCCTCGGAGCCGCCCGTGCCGCCGTCGGCCGGCTTCTCGGGCTCCTGGGTGACCATGCGCTGGGCGGTGGCCGCCGGGTCGCCCAGCGGCACGCCGAGCTGGGCGTGGGCCAGCGGCGTGCACTCGTCCTTGTCGGAGGAGACCTCCTCGGCGGAGACGCTGTCCCCGGCGCCCAGCTCCTCGACCTTGTGGCCCTCCACGTCGCCGTCGGCGAGGACGATCTTCTCCAGCTCGTCGGAGGTCTTCACCCCTGCGGCCGGACCGGCGGAGGAGGACTTGTCGGCCTTGCCGGCCTTGGTCTTCTCCTCGTCGCTCCCGCCGGAGTCCGAGCCGCCGCAGGCGGTGGCCAGCAGGGCCAGGCAGGCCGCGGAGGCGGCGAGGGCGGTACGGCGTACGGCGGTGGATCGCATCGTGTGCTCTTTCTGCTCCGTTGACGGCCCCAACGCCGTCACCCGGAGGGCGTGTTCGGCACCGGCCCGCCACAGGTCCCTGTGACGGGGCAACTCTAGGAGTCCACGCCGCGGCCCGGACGGGGAACCTCGGACCGGCGTTCGATCGTGACGGTGATGTGATCATCCCGGCTCCGGCACGTGAAACCCGCGCCCCCACCGCCTTCACCGCCGTCCCGTCCCGCTCCGCCCCCGGCGCGGCGGGGCGGAGCGGGACGGGACGGCGGACGCGGGGCTCAGCCGGTCAGCGGCGCTTGCCGAAGTTCTGGACCCACCAGGGGCCCCCGGCCTTCTCGCTCACCCCGATGCCGATGTCCCGGTAGGCGCAGTTGAGGATGTTCCTGCGGTGGCCGGGGCTGTTCATCCAGCCGTTCATCACCTGCTCGGGGGTCTTCTGGCCCCTGGCGATGTTCTCCGCCAGCGCGGACCAGGAGTATCCGGCGGCCTCGACCCGCGAGGCCATGGTGGAACCGTCGGGGCCGACGTGGGACAGCACGCCGCGCTCCGCCATGGTTCCGGCATGGGCCTGGGCGGCGCGGGCCAGCCTCTCGTCCACCGTCAGCGGCCGGCAGCCGGCCTTGGCCCGCTCGGCGTTGACCAGCTGGAGCACCCGTCGCGCGGCCGCGTCGTCCGCCTCCGGCTCCGGCTCCGGCTCGGCCGGACGGGAGGCGGTCGGCTCGGGCGCGGGGGTCTGCTCCGGCGCGGTCGGCCGCGGGGTGCCGGGCCCGCCGTCCGCCGGGGGCTTGGAGCCGAGGTCGACGGTCAGGCCGAACTTGTCCAGGACCTCGGTGACGGGCTGGAAGAAGGTGGTGCCGCCCCTGCCGCAGTCGCCGTTGCCGCCCGAGGTGAGTCCGACGGCGACGCTGCCGGCGAAGAGCGCTCCGCCGCTGTCGCCGGGCTGGGCGCACACATTGGTGCGGATCAGGCCGTGGACCCTGCCCTGCGGGTAGTTGACCGTGGCGTTCAGCCCGGTGACGGTGCCGCCGTGCAGGCCCGTGGTGCTGCCGCTGCGCTGGACGCGCTGGCCGACGAACGCCTCGCCGGCGCCGGTGATCTCCTGGGTGCCGCCGTTGTAGAGGTTCACGGCGGCGGGGCGCGGCACGTCGGGGTTGTCGTAGCGGATCAGCGCGTAGTCGTCGCCGGGGAAGCTGCTCTCCACGGCCCTGCCCACCCGCTGCCGCGAGGAGTCCCCGCTGCTCCAGGTGGCGCCCTTCTCCGTGCAGTGGCCCGCGGTGACGACGAAGTACTCGTCCCCCTTGCGGGCGTTGAAGCCGGCCGAGCAGCGGGAGCCCCCGGAGGTGATGGCGTCCCCGCCGGCGACGAAGGGCTCGAAGACGCCCTCGATCCGCTCTATTCGGGCCCTGCCACCCAGCTTCGCGACCTTCTGGCGCAGTTCGCGCCACTTCTTCCCGGTCACGGTCGAGTCCACCGTGACCAGCACCTTGTTGGTGCGGGGGTCCACGGCCCAGGAGGTGCCCGGGGTGCGGGTGCTGCGGTCCAGCGACGACTTGGCCCCGGCGAGCTCCTCGGTGGTGCGCTCCACCTCCTTCGCCACGGCTCCGGCCTTGCGGACCGCCGTCAGGTCGCCGCCGTCGACGACGTTGACGACCAGTTTCCTCTCGGCGGGGTCGTAGTAGGACCCGGCCGCCTCCTCGCCGAGCCTCGACTCCAGCCGGTGGGCCAGGGTGCTCGCCTGGGCCGCGCTCAGGAGCGAGGGCGCGGGGATGGCGTCCGCCTCGGGCTGCAGCACGACGATCGTGGTGGCCGCCACGGACGCGGCGGCGGCGCCGATGGCCGCCTTCAGCACCATCGGCCGTCTGCGCGCCCGCCGTCCTCGCCGCTGCTTCACCTTCACAGATCCGCTCCGTTCACTCGTGGGGGGATCGCCCTGGGGCGACGTCCGAGGGGACGCTATCGCCGCAGATCAGCGAGGTGAGCGGGTTTCAAAGTGCCCTCAGGGACGGCTAAGGAACAGCTAAGGCGGGCCGCCGGCTCTCCGCTCACCCGCCTCCCCCGCCCCCCTCCGAGGACGGGGGCGGCCGATACGGGAGAGCCGGGGAAGGCGGAGCCAGGCCCGGCGCCGCCGCCCGTGGGAGGCGCGCTCGCCGCCCGGGGAGCGCTCGGGCGCCAGTTCCAGCTCCATCAGCACCCGCGCCCCGCCCAGCGGCGCGCGGCCGACCTCCAGCCGGCCGCGGCCGGTGTCGGCGGCGCGGTGGGCTATGTCCAGGCCCAGGCCGGTGGAGCCGCCGACGCTCGCGCCCCGGGCGAGCGCCCGCTCGGGGTCGGGGATGCCGGGGCCGGCGTCGTCCACGGTCACCACCACCGCGTGCGCCGTGCGGTGCACGCCCACCGCCAGGGCCGTGCCCTCCGGGGTGTGCCGGAAGACGTTGCCGACCAGGGCGTCGACGGCCGCGGCCAGATCCTCCTCCGGCAGCGTCACGGGGGTGGGCTCGTCCGTCACCGTCACCGCGCAGTCCCGGCCCTGCTGGGCGGCCAGGACCGACCAGAAGTCGGTCCGCGCCGACACCACGCGCGCCGCCTCGCACGAGCCCCCCGGCCCCTGCGAGGCCGGGGCGAACGAGGCCGCCGACAAAGGCGTGCGGGCTGCCTTGATGATGGAGTCGAGCTCCTCCTCCAGATGGGTGACGGCAGTCTCCAGCCGGTCGGCGTCCTCCCGCCGCAGGCCGGAGGCGATGCGCTCGGACTCCAGATGCAGCGCCGTCAGCGGAGTCCTGAGGCGGTGCGAGAGGTCGGCCACCAGCTCTCGCTCCATCGCCAGCAGTTCGACGACACGGTCGGCCATGGTGTTGAACGCGGCGCCGGCCTCCTGTAGTTCGGGAGGCCCCTTCGGCTCCAGTCTCCTGTCCAGATCCCCCTCGCCCAGGGCGTTGGCGGCGCGCGAGAGGTCCCGCGAGGCGCGCACCACCCGTGCCGCCAGCCGGTCGGCGACCAGCACCGACCCCGCCACCAGAGCCAGCGCCAGCGCCGACATCACCATCCAGGAGGTGCCCACGCCGCGCTCGAACTCGGCGCGCGGCACGAAGGACTCGACCACCGCCACCCGGTCCCTGGCCAGCACCACCGGCTGCAGATGGACCCAGCCCTCCTCGGTGTCCTGGGCGAAGGTCCGCTGCTGCCGGGCCGCCCGCCGCCATGCGTCGGCGGGCGCGTAGGCGGTGCCCACCAGGCGTCCGCCGGGCAGGTGGACGCCCAGCCGGCCGGTGTCGTCGACCTCGGCCACGGCCTGCTGGACCTCGTCCGGGCGGGTGGTCAGGGCCAGTACGGGGGCCAGCGCCGCCGCCCGCTGCTCGGCCACCGTGATCGCCCGGGACCTCACCTCGGACTTGACCAGCAGGGCCAGGGGGATCAGGAAGGACAGCGCGACCATGGAGGTGACGGCCAGTGCGACGCCGGCCAGCGTCCGTCTCATCGCGGCGTCACCAGCTTGATGCCCACGCCCCGCACGGTGTGCAGATAGCGCGGCCGGCTCGCCCGCTCGCCGAGTTTGCGGCGCAGGGAGGACACGTGCACGTCCAGGGTCTGCTCCTCGACGTAGGACTGGCGCCACACGTCCGCCAGGACGCGGCGGCGCGGCACCACCCGGTCCGCGCGCTCGGCGAGATAGGTCAGCAGGTCGAACTCCCGGCGGGTCAGGCGCAGTTCGCTCCCGTCCAGGGAGACCGACCGCGCCTGCCGGTCGATGGCCAGGCCGCCCACGCGTATCGCGCCGTCCCGGGGCTCCGCCTCCAGGGCGCCCGGCCGCTCCGCCGCGACGGCGGAGCGGCGCAGCACCGCCCCGAGCCGGGCCGCCAACTGCCCGCCGGAGAAGGGCTTGACCAGATAGTCGTCGGCCCCGGCGTTGAGCAGCCGGATGATCTCGGCCTCGTCGTCGCGCGCGGTGGCCACCAGCACCGGCACCTGCGAGATGCTGCGCAGCATGCGCAGGACGTCGACGCCGTCGAGGTCGGGCAGCCCCAGGTCGAGCACCACCGCGTCCGGCGGCTGCCGCGTCACCTCCCGCAGGGCCTCGAAGCCGTAGGGGGAGCTGCGCACCACGTGGTCGTGCCGGGACAGGACGTCGATGAGCCTGGCCCGTATCACGGGGTCGTCCTCGACCAGAAGTACCGATGCCATGGCCAGGGACGGTAACGGGTGCCGTCGCCGTGTCCGCAACCAGCGTCCCGTCAAGGGGGCTTCGCGGGCCTTCGCGGGCCCTGGCGGTGGCCGCCGCGGGCGGTCGGGCAGTATGGGGCGGTGCCCCGCTACCTGCGCTACGTACTGCTGTGGCTGTCGTGCACGTCCCTCAGCGTGACGACGGTGAGCCTCACCGTCCAGTTCGTGGTCGGGACGACCCGGCCCACCCCGCCCGTCGCCCGCGACACCCCGGGGACGGTCGTCTCCTCCGCGACGGCGAGCGCCGAGCCGAGCCGGTCCCCCACTCCCACGCCCACCCCCTCACCCACCCGGCGCGCCTCCTCCCCCACCCCCGCGCCGAAGCCGACGCCCTCCCCCACCACCCGTCCCGCCACCCGCCCCACGCCGTCCCCCACCGCGAACACCGAAGGCGGCGAGGAGGGCTGCCGTACGGCCGGCGCCGAGGTGCGCACCTTCCAGACCACGGGAGGACGGGCGTCCATCCGGTTCGGCAGCAGCGGCGCCTGCCTGGTCTCGGCGCTGCCGGCCGGCGGCTTCACCGCGGCCACCCGGCGCGGCGGGCCCAGGGAGCTGACCGTGGTCTTCACCGGCGACTCCTTCCGCTCGCAGATCGAGGTCACCTCGCCCACGCCCTCCAGCTACAACGTGGCGGTCAGGGAGTCGACCCTCTGAGGGCGGCCGGGGTGTTCCTTCGGTGCCCGCCGAAACGACCGGCCCGCATGATGGGCGCCATGGACTCCCCCGACCGCACCCGCCGGCCCCGCCCGTCCCCTCCCGAGCGGCGTCCCGAGCACGCCGGCTCCGGCCTCGCCCGGCTCGCCGGGCTCCTCGCCGACGACACCAGGGCCCTGTTCTGCCTGGCGCTGCTGGACGGGCGGGCGTGGACGGCGGGCGAGCTGGCCCGGCTGGCCCACGTCGCGCCGTCCACGGCCGGCGAGCACCTGGACAAACTGGTGGCCGGGGGCCTGCTGGCCCAGGAACGCCAGGGCCGGCACCGCTATATGCGGCTGGCCGGTCCGTCGTCCGCGCGTCTGGTCGAGGAGCTGGCCGCGCACGCGGGGCCCCCGCCCGCCGCGCGCTCCCTGCGGGAGGCCTCCGCGAACACGGCGATGGCCCGGGCCCGCACCTGCTACGACCACCTGGCCGGACGCCTGGGGGTCGCGGTCACCGACGCCCTGCTGGAGCGGGGACTGCTGCGGCAGGAGGCCGGGCTCGCGGTGACCGGGGCCGGGTTCGCGGTGACCGGGGCCGGGCTGGGGTGGTTCGGCGGGCTCGGCATCGACCTGGGAGCCCGCCCGTACGGCCGCCGCCCGCAGGCCCGCGCCTGCCTGGACTGGACCGAACGCCGCCCCCACCTGGCCGGTGCGGCCGGGGCCGCGCTGTGCCGGCACGCCCTGGAGGCCGGCTGGTGCGAGCGGATCGGCACCCGTCGGGCGCTGCGCGTGACCGATGCCGGGCGGCACGCCCTGCACGAGCTGCTGGGCCTGACCGGCGCCGACCTCGGCGGCGAGCCGGCGGGCACTTCCGGTATGGCGGAGGCAGCCAGGACCACGGAGACGGCGGAGGCCACGGCATGAGGACCGCCGCCGGAGCGTTCCCCCGTACGGGCGATGCGAGGGCTGGGACGCGGCAGGCCGTCCCGGATTGCGGTAGACCCGGGAATGTCGTCATGCTGCACCCACACCGTCCGTGGAGGACCGATGAGCGCCCAGCCGCACTCGTACGCAGCCGCCGACCCGGAAACAGCGCTGAAGTACGCGATCCAGCACATCCGGGGGGACCGGGTGCAGATCGTGGAGGGGGTCATCGAGCCGGTGTCACCGAGTTGGGACCACGAGGCCGCGGCGGACGTCGTCCGCGAGCAGATCGGCCCGGCCGTACGGCGGCTCGGCTGTGTCGCGGGATCGGGCAACCTGGACCTGCCCGGAAGCAGCAACTGGTACGTGCCGGATCTGGCCGTCGTCCCCCGGGACCTGGCCAAGGGGGCGGGCGCCCTGCTTCCGGACCAGACGCTGCTGGTGGTCGAGGTCACCTCCGAGTCGAACGCCGACACCGACCGCACCGCCAAGCGCCGCCGCTACGCCGAGTACGGAGCGCCGCTGTACCTGCTGGTCGACCGGCAGGAGCGCGCCTGCACGCTCTTCGCCGAGCCGGGCGAACTCGGCTACACCCGGGTGGAGGGGCCGCATCCGTTCGGCACGCCCGTGCGGCTGCCCGAACCGTTCGCGGTGGAGCTGGACACCTCCGACCTGGGCTGAGCCCCGCAGGGGCCGGCTCCGGAGAAGACCTCGTGGGAAAGGACGTCGTGGGAGAGGGGAGCCGTCCGTGGTGAACGCGTCCGCCCCATCCACCGGCTCCGCCGCGTCCGCCGCCTTCCGCGCACTGCACCGCCGCGGGCGGCCGCTGCTGCTGCCATGCGCCTGGGACCACGCCTCGGCCGCCGCCTTGGCCGCGCACGGCTTCCCCGCCGTCGGGACCAGCAGCCTGGGGGTGGCCGCCGCGGCCGGACTGCCCGACGCCACGGGGACCGCGCGGGAGCGGACCCTGGCGCTGGGGCGGCGGCTGGCCCGGCTGCCGGTGCCCGTCAGCGTGGACGTCGAGGGCGGGTTCTCCGAGGACCCCGCGCAGGTCGCCCGTTTCGCGCGGGAGCTGGCCGAGGCGGGGGTGGCCGGGGTGAACCTGGAGGACGGGCTGCCCGGCGGGCGCCTGGCCGACCCGGCCCACCACGCGGAGAAGATCGCGGCCGTCAAGGAGGCCGCCCCGGCGCTGTTCGTCAACGCCCGCACCGACACCCACTGGCTGGCCGCCGACCCCACCACGGCCGCCGCGTCCCGCCGGGCCCGCGCCTACCGGGAGGCCGGGGCCGACGGCGTCTTCGTGCCCGGCCTCACCGACGAGGACGGCATCCGGGCGCTGGCCGGCGAGCTGGACGCCCCGCTGAACGTCCTGTACTCCCCCGGCGGCCCCACCCGCGAGCGGCTGGCCGAGCTCGGCGTGGCCCGGATCAGCCTGGGGTCGCTGCTGTTCCGCGCCGCCCTCCAGCGCGCCGTGGAGCTGGCCGCCTCCCTCGCCGACCCGGCCGCCCCGCCCCCGCCACTGCCCACCTACGACGAGACCTGCGCCCTGACCGCCCCCTGGGCGGACGGCGGCTGACGGGGGCTGACGGCCTGCCTTCGTGCCGCCCTGGGCGCCCAGGGCGGCACGAAGGCCTACTTGCGGTTGTACAGGCGCATGGTGGCCGTTCCGAAGACGGCCACCAGCACCGCGCCCCACCCCAGCGACCAGGCGATCTCGGTGGCGGGCCAGTCGCCCGCCATCAGTCCGCGCACCGCCGAGGCCAGATGGGTCACGGGGCTGTTGTTGACGAAGGCCTGGAGCCAGCCGGGCATGGTGGACGGGTCGACGAAGACGTTGCTGAGGAACGTCAGCGGGAAGATCACCATCATGCTGACGCCCATCACCGACTTCTCGGTGCGCAGCATCAGGCCGAACATCGTCCAGATCCACGAGAAGGCGAACGCGAAGACGATCAGCAGCGCCACCCCGGCCACCACTCCGGGCACGCCGCCGGCCGGGCGGAAGCCCAGCACCAGGCCGAGGGCCAGCATCACCGCGCAGGCGATGGTGTAGCGCAGCATGTCGCCGAGCAGATAGCCGACCATCGCCGAGGGGCGCCAGATCGGCAGGGTGCGGAACCGGTCGAAGACGCCCTTGGCGATGTCGATGTTGACCGCCACACCGGTGTACATGGTGATCATCACGATGTTCATCACCAGGATGCCCGGCAGCAGGAACTGCACGTACTGGTCGGTCGACCCGGCCAGTGCGCCCCCGAAGAGGTAGGTGAACATCAGCACCATCATCACCGGGAAGACGGTGACGTCGAAGAGCTGCTCGGGCACGTGCTTGATCTTCAGCACCGCCCGCCAGCCGAAAGCGGCGGAGGCGGCCCAGGCGCTGGGGCGGGGCGGGCGCTGCCCGGAGACCAGCAGGCCGGCCAGGGTGTCGGCCGCCGCGGGGACCGGCTCGCCGGTCTCGCCGGTGCGCTGTCCGCGGGTCGTGGCGGTGCTCATGCCGGGATCTCCTGTTCCTCGTTCGCCTCGTTCTCGGGGGCGCCGGTGCGGGCGGCGGGGCGGTCGGTGAGGGCGAGGAAGACCTCGTCCAGACTGGGCTGGCCCAGCGAGAAGGTGTCGACGGTGATGCCGGATCGGGCCAGCTCCGCCAGCGCCCGGGAAGCCTGCTCGGCCGCGCCCGCGCCGTCGCCGCGCAGGCCGACGCGGGCGGTCAGGGCCACCGGGTCGGGATCGAGCTGGATGCGTGCCTCCAGGACGCGGGCGAGCAGCCGCTCGGCCTCGGGCCGCCGCTCGGCGTCCCGCAGCCGCAGATGCACCGCGCCGGCGCCCACCGAGGCCTTCAGCTCGCCCTTGGTGCCCTCGGCGATGACCTTCCCGTGGTCGATGACGGCGATGCGGGAGGCGAGCTGGTCGGCCTCGTCGAGGTACTGGGTGGTCAGCAGCACCGTGGTGCCCCGGGAGACCACCGCCCGCACGATGTCCCACACCTGGTTGCGGCTGCGCGGGTCCAGGCCGGTGGTCGGCTCGTCCAGGAAGAGCAGGTCGGGGGTGTTGAGGATGGACGCGGCGATGTCGATGCGGCGCCGCATGCCGCCCGAGTAGTTCTTGACCTGTTTGCCCGCCGCCTCGGCGAGCCCGAAGGCCTCCAGCAGCTGCTCGGCCCGCCTCCGGGCGGCGGGCTTGCGGTGGCCCAGCAGCCTGCCCAGCAGGATCAGGTTCTCCGCCCCGGTCAGGTCCTCGTCCACCGAGGCGTACTGCCCGGTCAGGCTCACCCGGGCGCGTACGGCGTCGGCCTCGTGCAGCACGTCGTGCCCGAAGACCCGGGCCCGGCCGCCGTCGGGGCGCAGCAGGGTGGCGAGCATCTTGACCGTGGTGGTCTTGCCCGCCCCGTTGGGACCGAGGACCCCGTAGACCGTGCCCGCCGGGACGGCGAGGTCCACGCCGTCCACCGCACGGGTCTCCCCGAACACCTTGACCAGCCCGGATGTCTCGATCGCCAGGCCGGATGCGCTCTCGCCCATGTTCCGTCGTCCTCGTCGCTCGTCGGTTGTGCGGCTTCCCTCGTCCTTCGGACCGTCCGGGGGCACCGGACTCATCGCTTCCCGCGGATTTCCCCCACCGGATGTCCCGGGTCTCCCGGATGTGCCGGGTCTCCCCGGCCGGCGGGGTCGTAACGGATGTGCGGGCACAGTGCGTCTCCTCAGTCGTCCTCAGTCGTCGCGGACCTCGACGCCCAGCGCCCGGGCGAGCGCGGGGGCGAGGTCCAGCAGTTGCGCCGGGCTGACGATCGCGCCCCTGAGCGAGTCGTGGCCCGCCGTGATCCCCAGCCCGGCCGCGTCGCGCAGATCGACCCGCGTGAGCCTCGCCTTCTCCAGCCGCACCCCGTCCAGGACCGAACCGGGGAACGCCACGCCCTCCAGGGCCGCCTCGCCGAAGTCCACGTCGCGCAGCAGGCAGTCCACGAAGGACACGTCGCGCAGGCGCGCGGCGCGGAGGTTGACCGAGTCGAGTTTGCAGTTGAAGAACGTCACGCGGCGCATCCGCGCCTCGAACGCCTCCACTCCGGCCAGGGCGCCGGAGACGGCCTCGACGTCCGTCCAGTCGGTCTCGGCCAGGTCGGCGCCCACCCACCGCACGGTGTGCAGCCACACGTCGTTGAAGCGCGCCCGCCGGTAGCGCCCGCCGTCGAACTCGACCGAGGTGAGGGCGGACTCCACGAAGCCGGCGCCGCCGGCGTCCGCGCCGTGGAAGCCGTCCCCGTCGAAGTGGACGGTGTCGTAGGTGCGCTCCCGCTCCAGCCGCCCGCCGCCGTCGAACGGCTGGAGGTACTCCGCGTAGGGCAGGTCGGCCAGCTCCCGCGGAGCCGGCGGGGCGGGCGGCGTGCGACGGGGGCGCGGGGTTCGCTGGGCGGGCATGGGGGCCTTCCGGGCCGGACGACGGGTGTCGCCTCGAACCCTAGGCGCACCCTCTGACAATGCCCCTGCGCCCGCGGTGAGCACCATGTCCTCGCGAGGGCTGCGGCGCCTGCGCCCCCCGCGGGGGTGGCCGTCCCTACGCCCCCGCGAGGGTGGCAGCCTCTACGCCCCCGCGAGGGTGGCAGCCTCTACGCCCCCGCGAGGGTGGCGACCATGACCGCCTTGATGGTGTGCATGCGGTTCTCCGCCTCGTCGAAGACGACCGAGTGCTCCGACTCGAACACCTCGTCCGTCACCTCCAGCGACTCCAGGCCGTACCGCTGGTGGATCTCCCGGCCCACGGCCGTGCCCAGGTCGTGGAAGGCGGGCAGGCAGTGCAGGAAGCGGACGCGCGGGTTGCCGGTGGCGCGCAGGACGTCCATGGTGACGGCGTACGGCCGCAGCAGCTCGATGCGCTCCTCCCAGACCTCCTTGGACTCGCCCATCGACACCCACACGTCGGTGGCGACGAAGTCGGCGCCGGCCACACCCTCCTCGACCTTCTCGGTGAGGGTGACGCGGGCGCCGGTGGTCCTCGCCAGGGAGCGGGCGGCGGCGACCACCGGCTCCTCGGGCCACAGGCTCCGCGGCGCCGCGATACGCACGTCCATGCCGAGCAGGGCGCCGGTGACCAGGTAGGAGTTGCCCATGTTGTTGCGGGCGTCGCCGAGGTAGGCGTAGGCGGTCCGCGTCAGCGGCTTGTCACAGTGCTCGGTCATGGTGAGCACGTCGGCGAGCATCTGGGTGGGGTGCCAGTCGTCGGTGAGCCCGTTGTAGACGGGGACGCCGGCGTGGGCGGCCAGCTCCTCCACCGCGTCCTGACCGCTGCCCCGGTACTCGATCGCGTCGTACATCCGTCCCAGCACCCGGGCGGTGTCGCGCACTGACTCCTTGTGGCCGATCTGGGAGCCGGACGGGTCGAGGTAGGTGGTGTGGGCGCCCTGCTGGGCGGCGGCGGTCTCGAAGGCGCAGCGGGTGCGGGTGGAGGTCTTCTCGAAGATCAGCGCGATGCCGCGTCCCCGCAGCCGCTGTTCCTCGGTGCCCGCCCGCCGGGCCGCCTTCAGTTCGGCTGCCAGCTCGATCAGGTGGCGGAACTCCTCGGGGGTGAAGTCCAGCTCCTTGAGGAAGTGGCGGCCCGTGAGATCGATCGCCATGGGGTCTCCTGGGGACTGTCGCGTCGGATACGGCGGGAAAGCCGGAAGTCTATACGAGCCATCGCATCCCTATGCAGAGAGGGGTGTCTCCGTCCCCGCTCCGCCCCCGGACCGTACCCGTACGGACTCCCCCCCGCCCCGCGCCCTTCCCCGGCCGTGCCCGCCCCCACGCCTACACCGCGTCGCGCTCGACCGGGCAGCTCATGCAGCGCGGCCCGCCCCGGCCCCGGCCCAGCTCGCTGCCGGGGATCGTGATGACCTCGATCCCCCGCTTGCGCAGGTGCGTGTTGGTGGTGACGTTGCGCTCGTAGGCGATGACCACGCCCGGCTCGACGGCCAGCACGTTGCAGCCGTCGTCCCACTGCTCGCGCTCGGCGGCGTGCACGTCCTGGGTCGCGGTCAGCACCCGGATGCCGTCCAGACCCAGGGCCGCGGCGATGGCGCGGTGCATGTGCTCGGGCGGGTGGTCGGTGACCTTCAGCTCCGACTCGGCCGCGCCGGGCTCGATGGTGTAGGAGCGGAGCATGCCCAGGCCCGCGTACTGGGTGAAGGTGTCGCCGTCGACCATCGTCATCACCGTGTCCAGGTGCATCAGGGCGCGCTTCTTGGGCATGTCCAGGGCCACGATGGTGCGGGCCGAGCCCGCCGCGAACAGGCCCTGGGCGAGCATCTCCACCGCCTGCGGGGTGGTGCGCTCGCTCATCCCGATGAGCACCGCGCCATTGCCGATGACCAGCACGTCCCCGCCCTCGATGGTGGAGGGGTAGGCGCCCTGGCCCTCGGACCAGACGTGGAAACCCCTGCCCCCGGGCGCGCCGGGGTCCGGGGAGCCGGGGTCCTGGACTCCGGGTGCGCCGGAGGGCCGGGCGAACAGCGGGTGGTGGTGGTAGATCGCCTCGAAGTGGATCGTCTCGCGCTGCCGGGCCGGCCAGCGCATGGCGTTGATGGACACCCCGTCGTAGATCCAGGCGGAGGTGTCGCGGGTGAACAGGTGGTTGGGCAGCGGGGCCACCAGGAAGTCGTCCAGGTCCATCACGTGGAAGCGCACCGAGACCGGCTCGGGGTGCCGCTCCAGGTACTCCCGCTTGGTCATCCCGCCCACCAGCGCCTCGGCCAGCTCCGCCCCGGACATCTCCTCGAAGACGGCCCGCAGGTGGTCGGCGGCCAGCGGCCCGTACTCCTTCTCGTGGAAGGTGCGGTCCAGGACGAACGCGCGGGCTGCGGGGATCTCCAGGGACTCCGCCAGCAGGTCGCCGAACAGGTGGACCTCCACGCCCCGGTCGCGCAGGACATCGGCGAAGCCGTCGTGCTCCTGGCGGGCCCGCCGCACCCACAGCACGTCGTCGAAGAGCAGGTCGTCCCGGTTGGTCGGGGTGAGCCGTTTCAGTTCCAGGTCGGGGCGGTGCAGGATGACGCGGCGCAGCCGCCCGGCCTCGGAGTCGACGTGGAATCCCATGCCACCATCCTCACCCCGAGCCGGACGGCTACACCCCGAGGCACCGACCGGCCGCCGGGCCGGCGGCCGGAGTCGCGGTCACAGTCTGGGGTCGACCGGCTCCGACTCCAGGGCGAGGACCGCGAAGACCGCCTCGTGCACCCGCCACAGCGGCTCGCCCCCCGCCAGCCGGTCCAGCGCCTCCAGGCCGAGGGCGTACTCGCGCAGGGCCAGGGAGCGCTTGTGGCCCAGGTGGCGCTCCCGCAGCCGCCGCAGGTTCTCCTCGCGGGCGTACTCCGGGCCGTAGACGATCCGCAGGTACTCCCGCCCCCGGCACTTCACGCCCGGCTGGACCAGCCGTCCGCCCGGGCCCCGCACCAGGGCGTCCAGCGGCTTGACGACCATGCCCTCGCCCCCGGCCGCCGTCAGCTCCAGCCACCAGTCGGTGCCCGCCGCGACGGACGCCTCGTCGCCGGTGTCCACCACCAGGCGCCCGGTGCGGCGCAGCAGCCCGGTGCCGTCGGCGCCGGCCAGGCGGTCCAGCCAGGCGAGCTGGTCGAGGTGCGGTACGGCGGCCAGGCTGCGGCCGCGGACGGCGAGGATCTGGAAGGGCGCGAGCTCCACGCCGTCCAGCCCCTCCACCGGCCGGCAGTACCGGCCGTACGCCTCGGTGAACGCCGCCGCGTCCGCCGCGCGCTCCCGCTGCCGAGCCAGCAACCCGTCCACCTTCGAGCCCCGGGCGGCCGCCGCCTCCAGGGCGGCCAGCGCGCCGGGGAAGACGGCTCCCGCTGCCGCGCCGACCGCCGCGTACTGCCGGCGCAGCAGCCCGGCCGACTTCAGCGACCAGGGCAGCAGCTCGGCGTCCAGCAGCAGCCAGTCGGTGTCCAGCTCCTCCCACAGCCCGGCGCTGTCGGCGGCGGCGCGCACCCGGGCGAGGACTTCCTCGGTGACGGCCCGGTCGTCGAAGAACGGACGCCCGGTGCGGGTGTGGAGCGCGCCCGTCTCCCCGCCGGTCACGCCGAACCGCTCGGCCGCGGTGTCCGCGTCGCGGCAGACCAGGACGACGGCGCGCGAGCCCATGTGCTTCTCCTCGCACACCACCTTGGCCACGCCCGCCGCCCGGTACTCGGCGAACGCCTCGGCCGGGTGCTCCAGGTAGCCCGCCGACTTCGAGGTGGCGCAGGGCGCCATCGTCGGCGGGAGGTAGGGCAGCAGGCGCGGGTCGATCGCGAAGCGGCTCATCACCTCCAGCGCGGCGGCGGCGTTCTCCTCGCGCACCGCGACGCGGCCGGCGTGGCGGGTCTCCACCACGCGGCGGCCGTGCACGTCGGCCAGGGCGAGCGGGCGGCCCTCGTGCCCGCCGGGCGCGTCCGCCGTCAGCGGCCTCACCGGCTCGTACCAGACCCGCTCGGCGGGGACGTCCACCAGTTCGCGCTCGGGCCAGCGCAGGGCGGTCAGGGCGCCACCGAAGACGCAGCCGGTGTCCAGGCAGACGGTGTTGTTCAGCCAGGTCGCGCGCGGGGTGGGGGTGTGGCCGTAGACGACGGCGGCCCGGCCCCGGTAGTCCTCGGCCCACGGGTAGCGCACGGGCAGGCCGAACTCGTCGGTCTCGCCGGTGGTGTCGCCGTACAGGGCGTGGCCGCGGACCCGGCCGGAGGTGCGGCCGTGGTACTTCTCGGGCAGCCCGGCGTGGCAGACGACCAGCTCTCCGCCGTCGAGGACGTAGTGGCTGACGAGCGAGCCGATGAACTCCCCCACCCGCGCGGGGAACCCCGGGTCGGCGGCGGCCTCCTTCTCCATCTGCTCGATCGTCTCGGCGAGTCCGTGGGTGTGCCGGACGTTGCGTCCTCTCAGGTGCCGGCCGAGCTTGTTCTCGTGGTTGCCGGGGACGCACAGCGCGTGCCCGGCGGTGACCATGCCCATGACCAGGCGCAGCACTCCGGGGCTGTCGGGGCCGCGGTCGACGAGGTCGCCGACGAAGACGGCGGTGCGCCCATCGGGGTGGCTCGCATCCACCGCGCGGCCGGCCGCGTCGCGCTCGATCGCGTAGCCGAGTCTGCCCAGGAGGGCCTCCAGTTCGGCGCGGCAGCCGTGGACGTCGCCGACGATGTCGAACGGGCCGGTCAGGTGCCGCAGATCGTTGTAGCGCCGCTCCAGCTCGATGCGGGCGGCGGCCACCTCCTCCACCCCGCGCAGGACGTGCACCTTGCGGAAGCCCTCGCGCTCCAGGGAGCGCAGGGAGCGGCGCAGTTCGCGCCGCTGGCGCGGGATGACGTGGGCGGGCATGTCCGCGCGGTCGGGGCGGGCGGCGTTGCGCTCGGCGCAGACGCGCTCCGGCACGTCCAGGACGATCGCCACGGGCAGCACGTCGTGCTCGCGGGCCAGCCTCACGAGCTGCCGCCGGGCCTCGGTCTGCACATTGGTGGCGTCCACCACCGTCAGGCGCCCGGCGGCCAGCCGCTTGCCGGTGATGTAGTGCAGCACGTCGAAGGCGTCGGAGCTGGCGCTCTGGTCGTTCTCGTCGTCGGCGACCAGGCCGCGGCAGAAGTCGGAGGAGACGACCTGGGTGGGCGCGAAGTGGGTGCGGGCGAAGGTGGACTTGCCCGCGCCGGTGGTGCCGACCAGCACCACCAGGGACAGGTCGGGTACGGCGAGGGCCGTCGTACGGGCCGGGGCGGGGTCCGCCGCCCCGGCCGGGGCGGGCGCGGGGGCGGGTGCCGGGGTGCGGTCCGTCATGCGGCTTCCTCCTTCACACTGGTCGGTGCCTCGGCGGCCAGGCGGAACAGGGCGAGCTGGGTGGGCGGGCCGACCTCGGGGTCGTCCTCGCCGACGGGTCGGAACTCCACGGTGTAGCCGTGCCGTTCGGCCACGCCCGCGGCCCAGGCGCGGAACTCCTCGCGGGTCCACTCGAAGCGGTGGTCGTGGTGGCGCACCCGGCCCGCGGGCAGGGTCTCCCAGCGCACGTTGTACTCGGCGTTGGGCGTGGTGACCACGACAGTCCCCGGCCGGGCCGCGCCGAAGACGGCGTACTCGGCCGCGGGCAGGCGCGGCGGGTCGATGTGCTCGATCACCTCGCTGAGCACGGCCGCGTCGTAGCCGGACAGCCGGGGATCGGTGTACGTCAGCGAGCCCTGGGCGAGGCTGACGCGGGCGGCCTGCCGCTCGGACATCCGCTCCGGGCGCAGTCTGCGCCGTGCTTCGTGCAGAGCGCGCATCGACACGTCCATGCCCGCGATCTCGGTGAAGCGGGTGTCCTTCAGCAGCGCCTGCACCAGCTGGCCCTGTCCGCAGCCCAGGTCCAGGACGCGGGAGGCGCCGCTCTCGCGCAGGGCGGCCAGGATCGCCTCGCGGCGCAGGACGGCCAGCGGGGCGGGGCGCTCGTCGGTGTCGGCGCCCTCGTCCACGGCGTTGTCCAACTCCTCGGGCTCGCTGCCGTCGGCCTCGGCCAGGCGGGCGAGTTCCAGGCGCTCCAGGGCCTCGCGGGTGAGGCGACGGCGGCGGGTGAGGTAGCGGCCGGCGATGAGCTCCTGCTCGGGGTGGTGCTCCAGCCAGCCCTCCCCGGCACGCAGCAGCTTGTCCACCTCGTCGGGGGCGACCCAGTAGTGCTTGGCGTCGTCCAGCACCGGCAGCAGGACGTACAGATGGCGCAGCGCGTCGGCGAGCCGCACCTCGCCCTCCAGCACCAGCGACACATGGCGGGAGTCGCCCCACTCGGGGAAGCGGGCGTCCAGCGGCACCGGCTGGGCGCCCACCGTCCAGCCCAGCGGCTGAAAGAGGCGGCGGACCAGCTCGGGGCCGCCGCGGGCGGGCAGCGCGGGCACCTCGATCCGCAGGTGCCTTCTCCGTCCGGGCAGTTCGGGCCGGGCCCGGCACTGGCCCTTGAGCGCGCTGGAGAACACCGCGCCCAGCGCCACGGCCAGCAGCGAGGAGGCCGCGTACGGGCGGTCGTTGACGTACTGCGCCAGGGCCGAGTCGGGTGCGCCGCCTCGTCCCCTGCCCCGGCCGCGGCGGACCAGGGCGACGGGGTCGACCTCCAGCAGCAGCGCCGCGGTGCAGCGCTCGGGCCCCGCCTCGGGGTAGAAGACGTGCGCGGTGCCGTGGGAGGTGGAGAACTCCTGCGCCCGGTCGGGGTGTTTGTGCAGCAGGAATCCGAGGTCGGTGGCGGGCCGCCCGGCGCTGCCGGTGGTGGTCATCGTCAGGAACACCTGAGCGAGTATGGCCCGTTCAGGTGGTCCGCCCCACCGGTTTTCCACCGGGGCGGGGCGCTGGTACGACTATCCCTCCGGTCCTGGTCCTGGTCCCGGTCCCGGTTCTGCCCCCGGCCCCGCCTCCCGCTCCGCTCCCGCCGCGAGCTCCGCCGCCAGAGCGGCGATCTCCGCCGGGCCCACCCGGCAGCAGCCGCCGACCAGCCGAGCGCCGTCGCGCACCCACACGCGGGCGGCGGCCGGGTCGAAGGCGGCCTCGCCCCTCCAGGCGCCGCGCGCCGCGTCCCAGCCCTCGCCGCTGTTGGGGTAGACCACCACCGGCTTGCCCGTGGCCCGCGCCGCCAGGCGTACGGCGGGCGCGGCGTCGCGCGGATCGCAGCAGTTGACGCCGACCGCGATCACCTGGTCGTTGCCGGCGGCGACGGCGAAGGCGTCCGCCAGCGGCTGCCCGGCCCGGGTGCGCCGCCCGGCGACGGTGTACGACAGCCACACCGGCACCCCGCAGCCGGCCGCCGCGCGCAGCAGGGCCTCGGCCTCGTCGGCGTCGGGCACCGTCTCCAGGGCCAGGACGTCCGGGGCGGCCGCCGCCAGCGCCTCGATCCGGGGCCGGTGGAAGCGCTCCAGCTCGGCGACCGTCAGGCCGTACCGGCCGCGGTACTCGCCGCCGTCGGCCAGCACCGCGCCGTACGGGCCGACCGAGGCGGCCACCCACACCGGTTCGCCGGCCGCGCCCGCCGCGGCACGGGCCAGGGCCACGCTGCGGCGCAGCAGGGCGTCGGTCTCCTCGCGGCCCAGCCCGCGCCGGGCGAAGCCGGGGTGTGAGGCCTGGTAGCTGCCGGTGATGAGCACCCGCGCCCCCGCCCGCGCATAGGCGGTGTGGGCCGCCTCCACCTGGGTGGGGTCGTCGGCGAGCAGCCGGGCCGACCACAGCTCGTCGGACAGGTCGCAGCCCTGTGCCTGGAGCTGGTTGGACAGCCCGCCGTCGAGGACGAGGGGACCGCGCGCCAGGGCGTCCGCGAGCAAAAGCCCCGGGGCGGGCGCGGGTGTGGGACCGGGCGGCGGCGCGGGCGGTGGGCTCATGCCGGGCTCACCCCAGCCGGCTCTGCACCTGGGAGGAGATCAGCTCCAGGTGGTCCAGGTCGTGCAGGTCCAGGATCTGCAGGTAGATCCGGGAGGAGCCCGCCTCCGCGTAGCGGCCGATCTTGTCGACCACCTCGGCCGGGGAGCCGGCCAGTCCGTTCTCCTTCAGCTCGTCCACCTCGCGGCCGATGGCCGCCGCGCGCCGTGCCACCTCGGCGTCGTTCCGGCCCACACAGGCGACCAGGGCGTTGGAGTAGATCAGGTCGTCCGCGGCGCGGCCGTGCTCCTCGGCGGCGGCCCGCACCCGGCCGAACTGCCGCTCGCTGTCCTCGACGGAGACGAAGGGGACGTTGAACTCGTCGGCGAAGCGCGCGGCCAGCGCCGGGGTGCGCTTGGCCCCCATGCCTCCGACGAGGACGGGCACCCTGGCCTGTGCGGGCTTGGGCAGCGCGGGCGAGTCGGTGAGCCGGTAGTGGGCGCCGTCGTAGGAGAACGTCTTGCCCGGCTCGGTGGCCCACAGCCCGGTGACGATCTCCAGCTGCTCCTGAAGCCGGGAGAACTTCTGCCTGGGGAACGGGATGCCGTACGCGGTGTGCTCGGCCTCGAACCAGCCGGCTCCCAGGCCGAGTTCGACCCGCCCGCCCGACATGGCGTCGACCTGCGCCACCTGGATGGCCAGGACGCCCGGCAGCCGGAAGGTGGCCGCGGTCATCAGGGTGCCCAGCCGGATGCGCCTGGTCTCGCGGGCGAGCCCCGCCAGGGTGATCCAGGCGTCCGTCGGGCCGGGGAGCCCGTCGACGTCGCCCATCTTCAGGTAGTGGTCGGAGCGGAAGAAGGCGTCGAAGCCCAGGTCCTCGGTGGCCTTGGCGACCGTGAGGAGGGTGTCGTAGGAGGCGCCCTGCTGGGGTTCGGTGAAGATGCGCAGATCCATGCCCTCCATCCTGCACCTTTGTTACGCCTCCTCCCGTACCGGCGGGCCGTCACCGCACACCGGCGCGGCGCCCTCACGCACCGGCGGGACTCCGGCCCCGCCCGCCGGCGGGGCCGGACGGAAGGGCCGGGGTATGAGGGCGAGCCGTCTGAGGATCGCCGTCACCCTGTCACCGCACTCGTCGGCCGCGTCGATGCCCTCGATGCACCTCCAGTAGAGCCCTTCCTCCTCCGCGTCGACCGCCACCAGCACCAGCGCGCCCCCGGCCTCGCCCAGCAGGCCGCCCAGTTCGTGCAGGGCCGAGAGGGGGTCGCTCATCTCCGTCAGGCGGGCGGCGCGCGCCCCGTCGGACCGCTGCCCGGGGCCGCGCAGCGAACCGCAGGCGCGTCCGCTCGCCTCCCGCAGTCCCCCGGCCTGGGCCCGCACCTCGGGCGGGCCCGCCGTGGCCAGGTGGACTCCTACCGCCTCCGCGAGCGCCTGCGCCTGCCACGCCTCGGTAACGACGTCAGCCGCTTCCTCACTGTGTGCGAGCGCTCGCCGCGTGATCTCAATGAGTGGTACCGCATCCATCCACCTTTTCCCTCCGCAACCATTCGCTACCCAGCGTGATACCCATGACCGCGCTTGGCTAGGGGGTTCGGGAAAACTGTGGAAAAACTCGACACTGTGGAGAACACCATCACTCCGAAGAGTGACGATTGGCCTTTCCCTGAGCACCGTCGAGGCCGTCCGTCTCACCGGCTCCCCCATCAACCCTTCCGCCACTCTCCGTGACGGGGAAGCGTCGTTCGTTCCGCTCGATCTTCGCCTCCAGCGCGGCCGGCGCGTCGATCCCCAGCACCTCGCAGAACTGCAGCAGATAGGCGAGGACGTCGGCGACCTCGTCCGCGACCCGTCCCGCCGTGCCCGGGTCCTCCATCACCCGCGCCGACTCCCCGGGGGTGAGCCACTGGAAGATCTCGGCCAGTTCGGCGGCCTCCACGCCCAGCGCCATCACCAGGTTCTTCGGCGTGTGGTACGGCTCCCAGCGGCGTGCCGCCGCGAACTCGGCCAGCCTGCGCTGGAGTTCGCCCACCTTCCCCCGGGGCCGTCCGTACGGCACCGGGTGGTGCCCTCTCCCCCGGCCGTCCTCGGCGCCCCCACCGTCGCCGCCGTCCCCGCCGCCTGCGTGCATCCGTCCGTCGTTCACGCTCCAGGTCTACCAGCCGGGCCGCGGACGCCTCCCCCGCCGCCTCGCCGGCGGCCGGCCCTACGGGGCGGCGGTGCCGACGGGCCTGGCGCTCAGCACGTACGTGCCGGTGCGGTCGGCGACGGCGAGGTGGAACGGCGCTCCCCGTGCCAGCAGTTCGCAGGCGGCCCGCTGCCGCTCCTCGTCCTCGTGCCACCGGCGCAGTTCCGCGGGCGCGTCGGCCGCCCCGGCGGGCCCGTCCGGCAGGGGGACGAGCGCACCGCCCGGCGCCCAGCGGGCCGTTCGCGGGTCGGGGTCGAGCCCGTCGGCGATCCGGCGGGCCTGTCCGCGCAGCCAGCCCAGCGCCCGGCGGCGGTCGTCCACCTCGCACGCACCGAGCTGCACGGCGACCGTGCCGCCGTGCACCGCTCCCACGGCGACGACCTCGGCCCGGTAGACCGGGAGCCGGGCGCCTCCCCCGTCTCCCCCGCATCCGGTGTGGCCCCGGCGGCCCGAACGGCCCGCCGTCCGTGCGAAGTCGCGTACGACCAGGCGCGCGCCGCGCCAGGAGAAGTTCCCCGCGGCCCCGGCGAGGCGGCCGGTGCGGGCAGATGGTCCGAAAACGTCGATCACGCCCTCCACGGTGGCTCCCGCCACCGGGAGGGACAAGCGATCACGCACGTCCAGGGAGGTGGTGTACGCGCCCGCGGGCGGTGCTGTACGCGCTGTCCGCCGCGACGGCGCCGGGGTACCGCGGGGGGCCGCCGGTCAGCACCCCCGGGCGGCCCCCCGTTCGAACGGCTTCTCGGGGCACCACACCAGCATGTCCGCCTCCGGTTCCCGTACCCCTGACCCGTCGCCGCAGGACCGACGCCGGCGGCCCGGCTCGGCCGCTATCCGGAGTGGCGGCGGTACCTCCCCGTTTACGGGGAGGGTGTAGCCGTCTTTCCCGCGTAGTGGGGCAGGGAAAGGCGCATCGCCGTCAGGGCGATTCGCCGTCTCCACCCACGGTGGTGAGAGCAACCTCAAGCAGGTGGATGATCTCAGAGTTGAGGGACCGCCGGTCGGTGTCGGCCTGAGCGAGAAGCCGTTCGTGGAGGTCTTCGGGGAGCCTGAGTGAGAAGTGCTTCATGGGTTCATCGTAGACCTACGGTGATATCATGATCGACATGAAGCTCAGGTACCAGTTCCGGCTGTACCCGAGCGCCCCGCAGAGGAATCAACTGGCCAGGGCGTTCGGATGCGCTCGCGTCGTCTGGAACGACGCCTTGCGTATCCGGCAGGACGCCTACAAGCAAGGCAAGCCGGTTCCGTCGATCGTCGCGCTGGCCAAGCTGGTCATCACCGAGGCGAAGAAGACCGAAGACCGGGCATGGCTCGGCGAGGTCTCCGCGGTCCTACTCCAGTCCTCCCTACGGGACCTGGGGACGGCGTACTCCAACTTCTTCGCCTCGAAGAACGGCACCCGCAAGGGCCCGAGGACGGGACCGCCGAAGTTCAAGAAGAAGACCAGCCGCCAGGCCGTCAGACTTACCAAGGCCGCACGGTTCTCCATCACCGAGGAAGGCGCGCTGCGCCTTCCGAAGATCGGTGACGTCAAGATCCGCTGGTCCCGGGAACTTCCGTCCGAGCCGTCGTCCGTGACGGTCATCAAGGACGCCTCAGGAAGGTACTTCGCCTCGTTCGTCGTGGAGGCCGAGGACAAGCTGCTCCCGGAACTGGACTTGGACGAGACAGAAACCGGAATCGACCTCGGACTCTCGTCGTACGCGGTGCTGCGGGGCCGGAAGATCGCCAGCCCGAAGTTCTTCCGGCGCCAGGAGAAGAAGCTTCGCCGTGCTCAGCGCAAGCTGAGCAGGTGCGAGAAAGGCAGCAACAACCGGCGCAAGGCCAAGCTCGCCGTAGCCAGGATCCATGCGCGCACAGCCGACCAGCGGCGCGACTTCATCGAGCAGGAAACCACCCGGATCGGCCGTGAGAGCCAAGCGGTCTACCTGGAGGACCTGAACGTGAAGGGCATGGCCAGGGGAAAGCGCGCCAAGTCCGTCCACGACCAGTCCTTGGGAAGGTTCGCCCGCGCCCTCGAAGCGAAGTGCGCCCGGTACGGCCGTGACTTCGCCAAGGTGTCCCGCTGGTTCCCGAGCACCCAATTGTGCTCGTCCTGCGGGTCGGTCGAAGGACCGAAGGGACTGGAAGGACTCAAGATCCGGTCGTGGACGTGCTCCTGCGGAGCCGTCCACGACCGGGACGAGAACGCCGAACTCAACATCCGCCGCGAAGGGCGGAGCATTGTGGCCGAGGGACGCCCGGACACGTAAAACGCCTCGTGGAGCCCGTGTAAGACTCGGCAAGCCGGGCGGTGGGTGATGAAGCAGGAACCACCACGCACGTGCTGGCAACAGCGGCGGCACGGTGGGAATCTCCCCCGTTCACGGGGGAGAGCGTCAACCGACGTCCGCCCTGATCGAGTCGCCGAAGAGACCGTCGGTGAAGGTGACCGTCTTCGGCTCGATCTTCCCCTTGACGGTGACGGTGCCGGTCACCTTCTCGCCCTCGGTCAGCTCGACCGTGTCGATCTGGCGCTCGTCAGCGGCGAGCTCGACGTCGTACTTGGAGCCGTCCGCGGCCGTGACCTCGAAGTACAGCGGGTTGACGCCGACCTTCTCCGCGCTGTTGTTGACGACCGTGACCAGCACGGAGGTGTACTCCTCGCCATCGGCGAGGATGGTGGGCCGGAAGTCGGCGGCCTCCGCCGTGACCTGGATCGGCGCGGGGGCCTCCTCCTCGGGCTCCTCCCGCGGCTTCTCCTCGCCCTTGTCCTTCTTCTCCCCGCCGCCGGGCTCCTTCGGCGCCGCCGGCGCGGCGGGCTTCTCCGCGCTCTCGTCACCGCCCGCGCCGAGAGCCGCACCGATGACGCCGATCACGACGAAGAAGGCGATGACGCCCAGGCAGCCGAAGCCGATGATCCTCCCCGCGCCGGACTTCTTCCGCGGTACGGGCGGCATCGGCTGCTGCGGCCGGCCGGGCCCCCACTGCTGCTGGTACTGCGGACCGGGATTGTGCTGGGCCATCGGAGGACCCCCCTCTTCCTGTCTGTGCTGCTGCCTCCGGACTTCAGAGGCACGGCGCTCGGCCGGGGCCGGGCCCCGGCACACCCCACCCGGCCGGTTCGGCCGACAGCCACGGGCGTGCGCTCCACGAAGAACCATAGAACAAGGAAACTAAGTTCACAATCACAATGACCATGGTCGGCATCAACCAAGTGCTGCGAGGTCATCGTGCGCACGCACGGCCGCACGCCGGACCCCTCCACGCGTACGGCCCGCCCGCCGCGGATGGGAGACGGGTCCTCGGAAACACTGGGGGAATGCGCACCGAACCTGATGTGGGATCCGACCGTGAGCCGCTCGCCCGTCTGCTCGGCGCCGCCGAGGCGGCCGTCGACGCCGGGGTCGGGTGGCTCACCGAGGCGGGGGACGAGTGGTCGAAGCGGAGGTTCAAGGCGTCGGGCGAGGAGGTCACGGACGCCGACGCCGAGGTGGAGCGGCGCATCACGCGGGTGCTGCGGGAGCACGCGCCCGGTATCCCGGTCGTCGGCGAGGAGACCGACCGGGAGGAGGGGGATTCGGTACCGTCCCGCTGCTGGCTGCTGGATCCGATCGACGGCACGATGAACTTCACCCGCGGCGCCCCGCTGTACGCCGTCTCCCTGGGGCTGGTGGACGGCGGCGAGCCCGCACTGGGCGTGCTCCACGCCCCCGCCCTGAACCGCCGCTGGAGCACGGGCCCCGACACGGACGCCGCCCCGGGCACGGAAGAGGCTCCCAGTACGGAAGAGGCGGGGGAAGGCGCCCGGGAGGTGTCCCGGGCGGTGGTCGGCGTCACGGGCGCCGGGGACGTCCACTCCCCGTCCGGGAGGCTGCTGACCGCCCTGCTGGACGAGGCCTACCGGGTACGGATGCAGGGCTGCATGAGCCTGGACCTGATCGGCGTGGCCGAGGGCTGGCAGGACGCCTGTGTGTGCGTCGGCGCCAAGCCCTGGGACGTGGCCGCCGGGGTGGCGCTGCTGCGCCGCCGCGGATGGACGGTGCTGGACGGCGACGGACGGCCGTACGCCTTCGGCGCCCCGGTCCTGGTGGCGGGGAACGGGCCGCTGGCCCGGGAGCTGGCCTCCCTGTGCCGGGCCCGGATCCGGTAGCCGGGTACGGGCCCGGTGACAGTGCGATACGGATGCGGGCGTTCCCATGGCGGAGCACCCGGCGAGCCCCTACCGTACGCGCATGCGCCACCCCGCTGAGCTGTACTACGCGCCCAGTCTGCCGCCCGACGAGGTACGGGCACTGCTCCGCCGCGACCAACTCCTCCTGCGAACCTGTCAGGCCGCGCTGGGCCGTGTGGGCGGGGACGTCCTGGGGCTGTCGGTGGAGCCGCGCCCCGGCGAGGTCGTCGTCCACGCGGCGGTGGCCAGGGAGACGCCCGAGGCCGTGCAGAACCTGCAGGAGATCGTCTCCGAACTGAAGATGCTCCTGATGGGGAGTCCCGAGGGCCGGTCCGACATCACGACCGAGGTCCACATCGGCTCGCCCTGTCCCGCGCTCTGGCCCGGTTACGGCCATGCGCTGGTCTACGTGGCCAAGTGGAACGACCTGGACAAGGAGGGGGACGAGGAGACGGAGAAGGTGGGGGAGCGCTAGGCGCCACTCCTCCCGCCGTCCCCGCTCCCGCCGCGCCCCGGGTGCCCCAGGAGGAAGAAAACGGTGCCCGTACGCGCGGCGGGGCTCCCTCGTGCGTCCCCGCCGGAGGGCGGCCCGAGCGGACGCTCAGTTCCCGGCCGGGGCCGGGCCGACCAGCTTCTCCAGCACGTCCTCCATGGTGACGAAGCCCAGCGGCTCGCCCCGGTCGCCGGTGACGGCGGCCAGGTGGGTACCGCCGGCGCGCATGGTGGTGAGGACGTCGTCCAGCGGGGTGCCGGCCCCGACACGTACGACGGTGCGCAGCGCCTCGGGCGGGAAGGGCCGGTCGCGGTGCACGACGCCGATGGCGTCCTTGACGTGCAGATATCCCAGCACCGCGCCGCCCGGGCCGGTGACCGGCAGCCGGGAGAAGCCGACCGTGGTGGCGGTCCGCTCCAGCTGGTCGGGGGTGACGGTGTGGCCGACGGTGTGCATCTCGGCCAGGGGCACCAGCACCTCGGAGGCCGGGCGGCTGCCCAGTTCCAGGGCCTCGCGCAGCCGCTCGTGACCGCCCGGTTCGATCAGTCCGGCCTCGCTGGCCTCCCGCGCCATGCGGGTGAGCTCGGCGTTGGTGAAGATCGAGGCGACCTCGCTCTTCGGTTCGACCCTGAGCAGGCGCAGCAGGGCGTTGGCGAAGGCGTTGATCCCGAAGATCACCGGCCGCAGGGCCCGGGTGAGGGCGACCAGCGGCGGCCCGAGCAGCAGGGCGGTGGGCACGGGGGCGGCCAGGGCGATGTTCTTGGGCACCATCTCGCCGATGAGCATGTGCAGATAGGTCGCCAGGGTCAGCGCGATGACGAAGGCGATCGGGTGGACCAGGGCGCCGGGGACGCCGACGGCCTCGAAGGGAGGCTCCAGCAGGTGCGCGATCGCCGGTTCGGCGACCGCGCCCAGCACCAGGGAGGAGGCGGTGATGCCCAGCTGGGCCGTGGCCATCATCGCCGACAGGTGCTCCAGGCCCCACAGGGTGGTGCGGGCCCGCCTGACGCCCTCCTCGGCGTGCGGCTCGATCTGGCTGCGGCGTACCGAGATCAGGGAGAACTCGGCGCCGACGAAGAAGGCGTTCACCAGGATCATCAGGGCGCCGATGGTCAGTTGCAGGGCGGTCATCGGGCGTCCTCCCGGTGGGTGCGGCCGGCCGCCCCGGCGGAGGCGGTCCGCGCGGGGGCGGTGATCCGTATGCGGTCGGCGCGGTGGTGCTCGACGTCGAGGACGCGCAGCTCCCAGCCGTCGATCCCGACGGTGTCGCCGGGTGCGGGGATACGCTCCAGGCGGGCGGCGATCAGGCCGGCGGCGGTCTCGTAGGGGCCCTCGGGGGCGGCCAGTCCGATCGCGGCCAGCACGTCCAGGCGGGCGCCGCCGTCGGCCTCCCAGCGTGCCCGGCCGTCGGGCGCGGGGGCGGTGGGGCGCAGGTCGGGCTCCTCCAGCGGGTCGTGCTCGTCGCGGACCTCGCCGACGACCTCCTCGACGATGTCCTCCACGGAGGCGACCCCGGCGGTGCCGCCGTACTCGTCGATGACGACGGCGATGGTGCGGCGGGTGCGCAGGCGCTCCAGCAACCGGTCCACCGGCAGGGTCTCGGGCACCAGCAGCGGTTCGCCGAGCAGTTCGGTGACGGGGGTGGTGGAGCGCCGGCCGGCCGGGAGGGCCAGGACGTCGCGGATGTGGACGGTGCCGATCACCTCGTCCAGGGTGTCCCGGTAGACGGGGAAGACCGACAGGCCGGTGGCCAGGGTGAGGTTCTCGGCGTCGGCGGCGGTGGCGTGCGCCTCCAGGGCGCGGACGTCCACGCGCGGGGTCATCACGTTCTCCGCGCTCAGCTCGCTCAGGTGGAGGGTGCGGACGAACAGTTCGGCGGAGTCCTCCTCGATCGCGCCCTCCCTGGCGGAGCGGCGGGCCAGGGAGACCAGTTCGTCCGGGCTGCGGGCGGAGGCCAGCTCCTCGGTGGGCTCCAGGCCGAAGCGGCGCACGAAGCGGTTCGCGGTGCCGTTCAGATGGCGGATGAAGGGCCCGAAGACGGCGGTGAAGCCGCGTTGTGGGCCGGCGACGACGCGGGCGACCGCCAGCGGGCTGGAGATGGCCCAGTTCTTGGGCACCAGTTCGCCGACCACCATCAGCACCACCGTGGAGACGGCCACGCCCAGCACGGTGGCCACCGTGGAGGCGGCGGATCCCAGTCCGGCGTCGCGCAGCGGTCCGCGCAGCAGCGCGGCCAGGGACGGTTCGGCGAGCATGCCGATGACCAGCGAGGTGACGGTGATGCCCAGCTGGGCGCCGGAGAGCTGGAGGGTGAGCTGCCGCACGGCCCTGAGCGCGCCCTCGGCGCCGCGCTCCCCCTGGCGCGCGGCGCGCTCCAGCTCGCCGCGCTCGACGGTGGTCAGGGAGAACTCGGCGGCCACGAAGACCGCGCAGGCCAGGACGAGGGCCAGGGCCGCCAGCAGGAGCAGGACTTCGATCACCGTGCCACCCCCGCCCCCGGGGTCGTCGCGGAGCGGCCGCGGGTGGCACGGCTGGTACTGGGAGGTTCGCCCATGGCGGGTGTGCTGCTCCTTCTGTGTCGGTTCGGGTCCGGGTACCTCGGGTCGGGCCGAGGCCTCCCGATGAAGTGTAAAGGATTGGCAAAGTGCCACCGTGGAGCCGGAACTCCGCCTCCCCCCTCGACGCCGCCCCCGCCCCGGGACCTCCAGGGAACCCCCGCGGCAGCGTGACGCCTTCCTGATTCTACGATTCTGTAGAAACATCGGAAGCGAGGACGCGGGGCGGGACCGAACCCCTACGATTTCCGTCCGACCGCGTCGGCGCGGCCCGACCTCTTCCCGACACCCGGAGTGTTCATGCCCCTGTGGAACCGCCTCGCGGAGTCCGCCCGGACGGCGCGGGGCCGGCTGGCGGCGAAGAGGAACACGCTGACGGGCGGCGCTTTCCGTGACGCGAGCATGGCGATGTGCGCGCTGGTCGCCGCGGCGGACGGGACGATCGACCCGGCCGAACGCCGCCGCGTCGCCCAGCTGATCGAGCACGACGAGGTGCTGCGGAGCTTCCCCGCCGGCGAACTGCGCGGCCGCTTCGAGAACTGGCTGGACCGGCTCACCACCGACTTCGACCTCAACCGGGCCGAGGCCCTGCGCGAGGTCGCCAAAGCCGCGCGCAGACCCTCCGAGGCCCGCGCCGTCGTCCGTATCGGCATAGCCGTCGGCGGGGCCGACGGCTATTTCGACGCGGCCGAGCTGGTGGTGGTCCGCGAGGTCTGCCACCTGCTCGACCTGCCGCTCCACGAGTTCGGACTCTGAGTGGCCCGCCGCACCCCCGGACGGCCGGCGCCGGGCCCGCCCCGGTCACCGGGAGCGGAGGCGCACTCCCGTCCCCCGGTGCGGGGAGGCCGCGGCGGGACGGGGCTCCGGCGACCAGGGCGGGAGCTGGTGGGGCCACCGCACATAGGTGAGCGGTGACGTGCCCGACCGGGGGACGACCACGCCGACGGGCCACACCCGCAGCGCGTAACTCCCGGTGTGGTCGGCGGCGGTGAGCCGGAACGACAGCCCCTCGGCGAGCCGTTCGGCCGCGGCCTCCTGCGACTCCTCGTCCGCGCACCACCGCCGCAGCTCGGCGGGTACGTCGGCGCTCCGCCCGGGCCGGTCCGGCACGCGGCCGAGCGTGCCGCGCCCCGCCCAGCGGGCCGTCACCGGGTCGGGGTCGAGCCCGTCGGCGATCCGGCGGGCCTGTCCGCGCAGCCACCGCAGCGCGAGACCGGCGCTGGGGCCGGTGTACCTGCCCAGCAGTACGGCGACGGGGGCACCGTCCACCGGCCCCTCGGCGGTGACGTCGGCCCGGTAGGCGCGTACGCACCCGTCCCACCGGCCCGGGCGGAGCACGGCCCGTGCCGGACCGGGCACGGCCGGGCGCGCACCGGGCCACGGCAGATGCCGCGCGGGCCCGGCGGGGCGGTCGGAGCGGACGGGGGGACTCGCGGGTTCGTTCGTCACGCCCCCACGGTGGCCTCGATAGCTCAGCGTGACAAGTCGTCACGCAGAGCGAACACGGTTGTTGTGTGCGGCGGGGGGTGGCGCGGCGCGCGACGCGCGCCGTCGCGCCGCGACTCCGCCGCCTCTCACCTCCCGAATCCGGCAACCCCGGCGCCCACAGCCCGGGATCCGCAGCCCGGCACCCGAGCTCCGCGGCCCGGCGGGCTCAGTCGCTCAGCTCCGGCTTGCCGAACAGCACGGCGTAGCCGGAGGGCAGTTGACTCAGAACCTGGTTGAGCTCGCCCCCGGAGATCGCCCCGGCGGTGGTGGACAGCACGGCGCTGGCGTCCCACTCCGCGGTCCTGGGCCGCGACCCGGTCCGCTCCCCCACCCGGCGGCAGAACTCCTCCACGCCGTACGTCTCGGGCCTCTCCGGGCTGCTCTCCATCAGGAAGTCTCCCAGCGGGCCGGGCAGCTGGGCGGCCAGGTCCTCGGTCTCCCCCGGGGTGATGCGGGAGGCGAGCACCTCCAGCACGGCCGTGGTCACCTCCTCGGCCTCCAGCCTGTTCTCGTACTCCCCCAGCTCGCGAACCCGGGCGAGGAACTCGTCGTACCTCATCGCCACCCCTCCTCGTCGGTCGGCGGACGTCACCTCGGCGGCCCGTTCCGCGTTCCACGGATCGCGCCGGCGAATCGCCCGGTGCGGGACATTCGCGCGGGGCCGGACATCGCGGGACCGCCCGGCGCGCCGGGCGCGGATCCGGTCGGACGGGCGAGGAGGGCCAGTTCGCGGGTGAGGGCGCCGGCCAGCGGCCGGGCCCCGCCGGGGAGGGTGTGGGTGACCGCGGTGAGGGTGTACGCGCCCGCGTAGTCGGTCAGGGCCAGGCAGACGGCCCCGGGGGCCAGTACGGGCGGCAGGGGGACGATCCGCTCCAGCGGCCGTCCGTCCAGGGACCACGGGCCGCGCGGCCAGCCGAAGGCCAGGCAGGTCACGGGGCAGAAGCCCGGCGAGCAGCTCAGCGAGGCCAGCAGGCGCACCGCCCAGGGGCCCAGCAGTGCGGCGGCCCCGACCGTGCGGCGGACGGTGTCCGCGCCGCCGTGGAGGGGGCCGAAGGCGGCCAGCGCGCCCCGGCAGGCCGCCAGCCGCTCCCCGGGGTCGGCGGCGGTCACGGGGAGCGGCACCCGCACCGCCGAGACGGCGGTGCCGAGCATCCGGTCCTCCCGCGGCGTGCGCAGGTCCACCGGGAAGGAGCCGTACAGCGGGCGCGGCGCGCCGGGCCAGCGGTCCGGGTCCCCGTGGACGGTGCGCAGGGCGCCCGCGGCGGCGGCCAGCAGCACCTCGTTGAGGGTGGCTCCCAGGCCGGGCAGGGCGCGGCGGGCGGCCCGTACCGCGTCCGCGTCCACCTCCGTCCAGGCCAGGTCCGGCCGCGGGCGGAGGCCCGGGGGCAGCGGCAGGGCCCGGCCGGACCCTGCGCCGGGCGCCGCGGGTGGGCGGGGGCGGTCCGGCCCGGCCGCCCCGAGCGCTCCCACCGCCCGCACGCCCGTGCCTCTGCGGACACCGCGCCCCGGGGTGCCGTCGAACAGGCGGCTGAGCAGGATCTCCAGGGACCGGCCGTCCAGCAGGGCGTGGTGGGCGGTCAGTACGACGGCGAACCGCCCCCGGTCCGCGCCCCGTACCAGCGTCAGCCGCCAGGGCGGCAGCCCGGCGGGCAGGGCGCGGGTGACGAGCCGGCCGAGCAGGGCGGTGAACGCGGCGCCGTCGCCACCGCCACTGCTGTCGGCGGTGTCGGCGGTGGCGACGGCGGTGTTGACGGCGGTGACGTGGCGGCGGACGTCGAACCGGTCGAGCGGCAGCCAGCGGTGTCCGCGCAGCCGGGCCGGCGGCGCGGGGGGCAGCAGCACCCGCCGCAGCCGGGGAAGGGCGCCCCAGCGCTCCGCGACCCGGGCCCGCAGCGCGTCCGCCCCCGGCGGTTCACCGGTGAACAGCGCCGCCATTCCGACCGTTTCGGGAACTCCCCGCGCACCGCAGTGGACTTCCTCCACCGGTGAAAGGGCGGTACTCGTCTCCATACGCCTTCTCGCTCACTCATCGAGAACTCGCGCAAACCTTCGACGGCACACCCGGAAAACACACGAGTCACCTGTCCGCGCCTCTTCTGATCCTGTGTCAGTATTCTGGCGGAACGCCCGGCGAGAAAAGGACCGACGCCCGTCCGGCCCCGGACGGCGCAGCGACCGGACCGGTGACCGGACCGGTGAGAGCGCGGCCGGGACAGTACCGCGGAAGCCGCCCGCCGCCGCGCCGAACCCGGTCCACGGACCCACCGGAGGGAATTCGGACCCGTTTCCCGCGAAATCACGGACGCCGGACTCCGGTAGCACAAGAACACGAACACCCATCGGAAAACCGACGCAACCCTCTCGACGCGAACTCCTCGGGGAACAGCATGGCGGATGTCTTCGGCAAAGAACGGTCGGCTCTCCACCGCCTGGCGGCGCAGAGCACCTCCCGGCCCTACTACCGCCCTCTCTCCCCCCGGGGCGCGGAGGTCGGAATCGACGGCCGCACGGTGGTCATGGCCGGGTGCAACGACTATCTGGGGCTGTCGGCCGACCCCCGGGTGACCGAGGCCGCCGCCCGCGCACTGCGCCGCTACGGCGTCTCCTGCTCCGGCTCGCGCGTGCTCAACGGCACGCTCGCGCTCCACGAGGAACTGGAGGGCCGGCTGGCCGCGTTCGTCGGTGGCGAGGCGGCGCTGGTGACCACCACCGGCTTCCAGGCCAACCTCGCGCTCGCCGCCCTGCTGGACGAGCGCGACGCCGTCTTCGCCGACATGTCCAACCACGCCTCGCTGGTGGACGCCGTCCGGCTCGGCGGCGCCGCCCACCACCGCTACCGCCACCGCGACCTCGGCCACCTCGGCCGTCTGCTGGCCGCCTCCGAGTCCGCCTCCGAGTCCGCCTCCGATCCCGGCCGCGGCCGCGGTCGTCTGATCGTCACCGACGGCATGTTCTCCATGGAGGGCGACCTGTGCCCGCTGCCGGGCATCGTGGAGCTGGCCCGGCGCCACGGCGCCCGGCTGGTGGTGGACGGCGCCCACGACATCGGCCTGCTGGGCGCCGGCGGACGCGGCGTGACCGAGCACTTCGGGCTGACCGGCGAGGTGGATCTGGTCACCGGGACGCTGTCGAAGTGCTTCGGCTCCGTCGGCGGGATGCTGATCGGCCCCGCCTCCGTCGTCGAGCACCTGCGCCACAGCGCCCGCTCCGTCCTCTTCTCGGCCGCGATGCCACCGCCCTCGGCGGCCGCCGCCCTGGCCTCGCTGGACATCATCGAGTCCGAACCCGAGCGCCGCCGACGGGTGTTCGGCCACGCCCGGCGGCTGCTCGCCGGGCTGCGGTCGCTGGGCTGGGACACCGGCGACTCGACCACCCCGGTGGTGCCGGTGTACGTGGGCGACTCGCGGCTGTGCCTGCGGGTGTGGCAGGAGCTGCTGGACGCCGGGGTGTTCACCAACGCCGTGGTGGCGCCGGCCGTGGCCCGCAACCGGGCGCTGATCCGGGTGACCCCCCAGGCGATCCACACCGACGACCACATCACCCGCGTCCTGGACGCCTTCGCCCGGGTACGGCGCGGACTGGGCCGGCTCCTGCCGGCGCCGGGCGGCCCGGGGCGCACCGAGGCGGTGGTGGCGTGACCGCCTCCCCCGCGCTCCCCGCACGCCCCGCGGGCGCCTCCCCCGTCGCCTCCGCGCCCCTGACCGTCCGTCCGGTGCGCGGGCGCGCGGACACCGCCGCCTTCGCCGCCCTCCCCCGCGCCCTGCACCGCGGCGACCCGTACCGGGTGCCGCCCGCCAGAAGCGATCAGCGCTCCCTGATCGACCGTCGGCGCAACCCGTTCTTCGAGGTCGGTACGGCCCAACTGTTCCTCGCCCGCCGGGGCCGGAAGACGGTCGGACGGATCGCCGCCGCCGTCGACTCCCGCTACCAGGCCCTCCACGACGCGCGCGGCGGCCTGTTCGGCCTCTTCGAGTGCGCCGACGACCCCGAAGCGGCCTCCGCCCTCTTCGACGCCGCCGCCGGCTGGCTGCGCGAACGCGGCCTGGAGACGATGCTCGGCCCGCTGGGCTTCTCCGTCCACGACGAGTGCGGAGTCCTCGTCGAGGGCTTCGACGGCCCGCCCACCGTGATGATGCCGTACAACCCCGCCTACTACCCCGCCCTGTACGCCGCCTGCGGGCTGGCCAAGGCCAAGGACCTGCTGTCCTGGCGCGTCCCCGTGCCGCCCGGCGGCGAGCCGCCCGGGGCCGCCGCCCGCGCGGCCCGCTGGGCGGCGGACGCGCCGGACGTACGGCTGCGGCACCTGGACCCCTGCCGACGGGAGGCGGACCTGGCGGTCGTCCGCGACATCTACACAGACGCCTGGTCCGGCAACTACGCCTCCGTACCCATGACCGGCCGCGAGTTCTCCCACGCGATGGACCGGCTGCGTCCGCTGGTACGGCCGGAGCTGGTGTGGTTCGCCGAGGTGCGCGGCGAACCGGTCGCCTTCACCTTCTGGCTGCCCGACGTCAACCAGGCGCTGCACGCCGTCCGCGACACACCCCTGGGGCAATCCCTGGGGCGGCCTCTGGGATGGCTGCGCACGGCCCGGGCCGTGCGGCGCATCGACCGGGCCCGGGTGATCCTCACCGGCGTCCGGGCCGCCCACCGCGCCCGCGGACTGACCGCCGCGCTGCTCGCCGAGGCCCAGCGGTCGGCCTTCCGCCTGGGCTATACCGAGAGCGAGTTCTCCTGGCTGCTGGAGGACAACCGCGACGCCAACCGCTACGCCCGGGCCTTCGGCGGCGTCCTCCACCGCAGGCACCGCCTCTACCGGCGCGACCTCGCGGACGGCAGCGGACTGCGCCCCGCCGCCCCGGTCTCGCCCCCGGCCTCGTCCACGCCCCTGCCCACGGCCGTACCCGCGCCCGCCGCCCCGCACGTCCCCGGAGCCCGCCGGTGAGATACCTGGTCACCGGCGCCACCGGCTTCGTCGGCACCCGTCTGGTGCGCCGGCTGCTGGACGAGGGCCACACCGTCGCCGCCCTGGTACGGGACCCCGCCCGGGCCCGGCTCCCGGCACCGGTGGAGCGACTGGACGGGGACCTCGCGGACGGCCGCGGCCTGCACCGGGCCGCCGCCTGGGGCGCCGACCGCGTGATCCACCTGGCCGGCGCCGTCAGGGCCCTCCGCCCGGACGGCTACGCCCCCGTCAACGCCGTCGGCACCCGCCGCCTGTGCGAGGCCCTGGCCGCGCTGCCGCGCCCGCCCCGGCTGGTCCACTGCTCCTCCCTGGCCGCCGCCGGGCCCTCCCCGCCCGGCCGGCCGCGCCGCGAGGACGATCCGCCCGCGCCGGTGTCGGCGTACGGCCGCAGCAAGCTCGCCGGCGAGGAGGCGCTGCGCGCCGTGGCCGGTGCCCTGCCCTGCACCGTCGTGCGCCCGCCGATCGTCTACGGCCCCGGCGACACCGACTTCCTGCCCGCGCTGCTCGCCGCCGTGCGCCACCGTGTGCTGCCCTTGTGCGGCTTCGGACCGCGCCGCTACTCGCTGATCCACGTCGACGACCTGTGCCGTCTGCTGCTCGCCGCGGCCGACCGCGGCGCGACCGTCGCCCCCGGTGAGGGCTCCCGCGGGATCTACCACGCCGGCGACGGCGCCGGGCACCGCGGGCAGGACCTCGCGGCGGCCGTGGCGGCGGTGACCGGCCACCGCCCGCCCGCCGCCGTCCCACTCCCCCTACCGGTGGCGTACGCCGCCGCCCGGTGCGCCGAGGCGGCGGCGCGGATCAGGGGGCGGCCGTCGGTGCTCTGCCACGACAAGGTCCGCGAACTGGCCCGCCCCGCCTGGATCTGCGGCCACGAACGGGCCGCCCGCGAGCTCGGCTTCACCCCCGCGGCCGTCTGGCCCGCGGGCCTCGCCGACGCCCTGCGCCCCGCACCCACGCCCGTGCCCGCACCCACTCCCGTGCCCGAGCCCGAGAGGAACCCGTCTTGACGACCCAGCCCCGCCCCACCCGGCCCCGCACCGGCCGGGCCGAACGGCTGCGGGCCTCCCCGCCCCTGTTCCGCTCCCCGTTCCTGGACCGCTTCACCCGCGTCCACCCGGCCGTGCCGGCCGTCCTGTACGGCCCCCCGGCCGTCCTGCTCGCCGCCCTGGCCGCGCCCCGCCTGGGCTGGGCGGCCCTGGCCGGCCACGTCCTGCTCGGCTACGCGCTGTGGACGCTGACGGAGTACTGGGTGCACCGGGCCCTCTTCCATCTGACCCCGCGCGGCGCGCGCGGCAGGCGGCTGCACTGGATGGTGCACGGCGTCCACCACGACCACCCCGGCGACCCGCGCCGCCTGGTCATGCCGCCGCTGGCCAGCCTGCTGCTGACCGGCCTCCCCTTCGCCGCCCTCCACCTGGCCCTGGACGGCGGCGCGGCCAACGCGGTGGCCGCAGGGTTCACCGCCGGATACGTCCTCTACGACGAGCTGCACTTCCTCCTGCACCGCCCCGGCCCGCCCACCGCGCTCGGACGCCGGCTGCGCAGGCACCACCTGCGCCACCACTTCCAGGACGACAGCCGCGGCTTCGGAGTGAGCTGCCCCTACTGGGACCACGTCTTCGGTACCGCCCCGGAGCCCACGGCGGCGGACGGGGCGGCGCGCTGAGCACACCGGGCCCGCGCCCGGCGGCGGACGCGGGCCCGGAACGCGGGCCGGAACGGGGACCGGGAGCCGGTCGGCTCAGACGGCCCGGAGCACCACGGACACGTTGTGGCCGCCGAACCCGAAGGAATTGCTGACGGCCACACCGACGCGCTGCTCGCGCACCGCCTTGGTCACCAGATCGATGTCGAACTCCGGCGCGGGCGCGTCGGTGTTGGCCGTCGGCGGCACGGCGGACCGCTCGATGCTCAAGGCCGTGAGCACCGCCTCCACCGCGCCCGCGGCGCCCAGTGAGTGTCCCAGGACGCCCTTGGCCGACGTCACGCTCGGGCCGTGCCCGAAGACCCTGGCGATCATGCTCGCCTCGGCCGCGTCACCCAGCGGGGTGGAGGTGGCGTGCGCGTTGACGTGGTCGACGTCCCGCGGCTCCAGGCCCGCGTCCGCCAGCGCCGCGGTCACCGCCAGCTCCGCGAACCGGCCCTCGGGGTGCGGCGCGGTGGGGTGGAGCGCGTCGGTGCTGGTGCCGCAGCCGGCCAGCAGGGCGCGCGGGCGCACACCACGCGCCCGCGCGTCCGCCAGCCGCTCCAGCACCAGGACGGCCGCGGCCTCGGCCATCACGAACCCGTCGCTGTCCGCCGCGAACGGCCGTGAGGCCGCCGCCGGATCGCCGGTGCGCGACGACAGCGCCCCGGCCCGCTGGAACCCGGCCACCACCAGGGGCGTGACCGCGGCCTCCGTACCGCCCGCCAGGACGACGTCGCACAGACCGGCGGCCAGCCAGTCGCGGGCCACCGCCAGCGCGCTGGCCCCCGAGGCGCAGGCGGTGGAGACCGCCATGCTCGGGCCGCGCGCCCCCAGCGCGAGCGCGACCTCGCCGGCCGCCATGTTCGGCAGCAGCCTCGGGATGACCACCGGCGACACCGCCTCGGGACCCTCCCGCCGCATCCGGCCGAACTCCGCCTCCCAGGTGCCGGCACCGCCCAGACTGCACCCGACGGCCGTGCCCATCCGGGCCCCGTCCCAGGAGGACGGATCCAGCCGCGCGTCCCGCAGCGCCTCGTCGGCCGCCGCCAGCGCGATCCGGGTGAAGCGGTCCTGCCGCCACAACTGCCGCCGGCGCCTCCGGTCGGCGACCTCCACCTCGGGGACGCGGCAGCTGAAGTCGACCGGCAGACCGGCCAGTTCGCCGTCCTGGGAGGCCGTGGGCTCGGCGGCGCGGACCCGGTGCCAGGTCTCCTCCACCCCGGCTCCGGCCGGGGTGACCGCCCCCAGGCCGGTCACCGCGATGTCGGGGCGGGTCACCGCGGAGCCGCCGCCGTACCCGCGCCCCACGCGGCCTCGACCGCGTCGGCGATCTCCCCCAGCGTGGTGTCCAGGGTGATCTGGTCGTCCGCGAACGGCACACCGGTGCTCTCCCGCAGGGTCAGGGCGAACTCGACCCGCCCCAACGAGTCCAGGTCGATCTCCTCCAGCGTGGCACCGGGTGACAGCTCGCCCTCGGTGAACTGGAACTTGCCGACCAGGATGTCCGCAACGACGCCGTATGCCTTGCCCATCGGGCCTCCTCGCGCGCTCAACTCGGACCGGCCGGAACCGGCCCCCTTCCGCGCCCCATCCTTGTGGCTCGGCACGGCCGGGCCGGGAACGGAGCGGCCCGGTAAGCGCATTTCACCCGTACGAGGCAGCGAGCCGCGCCCCGCCGCACACGGACTCGGCCCCGGCCCCTCCGTTTCGCCGGAGGAACCGGGGCCGTGGTGTTGCTTCCGCGCCCGCGGGCGCGGTTCGGGCGAGGCGGGAGTTACCGCTGCCCGCCGCCGCTGTTCTGGCCGCCCTTGCGGCCGGCCTCGGAGGCCTTCTCACGGTCGTTGGCGAAGTTACCGCCGCTCTCGTGACCACCCTGGCGGCCCGCCTCCGCGGCACGCTGCGGGTCGTTGGCGAAGTTGCCGCCGCTCTCGTGACCACCCTGGCGGCCCGCCTCCGCGGCACGCTGCGGGTCGTTGGCGAAGTTGCCACCGCTCTCGTGACCACCCTGGCGGCCGGCCTCGGAGGCCTTCTCACGGTCGTTGGCGAAGTTACCGGGGTTGTTGGAGTTGCTGGACGCAGCCATGACTGCTCCCTTCACTCGTTGTCTTGCAGGTCCCTTCGCAACATCGGGTGCCCGACCCATCTGGGAGTAATCACCGCAAACAACGTTAAATGTGGTCGTTTTCAGGGTTGCCGCCTCCCACATGCCGTCAACTCCCCTGCGACACACGGGATCCGGGGTTCCGTGGTGAGCGACGGCCGAAACCGGTGCGCGGCATCCGTTGGAACACCGGCCCTCCCCAAGCACCTTGCTAGGCTCGCCCGCCCATGGACACCGACACCGGGGACGGCGCTCTGATCGCCGTCCCGCCGGGGCGGGTGACGCTGTCGGACCGCCGCACACAACGCAGTTGGCCGGTCGACCTCGCGCCCTACCGGATCGCGGCCCTTCCCGTCACCCGGGCCCGGTACGCGCAGGTCACCGGCTCGCCGCCCGAGGCCGCGCACGGCGGCCGGCTGCCCGTCGAGGGCGTCTCCTGGCTGGAGGCGGTCCGGTTCTGCAACACCCTGTCCCTGCACGAGGGGCTGGCTCCCGCTTACCGCCTCCCCCCGGACGACGGCGACGGCGACGGCGGGTACGGCGACGGCACGGGCGTCGAATGGGACGAGCGCGCCGACGGGTACCGGCTGCCGACCGAGGCCGAGTGGGAGTACGCCTGCCGCGCGGGCACGACCGGCCCGCGCTACGGCCCGCTGGACGAGATCGCCTGGCACCGCGGCAACTCCGGCGAGCGCGTCCGCGCCGTGGGCGGCAGGCGGCCCAACGACTGGGGCCTGTACGACATGCTCGGCAACGTCTGGGAGTGGTGCTGGGACCGCTACGACCCCGAGGTCTACGGTGCCTACCGGGTGCTGCGCGGCGGCGGGTGGTTCGACGAGCCCTGGAGCTGCCGGGCCTCGGTGCGCCGCCGCAGCCACCCGACCCTGCGGATCGACGACGTGGGCTTCCGCCTCGTCCGCTCCCTCCCTCGCTGACGTCGGCCCGGGTCGGACAGGGCGGTACTACAAACCGCTTGGCACACTTTTCTTTCGAGTAGCGGAGCGGCGGAGACCCGGGCCACCCGGCGCGGGTGTTAGCGTCCGAGCACATGGACGACAACGTGTACACGGGCAGCGCCGGGCCGGACGCGGCGCTGGACCGGGGCTGGCTGCTGGGCCACTTCAAGGACGCGGGCGACCTCCGGCACAGCGAGGCGCTGGAGATCAAGTGGGGCGTCCACCCGCGCGGCGAGCGGCGGCGGCAGTGGGTGCGCGGCGAGGAGCGCACCACCTTCCAGATCCTGGTCGAGGGCCGCTTCCGCGTCGAGTTCCCCGGCCGCGGCGTCGTCCTGGCCGAGCGGGGCGACTATGTCGTGTGGGGCCGGGGCGTGGACCACTCCTGGGTCGCCGAGGAGGACTCGACGCTGCTGACGGTCCGCTGGCCCTCCGTCCCCGGCTACGCGCTGCCGCCGACGCAGGAGTGAGGCCGGAACACCACCCGGCCGCCGCCCGGCCCCCTCCTGGCCCGGCCCGCGCCCGCGGACCTCAGTGGAGCACGGAGAGCCCGGCCGCGTCGAAGGAACTCAGGTCACCGAAGCGGCCGGCCAGCACCTTCGCCGCCCACTCCGGGTCGCCGAGCAGGGAGCGGCCGACCGCCACGAGGTCGAACTCGTCGCGCTCCAGCCTCTCCAGCAGGGCGTCGATGTCCGTGAGGTTCCCGTCCGCTCCCTGGAACGCGGCGAAGAACTCGTTGTCCAGGCCGACCGAACCGACGGTGATGGTGGGGCGGCCGGTCAGCTTCTTCGCCCAGCCCGCCAGGTTGAGGTCGGACCCCTCGAACTCCGGCAGCCAGTAGCGGCGCGTGGAGCAGTGGAAGACATCCGCCCCCGCCTCGGCCAGCGGGGTCAGGACGGCCTCCAGCTCCTCGGGCGTCTCGGCGAGTCTGGCCCGGTAGTGGCCCGCCTTCCACTGGGAGGTGCGGAAGCTGATCGGGAAGTGCGGGGAGACGGCCTCGCGGCAGGCCGCCACGATCTCCGCGGCGAAGCGGACGCGGGAGGCGAGGTCGCCGCCGTAGGCGTCGGTGCGCCGGTTGGTGTGCGACCACAGGAACTGGTCGACCAGATAGCCGTGGGCGCCGTGGATCTCGACGCCGTCGAAGCCGCGGGCCTCGGCCGCGGCGGCTCCGGCCGCGAACGCGGCGATCACGTCGTCGATGTCGGAGTGTGTCATCGCGTGCCCGGTCCCGTCGCCCTCCAGGGGGATGCCCGAGGGACCCGTGCGCGGGGCGTCGGGGAACGGCGGAGCCCCGGCGTCGCGCACCATGCCCACGTGCCACAGCTGCGGCATGACCGCCCCACCCGCGCGGTGGACCGCGTCGGCCACCCTCTCCCAGCCCGCGAGCGCGTCCTCGCCGTGGAATCGGGGCACCCGGTCGCTGGTGCCGGCCGACGGGTGGTCGACGTAGGTGCCCTCGGTGACGATCAGGCCCACCTCGGCGGCGGCCCGGCGGGCGTAGTACTCGGCCACGTCCGGGCCGGGGACGCCACCGGGCGAGAACTGGCGGGTCATCGGCGCCATCACGACGCGGTTGCGGAGGGTGAGGCCGCCCAGGGAGAAGGGGCGGCCGAGGGTGTTCCGGGCGCGCGCGGACGGGCTGTCGTCGGTCATGGGGATACGCCTTCGGTCGTCGGAAGGCCGCGTCCGGGTGGGGCGCGGCACGGTCCGTGCAACCGATGCCGCCCCCCGGTCGATTCCCTTGGCCGGGAGGGGTTTTCGGACATCCGCGGACGGGGTCCGGCCGACGGGTGGCGGGCGGGCGGTCAGCGGGCGGTTATGACCAGCGCCGCGCTGTCGTCCTCGCTGGGGGCCGCGTCGTCCGAGAACCGGTCGACGGAGGCGACCACCTCGTCGAGGAGTTCCCGGGCGCCCGCGCCGTCGTCGCGGCCGGCGCGGGCGAGGGCGGCGGCCAGGCCGTCCTCGCCGAGGAACCGGCCGTCGGCCGAGCGGGCCTCGGTGAAGCCGTCGGTGACCAGGAACAGGGTCTCCTCCGGCCGCAGGGTCAGCCGTACCGTGCGGACGGCCGGGTCGGGGACGATGCCCAGCAGCATGCCCCCGGCCGTGATCTCCTCCACCCGCCGGCCGCCGCGCCGCACCAGGGGCGGTACGTGGCCGGCCCGGACGAGTTCGACCTCCAGCCCGTCCTTGCCCGGTGTCATCCGGCCGTAGACGAGGGTGACGAAGGCGCTGCCGTGCCGGACGCCCTCCAGCAGGGCGGTGTTGACCTCCGCGACGGTCCGGGCCGGATCGTCGACGAGCCGGGCGACGGCGCGGACGGTGTGGCGGACCAGCCCGGTGACGGTGGCGGCCGACGCCCCGCGCCCGCACACGTCACCGATCATGAAGGCCCAGCGGCCGCCGCCCAGCGGGAAGACGTCGTAGAAGTCGCCTCCGACGTCCAGCCCCTCACCGGCCGGCCGGTAGCAGGTGGCGACCTCGGCCCCGGGGACGGCGGGCGGCTCTGGCAGCAGCAGACCGGCCTGGAGATCCCGGGCCAGCTCGACGCGCTCGGTGTACTGGCGCGCGTTGTGGGCGATGACGGCGGTGCGGCGGGCCAGTTCCTCGGCGAGGGCCACGGTGCGCCCCTGGAGGGGGCGGTCCCCGGTGAACAGCAGGGTCAGCACGGCGAAGGGGCCCCCTCGCCAGCTCAGCGGTACGCACACGTAGCCGGTGACGCCCAGCTCCCGCCAGGGCCCCGGGGACGGCGGGAAGCGGCGGGCGACCTCCGTCACCCCGGTGGCCAGCACCCGGGCGACCGTCTCGCCGTCCGGGCGGAGCGCGGTCCGCCCGGCCTCCCGCGCCCACCGCCCGCCGCGGTCCCCGGCGTCGAACGCGGCGACCCTTCTCAGCCGTCCGCCGTCGAGCACGTCCACCGCGCTCATCGGCGCCAGCGCCGGGACACTCAGCTCGGCCAGCCGGCGCAGGCTGTCGTCGAAGTCCAGGTCGCGGCCGATGCGGGTGCTGGCCTCCAGGACGAAGGCGAGGTCCTGCCGGGCGGCCCGCTCCTCGGCCTCGGCCCGCTCGCGGGCCTGCTTGGTCTGGTGGCGCTCCACCGCCAGGGCGGCGGTACGGGCGAAGGCGGCGGCCAGGGCCAGGTCGGCCTCGCGGGGCATGAGCGGGATCCGGTGGTACATCGCGAAGGTGCCCAGCAGCCCTCCGTCCGTCCCGGTGATCGGGGTGGACCAGCAGGCGGCCAGCCCCGCCCGCAGGGCCGGCTCGCGGAACTCCTCCCAGTACGGGTGGGTGGCGATGTCGGCGACGACGACCGTCTCGCGGCGGTGGGCCGCGGTGCCGCAGGAGCCGACGCCCTCGCCCGTGGCGATGCCGTCGATGGCGCGGTTGTAGAAGTCCGGCAGGCTCGGCGCGGCGCCGTGCCGCAGATGGCGTCCGTCGGCGTCGGCGAGGAGCACCGAGACCAGGACTCCGGGGTCGAGCTCCTCGATGGCGGCGGTCATGGCGCGCAGAACGTCCCCTATGGGCGCGTCCAGGGCGATCTGCTCCAGCAGGACGCGCTGTTCGGCAGCGAGCTGCCGGGCCTGCCGGACGGCGGTGGTGTCCACGCCCAGGGCGGTGACGCCCACCACCCGGCCGCCCGGCTCCCGGCGCGGTTCGTAGGTGAAGTCGTAGTACGCCTCGTTCATCGCCTCCGGCGGGCCCAGCAGGACCCTGGCGTCCTGGGCGGTGTAGGGGCGGCCGGTGCGGTAGACACCGTCGAGCAGGTCCATGATCCCCTGCTCGGCGAGTTCGGGGGCCAGCTCGGACAAGGGGACGCCGGTGGCCTCCTCGCGGCCCAGCGCCCGGAAGAAGGCGGGGTTGGCCGTCTCCACGACGTGGCGCGGACCCGACAGTTCGGCGAAGACGGCGTCGGAGGCGCGGAACAGACCGCGCGTGTCGTCGGCGGTGGGCGGGCCGGGACGCGCCCCGCCCACCGGCGCCGCGGCGGCCCCGAACGGTACGGCGGTCGTCCGCGTCACCTGTCCCTTCATCGGCGTTCCCCACTTCGCTGTGAGCCCCGGCCCACTCGTCCCGGCCGGGCCCTGCCGGCCTCTGCCGGCTCCTGGCGCGGGGCCGGGTCCGGCCCGGGCCCGGCCGCCTCGAACGGGCGGTACTTCGATGCTCCGGCACGAGGTGCGGTAAGTCCAGCAAATGCCGAAGGCCCTCGGCCGTCCGCGCCGCGCGCCCGCGCCCGTTCGGGCGGACCGGCTGCTACGCGGCCCTGCCCCTGTCGTCCCGGTCCTCGTCGAGGATCTCGGCGTCCACCACGTCCTCGTCCGCGCCGCCGGCCCTGGCATCTTCCGCACCGGCTCCGGCGCCGGCCTCGGCGCCGCCCGCGGCCTGCCGGCCCTGGGCGTCGGCGTACAGGGCCTGGCCCAGCTTCTGACTGGTGGCCGCGACCTTCTCGGAGGCCTCGCGGATGGCCGCCGTGCTGTCGCCCTCGGCGGACTCTCCCTTGAGCTTCTCCTTCAGGTCCGCCACCGACGCCTCGACCTCACTCTTCACATCACCGGGCACCTTGTCGGCGTTGTCCGCCAGGAACTTCTCGGTGGTGTAGACGAGCTGCTCGGCCTGGTTGCGGGTCTCGGCCGCCTCCCGCCGCCGGTGGTCCTCCTCCGCGTACTGCTCGGCCTCCCGCATCATCCGCTCGATGTCGTCCTTGGGCAGCGCCGAGCCGCCGGTGACGGTCATCCGCTGCTCCTTGCCGGTGCCCAGGTCCTTGGCGGAGACGTGCATGATGCCGTTGGCGTCGATGTCGAAGGTGACCTCGATCTGCGGCACTCCGCGCGGCGCCGGCGGCAGCCCGGTCAGCTCGAACATGCCCAGCTTCTTGTTGTACGCGGCGATCTCCCGCTCGCCCTGGTACACCTGGATCTGCACGCTGGGCTGGTTGTCCTCGGCGGTGGTGAAGATCTCCGAGCGCTTGGTCGGGATCGTGGTGTTGCGCTCGATCAGCTTGGTCATGATGCCGCCCTTGGTCTCGATGCCCAGGGACAGCGGGGTGACGTCCAGCAGCAGGACGTCCTTGACCTCGCCCTTGAGGACACCGGCCTGCAGCGAGGCGCCGATGGCCACCACCTCGTCGGGGTTGACGCCCTTGTTCGCCTCCTTGCCG
>NZ_FOSG01000001.1 GCF_900114215.1 Streptomyces mangrovi | reverse complement strand
AACCGCTGAAAGCATCTAAGCGGGAAGCCTGCTTCGAGATGAGGACTCCCACCTCCTTTGAGGGGGTAAGGCTCCCGGGAGACGACCGGGTTGATAGGCCGGAGATGGAAGCTCCGTGAGGGGTGGAGTTGACCGGTACTAATAGGCCGAGGGCTTGACCGTAGATGTTCGCGTCCACTGTGTGGGTTCTGAGACCACGACCCGCCGGCCGGCGGTTGTTGTTTCATTGTGTTTCGGTGGTCACAGCGTAAGGGAAACGCCCGGTTACATTCCGAACCCGGAAGCTAAGCCTTTCAGCGCCGATGGTACTGCATGGGGGACCGTGTGGGAGAGTAGGACACCGCCGAACAATTTGTGAGGCCTCGGTCTTCGAGTTTATGACTCGGAGACCGAGGCTTTTTCGCGTTCACGCTTTCTCCTGCCTGAGTCGGCTGATCTCGGCGAGTGCTTTCTCCGTGTGCGGACGTGCCTGCGCGCGTAGCTCGTCGCTCCAGGTCTCCTCGGAGTAGCGGCGGTTGAGGTAAAGGTTCCTGGCGTGTTCCAGAACGGGCCGGTGTTCCGCTGGAAGCCGGGTGAGGGCCCAGTCGGCGGCGGTGTTCTTCGGCGTGATCTCGCCTGTGGCGAGAGTGGTCCAGATACGGGCGAGGGTCAGTACGACGTTGCGGGTGTCGTCCTCCAGCTCGTCGAGCAGATCGGGAATGCCCGCGGTGCTCGCTCGCGTCAGGTCCCTGTGCGGTACGGGGTCGATGACCCGCGCGGGCCGCGGACCGGTGAGGGGGGGTCTCCGGCCAGCACCGTGGTGAGCAGCAGGGCCAGGTGCGGAGATCTCGAGCAGTCCCTCGAGAAGTGCGTGCCGTTCCCGTTCGCCCATGGTCTGCCGGGACAGTACGAGGAGATCGATGTCGCCGGCCGGCCGGAGGCCTGCGAGCACGGAGGAGCCGTGGAGGTAGACACCGACGGCAGTGGGGCCGAGTACGCCGTCGACCAGTTCCACGGCCTCTTGGAGCTGACTCATTCCCGTGGCGTCCTCACTCGGGCGGGCGGGCGGGCGGTCAGGGCAGGGGGCGCGCCGGCGGCTCGGCTTCGCCGAGCCGCGGCCACCAGGCGTGTGCCTGGGCCTCCGAGCGAAGCAGAGCCAGGGTCGGCATGCCCGTCGGCTCGCCGTTCGCCAGGAGATCGGGCAGCTGGGGGATCGGGGCGACCGCCGCGAGGTTGTGGAGGATCAGGGAGAGTGGTGGGTCGAGCCGGCCGGCGGATGACCCTGCGGCCATGCGGCGGCCGTGCTCGACCACGCTCGCGGTGAGGGCCGTGAGGAGCGGCATCGTGCCGGGGGCGCGGCGCGGATCCTCGACGGCTTCGCCCACGACATAGAGCGTTCCCCATTCGGCCGCAAAGGATTCCAGGGCGGCCGAATCCGTGCGCGGAGCCGTACACGCGTTGCGGACGTGGAGTTGGGACAGGCAGGACAGAGCGCTTCGGACGGTGCGGACGGCGGCGTCCCGGCGCTCGGGGTGGGCGATCAGGGTCGCCTCCAGCTCGCCCGCCGCGCCGGACGCCGCCTTGGGGTGCGTGCGCAGGATCCGGACGGCCTCCGAGGAGGAGCCCGCCGAGGCGTTGGCCCAGCGGTGGACCTGGCGGAACGGCTCGCCCGCCACGGCGGCCGCGTGGAGCCAGCAGCCCAGGAGGGTCTCGGCGGCATCGTGGGCGGCCGCGTCCGCCCGTGCGGGGCTGCGTACGGGGGTGAGCAGGGCCGCGGCCCGTGCGGCGGCGGTACGGCGGTCGTCGCAGCCGTGGTGGGGCGACCAGCGCAGCCGTACGGGGGCGTCGGTGAGCTGTCCCGGATCGTAGACGTGGACGGGGCCGAGCTTGGCGCGGGCTCCCGCGGTCTCCGCCCACAGGGCGGGGTCCGCGGTCACGACGAGGGCGGCTCCGGGGGCGGCGCGCAGGGCGTCGGCGGCCCGGACGGTGTGGAGAGTACCGTACTCGACGCCCACGGGAGGGCCGGAGAACGCCTCGGGGACGGGATGGGCCCGTACGGCCGCCGGGGCCGGTACGGGCTCCTGCGGGGGAGCGGGGGTCGCTCCCCGGGAAGGAGGGCCGACTGCGTGAGTTCCGGGCTCTGCGGGGGCGGGGAGGGGCGGCGCGACCGTCTCGTGGGGCGCGGGCGGGGTGCCCTTGTGCTGAGCCGCCCGCCGGGCGGCCCGCCTGGCCGCGCGCAGGGCGCGCCGGCGGGCCACGGCGCCGGCGGCGAAGAACCCCAGGACCGTCAGGACCATCGCCTGACTGATGAGGATCCCCCAGAACAGGCCCGGCCCCGGCAGGGTTCCGGCCTGTGCGGCGGGCCAGGCGGCGGCCAGGTCGCCCGGTTCGGAGACGAGCGCTCGCATGGCCGCCGGGGTGCGGACGAAGGTGACGCCCCGCGGCCATGCTCCGTGGGCGAGGAGACCGGCGAGCCCGGCGGCCGTCCAGCACAGGACGGTGACGCCCAGCAGGAAGCCCATGAGGCCGAGCAGCAGGCCGTCCGGGACGCCCCTCTCCGGTGGGGCGCCCGTACCGCTGCCCTGCGTCCCCGGTGCTCTGCCGTGGCCCCGGGCCACCGTCAGGCCACCGTCTCGTCGGCGCGTGCGAGCCGCTCCATCGCGGCGGCCCGGGATTCGGTCTCGGCGTCGAGTTCGTCGGCCAGGGTGTCCTGCAGGGGGGAGTGGGGCGAGGAGTCGGCCGGGGAGTCCGGCGCGGAGGATTCGGTCATGGCGCGGTCGGTGAAGACCAGCGGGCGCTCGGCCTCGGTGATCAGGTGTTTGACGACCTGGACGTTGCCGTTGACGTCCCAGACGGCGATGCCGGGGGTGAGGGTGGGGATGATCTCCACGGCCCAGCGCGGCAGGCCCAGCACCTTTCCGGTGGCCCGCGCCTCGTCGGCCTTCTGGGCGTAGACGGTGCGGGTGGACGCCATCTTGAGGATGGCGGCCGCCTCCCGGGCCGCCGCTCCGTCGACGACGTCCGACAGGTGGTGGACGACCGCGACGAACGACAGACCCAGGCGCCGGCCGAACTTCAGCAGGCGCTGGAAGAGCTGGGCGACGAACGGGCTGTTGATGATGTGCCACGCCTCCTCGACCAGGAAGATGCGCTTCTTGCGGTCGGGGCGGATCCAGGTGTGCTCCAGCCAGACGCCGACGATCGCCATCAGGATCGGCATGGCGATGGAGTTGCGGTCGATGTGGGAGAGGTCGAAGACGGTCAGGGGCGCGTCGAGGTCGATGCCCACCGTCGTCGGGCCGTCGAACATGCCGCGCAGGTCGCCGTCGACCAGACGGTCCAGGACGAGGGCCACGTCCAGGCCCCAGGCGCGCACGTCCTCCAGGGCGACGTTCATCGCCTCGGCGGACTCCGGCTCCGGGTGGCGCAGTTGCTCGACTATGTCGGTGAGGACGGGCTGGCGTCCGGTGACGGTGTCGTTGACGTAGGAGTGCGCGACCTTCAGCGCGAAGCCCGCTCGCTCGTCGAGGCCGTGGCCCATGGCGACCTCGATGATGGTGCGCAGCAGGGCGAGCTGGCCGGTGGTGGTGATGGACGGGTCCAGCGGGTTGAGACGGATGCCCTGGTCGAGGGCGGCCGTCGGGTCCAGGCGGATGGGGGTGACGCCCATCTGCTCGGCGATCAGGTTCCACTCGCCGACGCCGTCCTCGCCCTGGGCGTCCAGGACGACGACCTGGCGGTCGCGGAAGCGCAGCTGGCGCAGGATGTACGTCTTCTCCAGCGCCGACTTGCCGTTGCCGGACTCGCCGAGCACCAGCCAGTGGGGGGCCGGGAGCTGCTGGCCGTAGAGCTGGAAGGGGTCGTAGATGTAGCCCTTGCCGCTGTAGACCTCGCGGCCGATGATCACTCCGGAGTCGCCCAGTCCGGGCGCGGCGGTGGGCAGGTAGACGGCCTGGGCCTGGCCCGTGGAGGTGCGCACGGGCAGGCGGGTGGTCTCGGTCTTGCCGAAGACGAAGCTGGTGAAGGCGTCGGTGACGGCGGTCAGCGGATCGAACGCGGCCATGGTGTTGCGCCTCCTCAGCGGCGGATGCCGGTCGCGAACGGCAGGGTGTTCACGAACGCACGGTGATGCTCGCGGTCGCACCACTCCAGCTTCAAGTAGCTCTTTCCGGCCGATGCCCGGATCGTGCGCTTGTCGCGCGCCAGGGCGTCGGGGTTGCGGGAGGAGACGGTGATGTAGCCGACGAGGTTGACGCCCGCGGCGCCGGAGGCCAGGTCCTCGCCGCGCTGGTCGACGCGGCTGTGGGCGGCCACGTCGCGGGGGTCGACGGTGCGGTTCATCTTGGCGGCGCGGCTGGCCTCGGCGGCGTCGTTGGTCTTCTCCGTCAGCATGCGCTCGATGGCGACCTCGGTCGGCTCCAGGTCCATGCAGACGGCGACGGTGCGGATCACGTCGGGGGTGTGGACCAGCAGCGGGGCGAGGAAGTTGACGCCCACGGGGGTCATCGGCCACTCCTTGACCCAGGCGGTGGCGTGGCACCAGGGGGCGCGGGTGGCGGACTCGCGGGTCTTGGCCTGGAGGTGGGTGGGCTCGGCGGCGTCCAGCTCGGCGGGCCAGGCGTTGCGGCGGCTCATGGCCTGGATGTGGTCGATGGGGTGGTCCGGGTCGTACATGGAGTGGATCAGGGACGCCATGCGGGACTGGCCCAGCGGCTGCCGCACCCGGATGTCGGCCTCGGCGAGGCGGGCGCAGATGTCGGTCAGTTCGCGGGCCATGACGACGGCCAGGCCCTCGTCGCGGGTGAGGCGGCGGCCGGTGGAGGCGCGGGTGGCCTTGGCGATCGCGGCGGCCTCGGCGGCCAGGTCGCGGGTGTAGTGCATACAGGCCACCAGATAGGCGCGGTGCTGCTCGCTGGAGGTGGAGACCATCGACAGCAGCTGCTCGTAGGAGTCGCGCAGCCAGGGTGCGGCCCGCTCGTCGCCGCGCTGTGCGACGTCCTTGGCGTGGGCGTCGGGGTCGGCGGGGAGGGTGCGGGCGAGCATCTGGAGGCGGGTGACGAAGCCGTCGCCGTTGGCCACGTGCTTGAGGAGGGTGCCGAAGCGGTCGACGAGGGCCTCCTGGTCCTCGCTGTCGCGCAGGCCCACACCCGGTCCCTCGATCTCGATGGCGGCGGTGACGGTGCGGCGGTCGGCGTGGAGCAGTACGGCGATCTCGTCGGGCCCGAAGGGCGCGGACAGCCAGTTGACCCGGCCGACGCCGGGGGGAGCCGGGATGTCCACCTCGGTGCCGTCCAGCCGGGTGCCGGCCTCGGCGGCGGTGGAGCGGTAGGTGGTGCCGCGGCGCAGCAGACGCCGGTAACTGCGCTTGATCTCGAACCACTTGTAGTACGTCCGGCCGTTGTAGGGGACGTACACCGCGGCCAGGGCGAGCAGCGGGAAGCCGACCAGCAGGGCGATGCGCAGCGACAGGACGGGGACGAGGAGCCCGCTCATCATGCCGAGGAAGGCTCCCGCGACGATCAGTGCGATCTCGCCCGTCTCCCGGTTCCTGCCGACGACGGCGTTGGGACGGGCGCGCCCGATCATGTACGTGCGGCGCGGAGCGACGGTGTGGGACGGGGTCGTCATCCGCGATCACCTCCGGTGCGGTTGCTGGTGGTGCCGCCGCCGCTGCCCGTGCGGGGCGGGGGCGGCGCGGTGGGCCGGGGGGCCCGGTCGCCGCGCGAGGCGTGGGCGGCAACACCGCCGGAGACCGGGTTGGCGGGCCGGGGGGCGGCGCCGGACTGCCCGCCGCCGCTGCCGCCCTCGGCGCCGCCGCGGGCGCTGTGGGTGGTGATGCCCTGACGGAGCATCGCGGCGGGGGAGGAGACGACGGCGGCGGCCGTACGGGAGGCGGGGTCGGCACTGGCGTTGCGCTGGCGGACGATCTCGTCGCCGAAGCCGGGGACGAAGCGGTAGATCATGGCGCTGGCGAAGATGGCGAGCAGGATGATCGCCAGACCGGAGACGATCGCGGAGAAGGCGTTCGGGCCCTCGTCGGAGGCGAGCGCCCCGGCGAGGCCGAGGACGATGACGATGACCGGCTTGACGAGGATCACCGCGATCATGATGCCCGCCCAGCGGCGTACGTGGCCCCACAGGTTCTTGTCGACGAGTCCGGCGTAGACGACCGTGCCCAGCAGGGCGCCGACGTACAGCAGGGCGGCGCGGATGACGAGTTCGAGCCAGAGGACGCCGGCGGCGAGGACGGAGACGAGGGAGACGACGATCAGCATGATCGGGCCGCCGCCGATGTCGTCGCCCTTCTTCAGGGCCTCGGAGAAGGAGCCGAAGAACTTGTCCGTGTCGGATCCGGTGCCCGCGGCGATCACGTCGGTGACGGCGTCGGTCGCGGTGACCAGGGTGTAGAGGATCAGGGGGGTGAAGGCGGAGGCGAGGACCGTCAGCCACAGGAAGCCGATGGCCTCGGTGAGGGCCTCGGTGAGGGGGATGCCGCGGACGGCGCGCTTGGCGACGGCCAGCAGCCACAGCACCAGGGTGAGGATCGTCGAGGCGGCGAAGACGACGGCGTACTGGCGCAGGAAGGCGGGGTTGGTGAAGTCGACGGTGGCGGTGGAGGAGACGGCCTCGGAGAGCTTGTCGACGATCCAGGCGGCTGCCTCGGCGCAGCCCTGGGCGAGGGAGGAGAGGGGGTCGAGGGTGGACAGGGGGTCGGAGTCGGCGCCGCCGGATCCGTCGGTGGCGCTCTCGCCCTGTTCGCAGACGTCCTGGGCGGAGCCGGGGACGTTCTCGCACACGCTGCGGTCCGGCTCCTCGTCGGCCGGCGGGGACGTCGGCTCGTCGGCCGCCGCACGGGCGGCCTGCCAGAGCCCGGCGGCCTGCAGGCCCGCCAGGAGTGCGGCGAGCGACAGGGCGCGGCGCGGGGCGCGGCGTCCGGCTCGGTCAACGGGCATAGGTGAACCCTCCGTACTCCTCGACGGCCCTGCTGATGTCCTCGGCTGTGGAGGCCCGGATGTCGCCCGGTACGGGGGCGGGGCCGTCCTTCTGGGAGTCCTCGGCGATCCTCCAGTCGGATCCGGCCCACCTCAGCCGGAAGGTCCAGGTCTTCCAGGTGGTGGTCACGGGGATGGTGGACTCCTCGCCGGCCATGCCGATCAGGCCCGTGTACCAGACCTCGACGGTGGCGCCGTCGTCCGTGTACTCGGTCACCCTGGTGCCTACGGGCACGGTGCGTGAGACGAAGGTCATGCCCTCGGGGGCCTCACCCTCGGGTGTGAGCCCCAGGCGCTCGAAGAGGGCCTTCGAATAGGCCCTGTCCTGCCGGTCCTTGATGTTCGCGGCGGCTTCGGGGGTGTAGAGGGTGTCGACGAGCATGTGCCGGTGCTCGGTCTCGAACATGCCCGTACCGCCCAGCGCCACCGCGTAGTTGGCTGCGGCGCTCTGTGCGCCCTGTTCGGTGCGGGGAAAGCCCGAGGGCACGCCGCTCGACCGCCCGGTGACGGGGCGTTCGCCGGTGGGGGCGGTGGGCCGGGCGTCCTCACGGGCCCGCGGGCCGCCGCTGTCCGGCGGGGTGTCGCCGCCGCCTCTGTTGGCGAAGGCGATGGCCGCGATCAGCAGGACGACGACGCCCACCACCGTGACCATGCTGCGGCCCACCCGGACGGGCTGCCGCCGGGGCTCGTCGTATGCGTCGACGACGTCGTCCTCGTACCCGCCATCGCCGCCGATGCTCATCGTGCGTGTGCCCTCTCGGTCGCCCGGGCGCCGCCCGGTTGTCGTCGTGCCCTGTCCTTGACGTTAACTCCGCCGGGGCGGTTGTGGGACCGGTGTGTGCAGGATCGCTTCCGCACCGTGAGCAGTGGATCACCGGACCCGGCCCGGTGGCGCCGCCCCGCGCCCTCCGGTCGCGTTCCGGTGGGGGAGGAGGGGAGCCGGCCGGGGCGGGCGCGGATCCTGGGCAGGTGCATCGCTGCGGTGCTCTTTTTCCTGGTGGGGGGAGCGGGTCGGCGGCCGTGCCCCCTCCGGGGCGGCCGGGCCGGCACCGGCGGTGTCCGCCGTCGGCCGCCGGAACGCGACCGGAGGGGGAGGTGCCCGGCCCCGCGGGGGGTGACGGTTCTCACGGGGCGTCAGCCGCCCGCCGTCCGGGGCGTTTACCGCCGACCGGTGGTGCACGGGGCGGTCCGGTCCGCTCGCCGGGCACGCGGACGCCGGGAACCGGGAACCGGGCACCGGTGGGCGGTGGCCGGAGGGGGAGGCGGGGCGGTGCGCGGCTACACGGCCATGCCGTAGACGATCGTGAAGAGCGTGCCGAGGGAACCGATGATGAAGACCCCGGTCAGGCCCGCCACGATCAGGCCCTTGCCCTGCTCCGCGCTGAAGGTGTCGCGCAGCGCCGTGGCGCCGATGCGCTGTTTGGCCGCGCCCCAGATGGCGATGCCGAGGCAGAGGAGGATGGCGACGGCCATGACGACCTCGATCATCACGCGGGCCTCGTTGCCCAGTGATCCGAACGGGCCCCAGTCGGGGGCGATTCCGCCGATGATGGTGGTGATGTCGCCCTTTTCGGCTGCCAGAAACATGCTGTGTTCACCGCCCCGGTGAGGGTTGTCGAAAGTTGCGCTTCACCTGGATTCTGACACGGTTGCGGCCGAATCGGCAGTGAACTCCTTTCGGATGGGGGAGGGTTGAGGGGTGCGGAAGGCGTGGGTGGCGATCGGGATCGGTTTCGGGCTCGTCATGTGCTTGCTGGCGTTGCTCGTGGTGGGCACGTACAGCGCCGCGTCGAACCTGTTCGGCGGGCGGGGCGGCGCGGTCGCGCTGGCCAAGAACGCCGTGCCGGCGGCGTACCGGCCGCTGGTGCAGAAGTGGGGCAACTACTGCCCGGCGCTCAACCCGGCGCTGCTGGCCGCCCAGCTCTTCCAGGAGAGCGGCTGGAACCCGAAGGCGCGCAGCCCCGCCGCGGCGCAGGGGATAGCCCAGTTCATCCCGGGCACCTGGGCGGTCCACGGTGTCGACGGCGACGGTGACGGCGACCGCGACGTGTGGGACCCGGCCGACGCGATCCCGTCGGCGGCGAAGTACGACTGCACGCTGGCGAAGAACGTCCGGGGGGTGCCCGGCGATCCGACGGACAATATGCTGGCCGCCTACAACGCGGGCCCGTACGCGGTGACGAAGTACGGCGGGGTGCCGCCGTACCGCGAGACCCAGAACTACGTGAAGGTCATCCGGAAGCTGGAGAAGAGCTTCGCGGCGCCCGCCGGGCGTCTGTCGCCGACGAAGCAGGCCGCCGGGGCGATCGACTTCGCGCAGAAGAAGCTGGGGACGCCGTATCTGTGGGGCGGGGACGGCACGCCGGAGGACGGCGGGCGGTTCGACTGCTCGGGTCTGACGAAGGCGGCGTACGCGAGCGTGGGCATCGAGCTGCCGCGGGTCGCCAACGACCAGTGGAACGCCGGCCCGCACCCGAGGCGCGACGAGTTGCTCCCGGGTGATCTGGTCTTCTTCGCGCACGACTTGACCGATTCGCGCTCGATCCACCACGTGGGGATCTACGTGGGCGGTGGCTATATGATCGACGCGCCGTACACGGGCGCGGTGATCCGCTTCGACCCGATCGACTCCCCCGACTACTTCGGGGCGACGAGGCCCACGGTGTCGTGAGCTCCGGGGCGGACGCCGCCCCGGTGACGCGGTGTGCGGCCGCGGTACCCGGACCCCGGGCCTCGGGCCTCAGGTGCGGGTCACCCTCCGATAACGTCCGGGTGATCGTTCGGTGGAGGTCGGAACGTACGGCCGGGACAGGGCGTTTCCTTGTCCGGAACGAGCATTCCGCTACCACGGGGGTCGGCAGCGAAGAGTGAAGGGCAGCATTGCGATGGCCGAATGGGACAACCCCGACGTCGAGCTGCTCCACGACATCAACGGATTGGCCAGACAGGCCCCCGACTGGGCCGACCACCTCATGGAGTACGTCGGCGAGTACGGCACGATCGTGGCGCTGGCGGTGCTGGGCCTGTGGGCCTGGTGGACGGCGCGGCGCCGCCCGGACGCGGTCGCGGCGGTGGCCGGACTGGTCTGGGCGCCGCTGGCGGCCGGGGTGGCGTTGCTGGTCAACGTGCCGATCCGGGAGTTCGTGGAGCGGCCCAGACCCTTTCTGACCCATGACGGGCTGGAGGTGCTGGTGGACGGGAAGAGGGACTTCTCGTTCGTCAGCGATCACGCGACGCTGGCGATGGCGCTGGCCGTGGGGATCTTCATGGTCAACCGGCGGCTGGGTCTGGTCGGCATCCTGGTGGCGGTGTTCGCCGGGGTCTGCCGCATCTACATGGGGGTGCACTACCCCACCGACGTGATCGGCGGCCTGGCGCTGGGCACGGCCGTGGCACTGCTGCTGGCGCCGGTGGCGCTGGCGCTGCTGACGCCGCTGATGCGCGCGATGGCCGCCTCGCCGCGGATCGGCCGGCTGGTGAGCGTCCCGCCGGAGTCGGTGGCGCGGGCCGGGGAGCCGGACGCGGAGCGGCAGCCGCAGGACCGGGATCTGGTCGCCTGAGGGCCTCCGGGAGACGGGCGCTCGGGGGGTCGGGCGCCGGGTGCCGGGTGCCGGGTGCCGGGTGCCGGAAGAAGGTTCACGGCCGCCGGGGAACATGCCCCGGCGGCCGTTCGCCGTTCTTGGCGCCGTTTCCCCGACGGGGTCTCACATCTTCCGGCGGACCTCACGCCTCCTGATGGGCCGCGGCGTCCGCACGGGCACGCCCGCGGGCCCGCCGGGCCGGACCGCGCCACCCGCAACTGCAGGCGGCGCTGCAGAACGGCCCCTTCTCCACGGTCGAGATCAGATGCTCCTGCGGTGGCGCCGGCCGCTGGGGCGGCACCCCCTGGCTGTCCTCCTGCTGCACACGGTCACGGTACCGGCCGTGACGGGGGCGCGGGGGCGTCGTTAGTCGGAACGGGTTCCGATACGCGTACTTGGGGGTCGTCAGACGATGGTGGTGCAGCGGGGGAGCAAGGGCGGGACCGCGGCGGTCGGCGCGGTCTGCGCCGGGGCGGTGCTGGTGGTCCTCGCCACCGCGGGCTGCTCCGGGCGGGGGGCCGCCGCTGCCGACGTGAGCGCCGCCGAGGCGCTGGCCGCCGTCCGGGAGGCGGCCGGGGCGCTGGCCGGATCGGGCACCTCCCGGACGCGTACGGCGGTGGAGATGACCAACGGCGGGACCCGGGTCACCATCCGGGGCACGGGCGTCTTCGACTACGGGAGGCGGACGGGGCGGCTGAGGGTGGTGCTGCCGGGCGAGGCCACCGGCGAGAGCGGGCGCCGCCGGGTCGTGGAACTGGTCACGCCGGGCGCGCTGTACATGAGGAACCGGGGCGCGGGCGTGCCCGACGGCAAGTGGGTGCGGGTGGACACGGCGACCCTCCCCGACGGGAATCTGGTCACGGGGGGCGCCACCGACCCGATCAGCGCCGCCGAACTGCTGCGCGGTGTGCGGTCGGCGTCGTTCCGCGGCGAGGAGCGGCTGCACGGGGAGACGGTGCGGCACTACCGGGGCACCGTGGACCTCGCGGCGGCGGCGAGGGAGGCGGAGCCGCGCTCGCGCGGGCAGCTGGCCGCGGCGGCGAAGGGGCTCTCGAACCGGACGGTGGCCTTCGACGCGTATGCGGACGAGCGCGGGCGGCTGCGGAAGGTCCGGTACCGCTTCTCCTTCCCGCGGGCGGCGGGCGCCCCGGGCGGGGAGGGCGAGGCCACGGTGGTCTCCACCACGTCGCTGTACGGCTTCGGCGTGCCGGTGGAGGTCGAGCTGCCGGAGCCGGAGGACATCTACACCGGGAGGATCGCCGCGCCGTAGGGAGCGCGGGAGTGCGCCGGAGCGTGGCCGGGAGCGGCGGCGCGAAATGGTCCGGACGTGCCATGCGCGGGGGACGCGCTTCTTCCTACTCTGGAGTTCGGTTGCGTCGGAGGGGAGGCGGAGGGGGTGGTGCGGGTGTCCGGGGAGAACAGCGGTCCACTGGCCGAGGACCACGTGGCCCTCGACGAGATCGAGCTCTACGGGGAGCTGATGATCGCGGCGTCGGCCGCGGCCGAGGAGCGGCTCAGTCCCGCCCGCATCGACGAGGTGCTGCGGGTCGGGCGCGACCACGAGCGGAAGGGCCGCGGTCGGCCGCGGCCCTGACCGCGGTCCGGCGGCCGCCCACCGCCCACCGGCCGCCGGCGTCCCGGGCCCGGGCGGAGCGGGACGGGTGGAACGGGGCGGGCGTCAGGTGCGCAGCAGCCGGGCGATGGCGGCCGTGGCCTCCTCCACCTTGGCGTCGACCTCCTCGCCGCCCTCGGTGGCCGCCTGGGCCACACAGTGGCGCAGGTGCTCCTCCAGCAGCCGGAGGGCGAAGGACTGCAGGGCCTTGGTGGACGCCGAGACCTGGGTGAGTATGTCGATGCAGTAGACGTCCTCCTCGACCATGCGCTGCAGGCCGCGGATCTGGCCCTCGATGCGCCGCAGCCGTTTGAGGTGGGCGTCCTTCTCCTTGGCGTAGCCGTGCGGACCGTGGGCGGTCTCTGGACGGGCGTCGGTGGTCGTCATACGGTCCTCCCGTGGTCGCCGTGAGGATCAATACCCCCACTGGGTATATGGTACCGAATGTTCCGTTCTGCGGTGATGGGGGCGTGGATCCCCGGGTACGGAGCGTGTGGTCCGATGGGTGACACTGAAGGACGCCGGTTCGATGTGGCCGGATGATGCGCCTAGCATCATGAGACCGACAACGATGCACCTCGAGGAATCCCAGTGCGCTTTCGTCTGACCCCCAGGGAGACGAGCTTCTACGACATGTTCGCGGCCTCCGCGGACAACATCGTCACGGGCTCGAAGCTCCTGATGGAACTGCTCGGGGCGGAGACCTCGGCCCGGGCCGAGATCTCGGAGCGCATGCGTGCCGCCGAGCACGCCGGTGACGACGCCACCCACGCGATCTTCCACCAGCTGAACTCCTCGTTCATCACGCCGTTCGACCGTGAGGACATCTACCGGCTCGCATCGTCGCTCGACGACATCATGGACTTCATGGAGGAGGCCGTCGACCTCGTCGTCCTCTACCAGGTCGAGGAACTGCCCAAGGGGGTCGAGCAGCAGATCGAGGTCCTGGCCCGGGCGGCCGAGCTGACCGCCGAGGCGATGCCGAACCTGCGGACGATGGCCAACCTCACCGAGTACTGGATCGAGGTCAACCGGCTGGAGAACCAGGCCGACCAGATCCACCGCAAGCTGCTGGCCCATCTGTTCAACGGCAAGTACGACGCGATCGAGGTGCTCAAGCTCAAGCAGATCGTGGATGTCCTGGAGGAGGCGGCCGACGCCTTCGAGCACGTGGCGAACACGGTGGAGACCATCGCCGTCAAGGAGTCCTGAACCACGTGGACACCTTCGCGCTCGTACTGACCGTCGGGGTCGCGCTCTTCTTCACCTACACCAACGGCTTCCACGACTCGGCGAACGCCATCGCCACCTCCGTCTCCACCCGCGCGCTCACCCCCCGGGCCGCGCTGCTGATGGCGGCGGTGATGAACCTGGCGGGCGCCTTCCTGGGAAGCGGCGTCGCCAAGACCGTCAGCGAGGGGCTGATCGAGACCCCGCACGGCCGGAGCGGGATGGCGATCCTGTTCGCGGCGCTGGTCGGCGCGATCACCTGGAACATGATCACCTGGTACTTCGGTCTGCCGTCCTCCTCCTCGCACGCGCTGTTCGGCGGCATGGTGGGCGCGGCGCTGGCGGGCGGCATCGCGGTGTACTGGTCCGGGGTGTTCTCGAAGATCGTCATCCCGATGTTCGTCTCGCCGCTGGTCGGCCTGCTGCTCGGCTACCTGGTGATGGTGGCCATCATGTGGCTGTTCCGCAGGGCCAACCCGCAGCGGGCCAAGCGCGGCTTCCGCATGGCCCAGACGGTCTCGGCCGCGGGCATGGCGCTCGGCCACGGCCTGCAGGACGCGCAGAAGACGATGGGCATCGTGGTGATGGCCCTGGTGATCGCGGACGTCCAGGACCACGGGCAGATCCCGGTCTGGGTCAAGATCGCCTGTGCGCTGATGCTGTCGCTGGGCACGTACGCCGGAGGCTGGCGGATCATGCGGACGCTGGGGCGCCGGATCATCGAACTGGACCCGCCGCAGGGGTTCGCCGCCGAGACGACGGCGGCGTCGGTGATGTACACCGCCTCGTTCATGTTCCACGCCCCGATCTCCACCACTCATGTGATCACCTCCGCGATCATGGGTGTGGGAGCCACCAAGCGGGTCAGCGCGGTGCGCTGGGGGGTGGCGAAGAACATCGTGCTCGGCTGGTTCATCACGATGCCGGCCGCCGCGCTGGTGGCCGCGGTGAGTTATTGGGCGGTGCGGATGGTCGCGGGCTGAGCCCGTGTTCCGGCGGTGAGGCCGGCGGCGAACCCGAACGTGGGACGCCCGCCCCCCGGGAGCCGGGGGGCGGGCGTTTCGTCTTGCGGTGGCACCGCCATGCAGCACCGCAGACGGCCGGGACGGGCCGGGGCCGGCCGGATCAGCCGAAGCGGCCCGAGATGTAGTCCTCGGTGGCCTGGACCGAGGGGTTGGAGAAGATGCGCTCGGTGTCGTCGATCTCGATCAGCTTGCCGGGCTGGCCGACCGCCGCCAGGTTGAAGAAGGCGGTGCGGTCCGACACCCGCGCGGCCTGCTGCATGTTGTGGGTCACGATGACGATCGTGAAGCGCTCCTTCAGCTCGGAGATCAGGTCCTCGATGGCGAGGGTGGAGATCGGGTCGAGCGCGGAGCACGGCTCGTCCATCAGCAGCACCTGCGGCTCGACCGCGATGGCGCGGGCGATGCACAGCCGCTGCTGCTGGCCGCCGGAGAGGCCGGAGCCGGGCTTGTTCAGGCGGTCCTTGACCTCGTTCCAGAGGTTGGCGCCCTTGAGGGACTTCTCGACGACGTCGTCGAGCTGCGACTTCCTGTAGGAGCCGTTGAGCCGCAGGCCCGCCGCCACGTTGTCGTAGATCGACATGGTGGGGAACGGGTTGGGGCGCTGGAAGACCATGCCGATGGTGCGGCGGACGGAGACCGGGTCGACACCGCCGGCGTACAGGTCCTCGTCGTCGAGCGTCACCTTGCCCTCGACGCGTCCGCCGGGGGTGACCTCGTGCATGCGGTTGAGGGTGCGCAGGAAGGTGGACTTGCCGCAGCCGGACGGGCCGATGAAGGCGGTCACGGAGCGGGGCTCGACGGACATCGAGATGTCCTCGATCGCCTTGTGGGACCCGTAGTACGCGGTGAGGCCGCTGACGTCGATGCGCTTGGCCATGGGAATCACTTCTCTTCTGCTCGTGCGGCCGGTCAGCGGCCGGTCTTCGGGGCCTTCCAGCGGGCTATGCCGCGGGCCACCAGGTTCAGGATCATCACGAAGGCGATCAGCACGAGGGCCGCCGCCCAGGCGCGGTCGTAGGAGGCCTCGTTGCCGTTGGCCCACTGCTCGTAGACGTAGTACGGCAGGGAGGACTGGGCGCCCTCGAAGGGATTGTTGTTGATCGACTGGGCGCCGAACACCAGCAGCAGGATCGGCGCGGTCTCACCGGCGATACGGGCGACGGCGAGCATGACGCCCGTGGTGATGCCGCCGATCGCGGTGGGCAGTACGACCTTGAGGATGGTGCGCCACTTGGGCACGCCCAGCGCCAGGGACGCCTCGCGCAGCTCGTTCGGGACGAGCTTGAGCATCTCCTCGGTGGAGCGCACGACGATCGGCATCATCAGGATCGCCAGCGCCATGGCGCCGGCGAAGCCGGAGTAGCCGAAGTCCAGGATGATGATCCAGAAGGACAGGACGAACAGGCCGGCCACGATCGAGGGGATGCCGGTCATGACGTCGACGAAGAAGGTGACGGCCGTGGCGAGCTTGCCGCGCCCGTACTCGACCAGGTAGATCGCGGTCAGCAGACCGATCGGCGCCGCGATCAGGGTGGCGATGCCGACCTGCTCGATGGTGCCGATGATCGCGTGGTAGATGCCGCCGCCGGGCTGGAGGGTGATCACACCGCTCATGGAGTGGGTGAGGAAGTACCCGTCCAGGACCTTGGTGCCGCGTGCGACCGTCTCCCAGATCAGGGAGGCCAGCGGGAGGACGGCGACCAGGAAGCTGACCCAGATCAGACTGGTGGCCAGCCTGTCCTTGGCCTGGCGGTGGCCCTCGACGGCCGTGGTGAGGGCGTAGGTGGCCGCGACGTAGACGATCGCGGCGATCAGGCCCCACTGGATGCGGCTGGCCAGGTCGAACACCAGGCCGGCCCCGGCGCCGACGCCCGCGGAGAGCAGGGCGAGGCCGGCGGGGGCCCAGCGCGGCAGGCGGGGCTGCTTGAGGGCGCCGCCGGAGGGCGGAACGGTGACCGGGGGCTTCTCCATGACTGCGTTGCTCATCAGGCGTTCGCCCCCGAGTACTCCTTGCGGCGGGCGATGATCAGCCGGGCCGCGCCGTTCACCAGAAGGGTGATGACGAACAGGACGAGGCCGGACGCGATCAGGGCGTCACGGCCGATGTCGCCGGCCTCCTTGAAGCCCGCGGCGATGTTCTGGGCGAAGGTGCCGCCGCCGGGGTTGAGGAGACTGACGTTGATCAGGAAGTTGGGGGACAGGACGGTGGCGACCGCCATCGTCTCGCCCAGCGCGCGGCCCAGACCGAGCATCGAGGCACTGATCACGCCGGAGCGGCCGAAGGGCAGGACGGCCATCCTGACGACCTCCCACCGGGTGGCGCCGAGCGCGAGCGCGGCCTCCTCCTGCATCTTCGGGGACTGCTTGAAGACCTCGCGGCTGACGTTGGTGACGATCGGCAGGATCATGATCGCCAGCAGGATGCCGACGGTGAACAGCGAGCGCGGGGCGCCGCCGCCGTAGGAGAGGACGCCCGTCCAGCCGAAGAACTGGTCGAACCACTCGTACAGGCCGGTCAGGTGCGGCACCAGGAACAGGGCGCCCCACAGGCCGTAGATGATGCTGGGGACGGCGGCGAGCAGGTCCACCACGTACGCCAGCGGGGTGGCGATCCGGCGCGGCGCGTAGTGCGAGATGAACAGGGCGATGCCGACGGCCACGGGGACCGCCAGGAGCATCGCGATGACCGAGCTGACGACCGTGCCGTAGGCCAGGACCGCGATACCGAAGACCGGCGGGTCGGCGTTGGCGCTCCACTCGAAGGTGGTGAGGAAGTTGCCCTCGTTCTCGGCGAGGGCGACCAGGGTGCGCCAGGTGAGGAAGACCGCGATGGCGGCCATGACCACCAGCAGCGCGATCCCGGAGCCCCGGGAGAGACCGAGGAAGATCCGGTCGCCCGGACGGGTGGCGGAGTCCTTGCCGGAGGGACCTTTCGGTGGTGGATTCTGCGGAGCTGCGGAGGCGGTGGGTGCTATGTCCATGGTTTCTCCGGTCTGGTTAGGGGTGTCATCCCCTGGCGGCGGTGCACCGGATGGGTTGGTCGCGTGCGGAGCGGTCACGTGTGCGGACGCGGCCGTGCGGCCGGCCCCGCTGGGGTGCGGGGCCGGCCGCCTGCTGCGTCAGGAGAGGGAGGAGATGGTCTCGCGGACCTTGGTGATGATCTCGTCGGGGATCGGGGCGTAGCCGGCGTCGGCCAGCGCGCTCTGGCCGTCCTCGCTGGCCGCGTAGGTCAGGAAGGACTTGGTCAGGTCCAGGGACTCCTTGTCGTTGCCCTTGTCGCAGACGATCTCATAGGTCACCAGGACGATCGGGTAGGCGCCCTCGGCCTTGGTGGCGTAGTCCAGCTCCATGGCAAGGTCGTTGCCCTCACCGACGACCTTGCCGGCGGCGATGGCCGCGGAGGCGTTGTCGACGGTGGCCTCGACGGGCTCGGCGGCACCGGTGTCGAGCTTCACGGTCGGGATGCTGTTGCCGGTGGCGTAGGACAGCTCGAAGTAGCCGATCGCGCCGTCGTTGTTCTTGACGTTGGTGGCCACACCGGAGGAGCCGTCGGCCGACTGGCCGCCCTTGCCGGCCCAGGCCTTGGCGGGCTCGTACTTCCAGGCGTCGGGCGCGGCGGCGTGCAGGTACTCGGTGAAGTTGTCGGTGGTGCCGGACTCGTCGGAGCGGTGGAAGGCCTGGATCTTGGTGGACGGCAGCTCGGCGTCCGGGTTCAGCTTCTTGATCGCCTCGTCGTCCCACTTGGTGATCTTCGAGTCGAAGATCTTGGCGATGGTCTCGGCGTCCAGGACCAGGTCGTCCACGCCGGCCAGGTTGTAGCCGACGGCCACCGGGCCGCCGACCATCGGCAGGTTGATGCCCTGGCCGCCCTCGCAGACCTCCTTGGACTGCTCGATCTCCTCCTCCTTCAGGGCCGAGTCGGAGCCGGCGAAGCCGGTCTTGCCCTGGAGGAACTCCTGGATGCCCGCGCCGGAGCCGGTGGGCTTGTAGTTGATCGCGGAGCCCTCGCAGGCCGCCTGGTAGTTCTTGACCCAGATGTCCATCGCGTTCTTCTGGGCGCTGGAGCCGGACGCGAGGAGGTTGCCCTCGCCGTCGCACTTGATGTTGCTGGCGGCCTTGGTGCCGCCGCCCTCGTTGCCGCCCCCGGTGTTGTCGTCCGAGCCGCAGGCGCTCAGGACCAGTGCGCTGGAAACCACGGCGGCGCCGACGGCGAGCGTGCGGAGCCGGTTGGTGGGCTGAAGCTTCACTTCGTTCAGTTCCTTCCTGGGGCCCGCCGGTGGGGACGGCAAGCGGTGAGGTGTGTCCGGGTCTCGTGTTCAGCATGTGGGGCGGTCCGCGTCCGCCGGCGACCGGGCGCGCTCCCCATGAGGCCGAAATTAGGCAGGACAGGTGAAGTGCCCGACGGCCGAGAGTGAACGAGAGGTGAACCTCGGCGGACGGTGCAGTTGACGCGGCCGCCGGTGTGCCAGCTGCGGGGCCGGGCCGCGCCCTCTGTTGCGGAAGAGGCCGACGTGGCACCATCCCCGGCTGTGAACCGTTACGCGCGGGTAGGGACCGTGTGACGTGCGTGGAAGGGAGACGCGTGGAGCGGCAGGGGGGCGGCGCCGGTACGGCACGCCGTGGAAGGCCGTCGGCGGGCGCCGTGTCCGTGGGGGCGGCCGTCTGCGCACTGGTGTGCGCGCAGTTCGCGCTGCTGGTGGCGCCGGCGGGAACGGCCCGCGCGGAACCGGGCGGCCCGGGCGCGAAGGGGCCCGGCGGCGTCCAGGCCTCGCCCGCGGCTCCTGAGCCGGGGAAGGCGGAGAGGCCCGGCGGGGCGGGAGGGCCGGACGAGGACGCCGGCGAGGGTTCCACCGCGCGTCTGGAGAAGCTCCGCAAGAAGATCGAGAAGCTCCACGACGGCGTGGAATCGGCCACCGAGGAGTACAACGCCGCCGATGAGCGGGCCGCGAAGCAGCGGCGCGAGATCGTGCGGCTGGCCCGGGCGATCGTGCGGACCCGGGGGCAGCTGGACGATCTGAGGGACAGGGCCGGGGCGATGGCCCGCGCGCAGTACCGCGGCGGCGGTCTGCCGCCCTCCGCACGGCTGGTCCTCGGCGACGACCCGGAGGACTTCCTGCGCGACCTCGGACTGCTCCACAAGGGTGACCAGGCGGCCAAGGGGCTGATCGCGAAGCTGCGGACGGCCAACGAGGACCTCGACGAGTACGCGGACGAGGCCACTGGCCGGTGGGCGAAGCTGGAGGCCGACCGCAAGCGCAAGGCCGGGGCCAAGAAGGACATCGAGGCCGAGCTGGCGAAGGCCGAGAAGCTGGAGTCGCGGCTGGAGGCCGACGAGCTGGAGCGGCTGCGGGCGCTGGAGGACGAGACGGCCTGGGCCCGGCAGGCGCGCTGGCTGGAATCCGGTGTGCTGGAGGAGATCGACCGGCGGGCGTCGGCGCGCGGCAGGAAGGCCCTCGGGTACGCCATGGCCCAGATCGGCAAGGACTACGAGTGGGGCGCCGAGGGCCCGGGCACCTTCGACTGCTCGGGGCTGACACTGCGTGCCTGGGAGGCGGCGGGCCTGCGGATCCCGCGCACCTCGCAGGAGCAGTGGAGACTGCTGCCGAGGGTGGAGATCACCGACATGCGTCCGGGCGACCTGATCGTCTACAAGCGTGACGCCAGTCATGTCGGCATGTACGTCGGCGACGGGGTGATGGTCCACGCGCCGCGGACCGGCCGGCAGATCACCACCGCGGGCGCGGGGTCGCTGCCGATCCTCGGTGTGGTGCGGCCCGACGCGTAGACTGCCTTGGTTGGTCACCCGTCGGCCATTTGGCATATGCCACAAGGCATTCCGTGCAGGGCCCCGGTGCCGCTATGGTCGCCCGGGGCGTCTCCACCCTGACGCCTGTGTGCCCTCGGGGGGAGGGAAGAGGAATTCTGGCATGCCCGTATCAATGGGCGACGAGGTGATGACCGTGGCACTGCCGCGGCAGTCCACCGGTCCGAGGACCGGTGCTCCCGGGGCTCTCGGGTCTCCCGGGTTCTCCGGATCCCCCGGCGGGCTGACCCTGCTCGTCGTCGAGGACGACCCGGCGGGCTCCCTGGCCATCCCCGAGCTGCTCGACGCCTCCGGGGGCCGGGTGAGGGTCCGTACCGCCCGCAACCTCACCGAGACCGAGCGGCTGCTCACCGACGACGTCCACTGCATCCTGCTCGACCTGGCGCTGTCCGACGGCACCGCCGCCGGGGGCGCCCAGGAGGAGAGCGGGGACGAGCTGGACATACTGCGCCGGGTGCTGCGGATGGCGCCCCGGCACGCGGTACTGGCGCTCACCGCCGAGGACGACGCCGAGCGCGCGGCCGAGGCCGTGCGCGTCGGGGCGCAGGACTTCCTCTTCCGCGACGAGCTGGACGGCCGGGTGCTGAGCCGGGCCGTCCGCTACGCGGTCGAGCGCAAGCGGGCGGACCTGGCCCAGCGCCAGCTCACCGAGTCCCGGCTGCGGGCCCAGGAGAACGCCCGGCTGGAGCGCGGACTGCTGCCGACCCCGCTGCTGGACGGCTCGGAGCTGCGGTTCGCCGCCCGCTACCGGCCCGGACGCTCCCGGGCGCTGCTCGGCGGCGACTTCTACGACACCGTGCGCACCGCGGACGGGACCGTCCACGCCATGATCGGCGACGTGTGCGGGCACGGCCCGGACGAGGCCGCGCTGGGGGTGGAGCTGCGGATCGCCTGGCGTGCGCTGACCTTCGCCGGGCTCTGCGGCGACCAGCTCCTGAGCACGCTCCAGCGGGTGCTGGAGCACGAGCGCTCCAGCGACGAGATCTTCGCCACGCTGTGCACCGTCGACATCGCGCCGGACGGCCGGCGGGCCGGGCTCTGCCTGGCCGGGCACCCCGCGCCGCTGGTGGCGGGAGGCGGGCGCGGGCCGCGGCTGCTGCCGCACCACGAGGAGGGCGGCGGCCCGGCGCTGGGCGTCCTGCCCAACGCACGCTGGCCCCGCACCCAGGTGGAACTGGGCGGCTCGTGGAGCCTGATGATGTACACCGACGGGCTGATCGAGGGCCGGGTCGGCCAGGGTGAGCAGCGCCTGGGCCAGGAGGGCATGCTCGGGATCGTCGGCAACCGGATGGCCGCCGGGCTGCGCGGCGAGGAGCTGCTGGACGCCGTACTGGCCGAGGTGCGGGGGCTCAACGGCGACGAGCTGACGGACGACGTGGCGGTGATGCTGCTCGACCGGGGCTGACCCCGGACGAGCGGCGGGCCGGGCCACGCGGCCCGGCCCGGTCGGTGCCCCGTTCGCCCGGGGCGCCGTTCGCCCGGCGGCTCAGCGGCCGCCGTTGTACGGGCCGTAGGGGCCGTCGCTGCTGCTGCCGCGGCGGAAGCCGCCCCGGCCGCCCCCGCCGATCTGGACCAGTGCGGGCCGCACGTCGACCATGTAGACGATGTTGGCGATCAGCCCGGCGATGGTCAGGAAGAGCATCCCGAGGAAGAGGTTCACGGCCACCGTGATCCCCAGGATGATCAGCCAGAAACCCTTGGTCTTCTTGTCCGCGGCGCGGTAGGCGTCCTCACGGCGCAGAGCGGCGTCCACGAAGCAGAAGATGCTGAAGACGAGCAGGCCCAGGAACACCCAGGACATCAGCCCGTAGAAACCGTCCAACAGCACGCTGGCCACCATCCTGTCCATGAGCCGGTCGTCGGCCCTCCACGCTACCGGCCCGGGGACCGGACACGAAGTGCGTGCCCGGTCCCGGCGGCGTTCACGCCTGCGGCTTGTCCGTGGGCAGCCTGTCCGACGGCGACGCGGCCTTCTGGGAGGAGGACCGCTTCGCGGTGGACTGCTTCGCCGCGGTCTTCCTGGCGGCGGTCTTCTTCGCGACCGTCTTGGGGGTCTCCCCGGCGGCGGCCTTCCTCGCGGCACCGCTCCTGGAGGCCGCGGTCTTCGAGGCGGCCGTCTTCGAAGCCGCCGTCTTCGAGGTGGAGGCCCTGCCCGGCGTGGCCCGGCGGGTGTCACCCATCTTGGGGCGCGGCTTCTCCTCCTTGCCGCCCGCCTCGACGGTGACGGCCTCGCCGACCTTGCGCGCGCCCTTCACCGGGAGCCCGCGGCCGACACCGGCGCCGTTCCTCTCTCCGTTCCCGCCGTCCTTCTCGCCGCGCCACGTCCCTACCGCGCCGCGGCCGCGCTCGGCCAGCTCGCCGTATCCCTCGCGTGCCTTGACGGCGTACTCGGCGGCGAGCCCGACGCTCTGGAGCGCCAGGTGCTGGGCCTGCTCGCGCAGCTTCTTCAGATCGGCGTCGAAGCCGGACAGCACGGTGGTCAGCCGCGACTGGGTCTGCTTGGCCTGCTGGGCGATGCGCTCCTGCACGACCTTGGGGTCGGCGGCCTTGTCCTTGACCGCGGCCAGGCGCTCGGGCGCCGTCTCGCGGATCTTGTCGATCACGCCCGCCGCGAAGTACAGCGGGGTGGGGTCGGTCAGCGCCTTGCGGAGGTCCGCGGTCTTGTTGGCGGCCTCGCCGGCGGTCTTCTCGGGCATGAGGGTCCCTCCTGGGTTACGGGGTCTGGGGCTTCGCGCCGGTGGAGGGGGTGTCCTCGGCCTCCGGGTCGGAGGCGTCCTCGGTGTGTCCGCCCTCGGGGTGGCCGTTCTCCTTGCGGAACGACCCGTAGATCTGGAGCAGCACCTGCTTCTGCTGCTCGCTGATCGACGTGTCGGCCAGGATCGCGCTGCGCACCTCCAGCCCCGCCTGCTCCTTCTCGTCGAGGATCCCGGCGCGGACGTAGAGGGTCTCGGCGGAGATCCGCAGCGCTCTGGCGAGCTGCTGGAGGATCTCGGCGCTGGGCTTGCGCAGCCCCCGTTCGATCTGGCTGAGGTACGGATTCGACACCCCGGCGGCATCCGCGAGCTGCCGCAGGGACAGCTGCGCGCTGCGCCGCTGCTCCCGCAGGAACTCGCCGAGATTGCCGACATGCAGTGAAGCCATGCCTCCACAGTGCCTCTCTCCGCTAACTTTTGCAAGCAAGTGCTTGCAGGAGTGTCGCATCGAGAGTCCGCCGCATGCGGGAACATGCGGTATGCGACCGGTTCTGCGGTTCCAGACCTCTGTCGTGTCGCCGCGTGCCACCATGGGAGCGGGACGAAGGGGGATCATGGCGGCCGAACGTGTCTGGCTGGACGTTCCGTTCTCCGAGAAGGACGAGGCGAAGCGGCACGGGGCCCGCTGGGACCCGTCGGCCAGGCGCTGGTACGCGCCGCGTCCCGGCATGGAGGAGCTCGGGCGGTGGGCGGCCGCTCCGGATGTCCCCGACCTGCTGCCCGGCGAGGACCGGACCCTCGGCAGCGGCCTCTTCGTCGACCTGGTCCCCAGCACCTGCTGGTTCACCAACGTCCGCTCCTGTGTGGCGGACAGGGACTGGGAGCGGCTCCGGCGGATGATCACCGGGCGGGCCGGGCGGCGCTGCGAGGTCTGTGGGGCCGCGGAGGACCGCGGGACGGGGCGGTGGCTGGAGGCGCACGAACGCTGGGTCTTCGACGACGCGAGAAGGGTGCAGACCCTCCGGCGGCTGATCTGCCTGTGCACCGACTGCCACACCGTCACGCACTTCGGCTACGCGCAGGTCCGCGGTCTGGAGGCGCGGGCCTTCGCGCATCTGAGGGCGGTCACCGGGATGACCGAGGCGCAGGCCCGGCGGCATGTCGAGGCCGCCTTCGAGCTGTGGGAGCGGCGCTCGCGGTTCACCTGGAGCCTGGATCTGGGAATTCTCACCAGGGCCGGCGTCACCCTCGCTCCGCCGCCCGGAGCCGAGGATCGGGCCCGCGTTCCCGGGGAGGTTCTCCGTCCCGCCGGGGGGCCGCCCGACCGGGGCCGGCGAACCCGCTGACTACCGGGCGGGTGCGGCACCGCCGGTGTCCGGCGGGGGAGACACCGAGGGGCGGGGAGGACACCGGCGGTGTCCTCCCCGCCCCTCGAAGAGCGCTTCGGCTGCCTCAGCCCTCGGCGTCCTGCCGGGGCGCGGTCGCGCCCGCGTACGGCTGGGTCCCGGCGCGGTGCCGGCCGCCCGTGCCGTCGGGCACGGCGCCGGCCTCCGCCGCGCGGGCCGCCGCCTCGCGCCGGTTCTTGGTGATGTGCTCGGCCACGGCGAACCCCGCGACCACGACGAAGCCCAGCGCCGCGAAGCCGATCGCCGCGCCCAGCTGGTCGTCCGGAGCGAGAAGGGCCCGGTCCTCGTCCTGCCAGGGCCACAGCGCCCGCAGGCAGCCCGCCACCACACCGGTCAGGACCACCAAGGTGATGCGCTGCCGGTTCTCCAGCAGCCACTGCATCAGCTTGACGAACGAGGCCAGACCCAGGAGGGCGCCGAGCGCGAACAGGCCCAGGTAGCCGAAGTCCCGCTCGTTGACGGCGGAGAGGGTGCGCTCGTACAGCCCGAAGGTCAGCAGCAGGAACGAGCCGGACAGGCCGGGCAGCACCAGCGCGGAGACCGCGATCGCCGCCGCGGCCACGATGACCAGCGGGGTGGCCTCCACCTCGCCGGGCGGCAGGCTGACGATCACGAAGGCCGCCGCCGCGCTCACCAGGGCCACGAGGATCTCGCCCGGCCGCCAGGGGGAGGAGGCGCCGTTGGGCAGCGGCGCCCGGGAGGCGAGGGAGAACGGCACCCACAGCGAGGCCAGCACCAGACCGAAGAACAGGGCCCGGCTGTGCACCGGCTGCTCCTCGACCCAGCCCTCGACCAGCCCGGCCATCAGCACCAGCGCGGCGAACATGCCGACCACCAGCGGGACGATGACGCGCCACTGGACCTGGCGGACCTCGTGGAGGGCCCGGGACGGTCCCCGCCCCCGGGGGAGGTCGGCCAGTGCCAGCCGGACGCCGGTGACCAGGCGGCTCGCCGAGCCGATGGCCGTGTCGTACACGCCGACCACGAGGGCCACGGTGCCGCCGCTGACGCCCGGGACGGTCTCCGCGGTGCCGATCAGGGCGCCGCGCACCAGGTTGAGGCCGTGTGCCGGCCAGGACGACGGCTTTGCCGCCCTGTGTCGCTGGGTTTCCCCCACCAGAGCTCCTTCGGTGCTGGTCGAGTGCTGTGGGACTGCCCGCGCGCCGGTTCCCGGGAGTGCCGGGGCGGGCGTGGCAGACACATTGTTCCCGATGCCGGGGCCCGCCGGTCTCCGGAGGGTCGCGGTCCCTCTCGGGGCAGTACGGTTCGGGCGGAACGGACGGAAGGGAGACGGGAGGGGATGGGCGGCTGGTTCCAGACGATCGCCGGTGTCCGGGCGGCCGGGAGGGCGCGGGGTTTGACCGGCCAGGGGGAGTGAAACCCGCCGCGGACCGCGGGCTGCGTCCCGCGCCACCGCGCCACCGCGCCGTCGTAAAGCGGGCGAAAGGTGACAAAAGGCGCATAGGGTGGCGATCGGCAGACGGTGAACGGAACGCGCCGGCGTCCGAGCGGCCACCGGCGCGGGCAAGGAGTCGGAAATCAGATGAGCGCTGTCAAGCTGTCCGTGATCTACTACTCGGCGACCGGCACCATCCACAAGATGGCCGAGCGCCTGACCGAGGCGGGGAAGCAGGCGGGTGCGGAGGTGCGGCTGCGGCAGGTCGCCGAGCTCGCCCCGGAGGAGGCCATCGCCTCCAACGCGGCGTGGAGCCAGCACTTCGACGACACCAAGGACGAGCCGAAGGCCACCGCCGACGACGTGGTGTGGGCCGACGCCGTGCTGTTCGGCACGCCCACCCGGTACGGCAACGTCGCCAGCCAGCTCAAGCAGTTCCTCGACACCCTCGGCCCGCAGTGGCAGCAGGGGCTGCTCGCCGACAAGGTGTACGCCGGCTTCACCGCCTCCCAGACCGCCCACGGCGGCCAGGAGTCGACGCTGCTGACCCTCTACAACGTCCTCATCCACTTCGGCGGCATCCTGGTGCCGCCCGGCTACACCGCTCCGCTGAAGTTCACCGACGGCAACCCCTATGGCGTCTCCCACGTCACCGGGCCGAACAACGACGCCCCGCTCACCGACGCGGAGTACGCGGCCCTCGACCACATGGCGCAGCGCGTGGTGCGCGTCGCGGGCCGCTTCAAGGGCGAGGGCTGACGCCCGCCGCGCGGGCAGGCGAGCCGGGCGGGTGAGCCGGGTGAGGGCGGGTGACGGGCCGCCCCCGTTCAGCCCGCCCCCGCCCGGCGCGTCAGGCCCGGTGGACCTCCAGCGCCGTCCGGACCGCCGACTCCAGGGCGCCCTCGATCCACGCGGTCCTGATCGAGGTGTGGTCGCCCGCGAAGAACAGCGGCCCCTCGCGGCGGCCCAGCAGCGGGAACAGCTCGGTGTGCTGGCCCGGCAGCAGCACGGCCGCCTCGCCGTACGCGTACGGGTCGCGCTGCCAGCTCTGCGTGCGGCCGGCGCCGGTGTAGAAGACCTCCACCCGCTGCCCGTAGACCTGCTGCACACCGCGCAGGGCGTAGGGGTAGCGGGCTTCGTCGTCCAGGCAGTCCCAGCGCCGGGCGTCGTCCGCCCAGCTGTAGGAGGCCAGCAGGACGCCGCCCTCGCTGCCCGCGACCCGGTGCGAGGGGTTGAACATGAACCGGTTGGGGTTGTCGCACACCGACCCTCCGCCGGTCACGCCCGCCGCCTCCGGCTGGTCCCGGGAGATCCAGCGGCAGGCGGTGTAGTGCACGCGCTGGGCCGCGGAGATGTGGCCGCGCGGCACGGACGGGTGCGCGCCCAGCAGACTGCCGTCGTCCGGCGCCCTCCCCAGGCGGTAGGCGTCGTACAGCCCCGGCCGCACCCGCTCCAGCTCCCGTTTCCAGTCGGCCTCGTCGAACTCCCACCAGCGGCGGCTGAACTCCAGCAGCACCTTGGTGGCGCTGTCGTAGTGCAGCTCGGTGACGGCCCGCCGCTTGCCGTACGACAGCGCGGGGGCGATCTGGATCTGCCGCAGCCCGGAGAAGGGCACGGTGAGGACCGCGCAGTCGCCGGTGAACTGCTCGCGCACCACGGCGCCGTCGCGGCCCTCGGAGACGGTGTCGATCCACACCGCCGGGCCGTCGGCGCCGATGTGCGGGGTGCCGTCGTCCCCGCCGCGCCCGTCCCCGCGGTACTCGACGCGGGTGGCGCGGCGGTCGAAGCGCACCGGGACCTTCAGCTCCTCGAGCTCCTTCAGCAGTGCGTCCACCAGGGTGGCGGTGCCGCCCCGAAGCTCCCAGAAGACGGTGCCGGGGTTGATCAGGGACCAGCCGATGAAGCTGTGGAGGAAGGACAGGGGCAGGCGGGAGGTGAGGTTCTCCAGGGTGCCGATCAGGTCGATCGTGCGCTCGTCGAATCCGGCGTGCTCGGTCAGGAAGCGGTGCATCGACCAGCCGCCGAACCTCTCGACCACCCGGGCCCAGCCCTCCAGGCACTGAGGCAGCGGCTTGTTCACGCGCTTCCCGTCCGGCCCGGCGGTGCTGTACTCGTCGCGCACCGGGTCCAGGGCCCGGCCCAGGATCTGCGCGGCGGGGGTGTCCAGGTACTTCTCCGGCACGCCGAAGGAGCGGTTGACCGCCCGCGGGTCCTTCGCGTAGTCGGCGCGGCGGATCCGGACGCCGTTGACGGCGATCCAGGTGCGGTACGCGGGCCTGCCGTCGGCGTCCACGTCCACCAGGTGGAAGCGGCGGCGCTTCAGCCCCAGCTCGTCGATCAGCCCCATGACCAGCGGGTGGCTGCCGGGGATGCGCATGGCCCCGGCCTCCGCGTACTGCTTCGGGTCGGCGAAGGGCTGCTCCGCGCCCTCGTGGCCGCCGGTGCGGAAGGTCTTGATCCGGCCGCCGGCCCGGTTGCCGTTGGCCTCGACGACGGTGACGCGGTGCCCGGCCCGGCCCAGCAGCAGCGCGGCGGCCAGCCCGGCCGGACCCGCGCCGACGACCAGCACCTTCTTGCCGGGCGTGCCGGACGTGCCGGGCGTGCCGGGCGCGCCGGTCCGCGCGGCGCCGGAGCGGGGCAGGCCGCCGCCGCGCAGGATCCTCTCGTACCGGGGGGCGAGCTCGGCGCCGTCCTCGTCCAGCAGGAGGATGGCGCGGGCCACCGCCAGACAGGCCTGGCGGCCGGCGGCGCCCGAGGGCTCGGGGGAAGGGGTCTCGGGCAGGGCGGCGGGTGCGGCAGGGGCGGCCGCGCCGAGCCCGGCGACGGCGGCGGCCGTCGTGGCTCCGGCGGCGAACCGCCGCCGCGACAGCGGCGGGGCGGCTTCGGCGGTGTGATGGTCTTTGTGAGGGGCCATGGCTTCTGATTAAGGCCGCGCCGCCCCGGCGGGCCGTCGGCGCACGGCGGGACCTGCCGGATTCCCCCGTACGGGAGCGGCTTTCGGGTGTGAAAAGCCGTTGGCCGACGGCGCACGTCCCGGGCAGTGTGCCCCCCATGGACCTCATGAGCTCCGCCCACGTAGCCCTGCGCCGTCTGGACGAGGCGCTGCTGGAAGCCCTGGCGGCCACGGCCGCCGCCGACGCCGACCCCCACGAGGTGATGCCGCCGACCGGGGAGGACGGTCCCGGCTGGACGGCCGCCCGGCGCGAGGCGTTCGTCCGCTTCCACCGCTCGCGCTCCCTGGGCGCCGACCCGGCGGAGACCGTGTACGCCGTCCTCGTCACGGAACCGGGCCCGGACGGCCGACCCCGGGAGGCGGTCGCCGGGGCCGCCCGGCTGGCCCCCGCCCCGGAGCCGGGCGCGGTCGAGGCCGGGCTGTGGCTCGGCCGCTCCCACCGCGGCCGGGGCGTCGGCACCGCGGTGCTCGCCCTCCTGCTGAACGAGGCCCGCGCCACCGGCGCCACCGGGCTGATCGCCCGTACGGACGCGGCCGGCCCCCGGACGGCCGCCTCCCGCCGGCTGCTCGCGGCCGCCGGAGCCGGCCTGGAGACCGGCGGGGACGGGACGGTCACGGCGCGGCTGCCGCTGACGGGGCGGCCCCGGCCGGCCTGATGTTGCGGTTGAAGCGGAAGAGGTTGTGCGGGTCGTGGACGGCCTTGAGGGCCGCCAGCCGCTCGTAGGCGCCCGCGTCGTAGCCCGCGCGGGTCTGGTCCTCGCCGGCCCGCTCTCCGTCCCCGTAGAGGAAGGCCGGGCTGTGGCCCTGCGTCCAGGGGGCCAGGGCCTCGCGCAGCAGGTCGAGCCGGTCGCGGACCTGCTGGAGGCTGTGCCCGGTGCCGCCGGGCGGAGGGCCGGGGAAGGCGATGGCGCGCACGATGTACCGCGCCTCCCGGTGGTCCACGGCCACCCCCGCCGGTCCGCGCCTGCCCAGCGCCCCGCCGAGGTGGCGCACATCCGTGACGCAGGGGACGGGCGAGCCGGGCCCCACCGTGCTCAGCACCGCGCCCAGCGCCTCGGGCGGCAGCTCGCGCAGCAGGGCGTTGGTGGCGGTGTAGGGCTGGGGGAAGGGCGGGTCGCGGTGGATGGAGTCGCACTCGGCGTACGGCATCTCGCGCAGGTCGTCCACGAGCCGCTCGCCGACCGCCCGCAGCGGCGCCACCAGCCGCTCGCCCTCCCCGGCCGGGCCGCTGTGGACGATCCGGAACGAGGCGGCGTACCGGCCGCGCAGCGGTGCGGGGACGGCCGGTACGTCGGGGTGGGAGAGCAGGGCGACGGAGGAGGTCAGCGTCTCGGGCACGTCCGCCGTCCAGCGCCGCCAGACCTCCAGGGCACGCTCCATCAGCGGGGCGCCGAAGACGAGCTGCCCGCCGTAGAGGGCGGGCACGGGGAAGAGGCCGGTCTCCATGGCCGTCACCACGCCGAAGTTGCCGCCGGTGCCCAGCAGTGCGCCGAACAACTCGTCGCCGGGGACGGTGCGGTGCGGCCGTCCGTCGGCGGTGACGACCTCCAGGGCGCGCACATGGTCGGCCGCGTAGCCGAACCGCCGGGCCAGCAGCCCGATGCCGCCGCCCAGGGTGTAGCCGACGGCGCCGACGGTCGGTGAGGAGCCGTTGAGCGGGGCCAGGCCGTGGGCGGCGGCCGCCGCCACCACCGCGCCCCACCGCGCGCCGGCGGCGACGCGCGCGGTGCGACGCACCGGGTCGACGCTCACGCCCGTCATCCGCCGGGTGCCGATCAGCACCCCGCCCCCGGCGGCCACCGACAGCCCGTGCCCGGTGGCCTGCACCGCCACGGGCAGACGGCGCCCGGCCGCGTACGCCACGGCCAGCCGTACGTCCTCGGCGTCCGCCGCGCCGACGACCAGATCGGGACGGTGTGTCCAGGCTGTCTGGAAACCGGAGACCTCCTCGTCGTAGCCGGGGTCGCCGGGCCGGAGGACCGGGCCGGTGGCGGCGGAGATGTCGTCGGTGCTGTCGGTGCAGTCGGTACTGCCCGTGGTGCTGGTGGCGCTGTGCGATGCGGGTTCCATGCCCTCCAGCGTGGTCACGGGCCTTCCATAAGTCCAAGATCTGATCTGTATGGAAGCTAGAATCAGCGGTTATGGAGATTCGGCAGCTGCGCTACCTCGTCGCCGTGGTGGACGAGGCGGGCTTCACCCGCGCCGCCGAGCGCCTGCACGTCGCCCAGCCCGGGGTCAGCGCCCAGATCCGCCTTCTGGAGAGGGAGTTGGGCCAGCCGTTGCTGGACCGGTCCGGCCGCACGGTGCGCCCCACGGGGGCGGGCGAGGCGCTGCTGCCCTACGCGCGGGCCGCGCTCGCCGCCGTCGAGGGCATGCGGCGGACCGCGGACGAGTTCACCGGGCTGCTGCGCGGCCGGGTCACGGTCGGGCTGTTCTCGGCCGCGGCCACCCACGACCTCGACGTGGTCTCCGTGCTGGCCGGCTTCCACGACGACCACCCGCAGGTCGAGATCACCCTCACCGAGGACGTCTCGGACCGGATGGTCACCGCGCTCCAGCGCGGCGAACTGGACGTGGCGGTCATCGGGCTCACCGGCGAGGAGCCGCCGCCGGGCGTCGAACTCCAGATCGTCGTCGACGAACCGCTGGTCGCGGCCGTCCCGCCGGACGACCCGCTGGCCGGGCGTACGAGCGTGGCGCTGGCCGCGCTCGGCGAGCGCACCCTGATCAGCCTGCCGCGCGGCACCGGTCTGCGCGCCGTACTCGACCGGGCCTGCGCCGCGGCCGGCATCCGGCCCCGTGTCGGCTACGAGGCCGCCGCGCCGCACGTCCTGGCCGAACTCGCCGCCCGCGGCCTGGGCGTCGCCGTGCTTCCGGCGGGCTCGGCGGCGGAGGCCGGGGACCGGCTGCGGGCACTGGAGATCGTACGGCCGCGGCTGCGCGGCCGGATCGCCCTGGCCTGGCGCACCGCCAGCCCCCCGGGGCCGGCGGCCCGGGCCTTCCTGGCCCGGCTGCGCGAGGCGATGCCGCCTGCGGCGGCCGCTCCGGGACGTTCCTGAGCCCGGGCTCAGGAACGTCAGCCGGGTGTCCGCGCCGCGACGATCACGTTCCCGTACAGGTCGGCGAAGTGCAGCGACCCGCCGTCCGCGCCCTCCCGCAGATCCCACATCCGTACGCCGTGCTCGCGCAGACGGGCGGCGACCGCGCCCAGGTCGTCGGTGTGGAGGACGAGCAGCGGCTGCCCGCCGGTCTGCCGCCCGATCAGCCGGCGCTCCTCCTCGCCGGTGGCGGGCATCAGCCACAGACCGGTCCCCTCCTGCCCGGGGACGCCCAGATGCAGGTACCGGTAGCCGCCCGCCGTCCGGTCGTACAGCACGCGCATTCCGAGGACATCGCGGTAGAACGCCAGGGCGTCGTCCGGATCCTCGACGAGGACGGTCAGACGGCCGAGTGCGGAGAACGGGCTCTGGCTGTGCTGGGAAGTCATGGCCGGACCGTAGCCGTTCCCACCGACAGCGCGGCCGGTCCGGTCCGGTCCGGCTGCGGGGCGGCTCAGGGTACGGAAGGGCCGCCCAGGTAGGTGCCGTCGGTGTCGTAGGGCCAGGCGTTGGCGACACAGCCCTTGAGCCCCTTGATCTGCTGCATCATCGCGGGTGCGGGCCGCCCGGGACCCGGGCAGGTCTCGTGGCCGTGGCCGATGCGGTGGCCGACCTCGTGGTTGACGATCAGCGCCCGGTACTCGGTGACGGGTCCGGCGAACTGCGGCGAACCCAGCACCCAGCGCTTGAGGTTGACCACCACGGTGGGGCCGACGGCGCAGTTCAGCTCGCCGCGGGTGTTGAGACCGGCGGCTCCGCAGATGGCGTCGGCGGTGCCGGGGGTGGCGATCTTGACGGTGAAGTCGGCGGGCCCGTCGGCCACGAGGCGGAAGCCGTTGACACCGTCGCCCGTCCAGCCGCGCGGATGGGCGAGGATCGCGGCGATCTCCCGCGCGGCCTGCCGGGCGGAGAGCTCGATGCCGTCCTCCACCTGCACCCGGTAGGTACGGATGGTGCCCTGTCCGACGGCCTCACCGGAGGCCCGGGCGGTGGTGAAGGTGCCCGGCCCGGTCGCGGGGACCGGGATCGCCGACGGCTCGGCCGGCTCGGCCGGCTCACGCGTGGAGGGTGACGGCGAGGGGGACGGCGACGCGGAGGCCGAGGCCGGGACGGAGGGGGACGGCGACGGCGACGGCGGCACGAACACCGCCTCCTCGGAGGCCCTCAGCTCGTCCGTGTCCCGCGGTGTGGCCATGGTCCGGGACTCCGCGGAGTCCTGCTGGGCGACGAGTAACCCGCCCAGGGCGAAGGCCCCGACGGTCGCCGCGGAGGCCAGCACCCTCATGTGCGGGCGCCTTCGGCGGCGGTTGTTCCGGCCGGCCCGACCGGCCCGGCTGCCTCGGCTGCTCCGGCCGTCCTGACGTCCCCGGCCGGCGGCACCGCGGCGAGCGGTGCCGGTGCGCCGGTCGTTGCGGCGGCGGCTCAAGATGCACTCCCCCCGTGGTTCGGCGTGCGCGAACGTGCCGAACGCGCGGTCTGCGACTCGTGGGGGGCGGTCGAAGATCACCGTAACACCGCCGTACGACAGACCGGTGGTGGGACCAACGACCGCCGCCGCTCTCCGGGGCGGGCCACGCGACGCACTCCGCGCCGCCTCCTGCGTCACACCGTGGCGAGCGCCCGCTCCCCCGGCTCGCAGGCCTTCCGCAGCGCCTCCAGCTCCTCCGGCGGCAGCCGCAGCGAGGCCCCGCGCCTGCCCGCGTCGAGCATCGCCCGGCCCGCCGCCAGCCACTCCCGGTCGGGCTCGACGCCCACGAACCCGGCCAGCCGCGACAGCTCCCGCTCCGGTGCGTCCAGCAGGTCCTCGTACGACAGGCTCGTCCGGGCCGCCTCCGGTACCCGGGCCAGATGCTCCAGGCATTCGGTCACCAGTCGCGACCACAGCTCCCCGAACCGGGCCACCGGCACCACCCGGTCGAACACCAGCCGGGGGTCGAACGGATCCCGCAGGAGCCCCGCCAGGTCCGGCGGGAGCTCGCGGGCGTGCTCGGGCGTCAGCTCGTCGCCGAACTCCAGGCCCAGCAGCGCGTACATCTCCTCCAGCATCGCGATCATCCGAAAGCCGGTGTGCCGGCTCATCGACAGCGCGCAGTCGGGGCCGCCGCGGTGGAGGTGGACGAACCTCGCCTCCGGGAAGCCCGCCCGCAGCCGGGGCACCCACCGCACCGAGAAGCCCGAACGCTCCACCACCGCCCGCCGTCCGAACCGGGCGCACAGCAGCCCGAACAGCTCCCGGTACTGCTCCTCGACCGGGCGGCGCGGCCAGGCGCGGACCTGCGGGGCGAGCTCGTCCAGCAGGCCGTCGGGGTCGTCGGTGAGATGCGGCAGCACCATCATGGACAGCCGGGGGATGCCGGTGGTGTCGGCCGAGAAGCGCCCGGGACGGCGCGGGTAGAGGAACTCCGGAATGGGCGCGCCGCTGCGGACCATCCTGTCGAACGTCGGGTTGGGCTCGGCCAGGAGATCCCAGAACTCCGTTCCCTCCAGGGTCCCTTCGGGCATCCCCTCGGGTCCGACCGAGGCCAGCAGCTCGTTGAGGCTGAGGACGTCCCGGTGCAGGTTCAGCACGCGCGACAGCGCGGTCGAACCGCTCCGCCCCGTGCCCACCACGAACGTCAGCGGCCGCGCGCCCATGTCCCCACCCCACTGCCCTCGGTCCCGTGCCCGGCCCGGCCACGGCTTCGGCGCCGGCCGGTGATCTCCACTCCGCAGCGTACGGACCCGGCCAGGGCGCGCGGCAGGGCGACTTCCGGCCAGAACGGGCGTGGCAGGATCACCGCATGGCCCGCGTCAGCGCCACCTGCCTCGTCGACGACCCCCGTTTCGGGACGGTCGGCGTGACGCTGTACCCCGGTGCGGGGAGTGTGCGGGTCGAGGGGGCGGGGATCCCCACCGTCACCATCCGCCGCACCGGGGGGACGAGGGGGAACGGACGGGTACCCGTCGGTACCCGTCGCCGCCGTCTCGCCATGACCGTCGGCGGAGAACCCGCCGTCCTGTCCCCGGGGCCGGGCCGGGGTCCGCTCCGCTGGTACGGGGTTCGTGTCGTCCACCGGGGAGTCGACTACCGCCTGACGCCGCGCCGCCGCCCCCGCGGGCGGTCCAGCCTCGCCCGGGACGACCGGCCCCTGGGCCACTTCCGCTCGGACGGCCGCCCGGCGCCGGCCGAGTGGCGCGACGGTGCCGGGGCGGAGGCGGTGGACGCCGCCGTCGGGTACGCGGCGGCCGTCGCGTTCGGCAGGTGGAAGCTGCCCTGGTGGGCCAGATGGGGCGAACGGCTGTGGAACCTCGTGGGTGAGCTCCTCTCCGGCTGACCCGGCCGCGGCGGGAACTTCGCGGTCCGTACGGCCGGGGCCGTCAGGCGGGCGGCGGCAGCGGCCGTCCCTCGACGGCCGCGCGGATGTGTTCCGGGGTGAGGGCGTCGCCGCCGTGCTCGGCGGTGAAGGCCGTGACGCGGCCCAGCGGCGAGTCCGGGTGCGGAGGTTCCTCACTGATCACCGTGCCGGTGACGATCTCGGCGAAGCGCATGCCGACGGTCACGGGGTCCTGCTCCAGGGGGTCTTCCTGCCGGTGTGTGCTCATGCCCTGAGTCTGGGCCCGGCCTGTGACAGTGAAGCCGCGGTGACCTGCGCGGGCCGCCCATCCGCTCGCCGGGGAGGACGGGCGGATGGGAGGGTGTGACCATGACGGAGAGAAAAGGGAAGAACGGCGGGAGCGGGTCGGGGAACGGCGATGTCGCGGTGGGCATCTCCGTCGGGACGGCGATCGGGGTCGCCCTGGGCCTGACGGTGTTCGACAACATCGCCCTCGGGATCGGTGTGGGCATGGCACTGGGCATCGCCCTCGGATCGGCCCGGCGCGGCCGCCGGGAGCCTCCCGGCGGCTCCCGGGGCGAGCGCTAGCACCTCCCCGCGGTGACGGCGGGTCCGGTCCGGTCACGGCAGGGCGCGGCGGCTGCGGGCGTTGGCGGCGGCGAGGCGCGCCCTGAGCTGCTCGTGCGCGGTGAGCGGCCGGATGTCGTCCGGCTTCGCGTCCCACTCCCGCCCGCCGCCGAGGGGGCGCAGCCACACCCGCCCGGGGCGGACGTCCATCACGTCGCCGACCCGCCCGTCCCGCAGGTCCCGTGCCACCGAACCGACCGTGATCGCGGGCAGCCCCTCCCGCCTGTCCACGTTCACCGCGCCTCCCGCGCCCGCGGCGCCGCCACGGCCCTCCCGGGCGGATCGTCCGGCGGTACGGCCGGCCCGAAGTCCGGTACGCCTGGGGTGCGTACGGGTGCCGGCGACCACCGGGACCTCCCGCCGTTCAGGCCCGGAGGGACCTCCGCCGTGCCCGCGTCCGTCGCGGCGCGGGCGCGACCACGGGCGTCCTTGCCGTCGGCGAAGGCCGCCGAGAAGTACTGAGTTCGGGATTCCATCGCGCTCCGTGATCCGTCGATGCCCTCTGACGGGCGACTATCACTTTCTGTATCCAGATAGTCGCTGCCCGACGCCGGTGGCGATGGGTTTTTCACCGTGACCCCACATGCGCGTCGGGAAGAAGAACGGATGGTGACGGCGGAGCGCGTCACCCGGCCGCGACCGCGGAGTCGGCCTCAAGCCGGTCTCCCGCCCGGTGGGCGCGTCCCTGCGGCGGGCGCGGCAGGAGCCGCCGTACCCGGTGCGAGGGGGCGGGACGCGCGGAACGGCCGGCCGGGGCAGAGGTCCCGGCCGGCCGTTCCGCGCGGCTCGTTCCGCGCGGCTCACTCTGCGCCGAGCAGCTTCAGCAGCTCGTGACGGCCGAACATCCGCGCCGTGTCGACGGCCGACGGGTTGCCCGCGGCCGGATCGGCGCCGGCCTCCAGCAGCAGCCGCACCATCTCCTCCTGGTCCTTGAAGACCGCGCCCCCGATGGGCGTCTGGCCGCGGTCGTTGACCCGGTTGGGGTCGGCGCCGCGCTCCAGCAGGGCCCGCACGGTGGGAGTGCGGCCGTAGTAGGCGGCGAGCATCAGGATCGAGTCGCCCTTGTCGTTGGTCAGGTTGGCCGGTACGCCCGCGTCCACGTACGCCGCGAGGGTGTCCGTGTCGCCCTCCCGGGCGAGGTCGAAGACCTTGGCCGCGAGCTGGAGCACCTCCGGGTCGTGCGCGGGCTGGGAGGTCTCGGGGGTCGGGGCGTCGGACATCGGGTGCCTCCTCGTCGTACCGTCTCGCCGCCACGGCGGCCGATCATGTTCAGATTACGTATGCCCGCTTTCCGTCCGTTGCCGCCGCGCTCCCGCCGGCGCCCGCACCGCCGGGGGGCCGGCCGTTCAGAGCTTGATGACGACCAGGGCCGCGTCGTCGGCGGTGCCCCGGTTCATGCCGAGGTCCTCCAGGAGGTTGTCGGCGATCTCCTCCGGGCCCAGGTCGCGGTGCCGGGCCAGGCTCTCCGACAGCCGCTTCAGCCCGACGTCGATGGACTCCTCGCGGCGCTCGACCAGCCCGTCGGTGTAGAGGATGAGGGTCGAGCCCGGCACATAGGTGGTGATCGCCTGCGGCCGGTGCGAGGGCCTGCTCCGGGCGGCCAGGGGCACGTCGGTGGCCTGGTCCAGCAGCTCGGTGAGCCCGTCGGGGTGGCACAGCATGGGGGGCAGGTGGCCGGCGCTGCTGTAGGTGAGCGTGTGCGTGTGGGTGTCGATGTCGAGCTTGACGGCGGTGGTGGCCAGCGCGCCGTCGAGGGAGCGCGCGTACAGGTCCAGGCCGTACAGCGCCTGCGCGGGGCCGTCGGCGACCCGCATGGCGGCGCTGAGGGCGCTGCGCAGCTGCCCCATCACGCTGGCGGCCTCCAGGCCCCGGCCGACGACGTCGCCCACGGCCACGGCGAAGCGGTCCTCGCTGAGGTTGATCATGTCGTACCAGTCGCCGCACACGTTCAGCGAGCCCTGGGCGGGCCGGTAGCGCACGGCCGCGTTGCGGCGCTCCAGCGGCATGTGCGTCGGCAGCATGGCCTTCTGCAGGGTGAGGGCCACCTCGTGCTCGCGGGCGTGCGCCTGCCGCAGTCGCTCGTTGTGCTCGTACAGTTCCCGCGCGCGGGCGTACAGCTCGGCCTCGGCGACCTTCCCGCCGACCGCCCGCAGGCCGTCGCCGGTGCCGGCGCCGGTCAGGCTGGTGGGGTGGGCGAGACTGTCACGCACGTACGCCGTGGCGTCCTCGACGCGGTTGACGATCAGGAGCACCGAGCCGTCCTCGCCGAGGACGGGGGTGTTGACCGGGCTCCAGTACCGCTCCTCGTACCCGCCCTCGGCGCCGGGGCGGGGGATGTCGTAACGCTGGAGGACCATGGTGTCCGGCTTGCCCGTCTCCAGTACGCGCCGGAACGAGGCCAGCAGGTTCCCGGGGCCGTCGGCGTCCGGGTCGTCCGGGTCGTCCGGGTCGGCGGGGAAGGCGTCGAACAGGTGGCGGCCGATCAGTTCGCCGCGGGTGCGCCCGGTGATCTCCAGATAGGCCTGGTTGGCCTCCACGAAGACGAGGTCCCGGTCCAGTACCGACAGGGGAGTGGGGACGGCGTCGAACAGGGCGGCGTAGTCGATGCCGCCGCTCACCTCGCTCATGGCCCCTCCCCTCTGCGCGGCGCCGGCCGGAGCCGGGGACCTCTTCGTCATGGTGGCACGCACTCCCTGTCCGTCTCGAACACTACCGCGCGGCCCGCGGGGTCAGCAGCCCGCCGACGAAACGCCGCAGCCGCCTCCCGGCCGGGCATATCGCGGGCGGGTGGGCGGCCCGCCCGGTACGGAGAGGGTCGATTCGGCCGTTGAGCATATCTTTTGTGTAATTGTGCACCGCCTGGGCGGGTGTGTGCCGCACCGGAGCGGCGAGGCACGACCGTACTCGATCATGGGAGAACGTGTGGCGGGTTCCACAGCGTCTCCACACCCCGCGCGGGATCCGGTGCGGCGGAGGGGTGGGACCGGGACCCGGGACCGCGCTTCGGGACCGCGCCCCGGGACCGCGCCCGGTGGGCGTCAGAAGACGTCCGGCGCCCAGGGCCTGCGGCCCGTGCGCAGCAGGGCGTCCGCCAGGACGGCCGCGCCCGGGCGCTCCTCGTCGAGCTGCCCCAGCTCCCGCAGCCGCGAGGCGGACTCGTCCCCCAGGTACATCGAGCTCAGCGCGCCCACTCCCATCGAGAGATCGGCCGAGCGCGTGGTGGGGGCGCAGATGGCGCCCTCGGGGGAGGCGTCCAGCAGGAAGCGCCCCCCGGCGATGCCCATCGGGTCCTCCAGAGCCAGCACCAGCGTGCCGGAGACCGGGTACGTACGGGCCCGGAGCAGCGCGGGGACGTCCAGCGGGCGCAGCCACAGGAAGTCGGCGTGGGAGGTGATCCGGGCGGCGCGCGGGTTCGGCAGCAGCCGGGGCATCAGGCAGTCGGGGGCGAGCCGGCGGCAGTGGACGGTGGCGACCCAGTCCATGGAGAGCAGGAAGTGCCACAGGGCCCGTTCGGCGGCCGTGTCGGCGGCGATCAGATCGCGGACGTGGGCGTTCAGGCGCGGCGCCTTGTTCTCCCAGTGGTCGTCGGCGGTGTACGTCAGCAGCCCTCGCACCTGGCCCGCGGCGTCGCGGTACACGGCGTGGGAGGCCTGGGTGAAGCCGCTGCCGGGCCAGTCGATCGCGCCGGTGTTCAGCTTCCACCAGCGCTCGGTGCGGTCGGTCATGCCCTGCCGGTCGGGCAGCGCGCGCACCCGCTCGTGCAGCGCGGCGCCCAGGACGCGCGCCCGGGCGGGCTCCACCAGATCGATCCGGGCGCCCTCCTCCCGCGGGCGCGACCAGCGCGGGTCCAGCCCGGCGCGGGCGGCGTCCACGGTCCAGTCGGTCGACCAGGTGGCCGGGCCGTAGCCGTAGCGGCCGTAGATCGGGTACTCGGCGGAGTCCAGCGTGGAGCAGACGTCCCCGCGCTCCCTGCCGTCGGCCAGCGCGTCGCGCATCATCCGCGTCAGCAGCCCGCGGCGGCGGTGGGTGGGCAGGACGGAGACGTTGGTGACGGCCAGGGAGTCCACCGCCGCGCCACCGGGAACGGTCAGCCGCTGCGGCAGCGTGCGGAAGGTGGCGACGCAGCGGTCGTCCTCGAACGCCCCCCGGGTGCGGTCGAGTTCGATCGCGCCGCGCCGGGCGGCGAGCTCCTCGGCGGTGAGCTCCGCGGAGTGCAGGAAACCCGCTCGAAGGGCGCGCAGCCAGCCCGGGTACTCGTCCTCGGTGATGGTGCGGATGTCAGGGGCGTTCGAGTCCATGGCCGTTACGTTATGGCCGCCGTCTCAGAACGTCGCGCGGATTTCACCCACCCGCCGCCCCCCGCCCAGCAGCGGGGCGTCGCCCATCTCCGCCAGTGCCGGGGACTCCACGCCCATCCGCGCCAGCGTCCGGGCCAGGACCGGGCCGAGCGCCCGCAGCCCGCCGTCGTCGATCTTGATCGCCAGCGCCCGGCCGTCGGGCAGGGCCACCGCCTGTACCGCCTCGGCGCCCACCTTCGCCAGCGCGCCCGGCACGCCGCGCATCAGGCGGGTGTCCTCGCGCCGGGTGCCCGCCACGTACTCGGGGTGGGCCCGCATGGCGTCGGCGACCCGGCGCTCGGGGGTGCCCGGTTCGGCCAGCACGAAGGAGCGGAAGGCGCGGGCCAGGCCGGTGAGGGAGATCGCCATCAGCGGGGCGCCGCAGCCGTCGGTGCCGGTGTGCGCGACCGGCTCGCCCGCCGCCGCCTCGATCCGCTCGCGCACCAGCGTCTGGAGGGGGTGGCCGGGGTCGAGGTAGTCGGCGCCGGACCAGCCGCTGACCCGGCAGGCGGCGAGCATGGCGGTGTGCTTGCCCGAGCAGTTCATGGCGGTGCGGGAGGGGCGCGAGCCCGCAGCCAGGAACCGGTCGGCCTCCTCGCGGTCCAGCGGCAGGTCGGGCGGGCAGCCCAGGTCGTCCTCGGTCAGCCCGTGCTCGGCGAGCATGGTGCGCACCAGCTCCAGGTGGAAGGGCTCGCCGGAGTGGCTGGCGGCGGCCAGCGCCAGCCGCTCGCCCGACAGCTCCAGGCCGGCGTGCAGCACGGCCGCCGCCTGCATCGGCTTGTTGGACGAGCGGGGGTAGACCGGCGCGGCCACCTCGCCCAGCGACCACTCCACGCCGCCGTCCGGCCCGAGCACCACCACCGAACCGCGGTGGTTTCCCTCGGTGAACCCCGAGCGCACGACCTCGGCGAGGACCGGGAGTTGCGCGGAGGGCGGTCCGGCGAGCGGTCCGGGCCGCTCGCCGGGAGCGGGAGCGGTGGCGGGGACGTTCGCTGGCGGGGTGGTGCTGGCGGACATGGGCGGCCTTCCCTGGGTGTAGGGGGGACGACCGCCCCCGGGGTCAGGGCAGCAGGTCGTCCACGTGTGCTTCGCCCTCACGGTACCTGCGCGCGATCTCGGCGCTGCACCCGTTCGCCGTCCGCTGGAGCGCCCGGCGGCGCCGGGAGATCCGGTGCTCGTGCCCGTCCAGCCGCGCCATGGCGGCGTGCAGTTCGGCGTCGGTGCGGGCGCCGAGGTCGGACAGTTCGACCTCGGCGAGCACCTCCTCGGCCAGCCGCCGGTACTCCTCGCTGCGCGGGGTGCGCAGCGTCACATGGCGGGCCGAGCGCGCGGGCCCCCGGCCGGGCGGGGGAGCGTCGGCGAGGATTTCCGCCAGCCGGTCGATCAGGGGGACGTCCGCGGCGCTGCGGCGGGCCAGTTCGGCGCGGAGGATGTCGACGCGGCCCTGGATCAGCCGCCGCACGTAGCTGAGGTCGGCCTCCTCCTGCTGTGCCTGGCGGCGCAGCTCGCGCAGCTGGGGCAGGCGCAGACCGGTCAGTTCGGGAGGCTCGGCGTCGTGCGGGACCGCCGGGGGCGCGCCGTCCGCGCCGGTGGCGCCACCGGCGTCGGCCCCCGCTTCCGCCGGAGGGGTCTTCGCGGCGCACGCCGGGGCGGCTGAGCCGGTCGTGGACGCGGTCGTGGAATCGGTCGTGGACGCGGCCTCGCGGGCCGCCGGTACGGCTCCGGGTGTCCGCCCGGTTCCGGCAGTACTCATCTTCTGTGTGCCCCTCATCCCCTTCGCCGTGGACCACAACGAGGTGCCACGGCCCGTCACGGATACGCCGCAGGCCACCGCGGCACCGTGCTGCACGCATCGTGCCACCGCGGGCACCCTGCGTGCAGTCCGGGCCACCCGTCCGGCGGCGGTCGGCGGGCGCACGACCGGGGCGGCATGATGGTCGGCATGCGAGCTGTGGTGCAGAGGGTCAGTGGCGCGAAGGTCGTCGTCGCGGGGGAGAGCGTCGGCGAGATCACCGGGGAGGGGCTGTGCGTGCTGGTCGGGGTGACCCACGACGACACCCCCGAGAAGGCCGACCGGCTCGCGCGCAAACTGTGGGGGCTGCGGATCCTGGAGGACGAGAGGTCCTGCTCGGACACCGGCGCCCCCCTGCTGGTCGTCAGCCAGTTCACCCTCTACGGCGACGCGCGCAAGGGACGCCGCCCCACCTGGCAGGCCGCCGCCCCCGGCCCGGTGGCCGAGCCCTTGGTCGAGGAGGTCTGCGCCAGGCTGCGGGCGCTGGGCGCGCGGGTGGAGACGGGCCGCTTCGGGGCGAAGATGGAGGTCTCGCTCACCAACGACGGCCCGTTCACGGTGCTGCTGGAGGTCTGAGGGCCTGTCCCGCGGGTCCGCTCGGTCCGCACGGGCCCGCGGGACAGGCGCCCGGCCCCTGCCGCCCCCCGTAACGGCGGCAGGGACCGCTCACACCCCCCGCTCCCACCCCCCGCTCACACCCCCGTCTCCTGCGGTCACTTCACCGACCCCGCCATGACGCCCTGCACGAAGTGCTTCTGGAAGGCGAAGAACACCACGAGCGGAACGGCCAGCGACAGGAAGGCGCCGGGCGCGAGGATCTCGATGTTGCTGCCGAACTGCCGCATCTCCGACTGGAGCGCGACGGTCAGCGGCTGCGAGTCGCTGTCGGCGAAGATCAGCGCCACCAGCATGTCGTTCCACACCCACAGGAACTGGAAGATGGCCAGGCTCGCGATCGCGGGCCTGCCCACGGGCAGGACGAGCCGGATGAAGATCCGCCACTCCCCGCCGCCGTCCATCCGCGCGGCCTCCAGCATCTCCCGCGGGATCTCCGCGAAGTAGTTGCGCAGCAGGAAGACCGCGAACGGCAGCCCGTAGGCGACGTGGAAGAGGACCACACCGGGGATCGTGCCGAACAGCCCGACCGCGCCCAGCATCTTCGCCACCGGCAGCAGACCGACCTGGACCGGCACCACCAGCAGTCCGACGACCACCAGGAAGATCCAGTCGCGGCCGGGGAACTCCAGCCAGGCGAAGGCGTATCCGGCCAGTGCGGCGACCACCACCACGGCGACGGTGGTGGGCACCGAGATCAGCACGGTGTTCCAGAACGCCTGGGTGATGCCGGAATCCGCCAGCAGGGCCGTGTAGTTGTCGATCGACAGCTGGCCCGGCTCGGTCAGCGCCGTCCACCAGCCGCTGGCGGAGTTGGCCTCCTCCGACCGCAGCGAGGACAGGAACAGCCCCAGCGCGGGGGTGATCCACACCAGCGCGGTGACGACGAGGAAGACCTGGACCGCGGTCTTGCCCAGCAAGGAGCCGATCCGCGCGCCGGCGGGCCGCCGCGTCCGCCCTGCGCCCGGGGGGTGGTGCCCGGCTCCCGCGGCTGCCGCCGCAGCCGCGGGAGCCGGAGCCTGTGCGGCCGCTCCCTTCCCGGCGGGCTCCCCGGCCGGGCCGTCGACGGTGCCGTGGGTCATGACTGGCTCCTGCGGAAACGTCGGATGTTGAAGACCATGGCCGGGACCACCAGGAGCAGCAGCAGGACGCCGATGGCGCTGCCCAGTCCCTGGTTGTTGCCGCCGCCGAAGGACACCAGCCACATCTGCATGGCCAGCACGTTGGCGTCCTGGAGCACCGGGCCCGGGGCGATGATGTAGACGAGGTCGAAGACCTTCATCACATTGATCACCAGCGTCACGAAGACCACGGTCAGCACGGGCGCGAGCAGCGGCACGGTGATCCTGCGGAAGATCTGCCACTCGTTCGCGCCGTCCATCCGCGCGGCCTCCAGCACGTCCCGGGGCATCGCGGCCAGTCCGGCGCCGATCAGCACCATCGAGAAGCCGGTCCAGATCCACAGGTAGGCGCCGATGATCGCCGGGGTGACCAGGGCGGGACCGAGCCAGGAGATCCCGCCGTAGGGCTCGGCGAAGTTGGACGCCGGCAGCCGCAGGGCGTACGAGCCGCCGTCCAGGCCGGTGATGCGGAACGAGCCGTCGGCGGCGGTGGTGGTCTCGCCCACCGCCTTTCCGTCGCGCACCGCCTGGACGGTCATGCCGGGCAGGCCGCGCTCGCCGGAGTCGATCCGGCCCGGCTCGCCGCCCCCGCCGGGGGTGAAGTCCAGGTAGACGGTGCCGGCGAGCGATCCGTCCCCGGCACCGGAGGTGCCTTCGGGCGCGGTGGCGGGTTCCGCGTCGGAGGGCACCTCCTTGGGGGGCACGCCGACGACGCCGAGCGAGACGGTGCGGCCGGGCGCCAGGTCCGCGGCGGTGCCGTAGGAGCCGTCCTCGCCCTTGGCCAGCGGGGTCTCGCCGGAATCCTCCCTGCCCCGGGCGCCGGGGTAGGCGGGGCGGTCGGCGAAGACGTCGTGGACGCCGACGGCGACGGCGTTGAGGACGCCGCGGTCGGGGTCCTGCTCGTAGGTGATGCGGAAGATGATCCCGGCGGCGAGGAAGGAGATCGCCATCGGCATGAACATCAGCAGCTTGAACGCGGTGGCCCAGCGCACCTTCTCGGTGAGCACGGCCAGGATCAGGCCCAGGCCGGTCAGCAGGGCCGGGGCGACCACGACCCAGATCGCGGTGTTGCGGACGGCCTTGAGCGTGGTCGGGTCGCTGAACATCTCGACGTAGTTGTCCGCGCCGACGAAACGGGTGCCGGAGGCGTCGAAGAGACTGCGGCCGATGGAGAACAGGATCGGGTAGGCGACCAGCGCGCCGAGCAGCAGCAGCGCGGGCAGCAGGAAGGCGGCGGCGACGAGCCTGCGGCGGCGCGCCGCGCGCCTGCGGGGGTCGTCGCCCCGGGCGGGCGCCCCCCGCGAGGGGGAGGCGCCGGCCGGGGCGCCGCCCGCTTTCGCGGGCGGCACGGCGGATGCTTCGGCGGACATCGGTGCTTTCGCCTCAGCTCTTCTTCCAGGCCTTGGCCGCGGCGGCCTCCAGCTTCTTCGCGGTGCCCTCCGGGTCGGAGGGGTCGCGCAGGAAGTCCTGGAGGAGCTTCCACTCGCCGGCGCCCTGGGTGCCGCCGAAGGCGGCCGGGGCCTGGTCGGACATGTCGAACCGCACGCCGTCACCGGCCTCCACCAGGGACTGGGCGATCTGCCGGGTGGTCTCGTCCTGGTAGGCGTCCAGGTTCAGGGCCTCGTTGGGGGAGATGAAGCCGCCGGCCCCGGCCCACACCTCGGCGGCCTCCGGGGTGGCCAGGAACTCCACGAACTTCATCCCGGCGTCGGAGTTCTCCCCGTCCTTGAGGACGACCGCCGCGTCCCCGCCGCCGACCACCGGCGGCTCGCCGCCGTCCACGGCCGGGAAGGGGAAGAACTTGGCCTCCTCGCCGACCTTCTTGCCGAACTGCCCGCTGATCAGGCCCGCGACGAAGTCGCCCTCGTAGACCATGCCCGCCTTGGGGTCGTCGCCGAAGACCTTCTCGACGGACTCGGGGAAGTCCGTGCGCAGCGCGCCCGCGCCGCCGCCCTCCACCAGCTCCTTGTCGCCGAAGAGTTCACCGAGGGTGGTCAGGGCCTTGACGACGGACGGGTCGGTCCAGGGGATCTCGTGCGCGGCGAGCTTGTCGTACATCTCCGGGCCCGCCTGGGAGAGGTAGACGTTCTCGAACCAGTCGGTGAGCGGCCAGCCCGCCTCGCCCGCCACGGAGAAGGCGGCCACACCGGAGTCGGAGAGGGTCCGGCCGGCCTCCAGCATCCCGTCGTAGTCCTCGGGCGGGGTGACGCCGGCCTGCTCGAAGGCCTCGGGGCCGTACCAGACGGTCGACTTGTTGGACGCCTTGAAGTACAGGCCGTAGAAGACGTCGTCGATCGTGCCGTACTCCTTCCACACCGGGGCGAAGTAGTCGCGCGCGCGGTCGTCGGCGGTCTTCGACAGCGGCTTGAGCCAGCCCTTCTCGGCGAACTGCTCGAGCACGCCGACCTGCGGGACCATCACCACGTCCGGCGCGTTGCCGCCCTGGATCTTGGAGCCGACGACCGTTGAGACGTTGTCGCCGGTGGAGACGAACTTCATCTCGGCGCCGGTCTTCTCGGTGAAGGCGTCCATCACCTTCTGGAAGTTCTTCTGCTCGATGCCGGTCCACACCCCGGCGACCGTGACCGTCTCGCCCTTCAGCTCCTGGCCGCCCTTGTCGCCGCCCTCGGCGGTGTCGCCGCCGCCGCAGGCGGAGGCGGTCAGGGCGAGGACGAGCGCCGCCGCGCCGGCGGTCGCGGTGCGTCTGGTGGTGCTGCCTGTGTTCATGGCTGTCCCTCTCGGGGTCGGCCGGCCCGGGGGCCGGAGGGTGGATGGTGTGGGGAGTTCGGTGAAGTCGGTGAGGTCCGGGGTTCCGGGAGGTGGAGGTCAGCGGGGTGCGGGATCGGTGACCCACCAGGCGGCGGTGGAGCCGGGGAGCGTCCCGTCCGGGCACTGGCCGCTGGCCAGCAGCGGGGTGCCGGGCACCGGGGCGGGCACGGGGGAGGTGCCGAAGTTGACCGCGCAGACCAGCCCGTCGCCGCGTTCGAAGGCCAGGACCTCCGGTGGCGCCTCCAGCCAGCGCAGCGTCCCCTCGCCGAGCTGGGGCAGATCGCGCCGCAGCTGGAGGCCGTCGCGGTACAGGTGCCAGAACGAGCGGGTGTCGGCCAGCGCCCGGTCGGTGGCGTGCTCGGCGAACCACTCGGGCTGCGGCAGCCACGGGCGGGCCTCCTCCGCGCCCGAACTGAAGCCGAAGGGCGAGGCGTGGCCCGACCACGGCAGCGGTACGCGGCAGCCGTCGCGGATGCGGCTGCGGCTTCCGGTGCGGCGGAAGATGGGGTCGGTGAGCACCTCGTCGGGCAGGTCCACCACCTCGGGCAGGCCCAGCTCCTCGCCCTGGTAGACGTAGGCGGCGCCGGGCAGCGCCAGCATCAGCAGCGCGGCGGCGCGGGCACGTGCGGCGCCCAGGCCGGGGTTGCCCGGCCCGCTTCCCTCGCCCGCGTAGCGGGTGACGGTCCTGACCTGGTCGTGGTTGTTGAGCACCCAGGTGACGGTGGAGCCGGTGCCCGCGATGTCCCGCAGCGCCTCCTCGATGACCCCGCGGAAGGTGTCCGCGTCCCAGGGCGCGCCCAGCAGGTGGAAGAAGAACGCCTGGTGCAGCTCGTCGGGCCGTACGTACTTCGCGTGCTCGCGGGCGGTGGGCACCGACACCTCGCCCACCAGCAGCCGGTCGAGGCCGTCGCGCTCGGCGTACTCGTCGCACAGCGCGCGCCAGCGGCGCCACACGCCGTGCACCTCGGGCTGGTTCCAGGCCAGCGGGTTGACCGAGTCGCGGGTGCGCTCGTCGGCCTCCGGGTCGGGGGAGTCGGGCAGTTCGGGGTGCTTGAACAGCCCGGCGGCGACGTCGACGCGGAAGCCGTCCACGCCCCGGTCCAGCCAGAACCGCAGCACGTGGTCGAAGTGCTCGGCGACGGCGGGGTCGCGCCAGTTGAGGTCGGGCTGCTCGGGCGTGAACAGGTGCAGATACCACTGACCGGGCTCGCCGCCCGGCTCGGTGACGCGCGACCAGGCCGGGCCGCCGAACATCGCCCGCCAGTTGTTGGGCGGCATCTCGCCCTCCGCGCCGCGGCCGTCGGCGAAGTGGAAGAGGGCGCGGTGCGGGCCTCCCGGCCCCTCGGCCAGCGCGGCGCGGAACCAGGGGTGCTCGCTGGAGCAGTGGTTGGGGACGATGTCGAGGACGACCTTCAGGCCCAGGCGGTGGGCGGCGGCCACGAGGCGGTCGAACTCCTCCAGGTCGCCGTAGACCGGGTCCACGTCGAGGTAGTCGGCGACGTCGTAGCCGTGGTCGTGCTGGGGGGAGGGGTAGACGGGGCTGAGCCAGATGCCGTCCACGCCCAGTTTCCGCAGGTACGGCAGTCCGGCGCGGACGCCGGCCAGGTCGCCGATGCCGTCGCCGGTGCTGTCCAGGAAGCTGCGGACGTAGACCTGGTAGACCACCGCGTCCCGCCACCAGTTCCGGGACGCGCCGGGGGAGGAAGCGGGCCGCGCGATGCGGGGTGAGACGCCGTGGTCGGTCGTGGCTGTGAGCATCCCTCGTGATCCCGTTCCTGCTCGCGGAGCACATGCTTCGGAGCCGCTGTTCGTGAGCCGCTGTTATGCATGCATGTTATGTACGGGTGTCATCGAGGTGTCAACGAGTGGTCGAGAAGCCGCCCTCGTATGCCCTGGTATGTCCGGGCAAGGCAAGGGGTGTCCAGAAGTGCTCAGAAGGGAGTGCAGCTACTTAACATGTATGTAGAAGGTGAGTGGCTGAGAGGGGCGCGTAGCCCGCGAGCCGATCAGTCCTCGCGGGAAGGCCCGGCACCCGCGCGCGCGAGGGACCGCAGCTCGCGCGCCAGCCGCGCGACCGCCTGCCGCGGGGTCTGCCGCCCCGCCATCGCGTCGTGCACCACCGCCTGCACCACCAGGCTCACCTGGTCGTAGCGCGGGCTCTTGGGGCGCGGCTCGGCCGCCAGCACGCTCTTGCGCAGGGCCGGCAGATGGGGGAAGGCGCGCACCAGCTCCGGATCGGAGTACAGCGACGCCCGCACCGGGGGCAGCGCCCCCTCGGTGAGCACCCGGCGCTGCACCTGCTCACCGGTCAGGTACGCGATCAGGTCGGCCGCCGTCTCCGGGTGCCGGGACAGGGAGCTGACCGCCAGGTTGGAGCCGCCCAGCACGCTGACGCCCGGACCGTCCGGGCCGGGCAGCGGCACCGCCCCGAACCTCCCGGCCACCTTCGACCCCTCGCCGCCGGCCAGCGCGTACACATACGGCCAGTTGCGCAGGAAGAGCAGCCGCCCGTTCTGGAAGGCCTGCCGGGACTCCTCCTCCTTCCAGGTCAGCGACTCCTTCGGGATCCAGCCCTCGCGCACCCCGTCGGCCAGGAAGGCCAGCCCCTCCACGGTCGCCCCGGAGTCGGCGGTCACCGTCGCGCCCTCGTCGCCCAGGAGCGAGCCGCCCGCCGAGCGCACCGCCTCGGTGGCGTTGGCCGTCAGCCCCTCGTACGGCAGGAACTGGCCCGCGTAGCCGTCCAGTCCGTGCCGGGGGGCGACCTCGCTCGCCAGCCGCTCCAGCTCGGCCCAGGTGCGCGGCGGACGCTCGCCCTCCTTCGCCAGCACGTCCGAGCGGTAGTACAGCAGCCCGGCGTTGGTCACGTACGGCACCGCGTACAGCCGCCCGCCGAAGGTGGCGGTGTCCACCACCGGCGGCAGGAAGGCGTCCAGCGGGAAGCGGCCGGGGTCCACCGGGGCGATCCAGCCGGCCGCCGCGAACTCCGAGGTCCAGGCCACGTCGATGTTGAGCACGTCGAAGCGGGAGCTGCCCGAGCGCAGGCCGGTGACCATCTGGGCGCGGGTCTCGTCGGCGGAGTCCGGCAACTCCACCAGGGTCGCCTCCTCGCCCGGGTGCGCGCGGTTCCAGTCCTCCAGCACCGGGTCGAGGTAGTCGGTCAGATCGCCCGCGGTGACCAGGGTGACGGGGCCGCGCCCCCCGGCGTGCGCGACCGGACCGGCGGCCGGCGAGCCCAGCCCGGCATAACCCGCCAGCACCACGGCGGCGGCCAGGAGCCCCCTCCCCGCGGCCCGCGTCCACCGCATAGGTCCCTCCCCAGCGCACCGGTCGTGCGCGGCCTCACCGTCGAGCACCGGACGCCCATATATACCCGTTGGGCATGGGCGATACTAGACGCCGACCGACAGACAGCCGACGCACCGCCGACCGGGCCGCCGCCGCCCGGAAGGGGCCGCCGGCCCGGCACCGGCCCGGCACGGGACGGGGAGGAGGAGTGCGCGCGTGCGTCTGCCGCTCCTGGCCCTCCTCGCGGCCGGTCCCGCCCACGGATACGAGCTCAAGCAGGCCCTTGAGAAGCTGCTGGGCGCCGCGTACCCTCAGCCGAACGTCGGGCAGATCTACGTCACGCTGGGCAGGCTGGAGAAGTCGGGTCTGATCGAGGGGGAGGACGTCGAGCAGTCCGCCCGGCCCAACAAGCGGATCTACCGGCTCACCGACGCGGGGCGCGAGGCGGTGCGGGCGTGGTTCGAGGAACCGACCGACGAACCCCGGGTGCGCGACGAGTTCTTCATGAAGCTCGCGATCGCCCCGCAGACCGGCCTGGCCGACCAGATCGCACTGATCAACAAGCAGCGCCGCCAGTACCTCAACACCATGCGCGAGCTGTCCCGGCTCGCCGCGGCCGAGGACCGGGACAACCGGGTGGCGCAACTGCTGATCGAGGGCGCGATGCTGCACCTCCAGGCCGACCTCGACTGGCTGGAACGCTGTCAGGAGGAGTTGGAATGAGCCGTTACCGGGCACCCGCCGGCCAGGGCCCCGCCGGCCAGGCCCCCGCCGCACCGGCGAAGGCGCCCCCTCTCCTGCGGGCCGAGGGCCTGGTCAAGACCCACCACGGCGAGGGAGCCCCGGCCAGAGCGGTACGGGGCGTGGACCTGACCGTCTCGCGCGGCGAGTTCGTCGCCGTCACCGGCCCCTCCGGCGCGGGCAAGTCCACCCTGCTCCACCTGCTCGGCGGACTCCAGAGGCCGGACGCCGGCAGCATCTGGTTCGACGGCACCTGCCTGGACTCCTACGGCGAGTCCCAGTGGGCGGTGCTGCGCCGCCGCCGCATCGGCATCGTCTTCCAGTTCTTCAACCTCGTCTCCAACCTCACCGTCGCCGACAACGTCGAACTGCCCGCCCTGCTGGCCGGCGGCAGCCCGAAGGGGGCCCGCGCCGACCGCGCCGAACTCCTGGCCGAACTCGGCCTGGAGGGCAAGGAGCGCAGCATGCCCGGCGAGCTGTCCGGCGGCGAGCAGCAGCGCGTCGCCCTGGCCCGCGCCCTGGTCAACCACCCCGACCTGCTGCTGGCCGACGAGCCCGCCGGCAGCCTCGACAGCCGCGGCACCCGCGAGGTGCTGCGCCTGCTCTCCCGATTCCACGGCCGCGGCCAGACCATCGTGCTGGTCACCCACGACGCCCGGATGGCCAGCGCCGCCGACCGCGTCATCAGCTTCTTCGACGGCCGAATAGCCGACGACGCCGCCCTGGGCGCGGACGGCCCGGGTGTGCGGCGGCGCGGCAAGGGCGTGGCCGGCGTACTGGAACTGAAGGACTGAGACGACGTGCGCGCCACCCTGCGCTGGGCCCACGCCGACCTGCGGGCGCACCGCGGCGAGGCGCTGTTCACCGTCCTGGCCACGGCCGGGATCGTCGCCTCCCTGCTGCTCGCCGGCGCGCTGTTCTCCTACACGGCCGACCCCTGGCAGCGGGTCTTCACCCAGTCCGAGGGCGCGCACGTGTGGATCCACACCCGCGACGGCGCCGAGCCCGAGGAACTGCGCGACCTGGAGGGCGTCGCGGGCCTGTCCGGACCCTTCCGCACCGCCCGCACCACCGTGGAACTGGGCGGCGCGCGGGCGACCGCGGAGCTGCGCGCCACCGGGCCCGAACCGCCCGAGGTGGGACGCCCGCTGGTCACCGCCGGCCGCTGGCCGGCGGCCGGCGCCGCCGACGAGATCGTCCTGGAGGGCTCCCTCGCCCGCGCACTGTGGGCCGAACCCGGCGACACCCTCACCGCACGGGGGGCGCGCGGCAGCGAGCACACGCTGCGCGTCACGGGCGTCGCCGATACCGCCGAGCCCCGCTACGCCCCCGGCGACACCCCCGGCGTCGGCTGGCTGCCGAGAAAGGCCCTGGAGGCGATCCAGCCCGACCCCGAGCGCACCGGGCAGACCGTCGGACTGCGCCTGACCGACCCCGGGGACACCGACTTCATGGTCCAGCGCGCCGTCACCGCCCTCGGCGCCGACCAGGTCTCGCAGGTCACCCGCTGGCAGCAGGCCCGCGCCGACGCCGCGGGCGAGGGGCGGCTGCTCGGCCTGCTCCTGGCCCTCTTCGGACTCGGCGCGCTGCTGGCCGCCGCCCTGGCGGTCGCCGGGGCGATCAGCACCCGCGTCCACGGGCATCTGCGCGACATCTCCGTGCTGAAGGCCATCGGCTTCACCCCCGCCCAGGTCGTCCGCGTCTTCCTCGTCCAGCACCTGGGCTTCGCCCTCCTCGGTGTCGCCGGCGGAGCGGCCGGCACCGAACTGCTGGGCGCGCGCATCCCCGGCCGCATCGGCGAGGCGGTGGACGTGTGGCGGCAACTGCCCGGCCACACCTGGACGGTGCTGGCCACCACCGGCGCCTCCGTCCTCTTCATCGCCACCGCCACCTCGCTGGCCGCCTGGCGCGCCGGCCGGGTGCCGCCCGTACCGGTGGCGCGTACGGCCGTGCCGCGCGGACTGGGCCCGCTGACCCTGCCCGAGCGGCGCGCCCTGGGCCGGGACGCACCCCCCGCCCTCGTCCTGGGCTGGCGCGGCGCGTTCCCCGGCCGGGCCCGCTCGCTGGCCGCCGTCGGACGCCTGGCCGTGCCGCTGGCGATGATCACCGCCGCGCTGGGCGCCTGGGCCACCGTGGACCGCTTCCACGAGCACCCGGAGGAGGTCGGCCTGCCCGCCGCCCTCACCGTGCGCGACGGCTCCCCGGACGGCTCCGAGGCCGACCACCGCGCCCGCACCGGGCGGCTGCTGGCCGCACACCCCGACGTCACCGCCGTCCACCCCGGCACCGAGGTCGAGGCCCTCGTCCCCGGCCAGACCGCCACCATCACCCTGCGCGGCCTGGGCACCGACGCCGACCCCTACCCCTTCGCCCTCGCCGAGGGCCGCCTCCCCGACGGCCCGGACGAGGCCGTCGCCGGGCAGGGGCTGCTCGACCTGCTGGACGTACGCGTCGGCGACTGGGTGCGCATGACCGTCCAGGGCCGCCCGCAGATCCTCCACATCACCGGCCGCTCCATCGAACCCGAGGACGGCGGCCGGGTGATCTCCACCTCCCTGGACAACCTCGATCTGGGCGACGGCCCGGGTCCGGCCGCGCCCGACGTCCACCACCTCGTCCTGCGCGACGGCGCCGACGCCGGGGAGGTCGGCGCCGAACTGGCCGCCTCCTCCGGCGGACGCCTGGAGGTCCGCGAACCGGCCAACCCCGCCGACGAACTGGTCGGCGTGCGCGGCGTCCTCGCCGGACTGATCGCCGTCCTCGCCCTGATAGGGCTCACCGAACTGTCCACCGTCCTCGGCGCCCGCGTCCGCGACCGGGGACGCGACCTGCTCGCACTGAAGGCCATCGGCCTGACCCCACGCCAGATAGCGGGCGTGATCACCGTCTCCACCGCCTTCACCGCCCTGGCCGCCGCCCTGGCCGGCACCGTGCTGGGGGCCGCCGCCGGACGGTGGCTGATCGACGCGCAGGGCCGCTCCAGCGGCATCGGCGCGGGCATAGCCCAGTACCCGCACCCCGGCGTCCTGCTGCTGGTGGCCGCCGCGGCCGTGTCGGGCGCGGTCGCGGTCTCGGCCGTCCCCGCCGCCCGCGCCTCCCGCCGCCGCATCGCCGACACCCTCAGCGAGACCCTCTGACCGGCCGGCCGGCCGGCCCGGCCCGGAGCCGGAAACGGGTTCTCCCCGCTCCGCGGGGGCGGAACGGGGAGAACCCGGAGGAAGGGACTGCTGTCAGAACGGACCGCGCGGGATCAGACGCCCGCGATCGACTGGATCCAGGAGCGGTAGGCCGTCACGTTGGTGTAGGCCGTGGTGGTCTGCCGGTCGCTGGTGGACGCGACGCCGACCTGGACGCCGTTCGCCATCATCGGGCCGCCGGAGTCGCCGCCCGCGGTGATGCCGTCGCCGCGGCGGGCGCAGATCGCCGAACCGTAGTAGGCGTCACGGCAGCCGCCGGTCACGATCACGTTCGCGACCTTCAGGTACTGCGACTGGCAGTTGGCCTCGGAGCCGCACCGGGAGGTGGCGCCCCAGCCGTAGACCTGCACGGTCTGGTTGACCCGCACCGAACCCGGCTGCCCCAGGCGGGCGTAGGTCGCCGAGACGGAGCGGTCCAGGCGGACCAGCGACAGGTCCGAGGAGGAGTGGTTGTAGATCTGGGTGCCGTTGGCGACGGTGCCGCCGCTGTGCTGGTTGAGGCTGCCGATGCGGAACGACAGCCCGCCGCCGCTGACGCAGTGCTTGGCGGTGAGGATCCATGTCGGCGCGATGATCGTCGCGGAGCACGTCTCACGGCCGTTGGAGAACAGCCGCGCGGCCCAGGGCGCGTTCTGCGCGTAGCCGCCGCCGATGATCGGCTGCGGGCCGCCGCTGCCGGGCGCCTCCTTGGCGGAGGCGGCCGGGGCCAGCACGAAGAGGGAGAGAACGGCGGCCATGGCCGCGATCAGAGCGGGGACGAGCCTGGTTATTCGCAAGGGGTGCCTCGCTTCCGGATACACGCGATGGTTCGCGTGTGACCTGTGGGGGAGGCACCAGGATTCCCGTAAGCGGAACGGGCTGGGTACTACCACTTGGCCATAGCACGGTGTTATGGCCCGGGCTTTCGGAGCCTTGAGGGCGGCTCAGAGGTAGATCTGCCGCCCGCAGTCGCGGCAGCGGACCTTGCCGCCGAGCCTCCCGATCCGCCGGTGCCCGCACGAACCGGTCCCCGTAGCGCCGCCTGTGCCGCCCGTTCCGTCCGGCGGCTCGTCCCGGCAGTGGGACTGGAGGCGCACCATGTGGTCCAGCTCCGCGATGCACGGGCCGCACGCGTACACGTCGCCCGTCGCGCCGGGAGTGCGCACCGAACCGATCCACAGCACGCGCACGCCCTCACGGCGGCAGTACAGCCAGCAGCCGCCCGTGGTCCAGCCGTTGGCGTCGTCGGTGTGCGCCGGCAGCGGCCACCCGTCACGCCACGGGCGCTCGACGGCCGGGGCGAACGGAGGCGGCGTCACACCGCACCCCGTTCGATGACGGCCGCCAACTCCCGCGCCACCGGCGCGGAGCACTCGCCGAGGACCACCATCGCGTAACCGGCCGCCCCGTCCGCGCGCACGGGGGTGCGGACGTCCACGGCCGGGAACCGGATTCCCGCCCGCCGCAGCGCCTCGGCGAGTGCGTCACGGGCCGCCTCCGCCTCCCCGATTCGTTGCTCCCCAACCTGATCCGAACCTTCCATCACCATATGGTGTGATCCCTCCGCCGTATCCCTGTGCGAGAAGCGACAGCACGACTACCGTCGGTCGCGTTCGCTTTACGAGCATGAACCGGAGTGGAGCGCGAACACCCGTGGCCGGGAAGCCCTTCCCGGCCGCCCGGCGCCGCTTCCACACATTCCACGGAGGGGGACGGAATGCCGCCGAGAAGAGTGGTCACGGGCCGCAGTCAGGAGCCGCGCCGGCGGTTCGCCGAGGAGTTGCGCACCCTGCGCACCGAACGCGGCGACAGCCTGCGGAAACTGGGCGAGGCACTGGGCTGGGACTGGTCGCTGTTCGGCAAGCTGGAGAGCGGCCAGACCATCGGCAGCCCGGACGTCGCCCAGGCCCTCGACCAGTACTACGGCACCCCGGGCCTGCTGCTGGCCCTGTGGGAGCTGGCGGCCGGGGACGCCACTCAGTTCCGCGAGAAGTACCGCCGCTTCATGGCACTCGAGGGCGAGGCGGTGAGTATTCAGAAGTACTCACCCGGTGTCGTGCCGGGGCTGCTCCAGACCGAGGCGTACGCCCGTGAGCTGCTGACACTGGGTGGCCTGCGTCCAGGTGACGAACTGGAGCAACAGGTGAAGGCGCGCATGAGCCGCAGAGATGTTCTGACGGGCGATGGTGCACCTCAGCTCAGAGCGATTCTCGACGAGGCCGTTCTGCGCCGCCCGTTGCCGGACGCCACGGTATGGCGCGAGCAGTTGAAGTATCTGGTCGATACGGCAGAACTGTGGAACGTGATACTGCAAGTGCTTCCGTTTCGCGCCGGACTGCGCGAACTGAGTCACACGGACACGGCGTTCCTGCGACTCCTGGACGGCAGGACCGTCGCCTGGGTGGAGACCGCCTACAGCGGGGAACTGATCGAGGAAGCGGCCCGGGTCGAAGAACTCCAGGTCGGCTACGATCGGCTGCGCGACCACGCCCTGTCCCCGCGTGACTCGGCGGAGTTCCTACTCCGACTTCTGGAGGAGCATTCATGACCACCTCCCCGCACGAGATAACCGCCGCACGGTGGCGCAAGTCCAGCTACAGCAACCTCAATGGAGGCGACTGCGTCGAGGTTGCCGACAACCTCCCCGGCACCGTCCCCGTGCGCGACAGCAAGACCCCGCACGGCCCGGCCCTCGCCTTCGGCCCGGACGCCTGGGCGTCGTTCCTCACCGCCGTCAAGGGCGACCGGCTCGCCGGCTGAGCCGGACCGGCGGGTGCTGTCGGTTGGTATCCACCGGCACCTTCATCAGATGCCGATGTCAAACGGCCTCGAAGGGGCAGTTGCCTGGATTGTGGGAGAGATCGGAGTGCAGGCGTTGCCAGCCAACATGCTGGTCACTCCACGCGGAGCTTTCGTAGATGGCGGCCTTGGCCTCGGACAGGAAGGTTCCGAACACTCGGGACATGACGTAGATGGTCTCGACCGGGGAGTTTCCTCGGCTCCGTAGTTCTCGAAGTGCCTGCTCGCGTTCAGGGGTGCCTCGACTGACCATGCTCGATGCGAGCGCGTCCAGAGCTGATCGATCCATTGCCTGATCCTCCATTGATCCGGAGTGGACCGCTTGGCCAGCAAGGGCACCAGGTGTCGACGGGACCATACGTCTGCCCTGTTGTCCTGCTGGGAGGCGATCCCAGCAGGACAACAGGTCGCCTCTGGCCTGAAAGGCGGACGCCAAGGTCCAGTCGGCCCACCGAAACCGAGACTGTAGACCGGTTGCGGCGAAGCCCTTACGTCCTGCTGTTCGCGCGAACGGCGATGACGAAGGCCACGGCAAGGAAGGCGATGGAAACCGCCCACCAGAGGGCCGCGTAACCTTCGGTCGCCTGGCTCAGCAGCAGGGAAGCCGCAGCGAGCATCAAGAAGGCGGTCACCCATGCCCGTTTCCGGACCACGGTTCTCTCCGTTCCTGCTTCACGGTTTCAGAGCTGATGACGCCCCGGTACCGTCCCCGTGCGCGACAGCAAGACCTCGCACGGCCCGGTCCTCGCCCCGGACGCCTGGGCGTCGTTCCTCCATGTACGACCGTACGTGAGCTCAAAGGGGCGCGGCAGAACCCGTTCGCGCCCTTGTCGGCCGTCAGGCAGACTTATCGCGATCACGTCAAGGGAGCTGGAGGGTCGGTGCGGGGGAGAGTTCTTTTTGCGGCAGGAGTATTGGTGCTCGCAGTCGGCTGTGCTGGTGAGCAGCCCGAGCGCGATACCGCCTCGGCCACCACGACGACTCCCAGCGCTGCCGCCACCTCACGGGAGCCGGTGGTGCCACTCGATCCGGTGGCGCAGGAATGCGTCCAGGAGGTGATGGAGGTACTGGAGCTGTCCTGGCGGGGGAAGGCGGACCACGGTCGGCCGGATGCCGAGGGTCAGGCGAAGGTGGAGGCGTTCAACAAGGAGAATGCGACGACCCCCCGTCACCTCGTCTTCTCCAAGAACCTGATGCTGGGCTCCGGGTGGATTGCCATGGCGACGAGCGACGGCCAGAGCGAGGACGAGGCCATACAGGAGACGGTCACCGACATCCGTGAGTACGTCGAGACGGACTGCGTGTCCGCCGACGAGTGAGCCCTCGGGGAGGGACTGATGGTCCCGTACCGCTCCCGGTGCAGACATAACACCTTGACGGCAGCTTTCCGGGCGGGCGGATGTCAGGCGCCGTCGTAGAGCGAGCGGATCTCCGTCGCAGCGTGGGCCAGCTCCGCGCGGGCCCCGGGTGGGGTGAGCATCTCCACGTCGGCGCCGAACCGGAGAAGTCTCCGTGGCCGTCTCCCCGCACGGGATGACCGCCGCGCGGTGGCGCAAGTCCAGCCACAGCAACCAGGACGGAGGAGCCTGCGTCGAGGTGGCCGGCAAACCTCCCCGGCCTTCACGCCCGAGCTCAGTAGCGGTAGCGGGCCTGGACCACGATCACACGATCTTCACTCGGCGTCGTCGGCCTCGATCAGCTCACGGGGCGAGACCCGGCCTTCCTCGGCTTCCGCGATCGACTCGGCCAGACGCCGGGCGTTCGCGAGCGAGCGCAGGAGGTGGATCGTCTCCTGCCAGGAGGCGAAGTCCTCCTCCGGCCGCAGTACGGCGTTCCCGTTGCGGGATGTGATGTGCACGGGAGCGCGGTCGTTGTCGACCTGCTCGATCAGCGGAAACAGGTTCCTGCGAGCCTCGCCGGCGGTGATGGACACGGTCACCCCTCCCTTCGGGTGGTACAGGAAACGGCACCACTCACTACCATGTGGGGCCGGCCACGGCTTCCACGAGCCGCCGGAGACAGCCCTTTCACATGCTGCGTACGCCGGACAGTTCACAGGCCAGGGTGGCGGCCACTGTCAGCGGCGGGGGGCGCCCCGCCTGACCTGCCGGGAGCGGTCGCGCCTGCGGCGCGAGGAGTTCGACGACCGCTTCCTGCCGCCGCCGCCGTCCCGTCCCGGGCCCTCGCCCTTGGCGGCGCGGGACGCACCGGCCGTGTCGGCGGCAGGGGCGGTGTCGGCGTCGAACGGCGCCTCTCCGGTCTCCTCCGCCTCGTCGTAGTCCGGGACGTCTCCGAAGTCCGGCGCCTGGAAGGGATTCCGGGCCGGAGGCCGGGACGCCGCCTGGGGGGTCGGGGGCGCCTGGTCGGGAGCGGAGAACAGTTCGGTGGTGTCGATGGGGAGATCTGCCTCTCGGGGCGGAAACGTGGTGTGGGGGGAGGCGGCCGGCCGCCGTGCGGCGGCCGTGCGCGGCGGCCTCAGAGAACGTTCAGCTTGAGGTACGGGCTGAGGATTCGCACCTGCTTGGACCCGAAGTCGACGAGTACCGCGACGCCTTCCTCGACGGTGACGATCCGGCCGAGGCCGTACGTGTCGTGGGTGACCCGCTCTCCCTCGGCGAAGTGCTTGTCGGGCGGTGCGACAGGGGCTTTGAAGGGGCTGGTGGGCAGGTGACGCCGGGCTACGGCCGATTTTGTCATTAACGCCAGTATGCACCCGCCGGTCCGGCTCGCGCCCCGGCGTACCGCTTCCACTTCCCGGTCCGCACCTCCCGCCGGGGTGCGCTCACGGCTCGACGACGGTCTCCTGGGCAGCCGCGGTGTCGCCCGCGAGCAGCTCCGCGTCCACCGGGACGTTCCGCTTCACCAGGGCCAGGGCGATCGGGCCCAGCTCGTGGTGGCGGGCCGAGGTGGTGACGAAGCCGAGCTGCCGCCCCTCCTCCCCGTCCTTGGCCAGCCGCACGGGCGTGCCGTGGCCGGGCAGGTGCACCTCGCTGCCGTCCAGGTGGAGGAAGACCAGCCGGCGCGGCGGCTTCCCCAGGTTGTGGACGCGCGCCACGGTCTCCTGGCCCCGGTAGCAGCCCTTCTGCAGATGGACGGCGGTGCCGATCCAGCCCAGCTCGTGCGGGATGGTGCGGTGGTCGGTCTCCAGCCCCAGCCGGGGCCGGTGCGCCTCGACGCGCAGCGCCTCCAGCGCCAGCACGCCGACCGCCGGGCCCAGGGAGGCGGCGTAGGACTCCAGCTCGCCGCGCGGCAGGAACAGGTCCCGCCCGTACGCCGTCTCGCGGACGGCCACGCCCTCGGGCACCTCGGCGATGGAGCCCGCCGGGAGGTGCACCACGGCGTACTCGGCCGTGGCGTCGGCGACCTCGACCCGGTAGAAGAACTTCATGCTCTCCAGGTAGGCGATCAGCGCCTTCTCGGTGCCCGGCTCGACGTGCATCCAGACCGTGGCGCCGTCGTCCACCAGATAGAGCGCGTGCTCGATGTGGCCGTTGGCGGAGAGGATCAGCGCCTCGGTGGCGCGGCCGGGCTCCAGCTCGCTGACGTGCTGGGTGATCAGCAGGTGGAGCCAGCTCAGACGGTCCTCGCCGGTGACGGTGACCACACCGCGGTGCGAGAGGTCCACCATTCCGCCACCGTCGGCGAGCGTGCGCTGCTCGCGGAAGAGGTCGCCGTAGTGCGCGGCGACGCCTTCGTCCGGCGCCTCGGCGGGTACGGCGCCGGGCAGCGACAGCAGGGGGCTCTTGTACGACATGCGGCCAGCCTACGACCCGGAGCCGCCCGCGCTCTCGTCCGCGTCCCCCTCGGTGTCCTCCGCCTCGGTGTCCTCCACCGCGTTTCCCCCGGAGGCCCGCCCGGCGCAGTCGCGGCAGCGGCCGAAGATCGCGAAGTGCTTCATGTCGGTGTCGAAACCGAACTCCTCCCGCAGCCTGCCGGTGAAGTCGGCGGCGAGCGCGATGTCGGCCTCGATCACCGTGGTGCAGTCCCGGCACACCAGATGCATGTGGTCGTGCCGGTCCGCCAGGTGGTACGTGGGAGCGCCGTGGCCCAGATGGGCGTGGCTGACCAGCCCCAGCTCCTCCAGCAGCTCCAGCGTGCGGTAGACGGTGGAGATGTTCACGCTCCCCGCCGTACGCCGCACCTCGGCGAGGATGTCGTCCGGAGTGGAGTGCTCCAGCTTGTCCACGGCTTCCAGCACGAGCTGGCGCTGCGGCGTCAGCCGGTATCCGCGTCTGCGTAGGTCGCTCTGCCAGTCGGTGCTCACCACAGTGGCCAGTGTAGGAGGGGCGCCGGGCATACCGGCCGGATCGCGCTATCGAGTGCCGAGGAGCCCGGTGAACAGCAGGTCCCCCAGCGTTTCGCGGAGTTCGGCGGTCGTCCGGGCGATCTCCGTGTGGATCCGGACCTTCTCGTCCAGCGCGGCGAGCTGTCCGCCGATCTCCCGCTGGGTATGGAGGGGAGGCAGCGCGACGGGGATGCCGCCCAGATCCCGGAGGGAGATGTGCTGGATCGTCGACCCTCGGGTGTGCCTGGCGATGTAGGTGGCGACGGCCGGTCGCGAGAGGTGGCCCACCAGGAAGTCGGGGAGGACATCGTCCAGCGGCCTGATCCTCACCAGGTGCCCGCTGAACAGCCAGCCCGCCTGCTGCTCGGAGACCAGGGCGGTGCGCCCCACGGCACCCGAACGGGCGAGGAGGACGTCTCCGGGCCTGAGACGGTGGTGGGAGGACTGGACGGGAACGGCTCCCTCCGGGAGCCTGCCGACACCGTCCGGGGTGATCCGCCGGTCGCTGATGTCCCGGGGCCTGACCAGGGGAACGCCCTCACCGTCGTGCTGGCCGGTGCGCAGGGTGGCCCAGGACGGCCCGCCCTGGAGCTCGCAGACCTCCGCGAGACGCACCTCGCGCCACCCCGGCGGCAGTGGACTGTTCGGTCGGCTCATGCGCTGTGCCTCCGCAGTATCGATTCGACGGCCGCGTCGATCCTCGCCGCTTCCTCGTGCAACTTGGCGAGCTCATCGCGCAGGTGATCGATACGGGCGTGGTGGTCGGGCGCGCTCCCCTCCACAGGAGCGGGGGACACGTACAGGGAGGGAGCGAGGGCGTAGCCGTTACCGCGTATCTCGCCGATGCTCGCCGACCTGCTGAACCCGGCCCTTCCCCGGTACGCCGTACCCGTCGCCTGTGCGTCCCGCCAGGCGTGGTACTCCCGGGCGACGGCGGCGACCTCGTGGTCCGGCAGGTGCCGGACGCTGCGCGAGAGCATCTCCCCCAGAGCGCGGGCGTCGATGAAGAGGATCTCGTCGCACCTTCCCCTCGGCGCCCTCAGGATCCACAGCGTCACTGGGATGCCGGTGGAGAAGAAGAGCCCCGGGGGAAGCGAGACCAGGCACTCCACGGCGCCGTCCTCCACCATGGCGGACCGGATCGTCCGCTCTCTCCTGTTGGCCGAGGTGGCCGCGATGTTGGCCATGACCAGACATGCTCGTCCACCAGGAGAGAGCAGGTCCACGGCGTACTGCAGCCAGTCGAAGTTCGCGTTGTGGGAAGGGGGCGGCCCGTACTGCCAGTGGCCCTGCCGGGGTGCGGAGCCGGCGCCGCGGACATTGAACGGAGGATTGGCCAGAAGGAGGTCGACCTTGCGCCCGAGCGGAGCCGTGAGCGCGGACGGAGCAGTGGTACCCGGCTTCATTTCGGCCGAGGAGTGTCCGCGCAGGCCCAGCCCCAGCCTCGCGAGTCGGAGGGAGAACTCGGGCAGACCGGCTCCGCTGACCCGGATGGAGGCCGCGGAGCCGGTGGCGGTCCAGGTGTCGACGACGGCCGTCAGCATCTCGCCCGCACGGCAGAACGGGTCGTGCGCTTCGGTCGCGTCGACAGTGGGTGTCACGAGGGCGGCGGCGGTACGTGCCACGGACACGGGGGTGAAGAGCTCGCTTCCCGCCCGCCCGGCCCACTCCTCGGCATATTTCCTCACCAGGAGATCGAAGGCGCGCACATACTGACCCCGGTCCTCCGCGGCATGCGCGTCGATCAGGCGGACCGCATCTGCCAGGGCCTGTTCCCTGCCCTGCCAGGACTGCACGGTGGAAGGGGAGAGCCCGGTCGGAAGACCGCCCGCGATCACCTGCCGGAGGCCGGCGGTTTCCGGACCGTGCGCCGTGTGGTCGGCGAGCTTCCTCAGTGAGCTCCACATCCGGGGTTGAGAACCGCACAGGTAGATCAGAGCCAGCAGCATCTCGGCGCGATCGGGCAGTGGCACGCTTCCGCGTGGCAGGAGGGTGTCGTCGCTCGCGAGCCGCTCGACGACGCGCAGCAGTGGTGCGGCGTCCACAGCCCTCGAAGACGCGACGGTACTCGCTCCCGAGCCGGCGCGGAAACGATCCCCGTATGTCATACCGGCGGGCTCGTCCTTCCCACGCGCGTTCACCGGGATGACGCGACGGTCCAACCAGTTGGCGACCTCCGCCGCACGGAAGAGTTCCGTGCCGCTCTCCCCGGCCGAAACGGGTCCGGGGAACGTGTCGGGATGACGCCGCTCCCAGTTGCTGACAGCGGGGCGGCGCACTCCGGCGAGCCGGGCGATCTCGGCCCGGGAAACGAGCCTGCCGGTGAGGTCTTCCACGGACGACTCCCTCTGGTCAGAAGCGTGAATCCGGCCCGTTGCGGCGGGCGAGCACGGAGGGAAAGCGGTCGAGTGCCTGGATCTCCTTCACGAGTTCGGGACTCATGTAGCCCAGCAGACGGTAGATCTTGGCGTGATCGGCGGCCAGGTCACGGTGGTGGACGGGCTCGTGGTGCATGACCCGGTTCCGGAGCAGCACCAGCGACCAGAGACTGTCGTAGAGGACTCCACGCCTGCCGGAGTAGTGCGGGAAGGCACGGTGCAGGATGGGCACCCACAGGCGGCGGTCGTAGCCACGGCTGAGAAGCGAGGCCCAGAAGCCGAAGGACAGTTCGGCGACCACGCTGTCCGCGGGCACGGACCGCATACCGCGCTCCTCGCACTTGCGCCGTGCTCTGGCGACCAGACGCCGGCCGTTTCCGTTGAGGGGGAAGGCGTCCCACCAGTCCGCCCCGTACCGCTGCCCGATCCGGTCGTGCAGAGCGTTGCGCAGGGTCACCTCAAGGCAGTGCAGAGGGCCGTAGAGGGCGGCGGATGCCTCCACGTTCCACCAGTAGAGCCGTGTTGCCGCGGCGGCGTCTCCCCCAGTTGCCCGCAGGTAGCGGTTCAGACGGGGCTCGGAGAAGGCGTGCAGCATCCAGTCGGGCAGTTCCTCGGCCATGGTGCTCCCCCCGGAGGTGAGGGCTGCTTCCCGCAGCCCGGTGCGTTATCGGATGGTCGTGGTAGCGTGGTGGTGAAAGCCCCTGGTCCGCCTCTGCAAGCAAGCCGCCAGGGGCACGGCTTTCGGAACCCCCGGTCACTGCTGATGACCGGGGGTTCCGCCGTTTTCCGGGTTTCCCCGGACATGTACGCGGAGCCGCTCCGCCGCGGGACGGCGAGCCGAGGCGTTGGAGGAGAAGCTAGTGACAGGGCAGAGGGATGTCAAAGAGCACTTCCATGCTCTTTGTTTTGTTAACCCTCTGCGGATTGACGGGAGGCGCGACTCTCTGCTCGTTCCGCAGCCCAGTGGGCCCAATGCTGCGGGATGAAAAGGGTGAAAGTGTCGCTCCTGGGAAGAAGAAACCCTCGTGGTGGTCGGTGAAGTGACCACCACGAGGGTATGAAGTCATGGAAACTGTTAACCCTGTGCGAGCGCGCTCGCGCGACTGGGCGGCGGTTCCGGCGTCGTCCGGGCCTGCCCGGAGAAGCGGCCTGCCTGTGAGTGGGGAAGCGGCCTACTTGAAGAAGGCGATCCCGTCGTCCGGGAGGTCCTTGAGGTCCTTGGCCCACTCGCTGGGGTCGACGACCTTCTTCAGGTGCGCCGACATGTACGGGCGCAGCGGGCGCTCCGGGTCGGGGGTGGCCAGCTCGCCGACCCACATCAGGTCGCCCTTGACGTAGCCGTACAGCCGCTTGCCGCCGGAGTACTCGCCGGCCGAGGACAGGCGGGCGAAGGCGTCCGTGACCAGGTCGATCTGCGGCTTCTGCTCGGCCATCTCGCCGTGCCAGACCTCGACGATGCCCCGGTCGCGGGCCATGACGGCCTCGACCCGGCGCTCCGCGTCGATCTTCCAGTAGCCGCTCTCGCTCTCCAGCGGGCGGACCTTCTCGCCCTTGTCGTCCAGCTCCCAGGTCCGCGAGACGTACTCCAGGAAGTCCCGGCCGTCGTGGGAGAAGGTGACCTCCTGGCCGAAGTTGCACTGCTCGCGGTCCGGGAAGTCCGCGACACCCGCGCCCGCCCAGTCGCCCAGGAGGAACGCGAGGGGGACGAGGTCCGGGTGCAGGTCGGACGGAATCTCGATCATGGGGTGCTCAGACGATCTGTCGAGGGCGTGTGGTCGGGTGCGGCCCGGGCCCGGGCCGCACGCGTGGCCCAGGTTATGGGACGGAACGGGTCAGCGCTGGCCCTGGTAGAGCTTCTTCACGGTCAGGCCCATGAACGCCAGGACGCCGACACAGACCAGGACCAGCAGGGCGGTGAAGAATGCCTCAAGCACGGGAGCGCTCCTCGGGGGCTCGGCACGGACGTACGGGCCGGTGGGCGGCCCGCCGACGAGTCTAGTCGGCCCGTGGCGGGGCGTTGCTGTGAGGTGCGCCGCCCCGCCACGGGGCCGTTCGCGGCGGGCTCCGGGGGCTCAGCCCAGGAGCTGGGCCTGGAGGATCACCGTCTGCCGGAACGGCACCGCGGGAGCCGTCCCCTTACGGGTCTGGACGACCAGCGCCACGGTGTCGCCGGCGAGCAGGTACGCGTGGCGGGTGTGGGTCCCGCCGCGGGGCCTGGGCTCGTCGTACACCTCGATCTCGACGTTCTCCGGGGCGGCCTTCGACGGCCGGCTCTCGTCCAGCTCCGAACCCGGCGCCCGGTCCAGCGTCAGTCCCGGGGCCAGGCCCCCGTACACCGCATCGGTGTGGAAGTCGTCCGCGACGGCTCCGCTGTTGAACCGCAGCAGATGGACGCTGGTGCGGGTGCCGTCCGGCATGACCCAGCCGCGGGCGGCGATGTGCCGTACGGCGTCGTCCGCCAGCCGCTGCCGCAGCTCCTCGTGCTCGCCCTTCGCGTAGAGGCCGGTGTACTCCTCGACCGTGACCCAGTCGCCCTTCGACGGGGGGAGCCCGCCGGCCTCCCCGGCCTTCTCGTCCTCCTCGGCCCCCTCGGGCAGGGGGATCAGCAGTTCGCGCAGGTCGGCGTGGTGGATCTCCCCCTCGTTGCCCTGCGCGAAGGGGCGCGGGGAGCCGGCGGGGAGGGCGGGCAGGGTGAGCCGCGGGTACTCCCAGCGCCCGTCGCTCTCGGTGGCCAGGCCCGGCACCTCGTGGCGTTCCAGCCGCGTGATGCCGTAGGCGGTGCCCGCGCAGAACACGCCGAAGACCGTCACGGCGGCCGTCCAGCGGCCGACGGCCCGCAGGACGCGGGCCGACGGGCGGCGGCGCTTCGGCGGCACGGGGGAAAAGGGCACGGCCGGGACGGGGGCGGGGGGAGCGGACGGCTGGGGAGGCACGGCGGCCGCCCGCGCGGCCTGCGCCGAAGTCTCCGCCGCCCCGGTGCTCTGCTCCGTCTGCGGCGGGACGGCGGGCGCGGCCGGCTCCGGCCGGTCTGTGGTGGGCTCGGTCATACGTACTCCCCGGGGGACACCAGGTGGTCGAGCTGGTCCTTCAGCAGTTCGGCGGCGTCCTTCCCGCGGAAGGGCTTGACGCCGTCGGCCTGGAACGAGATCAGGTACTCGTCCTGGTAGGCGGTGCAGAACATCGTCTCCAGTTCGGAGTCGCCGTCCTTGGGCGGCAGGAAGCACCGCGCGTTCTTGTGGCCCTTGATCCTCGGGCCGTCACGGAAGACCGACAGGGCGTCGACCAGCCCGGACTGGAAGCCGCTCAGGTCCTTGACGCCCTTCTCGTTCTTCATGCGCGAGATCTGGATCTCGGCCGTGAACTCGTCGTCGTACGAGGCGTACGTACGCATCACGATGCCCTGGACGCGCAGCTTCTCCACGAACTCGCGGTGCCTGCGGCGCTCCCTGCTCGGCAGGTCCTTGCCGCTCTGGCGCAGCAGGGCCTGGGCCTGCCTGCCGCTGAGTTCGGTGTCGTTGCCGAACTCGGAGATGTCCGGGCCGAGCCGGAAGTCCTCGGGGACCGGCAGCAGCTTCCTGCGCAGCTCGCCGTCGGTGCGGCCCTCCCTGGGGTCCGGTGCCGGATCGTCCTCGGAGGGGGCCTTCGCGGGCTTCTCCCAGATCTTCGTGGGGGCCGAGACGTCGGCGGCGTCCACGGTGGCCTTGGTGTAGGCCAGCCCGCCGCCGGCCGCGCCGAGCACCAGGGCGGCGGACAGCAGGGGGACGAGGACGCGGCGGAGCCGGCCCGTCCCGCCCGTTCCGGTGGTCGGTGGCCCGTCCGGGGCCGGGACGGGGGGCGCCTCCGGGGCGGCCTCCGGGGCCGGGACGGGGGTGGGTGCGGCCGGCGGCCCGGCCGGGGGCCGGTCAGGGGCGCCGTCGGTGCCGTTCCGGTTCTCCTGGTCGCTCACAGCCGCTCCAGCTGCCGCTCGGCCAGGGACCTGATGTCGCGCTTGGCGATCGGCTTGGTGTCGTAGATCCAGATGTCCATCATGATGTCGCCGCGCTGGGCGATGGCCCGGGCCCGGTACATCGGGAGGTAGCCGGACTCGCGGTGGGGTTCGTCGAAGACGTAGTAGCGGCCGTTGCCCGACCCCTCCAGCGCGGTGCCGTCGTTGCCCGCGTGGTCTTCGTAGGACATGTAGTCCTGCTGGCCCTGGGCGTACTCGAGGGCGAACCGGTTCTTCTCCTCGCGGAACTGCACGAGGCTGACGCTCACCGTCCGGTACCTGCCCTGCTCCCAGCCGGTGCTCGCGACGCGGCGCAGGTCTCCGCCGGTCAGGTAGGTGAACATGTACCCGGGGTTCTCGAACTCCCGGGCGTAGGCGGACGGCGAGAGCCAGCCGTCGATGTCCGGACTCAGCTCGAGCTCGCGGGTGCCCTTGGGCCGGTCCAGGAGCAGCTTGCGCAGATCGCCGTCCGTGCGCACCCGCCGGTCCTCCTCGGCGGTCAGCGGCTCGGGCGCCTCGTCCTCGGGCAGCGGCTTCTGCGGGTACGACAGCTTCGCCTGGGACAGCGGGGGCAGCGGGGTGGGCGCGCGGTCGGCCTGGACGGTGTAGCCGCCCGCGAGGCCGCCGACGGCGCCGAGCAGGGCGGCGCAGGCCAGCAGCAGGGCCGTACGGCCGCGGCGGCGGCGCGGCCGCTCCCGGGCCGGTGGCGCGGTCTGTGCCACGGTCTGTGCCACGGTCTGTGCCGCGAGGGGTGCCTCCGGCGGAAGCGGGGGCGGGGGGCCGGCCGGGAGGGCCTGCGCGGGCTCGGGTGCCGGGTCGGGCCCGGCTGCGGGCTCGGGAGGTTCCGCCGGTGTCGGCGGGGGCGTGGACATGAAATCTCCTCACACGTTTGTCGGTTCGCTGACAAGATCGCGGGGGAGAAGGTTGTGCCCGTGCCGGTCACGATCGGATTGCGGTACGCACCACGGGTTACCGTGATCCGCATGGCAGCTGTGTCGAAGAAGCTCGTGATCAAGGTGACGGCCGGGGCGGACGCGCCCGAGCGGTGCTCGCAGGCCTTCACGGTGGCGGCGGTGGCCGTGGCCAGCGGGGTGGAGGTGTCGCTCTGGCTGACCGGGGAGTCGGCGTGGTTCGCGCTGCCGGGCCGGGCGGCGGAGTTCGAGCTGCCGCACTCCGCGCCGCTGCCCGATCTGCTCGACGGCGTCCTGGCGGGCGGGCGGATCACCCTGTGCACCCAGTGCGCGGCGCGGCGCGGGATCGAGGAGAAGGACGTGATCGAGGGCGTCCGCATCGCCGGGGCCCAGGTGTTCGTCAGCGAGATCACGGGTGAGGGCGTGCAGGCCCTCGTCTACTGAGCGCCCGTCCGGCGTGCGTCCGGCGCCCGTCCGGGCAGGACGAAGGCCGTGCCCCGCACAAGGTGTCCAACCCCCGGGGCACGGCCTGAGTGCGTCATACGGCCCGTCACGCGGCCGTCACGCGGTCACGGTCACACCGCGATGGGAACCTCCACCAGGCCGCCCTGCTGGGCGACGACGGTGCGGTCCGCGGTGCCGCCCGGCACCAGGGCGCGCACGGTCCAGGTGCCCTCGGCGGCGTAGAAGCGGAACTGGCCGGTGGCGGAGGTGGGGACCTCGGCCGTGAACTCGCCGGTGCCGTCCAGCAGCCGGACGTACCCGGTGACGGGCTCGCCGTCGCGGGTCACCTGGCCCTGGATCGTCGTCTCACCGGGCTTGATGGAGGAGGCGTCGGGGCCGCCTGCCTGTGCTCCGCACATGTCGGGTGCTCTTCCTTCCGGAACGAGGAGTTGAGTGTGGAGGGGGGAGGTGGCTCAGGCGCTCTTGCCGTCGCCGAGCTCGATCGGCACGCCGACCAGCGAGCCGTACTCGGTCCACGAGCCGTCGTAGTTCTTGACGTTCTCCTGGCCCAGCAGCTCGTGCAGGACGAACCAGGTGTGGGCGGAGCGCTCGCCGATGCGGCAGTAGGCGATGGTGTCCTTGGACAGGTCCACACCCGCCTCCTGGTACAGCTCCTTCAGCTCCTCGTCGGACTTGAAGGTGCCGTCGTCGTTGGCCGACTTCGACCACGGGATGTTGCTGGCGGTCGGGACGTGGCCCGGGCGCTGCGACTGCTCCTGCGGCAGGTGGGCCGGGGCGAGCAGCTTGCCGCTGAACTCGTCGGGGGAGCGGACGTCCACCAGGTTCAGCTTGCCGATGGCCTCGACGACGTCGTCGCGGAAGGCGCGGATCGACTCGTCCTGCTCCTTGGCCCTGTACTCGGTCTTCGCGCGGGTGGGCACCTCGGAGACCAGCTCGCGGGCGTCCAGCTCCCACTTCTTGCGGCCGCCGTCGAGGAGCTTGACGTCCTGGTGGCCGTAGAGCTTGAAGTACCAGTAGGCGTAGGAGGCGAACCAGTTGTTGTTGCCTCCGTAGAGGACGACGGTGTCGTCGTTCGCGATGCCCTTCTCGGACAGCAGCTTCTCGAAGCCGGCCTGGTCGACGAAGTCGCGGCGGACCGGGTCCTGGAGGTCGGTCCTCCAGTCGATCCGGACGGCGTTCCTGATGTGGTTCTTGTCGTAGGCCGAGGTGTCCTCGTCCACCTCGACGATGACCACCTTGGGGTCGTCGATGTGGGCCTCGACCCAGTCGGCGTCGACCAGGACGTCACTGCGGCTCATGTCTCTCCTCCGGAGGGCAGGTACTGCGGGGTGTGCGGTGCGGTGGACGTGCGTGCGGCGGCGCGGGGCGCCGGCGGGCGCGCACGGGGCTGTACGCCGCGGTGGCGGGGACAGCGGGGTGGTGTGCGGCTGCGGTCCGGGCTGCGAAGGGCGCCGAGAGCCGGCCGTCAGACGACGGCGCGACAGAGCATGGCGGCGACACGGCAAAGATCGACTGCCCGTCGCTTCGTGAGATCCGCCTGTCGCTTCATGAGGGCGATCGTAGGGACGGAGGGGCGGGCGTGTCACCGTAGTTCCAGATGGTGAGAAGCGAATGCCCGCGATGCGAGACGACGGGAGGGGGGAAGCGCCCCACCGAACGGATGCGCGGATCTTCGGGAGGCGGTTTCTGGGAAGCGGACGCGGGCGTCTCGGAGAGTGGACGGGCCGGGTGGTGTGCGAGCGGTGCGCCGAGCGGGACGGGCGGATGTCGACGGACCCGGCGTCAGCCGGCCAGGTCCACGTTCGAGCCGCTCAGGTGCAGCACGACGCCCTTCTCGTCCACCTCCGCCCTCTCCAGCTTCAGCCCCCTGGGGAGGCCGGTGATCTCCAGCTTGCGGTCTATCTGCGCCCGCACCATGTCCTCGGCCACGGGCAGGTCGGGGAGGTCCTCGGCGTGCAGCGCGACGGTGTCGCCGTTCTCCACCTTCAGCGAGCTGTGCAGGGTGAGCTCCACGAGGGTGAGGTTCACGTCCAGCCTCACCTGGTTCTTCGCGGCCCGCTCCGCACCGGCGTAGGCGAGGGAGGCGCCCTTCGCGCCCGCCTCGGTCAGATCCCGGTAGCTGATCCGCGCACTGCCGGTGGCCCGGTCGGCGACGGCGGAGGAGAAGTTGTTCTCCAGCCGCACGTCACTGAGGTGCACCTCCACCTCGGTCACGTCCACGTCGCGCCCGCCGACCTGGACCGTCAGCCCGTTCATCGTGGCGTCCACCGACTCCAGTTCCTTGCCCACGACCTGGGTCAGGAAGGGGAAGCCGTTGATCTCCACGGCGGGCCGCTCGTCCAGCCCCCTGGAACTTTGGACCTTCTCGGCGACCTCGTCCTCGGCGAAGTTCACCGCCAGCCGGTCGGCGCCGACGAACAGGCCGCCGAAGAGGACGAGAAGTCCCAGCAGGGCTTTGAGTGCGCGCATCGTGGTGGTCCCCCCAGAGTGGCCGGGTGCGGTCGGGTCGGTCGGACTGGTCGCGCTGATCGGACTGAGCGGAACGGACTGAGCGGAACGGATTGAGCTGATCGGACTGATCGATTTGATCGACGCCGACGGAAGCCGATCGGGTTCCGGCGAGCCTAACCCGTGGTGTCCCACGACAGGTCCGTACCACGGGTCCGCGCAGCGGTCGGGCCCGGGGCGCCCCGCCCCACGCCCCGCCCGGCGCCCGACGCCCGCCCCGCGCCTCTATGCGAGCGCCCTGCCGAGCAGGTAGACCGCCGGCACGGCGGCGGTCAGCGGCAGTGCCACGCCGGCTGTCATGTGGACGAAGCGGGAGGGGAAGTCGTAGCTCGCCACCCGCAGCCCGATCAGTGCGCACACCCCGGCCGCCAGTCCCAGCACCGCGCCGGAACCGCCCAGGGTGGTGAACTGCCCGGCCGCGACACCCGCGCCCGCGGCGGCCGACAGCGAGACGACCACGGAGACCGCCTGCGGCAGCGGCAGCGCCCGGGCGAGCGCGGCGGCCGCCACGGCGAGCGCACCGACCGTCACCGCGTCGGGCTCGGCGGCCAGATGGCCGGTGGCGAGCACCGTGAGGGCGGTGGAGGTGACCCCGGCCGTCAGGGCGTACAGGCGCTCGTCGGGCGAGGAGTGGTTGCGCAGCTGGAGGACGAGGACGAACAGCACCCACGCCCCGAGCGTGCCGATGACGACGGCCGAGGCGTGCTCGGTGCCGAGCGCCAGCAGGGCGATGTCCGCGGTGACGCCCGCCAGGAACGCCAGGGCGATGCCCTGCCGTGCGGGCCACATGCCGTTGAGCCGGAACCAGCCCGCGGCCGTGACCGCCTGGAGCAGCACCACGGCGACGGCCGACACCGGGCGGGAGACCTGGGCGGTGGCCGCGAGCAGTACGGCCAGGAGGGCGGTGAGGGCGGCGGGCGTCAGGCCCGGCGCGATGATCGGGCTGCCGGTGCGCCGCGGGGCGCCGGCGGCGGAGCCGGCCGTGGCGGCGGGAGCGGTGGCGGTGGGGGCGGCGGTGTGGGTGGCGCCCTGTTCCGGCGGCAGGGGCCCGGGGCCGGGGTGGTGGGGCGGCGCGGGGACGCCGGGGGCACCGTACGGGGCCTGGTCCGGGGCGGCGTACTGGTCGTGCCGGCCGTACTGGTCGTACTGCTGGTTCTGACCGTGCTGCTGGTACCGGCCGTACCGGTCCTGCCCGCCGTACTCCCCGTACGCCTCCTGCCCGCCGTGCCCGCCGTACGCGTCGTACCCGCCGTACGCGGGGCCCGTGGGGCCCGAAGGGCCGTGGCCGTAGCCCTGGCCGTGGCCGTAGGGGCCGGGTCGCGAGCCGTACGGCTGCCCGGGCGGGTACTGCTGGTCGGTCATCGGGAGCCTCCCGCGAAGGGGGGAAGCACCTCGACGGTGCCGCCCTCGGTCAGTCGGACGAGATGGTGGTCGCGCTTGCCGACCGGATCACCGTCCACCAGGAAGGAGCACAGGCCCAGTACCCGGTCGAAGTCCGGCCGGCCGGCGTGCCGCCGGCGCGCCTCGGCCAGCGCCTCGGCCAGCGTGTGGGCCTCATATCTCTCCTCGGTGATCCCGGCGGCGGCCTTGGCCGCGGCCCAGTAGCGGATCATGCCGCTCGGCATGGTGTGTCCCTCTCAGCCGTCCGTCGTGCCGTCACCATGATGGCGCGGCGCCCGCCCGGTCCGCGCCGTCGCCCAGGTGGCGATCCGCTCCAGCAGTTCCGGGGGCGCGGCGTTCTCGGCGTGTCCGAAGCCGCGCTCGATCCACAGTTCCGTGGCCGCCGGGTCGGCGGCCTCCGCCAGCGAGTACGGGTGGTCCAGCGGGAAGTAGGCGTCCCGGTCGCCGTGCACCACCAGCAGCGGGGTCGGGGCGATCAGCGGTGCGGCCTCCACCGGCGACAGCGGTACCGGGTCCCAGTCCCGGTGGTGGATGCGGGTGCGCAGCCCGTAGCGGGAGACCAGGCGGCCGGCGGGGTGCTGGATCGCCCAGTGGACCCGCCGCATGGCCGGGGTGCCCCGGTAGTACCAGCGGGCGGGGGCGCTCACGGCGACGACCGCATCGGTGTGTGCATCTGTGCGCCCCCGGTGCATCCTGTGCGCAGCGTCACCGGCACCGGCCCCGCCGCCCGGCCCGGCACCGCCCGCCGCCCCGGCCGGCTCCGCCCGGTGGAGCGCCGCGTGCCGCAGCACCACAGAGCCACCCATCGAGAAACCGGCCGTCGCCACCGTCGAGTGCCCCAGCGAACGCGCCCAGCGCACCGCCGCGGCGAGGTCGAGCACCTCCCGGTCGCCGACCGTGGAGCGCCCGCCGGAGCGGCCGTGTCCGCGGAAGGAGAACGTGATCACGTCCGCATGCCGGGCGAACACCTGTGACACTCGTCGCACCGCGGGCCGCTCCAGCGAACCGGTGAAGCCGTGCGCGACGACGATCGCCGGGCCCCGCCCCGCGGCCTGCCCCACGCCCTCGCCCCGGCCGCCGAGATCCCCTTCGCGTGGCTGGTGGCAGGCGTCTATGCCCACTCCGTCGTCGGTCCGCAGCCGTGCCCGCAGGAGCGTGCGCGAAGGCGCCCGCCACTCCGCGCCGTCGGGACTCTCTGTGACCGGAACGCCACGGGAAAGCCCCTCCGACCCCTCCGCATCCTCGCTCATGTGGGATATTGTCGATGACGAGAAGGATCCGGGCAGCGCCGCCCCCGGGTCCTTTCGTGCTTTCGGAGCGCAGTACGAAGCAGTGCCGCCACACGCCCCACCACGGGGCCGGGGAAGGACTCGACGTCATGAGCTCGCTACTCCTGCTGACCAACGCCCTCCAGCCCTCCACCGAAGTCCTGCCCGCGCTCGGCCTGCTGCTGCACAACGTCCGTGTGGCCCCGGCCGAGGGCCCGGCGCTGGTGGACACCCCCGGCGCCGACGCCGTCCTGATCGACGGCCGCCGCGACCTGCCGCAGGTGCGCTCCCTGTGCCAGCTGCTGCGCTCCACGGGGCCGGGCTGCCCGCTGATCCTGGTGGTCACCGAGGGCGGCCTCGCGGCCGTCACCGCCGAGTGGGGCGTCGACGACGTCCTGCTGGACACCGCTGGCCCGGCCGAGGTCGAGGCCCGGCTGCGGCTGGCCACCGGGCGGCGGCAGATCTCCGGCGAGGACGGCCCCGCGGAGATCCGCACCGGCGACCTGTCGGTGGACGAGGCCACCTACAGCGCCAAGCTCAAGGGACGCGTGCTGGACCTGACCTTCAAGGAGTTCGAGCTGCTGAAGTACCTGGCGCAGCACCCCGGCCGGGTGTTCACCAGGGCGCAGCTCCTCCAGGAGGTGTGGGGCTACGACTACTTCGGCGGCACCCGGACCGTCGACGTCCACGTACGGCGGCTGCGGGCCAAGCTCGGCCCGGAGCACGAGTCGCTGATCGGGACCGTGCGCAACGTCGGCTACCGCTTCGTGCTGCCGGAGAAGAAGGAGCCGACCCCCGAGGAGCGCAAGGCGCGCAAGGATGCGAGGGCGACCGTGGACGCCGCCGAGAGGATGGCGCAGGACGCGGCGAACGGCGTCGGCGGGGAGGCGGCCGGCGGCGGGCGGAAGACCGCCGCTCGCCGGGGAGGGAACTGAGTCGGCGCGCGTAGACTTCCCGCTGTGGCGAAGGTGACGCGGGACGATGTGGCGAGACTGGCGGGTACGTCGACCGCGGTCGTCAGTTATGTGATAAACGATGGGCCCCGGCCGGTCGCGCCGGCGACCCGCGAGCGCGTGCTCGCCGCGATCAAGGAGCTGGGATACCGGCCGGACCGGGTCGCGCAGGCGATGGCGTCCCGGCGCACCGACCTGATAGGGCTGATCGTCCCCGACGCCCGGCAGCCGTTCTTCGCGGAGATGGCGCACGCGGTCGAACAGGCCGCCGCCGACCGCGGGAAGATGGTGCTCGTCGGCAACTCCGACTACCTCGACGAGCGCGAGGTGCACTATCTGCGGGCCTTCCTCGGCATGCGCGTCTCGGGCCTGATCCTGATCAGCCAGGGCCCCAGCGAGCGCGCCGCCGCCGAGATAGAGGCGTGGGACGCGCGCGTGGTGCTGCTGCACCGGCGGCCCGAGGCGATCGACGACGTGGCCGTCGTCCTCGACGACGTCGGCGGCGCCCAGATGGTCACCCGGCACCTGCTGGAGCACGGCCACGACTACGTGGCCTGCCTGGGCGGCGTGGAGTCCACCCCCGCCTACGGCGACCCGGTCACCGACCACGTCGAGGGCTGGCGCCGGGCCATGAAGGAGGCCGACCGCTCCACCGACGGCCGCCTCTTCCAGGCCCCCTACAACCGCTACGACACCTACCGCGTCGCCCTGGACCTGCTGGCCGGCCCCGACCGCCCGCCCGCGCTGGTGTGCGCCACCGACGACCAGGCCATCGGCGTGCTGCGCGCCGCCCGCGAACTGGGCATCGACGTGCCCGGCGAGCTGGCGGTGGCCGGGTTCGACGACGTCAAGGAGGCGGCGCTGACCGACCCGCCGCTGACCACGGTGGGCTCGGACCGCGAGGCGATGGCCCGCGCGGCGGTCGACCTGGTGCTGGACGACGGGGTGCGCACGACGGGCTCGCGGCGCGAGCGCGTGCGCCAGTTCCCCTCGGGGCTGGTGGTGCGCCGCTCCTGCGGCTGCGGCGGCTGACAGGGCCGGAAACCGGGGCCGGGCGGGCTCCGGCCCGGGCTCCCGGGGACACCGGGGACGGTTCTTCCCCGGCTTTCAGCCCGCCCTCATGAAGTTCTCATTCCGGGCGCGCACGGTTGTGTGCATGAGCGACCACGAGACGAACCGCGCGTATCCGCCCCGCCCGCCGTACGAGCCCTCCGTCCCCGGCCCCGTCCCCGAATCCGCCCCCGAGCCCGCCCCCGGCGCGCACGCCCGGCGGCGGGCGCGCCGCCCCGCCGGACTGCTGGCGGCCGTGGCGATCGTGGCCGCCGCGGTCGGCGGCGGTACGGCGACCCTGGCCACCGGCACGTTCGGGGGCGGCGCCGCGCCCGCCGCCACCTCCTCCGTCCTCGGCACCAACGCCGCCGACACCGGCACCGGCGTCGCCGAGGTCGTCAAGGCCGTCACCCCGAGCGTCGTGGAGATCGGCGCCTCCTCCCGCTCCGGCTCCGCCACCGGATCCGGCGTGGTGATCTCCGAGAGCGGCGAGATCCTCACCAACAACCACGTCGTCTCCGGCGCCACCGAGATCGAGGTCACCTTCTTCGACGGCCGAACCGCCCGCGCCGAGATCGTCGGCACCGAGCCCGACCTCGACATGGCGCTGATCCGGGTCGAGGACGCCGGCGACCTCACCCCCGCCGAGCTCGGCGACTCCGGCGCCGTCCGCGTCGGCGACCGCGTCGTCGCCTTCGGCTCGCCCCAGGGCCTGTCGGGCACGGTCACCAGCGGCATCGTCTCCGCCAAGGGCCGCGAGGTCACCGTGGAGCGGACGGGGGAGGACGGCCGGCCCAGGGACGACCGGTCCTGGCCCTTCGAGTTCGACGGCGGCCGGTACAACGGCGAGCTGGGCCCCGAGACCACCACCTACGAGGCCATCCAGACCGACGCCTCACTCAACCCCGGCAACTCCGGCGGCCCGCTGGTCGACATGAACGGCCGCGTCGTCGGCATCAACTCCGCCATCCACAGCAACGCCTCCACCGCCGCCGAGGCGGGCAGCGTCGGCCTGGGCTTCGCCGTACCCGTCGATGACGTCGAGGAGATCCTCGACGACCTGCGCGCCGGCGGATGAGGCGGGTGCGACACTCGCCACCATGACCACCACCTCCTCCGCCACGCCCCACCTCGCCCCGCCCGCGCGCGTGCTGGTCGTCGACGACGAGCCGGCCGTACGGGAGGCCCTGCGCCGCAGCCTGGCCTTCGAGGGCTACGAGACCGAGCTCGCCGCCGACGGCCTGGAGGCGCTGCGCCGGGTGGAGGCGTACCGCCCGGACCTGGTGATCCTGGACGTGCTGATGCCGCGCATGGACGGGCTGACCGCCGCCCGGCGGCTGCGCGCGAGCGGGGTGACCGTCCCCGTGCTGATGCTCACCGCCCGCGACACCGTCGGCGACCGTGTCACCGGCCTGGACGCGGGCGCGGACGACTACCTGGTCAAACCGTTCGAGCTGGACGAGCTGCTGGCCCGCATCCGCGCCCTGCTGCGCCGCAGCTCCTACGCCCGCGAGCAGGCCGGCGCCGAGGAGACCGAGGTGCTCTCCTTCGCCGACCTGCGCATGGACCTCACCACGCGCGAGGTCACCCGCGGCGGGCGGCCGGTGGAGCTGACGCGCACGGAGTTCACGCTGCTGGAGATGTTCATGGCCCACCCGCGCCAGGTCCTCACCCGCGAGCAGATCCTCAAGGCCGTCTGGGGCTTCGACTTCGAGCCCTCCTCCAACTCCCTGGACGTGTACGTGATGTACCTGCGCCGCAAGACCGAGGCGGGTGGTGAGCCGCGCCTGGTGCACACCGTGCGCGGCGTCGGCTACGTCCTGCGGGACACCCCGGGCCCGGCCCCGGCCCCGGGCAGCACCGCAGGAGAGCCGCACCCGTGACCTCCCGGCTCAACTCCCTGCCGCTGCGCTCGCGTCTGGCACTACTGGTCGCGGTTGCCGTGGCGGTCGCGGTGGCGGCGTGCTCGCTGGCCGCCTGGCTCCTGGTGCGGGCGGAGCTCGTCGACTCCCTCGACGACGCCCTGCACGCCAACCGGGTCCCCGACAGCCGGCTCATCGAACTCGTGCGCGCCGGGCAGTGCCGGGCGGTTCCGGAGGAGGAGCGGCTGGACACCCCCAATCCCTTCGACTCCACCGTGCAGCTCGTGGACCGGGACGGCGACAGGTGCATGGCCTTCGGAGAGCGGCCCCTGCCGGTCTCCGCCGCCGACGTGGCCGTCGCCCGCGGCGAGCGCGCGGAGGCCCTGCACACCGTCACCGCGGGCGGCGAGGAGTACCGCGTGCTCACCACCCCCCTGCGCGGCACGGACGCCGCCGTGACCGTGGCCCGCCCGATGGCCGAGATCGACCAGAGCCTGGACACCCTCGCCCTCGTCCTCGGTCTGGTCGCCGCCACCGGCGTGCTCGGCGCGGCGGGCGCCGGCGTCCTGCTCGCGCGCGCCGGCCTGCGCCCGGTGGACCGGCTGACGGACGCGGTCGAACACGTCGCCCGCACCGAGGACCTGGCCGTCCGCATCCCCGTCGACGGCGACGACGAGATCGCCCGCCTGTCACGCTCCTTCAACGCCATGACCGCCGCCCTGGCCACCTCCCGCGACCTCCAGCAGCAACTGATCGCCGACGCCGGACACGAATTGCGCACCCCGCTGACCTCGCTGCGCACCAACATCGACCTGCTGGTGCGCAGCGAGCAGGCCGCCCGCCCGCTGCCGCCCGGGGACCGCCGGGAACTGCTGGAGTCGGTGCGCGCCCAGATCGGCGAACTCGCCGCCCTCATCGGCGACCTCCAGGAACTGTCCCGGCCCGACGCGGCGCCCGCCGGCGGACCGGTGGAGATCACCGGCCTGCACGAGATCGCCGAACGCGCCGTGGAACGCGCCCGGTTGCGCGGCTCGGACATCACCGTCAACCGCGACCTGGCCCCCTGGTACGTGCGCGCCGAACCGGCCGCACTGGAGAGGGCGGTGGTCAACCTGCTGGACAACGCCGTGAAGTTCTCCCCGCCCGGCGGGACGATCGACGTCCGCCTCGACGGCTCCACCGGCACCCTGCGCGTACGCGACCGGGGCCCCGGCATCCCCGAGGACGAACTCCCCCACGTCTTCGACCGCTTCTGGCGCTCCCCGTCCGCCCGCGGCCTCCCCGGCTCGGGCCTGGGCCTGGCCATCGTGGCCCGCACCGTGCGCCGCAGCGGCGGCGAGATCACCCTCCACCCGGCCCCCGGCGGCGGCACGGAAGCCGTCCTGCGCCTCCCCGGCGCCCCGGTGCCCCCGCCGGAGACACCCGGCCGTTCCGGTGGAGGGCCGGGCGGAACGGCTACGGGGTGAGGCGCTCGGCGAGTTCCGTCTCGTCGGCGACGAACCACGTCTGCCGTCCGCGGTCGCACTCGCGGACGAAGTCCCGCAGCGACGCACTGGCCGCCGTACGGGCGGAGACGTCGCCGACGACGGCGAGCCCGAGGCGGTAGTTGGCGAACTTCTGGACGATCTCCCCGGCGAGGCCGGTGCGCAGCCGGAAGAAGTCCTCGTGCAGCCGCCCGGCGGGCACGGCGACCCACCGGGCGCCCTGGTAGCCGGCGTCGCCGATCAGGTCCAGCGCCTCACGCTCCCCGATGGCCGCGCCCTCGTCGGCGCACATCAGGACGGGAGTGCCGTGGAACGTCCGAAGGGTGGTCATGGCGGCCGAGCCTAGGCGGGAGGGCGTACGGCGTCGAAGCGTTTTCCGGTGCCGGGTCCCGGCCCGGTGCCGGGCCCCGGCGGGATCCGGGCGCCGCTCAGTCCAGCTCCACGTCCTCGGCGATGCGCCGGGCCCTGATGTAGGGGCCGCCCTCGTACTCCTCGTACAGCGTCTCCGCGAGGTCCACGCCGAGTTCCCGCTCGACCTCGGCGATCTCGAACTCGCCCACGACGCCGGTGACGCGGACCGGATCGTCCTGGTCCACGGCCGGCATCTCCCCCTCGACGACCAGCAGCGGTTCGATGTCACTGGGCTCGTTCCCGCCGACGGTGAAGACCCAGGGCGAGATGACGTCGTGGACCCGGCCCTCGACCGTCCTGTCCTGTCCGATCACGGACTCGGCATCGCCGCTCTCGAACGCCTCGTTCACCTCGGTGATGCCCTCGGCGCCGTTCCCGCCGCATCCCGCCGACGCGGAAAGCGCGAGCAGCAGCGCGAGCAGCGCCGCCGACCGTCGGCGGCCGGGAACGTCCCGGGCGTGTCGCGTGGGCATCTCCTGTCGTCCTCTCACTCTCGGAAATCCTCCGGGCGGGCCGTCGGCGGGTGTCCGGCCGGGCGGGCCGCCGCGCGGGACGGTGCTTCCTCACTCCAGACGGGCCGAGGTGTCGACGGAGGAGGCCACGACGTAGTGCTCCTCCTCCCAGTCGGTGAAGGCGTCCTCGTTCCAGTCCACGTCGAGCCCGTCCGCCACCTCCTCGGGGACGAAGCCCTCCCGCACGGTGCCGGTGACCCGCACGGTGTCACCCTCCGCCACCTCGGTGGTGTCCGCGGAGACGACCAGGAGGCTCCTGACGTCGCCCGTGTCGTCCCCCCTGTCCTCCGGGTCGGCGCGGGCGACGGTGAAGGCGTGCGCGTCGACGACCTCGCCGACCTCGGCCGTCAGGACGATCCGCCTGCCCGTCCAGGTGGTGACGTCGTTCCAGAACTCGGCCTCCGCCAGATCCCCGTAGACGAACTCGTACCCGTCCTCCGCGCCCTGCGCGGCCCCGACGCTCACCGACGCCTCGGGAGCGGGCGACTCGTCCCCGCCGCAGCCGGTCAGGACGGCGGCACCGACCACGACCGCGGACACCACCGACAGCGGCAGGGCGGCACTCCTCCGCGTCCGGCGGCACTTCACGCTGCGGGGCATGTCCTCGGATCCTCTCGACGCGGGGGCGTTCCCGTGCGCCCCGGGTGACCGGACGCCGGGGCGGCCAAACCGGCGAACCGACGCGCAGAATCATTCCGGCCCTGGCGCCGGGCCATGCCGCGCACGCCGTTTCCACCCCTGCGGGAGCCGGATCTTCACTCGGGCGGCGGCACGCGGTCCGCCATCGCGGGAACCCGCCGGGCGGCGCGCGGCGGCGGACGGCGCCGAAGCGTTATCCGGTGCCGCACCAGGCGGAACGGCCGGTAACATCCCATATCCGCAATGTAGTTGGGGGTATCGCGATGGCAGGGGCCGAGCACGCCGCACTCCGTCCGCTCCAGCCGGACGACCCCCGGGAGGTCGCCGGATACCGGCTGACCGCCCGGATCGGCGAGGGCGGCATGGGCGCGGTCTACCTGTCCGGCACCCGCGGCAACCAGCCGGTGGCGCTGAAGGTCATCCGGCGCGAGTTCGCCCGGGACGCGGAGTTCCGGCGCCGTTTCGAGCAGGAGGTGCGGGCCGCCCGGCGGGTCCAGGGCTACCACATCGTGCCGGTGCTGGACCACGACACCGGCGGCGAGCAGCCCTGGCTGGCCACCGCCTACGTGCCGGGCATCCCGCTCGACGACGCGCTCGCCCTGCACGGGCCCCTGCCGCTGCCCGCCGCGCTCCAGCTCACCGCCTGCACGGCGCGGGCACTCCAGGCCGTGCACACCGCCGGAGTGATCCACCGGGACCTCAAGCCCGGCAACGTCCTGCTGGGCACCGACGGGCCCTGGATCATCGACTTCGGCATCGCGCGGGCCGCGGACTCCACCCAGCTCACGCGCAGCGGCGGGTTCATCGGCACCCCGCAGTACATGTCGCCCGAGCACGCCTCCGGGGACACCGTCACGGCGGCCTCCGACGTCTTCTCGCTCGGCCTGGTCGCGGCCGTCGCCGCCACCGGGCGCCACCCGTACGGCGACGGCGCCGCCATCACCCTCGCCGCCCAGATCGCCAACACCGCCCAGCGCCCGCCGGACCTGTCCGGCTACCCCGAGCCGCTGCGGGGTGTGCTGGAGCGCTGCCTGGCGGCGGACCCGGCCGCGAGGCCCGCCCCCGGGGAACTGGCCGAGCTGTGCGAGGAGGCGTCCGGCAGGCCGGTCCGGGACTTCGCCGACTGGCTGCCCGCCCCACTCGCCGCCGGGATCGCCGAACGGGCGCGGGCCGCCCAGAACCCGCCCCCGCCGGCGCCGTACGCCTACACGCCCACCCAGGGCCCCGGCGCTCCCGCGGGGCCGTACGCGGCCCCGACCGCCACCGCGCACGGTGCCCCGTCCGCCGCGCCCCCGTACGGGCCGGGACAGGGGCCGGTGGCCGACCCGGGTGTGCGGGGCGGGGAGAGGCCGCGCCGCCGTACGGCGCTGCTGGCCGCGGGAGCCGTCCTGGTCCTGGCCGCCGCGATCGGCGGGACGTGGGCGGTCGCCACCGCGGGGAACGAGGGCGGAGGCGCGCGGGCGGACGCCGGCGGCGCGACGCCGGAGCCCGACGGCCGCCGGACAACGGAGGACGGGAAGGGGCGGGAGGAGGAGAGCGGCACGCCCTCCCCGGACGACGGCGGGCAGGCGTCCGGGGAGCCGAGCACGGACACGACGGCTCCCGCCTTCGAGCCGGTCTTCGAGAAGCGGCCGATCACCATCGCCACGCCCCCCACCCTCGACACCACCTACGTGGACCTGGACGAGGCGAGGGTGGATCCGACCGGCAGCATCGGCTACGGCGACACGGAGCTGCTGTTCCGCGACACCTCCGTCCAGTTCAGGACGGCCCTGGGGGAGAGCACGGGCACCACCCCGCGGGAGTGCCAGGAGGCCGCCACGTCCAACCCGCTCCCGAGCAAGCTGCGCGCCGGGGAGATCAACGACGAGGGCGCGCCGGACAAGGGCGACGTGCTGTGCACGGTGACCACCGAGGGCGACCTGGCGATGCTGGAGGTCACCGACATGGTGCCGGCGGAGCATGACTACAACGTCCCCACCGTCAGGGCGAATCTGACCCTGTGGAAGATCGGCTGAGTACCGGGTACGGAGAACGCCCGACATCGAGAACGCCGCCGACCGGTCGGGTGACCGGTCGGCGGCGCTGTGGGGGAGCTCCGCGGGCCGGGGGAAGGCGGCCCGCGGAGGGAGGGTCATCCGCCGCAGGGGGTCACCGGATGACCGTGATCCGGTCCGCCGCCGGGGCGTCGATCGGGTCGGCGGCGGAGGAGTTGGCGGTCAGGTAGTCCTGGAGGGCGGCCAGGTCGTCGCTGCCCACCAGCGGGTCGGTGCCCTGCGCCAGGGTCGGGAAGCCGTCGCCGCCGCCCGCCAGGAAGGAGTTGACCGCGACGCGGTAGGAGGCCGACGGGTCGAGAGGCTCGCCGTTCAGCCGCACCGAGTCCGCGACGATCCGGTCCGCGCCGGACCGGGTGAGGTCGAGGGTGTAGGTGAGGCCGGAGGAGACCTGGAGGATCTTCGGGGAGGCCTCGTTGGCGCCGCTGACCTGCTCGCGCAGCACCGTCAGAAGCTGCTCGCCGGTGAGGGTGGTCAGGTTGACGGTGTTGGAGAAGGGCTGGACGGTGAAGCCCTCGGCGTACGTCACCACGCCGTCGCCCTCGGCGCCGGAGGCCGCGTACACCAGGTCGGAGCGGATGCCGCCGGGGTTCATCAGCGCCAGGTCCGCCTCGGGGTCCAGCCCGCGGGCGTGGGCGAACTGGGCGTCGGCGATCAGGTCGCCCAGCGGGGACTCGGGCACGGTGCGGTCGGCGGTGATGTCCTCGGAGATCCAGCCGATGGGACGGCCCGCGACGGGCGCGGCCAGCCCCTTCCAGTAGTCGATCAGGGAGGTGAGGTCGGCGGCCCTCTCCTGGTTGCGGTGGACGACGCGGTTGGCGCCCTCCACCGAGGCGCGCACGATGTCGCGGGTGCGGCGGTCGTACTCCATGTTCAGCTCGGTGAACAGCCGGCCGTAGGAGGCGGCGGAGGTGACCAGGCGGTCCTCGCCCCGCGGGTCGGGGACGGAGCAGACGTACGGCTGGTGGGTGTGGCCGGTGATCAGCGCGTCCACGCCCGCGTTCGTCCGCTTCGCGATGTCGACGATCGGGCCGGACAGCTTGCCGCCGTCCTCGCCGCAGTCGGCGTTGTAGGCGCTGGAGGCCGGGGTGCCGCCCTCGTGGATCAGCGCGATGACGGCGTTGACGCCCTTGCGGCGCAACTCCTTGGTGTACTTGTCGATGGTCTCGGCCTCGTCGAGGAACTTCAGTCCCTTGACGCCCTCGGCCGAGACGATGTCGGGCGTGCCCTCCAGCGTGACGCCGATGAAGCCGACGCGGACACCCTTCATCCTCTTGACGGTGTAGGGGGCCATCAGCGGCTTGCCGGTCTTCTCGTCGACGACGTTGGCCGCGAGGATCGGGAAGTCGGCGCCGCCGAAGGCGCGGCCCTCGTCGTAGCAGCCGTCCTCGGGGTGGCAGCCGCCGCTCTGCAGGCGCTTGAGCTCGGCGGCGCCCTCGTCGAACTCGTGGTTGCCGACGCCCACGACGTCCATGCCGAGCGCGTTCATCGCCTCGATGGTGGGCTCGTCGTGGAAGAGGCCCGACAGCAGCGGGCTGGCGCCGACGATGTCGCCGGGGGCGACGGTGACCGAGTACGGGTTGCCCTCACGGGCCTCGCGCAGGGAGGTGGCGAGGTACTCGGCGCCGCCCGCGTCGATCTGCTCGGTGGTGCCGTCGGGGTGCTCGTGGGTCACACGGCCGGAGGAACCGGTCGGGGGTTCCAGGTTGCCGTGGAAGTCGTTGATGGCGAGCACCTGGAGGTCGACGGTGCGGCCGTGGTGCTTGCCGCGGTCGCCGTGTGCGCCGGGGGCCGCCGACGGGGCGTCCTGTGCGGCGGCGGGCATGGCGGCGCCGAGGGCGCCGACCGTCAGCAGACCGGCCGCGGCTGCGGTGAGTCTGCGGGAGAGGGGAGACCGCTTGGGCGGAGTGGACATGTTCTGTCCCCTTCTGTTCCCTTGTCGAGGCCGTGAATTGGCCCGGAAGTGGCCGGTGGTGGCGGGGGGAAGCCTAGGTCAACGCGCGTAGCGTGTCATTGTTGCTTTGGTAACCGCCGGGTTTCGATGCTGCGTAGGCTTCTCCCCATGAGCGACGTGGTGGTTGTGGACGAGCTGACGCCCGAGGCCGTGCGGCAGGCCCAGGCTCTGATCGACGAGGCCGCCCGGGTGGACGGCCAGCCCGCCGTCTCCGAGCAGGGCCGCCTCCAGTTGCGCGGCGGTCACCGCGCGGGAGTGCGGCACCTGCTGCTCTGGCAACGGGGGGAGCTGGCCGGTTACGGGCAGCTGGAGGACACCGACCCGGTCGAGGCCCCGACCGGCGAGTTCGTCGTCCACCCCGACCACCGCGACCAGGGCCACGGACTGGCCCTGGGCCGCGCGCTGCTGGAGGCGTCGGGCCGGCGGCTGCGGGTGTGGGCGCACGGCGGCCACCCGGCCGCACGCCACCTGGCCCGGCTGCTCGGCCTCACCCTCTTCCGCGAACTGCGCCAGATGCGGCGTCCGCTGACGGGACTGGACCTGCCCGAGCCGTCGCTGCCGCCGGGGGTGCGGCTGCGCACCTTCGTCCCCGGCCGGGACGACGCCGCCTGGCTGGCCGCCAACGCCGCCGCCTTCGCCCACCACCCCGAGCAGGGCGGCATGACCCAGCGCGACCTGGACGACCGCAAGGCCGAGACGTGGTTCGACCCCAAGGGGTTCTTCCTCGCCGTGCGCGACGGCGGGCGTGACGGGGAGGGCGAGGAACTGCTCGGCTTCCACTGGACGAAGGTCCACAGTGCCGAGCAGCTCGGCGAAGTGTACGTCGTCGGCGTCGCCCCGGGCGCGCAGGGCGGCGGCCTGGGCAAGGCGCTGACGCTGGTGGGCCTGCGCTACCTCGCCCGCGACCGCGGCCTGCCGACCGCGATGCTGTACGTGGACGCCGACAACACCGCTGCCGTGAAGGTCTACGAGGGCCTGGGCTTCGAGACCCACGAGGTGGACCTGATGTACCGCACGGAGGGCTGAACCGGCCGCCGGCCGGAGGGGCTTGATCGGGGCGGCCGGGAGAACGGGGTCAGGCCGTCGCGGGCGCCCCCAGTACGTCCCGCAGTCGGCGGGCCTCCTTCACCAGGCGGCCGCCGCCGCCCCGGGCGGCGGCCTGGGCCACCCCGTCGACCGGCCCGCGCGCCCCGCAGGTCCCGGCGCACTCGGCGGCCAGCGCCAGCAGATCCGGCAGCCCCCGCACCGGCTCACGTATCGCCAGCATCCCCGGCAGCGCGGCGGCCAGCACCGCGAACACCGTGGCCGGGGCCCCGGCGCGTACCGCCTCCCGCAGCGACTCCAGCAGCCGGTTCGGCTTCACCGTCCCGGCCGCCACCGTCTCGGCCACGTCCCGGCCCAGCCGCGCCGCGTCCAGATCGCCGCGTGCCGCCAGCACCAGCAGCGCGTCCACGGCCGCGGTGCGGTCCTCCGGGTGCCGTGCGCCCAGGGTGTGCGCCAGCCCCAGGTGGACGGCTTCTCCCGCCGCGCCCCCGGCCTCGGCCAGCGCGGGCAGCAGCGCCGCGCCGCCGCGCAGGTCCTCGTCGCCGGTGGCGGCGAAGGTGGGCTGCAGGCGCAGGGCGACCAGCTCACGGTGGACGGGCAGGACGGAGGGCCACAGCCGGACGCCCAGGTTCCAGGACGTCTCGTCCCGCTTGCCGTCGGCGATGTACCGGCCCAGCAACCCCTGGAAGGCGGGGCCGAGCACGCAGGGCAGGGCCACCGCCTCAGTGGAGAGCCGCACCCGGACGACGGGGCTGCCGTAGCCGCGCAGGCGGTGCGTGGGCCGCGCGTCGCGGACCGGCTCGGGCAGCGACGGACCGCCCGCCTCCAGCCAGGCGCGCACCCGCCGCCCCGCCTCGCCGCCCAGCCGCCCGGCGGCGGCCAGGACGCCCGGACCGGCGGCGGAGACGTCCAGCCGAAGCAGCGCCTGGTCCAGATCGCAGGGGCCGGGCACGGCGCCCGCCCGTTCGTACTCGGCCAGCCGGGCGACCAGTTCGGCCGGGTCGATCCGCCCGTCGGCGGTGGTGGGGGTGGCCAGCAGGAACGGCGGCGGGTCGTTCAGCACCCGCCAGGCGGCCTCCAGCAGACGGACCGCGAGGACCTCCCCGAAAGGCGTGAGATTCCGGCCGTGCGGATGTGGCACGGCATGGGCGCCCGACGCCGACGGCGCGACGGGGGCGTCCTCACCGCACAGCACCGCCGCCATGTAGTGGAGATGGCCCGGACCCGGATCGCCCCACCAGGCATGCCGCCCGTTCCAGGGACGGTCGCGGATGACCGGCTCCAGCGCCCGCACCAGGCCTTCGCGGTCCCGGTGGGCGTGGCGGACCAGGCCGTCCAGGGCCCGCTCGAAGGCGGCCGCGTCGACACCGGGTGCGGTGGCGGGCCGGAACTCGGCCGCCCGTACGGCGGCCATGACGGCGCCGACCTCCTCGGCCACCTCGGCGGCCGTGGCGAGCGGCGGCGCCAACGGCACCGGCTCGGGGACGGGTGGCAGGAGATCCTCCCAGGGCCCGGCGGCCCCGTCGTCCGGCGGCTCCACCCCCAGCAACTCGGCGGCGCGGGGACGCAAGGTGGGGCTCAACGCCTCGGCAGCCGAGGCCAGTTCGGGGAGCACCGCGTCCCCGGCGTGCTTCAGGTGGCGGGCGATCAGGTTCAGCGCCCGCTCCTGGAGGGCGGTGTCCTCGTGGCCGAGGGCGTCGGCGGCGGCGAGCACCACAGCCCCGGCCCGCCCCCGGTCGCGGCGGGCGGCGGCGTCCAGCCAGCTCAACTGGGCGCGCACCAGCTTCTTCTCCGTCCGGAACAGCACCGCCCGCGACGCCTGGGCCAACCGCTCGTCGTCCAGCCGCCCGGCCGCGTCCAGGGCGGTCAGCCGCTCCTGGGCGTGGGCCGCGACGGTGGAGGGCGCGTCGGGCAGCAGCCGCAGCAGGGTGGTGGCGCGGGCCGCGTACTCGTCGTCGGTGGGGGCGAGCCCGTTCAGGACGGAGAGGAAACCGCGCAGCTCGGCCGGGCGTCCACCCCGCAGCAGCCGGGACAGGCAGCCGTCGAGCAGTGTGGAACGCTCCAGCCGCCCCTCGGCGGCGAGCGCCGCCAGGGCCTTCGGCCAGGAGTCGGTGCCCTCGGTCAGCAGGGCGCCGACGCCCTCCACCTCGAACATGAGCGGGGCGAGCGCGTCCAGGAACGGATCGGCGCGCAGCCGCTCCAGAAGCGAGTAGGGGGTGCCGTCCGGGGCGCCGGGCCGGTGCTGGGGCTGGGAGGGCCAGCTCCGGTTCCGCACCCATTCCTGGACGAACGCCCCGCCGGTCGGCACGGCGCATCCCGAGCGCAAGACCAGCGCCTCGACCAGGGTGTAGTGGCCCCAGCCCCACTCGCTGTCCGCCTGGCGGCGCCCGGCGACACGGTGGGCGACATCCCCCTGCCAGTGCGCCGGCCGGTCACCGAGGACCGCCAGGAGACAGGGGGTGTCGGCGGGCTCGACCAGGCTCAGATCGGTGTGCCCGAGCCACTGGGCGGCAGCGGCCGCGCCCGTGTGGCAGCCGGCGCCCGCGATGACCAGCGCCCGCCTGCGCGGCCGGGCCTGGTAGCCCCACTCCTCGCGCAACCGGGTGCGCCACGCCTTCAGATGAGGCACGCACGAGCGCCGCTGGGCGTCGGACAGGGCGGCGATCAGGTCGGGCAGCCGCCGGTGCTCGCCGCCCGCCACGGCGAGCAGCACCGCGTACGAGTCCCCGTCCAGCTCCCGCTCGGCTGCCGCCAGCACCTCGCGTTCCCCGTCGGTCAGATGGTCCGTGCGCGCCCGTCCGCGCACCAGCCGGGCCAGGGCGCTTCCCATGCCGCTCACCGGGCACCCGCCCGGGTGGTCGTGGCGGCGGAGGCCGGGGTGTCCCGGGTGTCCTGGCCGCCCCGGGCGTCCAGGGCGATGCGCACGGCCAGGGCGTGACGGCACGGGCCACGCCCGCCCCGGTAGCGGGCCCACCAGCGGCAGGTGCAGCTCAGCCCCTCGCCTCCGGCCCGCACCCGGTGGTCGTGGTCGCCGGCGGTGACGGTGAAGGTGCCGTCCGCCTCCGCGCGCACCGCACCGGCCGCCACCAGCTCGCGGGCGGCACGCAGCCGGGGGTTGTGCCGCTCGGCCCGCCCGGCGTCGTAGGGCAGCTCGCGGTGGAAGTACGCCGCCTCGGCCGCGTCGTAGCCGATCCGCCCGGCGGTGCCCAGCACGGTCAGGGCGGCGCGCACCCGCTGCGCCGTCAGACCAGACCGCCGGGCAAGCTCCCCGACGTCCACGCGCGGCTCCCAGGCCAGCAGCACCGAGACCAGATCGGCGTCCTCGGCCGCCTCCTCACCGGACAGCGCCTCCAGCACCGCTCCCTCCCCCGAGAAACCGCGCGCGGGATCGGGGGAGAGGGTGAGCGTCAGCCGCATCCCCGGCAGCAGCAGCTCCCAGGCGGAGGCCGCCGCGCCGCTCGCGGTCGTCGCGGGCGGCCCGTACAGGCGCAGCCCGGTGGCGTGGCGCAGCACCCGCAGCAGGGCCGAGAGCCGGTCCGGGCCGGGCAGGCAGACGGCGCCGGGCACGGGCCGGGTGGTCGGCCGCAGGGAACGCCCGGCCTGCACCACCCAGAGAGCGGACCCCGAACCCGGACGGGTGCGCGGCAGGGAACGCAGGAGGCGCACCGCCTCGGCGGCGGTGACCTCCGCGCGCAGGTCGAAGGCGGAGGCGATCACCTGGGTCTCGGCGAAGCCGCGCAGCCAGCGGTCCGGCAGCGGCACCTTCTTCTCCACCACCGGCCCGTCGAAGGTGGTCACCTCCAGCTCCTCCGGACCGACCCGCAGGTGGAGGGGATCGGAGGGGCCCACCCGGACCAGCGCCTCGCGCAGCGGGTTGTTGACGTCCACATTGGTGGTGCCGTGGCCGATGTCGTCCCCGTCCAGGCCCTCGCCGAGGATGTCGAGACGGGCGTAGACGCCACAGCAGCCGGAGAACGACTCGAACCGCAGCCGGTCGCCGTTGCCCGTCACCACCGGGTCCAGGGACGCGGCCGCCAGGCGCTGGTAGTAGCGGGCCGAGGCCACGTCGGCGACGGACAGCAGAGCCGCGGCGGCGGCCTCGGGAGCGGTCACGAACCCGGAGAAGAACCGGGGATGCGCGCTCATCCCCGTCGGCGTCGCCCCGCCCGAGGTCTCCAGCCCCAGCTCGGGCCCGCCCGCGCCGCCGCGCACGGCCGAGGGCCGGAGATAGGTGTAGGTATGCACCGCTGATGCCGTGGTCGTCATGGCACACGAACGTAGAGGCGACCTCTGACAATCAGTCCGAGCGGCTGTGGAGGGCCCGGTCAGCGACCGGCGGCGTACGCGGTGAAGTCGGCCCACGCCTCCGGCGTGAACGTCAGCCGGGCTCCCCGTATGCGCTTGGAGTCGCGGACGTGGACCGTGCCGGAGGCGGTGGCGACCTCAACACACGCGGGTCCATCGTTGGTGCTGTGGCTGCTCTTGGTCCACTCCAGCTCCGAGCCGTCTCCGGCGGAGGGCTTGAGAGTCATGTCATCTCTCCCAGCACTTTCCTGATGAAGGCCAGAGACTCACGCGGTGTGAGGGCCTGGGCACGAAGCATGCCATACCTCATCTCCAGAATCCGCACCTCTTTCGGGTCGGAGATCAGGCGGCTGGTGAGCTGAACTTCGTTCTGGGCGACTGCTGTTCTGTCCTTGAAGCTCAGAACCCTCAGCGATCCGCTGAGCGCGGCATGCTCCTCGATCTCCGTGGGCATCACCTGGATCTTGACGTGCCGCAGTTCGCTCAGTTCCAGGAGATGTTCAAGCTGGCGTCGCAGGACAGCCCTGCCTCCGAGCGGGCGCCGAAGTGTGGCCTCTTCCTGAACAAAGGTCAGCAGAGGGGCAGGATGCCGCGTCAGGATCTCCTGCCTGGCCATGCGTGCGGCCACCAGTCGTTCGAGTTCCTCCTCACTGCATGAGGGGAGGCGCAGGCCGAACAGCGCTCTCGCGTACTCCTCTGTCTGGAGGAGACCGTCGATGACGGTGTTGGTGTACGACCCCACCTCCACGGCCTCGGACTCCAGCTTGGCCAGATCCCGCACCTTCTTCGGGTAGCGGGCCTCCTCCACGTCCTTCTTCATCGCGGCGAGCTTGCCGTCCGCGCCCATGACCCGGTCCGCCTTGGTCAGGAAGTCCGGGTGCGGCAGCCGCTTGGCGCGCTCTACCGCCGAGACCATGCCCAGGCTGTAGCCGATGGCGTCGCCCAGCTCCTGCTGCGTCAGGCCCGCACCTTCTCGCCACAGCTTGATCTGGCGGCATGTGGCCCGGATCGCCGGGCCGTACTCGTCCTCCCAGTCCTCCTCCCAGGAAGCGCCGTCCGCACCGTTCGTCGTGTGGTCCGTCTGGTGTCCGTGTCGCCTGCCGCCGTTGTCCGTGCTCATTCGCACCATCCCCTCCGTCACGCCCGTGTCCAACGGGCCCGCCCCCGGCCCGTCACCCCGTACAGGCCGCACAGATCCGGCCCGCGATTCCACATCGGCCGGTGTCCGGAGCACGGCCGGAACGCCGCCATCGACCACAGTAGTGACGTATCGGTCACTATGGGTCACAAGGGTTCGAAAATCGCTCGAACGAGGAATTCCGCCTCGCCCGGCCCCGGCTCGTACCCCACTCCGCCCCCACCCCGGCGGCGTCCGCCGCACCCCGCCGTACACTCTCGGAACACCGCCGCGACGGTTCGCCGGAGCGAATCGTTCCGGTGCCCGGCACCCGCGCGAAGTGCGGGGATCGCCTGACAGCCATGTCGACTTAACCGGCGATTCAGACTCGCTTGCGAGCATCGCGGAATGCAGCCCGTCGAGCCGAAGGCGTCGGCCCCGGGGCCACGCCCCGGGCCGCAGCTTCCCGACGCGCCGTTGCCTCTGGCGGCGCGGAACAATGGAGGAATGAGCCAGCCCGTCCAGCCCTCCGTCGGTTTCATCGCCGCCTCGCGCCCGCACGCCATGGTCACGCCTCCGCATGACACCGGCCTCGACTCCGACTCCGACGCCTACCGGGAGGGCGAGGGCCCCGACGGGGCGGACGAGGAGCTGCCGCAGGGACGTTTCCTCGACCGGGAGCGCAGCTGGCTCGCCTTCAACGAGCGGGTGCTGGAGCTGGCCGAGGACACCGCCACGCCGCTGCTGGAGCGGGCGAACTTCCTGGCCATCTTCGCCAGCAACCTCGACGAGTTCTTCATGGTGCGCGTCGCCGGCCTCAAGCGCCGTATCGCCACCGGGGTGGCCACCCGCTCCGCCTCCGGCCTGCAGCCGCGCGAGGTGCTGGAGCTGATCTGGAACCGCTCGCGCGAGCTCATGGCCCGGCACGCCGCCTGTTTCCAGCAGGACGTCCTGCCGGCCCTGGCCGACGAGGGCATCCACCTGGTGCGCTGGCCGGATCTCACGGAGAAGGAGCAGGCCCGCCTGTTCACCCTCTTCCGGCAGCAGATCTACCCCGTGCTGACCCCGCTGGCGGTGGACCCGGCCCACCCCTTCCCCTACATCTCCGGGCTGTCGCTGAACCTGGCCGTGGTGGTGCGCAACCCGGTCAGCGGGCACAACCACTTCGCGCGGGTGAAGGTGCCGCCGCTGCTGTCCCGCTTCCTGGAGGCATCCCCGCAGCGCTACGTGCCCATCGAGGACGTGATCGCGGCCCACCTGGAGGAGCTGTTCCCCGGGATGGAGGTCCTGGCCCACCACATGTTCCGGGTCACCCGCAACGAGGACCTGGAGGTGGAGGAGGACGACGCCGAGAACCTCCTGATGGCGCTGGAGAAGGAGCTGATGCGGCGCCGCTTCGGCCCGCCGGTGCGCCTGGAGGTCGAGGAGTCCATCGACCCGTACGTGCTGGACCTGCTGGTGCGCGAGCTGAAGGTCTCCGAGGCCGAGGTCTACCCGCTGCCCGGCCCGCTGGACCTCACCGGCCTGTTCGGAATCGCCTCGCTGGACAAGCCGGAGCTGAAGTACCGCAAGTTCATCGCCGGCACCCACCGCGACCTGGCCGAGGTCGAGTCGGCCTCCGCGCCCGACGTCTTCGGGGCGCTGCGCGAGCGCGATGTGCTGCTGCACCACCCCTACGACTCCTTCTCCACCTCCGTGCAGCGCTTCCTGGAGCAGGCCGCGGCCGACCCGGACGTGCTGGCGATCAAGCAGACGCTGTACCGCACCTCCGGCGACTCCCCGATCGTGGACGCGCTGATAGACGCGGCCGAGTCCGGCAAGCAGGTGCTGGTGCTGGTGGAGATCAAGGCCCGCTTCGACGAGCAGGCCAACATCAAGTGGGCGCGGAAGCTGGAGGAGGCCGGCTGCCACGTCGTCTACGGCCTCGTCGGCCTCAAGACGCACTGCAAGCTGTCGCTGGTGGTGCGGCAGGAGGGCGAGACGCTGCGCCGCTACAGCCACGTCGGCACCGGCAACTACCACCCCAAGACCGCCCGCCTGTACGAGGACCTGGGTCTGCTGACGGCCGACCCGCAGGTCGGCGCCGACCTGTCCGACCTGTTCAACCGGCTGTCGGGCTACTCGCGCCGCACCACCTACCGCCGGCTGCTGGTCGCGCCCAGCTCGCTGCGCGACGGACTGATCCAGCGCGTCAACCGCGAGATAGCCCACCACCGGGCCGGACGGCCGGCGTATGTGCGGATCAAGGTCAACTCGATCGTCGACGAGGCGCTCGTCGACTCCCTCTACCGCGCCTCCCGGGCCGGGGTGCCCGTCGACGTGTGGGTGCGCGGCATCTGCGCGGTACGGCCGGGGGTGGCGGGGCTGTCGGAGAACATCCGGGTGCGCAGCGTGCTGGGGCGCTTCCTGGAGCACTCCCGGGTCTTCGCCTTCGCGGGCGGGGGAGATCCGGAGGTGTGGATCGGCAGCGCCGACATGATGCACCGCAACCTCGACCGGCGGATCGAGGCGCTGGTACGGGTCACCGACCCCGGCCACCGGGCCGCCCTCGACCGGCTGCTGGAGACCGGCATGGCGGACACCACCGCCTCCTGGCACCTCGGTCCGGACGGCGAGTGGACGCGCCACGCGACCGACGCCGAGGGGCGGCCCCTGCGGAACGTCCAGGAAATGCTCATCGACGCCCGGAGGCGCCGACGTGGTCCAGCCACATGACCTGCCCCTCAACGCGGCCGACGGGGGAGGGGAGCCGTATCCGAAGACGCTTCCGGAGGTCCGCGAGGACCCCGGCGAGGCGCTCTCGGATCTGGGGGAGGCCACGGCGGGCGAGGTGCTGGCCGATTACCTCCACCGGCAGGCCACCGGTTTCCTGCGCGGTCTGCGGCTGCACGAGGAGAGCGCGGGCAGCGCCGAGTCGGCGGCCGTCGCGGCCGAGGCCGTGCGGACGATGCGCCGCTGCGCCCGCCGCGTCGGCGCGGCACTGCGGGTCTACCGGCCGCTGACCGACACCGCCCGGGCCGACCAGCTCGGCTCCGAGCTGGCCTGGCTGTCGGGCGTGCTGGGGCGGGAGCGGGCGTACGAGGTGCGGCTGGAGAGGCTGCTGGGGGCGCTGCACCGGCTGTCGTCGGCGCCGGCCGGGGCGGCGGTCGCCGACGGTTCCGCGGCCGGTTCCGCGGCCGGTTCCGCGACCACCGGCCCGCCCGCCCAGTGCGGCTCCTCCTCGTCCGGCGGCGGCCTGGGGATCGGCGCGGCCCGCGCCGGGGCTCTGCTGGAGCGGCAGCTCACCCTCGCCCGGACCCGCGCCCACTCCGCCGCCCTCCAGACGCTCGGCTCGGCCCGCTTCCACGCCGTGGCCGACGCGGTCGCCGTCCTGGCCTCCGAGGCGCCGCTGGCCGGCGAGGCCGCCGCCCGCCCCGCCGTGCACGTACTGCCGCCGCTGGCCGAGCTGGCCCACCGGCGGGCGGCGGAGGCGGTGGACGCGCTGCCGCTGACCCGGGCCCGCCAGTCGTACAACGGCGAGGCGTTCGCCCACACCCTCGTCGTGGACGGGGAGCTGGACGCGGCCTGGAACCAGGTGCGGCTGCTGGTGCGGCTGCGCCGTTACGCCCACGAGGTGCTGGGCGCCTGCGATCCCGCGCTGACCGCCGCGAGCCGGGCGCTTGACCGGCACCGGGACGCCGCCGAGGCGGCCTCGGCGGCGTCCGCCGCGGCCCGCACCCCCCGTATCGCCCCCGCCACCGCCTATGCGCTGGGGGTGCTCCACGCCGACCAGCGGCACGAGGTGGAGGCGGCGAGGTTCAGTTTCGGGCGGCTGTGGCGCCCGGCGGCTTCGGCCCAGCAGGCCCAGCAGGCCCGGCCGGCCGGGGCGGACCAGCAGGCGCCGGGTGCGGGCGCGGCCCCGGTGGTCTCCAGCACGGAACGGGGCCGCTGATGGGCGGCCCGGGCTCCGGCTCCCGTACGATCCGCGCGGCCGGCTGTGTGCTGTGGCGCCGTACGCGCTCCGGCGCGGGGGCGGGCGAGGGCGCCCGCACCGGTGCGGCGGGCATCGAGATCGCGCTCGTCCACCGCCCCAAGTGGGACGACTGGTCGCACCCGAAAGGCAAGCTCAAACCGGGCGAGGCGGCCCTGCCCGCGGCGGTGCGCGAGGTGCGCGAGGAGACCGGCATGTCCTGCACACCGGGCGCGGTGCTGCCCACCACGTACTACGAGACCGGCGGCCGGACCAAGGAGGTCCGCTACTGGGCGGCCGAGGCGACCGGCGGAGCCTTCACCCCCGGCGACGAGGTGGACCGGCTGCTGTGGCTGCCTCCGGAGGAGGCCCGGCGGCAGCTCACCCAGGAGCAGGACCGGCTGCTCGTCGACGCCCTGCTGGCCGGCCTCCACCTCGGCTGAGGCCCGGCCCGGCCTTCCCGAACGCCCTACGGAAGCCTGCCCTTGCCCGCCCCGACCTGCCCTTTCAACAGAGTTGAGTCGGCACTTGTCAATTTTCCTTCCTGGAGTTATACAAGAGTCAGAGGGCATCACAGGAAGCAGTGCCAGGGAAGGAGATGACCCGTGATGCTGATGCGTACCGACCCGTTCCGCGAGCTCGACCGCCTCACCGAGCAGCTGCTGGGCACCACGGCCCGCCCGGTCGGAATGCCGATGGACGCCTACCGCTCCGGTGACGACGTGGTGGTCCACTTCGACCTCCCCGGCGTCGACCCGGAGAGCGTCGACCTTGACGTCGAGCGCAACGTCCTGACCGTCCACGCCGAGCGCCGGTGGCTCGGACCGGAGGACGCCGAGCGGATCGCCGCCGAGCGGCCCACCGGCAAGTTCAGCCGGCAGCTGTTCCTCGGCGACACCCTCGACACCGAGCGGATCGACGCCTCGTACGACGCCGGTGTCCTGACGCTGCGCATCCCGGTGGCCGAGCAGGCCAAGCCGCGCAAGATCCAGATCAGCGGCGGCTCCGACAAGAAGCAGCTGACCGGCTGACCAGTTGGCCAACTGCCCCCCGAGGTCGCCGAGGGCCCGAGGAATCCGAGCCCCCGCGCCCTCACATCCCCTTCCTGCCGCCGCCCGGCGCCAGGGCCTCCCACCGCACGGTGACCTCGCCCTGGCGCCAGCGACGCGGCCCGTCCACGACCGGCCAGCGGGCGGCGATCTCCTCCACCGAACGCATCCAGCGCTGCCGCGCGCCCAGCGCGGCGTACGGGGAGGCCGCCGCCCAGGCCCGGTCCATGTCGAGCAGGAAGGCGTGCACCGGCTCACCGGGCACATTGCGGTGGATGAGCGCCTTGGGCAGCCGTTCGGCCAGGTCGGAGGGGGTTTCCAGAGAGCCGAGCCGGGTCGCGAACGTCACCGTGCGCGGCCCCTCCGGGCCGATCGCCACCCATACGTGCCGCCGCCCGATCTCGTCGCACGTCCCCTCCACCAGCAATCCGCCGGGTGTCAGGCGGGCGCGCAGCCGGTCCCAGACGGGGGCGACCTCCCGCTCGTCGTACTGCCGCAGCACGTTCGCGGCCCGGATCAGCACGGGCCGCCGCCCGTCCGGTAGCGGCACCTCGAAACCGCCGTGGGCGAAGACCAGCCCGGGACGCTCGTAGGGGCGGGCCGCCTCGACCCGCGCCGGGTCGATCTCGATCCCGGTGACGCTCACGGACCCGCACTGTGCCCGCAGCCGCTCCAGCAGCTCGACGGCCGTCCAGGGCGCGGCGCCGTACCCCAGGTCCACGGCGACGGGGCCGTAAGGGCCGGCGGCGCGGCGCAGCGCGGGGCCGTGGACGGCGGCGATCCAGCGGTCCATGCGCCGCAGCCGGTTCGGATTCGTCGTTCCCCGCGTGACGGCCCCCACGGGCCGCTCCGCCCCACGCCTGCCCATGCCGGCAACCCTACGGTCCGCCGCGCACCGCCCGGCGCCCGCCCTCACGCCCACCCGCCGCGCCGCACCGTCGCGTCACGGTTTGGCAAAGCGGCCGGGCGCGGGAAGGGAACGGCCCCCGCCGGTGTTGACGACCCGAGAGAGCGGACGGCCGCTCGGCGTCCCATCCCGGAGGAGGCAGCGCAGGTGAGCCCGCATCCCACCAGGCTCGGTCGGCGGCTGCACCGGTTCACGCGACGGCCCCGCCGCGTGGCCATGCTCAGCGTCCACACCTCGCCGCTGCACCAGCCCGGCACCGGCGACGCCGGCGGCATGAACGTCTACATCGTGGAGCTGGCCAGACAGCTCGCCGCCCAGGGCACCGAGGTGGAGATCTTCACCCGCGCCACCACCGCGGCCCTCCCGCCCGCCGTCGAGCTCGCCCCCGGCGTACTGGTGCGGCACGTGGACGCCGGCCCCTACGAGGGGCTCGCCAAGGAGGACCTGCCCGCCCAGCTGTGCGCCTTCACCCACGGCGTGATGCGCGCCTGGGCCCGCCACCGGCCCGGCCACTACGACCTGGTCCACTCCCACTACTGGCTCTCCGGCCACGTCGGCTGGCTCGCCGCCGAACGCTGGGGCGTCCCCCTGGTGCACGCCATGCACACCATGGCCAAGGTCAAGAACGCCGCCCTCGCCGAGGGCGACACCCCCGAGCCCGCCGCCCGCGTCATCGGCGAGACGCAGATAGTGCGGGCCGCCGACCGGCTCATCGCCAACACCGCCGAGGAGGCGGGCGAGCTGGTCCACCACTACGACGCCGACCCCGCCCGCACGGCCGTCGTCCACCCCGGCGTCAACCTCGACCGCTTCCGCCCCGCCGACGGCCGCGCCGCCGCCCGCGCCCGCCTGGGCCTGCCGAGGGACGCCTTCATACCCCTGTTCGCCGGGCGGATACAGCCGCTCAAGGCCCCCGACGTCCTGCTGCGCGCCACCCGACTGCTGCTGGACGAGGACCCCTCCCTGCGCGAACGCCTCGTCGTCCCCGTCGTCGGCGGGCCCAGCGGCAGCGGGCTGGCCAAGCCCGAGCAGCTCCAGAAGCTCGCCGCCCGACTCGGCATCACCGACGTGGTGCGCTTCCACCCGCCGGTGGGCCAGGACACCCTCGCCGACTGGTACCGCGCGGCGAGCGTGCTGGTGATGCCCTCCCACAGCGAGTCCTTCGGGCTGGTCGCCGTCGAGGCGCAGGCGTGCGGCACACCCGTCGTCGCCGCGTCCGTCGGCGGGCTGCCGGTGGCGGTGCGCGACGGGGTCAGCGGCTTCCTCGTCGACGGCCACGAGCCGGCCGGCTACGCGCGGGCGCTGCGGCGCCTGATCGACGGCCGTGAGCTGGCGGCCCGCATGGGCGAGGCCGCAGCCCGCCACGCGAGCGGCTTCGGCTGGGACACCGCCGCCGCCACCACCGCCGAGGTGTACGCCGAGGCGATGGCCGGACGCCGCCGTCACCTACGATCGGCCCATGGGTGACAAGCACGACAACAGCGGCGACAGCAGCGGCGACAGCAGCGGCGGCGACGCGACCGCGAAGGCCAGGGCCGCGATCGAGCGGACGCTGCGTGAGGCCGAGCTGAAGTGGGAGAGCCCGTCCGACGGCAACTACGTCGTCACACTGCCGGGCACCCGCAAGCTCTCCACGACCTGCTCCCTGATCGTCGGCAGGCACTCCCTGTCCGTCAACGCCTTCGTCGTCCGCCGCCCGGACGAGAACCACGCCGAGGTCCACCGCTGGCTGCTGGAGCGCAACACCCGCCTGTACGGGCTGGGTTACGCCCTCGACAGCCTCGGCGACGTCTATCTGGTGGGCAAGCTGCCGCTGCCGGCCGTCACCCCCGAGGAGGTGGACCGGCTGCTCGGCGTGGTCGTGGAGAACGCCGACGGGGCGTTCAACACCCTGCTGGGGATGGGTTTCGCCACCTCCATCCGCAAGGAGTACGCCTGGCGGACCTCCCGCGGCGAGTCCACGCGCAACCTGGAGGCGTTCGCGCACATGCTGCGCGACGAGTGAGCGGACCGGCGGGCAGCCGGACCGGCGGGAGCGTGCCGCGGAACCGGACCGCGGAACCGGAAGGCCCCGGCGCACATGTGGCGAGAGCCCATGCGCCGGGGCCTTCCTGTGTACGGCACGGACATTGCCGGTGCATGCGCGTGGGGCGGACGCTGCCAGGCATCACCACCGCGAGCCGGCCACCCACCGGTGGCCGCCCGTACACGATCCGCCGAGGAGCCCTCCCGCCATGCGCAGACCCGCCATCACCTCCCTCGCCGCGGCAGCCGTGGCAGCCGCACTCGCCACCTCCTGCTCCAGCCCCGGCGCCACCGCATCCGGCGACGGGGGAGCGAAGGAGGTCGAGGTCGCCCTGATCACCTCCACCAGCGGTCCGCTGGCCTCCTACGGCGAGCAGTACCTCCAGGGCTTCGAGGCGGGACTCGACCACGCCACCGGCGGCACGGGCAGGATCGACGGCGTCGAGATCAAGGTCAGCAGGTACGACGACGGCGGCGACCCCGCCAAGGGCGTCTCGCTGGCCAAGAAGAGCGCCGGCCGGGGCGTGCGGATCATCGCCGGCACGGCCGCCTCCGGCGTCGCCACCCAGATCGCGCCGGTCGCCGCCCAGAACAAGATCCTCTACATCTCCGGCCCCGCCGCCACCGACGCCCTCACCGGCGCCAACAAGTACACCTTCCGCTCCGGGCGCCAGACCTTCCAGGACGTGGCCACCGCCCAGCAGATCCTCATGAAGCAGGAGGACGGCGGGGACGCCGAGGGCGGCAAGGGCGGCAAGGGGAAGAAGGTCGTCGTCCTCGCCCAGGACAACGCCTTCGGCCAGGCCAACGTCGCCGCCGTCGAGAGCGTGCTCGGCACCGGCGGCACCACCGTGGACTCCGTCCTCGCCCCGCCCAGCGCCACCGACCTCACCCCGACCGCCACCAAGGTCAAGGCCGCGAAGCCCGACATGGTCTTCGTCGCCTGGGCCGGCGACACCGCCCAGTCGATGTGGACCACCCTCGATCAGCAGGGCGTACTCGACGCCGCCACCGTCGTCACCGGGCTCGACAGCCGCGCCGGCTACCCCGTCTTCGGCAAGGCCCGCGACAAGGTGACCCTCCTGGCCCACTACGTGCCGGGCGCCATCGACAACCCCGAGGCGAAGGCGGTCGAGGAGTACTTCGGGAAGAAGGGCTGGAAGACCGACCTGTTCACCCCGGACGGCTTCAACGCCGCCCAGATGGTCGCCCGGGCCGTCCGCGAGGCCGGCGCCGACGGCGACACCGACGCCATGGTCGAGGCCCTGGAGGGCCACACCTTCGCGGGCATCAAGGGCGAGAACACCGTCCGCGCGACCGACCACGCCCTCGTCCAGCCCATGTTCCAGGCGGAGTTCGACGGCGACGCACCGAAGGTGGTCCTCACCGTCGACGCGCAGGGAGTCGCCCCCACCGAGAAGAAGATCGGCTGACGGCCGTGGCACCTGTCCTCGAACTGAGCGGACTGAGCTGGTCCGTCGGTGCGGCGACCATCGTCGACGGGATCGCGATGGCGGTGGAGGAAGGCGAGTTCGTCGCCGTCATCGGCCCCAACGGCGCCGGCAAGACCTCCCTGTTCAACCTCGTCTCCGGCATCACCCGCCCCACCGCGGGCACCGTCCGCCTGGACGGCGCCGACATCACCGGGCTGCCGCCCCACCGCCGCGCCCGCCGCGGGCTGGGCCGCACCTTCCAGTCCTCCTCCGTCTTCCCGACCATGACCGTCGCCGAGCACGTCGCCCTGGCCGCCCGCGCGGCCGGCGCGAAGCGGGTCGCGGAGGACGGGGAGGGCGTGCGGGCCGTACTGGAGCGCGTACGGCTCGCCCGCCGCGCCGATGACCTCGCCGGAGGCCTGTCCCACGGCGACAAGCGCAAACTGGAGCTCGCGGTGCTGCTCGCCCCCACCCTCGCGCAGGCGGACTCCTCCCCGGGCGGGCCTCGTCTGATGCTCCTGGACGAGCCCATGGCGGGCGTCGCGGCCGAGGAGGTCGGCGAGCTGACCGACGTCATCCGCACCCTCCACCGCACCGAGGGCCGCACCGTGCTGATGGTCGAGCACCACATGGACATCCTGCTCGGCCTCGCCGACCGGGTGGCCGTGATGCACCACGGCACCCTGCTGGCCACCGGAACCCCTGACGCGGTGATGGCCGACCCGACCGTCCAGGAGGCGTACGTGGGGGAGGAACTGTGAGCACGAACCCCGAACCGAACTCCCCGCCGAGTCCCGCGCCGAGTCCCGCGCCGAATCCCGCACCGCCGCCCATCCTGTCCGTGCGCGACCTGCGGGTGCGCATCGGCCAGTCCAGCATCCTCCAGGGCGTCGGCTTCGACGTCGCGCCCACCGGCACCACCGCCCTGCTGGGCCGCAACGGCGTCGGCAAGACCACCACCGTCCGCGCCGTGCTGGGCCTGCTGCCCGAGGAGGGCGAGGTCACCGGCGGAACCGTCCGCCTGGACGGCGAGGACGTCACCGGCCACCGCACCCACACCGTGGTGCGGCGCGGCGTCGGCTACGTGCCCGAGGACCGCGGGGTGTTCGGCTCCCTCACCGTCGCCGAGAACCTCACCCTCGCCGAACGCGCCGGCGGCCCCCACCACTACGACCTGGTCCACGACCTCTTCCCCGAGCTGAAGGCCCGGCGCGCGCAGCGGGCGGGCACCCTCTCCGGCGGCCAGCAGCAGATGGTCGCCCTCGCCCGCGCCCTGCTCAACGACAACCGCCTGGTCATCGTCGACGAGCCGACCAAGGGCCTCGCGCCCCGCGTCGTCACCGAGGTCGCCGAGGTGCTCCAGCGCGCCGCCGAACGCGTCCCCGTGCTGCTCGTCGAACAGAACCTGGCCGTCGTACGCCGCCTGGCGCGCGACGCCGTGGTGCTGGACGCGGGCCGCACCGTCCACACCGGCGACGCGGCCGCCCTCCTCGCCGACCGCGAGCGCACCACGAGCCTGCTCGGCGTCGGCCGCCACGAGCGGCCGGAGCGGTCCGGGCAGCAGGCCGGGGAGCGGCCCGGGGAGCGGGAACAGCGCGAGCACGCGACCAAGGAGACCACCTGATGAGCACGCTGGTCCTGCTCACCCTCACCGGACTGGGCCTGGGCGCCCTGTACTTCCTCATCGCCTCCGGCCTCGCCCTGATCTTCGGCCTGATGGACGTCCTCAACTTCGCCCACGGAGCCTTCCTCACCGTCTCGGCGTACGCGGCCTGGCGCACCGCCGAGACCGTCGGCGGCACGGGCGGGCTGGCGCTGGCCGCGCTGGTCGGCACCGCCACCGGCGCGCTGCTGGCGATCGTCGTCGAACTCGTCCTCATCCGCCGCCTCTACGGGCGTCCCCGCGAGCAGATCCTGGTCACCGTCGGCCTCTCGCTGGCCGTCCCCGCGCTCGTCCAGGCCGTCTGGGGCGCGGACTCCCGCCCCTTCCCCGTCCCCGACGCGCTGTCGGGCACGGTCGGGGTGCTGGGCGCGCAGGTGCCGGTCAGCCGCTTCGTGCTGATCGCGGCGGCCCTCCTGGTACTTGCGGCCGTCAACCTCTTCCTGTCCCGCACCCGCTACGGACTGATCGTGCGGGCGGGTGTGGAGGACCGGGCGATGGTCACCGCCCTGGGCATCGACGTCACCCGCGCCTTCACCCTCGTCTTCGCCATCGGCGGCGCCCTCGCCGGGCTGGCGGGCGTCCTCGGCGGGCTCTACTTCGGCTCGCTCTCCCCCCACCAGGGCACCTCGCTGCTGGTGTTCGCCTTCGTCGTGGTGGTCATCGGCGGCATGGGCTCCATCCCCGGCGTGGCGCTCTCCGCGCTCGCCGTCGGCCTGGTGCAGCAGTACGCCAACTACTACGTCGACGGCTACGGCGACTTCGCCGTCGTCGTACTGCTCGCGGCCGTCGTCCTGGCCCGCCCCGCTCCCCGACTCGCAGGAGGAGTCGCATGACAGCCTCCCCGGCCTCCTCGGCCGCCCGGTCCGCCGCACCGCCCTCCTCCGGCGAGCGGCCCGCGACCACCACCGGACCCGCCGGACCCGCGGGGCCCGCCGGCCCCGCGGCCCGGTCCGCCCGCCGGTGGCGGGGGCCGGCCGCACCGGTCGCCGTACTGGCCGCCCTGGCCCTGCTGCCGTACTCCGCCCTGGAGATCCCGGTACTGCTCGACGGCCCGGTCAACTCGCCCGGATCACTCCAACTGCTGGCTCTGTGCCTGGTGTTCGGCGGACTCGCCCTCGGCTACGACCTGATGTTCGGCCGCACCGGCCTGCTCTCCTTCGGCCACGCCCTCTACGTCGCCGGCGGCGCGTACGGCACCCAGCTCGCCATGACCGAACTGGGTCTGGGACTCCTCCCCGCCATCGGACTGGCCCTGGCCGGCGGCACGGCCGCCGCCGTCCTCCTGGGCGCCGTCTCGCTGCGCGGGCTGGCCCTGGGCGGCATCGGCTTCGCCATGGTCACCCTCGCCTTCGCCCAGGCCGGCTCGATCTGGGTGCAGCGCAACCCGGGCGGCCTCACCGGCGGTGAGGAGGGCCTGCCGCTGCACACCGGCGCGGTGCCCGACGCGCTGGTCGGCGTGCAGAACACCGCCAACGTCTACTGGCTGGCCCTGGCCTATCTCGCCCTGACGGCCGCCGTGGTGTGGACGGCCGTGTCCCGGCCGGTCGGCCGGGTCTGGCAGGGCATCCGCGACAACGAGCAGCGGGTCTCCGTCCTCGGCTACGACCCGTTCCGCCACAAGCTCGGCGTCTTCGTCCTGGCCTCCGCCCTCGGCGTGCTGGGCGGCGCGATGCACCTGCTGGTCACGGCGGGCGCCACCCCGCGCTCCAGCACCCCGGAGTTCACCCTCACCCTGCTGGTGATGGTCGTCCTGGGCGGCAGCGGCACCCGCTGGGGCCCGCTGATCGGCGGCGTGCTGTTCACCTTCCTCGACCAGCGGCTCGCGGTGCTGGCGAGCTCGGACCTGGTGCACGGACTGCCGGGTATCCTGCGCGCGCCGCTGTCGGAGCCGATGGTCGTCCTCGGCACGCTGTTCGTGATCGCCGTGTACGCGGCGCCGGGCGGCATCGCCTCGATACGGCGCTCGCTGACCTGGCGGAGGGGAGAGGAGGCCCGATGACGGACCCGACGACGACCGGACGCATCGGACGGACCGGACGGACCGGACGGACCGTGGAGGAGACGACCGTCCCGGTGCGCGGAGGGGAACTGGCCGTCTCGCGGTGGCCCGGCACCGGGCAGCCGGTGATCGCCCTGCACGGCATCACCGCCAACGGCCGCTCCTTCGCGGCCCTGGCCGCCGCCCTGGGCGAGGACACCCCGCTGTACGCCCCCGACCTGCGCGGCCGGGCACGCAGCGCCGCGCTCCCGGGGCCGTACGGGCTCGCCGCCCACACCGAGGACGTCCTCGCCCTCCTGGACCACCTGGGCCTGGAACGCGCGGTACTGGTCGGCCACTCCATGGGCGCCTTCGTCGCCGCGCTGACGGCGGCCCGCCACCCGGACCGGATCGCGGGCGTGGTGCTGGTGGACGGGGGCGTGGGCTTCCCCGCCCCCGAGGGGACGGACATCGACGAGCTGCTGGAGGCCGTGATCGGCCCGGCGATGCGGCGGCTGTCGATGACCTTCCCCGACCGGGAGGCGTACCGCGCCTTCTTCCGCGAGCACCCCGCCCTGGGCCCGCACTGGAACGACGACGTCCAGACCTACATCGACCGCGATCTGGTGGGGCGGGAGCCGGAGCTGCGCAGCAGCTGCGCGCTGGAGGCGGTACGCGCCGACGGGGCGGACGTCCTGGCCGACCCGGAGACCCTCGCGGCGGTGCGGACCGCCGCCTCGGCCGGGGTCCCCACGACCCTGCTGTGGGCCGAACGCGGCATGCTGGACGAGCCACGGGGGCTGTACGACGAGGCCCGCCTCGCCGCGGCCGGCCTCGGCCCCGGGCACGGCAGCGGCGTGACCGTGCGGTGCGTGCCCGGCGCCAACCACTACTCCGTCATCCTCGCCCCCGGCGCCACGGCGGCCGTCCGCACGGCGCTGGACGCCCTGCGAACCGCCTGACCCGCCTCGGGATCGTTCAACACGCCGCCGTCCGTTCGCGGACGGCGGCGTGTCGCCACAGGCTGCCCGGGCGGACCCTCCTCTTCATCAGCCCGCGGCCGAACCGACCCCGTCCACCGTGTCACCCGCCGCCCCCGTCCCGGAGCCCTCCCCCTCCTTCTCCTTCTCCTCCGCAGCCTCGCCGCCCTGCCGGGCCGCGGCCCGCACCAGCAGCACATAGCCCGCCGCAGCGACCGCGCCCACCACCGCCGAGGCCGCCCACAGCGTCCCCGCCCCCCAGCGGTCGACCACGGATCCGGCCGCCAGCGGCGCGACCAGCGCGGCCAGCGACCAGGAGAGCGTGTACACCCCCTGGTACCGCCCCCGCCCGTGCACCGGGGACAGCCGCGCCACCAGCCCCGTCTGGACGGGCGCGTTGACGATCTCGCCGAGTGTCCACACACAGATGACCAGCGCGTACGCCCCCGTCGACCCCGCGAACGCCGTCAGCCCCATCCCGATCCCGACCAGCAGCGAGGAGACCACCAGCAGCCGGGCCGGGTCCCGGCGCTCGATGAGGCGGGTGACGGGGATCTGGAGGACGACGATCAGCACGCCGTTCGCCGCGATGGCCAGCCCGTAGTCGGAGCTGCCCAGCCCCTTGGCGGCCATGTCCAGCGGCAGCGCCACGTACGCCTGCATGAACAGTGCCGACACCAGGAAGCTCAGCCCCACCACGGCCATGAACGGCCCGTCCCGCAGCACGTCCCCCAGGGACACCCCGGCCGTCCCCTTCCGGCCTCTCCCACCCTTCCCGGCGCGTCCGGCCACCGCTCCCGTCCCCGTGCCCGCGTCCGTCCCCGCATCAGGCCGGGACTCCGGAAGCTTGGCGAAGACGAGCACCGCGCACACCAGCGTCAGCGCCGCCTCGCCGAGGAACAGCAGGAGGTAGCCGTGCTCGGCGATCAGTCCGGCGGCGGAGGCCGAGACGGCGAAACCGAGGTTGATGGCCCAGTAGTTGAGCGAGAACGCCCGCATCCGGTCCTCGGGCGCCACGATGTCGGCGATCATCGCCTGCACCGCCGGTCGCGACGCGCTGCTCGTGGTACCGACGGCGAAGGCGGCCGCCGCGATGGCCACCGGATGTTCCATGAAACCCAGCAGCGCCACCGAGAACGCCGTACCGAGCTGCGAGGCCAGCAGCGTGGGACGCCGCCCCAGCCGGTCGGTCAGCACCCCGGCCCCGACGGAGGATGCCACCCCGCCCAGCCCGTGCAGCGCGGCGACGAGACCGGCGTAGGTCGCCGAGTGGCCGCGCTCGACGGTCAGGTACATCGCCAGGAAGGTGGCGACGAAGCCGCCGAGCCGGTTGACCAGCGTGCTGGTCCACAACCACCAGAACGCTCGGGGCAGCCCCGACAGACTTCGCACCACGGTACGCCTCCCACAACCCGTCGGCCGGTGACGGCCGCCCCTGGAGCACGCACGCTACGGACGTCCTCTCCCGCCCCTCCACCGAATTGACGCGGACCGTCAACCGGCCGCCCCCGCAGGCCCCGCCCGCCCCCGTACGCCCGCCCGGGCCCGTGTCTCGCCAGTCGGCCGCCCCCGGCCCGCCCACCGGACGTCGATTAGGCTCGGGCCCATGGCCGACGCACCGTACAAGCTGATCCTCCTCCGCCACGGCGAGAGCGAGTGGAACGCGAAGAACCTGTTCACCGGCTGGGTGGACGTCAACCTGACCGAGAAGGGCGAGAAGGAGGCGGCCCGCGGCGGTGAGCTGCTCAAGGACGCCGGCCTGCTCCCCGACGTCGTGCACACCTCCCTCCAGAAGCGCGCCATCCGCACCGCACAGCTCGCCCTGGAGACCGCCGACCGCCTCTGGATCCCCGTCCGCCGCTCCTGGCGCCTCAACGAGCGCCACTACGGCGCGCTCCAGGGCAAGAACAAGGCGCAGATCCGCGACGAGTTCGGCGAAGAGCAGTTCATGCAGTGGCGCCGCTCCTACGACACCCCGCCGCCGGTCCTGGAGGACGGCGCCGAGTGGTCGCAGAGCGACGACCCGCGCTACGCGATGATCCCCAGCGAGCTGCGTCCGCGCACCGAGTGCCTCAAGGATGTGGTCATCCGGATGATGCCGTACTGGTACGACTCGATCGTCCCGGACCTGATCACCGGCCGCACCGTCCTGATCGCCGCGCACGGCAACAGCCTCCGCGCGCTGGTCAAGCACCTCGACAACGTCTCCGACGCCGACATCGCGGGCCTGAACATCCCCACCGGCATCCCGCTGAGCTACGACCTGGACGACGACTTCCACCCGGTCAACCCGGGCGGCACCTACCTCGACCCGGACGCGGCCAAGGCCGCCATCGAGGCCGTCAAGAACCAGGGCAAGAAGAAGTAGGTTTGGTGATCATGCCTCCCACCTGTGCAAACGGCGCGGATGGGAGGCATTTTCATGCGCTGGAACCTCTCTGGAACCTCAGGCTCCGAGTTCTGTGGCCGAAGAGCCCGCCCAAGAGGCTTCCGAGCATGGTTCTCTCGACGGGATGAGGAATACGGCAGAATCCAGCACCATGGATGCCTCCGTCATCGCCGCACTCATAACTACCCCGACCGCGGTCTGAGGGGAGGACCGCAACTCGGCGCCTGTCATCATCATGTGATGGCAGGCGAGCAGCTACCGGCAGGGTGGACTCTGGAGCAGATCCGCGACGTCTCTGGCGATCGGGAGGCCGAGGTGCTCAGCACCGACCGCGCGGTGACGTGGCTGGGTCGGCCGGGGAAGGATGAACGGCTCTGCCCCCAGATCATCTTGGGGCTTCATGAACTCTGCCTGGTGAAACCGGTCGACGATGAGGACTGGTACATGGGCAGTCTGAACGAGGACGGCAGTGTCGACTACTGGAGCGCCTACGGCAGCTTCTACGAGGCTCTTCGCGGTCTGTAGCCCATAGACCTCCGCCCCAGGTCAGCGCAGCGGCGGCCGTCTCGATTTCCGTCTCATTCGCTGGTGTCCGCGTCCGTTCAGTTCGGTGCGGCAGTGGCGTCCGGGAGGCGCCGACGGATGGGCGTAGACGCAGGTGAACGGCCTCGGACGGATCGTGCAGCAGCACCCACAGGCTTGGAAAGCGTGTTGGGGACAACCCCTCACGAGTTCGAATCTCGTATCCTCCGCCACGGCCGACCAGCCGAAACGAAGGTCCCGACCGCCCAGCGGCCGGGACCTTCGCCGTCGCGTGGTCGCAGTCGGTGCGAAGCGACGCGCGGCGGTGGACGGCTCCCTGATCACGGACTACCGAGCAACCACGGGACCACCTGCTCACAGCCACCGACTGGGGCACTTACCCTCGGCGTGGTCCTGCCATGCCCCCAAGCCTGACGCCTGCAGTCGGCAGGTACGGGCGAGACGGAGCGGGACAAGCAGATCTTGCAGGCATCGGCTACACGGCGACGAGGCGCACCCTGTCGCCGCAGAGCTTCGTCATGTCGTCGATGTCCGAGGTGAGCATGACGACCGGGCGGCGCTGACGCAGCGCCGTCTCGGCCACCGCAGCGTCGATGGCGTATTTGTGACCGTGCAGCCCGGCGTTGATCAGCATGGCCGAGGCGGCCTTGGCCTCCTCGTCACCGACGGGCACGATCCGCACGCCGGACAGGACCCACGCGAGTCGCGCCCTGTCGGTCCGGCGATGCACCGCCTCGATGATGGTGAGTGCGCTGATGACCACCTCCATGCCCCGCTTGCGGGCCTCGGCGATGAGGGCGACGACCGGCTCGTGATCACTGACGAACTTCGACAGACCCTCACAGTCGAGAACGAGGGTGCCTTCGTGGCTCAGCTTGCGGCGGGCCACTGCCCCTCCTCGGCGAACACCTCGTCGAAGACCCGGCGTGCCCGCTCCTGCTCGTGCTCGGAGATCGGCCCCTGACGACGTTCGTAGTCGGCCAGGTACTCGTCCAGGATCTGACCGCGCAGCTCGCGCTCCACCGCTTCGGTGATGAACGCGGAGAACTCACGCTTGCCGACCCGTCGGCGGATCGCCTCAGCCGTTCCCTCGGGAAGGGAGAGGCTGACCCTGGTGGCCGGCCCCTCGCCGACGCTGTAAGGAATCTCGCCCATGGGACCGACATTATCAAACAAGTAGGAAATCGACTCGAGTGCAGCACCCACCGAACGACGTGAGCCGCCCGCCCGTCACCTCGTGGTCTCAGTCCTGGTCTCATTCGCCCCCGTCCGGGGCCGTCCAGACGAAGCCGATCCGAACGCTTCACCGCAGGTCAGGACGCATACGACCGCCACCAACCCCCGGGGCGAACATTTGGAAAGCGTGCGCCCGGGCCTGTCAGTCCCGGAGCGTACGGTCCGCGTATGGCGATCAGACCACCCGAGCACTGGCGTGCCGGCATGGCCGAGGAGGCTTGTGAGCTGGCGGCCGGGACGTTGGACCCGGAGTGTGCTTGCATGGCCCAGCTCTACCCGGAGTCCTTGCTGCGCGCCACGGAGGATGCTCTCCACGTCTTCGAGAAGGATGTGCACGCACTGGCAGCGCCGTCCGACGAACAGGTCTTCGGCACGATCAAGCGAGTCGTCCAGCGCCTCAACGCGGTCAACGAGGACGAGCAGCACGGCGGTGCCGGGTACGACACGGACGAGCGTGAGCAGCTGTGTGAGTACATCGACCAGACTCTGAGCGAACACGGCATCGACGTGGCGGCCCTGGCGGCGAGGAACGGCATGGGGCGCGCCGAGATCACCGACGCGTGGCGTGACTGGTGACGACAGCAGGGCAACGGCGAAGCACCGCAATCAGCGTGACCGCGGCCGGCCATCAGCGGCTCCAGACGGCTGGTCGACCGGCCAAGGAGACCTCAGCGACCGTGTTGCCGACAGTTCGGGGTGAAGGGGGCGCGTCAGTGATGCTCGCCCGAGGCGACTCGCGACATGTGTCGTCTGGCTTCCTGGGCCGTCGCTGGGCCGTGGAAGGGTGGCCAGGGGTGACCAATGACGACAATCGGTGACGGCTCAGCCGCAGGTCAGAGCGCCTGCCGGTCGTGTAGCCGCAGGCCGCGGAACCGGCCGTGAAGAACCAGGGCAAGAAGTAGCCCGGGAAACTGCGGGGCCCGGCCGGCGAGCCTCGCCGGCCGGGCCCCGCAGTTTCCCGCACGGGCGGACTGTCCATTCCGGGGAGAGGACGGAGGTGCCGGTTCGTGGAGGGAGAAGCCCGTGAGCAGGTTCCGACACACCAAACCCCCCTCGCAGGCCCAGGGCCCGCAGGACTCCGGGATGCCGCCCCGGCAGGATGCCCCGCCACCCGTTGCACGGAAGCGGCGTCGATTCTTCCTCTGGTTCTTTCTGGCGGTTCAGATCTTGTTCCTGGTCTGGATCATCACCGGTGTCGCGAGCGGCGACACCGCCGAGTGCGCCGGTCTCACCGGTGAAGAGTTGGAATCGTGCGAAGACGCTGCTGGTGTGGGCACCGCGATCGGTGTCGGGGTGATCATCTTCCTCTGGGCGGCCGTGGACACCATCCTCGCACTGACCTACCTCGTTTACCGACTGGCCACCAGGCAATCCCGAGCCTGAACACCGGGCCTGCGGGCCTCCGTGAGGGCCGTGGCCGCGCAACGCACCGATGCCGCGCGGTGGTCGGCTCCACCGCGCGGCATCGAGCAGTCCGTGACGTGGGTGAACCTACGGGGCGGGCTCCCTGCGCCGGCATTGTCCGGATCAGGTTGTGGAGGTCGCCTTCCGGTGTCGCCACCTTCCGGCCTCTCAGCCCGACCGTCGACGTCGGCCTCAGCGGAAGCCGAAGCTTTCCGCCCAAGTCGGCTACTCCGGTCGAACTCCCTCGCTCGTCCCGTAGGCCCAATTCCACGGTAACTCCCCTGTGGGGAAGCGGAAGGGGTGGAGGGTGGTTTTTTCGCCCTTTTGTCCGCGCTCCGGAGTCGAGGCCGTGGCGGGGCCCGGAGGCGGGGCCGGTCGGAGCACCTCGGCGGACCGCCGTCCCGCCGCTCTCCGGGCGGCGGATCCGGGAACTCGGACTCGTTTGCGTATCGGTCCGCTCAACGGGGTGGTCGCGGTGCGGACTGACCGTTACTTTTCAGCCACCCTGTGGTGGCTTCCAGGGGGGTGCCGCGCTCCGGCTTCCGAATCGGTTCCCGGTGTGGTTCTCGGTGAACGCCAGCGCGGGAGCAGTACCGGTTAAGTAAGGGGTGGCACAGATGCGAAGAAGACGGTTCCTGGGCTTGGCTTCGGGGGTGGCCGGATCTGTCGCATTGACGGCGACCGGGTGTGGCAGCGGAGGCGGGGCGTCCCGCACCGGTGACGTCACCCTGACGATGGTCGCGTCGGATCACGGGGACCTGGAGGGAAACAACCCGACCCAGGAGTACTGGGACGAGGTGGTCGCCTCGTTCGAGGAGCGGAACCCCGGCATCAAGGTGAAGGTGTCCGTCCACGCCCCGGGGAAGGCCGAGCAGAAGGTCACGGAGATGGTCGGGAACGACCGGGCCCCGGACCTGGCGCAGATCGACTCCTTCGCCGGCCACGCGGCGGCCGGGCGGCTCTACCGGGCCGACGACGTGCTGTCCATCCCCGTCCAGGCCGACTTCGTCTCCGCGCTCAGCACGGCCGGCGAGCTGCGCCGCGTGCGGTACGCGATGCCGTTCACCGCCGACATCCAGCTCCTCTTCTACAACCGGGCCCTCTTCGCCGAGGCCGGCCTGGACCCGGAGAAGCCGCCGCGGACCTGGGAGGAGCTGAAGCAGGCCGCCGTCGCGCTCAAGGCGGTCGGTGTGGACGTGCCCTACGGACTGCCGCTCGGCAGTGAGGAGGCGCCCACCGAGGCCATGACCTGGATGCTGGGCAACGGCGGCGGCTACACCGGCGACGGCGGCATGTACGCCATCAACGCCCCGGCCAACGTCGAGGCCATGGGGTGGCTCCGCGACGAGCTCGTCGACCAGGGCCTGACCACGTCCAATCCCGCCGTCACCAACCGCCAGGGGCTGTTCAACCTGTTCACGGGCGGGCACGTCGGCATGCTCAACGGGGACCTGTCGCTGATGCGGCAGGCCGACCGGAAGAAGACCGACTACGGGACGGCCCCGCTGCCCGGCCGCGACGGGCTGTCGGACACCACCACCGGGTCGGCGGGCTGGATGCTGGCCTTCCGCCGGGAGGGCAATCGGGAGGCGGTCGCCGCCTTCCTCGACCACGTCTACGACGTGGAGAACCAGTTCGCCTTCGCCGACCGTTACCACACGCTGCCGGTCACGGTGTCCGCCTCGGAGCGGATGCGCGGCGACAAGCGGCACAAGCGGATGCGGCCCTACCTGGACCAGCTCGGAGCCGCGGAGTTCTTCCCCTCCAACAAGGTCTCCTGGGCGAAGGTCAGCCGGGAGATCGGCCTCTACGTCGGCCAGTCGGTACTGGCCGACGGCGACCCGGCCGCCGTGCTCAGCACCCTCCAGCGCACGGCGGAGGAAGAGGAGGAGGCGGCCAGGGATCTGTGACGGGCCGTGCCGCGCCGTGCCGTGCCGCGCCGCACGGCGGGGGCGGGCGGCCGGACTCCGGCCCGGGCACCGGGTCAGGACGGGGCGGCTCCGCCGTCGGACGCCGCGCGGACGTCCCTGACGCCGGGGACGGGGGTGGCGCCGGGGAAGTCGTCCTTCATCGCGTCGACGCCCCACTGCGGACGGGCCAGGTCGAGGAAGGACTGGCGGTCGGCCCGGTTGGCCTCGGTGTCCAGCCCCATGGCCCGGTCGCGGTCCTGCTTGAGGTCCTCGGCGCACTCGCCCTCGCGGTTGAAGGACCACATGAGCTTGGGGTCGCCGTAGGGGAGGTCCATGCCGGAGCCGTGGCCGTCTCCGGATCCGTGGCCGTCTCCGGATCCGTGGCCGTGGCCGTGGCCGCTGGTGTGCCAGGTGTGCCAGGTCTTGCCGTAGGAGTTGACCAGCTGCTTCATGAGCGCCGTCTCCGCGGACCGGGGGAGCCCGGGGGCGGCGAGCTGTCCGGAGAACACCTCGAAGTTGTGCGGGTGCCAGTAGGCCCTCTCCTCCTCGGGCAGGGTCTCGAACAGCCGCTCGGAGACGATGTACTCGATGCCGATCAGGTTCGCGTCCGCGGTGTTGCCGTCGAACAGCACGCACTGCAGCAGGTCCTCGTTGACCACGCGGCAGTAGTGGTGGGCCTCCATCTGGAAGTCCGGTTCGCCCTTGGCGCAGTGGAAGCCGACGACGTAGACGTCGAAGCCCTTCAGCGGTGTCGCGGACTGGAGCAGGTTCGCGCCCTGCTCCAGCGCGGCGAGCCAGGCGCCCTTGTCCTGCCCGGCCGGGGCGGTGCCGGTCATGCGGTCCTTGATCCTCGGGTTGGGGGCCATCTGAGGTGCCTCCGTGGTGTCGGCGTCGCGGCCGGGGGAGCCGGCCGGGGCCGGCTCGCGCGGCTCGCGCGGCCCGGAGTCCCGCCGGGCCGCCGGGACTCCGTGGCGACTACCCCGCTGCCCGCCTCCCTCACCCGCCGGCGCGGTCCGGGGGCTCCTCACGACGGCGGAGGCACGCACTGCGACGGCGGAGGTACGCGGCGGGGCCCGGCCGGTGGTCCGGCCGGGCCCCGCTCCGGTGCGGGTGTACGCACCGGCAGTCGCTCCGAGGGATCAGCAGTTCCCGCCGCACTGGCAGGAGCCGCCGGACTGGCAGCCGCACGAGCACCCCGATCCGCAGCCGCAGGCCCCCAGCACGGGCAGTGAGGGCCTCTCGTCGGAGTGCTCGGCCGTGGTGGGTGGAGTCGGGAAGTCCGCCATGAGTGCCTCCTCCGCGTCGCGCCGGCGGTCACCGGCTCGTCTCGCCACCCATTGACGGCCCGCACCGCCGAGCGCGTCAACGGCGCGCGGAGGCACGTACCGCGTGCTCACGGGCCGGGGGCGCACCGGCCCGGGCGGCGCTCCGCGCCCCTCGCGCGCCCGGCCCCCGCGCCCGCGCCCCGCACCCGTGCTCCGTGCCGGAGCCCCTCCCTCCGCGGTCACGCCTCCTCGGCCGGAGCCTCCTCCGAGCCGGCCGCGGCGGCCGCGGCGGTGGCCGGGTCGACCTCGTCCGCGTAGTCACCGGTGACCAGGTAGACGACGCGGCGCGCGACGGAGACCGCGTGGTCGGCGAAGCGCTCGTAGTAGCGGCCCAGCAGGGTGACGTCCACGGCCGTCTCGATGCCGTGCTTCCAGCGGTCGTCCATCAGGTGCTGGAAGAGAGTGCGGTGGAGGAGGTCGATGGCGTCGTCGTCCTGCTCCAGCTGGAGTGCCAGGTCGACGTCCTTGGTGATCAGGATCTCGCCCGTCTTCGCCATCAGGCGCTGCGCGAGCTGGCCCATCTCCAGGATGGTCGCGTGCAGGTCGCGGGGGACCGCCGACTCGGGGTAGCGCAGCCGGGCCACCTTGGCGACATGCTGGGCCAGGTCGCCGGAGCGCTCCAGGTCGGCGCTCATCCGCAGCGAGGTGACGACGATCCGCAGGTCGGTGGCGACCGGCTGCTGCCGGGCGAGCAGGTTTATGGCCTTGGTCTCCAGATCCCGCTGGAGGGCGTCCACCTTCTCGTCCGCCGCGATCACGCTCTCGGCGAGATTGAGGTCCGCGTCCAGCATCGCCGTGGTGGCGCGGCCGATCGCGGAGCCGACGAGCCGGGCCATCTCGACCAGGCTGTCGCCGATCGAGTCCAGCTCCTCGTGGTACGCGTCCCGCATGACTTTCCTTCCCCTCGCATGACGTGACCGTAGGGCCGCGGGCCTTCCGCGAAGAGCGCGCGGGCCCCGGTTCTCCCCCTACGCTCCCACGTTCTGTCCGAAACACGTCCGGTTCCGCCCGACCAAGTGAACCGGTGCCGACACCGGCGTGAACTCTCGGAGACGTCTGTTCGAGCAGGTGCCCGAACGGCTGGGGTGGTGTTCCGGAGCCCGCATAACCTGGACACATGGACGTGAACGCGGCGGTCGCCGCAGCGGCAGCGATCGCCGGGGTGTGCACCGGTGTGTTCGCGATGCTCGCGTTCCGCTGGAGCGAGCGCGAGCAGGCCCGTCCCACGCGCAGCTCGCTGCACACCGAGGCCGTGCTGCCGCCCGGAGTGGACACCGTGCTGTCCGTGCTGCGCTCCTCCGCGGTGGTGCTCGACGAGGCCGACGCCGTCGTCAAGGCCAGCTCGGCCGCGTACGCCCTCGGGCTGGTGCGCGGCGGGAGGCTCACGGTGGAGCCGATGCTCAAGATGGCCCGCGACACCCGCCGCGACGGTGAGATCCGCCAGGTCGAGCTGGACCTGCCGCGCCGGGGCACGGGCCGCGGCGAGGCCCTGGCGGTTTCCGCGCGGGTGGCGCCCCTGGGCTCCCGGCTGGTGCTGCTGCTGGTCGAGGACCTGACCGAGGCCCGCCGCATCGAGGCGGTGCGGCGCGACTTCGTGGCGAACGTCAGCCATGAGCTGAAGACCCCGGTCGGCGCGCTGTCGCTGCTGTCGGAGGCCGTGATGGACGCCTCCGACGACCCGGAGGCGGTGGAGCGCTTCGCCGGGCGCATGCAGACCGAGGCGACCCGTCTGACCAACCTCGTCCAGGAGCTGATCGACCTCTCCCGGGTGCAGAACGACAACCCGCTGGAGGACTCCGAACCGGTCCGGGTGGACGAGCTGGTGGCCGAGGCCATCGACCGCTGCCGCCAGGCGGCGGGCGTCAAGCAGATCACCATGGCCACCGGCGGCACCGCCGACCTGCACGTGTGGGGCAACCGCGGCCAGCTCGCGGCGGCCCTGGGCAATCTGGTGGAGAACGCCGTGAACTACTCCCCGGCCCGCACCCGGGTGGGCATCGCCGGACGCCGGGTCGCCGCCCCCGGCGGGGACATGATCGAGATCGCGGTGACCGACCAGGGCATCGGTATTTCGGACAAGGACAAGGACCGGATCTTCGAGCGGTTCTACCGCGTCGACCCGGCCCGCTCCCGGGCCACCGGCGGCACCGGCCTGGGCCTGGCCATCGTCAAGCACGTGGCCGCCTCGCACGGCGGGGAGGTCACGGTGTGGAGCGCGGAGGGCCAGGGCTCCACCTTCACCCTGCGCCTGCCGGAGGCGGCCAGCGCGCGTGAGCGCGCCGAGGCCCGGAGGCTGGGGAGAGAACGGGCCGCCGGCGCGCTGCGCGAGCCGGCGGACTTCGGCGACGACGACAGCGACGGCGACGGCGACGACGGAGACGACGCCGGGGAGGATATGGGGGACGACGGTGGCGTACGCGGAGCCGGCCCGGACCCGGCCGGCTCCGACGGCCTGATCGCTCCCGGCACTCCCGGCACCCCAGTCACCCCCAGTACCCCAGACGACCCCGCGTACGGCGTCCCGTACGGCGCGGGCGACGGCCCCGTACCCCCGTACGGGGCCTCTCACCGGACCCCCACCACGCCCCGCGGCCTTTCCCGCGGGGCCCGCAGAACCCCCCACGACCCCACCGATCACCACCCTGATCCCGCCCCGGAGGTCCTCCCGTGACCCGAGTGCTCGTCGTCGAGGACGAGGAATCGTTCAGCGACGCACTGTCGTACATGCTGCGCAAGGAAGGCTTCGAGGTGGCCATCGCGGCCACCGGCCCGGACGGGCTGGAGGAGTTCGAGCGCAACGGCGCCGATCTGGTGCTTCTCGACCTGATGCTGCCGGGGCTGCCCGGCACCGAGGTGTGCCGCCAGCTGCGCGGCCGCTCGAACGTGCCGGTCATCATGGTGACCGCCAAGGACAGCGAGATCGACAAGGTCGTCGGCCTGGAGATAGGGGCCGACGACTACGTGACCAAGCCCTTCTCCTCCCGCGAGCTGGTGGCCCGCATCCGGGCCGTGCTGCGGCGCCGCGGCGAGCCGGAGGAGGCCGCCCCGCAGGCGCTGGAGGCCGGTCCGGTGCGGATGGACGTGGACCGGCACGTGGTGACGGTCTCCGGCGCCAAGATCGATCTGCCGCTGAAGGAGTTCGACCTGCTGGAGATGCTGCTGCGCAACGCCGGGCGCGTGCTGACCCGTATGCAGCTCATCGACCGGGTCTGGGGCGCCGACTACGTGGGCGACACCAAGACGCTGGACGTGCACGTCAAGCGGCTGCGTGCCAAGATCGAACCGGACCCGAGCGCACCCCGCTATCTGGTGACGGTGCGGGGGCTGGGCTACAAGTTCGAGCCGTGACGGGTCCGTGACCGGCCCATGACGGGGTCGTGCCGGACGCCGCCGCGCCCGGGATCCGGTGCGGCGGCGTCCGGCACGGTAGGACGCGGGTGGGGGCCGCTCCCCGATCAGGGGCGGCCCCCACCCGCGTCCGTGCCCCCGGCCGGCGTTCGCGCGCCGGCCGGGGACGGGGGCCGGACGGGGGTCACTGCCCCCCGGTGTCCTCGGTGCCGCCGTTCTCCTGGGAGTTCCCGACCTCGCCCTGGGTGTCGTCGTCACCGCTGTCGTTGGCGCCCGGGTCCTGGGGGTCGGAGTCGTCCTCCTCGGCGGGGCCCTCGGTCTCGGTGGGGGAGGCGCCCGGGTCGGGCAGGCCGGACTCCGTCGGCGCCGGGGCGGTGCTGGGGCCGAAGTCCTTCCAGGTGCCCTCGGCCGGGACGACGGTGGCGCGCAGCTCCACCCGGCCGGTCGAGCTGAGCTCGAAGACCAGCGGCTGGGCGTTCCCGGTCTCGATGCCGGCCTGCCCGGGGTCGTCGATGATCGCGGACGCGTTGCCCTCGCCGCCGAGCGCCAGGGAGCCGCCCGCGGGGACGGTCAGCTCCTGCTCGCCTTCGGCCGGGCTCAGCTCCACGCGCTGCCCGTCCACCATGACGGACTCCAGCGTCTCGTCCTCGGTGCCGCCGTTGAAGATGCGCGCCGAGACGGAGGCGGGGCCGGAGCCCTCCTCGGAGGTGACGACGTTGACGTTCTGGACCTTGATCTCGTCGACCTGGGCCGAGGCGTTGTCGGGGTTGATGTTCAGGCTCTGTGCGTTCGGCCCGGCCCCGCAGGCGGTCAGGGACGCGATCGAGAGCGCGAGAGAGCTGGCGGCGAGGGCGCCGCGTCGAAGGCTGCTGCTCACGGCGGCGGCAACTCCTAGCGGGATGGATGGGTCTGTCGGCGGGCTCAGAGTACCGACCCCGTGAAACGCCCCCGCACCCGACCCGCCCCACAGACCTCCGAGTGCCGCGCCCCGGTCCGCGCGTGGGGGATCGCGGGCGGGGTGCGGTGTGAGACGCGGGGGAGGCGCGCGGGGTTTGCGTGCGGGGCCGGGGAGACGGGCGGAGGCCGGCGGGGCGCCTTCCGCGGAATATCGACTGCACGTCCGTGCGAACGATTACGAGCATTCCGGGGAAGTGCCGGTGAAGGAGGCGGGGAAGTTCGCCGGAAAACATCCCCGGAGCCGTTCGCCCGTGCGCTGATCAATTCACTTCCGGCCGTTCGGCCGGATCAACGATACCGACAAAACGGACGTACAGGTGTTTCGGTCAAGCTCCGGGAGGCGCTTCCATGTGCGATTCCCGCCCTGTTCGGACCCCCTCCGACCTGCGGATTTCCGTCCTCGGTGGGGTCGCGCAGCACGATCCGGGTGTTGTTGTCAAGCCCCGAGATATGCCCTGACCTGCGAAAACGCCATTCAGAAGAGGGCGTGCCCGTGTTACCCTGGATAGCCACGGAAGGGGTACCTGTCACATGACGTTCAAGGTTGGCGACACCGTGGTCTATCCCCATCACGGGGCCGCGCTGATCGAGGCTATCGAAACTCGCCAGATCAAAGGCGTGGACAAGACCTACTTGGTTCTGAAGGTCGCCCAGGGCGACCTGGAGGTGCGCGTCCCGGCGGAAAACGCGGAGCTCGTCGGCGTGCGTGACGTGGTCGGCCAGGACGGCCTCGACCGGGTCTTCGAGGTGCTCCGCGCGCCCTACGCCGAGGAGCCGACCAACTGGTCCCGCCGGTACAAGGCGAATCTGGAGAAGCTCGCCTCCGGCGATGTCATCAAGGTCGCCGAGGTCGTGCGCGACCTGTGGCGCCGGGAGCGCGAGCGCGGACTCTCCGCCGGTGAGAAGCGGATGCTCGCCAAGGCGCGCCAGATCCTGGTGAGCGAGCTGGCTCTCGCGGAGAACACCAACGAGGACAAGGCCGAGACGCTGCTGGACGAGGTCCTGGCGTCCTGATCCGGACGGCGCCGGCCCGGGCGAGCCGGCGGCCCCTGCGGCGGACACCCGCCGCCCGCCGCCATCCGTCGGCGGGATACGACAACGACGCACGGCGCGGCGCCGGCCGGTGACCGGTCGGCGGACGTGAGACGCGGAGATCGCCGCGGTGCCCGGGTGACGGTGCGAGCCGTCACCGGGCACCGCGGCATGTCGGGAGGAACGCACACGGGGATCCGTCGGGATCCTCCGGCGCGCGGGGCTGCCCGGACGCGGTTGTGCGCGGTCTGTACGGGCCGCCCGCGGTACTCGACGCCGGACTGCCCGGTGCTGGAAGTGCCGGGCCCGGGCGGCTGCTCGACCGGTCGTCACGGAAGGGTCCGGTCGGGGCTTCGCACCCGGCACGCTCAGTGCCATACCCACCTCCGCCGAGGAAACAAACCTGAACGGGCGACCAATGCCAGATGAAACCAGGTACGCAGAAGCGACCGACGGCACGCCGTCCCCCCGCACCGCGGTGGTCATCCCCGCCGCGGGCCGCGGCGTGCGGCTCGGCCGCGGCGCCCCCAAGGCGCTGCGCCCGCTCGGCGGCACCCCGATGCTCGTCCACGCCGTCCGTGCGGTCGCCCGCGCCCGTACGGTCTCGCTCGTGGTCGTCGTGGCGCCGCCCGACGGCGCCGCGGCCGTCCGCACCCTCCTGGACGAACACCCCCTGCCCCAGTCCGCCGGCGACACCGAGGTGATCGTCGTCACCGGCGGCGGCACCCGGCAGGAGTCGGTCGCCCGCGGGCTGGCGGCGCTGCCCGGCGACATCGACACCGTCCTCGTCCACGACGCCGCCCGCCCGCTGGTCCCGGTGGAGACGGTGGAGGCCGTGGTCGCCGCCGTACGGGCCGGGGCGCCGGCGGTCGTCCCCGCGCTGCCCGTCGCCGACACCGTCAAGCAGATCGCGCCCGGCGCCCCCGCCGGGGAGCCCGAGCCGGTCACGGCCACCCCCGAGCGGTCCCTGCTGCGCGCCGTGCAGACCCCCCAGGGCTTCGACCGGACCATCCTCGCCAAGGCGCACGCGGACGCCCCGCGCGAAGGCGAGGGCGCCACCGACGACGCCGGGCTGGTCGAGCGGCTGGGCGTGCCCGTGGTGCTGGTGCCCGGCCACGAGGAGGCCTTCAAGGTCACCCGCCCCCTGGACCTCGTGCTCGCCGAGGCCGTACTCGCCCGCAGGAGGGTCACCGATGGCTTCTGAGCCCGCCCTTTCCCCCGCCCTGCCGCTGGTCGGCATCGGCACGGACGTGCACGCCTTCGAGGAGGGCCGCGAACTGTGGTGCGCCGGCCTGCTGTGGGAGGGGGAGACGCACGGCCTGGCCGGGCACTCCGACGGCGACGTCGCCGCGCACGCAGCCTGCGACGCCCTCTTCTCGGCGGCCGGACTCGGCGACCTGGGGGCCCACTTCGGCACCGGCCGCCCCGAGTGGTCCGGCGCCGCGGGCACCGCGCTGCTCGCGGAGGCCGCCCGGATCGTCCGGGCCCGGGGCTTCGAGATCGGCAATGTGGCGATCCAGGTGATCGGCGTACGGCCCAAGATCGGCAAACGCCGCGCGGAGGCGCAGAAGGCGCTCTCGGAGGCGGCCGGCGCGCCCGTGTCCGTGTCCGGCACCACCACCGACGGCCTGGGGCTGACCGGCCGCGCCGAGGGACTGGCGGCCGTCGCCACGGCGCTGGTCGTGCGCCGCGCCTGACCCGAGTCCGGTCCGCAACCGGTTCGTGCCCGATCCGCACCGCCCCTCTTGCGTTTCCGACTACCCTTGACCCGTGACTCTTCGCCTGTACGACACCAGCACCCGGCAGATCCGTGACTTCACCCCGCTCGCACCGGGCCGCGTCTCGATCTACCTGTGCGGCGCGACCGTGCAGGCGGCCCCGCACATCGGTCACATCCGGTCGGGGCTGAACTTCGACATCATGCGCCGCTGGTTCACCCACCGCGGCTACGACGTGACGTTCGTCCGCAACGTCACGGACATCGACGACAAGATCATCACCAAGTCCGCGGAGCAGGGCCGCCCCTGGTGGGCGATCGGCTACGCCAACGAGCGCGCCTTCGACGACGCCTACACCGCGCTGGGCTGCCTGCCGCCCACCTACGAGCCGCGCGCCACCGGCCACATCCCCGAGATGGTCGAGATGATGCGCGAGCTCATCGACCGCGGCCACGCCTACGCCGCCGACGGCAACGTCTACTTCGACGTGCGCTCCTTCCCCGGCTACCTCTCCCTGTCCAACCAGGACCTGGACGACCTGCGCCAGCCCTCGGGCGAGGGCGAGACCGGCAAGCGCGACCCCCGCGACTTCGCGATGTGGAAGGCCGCCAGGCCCGGCGAGCCGAGCTGGGAGACGCCCTGGGGCCCCGGCCGCCCCGGCTGGCACCTGGAGTGCTCGGCGATGGCCCACAAGTACCTGGGCCGCGCCTTCGACGTCCACGGCGGCGGCGTCGACCTCGTCTTCCCCCACCACGAGAACGAGATCGCCCAGTCCAGGGCGTACGGCGACGACTTCGCCGCCTACTGGCTGCACAACGCCTGGGTGACGATGAGCGGCGAGAAGATGAGCAAGTCGCTGGGCAACTCGGTGCTGGTCTCCGAGATGGTCCGGCAGTGGCGGCCCATCGTGCTCCGCTACTACCTGGGCACCCCGCACTACCGCTCGATGATCGAGTACAGCGAGGACGCCCTGCGCGAGGCCGAGGCCGCCTTCGGCCGGATCGAGGGCTTCGTCCAGCGGGCCGTGGAGCGGGCCGGGTCCGTGGAGCCGGCCGCCGAGGTGCCCGAGGAGTTCGCGGCGGCCATGGACGACGACTTCGGCGTCCCGCAGGCGCTCGCCGTCGTCCACACCACCGTCCGCCAGGGCAACGCGGCCCTGGCGGAGAACGACAAGGACGCGGTGGCCGGCGCGCTGGCCGACGTACGGGCGATGCTGGGTGTGCTCGGCCTCGACCCGCTCGACGCGCACTGGGCCGGGGGCGACTCCGCCGGGCGCGGCGAGGAACTGACCGAAGTCGTGGACGCCCTGGTCGGGCTGGTGCTGGAGCAGCGCCAGGCGGCGCGCGCCCGCAAGGACTACGCGACCGCCGACGCCATCCGCGACCAGCTCCAGCGTTCCGGCCTGGTCATCGAGGACACCCCGTCCGGACCGCGCTGGGAACTGGGCTCGCGCGACGCCCGCTGAGCCCGCGCGGCCGCGCTCCGGGCGCGCGCCCCGCCCCGCCGCACCGAACCCACCCGACCACCCGTTCCACCGAGTTCCGCGTAAGTTCCGCCGAACTCCACCGAGCAGCAAGAAGAGATGAGTGATCCCGATGGCCGGGAACAGCCAGCGCCCCAACCGCCGCACGTCCAACAAGAAGGGCGCGCAGGTCGGCAGTGGCGGCAAGCGGCGCCGCGGCCTTGAGGGCAAGGGCCCCACGCCACCCGCCGAGATGCGCAAGGGCCACGTCAAGAACCGCATCGCGAGCGCCAAGGCCCGCCAGTCCGCCCGCCGTCCCGCGGCCCGGCGCGGCGGCAAGGGCACCTCCGAACTGGTCGTCGGCCGCAACCCGGTGGCCGAGGCGCTGCGCGAGGGCGTGCCCGCGAGCACGCTGTACGTGCAGCAGTTCATCGACAACGACGAGCGCGTGCGCGAGGCCCTCAAGCTCGCCGCCGACCGCGGCGGCATCCACCTGATGGAGGCCCCGCGCCCCGAGCTGGACCGGATGACCAACGGCCTCAACCACCAGGGCCTGGTCCTCCAGGTCCCGCCCTACGAGTACGCCCACCCCGAGGACCTGTCCGCGGCCGCGTACGACGACGGCGAGGACCCGCTGATCGTCGCGCTCGACGGCGTCACCGACCCGCGCAACCTGGGCGCGGTGGTCCGCTCCGTCGCCGCCTTCGGCGGCCACGGCGTGGTCGTCCCCGAGCGCCGCGCGGCCGGCATGACCGCGGGCGCCTGGAAGACGTCGGCCGGCACCGCCGCCCGCACCCCGGTCGCACGGGCCACCAACCTCACCCGCGCCCTGGAGGCGTACCAGAAGGAGGGCCTGTTCGTGGTCGGCCTGGCCGCCGACGGCGAGGCCGAGATCCAGGACGTGGCAGCGCTGGACGGCCCGCTGGTGATCGTGGTCGGCAGCGAGGGCAAGGGCCTGTCCCGGCTGGTCGGCGAGACCTGCGACATGCGGGTGCGCATCCCGATGCCGGGCGGCGCCGAGTCCCTCAACGCCGGTGTCGCCGCGGGCGTCGCCCTCTACGAGGCCGCCCGCCGCCGGGGCGCGTGACCTCGCGTCCGTCCGGGCCTTGACGGACCCCCGACAGATCGGGGCCGTCAAGGCAGTGTCCTATGCGTCCGTCACTCGGTTAGATGAGTGTGGACACCAGAACACCCCGCGGTTTCTTCGACGACGAGCCGGTGCTGAGCACGGTCAAGGTGCCCAGCGACCCGGCCGAGGTCGTCGTCAACCACGCCAGCTTCCGGGTGCGGCTCGCCTCGCCGCCACACCGCGGCCGCGTGCTGACCGGAGCCGACGTGCCGCCGGCGGTGCGCGGCGCCGTCCCGGTCCGCCGCCCGGCGGCCGGGCGGCGCGCGCCCGTGGTGTGGAGCGGCCGGACGGAGCCCGGCGACGTACGGGCCACCCGGCTGCTCCAGGCGGTACGCCGCGCGAGCGCCGCGATGGACGGGACCGGTGGGGAGGAGACGGGCAACGCCGCCACGCAGGTGCTGCCGAGAGTGGTGCCGCGTCCCGCGCCGGGCCCGGACGGCGGCCCGCGCACCACGGTGATCCCCGCCCTCGACGACACCCTCGGCGACCGCGGCCCCACGATCATCGCCCCCCGCGCACCCCAGCCGCCCGAGCGCCCCCTGTCGGCGGGTGCGCGTCCGGCCGGGGGCGCGTACGGCGCGCCGGGCGCTCCGATCCGCCCCTTCGAGCCGTACGAGCCGTACGAGCCCGCCGCCCACGACCGGGACGGCGGGTACGGCGACGGCCACGGCGACGGCCACGGCGACAGGTACGACGACAGGTACGACGACAGGTACGAGGACGGCTACGACGGCTACGAAGAGGAGAGCCCGGGCGAGGGGGCCCGCCGCGCCCGGCACGGCTTCTACCCCGACCGCCGCATCAACCTCGGCGTCGTGCTGCTGCCCCTGCGGATGCTCCTCGGCTTCGTCTCCGTCTACGCCGGGATGGGCAAACTCTGCGACCCGGTCTACTTCGACGGCGACGAGCGAGGTTCCCTGGTGGCCTGGCTGGGCTCGCTCCAGCCGTGGGCCGTCGCCGCCCCGCTGCGCGACTTCGCGGTCGCCCACCCCGTCGGCGCCGGGCTCACCGTGGCCTTCCTCCAGATCGTCATCGGTGTGCTGACCTTCATGGGACTGTGGCAGCGGGCCGCGGCCGGCCTGGGCGCGCTGCTGTCGGCGGCCCTGATCCTGACGGTGAGCTGGCGCACGGTCCCGGTGTACGACGCCCCGGACTTCATCTACCTGGCCGCCTGGAGCCCGCTGGTCATCGCGGGAGCTCCGTACTACTCGCTGGACGCGCGGCTGGCGGGGGAGGCCTGGCGGCGGCTGGGCCCGCGCGTGGAGGTGTGGGAGCTGCGCCGGCGCGTACTGCGGCGCGGCACGACCGTCGCCGCGGTGGTGCTCGGCCTGACGCTGCTGGTCGGCTCGGTGCTGGGCAGCGCGGTGCGCTCGGCGCAACTGGCCACCGTGCCGAGGCCGGGCGAGCCGCTGACGAACAACCAGCCGGGCTCGCCGCTGCCGCAGCGGTCCACCGGCGGCCCGAGCCCGTCCACCTCCGGCACGGGAGCCGGGGTGCCGGAGGCCGGGGACGGCTCGTCGCCGAGCCCGTCCACCTCCGGCACCGGGGACGCCACCCCGAGCACGGGCAGCACCGTCACCGGGGAGCGGCCGGGCACGCCGAGCCAGGGGCAGACGGTGGAGGCGCCGCGGCAGCCCGCCGCCCCGCCCGCGCCCGAGCCGGGCACCCCGACCGGCCCCGGCGGCCCGGGCGCGGGGGACACCGGGGCCGCGGGAGGCACGGGCGGCGGCGAGGACGACGGCGACGCGGGCGACGGCGGAGCCGGCTCCGGCGACGGCGGCGGCGGTGCGCTGGGCGGCCTGCTGGGCTGAGCGGGACCGCTGGCCGTGGCCCGCGCGCGGGCCACGGCCGCGCCCCGGTGACGTACACCGGCCGTGGCGCCGTGCACCGGGCCGTGCCCGGGCCGGACTACCGGTGGGAGCGGCCGTGGCCCGCCAGCTCCCTGGCGGCCTCGCTGAGGTCCTTGGCGGTGTCGATGGCACGCCAGTACGCGCCCTGCGGGATCGGGAAGCCCGCCAGGGCGCGTTCGCGCGCCAGCCGGGGGAAGGTGGTCCGCTCGTGGTCACCGCGGTCGGGCAGCAGCGCCGTGAAGGACGCGGAGAAGACGTAGACGCCCGCGTTGACCAGGTACGGCGAGGGCGGAGCCTCGATGAAGTCCAGGACGTGGCCGAACTCGTCGGTCTCCACGACGCCCCAGGGGATGCGCGGGCGGGCCAGCGCGAGAGTCGCGGTCGCGTCGCGCTCGGCGTGGAACTCCGCCATCTCCCGCAGCGAGAAACGCGTCCAGATGTCCCCGTTGGTGGCGTACCACGGCTCGTCGGGGCGGGGGAGGGAGGCGGCGGCGTACTTCAGGCCGCCGCCGCGGCCGAGGGGCTCGGTCTCGACGACCGTCGTCACCCGCAGCGGCAGTTCGGTGCCGTCCAGCCACTCCTGGAGCACCTCGGCGAGATGGCCGCAGGAGACCACGGCGTCGGTGACACCCTCGGCGGCCAGCCAGGCGAGCTGGTGGCCGATGATCGGGGTGCCCGTACCGGGGATCTCGACCATCGGCTTGGGGCGGTCGTCCGTATACGGACGCAGCCGCGATCCCTGTCCGCCGGCCAGGACCACGGCCTGGGTCGGATACGTGTGCGCTAGCTGGTCGTCGAGTGTCATGCGGCGACGATATGCGCACCCCTCCCGCGCCCCTCCGGCACCCGTCGTCGCGCGCGGTCACGCGGGGCACGCAGGGTCCCGCGCGGACGTGCGGGAGGTGTGGAAGGTGTGGGGAGGGCCGAAGACGCGGGGCTTACGGCGCAGCGGCCCCCTCGTGAACCCGGGAGCCGCACCGGTCAGCGGGCGTCGGTGACGCCCGCGGCGAAGGAGGTGTCGCACACCGGCCGGGAGTAGGCGTGGGCGCGCGCGGGACCGTACTTCTCGACCGCGGCCCGGCCCAGCGCGCGGGCGATGGAGGTGCAGTGCCGCGCCAGCGACGGCCGGCGGGTGATCTCCTTCTGCAGGCCCGTCAGGGCGACGCCCGGATTCTCCCGCTGGAGCTCGGCGACGAGCCGGTCGCGCACCACCTCGTGCGGGGCGCGGGGCCTGTCGCGGGGAACCGCCGCCTGCTCCGCGGAGGCGGTCAGCATCTGCGTCCCCGACCGCGGCGCCCAGGGAACGGCGGTGACGGCGAGGGTCCCGGACAGGACCAGGACGACCGGGAGGACGAGGGCGAGAGATCGGCCGATGCGGCGCGCTGCCTGATTCACTGTGGAGTCTTCCTCGCGAAGGACGGTATCGGGAAGCCCGTTCCGGGGCGTCTGCGATGGTAGCGAGGAGTGGTGATCCGGCGACATTCGGTCACTCTCACGAGTGACCGAGAACCCTGTAGTCCCAGGTGCGGAGATGTCCCTGTGTTGACGCGGGCCCCGGGCGGGACGCCCCGTGGTTCCGCCGTGGTTCCGCCGTGGTTCCGCCGGAGACGGCCGGGAACGACACGGGGCCCGTACGGCCCGCTGCGCGCGGACGTACGGGCCCCGTGTCGGCCGTGTGGAGGAGACTGCGCCGCTCGGGCGGTCAGTCGGTCAGGCGCTCACCGGTGGAGGTGGCGAACACGTGGGCCTCGCCGGCGCGCGGCACCACGTGGATCGTCGCGCCCTTCTCCGGCACCTCGCGGCCGCCGACGCGGACCACCAGGTCCTTCGCCCCGCCGCCGACCTGGGCGGTGCCGTAGACGTAACCGTCGGCGCCCAGCTCCTCGACGACGTTGACGGTGACGGCCAGACCGGCGTCGCTGCCCTCGCCCGCGATGTCCAGGTGCTCGGGGCGGATGCCGACCGTGACGGTCTTGTCACCCCTGTTGGCGGCCTCGGTGACGGCTTCGCGCTCGACCGGCACGATGCTGTTGCCGAACTTCACGCCGCCGTCGGTGATCGGCACCTCGACCAGGTTCATCGCCGGGGAGCCGATGAAGCCCGCGACGAAGAGGTTGGCCGGCTTGTCGTACATGTGGCGCGGCGAGTCGATCTGCTGCAGCAGGCCGTCCTTGAGCACCGCGACCCGGTCGCCCATGGTCATGGCCTCGGTCTGGTCGTGGGTGACGTAGACCGTGGTGATGCCCAGCCGGCGCTGGAGGCCGGCGATCTGGGTGCGGGTCTGGACGCGGAGCTTGGCGTCGAGGTTCGACAGCGGCTCGTCCATGAGGAACACCTGCGGCTCGCGGACGATCGCGCGGCCCATCGCCACACGCTGCCGCTGACCGCCGGAGAGCGCCTTGGGCTTGCGGTCCAGGTAGGGCTCCAGGTCCAGGATCTTCGCGGCGTCCTCGACCTTGGCGCGGATCTGGTCCTTCGGCACACCCGCGATCTTCAGCGCGAAGCCCATGTTCTGGGCGACGGTCATGTGCGGGTAGAGCGCGTAGTTCTGGAACACCATGGCGATGTCCCGGTCCTTCGGCGGAAGGTGGGTGACGTCGCGGTCACCGATGCGGATGGCGCCGCCGTTGACGTCCTCCAGGCCCGCGAGCATGCGCAGGGAGGTGGACTTGCCGCAGCCGGAGGGGCCGACGAGGACGAGGAACTCGCCGTCCTCGATCTCGATGTTCAGCTTGTCGACGGCGGGCTTGTCGCTGCCCGGGTAGATCCGGGTGGCGTTGTCGTACGTGACCGAGGCCATGGTCGGTTGTCTCCTTCACCGGCAGGAACGTGCCGGACGATCCGAGTAAAGGTCGCGTTCCACCTGTGTGAACCTGTGTGAACGTGGGCCGACGGTAACCCGCCGGGGGTTGTCTTGTCAGTACTTCCGCGGTCACGAAAGGACTCCGGCCCGGCGCCGGGAAGTGGGTACACTGCACACTGCGTACGCGCCGGGGCCCCCGCCGGGCCCGCGGCGCCGCCGCGCACGCCGCCTTAGCTCAGCTGGTAGAGCGCCGCTCTTGTAAAGCGAAGGTCGTCGGTTCGAACCCGACAGGCGGCTCAACGCCCGAACAGGGCAGATGGAAAGCCCCGGGCCGGTCATGGTCCGGGGCCTTCGGCGTGGACGGGCGGCGCGGCCGGCGGTCAGGCCGTACGGTGTCGGGCGCGAGTCACCACAAGAGCGGGACGAGCGAGACCAGCAGGCCGACGACGCCTACGAGCAGGCCCACCACCTCCCACGGCCTGTCCCGGACCACCTCGCGCAGCGGCCGGTGCTGGACGCCGGACATGCTCTGGGGAAGGCCGCCGATCCCTCCGGGAAGTGCCCGGTCGAGCCGGAGCAGCGCGGTGATGTTCAGCGTGGCGCCGCCGACCGTGCCGGCGGGGTCGAGCAGGGTCTCCTCGGGTACCCAGAGGGCCCCCGGGGCGAGCGGCAGCCGCTCCGTTCCGGAGCGCAGCTGGTAGAGGGCGACCCGGTATGCGGTGACCGCGCCGTGGGTGCGGGAGATCTGGACGACGGGGAACACCCCGAGCTCCGTCAGGGTGTCTCTCCCGGAGACATAGGAGTACCCCGGCAGTTCCTCCTCCAGCTCCCGTACGGCCGCCGTCCGGGCGTCCCGGTCCGACGCGCGGACGTAGCCGCCGGGCAGCTGGTACTGCCGGGCCCGGCCGTCGTACAGCATCAGGTACTGCGCCCGGCCGCCCCGCCCCCGGACGCGGTTCTTGACGACCACCTGCGCGACGTCGACCCGGCGCAGCGGCGGGGCGTCGGGGTTGGTCCGCAGGCGCCGTTTCTCGAGGAGGTGGAGGAACTGCGGTCCGGACAGTGCCTGCCGGTCGGTGAGGGGCGGGTCGGCCGTTCCCGGCCGCTCCCAGTTGTCCAGGAACGCCTGTTCCGTCCGTACGTACGCGCTGAGGCTGCGCAGGAGGTATCCCGCCTGCGGGCTGACGGCGGCGACCAGGGCCTCCCCGGTCGCCGGGTCCTGTCGCCAGTCCAACGCTCCGAACGCGCTCAGGAGCGCGAACACCATGGGGGCCGCCGTCTCGGCCGCCGCTTCCGCCAGGCCCGTACGCCGGCACAGCTCGGAAACCGGGACGGGAGGTCCGGAGTGTTCGGCCACGCCGTCCAGCAGGGCGGCCACCGCCGTCCGGGGGTCGTCCACCGGGCTATCCCTCCGATTCCGTGGTGCGGGAGCGGTCTTCGGCGTCCAGGACCCACACGCCCTGCCGGGCCTCGCGGACGGTCCATCCGTGCTTCTCCACCAGGGTCCTCAGCCGCCCGCCGACGATCCGCTTGTACTCCTCCGGGCCCCAGCGCGCATGCAGGGCGTCTCCGATGCCGGTGAGAGCTGCCTCCCGGCCCTTCGCCCGCAGAGTCCTCACCGCTTCCTCCAGGTCCGCCGCGACATCCACCGCGACGTCCGCCGCGCCGGCGGCCGGGGGCCCGCCCCGGACCTCCGGCGGCGGGTGTGCGACGAGCGTGTTGTGACGCACTTCCTCGATGCGCCATCCCGGCTCCTTCTCGATCCGCCGTTTCAGCGATGATCCGACGACGGCCGTGTAGTTCTCCCCGAGCCGGGCCCGCAGCAGGGCGCCGATCTGCTGGAGGGTGGCCGGCTTCCCGTCGGCGGAGAGGGAGGCCACCGCACCGGCGAGCAACGACGGAAAGGCCTCGGGCGCGTCCCGCGTGCCCCGGGCGCCCTCCGTGTCCTTCCGCTTCCTCGCCGGGGACGCGGTGCCGGTCCTGCGCACCAGGTGTTTTTTGGGGCCGATCTCCAGCAGTTCCCAGCCCCGCTGCTGCGCGATCCGGTGCTTCAGGGAGTTTCCGACGACGTTGTGGTAGTCCTCTCCCAGCCTCTTGAGCAGCGCCTTCCTCACCCGGTAGAAGGCGGGGGAGGACTTGCCGGTTTTCTTCCGGATCTCCTCCACCACCGACTCCAGCACCTCCCCGAAGCGGTCCGGCTCCGTGCTCCGCCGGTCCTGGTTCCCTCCGTCCGAGAGGCTCTCCGAGACCCGTCCGAAGACCTTGCCGCCGCGCAGGCTGAGCACACGGGTGGCCGCGTTGCCCTTGGCGTCCAGCCAGTCGAGTCCGTCCCACAGGTGCTTCAGGGAGGGGAGTCCCAGATGCTCGGCGAGCGGCCGGCAGCCGGTGAACCTGCCGTCCAGCCACTCCTCGAGCTCCCGGGCCGGTGTCGCCTGGATGCCCTGTGCCAGCCGTTCCTCCAGTACCGCCCGCAGATCGGCCTCGACCCGTTCCCGCAGCTGTTCCGCGTGCACCACCTCGCCGTCCACCAGGACGGAGGAGAAGGGCATCAGTTCGATGCCGCGCGCGTTCATCCCACCCTGGCGGTCCAGCTCCACCGCGGCCATCCGCACGATCTGGCCCCGGACCGGTCCCTGCGCTCCGGGGTTGCCGATGTCCTGGAACTTGAACCGTGCCCACCCGCTGCCCACGAGTTCGATGATCCCGTGGTTCTCGGCCTCCTTGGTGTAGGAGATCCTGCCGAGCAACGGTTCTTCGCCGCTTTGCGGTACGGAGAGGGCCTGCACCGGCGCGGCCGTCCGGCCGGCGGCGTCGATGAGCTGTACCACGGGGTCGTCCTCGTCGCCGACGACGACCCGCCGCGACTCGGTCAGCAGCTCCTCGACGTCGTCGCCCTCGTACCGGAAGCGCGCCCCGGTCCGCTCGGCGAGCTGGGAGAGCCGCGGTGTGATGCCGACCGTCTGCCAGGCCTCCAGCAGGGCGATGCAGAAGTCGGTCTTCCGCCGCCTGGTGAGGCCGGCGGCCCGCTCCGCCACCTGGGCCGGTGCCAGCCGCAGGCTCGCCCGCGCCGTCAGCAGCGGTGCGGGTACCGTGGTGGATGTCCGTCTGGCCTGGACCGCGTCGTCGGAGTGGCCCTTCCTGACGTCCCAGGCGCGCGGCCCTTCGGGGCTGAAGCCGAGGAAGAAGTTGACGGGGGTGTTCTCGTCGCTGTCGGGGAGGAAGTTGCCCCGGGTGGGGACGAAGAACGCGGTGACCGAGCCGTGGAGCTGGATGGTTCCCGCCTGGGGGCCGCGCATGAAGTCGATCACGCCGTTCACCCGCTGCAGGCGCGAGGTGTTGGTCCAGAACATCTCCCGGCGGTTCCACTCCCCGAGGTCGCTGTCGGCGATCATCGGGAACCACTGCGGTTCGGAGGAGAGCCACAGGTAGGAGCGGTTGGACCGGCCCACGACGTACTTCTCGGCCTGCTGCTGCTCCAGCCGGAACGCCTCGACGTCGTTGCTGCGCCCGGTGAACCACAGATGGAAGAACAGGCAGTACCGGTAGTAGTGGGCGCGCCAGGACGGGAACCGGTCGGACCACAGCTGGAGCTGCGAGAGGGCCTCGTCGATGTCGAATTCGGGGAGCAGCCTGTACGCCTCGAACCAGAGGCGGTAGTCCTCCTCCTTGCACCCGGTTCTGGACAGGTTCTGCCGGGCCAGTTCGGCGATGCGGGCCAGCTCGGTCCGGTCCAGCTCCCGCCAGCTCCGGCCGCCGCGCACGTAGTAAGCCTGGGCGAGGGCTCTCTGCACCATGGGCGTGCCGCGCGCGCCGGCGACGGCCAGCTCCCAGAGCTCGACCACCGAGTCCAGATCCCCGTACAGGCGTTTGATGTCCGCCTGGCAGCGCACCAGGTAGTCGTCGCGCCGGTCCAGGGTCCCGTACAGCTGTGCCGCCTCGGCCAGCAGGAAGTTGGCGTCGGCGAGGTTCTCCGTGACCCAGTCGCTGGCGTCGGCGCTCAGTTCGGCGACGGACGACACCCGGGCGGCGTCCTTGATGGCCTTGGCGACGTCCACCACGGCCTGGACGTGGGTGACATAGCCGTAGATGTTCTCCGGGTTGAGCTTCCGGGTGGTGATGAAGCACTCGACGGTCTGCGCGAACCACCGGTCGGCGACGCTCATGACGGCCTGCACACCGCGCCGCTTGGCGTCCCTGAGCGCCTGGCGCATCCGGCTGCGCCGGGCCAGCCCGAGCGTGTGGTGGTGGAGGAAGTCGCCCTCAGCCAGGGCGACCGCCCGGGAGACGTACTCCTCCGCCTTGTCGAGCTCCCGGTTGAGCCGGTACATCTGGTGCCGGCCCAGATGGTTCCAGAAGTGCGGTTCGTCGGAGACGTGCTCGGTGAGGGACTTCAGGACCTGGTGGGCCGAGTTCAGGTCCAGCCGCTCGATCAGCGGGGCGAAGTTCCTCCGGTCCTCCACACCGTCGACCAGGCCGCCCTGTCTGTCCACGAACATCTGGCGGAGCAGTACGCGCACCGGTTCCGAGGACACGTCGGTGGTGATGGCCAGTGTCTGGATGAAGTCGATGGCCAGGTCCTTCAGGTGACGGTCCCACCGTTCGTCGTTGAGCAGCTCCGCGAGCACCTGCTCGGCCAGGAGCTGGTGCTGCAGGCGCACCCGGCCGGACCGCACGGCCACCAGGCGTGCGGCCTCGGGACCGAGCACGTCGGAGAGGTCGAGTTCGGCCGAGGGCGTGGAGACGTGCATCAGCTTCTGCACCAGCTCCCGCTGCGGTCCGGTGTTGGAGAAGATGGTGGCCAGCGCCAGGTACTGCATGACCTCGCGGGCGCGGCCGCGGACGTTCTGCAGGTGCGTACGCACGTACGTGGAGAGTTTGGTGAACTCCCTCTCGAAGGTGATCAGTCCGTAGAAGAAGGGGGTGCGGTACCGCTCGTACCGCTCCGTGCCCAGCAGCCGCAGCTCCTCGATCCGTGCGGGGTCGGGGGCGAGCATGCTGTAGCGGCCGAGGAAGTCGGCCGTCTCCTCCGTGCCGAGCGGTTCGGAGACCAGCAGGGCGCCCCGGCCGGCCTCGCCGATCCCGCGCCGCACGTAGAGCATCGTCACGCGGGTGTTGCGCCTGGACAGCTCCCGGTAGAGCGCCTCGCGGTAGGACTCGCTCAGGTCACCGGCCTCGGCGACCAGGAGGACCGGCATCTGCGCGATGGTGTACAGCAGGTGCAGACGGTCGGCGAGCAGCGGCAGCCGGGAGGACGTCACGGGGATCCCGCTGGGCAGCACCGCCACCGGGTACTCGTGGTGCAGGTCCCAGGCCGCGCGCAGGGCGGCGGTGGTGCCGCCCGCGCCCGGCCGGTGCTCCAGCAGGACGGTGCGCGTGCGGTGGTGTTCCAGGCTGCCGCGCAACGCCGCCACGAGGCTGTCGTTGACGGATCGCACCACATCCCGGCCCTCGTCGAGGTCGGCCCATCCGATGAGCCCGCCGCGCCAGAAGGCGTCGTTGTGGCGGTCGTCCCCCGGCAGGTCGGACGCCTCGATCCCGTCGTGCAGGATGACCAGGTACTCGCGGAGTTTCTGCATGGTCTCCGGCGAGATGGCCACCGTGCCGTTGTCCAGGGCGGGCACGGTGTAGTCCAGGTGTTCCGCGCTGGTGCCCAGTGTCCCGGTGAGCCGCTCCAGGAGTTCGGGGACGGGCAGCGGAACGTGGGTCAAGGGCACGGCGGGCTGAAGCCGGGCGAGGCCGGTGTGCAGGAAGACCGCCTTTCCCTGCAGCATCTCGTCCATCGTCTCGATCACGCGCAGCAGGCGGTCCCGGCCGGACCCGCGCGCCGTGTCGGTGCCGCCTTCGAGCACCACGACGCACACGGGCGTGTCACCGACGGCCTGCTGGAAGGAGGCGGTCAGCTGGCGCACCCCGTTCAGGCGCCGGATCACCCAGTCCCGTCCCTCCAGGGCGGGTTCGCGGCGCAGGACGGAACCCGCCGCGAGCATCCAGGCCGTGCCGCGCGAGTAGTCGATCACGGGCCGGTCGTCGGTGAGGAGGTGCACCGCCCGCTGTGTGCCCAGGACCCGTCCGGCGCGGTGGTGCAGGCCGTCGCCGTCCGACGCCGGGTCGAGGTCCACGACGACGGACCAGGGGATGCGGCCGAGGGCGGCGAGCGAGTCGGTGCGCGGCAGCTGTTCGGCCACGAGGACGTACCGCGCCGCGTGCGGGGAGAAACCCGAGGCGGCGTCCCAGAAGGTCTCCCAGAGTTCATCGCGGGCCCGGGCGCTCTCGTGCGTCTCCCGTGCCCCTTCCCGCGTGGCCGGGACCGCGGAGGAGGCGCCCCCAAACTCCGGTGCGCCGGCGGGGAAGTCGCGGTCGTACCGCATGGCGTACCACCCCGCGTACGCCAGGCAGGTCCGCGCCCTCTCGTCACCGGCCGGGAACCGGCGGGCCCAGAGCAGGGCGGCGGCCATGCGGGCCAGCATGAACTGCCGGTAGAGGGCGTCCAAACGGCCGGGCTGCCGGACGACCCACTCCTGGATTCCGGCGCGCGAGCGCTGGAGGAGGCCGACGAGCCAGTGGCAGTCGTCCGGTACGGACTTCACCGCCGGGTCCTCGGCCGCCTCCAGGCAGCGGGCCAGCACGGGGAGGCGTTTGGGCGGCAGGATGTTCACCAGGACGCTGACCTCCAGGTAGGCCAGGTCGAAACCGGCCACGGAGCGGCGCGCCTGGTCGACGTCGACGATCCAGAAGGCGTCGTCGGAGGCCACGAGCTCGTCCCGGGGCAGCAGCAGGTTGTCGGTGTGCAGGTCGCCGTGGCAGGTGCCGTGCACGACGGGGAAGGCGGCGCCCGCGTCCCGCTCGAACACGGTGCGCGGGTCGAGGAAGACATGGCCGTCCTCGCGGTGGAGTTCGCCGCCGAAGAGGCCGGCGGCCGAGCGGAGGCACTCCTCGGCCCTGCGCTCCCCGGCCACGGCCAGGAGCAGTTCGCGTGGCCGCATCGGCTCCACGTCGTGCGGGTCGGCCCATGCGTCGAGGATCTTCCGGGAGATGGCCTCGACTCCGCGCAGGAGACTCTCCGACTGGCTGCGCGGCGGGGCGTACCGGTGGCTGCCGCCCGCCAGTTGGTGCAGTGAGGCGACCAGCCGCCCGTCCTCCGCCGTCCGCTGGTGAAGACGGACGAGGCGGGGGATGTGGTGTTCGGCGAAGTCCGGGGCCCTGTCGCGGATCCTCTGGTGCGCGGCCAGCTCGTTCGCCTCGGTCAGGCCGTCCTCGGCGGGGCCGACTCGCAGGACGTAGGTGCCCGGCTGGATGTCCCCGGTCTGCCCGCTGATGTCCACACCGGTCAACTCGGCCCCGGAGCGCCCCGGGGACATGGGCTCGAAGAGGAAGGCGGCGGAGGGTAACCACAGCCTCAGGGCCTCCTCGGCGACGTTCTGGTGCCGAGGGTCGCCGAGCCGCAGTTCACTGTCCATGCGCGTCCCCCTCCGAGCGGCTGATGTGCCGCTTCGTTCCATGCGCCTGCCGCTGGAGTTTTTGTACCACCTCCGTCCCTTCCGGGCCCCGGAAACGGGGGAAAGGCGGGGCGGAGGAAGGCTGTCGGGAGGCGACCGGTTTCAAGTTCGTCGGCCCCGTGGTCCCCGGGGCCGTCCCGAGCTCCCCGGGGCGGCCACGGCCGTCGGGGAGTCGTCACGGGGCGCCGGTGTCCGGCAGGAGGGGCCCCGGCGGGTCGGTCTCGGCCGGGCGCGCCGAGGTCCGTACCGTCGCGGCGTCCCCCGAGGCCGCCCGCCGCGTCGCGGAGGTTCTGCGCAGTCGCTTCGCCGCCGAGGAGCAGCGCGGCCATCCCGCCCACAGCGAAGGCGGCACCGGGCTCCACCTCACCGTGGACACCACCCGCCCGGCGGGTTCTGCGCCTTCCCGGCTGGTCACCGGCCAGGCCTCCGGGAACGGCCACGACCGCACCGACGAGGCCCGAGAGGGTGTCCGCCCCCGGCCGGTATGCCGTCCGAGCGGCATGCCGATGTGACCGTCGGCCCTTCTACCCGCGGTCCGCGCCGCTGGAGGAGACCTCCTCGCCGGTACCGGTACCGGCACCGGTACCGGTGTCCGTGCCGTGCCAGTCCAGGCACAGCACGGTGGCGTCGTCGCCGAGTTCACCGTGGCAGGCGTCCTCCACCGCGCTGGTCAGGGCCCGGACGACCTCCCGGACGTGCAGGCCGCGGGTGTCGTGGAGCAGTGCGGGCAGGTCGACGGCCCCTGCCTCCCGTTCCTGGATGCCGTCGGTGAGGAGGAGCAGCCTGTCGCCGGGGCGCAGGTCCAGCCTCTGGACGCGGTAGGCGGCGGGTGAGAGGACGCCGAAGGGCAGGTCGACCGACAAGGCGACCTCCTCCACGCTTCCGCCGCGCAGGCGCAGCGGCCAGGGGTGGCCGGCGTTGACCAGGTGGGCGGTGCCGTCGGTGAGACCGACGCGGATCAGTTGTCCGGTGGCCAGGGCGCCGCGGCCGCTGTCCAGCAGGGCCTGGTGGGCCTGCCGGGCCTGTGCGAGCAGGTCACGCTCCGCGCGGCGGGCGCCGCGCAGGGCACCGACCACCAAGGTGGCCAGCAGGGCGGAGTCGATGTCGTGGCCCATGGCGTCGGTGACGGACAGGTGCAGGGTGTTGCGGTCCAGGGCGAAGTCGTAGGTGTCACCGCCGACATCGGCGGCGGGCACCAGGGCGCCGGCGACGGTGAACTGAGCCGCCTCGCAGCAGGAGGCCGTCGGCAGCAGCTGGTGCTGGATCTCGGCGGCCAGGCTGACGGGGACGGTGCGCCGGCCCCACTGATACAGGTCGGTGAAGCGCCGGTCGGTGGCGATGATGTAGGCCAGCGCGTGCGCGGCCTGGCCCACTTGGTCCAGGACCGCCCGGTCGGAGCCGGGCAGCACCATCTCCAGCAAGCCGATGGGGTCGCCGCGGTTGGTGACCGGTGCGATCACCCGATGCCCGCCTTCCCCGCCCGGCTCCCGGAGCAGCCGCTGGGCGCGCAGCACCGTGTCGTAGACGCTGCCCTCGACCGGGATCCGTTCGGCGCCGCGTTCGGTTCCGGCCGGCCCGAGGGCGGTCAGGCGCACCATCTCCCGGCCCTGGATGTCGGTGATCAGGAAGGACACCGACCGCGCACCGAACCGTTCCCGCAGATGGCGTGCGACGACGTCGACGGACGCCACCGGCGATGCCTTCTCGGCCGCACTCAGCAACTCGCCCAGCTCCAAGCCCTCACCGCTCACGGTTCGTCCTCTCGTCGGCTACGGCGCCGTCTTCCCGCGCGTCTCACCGGCATCACCGCACCAGGTGTCCCGCTGAGGGCCTTCGGGCTGGCCTGTCACAGTAATTCACCGGAAACGGCAGGGCGATGGGGCGGCGCTCGCACCCGTTCACCCGAACGGAAGGGCGCCCCGGGGCAGGACCGGATCAGGACCGGTGCGGGACGGTCGCCGTACGCGGGACGTGAGGGTCGGCGCCGTACCGCGGTCCCGGCCGGTAGGTTCGATGCTTCCGGGGTCCGGGAAACCTCACGTAGGCGCAGGGGGGGACGAGGAGATGACACGGGATCAGAAGGAGCGGGACGCGGTCACGGTGGAGATCGGCTACGCCGTCTTCTCCGCGGGCCTCCTGGCGGGGGCGGTGTGGCTGGTCCTGATGAGCCCGGTCCTGCTGTTCGGTGTGGCGGGCTCCGCCGCGAAGGCCGTCGTGGGCACCGCCACCGCCCTGTCCGCTGCCGCGCTGCTGTGGCGGGTGGCCGCCGTTCTGTGGGGTTTCGACTCGCGGCTCCGTACGCGACGGGCGTACGGAGCCGGGCAGGGAGCTTCGCGCAACGGATAGCCGCGAGCGTCCGGCACGGGGATGACTCCCCGCCCGCCGAAAGAGCAGACGGGCACGGGGAGGTGATGCCGTGTCGTCGGGGCCGTCGGGGCCGTCGGAGAAGGGCTGGATGTTCCAGGCCCTCGGTTCCCTGTGCTGGGTCGTGGTGGGCGCGATCAACGTCGCGCCGGCCCGCCGCCCGGGCGGCGGTACGGGCCACTGGGGCATGGCGGCCATCGCCGGCATCGGGGCGCTGAGTCTGGGAGGCGCGGACAGGGGTGGCGCCGGGGGCCGAATGCACGGTGTGGGCATGTGCGCGTCGGTGGGGTGAAACCGTCCGGTAACCCTCTCGGCCCAGGCTCCTTCGGAGGTTTCCGCGCCCCCGATCCGGAGGAGAAGCCCGTGCCCGTACGCCGATCAGGCCGACTGGCGACCCTGCTGCTGTGTACGGCCCTCGCCGTCTGCGCCGCGCCCGCCCACGCGGGCCCGGCCGGCTCGTCCGCCCTGCCCTCCGTCACCCCCCGGGCCGAGACGGAGGCGCTGTACGACGACGAGGAGGGCGGCAACGCCGACGCCGACGACCCCGCGATCTGGCGCAACCCCGCCGACCCCGGCCGCAGCCTGGTCGTCGCCACGGCCAAGGAGGGCGGCCTGCGGGTCTACGACCTCGGTGCCCGGCGGATCCAGTCGATCCCCGCGCCCCCGCCCGCCGCGCCCGGTGACGCGCCGGGCCGCTTCAACAACGTCGACCTCCTGCACGGTCTGCGCCTGCCGGGCGGACGCGCCGACCTCGCCGTTGTCAGTGACCGCGGCCACGACCGGCTGCGCTTCTACCGCATCGACCGCGACCGGCCCGGCGGCCCGCTCACCGACGTCACCGACCCCGCGGCGGCCCCGGTCTTCTCCGCCGACCAGGCGGAGATCAACGAGGAGGAGACCGCCTACGGCCTGGCCACCTGGACCGACCGCTCGACGGGCCGCTCCCACGCCCTGGTCAGCCGCAACAACCGCACCACCGTCGCCCTGCTGGAGATCGTCCCCCGCGCCGGCGGCACCGTCGGCTACCGCGAGGTCCGCACCCTGGACCTGCCCGCCTCCTTCCGCCTGCCCAACGGCACCGTCTGGTCGCCGTGCGGCGAGCCGGGCGAAATGCCGCAGGTCGAGGGCATGGTCGTCGACCCGGCGAACGGAATGCTCTACGCCGGGCAGGAGGACGTGGGAGTCTGGCGGATGCGCGCCGACCTCACCGGCGGGCCCGAACTGATCGACAGGGTCCGCGAGTACGGTGTCCCGGCCGCGTACGACGAGGCGAGCGACGAGTGCCTGCCGTCCGGCGCCGACCCGGGCTACGGCGGCGAGCACCTGGCCGCCGACGTCGAGGGCCTGACGCTGCTGACCGAGCGCGACGGCGACGGATACGTGATCGCCTCCAGCCAGGGCGACGACACCTTCGCGCTCTACGACCGCGAGCTCGGCGACGACAACGAGTACGAGGGCGGCTTCCGTGTCACGGCCGCCTCGCGCGCCCTCGACGGCTCCGAGGAGTGCGACGGCGCCGCCGTGCTGAACGCGCCGCTGGGGGCGCGGTATCCGGACGGCCTGCTCGTCGTCCAGGACGGGCGGCAGACCCCGGCCGAGGACGGCCGGGAGGCGACCGGCTTCAAGTTCGTCGACCTCGCCGACGTCATGGACGCCGTGGACGACTGAGCCGTCCGGCCGTCGAGCCGTCCCGCACCCAGGGCCTCCGCCGGGCTCCGTGGTCCCCGTGGTCCCCGTGGCCGCCCCGAGCTCCCCGGGGCGGCCACGGCCCGTCGGGGAGTCGTCACGGGGCGCCGGTGTCCGGCAGGAGGGGCCCCGGCGGGTCGGTCTCGGCCAGGCTCACCAGGCCGGCGGCGATGTCGCGGAGTTTGGTGTTGGTGCGCTGGGAGATGGTCACCAGGATCTGGAAGGCGTCCTCGGGGCCGCAGCGCCGCTCGGCCTGGACGATGCCGATGGCCTGGTCGATCGTCGCGCGGCTGCGCATGGCCCGCCGGAGCTGGGACGCCTCCTCCTCCAGTTCGCGGTACCGTCCGAGGTCGTACGTGGCCTGCGCCAGATGGCGCTCGTAACCGCGCTGGGCGACGGCCGTGTGGTCGCGGGCCGTGGGGGTGTCGGTCTGCCGGTAGGCGCGCTCGATGCGGACCAGTTCCTCGTGGAAGCCGGTGACGTCCTCGACGTGGTGCAGGATCGCCGTGACCTCCCCGCCGGGGTCGAGGACGGGGCTGCTGATCGGGCTCCAGTACTTCTCGCGGAAGCCGGTGGGGCTGTCGGCGAAGGGGACGTCGTACTTCAGGACGGGCAGGGCCTGGGCCGTTCCGGTCGTCAGGACGCGCCGGAACAGGGCGTCCAGATCGCGCACGCCGCCGGCGCCCGGGTCGTCGGGGTTGGCGGGGTAGGCGTCGAAGACGTGCCGTCCGACCACCTCGTTCCGCTCGCGGAACGTCGCCTCCTCACAGGCGCGGTTGACCTCCAGGACCACCAGATCGGTGCCGAGCACCAGCAGGGGTGAGGTCGTGGCGCGGAATATGGCCTCGAAGTCGGCGGGGGAGGGGGTAGACGGAGCCATATCCCTACTCATGCTCCGAGTCCGGCGTTCAATGCGTACGTACCGCCTCCGCGCGCGGTGCCTTCCGCCACCGTCCGCCGGCCCCGGGGGCTTCACGGCCGGCCGCCGGCTCGTCCATGGTGTCGGTGCGGGAAGGCCCGAACGGTACGGGCCGGAGGGGAATACGGCGGGAACGACACCTTTGGCTGGATCGTGGGGGTTGGGTGATTGGCATCCGGCCCACTCGGCAACAGACCCTTATCAAGCGGGTTCCCGGAGCCCGGCAACCTACGTTCAGGAGCGCGCAGTGACACCTCGTACGACCATGACCGCGATCGCCCTCGCATCGGCCCTCCTCGTGACGGCCTGCGGTGGGGCGGAAGGGGAGACGGGGGGCGGCGTGAGCACGGCTCCGACGACCGACCGGTCCGGACAGCCCGAACGGTCCGAGGACGCCGGGGGGAGCGCCTCGCCCTCCGCGCCCACCGGCGCGCCCTCGTCCGCCTCCCCGTCACCTTCTCCGCCCGGGGGCGGGGAGGAGAGCGTGGTGCTGCGCGACACCTCCCGCAGGACGGGGGCCGCCCGGGACGCGGGGGTGAACGACTTCCCGGAGCTGCGCGGGGTGCGGGTGGGCATCCACGACACCTACGACCGGGTCGTCTTCGACTTCGACAAGGGCACCCCCAGGTTCGTGGCCGAGTACGTGGACACCCTGCACCAGGACGGTTCCGGCGACGTCATCCCCCTCAAGGGCGACCAGGATCTGAAGATCTCCTTCCTCCGGTCCGTGCCCGACCCCGACTTCGACGACGGCGGCAGGAACACCCCCGTCATCCGCGAGCTGCGGCTGGTGAGCTACTTCGAGGGCGAGACGCTCTTCGGCGTCGGCGTCGACCCCGAAGGAGACGGCCCGGCGGGCTTCCGGGTGACCACGGGCAAGAACAAGATCATCCTTGATGTGGCGCACCGGGCGGCGGGCTCGGCGGGCTGAGACGGCCGGACCCGTCGGACCCGTCGGGGCCCGCAGGGGCCGCCGAGGGGCCCAGGGGACCCCGGCCGGTGATCAGCCGTCACCCGTCACCCGCCGCCCGTCACCCGCCGTCCGTCACCCGCCGTCCGGGGCGAAGCGGGTCAGGAGGTCGGAGGCGGTCAGGAGGCGGGCGTCCGGGCCGAGCCCGGCGTCCAGGGGGCCGGGGAAGAGGCGGTACAGCAGGCAGTCCTCCCACCGGGCGGGCACATCGCTGTCGACCAGGGCCGCGAAGCGGACGTCCGCGCCTGTGGAGTCCGCGAGGAGCCGGGCGTTCCGCGCCGGGGTGCCGGTGTGCCGTTCGTCCGGGTATCCCTCCGCGATCCGGGTGGCGAAACCGTCCGCGCTCTCCCACTCCCCGATCCGGTAGTGGTCCAGGAAGAGCCCGTCGGCCGAGCGGACCCACACCCGCGGGGAGGCCGCCGCGGCCAGGCGGACGGCCAGGTCCCAGACGGTCGCGCGGGCGCCGGAGGCGAAATGGGCGTTCAGATCGGAGGCGAGCCGGCCCAGGCGGTCGCGGTGGCGGTACACGTTGTGCAGACCGCCGGCCGCCGACAGGTTGGCGTCCGTCCACAGGCCGTCGCGCTCCCGCAGGTCCAGGACCATGGGTACGCACACTCGGGCGTTCCCGGCCAGGTCGAAGCGCTGCCGGACCCGGCGGGGGTCGTACATGCGGCCGCGGCCGCGGCCCCGGTCATGCTCCCGGCCGCGCTCGGCCAGAGGCATGAAGCCCGCGAACGCTTCGGCCAGGTCGTCGAACGGCACATCGTTGTAGCTGAAGACCACGACCACCGCGTACCGGGCGCCGGCCCGGGCCAGCGCGGGCGTGTCCAGGTCGACGAACTCCGTCGAGCCGTGCGGCGGCGGCGCGGAGGTGAAGTCGCCGGAGTGGACGGCGGCGCGGGCACCGAAGACCAGACGGGTGTAGTCGCACAGGCCGACGAAGCGCCACCGCGCGTCGTACAGCGCCACCGACAGGTCCAGGTCGACGCGCTGCCCCCGCGGTTCCGTCCAGTGCAGGAACAGCCGCAGCCGTCCGCTGTCGGGCAGCGGGCGGCGGCTGCCGCGCGGCAGGGTCACCAGGCTCCTGGACGCGGCCCGCTCGGCGAACGGCACCGCCAGATCGGCCAGCGCGGCGTCCAGAACGGACACGCCGGACGGTTCGCCCGCCGACTCGCTTGCGCGGCGCATCAGTTCGGCCTCCAGCGGCACGCACACCGCGGCCGCCGCGGCGCGCGGCACCGGCGGGGCGTGGTCGTCGACACCGTGGGCCAGGGCGATGGCGCCGCGCGGGAAGAACACCCGCCGCTCGCCGACCTCGTGCGGGGCGCGCAACCGTCCCCAGGCGCCCAGCAGCGGCCCGGGGCCGACGCGGCGCAGAGCGGCGGGAAGGCCGTCGAGCAGCCCCGGCGGGAGGGCGGGGGCGTTCTCGCCGCCCGCGTTCCACATGCTGTGAACACGCAGCAACTGGTGCAGGCGGCGCACCAGCTCGCCGGGGCGGCGCAGCAGCAGCGCGGTGGCGCCCGCGGTGTCCCCGCGGGCCAGCAGCCCCTCGGCCTCGGAGGCGAACGTCCGCACCGCCAGCCGGACGGCCCCGCCGGGACGGCCCGAGACCAGCCGCGTCCGGTCGTCGGCGAGGGCGGTCGCGGCCTCCAGCAGCCACTCGGACCGCGCCGCCGTCAGGTCGGTGCCGCGCACGGCGGCGAACGCCGCGGCGGCGCGCGGGAAGCGGTTGCGGTACTCGAACGGGTGCAGCACCTCGCCCGCGCGCTTCCACGCCGGGGGCCGGCGCAGCATGTCCTCGGCCACCGATTCCGGCGGCAGGGCGTCGAGCACGCCGAGGAGTTCGCGGCGCAGTGGGCGCGGCAGCGAGCGCAGGCGCGGCGGTTCCAGCAGATCCGGCTCGCCGCCGGAGTACGCCCACATCAGGCGCAGCACGTCGGTGGCGGTGTCGAGGTGGTCGCGCAGCACCTCCCGCGCGGACGCGGCGGTCTCGGGGGCGCGCAGCAGCGCGGCCAGGACCGCGGCCCTGGTCTCGCGCACCGGGATCTCCTCCGGCAGCCAGTCCAGACCGGGGCCGGTGTGCGGCAGCAGGGCGGTCAGGTCGTCGCGGTCCTGCGGGGACAGCGGGGTGCGCCGGGCCAGCAGACCGGCCAGCACCGCGCGTGCGGCCGCCCGCGTTCCCGCCTCCTCGCCCAGCCGCAGCGGGCGCAGCGACGCGTCCTCCGGCACGGTCTGCCGCTTCCGCGCCCCGGCCGGGGCGCGGAAGTCCGGTCGCGGCGCGGTGGGGTCCGGACAGGGGGTCGCCCGGCCGGTCACGGCGGTCAGGCACAGCGGGCAGCAGGGGGCGAAGAAGTCGACGCCCTCCTCGCAACCGCACGGCACGGTGGTGTCGCGCAGGCACTCGGAGCACACCAGATGGGCGCACGGCGCGAGCGCGCCGATGTCGCCGGTGCGTCCGCACACCACACACGGCTGGTGCGGCTGGGAGAGCAGGAAGGCCAGGATGCGCTCGCTGTACAGGCTGTGCGCGTGGTCGGGCACGGAGTCGGGGAAGTGGCGGAAGAGCGGTTCGTGGCGGCGGTCGGCGCCGAGGAGCGCGTCGATCCGGCCGAGCAGGCGGATGCCGTGCTCCGCCAGACCGGCCGGCGGCAGGGCGGCGAGCGCGGAGCGCAGCGGGGCGGTCAGGACGTAGCCGCGTCCGGCGAGGTCGGCCTCCAGGGCGGTCAGCCCTTCGGCGTTCCCCCGGGGTCCGGCCTGTCCGCCGTGTGCTCCGCCGTCCGCCGGGGCGCCGGCGACGTACACCGTGGACAGGCGCCGCAGCAGCAGCCCTTCGAGGTCTTCCGCGGCCGTGTTCGTCGTGACGCGGGTACGGTCGCCGGTACGCGTGGCAGCCATGCCGCAACCCCCGTGGAGAAGTCCTGAGAGCCGTGTCCGGGCGGAAGCCGGGACGTTCGGCGGAAAACGGCGCGGGGGCGGGGAGTGGGCGCACTCGGATTCTTTTTGGAGAAGAAGAGGAGAAGGAAGCACGCCGCGGAGCCGCCCCCGCGCGACGCTCACCCTAGGCCGCGGGCGCGGTGGACGGCGAACCGTTTTCCCGTCGCGACGGCGCCTCGGGACTCCGGCGGCACGGTGCGGGCACGGGCACGGCGGACGGCCCTCAGGATCTCGTCGCGGTTCCTCCCGCGCTTGATCCACACGGGCAGGGAGGCCACCAGCGTCTTGCCCGTGCCGATGTCGTACCAGTGGGCCCTCTCGCGCAGCGACGCCCGCACGTAACGCTCGATCAGGTCGAGGTGCCGGAGGTTGTATGCCCACAGCAGGCCGTGACGGGTCCGGGTCTGCAACAGCAGCGGCGCGCCGAAGTACGGGTCCCGGGCGGTTCCGGCCGGGCTCCGGTGGAAGACCGGCCCCCCGCCGCCCCGCGTCCGGGACAGGGCGCAGGCGCGGCAGACCAGCCGCCGGGGTGCGAGGGCCGGGTAGAGGGGATGGCCCGGCTCGTGCGGGATCCCGGCGACGCGCGCTTCCGTGCCGCAGCCCGGACAGGCGACGAGGATCGGGTCGAGGAAGTCGTACTTGGTGTGGCGCCGGTCCCGGAACCGGTGGGCGCGCAGCGGGGGCGACGGTTTCACGCGGACGAGTATGGGGTGCGCGGCCCGGGTGCGCGACCGGCTCCGGCTTGCCGCACCTCTGGCCAGCCGTTCGCCGTGCCGCTACGTTACCTCCGGTAACCAGCCCTGTCCGTCCGAACCGGGAGCGCGCATGACGCCCACACCGTCACCCCACGGCCCCTCCCCGCGACGCCGCCCGTCCCGTCCCTCCCGGCGATCCCGGGGGATCGCCGGATGCGCCGCGGCCCTCGTCCTGGCCGCCACGGCCGCCGTACCCGCCTCGGCCTCCGCCGTACCCGCCTCCGCCGACGCGGGGACCGCCGCGGGCGGCGGCCTGAACGAGGTGCTGTTCGTCGGCAACAACTGGGACGGGACCGCCGACGTCATCGAGTCGACCGGCGACTACGCGAAGGTCGGCCGGATCGACGTCATCCCCGACAGGAAGGAGCGGATGCGGGAGATCTACCTCAACCCGATCAGGCTCGCCTTCTTCCTCGGCATCCGCCAGACCGTCGGCGAGGGCCACGACCAGTACGTCGACGACATGTACTCCACCCCGGACGGCTCGGCCGTCGTCGTCTCCCGCCCCAGCTTCGCCGACGTGGTGTCGATCGACGTGGCCACGGGGAAGGTCAACTGGCGCTTCCCGGTGTCGGGTTTCCGCTCCGACCACATGGCGGTCTCGCCCGACGGCCGCCGCGTGGCGGTGTCGGCGTCGACCTCCAACACCGTCCACGTCCTCGACATCGTCACGGGCGAGGAGTTGGGTTCGTTCGGGACCGGCGACAAGCCGCACGAGAACGTCTTCACCGACGGCGGCCGGCACATCTGGAACATGTCCATCGGAGAGGTCAACAACGACCTCGACGCCCCCTGGCTGGACTGGACGAAGGGCGACCGGCGCATCACGGTCGTCGACGCGGACACCTTCGAGCAGGTGAAGGTGATCGACATGCGCGAGCGGCTGGACGCCTTCGGCCGTGAGGACCTCTCCGACTCGGTGCGGCCCGTGGCCTTCACGCCCGACGAGTCCAGGCTCTACTTCCAGGTGTCGTTCTTCAACGGCTTCCTGGAGTACGACGTGGCCGCCGACGAGATCACCCGGATCAAGGAGCTGCCGAAGAACCCGGACACCGACGAGGACCGCACCACCTGGGTCAACGACTCGCGCCACCACGGCATGTCGATGAACCCCCGGGGCACGAAGCTGTGCGTCGCCGGGACGATGGACGACTACGCCACCGTCGTGGACCGCGGGACGCTGGAGGAAGGGCCGCTGGTGGAGGTCTCCAAGCCGTACTGGGCGACGGTGAGCGGCGACGGCAGGCACTGCGTGGTCTCCGAGAGCGGATCCGACCAGGTCACCGCGATCGACTTCGCGACCGGCCGGAAGGTGGCCTCCGTGCCCGTCGGCGACCACCCGCAGCGGGTGCGCGTGGGACACGTCCCGGCCGGGTGGACCGGCCCCTCCGCGGGCTGACCAGCGTCCGTCTCCCCGCCCCGGGGTCCGTCCGGGGGCCGTGGCGGGGAGACGGTGTCGGCGTGGACGCCCCGGCCCGCCCGGGCGCATGATCGGAGCGGACCGCGGCGGTCGGGTCGGGCCGGGGCTCCGCCGGGCAGGGTGGACGTCGAAGGGAGGCCCTGTGATCTCGGCACTCAACCGGCTCGTCGACCTCGTCGAGGAGCACCTCGCGGAGCGGACCGCGGAGCGCCTCGCCGAGCACCCCGCCCAGGAGCCCGACGTCGGGGGACTGGCCAGGGAACTCGGCACGACCGAGTACCACCTGCGCCGCATGTTCTCGTCGCTGGCCGGCATGCCGCTGTCGGAGTACGCGCGCAGGCGCCGTATGACCGTCGCCGCCGCCGACGTGGTCCGGGGCGAGGACGGTCTGCTGGGCATCGCGGTCCGGTACGGATACGGCTCGGCCGAGGCGTTCGGGCGTGCGTTCCGCGCGGTCCACGGCGCGGGCCCCGGTGAGGTGCGCCGCGACGGAGGCCCCCTTCGCGCACAACCGCAGCTCAGGTTCCACCTGACCGTCGAAGGGAGCATCCCCATGGACACCCGCCTCGCCGACCGCCCCGCGTTCCGCCTGATCGGACACGCGGCCCGGGTCCCGCTCATCCACCAGGGCGTCAACCCGCACATCCAGCGGCACATCACCGCGCTGCCGCAGGAGGAGCATCCGCGGCTGAAGGCCCTCGGCGACACCGAGCCGGAAGGCCTGCTGCAGGTCTGCGACGATCTCGACCCCGACGGCGCGGAGGGGAGTGAACTGACCTATCTGCACGGGGTCGCCGTCTCCCGGGACACGCCGGTCCCCGGCGACCTCGACACCATCGAGGTGCCGGCCGGCGAGTGGGCGGTCTTCCGCACCGCCGGACCGTATCCGCAGGCCCTGCAGACGACCTGGGCCGCGACCGCGACCGAGTGGTTCCCCTCCAACCCGTGGCGTCTTCGGCCGGGTCCCTCGATCGTCGCGGTCCTGGAGCGCGCCGACGACTTCACCACCGCGACCTGCGAGCTGTGGCTGCCCGTCGAACCGGCGTGACCGACCGCGCCGCGGGGCCGGCCCGGGGGCCCGGGCCGGCCGGGCGGCCGGGCGCGCATCCGCGTTCCGGCCCCCGGGCCGGTTCCGCCACTTCGTCCGTGCACGGCTCTTGCCGTCCCGCGATGGCCGCGCCTATCGTCGCGGGAGCGCTCCCACACCTTCTTCCGCACCACGTTCCGTCGGCGCCCTTGGTGTGCACCTCTCCGTCCGGCGCGTCGATGAATCGATTCATCAAGGCTCTTCCCCCACCCGTGGGTGCGCCACCCCAGACAAGGAGCCGCCATGCCTGCCCGCAGCACGCCCCCGAGACTCCGCCCGAGACCCCGCTCCCGCCTGAGAGGGCTGTACGCCGCCGCGTCCGCCGCGCTGCTGGCCGCCGTCCCGCTCGTCGCCCTGCCCGCACAGGAGGCCGGTGCCGCCGAGATCGACACCTCCGCCTACTACCAGCTCGTCTCCCGCCACAGCGGCAAGGCGATCGACGTCTTCGAGCGCTCCACCGACAACGGCGCCTCCGTGGTGCAGTGGACGCCGGGAACGGGCGCCAACCAGCAGTTCCGCTTCGTCCCCTCCGGTGACGGCTGGTACCGGATCGCCGCCCGCCACAGCGGCAAGGTCCTGGACGTGGAGGCCCGCTCCACCGACGACGGCGCGAACGTCGTCCAGTGGGACGACAAGAACGGCTACAACCAGCAGTTCCGCGTCGCCGACTCCGACGGCGGCCACGTCCGGCTGATCAACCGTCACAGCGGCAAGGCGCTGGACGTGTGGGAGTGGTCCACCGCCGACGGCGCGCGGATCTCCCAGTACACCGACACCGGCGGACACAACCAGCAGTGGCGCCTGGTGGAGGTGGACGGCGACGACGGAGGCGGGAGTGAGCCCCCGCCCGGGGGCGCCAAGCAGATGGAGGACGTCGACCGGGGCCTGGTCTCGGTCCGTTCGGGCACGGGCAACCTGGTCTCGTGGCGGCTGCTGGGCACCGAGAGCCGCGACACGGCCTTCAACCTCTACCGGGGCGGGACGAAGGTGAACTCCTCGCCCATCACCGGCTCCACCAACCACCTGGACGCCGGCGCCCCCGCCGACGCCTCCTACACCGTGCGCGCGGTGGTGGACGGCGCCGAACAGGCCGCCTCCGGCCCCTCGCTGCGCTTCACCGGCGGCAACCATCTCGACGTGCCGCTCTCCCGCCCCGGCTCCACCTACACCCCCGTCGAGGCCTCCCCCGGTGACCTGGACGGTGACGGGCAGTACGAACTGGTCGTCAAGTGGGACCCGGACAACGCCAAGGACAACTCCCAGTCCGGCACCACCGGCAACGTCTACATCGACGCCTACCGCCTCAGCGGCCAGCGCCTGTGGCGCATCGACCTGGGCCGCAACATCCGCGCCGGAGCCCACTACACCCAGTTCCAGGTCTACGACTACGACGGTGACGGCCGCGCCGAGGTCGCCATGAAGACCGCCGACGCCACCCGCGACGGACGCGGCACCGTCATCGGGAACGCGGGCGCCGACCACCGCAACTCCGGCGGCTACATCCTGTCCGGCCCCGAGTACCTGACGATGTTCGACGGCCTGACCGGCGCCGCGCTGGACACCGTGGACTACGAGCCCGGCCGCGGCAACGTCTCCTCCTGGGGCGACTCCTACGGCAACCGCGTCGACCGCTTCCTGGCCGGCACCGCCTACCTCGACGGCACCCGGCCCTCCCTGATCATGGCCCGCGGCTACTACACCCGCGCCACCATCGCCGCCTGGGACTTCCGGAACGGGCAGCTCACCCGGCGCTGGCTGTTCGACTCGAACAACTCCGGCAACGGCGCGGCCTACGGTCAGGGCAACCACCAGCTGTCCATCGCCGACGTGGACGCCGACGGCCGCCAGGAGATCGTCTACGGCTCTGCCACCGTCGACGACAACGGCACCCTGATGTACGCCACCGGCTTCGGCCACGGCGACGCACTGCACGTGGGCGACTTCGTGCCCTCCCGGTCCGGCCTGGAGGTCTTCACCATCCACGAACCCGGCAACCAGCCCGGCTCCGACCTGCACGACGCCCGCACCGGCCAGGTCATCCACCGCACGCCCACCAGCGGCGGCGAGGGCCCGGGACGCGGCGCGGCCGGCGACATACACGCGGGCAGCGCCGGAGCCGAGTTCTGGGGCTCGGGCCCGAACATGGACCGGCTGCGCAACGCCTCCGGCGACGGTGTCGGCCGCAACCCGTCCTCGGCCAACTTCCTCGCCTGGTGGGACGGCGACCCGGTCCGCGAACTCCTCGACGGCACCCGGATCGACAAGTACGGCACCGGCGGCGACACCCGCCTGCTGACCGGCAGCGGCGTGGCCGCCGGCAACGGCACGAAGTCCACGCCCGTCCTCTCCGGCGACCTGTTCGGCGACTGGCGCGAGGAGGTGATCTGGCGGCACGGCGACAACTCCGCGCTGCGCATCTACGCCACCACCGCCCCGACCGACCTGAAGCTGCACACCCTCGTCCACGACGCGCAGTACCGGGTGGCGCTGGCCTGGCAGAACACCGCCTACAACCAGCCGCCGCACCCGAGCTTCTTCCTCGGCCAGGGCATGAGCACCCCGCCTCAGCCCAACGTCTACCTGCGCTGACAAACCCGACAGCCCTCCACAGGAGCCCCCCACGGGCCGGGGCCCGCCCGCGCCGCACCGAGCGGCCCGGGCGGGCCCTGGGGCTTTCCGCGGCCCCTCCCGTACCGCCGTGCCGGGCTTGCCGCTTGCCAAACCTACCTATCGATAGGTAGGTTTCTTGGTGTAGCCGGATCCACGGCCTCAGCCATTCGGGCGGCCGGGCCCGGCCGCCCGCACCCAGAGGAGCCCGAACCGTCATGCCACGACAGCCCGACACCCGTGACCGCACCCGCCGCGAATTCGCCCGCCTCCTCACCGAACGCGGCTACCTCGGCGTCTCCCTCGACGAGATCGCCAAGGTGGTGGACGTGAAGAAGGCCAGCCTCTACCACCACTTCCCCGGCGGTAAGCCCGCACTGTTCATGGAGGTCGCCCACGGCTACGTCGAGGAGACCGCGGCGGCCCTGCACGAGGCGCTGCGTACGGAGGGCGGGCTGCGGCAGAAGCTCCTCGCCGTCGCCGTCACGTACGCCCGGGGGACCTACGACTCCGCTCTCGGCGACCAGATCTACTACGCCACCCGCCACCTCGACGAGAAGCGGCGTGCCGAGATCTCCCACGCCTACGTCCGCGCCCTGATCGAGCCCGTCACCGAGCTGATGGCCGGCGCGGTCGGTGCGGGGGAACTGCGCGAGGCCGAGCCGGGCTTCCTGGCCACGGCCTTCATGGAGCTGGCCGGAACGCTCCAGCCCATGCCCGAGGATCTGGCGATGCCCCCGCAGGAGCGCCCCGCGCCGTCTCCGGCCGACCGGCGCGTTCAGGAGGTCGTCGACCTCTTCCTGCACGGCGCCGCCCCCGCCGCTCCGGCTGTCTGACGGCCCGGCGGCCGGTCCCGCTCCCGGCGGCCCCGTGCGGAACCCGGCGCGGGGCCGCCGCCTACGCGCTCTCGGCGTGCGGGGTGAGATCCACCCGCAGGTCCGGACTCAGAGCCTCGGCGAGCCGGGTCGGCACGGGCAGCGTGGGGACCGTGCCCCCCGTCTCGAAACGGGCGACCGCCGACTGCGTCATCCGGGCCCTGCGCCCCAACTCACCCTGTGACAGCCCGAGCTCCAGACGGCGGCCGCGCACCGTCGCGCCCAGTTCGAACCTCAGCCGCGCCGCCGCGTACTCCTGCTCGATCTCGGCGCTGACCGGCCTCGCTCCGCGAGCCTGGGCAAGGCCGGTACGTCCGCTTGCGTCGGTCGCGGCTCCTCCTCCACGGTGTCTCCCTCTTCCCGGCACCTCTCGAGGGCTCGTCCTGTGCGTTCTCTGCCAAGAGATATCAGCCGACAGCGGCCTGTCGGCCACTTCGGCGAACACCGGGGTCAGGGGACGAGGACGACCTTGCCCAGGGTGGCGCGGGTCTCCAGGGCGCGGTGGGCGCGGGCGGCGTGGGCCAGGGGGAAGTGGTGGACGGGCGGGACGAGGACGCCTCCGGCGGCCAGCGCCATGGCCTCCTCCTCCAGCACCCGGATGTTCTCCATGCCGCCGATGCGGTCGAACATCGGTTTGCCCAGCACCGAGCGCGAGGTGACCCCCAGCTTCCGCTGCTCCTCCTCGCTCAGCACGGCCTGCCCCTCGGGCGAGAAGCCGGCCGAGGCGTAGCCGTAGGAGAGATGTGAGCCACCGGGGGCGAGGAGAGCGGTGGCCTCGCGGCCGAGACCGCCGCCGACGCCCTCGAAGAGGTACGTGACGGGCCGGTCCCCGAACTTCTCCCGGATCCGCTCGGTCCAGTCGCCCCGGGTGTAGTCCACCGCCAGGTCCGCGCCCATGCCCTCCACCGCCCGCACCTTCTCCGGCCCGCCCGCCGCGCCGACGACGGTGGCGCCCCTGTGCCGGGCGTACTGCACCAGGAGCGAGCCGATGCCCCCGGCCGCGGCCAGGACCAGCACCGTGTCGGCGGGGGAGAGGTCGGCGAAGCGGAGGACGCCCATGGCGGTGCGGCCGGTGCCGACCAGGGCGACGGCATGGTCCTCGCTCAGGCCGCCGGGCAGCGGATGCAGCCGCTCGGCACCGGTGACGGCCAGCTCGGCGTATCCGCCGGGAGCCATGCCCAGATGGGCGGCGACGCGGCGGCCCAGCCACGCCGGATCGACGCCCTCGCCCAGCGCGTCCACGGTGCCGGCGACCTCCCGCCCGGGGATGGTCGGCAGCTCGGCGGGCGTGGGGGTCGGGCCGAGCCGCAGCCCCTCGCGCAGGGCGGTGTCCACCAGGTGCACCCCGGCCGCCGCGACGGCGATCCGCACCTGGCCGGGGCCGGGCTCGGGGTCCGGGACCCGCTCGTAGCGGAGGTTCCCGGCGGGTCCGAAGGCGTGCAGACGTACGGCGTGCATGGGCTCTCCCCGTGGCTGGTGGGTGGTTATCGCCGGTCCGGCGCCCGCCGGACCGGCGATAACCACTCTCCGCCCTCAAGCGGACTTGAGGTCAAGGCCGTCGAGGCAGGGGCCTCGGGGAGGGAAGGAAGGGTGTCAGACCCTGGGGAAGCGGGCCTGGAGGTCCCAGAGCACGGGGTTGTCGCCCAGCCCCTCGTGGATGTCGGTGAGGTCGGCGATCAGGTCGTGCAGGAAGTCGCGGGCCTCGCGGCGCAGCTCGCCGTGGTTGACGGTCAGCGGCGGCTCGTCGGCGGGCAGCCAGTCGGCGGTGACGTCCACCCAGCCGAAGCGGCGCGCGAAGTGGAGGCTGTCGGCCGACTCCACGAAGTCCAGCTCGGCGTACTGCGGCTTGGCGGCACGGCTGCCGAGCGGGTCGCGGTCGAGGCGCTCGGCGATGTCGCACAGCGCCCAGGCGAAGTCGAGCACCGGCACGGTGCCGCGCGCGGTGGACAGCTCCCGGTCCGCCTCGGTGTCCGCGAGGTAGACGTCGCCGCAGAACAGGTCGTGCCGCAGCGCCCGCACATCCGCCGAGCGGTAGTCGGTCTGCGGCGGATCGGGGAAGCGGCGGGAGAGGGAGTAGCCGATGTCGAGCACGGGAGCGATGGTGGCACGGCGGGGCGCGCGTGCGCCCACCGGGCGGGGCGGGGCTCAGGTCCTCCCAGCCTGTACGCCCGTCCGCGCGGCGCAGGCACCGGTCCCGTCGCCGCCCGGCCGGGCGCGAAGGCGGGACCGTGTGCGCGTCCGCGTCACCACGCCGGCCGTACCGCTGCCCGCCCTCCCTCCTGCGCCGCTGGGCGGCCGAACCGGCCTACCACGACCCCACGCCCCTGGTCCGCCCCTACGTGGTCGCGTACGAGCAGCAGGAGCGGCGCCGCGCGCTCGCCCTGGCACTCGACGGCATCGACGTCGGCCCGCCCGTGATCCACGGTGTACGGGTGGGGGGCGGTGGTCCGGTGACCGGGCGGCGGACGATGCCCTGCTGCCGCTGCGAACGCCGGTTCGCACCCCTGTCCTTCAGGAGCGAGGAGTACCGGTCGGTGGCGTGCCGTTTGGGGCAGCACCGCACCTGCCGGGACGACGAGGCGGCCGAGCCGCCCTGCGAGGGCGTGACCCTGCTGCGCTGCTCCTGCCCCTGCCACGCGCGGGAGCCGTAGGACGCGGAGGGCGCCCGGCACCGCGCATCGCGGTGCCGGGCGCCCTCGCGAGGCCGTGACGATCAGACGTTGACGCCGAAGTCCTTGGCGATGCCGACCAGGCCGGAGGCGTAGCCCTGACCGACCGCGCGGAACTTCCACTCCGCGCCGTGGCGGTACAGCTCGCCGAAGACCATGGCGGTCTCGGTGGCGGCGTCCTCGCTCAGGTCGTAGCGGGCGATCTCGGTGCCGCCGGCCTGGTTCACCACCCGGATGTAGGCGTTGCGCACCTGGCCGAAGTTCTGGCTGCGGCTCTCGGCGTCGTAGATGGAGACCGGGAAGACGATCTTGTCGATGTCGGCGGGCAGCGCCGCGAGGTTGACGTTGATCTGCTCGTCGTCGCCCGCGCCCTCACCGGTGCGGTTGTCGCCGGTGTGGACGATCGCCTGGTCCGGGGTGGCCTTGTTGTTGAAGAAGACGAAGTGCTGGTCCGAGTAGACCTGGCCGTTCGCGTTGACCGCGATGGCGCTGGCGTCGAGGTCGAAGTCGGTGCCGGTGGTCGTACGGACGTCCCAGCCGAGGCCGACCGTCACGGCGGTCAGGCCGGGGGCCTCCTTGGTGAGCGAGACGTTGCCGCCCTTGGACAGGCTTACAGCCATGGGGATGCCCTTCTGTGGTGTTTCCGTGCTGGCCCTTACTGGTCCATTTCCTACCCTCTCCAACGCCGACGGTGGGGGACCGGGTTCCATGTTTCTTTGCTTTCTTTACCTTCCTCGCCGGTGAGGTGGCCGGGAAGGAGAGCCGGGGGGAGCAGAAGGGGAGCGGGAGAGGAGCAGGAGGGCGGGGAAAACGCCGTGACGGCGGGCCCGGAGGGCGGGATCATGGGAGCCATGTCCGGGCCCTATCTCATCCGTGGCTCGGTCTCCCTGCCGGAGGCCGAGCTGAACTGGCGTTTCTCACGCTCGTCCGGGCCTGGCGGCCAGCACGTCAACACCAGCGACAGCCGGGTCGAGCTCCGCTTCGACCTCGCGCGCACCGAGGCACTGCCCGAGGTGTGGAAGGAGCGGGCCCTGGAGCGGCTGGCAGGTCGGCTGGTGGACGGAGTCCTGGTCGTACGGGCCGCCGAGCACCGCTCCCAGTGGCGCAACCGCGAGACCGCGGCCGTACGCATGGCCGCGGTGCTGGCGGAGGCGACCGCGCCGCCACCGCGCCCGCGCAAGAAGGGCAAGATCCCGCGCGGGATCAACGAGCGGCGGCTGCGGAACAAGAAGCACCGCTCCGACGTCAAGCGCGGCCGCTCCGGCCGCGACTGGGGATAGGCCGGCCGGGCCGGCCCACCCCCTTGCTCCTCAGTACCGGGGCTGTGCCGGTGTCCGTCGCCGGAAGGCTATGGCGGTGACGACCGCGGCGACGGCGACGAGTACTGCGGCTCCGATGCCGATGGCCGTCCAGGGCGGCCCGCTGTCGCCGGTGCCCTCCTGCGCGGCGACCTGCTCGTCGCCCTGCTCCTGCTCCTTGCCGGGCTTGGCGGTGGGCGGTCCCTCGTTCTTGCCGTCGGCCTCTCCGTCCTCGGGAGAGGGGGACTTGGAGGCTTCGAGGGAGGCGTAGTACTTGGAGAAGATCGGGCTCACATCCGCCGGCCCGGGGTCGCCGTCGCCGTCGACCAGGACCTGTGCGGGTCTGACGATGCCATGCCCGAGGTACATGCTGGGCTCCTCGCCCCGCTGCGACATCCCCGTCGTCTCGACCATCACGCGCAGGACCTGGTGGTTGGTCCAGTCGGGGTGCTTGGCCCAGATTAGCGCGGCCGAGGCGGACGCGATGGCGGACGCCTGGCTCGTGCCGCCGGGCACGCCAGGGGCGGAGAGAGTGAGGTAGGGACCGTGGTTGGAGAAGTCGGCCACTGTGCCGGTCTCGTCTACTGCGCCTACTGCGACGACACCCGGCAACGATGCGGGATAGTGCGTCTTGGTCTTGAGCCCCTGGTTCCCGGCGGAGGCGAAGACCAGCTTGCCGCGCTTATTGGCCTCATCGATTGCGTCCTGCAGGGCGGTGTAAGTCTCGTCATCCACTCCGGAGACACCCTGTGAGATATTGATGATCTTGGCGTCGCTCCGGGCCGCATATCGGATTGCTTTGATGATTGGCTCGTGCGAGCTGAAGAAGCCCTCTTCGACATGTGTTCGCAAGGGGAGGATTTTTGTTTCGGGAGCCAGCCCTCGAAGGGTGTTCCCTGCCCCGGAGCCGGCGATCAGTGCGGCAATCTCCGTTCCGTGGCCGTCCACGTCCTCATGGGGATCAGGGTCCTCGGAGGTGAAGCTCTTTCCGGGCACCAGCCTGCCGGTCAACCCTGGAGTCGGCTTCACCCCGGAATCGATGACAGCGACAGTTACACCTTTGCCCTTGCTGACTTCCCACAGCCCTGAGGAGTTCATGGCGTCCAGATACCACTGCTGGTCCGGCCTGACATCGGCTAGGGCGGGGGGCGTGAGCAGCCCCACGGACATGAGCGTGGCTGTGAGCAGACCGACCAAAGTCAGTGCTCGCCTCTGTGGAGGGAGGGCATGGAATCGCATGCGACAGGACACTTCCTCGGAATCAATCGATGACCGGCGGCACAACGTCCCGTCGCCCCGTCCAGGTCTCCTCGTCTTCGGTGAGGTAGTCGGGGCGGTTCTGGCTCTCTCTCCGGTCCCTCGGTGGGGAATTCGTGTTGGTCGGCCGCCCAGTTCCTGCCACACCCGATGCTGTGCTGCCCCGGACGAGCCCGGTACCACCGGGAGTGAATTCCGCGCGGCTGCGACCGCTGCCCATGCGAGAGCCTCCCGCAGTGCCACCCGGCTGCGGCGCCATAGACCGTCCTGGGTACATGCCTCTTCCTGCCGGAGACCCGCCACTTGCGGAACCCGGGAAACCGCCCACGGGCCGTCCCAGAGGAGCGCGGTCCCCGCCAACGGCTCCGCGTGGATTTCCCGCTCCCACAGCTTGGTTACCCGCCTGGCGGGGGGTACCGCCCATGATGCCGTCTCTGGCGGAACTTCGCGGTGGGACACCACCCCCTCCACCGCTACCCGGTGGCTGACCGGTTGCGGTGATGTGGGGCAGCGGCCGGCCGGTGCGAGGGATCGGTCCACTGGGCGCCACTGGAGGCGTGGCTGGAGATGAAGGGCCTGTGGAGGGGTGGGAGGGGTTCGGGCCTGTTTGCGACCGAGGCTCAGCGGCAGGAGGTGAGGCGACGGAGTCGATCGTCATGCTCGTGGGGCGCTCGGCCACCGGGGCAGGGCGGTCGGCTGTAGGAACGGACCGGTCGGCCGTGAGGGCGGAGTGGAAATCCTCACTGCTTTTAGCAGCAGCCATGCCTCCCGAAGCGGCCCCCGGTCCCCGGTGGGCTGAGCCCTCCTGCGAGCCGGAACCCGACACCGAACCCGGCGCGTACGCACCTGGATCTTCCCCGTACCGGTTCGGCAGCGGCTTGAAGTCCGGTTCCTCTGCGGCGCGGAGGCTTTCCCCGGTCGTCCTGTAGTACGACGACAGCCGGTTGAGCTGGTTGATCGCCTCCTGGCGCTTGCTCTCCTCGCTCTCCTGGCGGGCCTTGTCCTTCTCCGGGTCGGCGTAGCACATCAACTCGGGCTCGGGGATGGCCGCCTTGGCCTCGGTCAGGGCCTGGCCCGCGTTGACCATGTGATGCCCGAGCGTGCGGACGTACGCGGCGAACCGCATGGATTCCAGGGCGAACTGACGCCCCCACTCGCGGAAGGCGTCGCCGCCCTCGCCGTCCCACTCCACACGGTCGATGTAGGTGCGCAGTTCGCTGCCGATGCCGTCCATGTCGGAGCCGGCCTTGCCGAGGGCCTGGCCGCGTGAGGTGAGCAGGCCGGGGTCGGCCTTCGTGACCATCCCGTTGAGCGCGGCGAGCGACTTGCCTTCGAACTCTCCCGTAGCCATTCCTGCCCCCCTCAGTCGAAGTCCGTGTCCGCGTCGAGGGCCTTCCTGTTGCCTTCGGAAGAGGCGTCCTTGCCCTCCTCCGAGTCGCCCTGCCGACTTGCCGACCAGTGCTCGTCAACCTGCGTCTGGATGGCCTGGAAGCGCTGTCGCCGTTCCGCCTCGACGTTGCCGTAGCCCTTGTCCACGATCTCGGTGGCGATCCCCAGCGCCTCCAACTGCTCGCCGAACAGCCGGGAGAGGGATTCCAGGCGCGTGTGCACCTTCTCATAGAGGGCTGACAGATCCTCCGCCGCGCTGAAGCCCGTGCCGTACGCGTCCGGGGTGACGGTCTGTTCGCCGATCTGTTTGTGGGACGCGGGGGACTTCCCCAGCTCGCCCAGGAGTTCGTCGATGCGGCCCTTGAAGGCGGTGAGTGTCTCGGCCTGGTAGTTCAGGCTCTTGCCACCGCCGAAGTCACGCTCGCCTGTCACGCCGTGCCCCCGTCCCCCGATTGATCGCCACGCTGTGCCAAGGTCGTGTCACGTCAGTGTAGTCAGCAGACGATCCGGCCCGTCGGGGGCTGTGGACGACGGGCGCGTTTTCCGGCCGGGGCGGCCGTTATGACAGGTGGCGGTAGCGTCCGCGGAAGTACGTCAGTGGCCTGCCCTCCGAGGACGGCAGGGAGGTGGCCAGCACCCGGCCGATCACCAGCGTGTGGTCGCCCGCGCCCACCCGCTGCTCGGTGCGGCACTCCACCGTCGCCAGCGCGCCGTCGGCCAGGGGGGCGCCGGAGGCCTCGCCGCGGGTACAGGGCATGTCCTGGAAGAGCAGGCGGTCGCTGACCCGGCCGCGCATGGAGAAGCGGCCCGCGATGTGGCGCTGGCCCTCCGCGAGCAGGGAGGCGGCCCACAGGGGCTGCCGTTCCAGCAGTTCGTCCATCCGGGAGCCCTCGCGCACGCTGACCAGTACCAGCGGCGGGTCCAGGGAGACGGAGAGGAAGGAGGTCGCGGTCATGCCCACGTCCTCGCCGCGCGGCCCGTCCTCCGGGTCGTGCGCCGTCACCAGTACCACGCCCGCGGCCAGCCGTGCCAGGGCCGCGCGGAACTCCTCCTCGCCCACCCCCTCAGGATGCGGGAGGCCGGAGGTGTGGCGCGAGGGCGAAGTGGGGGCGTTCCGGGACATCTGTTGCCGTGGTGTCGGGTGCACACCCCGCACGCTAGACGCTGGACCCGGGGGTCGCATCGGCCTCCGGGACCAGGGCGGACCTAGGTACATCGGCTGAATGATTCGCAGGTCAGGGCCGGAATTTGCGTTCGGTACGGGTGTGGTGCGGGTCGGAGCGCTCCCACGCAGCGCGGTCGCGCACCCACGCTCTGTTGTGACATGAGTCACACACGAGGTCAATTGTTGACCCTGTGTACCGACTGGACAGCTCGCTGTGATTCAGTGGCCTGAAGACAGGAGGAAGTCCAAAACCGGATCATCTGGAGTCACCTACTCGAGTCTCAGGGGGAGGGCGGATGGAAGCCGAGTCGGAGCCGTACGTGTGCCTCGCCACCCTGCGCAGGCTCCATCAGTCCATGGCGGACCTCAACGCCGCCCGCAGCCTGGCGGACACCCTGCAGACCGTCGCCGACGGCATCGTGAAGGGCCTCGACTTCGAGCTGGCCGCGGTCAACCTGGTCAAGCCCGACGGGGACCTCGTGGTGGCGGCCGTCGCGGGCAGTGAGGGCGCCGAGGCGATGATGGCGGGCCGTACGGGCTCGCGGGCGGCCTGGGAGCGGCGGCTGGCGCTGGGCGAGCGCTGGGGCGAGCTGCGCTTCATCCCGTACACCGAGGCGTGGGTCCTGATGGACGACGACGTGCCGCAGTGGCACACCGCCGGGCCGGCCCCGCGGTACGCCGACGAGTGGCATCCGATGGATCTCCTCATGGCGCCGATGCACTCCTCCGACGGAGAGCTCCTCGGTGTCATCTCCGTCGACAAGCCGCGCAACGGGCGGCGCCCGGGCGCGTGGGGGCGCGAAGCGTTGCAGATGTACGCCTTTCAGGCGGGGATTGCGATCAGTAACGCCCGGCTGCGCGCAAACATGCAGCGCGCGCTGGTCCGCCTGGAGCGTGAACAGCAGGCGCTGAGGTCGAGCGAGGAGAGCTTCCGGCAGGCCTTCGAGTACGCGCCCAGCGGTATGGCGGTCACCGAGCTGGGCGGCGACCAGCACGGGCGGCTGGTGCGCGCCAACGACGCGCTGTGCCGGCTGCTGGGCCGCCCGGCCGCGGCGCTGCGGCGCTGCGGTTTCTCCGACCTCGTCCACCCCGAGGACCTGGCCACCCTGCTGCGCACCTCCGCCGAGGGCGGCCGGGCCGAGCTGCGGCTGGCGCGGCGCGACGGCTCCTTTCTGTGGGTCTCCCTGCGCAACTCGGTGGTGGCCGACGCCACCGACGGCCCGCGCTTCCTGCTCACCCATGTCGAGGACATCGAGGAGCGCAAGCGGCACGAGCTCCAGCTCGCCCACCGCGCCAGCCACGACTCGCTCACGGGTCTGCCCAACAGTGCCGAGCTGCGGGCGCGGCTCGGCGCGCGGCTGTGCGACAAGCCCGCGCCGGTGCCCGACGCCGCGCAGATGGGCCCCGGGGGAGTCGGCGGCGCCCTCGACGGCGGGTTCGGGCCCGAGGGCTTCGGCACCGGCGGGTTCGGCCTCGACGGCTTCGGGCAGGACGGCTTCGGGCGGAACGGCTTCGGCCCGGGCGGTTACCGGGACGGCTTCGGGGGAGCCATGCCGGAGCCGTCCGGCGGCTACGAGCACCACGTCCACACCGTTCCGCCCGCGAGCGACGATCCCTCGGAGAAGGGACTGGCCGTCCTCTTCTGCGACCTCGACGGCTTCAAGTCGATCAACGACCGCTTCGGCCACCACTGCGGCGACGCCGTGCTGATCGAGGTGGCCAGACGTCTTTCGAGTGGTGTTCGCGACAATGACACCGTCGCCCGGCTGGGTGGTGACGAATTCGTCGTCCTGGCGGACGGGCTGTGCCGCGGCGATGCCGCTGACCTGGCCGTACGGCTGCGCAACGCGATCGTTCCGCCCATCCGCGTGGAGGGGCGCGCGGTGCGGGTGGGGGCGAGCTTCGGCATCAGCTGGGCGGGGTGCGGGATGTCCGCCGAGGAGGTTCTGCACTCCGCCGACCAGCGGATGTACGTCGAGAAGCGGTCGCGGTCCAAGGCCCACCGCCGGGCCGGATGAGGCCCGGACGGCCCCGGCGCCGGGTGTGTGGGAGACGCGGTGCGAGGGGTCACAGACACCGCGTTCTTTAACCCGAAAGAGGTAGGCTGCGCCGGGCAGGCACCCGTCATGGAGGAGCGCACGGAATGACCGCCGGTAACAACGGCTCGGGCACGCCGGAGAACGACGACCCGTTCGCCTACCTCTACCGTTCCGAGGGCGGTACGGGCGGTGACACAGGCGCCGCGGCGTCACAGCCGGGAGTGCCTCGCACCTCGTACAACCACGTCCGTGCCGTGGGCGAGCGCCGCTACGGCGGGCAGCAGGGCCAGCAGCAGGCGCCGCCGCAACAGCCCCAGCAGCAGGCGCACCAGCCCAGCGCGCACTACGCGGCTCCCGAGACCGTGCCCGGCGGCCGTGCCGCCGCGCGGCGCGAGGCGGCCGCGTCCGGTCCGGCCGGCCGGGGGCGGGGCCGCAACCACAACGGCCTGCTGGTGGGCGCGCTGGCGGTCGTCGCCGCCGTGGTCCTCGGCGTGGGCGCCGCGGTCTTCTTCAGCGACGGCGACGACGCGAACGCCAACCAGACCGGCGGCACCCAGGCCGCCACCTCCGGAGCCGGCGAGGGCGAGAGCGGCGGAGGCGACGGGGACGACCGGGACAAGGACGCCGAGAAGAACAAGGAGAAGAAGCCGGGCCCCCTCCCCTCCGAGGACGCGGCCAGCCTTCAGCTCGGCGGCGGCGCGACCACGGACAAGACCGTCCAGGGCGCCGAGTCCAGGAGCGGCGCGTACGTCACCGGCCTCGACAAGCCCGGCGCCTCGGCCACCTGGACCTTCGAGGTCCCCGAGGACGGCAAGTACACGCTGTTCGTCGGCTACGGAGTGCCGGGCAAGGACGCCGACTCCACGCTCGCCGTCAACGGCACGCCCCACAAGGGCGGGCTGAACATGAAGAACTTCGCCAAGGCGGGCGAGGGCGAGTGGGAGAAGGGCTGGACGCGCACCTTCGCCTGGGTCAACCTGAACGAGGGCACCAACACCGTCAGGATCTCCTGCGAGGAGGGCAACCAGTGCGGGTTCGCCCTCGACCGGGTCTGGCTCAAGGAAGGCCACGTCCGCGGCTGACGCCGCCGTGACAGGCCGCGACAGGGGCCGGCGGCACGGCGCGGGCGCGTCAGCCGCCGACCACCTTCAGGAAGGCCGCCACCGTCCGCGCCATCGCCTCCCGCGCCGGGAGCAGGTACCCGCGGGGGTCGACGGCCCGTGCGTCCTGGGCGAGGAAGGCGCGGACGGCCCCGGTGAAGGCGGTGTTCAGCGCAGTCCCCACGTTGATCTTCGTCATCCCGGCCGCGACCGCCCGCCGCAGTTCCCCGTCCGGCACCCCGGATGAGCCGTGCAGCACCAGCGGCACGGGGACGGTCTCGCGCAGCTCGCCGATGAGGGCGTGGTCGAGGACGGCGGTGCGCTCGGTCATCGCATGGGAGCTGCCGACCGCGACGGCCAGGGCGTCCACCCCGGTGGCGGCCGCGTACGCCGCCGCCTCGGCGGGGTCGGTGCGTACGCCGGGGGCGTGCGCGTCGAGCGTGCCGCGCCCCTCCTCCGGCTCTCCGCCGCCGGGCTCCCGGTCGCCGGGCTTGCCGCCGATCCGGCCCAGCTCGGCCTCCACCCACATCCCGTGCGCGTGGCCGAAGCGCACGGCCTCCGCCGTGGCCGCCACATTGCCGGCGTAGGACAGCTTCGAGGCGTCGAACATCACCGAGCCGAACCCGGACTCCGGTGCGGCACGCAGCAGTTCGAAGCTCTCCACATGGTCCAGGTGCAGCGCCAGCGGAGCGCCGGAGGCCCGTGCCACGGCCGCCGCGGCGGCGGCGACGGGGGCGAGCCGGCCGCCGTGGAAGCGCACGGCGTTCTCGGAGATCTGGAGGATGGCGGGCATGCCGGCGGCCTCCGCGCCGGCGGCGATCGCCTCGGCGTGCTCCAGGGTGATGACGTTGAACGCGGCGACGCCGCGGCCGGACGCGAGCGCGTCCGCCACGAGTTCTCCGCTGCCGACCAGTGGCATGCCCGCCCCTCCTCCGTGCCCGTCCCCCGCGCCCGTCTTCTCCGCTCGCCGTCGTCCGGCCGCCGTCCCGCGACGCCGGGCGGCCCGTCAGACGGCCGCCATCTGCCGGTCGATCCGCACCCCGGGCAGCAGCTCCTCGTACAGCACCCGGTCGAACTCCCCCGCCGCCTCGGCCCGTACGGTCGCCGCCGACAGGGCGGCGGCACGGGCCAGCCGGTCCGGCCAGGGCAGGCCCTCCACGAGTCCGGACAGCAGCGCGGCCACCACCGAGTCCCCGGCCCCCGTCGGGTTGCCCGCCAGCCGACGGGGCGGCTCGACGCGCCAGACGCCCTCCGGGGTGAGGCCCAGCAGCCCGTCCTCGCCCAGCGAGGCGATCACCGAGTGCGCCCCGCGCCGCTGCGCCAGCCGCGCGGCCCGCAGCGGCTCGGTGGTGCCCGTTATCCCGGCCAGCTCATGGGAGTTGGGCTTGACGACATCCGGCCGGGCGGCCAGTCCGCGCAGCAGCGGCTCCCCGCTGGTGTCCAGCAGCACGGGCACGCCCGCGGTGCGCGCGGCGCGCACCAGCGTCCCGTACGCCCCCACGGGCACCCCGGGCGGCAGACTGCCGCACAGGGCGACGGCGGTGGCGTCGTGCAGCAGCCCGCCGTAGAAGTCCAGGAAGCGCTCCCACTCGGCGGGGGCTATCTGCGGGCCGGGCTCGTTGAGCACGGTGGCGTCGCCGGAGGCCTCGTCCACGACCGTGACGGTGCGGCGGGTGTCCCCGCCGACGGCGACGAACGCGTCCCCGACCGGGCCCTCCTCCGTCACCTCCGACAGCAGTGTCCGCAGCCGGTCGCCGTTCGGGCCGCCGGTGAAGCCGGTCACCAGCGTCTCGTGGCCCAGCGCGCCCAGCACCCGCGCCACGTTCAGGCCCTTGCCGCCCGGACGCTCGGCGACCTCCCGGACCCGGTGGGAGGCGCGCGGCTCCAGACGGGGGACGCGGTAGGTGATGTCCAAAGCCGCGTTGAGCGTGACGGTCAGGATCATCCGGTACTCCGCCTCCCACCGGCGAGTGTGAACGTTCGGCATACGCACGGTGGCGCGGGGCCGCCGACCGTGCGAGTGATCATGCCAAAGCGGAGGCGGCCGGCCCAGAGGGCGGAGACGCCCGTCCGCGCTCGATGTGGGAACGAGACCGTAACGCAATCAGGCCGTCGCGCCGCCGCGTACAACCCCGGCGGGCTCCGCGGTGTCCGGGAGGCGAGGGGGCACCACCCACTCGCCCCGGCGCATGACGCCCGCGACCCGGTAGCCGCCGTCCAGCACCACCAGGTCGGCGTACTTGCCGGGCTCGATCGACCCCACCCGGTCGGCGACGCCCAGCAGCCGCGCCGGGTTGAGCGCCAGGGCCCGTACCGCGTCCTCGATCCGCAGGCCGTCCACCGTCACCGCGCGCCGCAGCGCCTCGTCCAGGGTGAGCGTGGAGCCGGCGATCGAGCCGCCCTCCACCAGCCGGGCGACGCCGTCGGTGACGCGCACCTTCAGCGGGCCGAGCGGGTAGAGGCCGTCGCCCATGCCGGCCGCGCCCATGGCGTCGGTGACGAAGGCGACCCGGCCGGCCCCGGCGCGGGCGAAGGCCAGCTCCAGGACGGCGGGGTGCAGATGGACGCCGTCGTTGATCAGCTCGACGGTGACCCGCTCGTCCTCCAGCAGGGCCGCCACCGGGCCGGGGGCGCGGTGCAGCAGCGGGGGCATCGCGTTGAACAGGTGCGTGGCGACCGTCGCACCCGCCCCGACGGCCTCCAGCACGGCCTCGTAGGAGGCGTCGGTGTGGCCGACGGCCGCGATCACCCCGCTGTCGGCCAGCAGCCGCACCGACTCCAGACCGCCGGGCAGCTCCGGCGCGAGCGTGACCATCCGCGCCGCGCCGCGCGCCGCCTCCACCAGTGCGAGCACGTCGGCCGGGTCGGGATCGCGCAGCAGGCCGGGGTCGTGGGCGCCACAGCGGCCGCGGGCGATGAAGGGGCCCTCGAAGTGGATGCCCGCCAGGTCGCCCTGCTCCACCAGCTCCGACAGCACGGCGGCCTGCCGGGCGAGTTCGTCCAGACCGCCGGTGACGGTGGAGGCGGCCATCGTCGTGGTGCCGTGCGCCCGGTGGGTGGCGATCGCCCGCAGCGCCTCCTCGGCCGACCCCGCGGAGAAGGACGCCCCGCCGCCGCCGTGGACGTGCATGTCGACGAAGCCGGGCACGACCCAGTGCCCGGCCAGGTCGAGCGTGCCCGCCTCCCCGGGGGCGTCGGCGGCGATGCGCGAGCCCTCCACCGTCACCCTGCCGCCCTCGGCCACGCCGTCCGGCAGCACCACCCGGGCGCCCGTCAGCACGGTGCGCCGCGTTCCGGCCGGCCGCGTTCCGGCCGGCCGGGCGCTCGCCGCCGGTGCTTTCGCCGTCCGCGCCCCCGTCGTCTGCGCCGTCTTCGGACCGGTCATAGGCTCGCAACCTCCGCGGAGAGTAGGTCCCAGGCGAGGAGCCCCGCGCCCAGGCACCCGGCGGCGTCCCCCAGGGCCGCCGGAACGATCGTGGGGACGTGCTGGAAGGTGACCTTGGCGCGTACGGCCTCGCGCAGCGGCGCCAGAAGCGTCTCGCCCGCCTCCGCCAGCCCGCCGCCGACGATCAGCACCCGCGGGTCCAGCAGGGTGATCGCGGTGACCAGGCCCTCGGAGAGGGCGTCGACCGCGTCGCGCCAGACGGCGGCGGCCCGCGGATCGCCCGCCTCCACGGCCCGGGCGGCGCCGGCCGCCGTCGCCCCCGGATCCCCGCACGCCTCGGCCCAGGCCCGGCCCACGGCGGCGGCGGAGGCGAACAGCTCCAGGCAGCCGCGCCGCCCGCAGCCGCACTCGGGCCCGCCGGGCCGTACGGTGATGTGGCCGATCTCGCCCGCGCCGCCGTGCGCGCCCGGCTCCACCCGGCCGTCGATCCCGATGGCCCCGGCGATGCCGGTGCCCAGCGCCGTGAACAGGAAGCGGTCCACGCCCGCCCCCGCCCCGATCCGACCCTCGGCGAGCCCGCCGGCGCGCACGTCGTGCCCGAGGGCTACGGGCACCCCGCCCAGCCGTCCGGACACCAGATCGCGCAGCGGCAGGTCCCGCCAGCCGAGATTGGAGGAGTAGACGGCCGTGCCCGCCGCGTCGTCGACGATCCCCGGCACCGCGACCCCCGCGGCCACGGGCTCGGCGCCGTACCGCGCGACCCCGGCCTTCCGCAGGCCTTCGGCGAACTCGAGCACGTGTCCCACCACGGCGTCCGGCCCGGCCTCCCGCCCGGTGGGCCGTCGCGCCTGGTGCAGCAGTGTGTGGCCGGGCCCGACGAGGGCGCCCTTCAGCCCGGTGCCGCCCACGTCGAGGGCGACGACATACGCGGTTTCGTCATGCCGAGGAGTCACGGGGACAGTCTCACCTGTCACTCGCGAAAGGTCTAGTCCACTTTACCGCCGGTCGGTGCCGCGCCCGGGAGTCCGGACGCCATGAGCAGGCCCGCCGGGCCGAGCACTGTTCGGCGAAGCTGTGGAAAACCCGGCCCCCTCCATCCCCTCTGTTAGCGTCGGGCGGGAACCGGCAGAGGGATCATGGGGAGCCTGTGGAAACGCGGCCGGCCGCGTACCACCGTTCTCGGGGTGACGGCCCTCGCCGTCGTGACGGCGGTGATCGGCTACTCGGCGTGGGACGACGAATATCCGAAGACCAACCGTGCACAGGTACGGAAGGCGTGCGCCGGCCTGCTGCCCGCCACCCACCTCGACTCGTTCCTGCCCCGCGACTCGGCCGTGACGCACGGCCAGTACGGCACGCTCCTCGGATCCGGCCACGAGAGCCGGGCCTTCATCGACTGCCGACTCGACTGGACCGGTGACGGCGGGAACGGCGACCGCGGCGTCCACATGCGGGCGGAACCATGGGGGCCCGACGACGTACTGTCCTCCGCCGACGACGGCGACGTGCTCCCCTTCCCCTACCGGCTGCCGGACGGTTCCCGGGGTGCCGTCACGGCGCATGGCATGTACGGCGACACGACACAGGTGGGAGTCGTCCTGCGAGTCGCCTGTCCCAAAGGCGACTTCGAGCGCTTTCGGCTGGGCACGGATGTGAGGGTCTCCGTCGAACTGCCCATGCGCATCCACGACGAAGGCGACGACGGATACACGGATGGACCCGTCGAGGAGGAGCTGCGCCTGGCCGTCCGGTCGGTCGTACACGCCGCCGACCGGGTGCGCGAGCACCAGGCATGCGGCACCGCCCCGCTCGGCAGGCTGAGCCGGTCCCGGTCTCCGAACGTGACGGCGACGACGGCGGTGGTGGCGACGACGGCGATACCGGGGCGGAGGGCGAGCAGGAAGACGGCCCTCGCGGCAAGGGAACCTGCGCCTGGCTGGACCCCGTCGCCATGGGCTACCAGAAGGGGAAGTGGAGAGTGTCGGGCAGTTCCTCCTTCGACCCTGCCCGGGGGAAGTGCCGCGCCGATTTCGACGGTCGTCCGGAGAAGAACGAGATCAAGAGTGTGGAGGCGATCAGCGTCTCCGGGGCCGGAGCGCGCAGTTTCTACCAGGGGGACGGGACCGGCCTGAACGACCACGAAGCCGACGAGCACCACGAGCCCGGACCGGGGTGGACGGCTGTCCCGAAAGGAACTGCCGAACTGCTGGCGAGTGACGACCGCACCATGCCTTCTCTGTCGCTGCTGTCGCTGTGGGCCGAGTCGGTGTGCGACGGCGGCCAGACCTTCCACCGAATCTCGGTCACGCCCGAACTCGGCTACCGCCTGAATACGGATGGAAGAGTGGCGCGGCACGAGGAGGACGGGTCCGCACTGAGCAAGGCGGCACGCGGGGAACTGTCGCGGACGGCACGTGCCGCGCTCGACCGCTATCTCGCCGCCCCCGGCGGCCGGCCCGAGCGGGCGCACTGCCGTGACACCAAGGTCCTCGGAGAGGTGGAGGAATGGCGATCCATCGACGACGAGTGATCGCTGCCGGGATCTTCCTCGGCATGGTGTTCATGCTTCCGACGGGGCGCTCCTGGTACGAGGAGAGGAGCGAGCAGCAGGCCTCCGAGGAAATGCTGAGCGACGCGTGCGGCGGAGTGCTTCCCGAACGCGAGGCGCGGGCGATTCTCGGCAGCGGCCCGCTGAGCGGGGAATCGGATTCCGCACGCGATGAGGAAGGCCTCGGCCGGAAGGACGAACCGCTGGAGACCGGCTGCTTCGTTGCCCGGAAGAGGCCCGAGAAGGCCTACGGCTTCGAGATGGCATCGGTCGGAGTGTCGCTTCACGGCACCCGCATTCCAGACGGTGGGGAGGGCGGAGGGAGCGAATGGCTGGACGACCCCTATCCGGCTCTCTATGCGAACGCACCGGCGCCCCTGCCGGACGGCTGGACCGGTTTCTTCTCGATACGTGACGCCGCCCACGAGGACCGCGGGACCACCGCCGTGTTTCTGGACTGCGCCGGAGACCGCCGCGATCTGCTGGTCACCGTCAATGTGTCGGTGGAAGACGCCGACTTCGACGACCCTGCCCACCGGATCCGTACAGGACACCTGGCCACGGCCACAGCGCGCAATGCCGCCCAGCGGTGGGGCTGCGAGGCGCGCTTCGGCGAACGGCTGAGCACGATGCCGCTGCCCGTGGCCGATGACGAGGACGTACCCCTCGAAGAGGCGGACGGGACGTGTGAAGGCGTCCCGGCGCGGGGCTGAACCTTCGCACGGGCCTGGGAGAGCGACCGGGGCGGTGCCCCGCAGGAGAAGTGCTCCGTCGGCAACAGCGGCGGCACCCCGCTCTACGTACTGCGGGCCTTCTACGGCCCGTACGCGACGAGTGCCCGCGCGGCCTGGGAGAAGCGGTACAGCTTCGAGGAGACGATCCCAGGACGCGCCCCCAGCGGGATGCTGCACGACGGCGGCATGTGGGCCACCGCCACCTGCCCGGCCCCGTTCTCGGGCGAGACCGCTCTCTTCGCCATCGAGCCCCTGGGCAGGGAGCGGGAGAAGTCGACAAGGGAGGAGCAGGCGTACGAGCGGGCGGCGCTGAAGGCCTTCGCCGAGGCCTCGGCCGAACACCACGGCTGCTCCGCACCACGACTCCCCTGATCACCCGCCCGGACGATCCGTTCCGGGCGGGTGAGGTCCATTCACCCTACGAGTCACCGCAGTTGACGACCACTGTGCTCCGGTGCGAAACCCACTGTGATCATATGGATCCAATCCGCGCTCCCGTACACGCACGGGGAACGGCACAGCGGGCGGGGCGCGGACTCCGACGGCGGACGAGGACGAGGGAACGGGGGAGCACGTGTCCATCGAGGACCAGCGGCCCACGAGCACACGGCTGAACGAACTGGCACACCCGGGAGGCGGAGGAGGCCAGGGGCCCGGCGGTGATCTGGCGCACTCCGAGACACAGAAGAAGAAAGCCGCCGACTACATCGAGCGGCATCTTGGCCCGGACACCGGGAAGGCGAGCATCCTCGCCGAGGACGACAGTGTGGACGCCGCCGGCGGCTCGAACGCCACCATCTGCACCAAGGGGAAGCTGAACGGCTGGGAGGTGGCCAGGGGGCTGTCCCACCGGCTGAACAAGTGGGAACGGAACTCCAAACGGCTCCAGGGCCGCCTGGACACCGAGCTCACCGGACTTGAGCAGACCAACACCCTCTTCGGGAACAACGAGACCGACACCAAGGCGTCCTTCGACGGCGTCTCCCCTCTCTACCGCAGTGCCCTGAGCGACTACGCGCCCGGCGCCGGTTCCTCGCCCGGTCCGGGCCTGGGCCGCCCGGCGGCGAAGAGCCCGATAGCGGACTTCTGAGCGGAAGAGAGGAACCGACATGACAGTCGACTACGAGACGATCATCAACACCGACCTGTCGAGCCTCTCCGACGCGGCCACCGCATGGGAGGACATGGGCAAGCGGTTCGGCGAGCTGCACGACAACTACCGCGACCACGTCAAGGCCGCGGTGGAGGCCGACGGCTGGGCGAGGTGAGTCGGCCACGACGTTCAAGAGCCGGGCCCAGGTCACGCAGGAGGAGTACGCGGGTGCGCGCGACGAGGCCAAGGCCGTCGGCGGACTGTTGAAAGAGGCGTACAGGACGCTCAACTCCCGGCGCAACAAGGTCATCGAACTGCGTGATCAGGCCATCGAGGCCTGCATGACCGTCAACCCGTACTCCGGCCGCTGCACCGCGGACCTCGCCAGGATGGACGAGGACAGGGCGGAGATCTACCGCGCCAACCAGCTCGCCCGCCAGGAGCTGGAGGAATCCTGGACGAACAAGATCCTCGACGCGGTCAAGAACGTCCAGGACGCCGATGAGAACTTCCGTATGGCGCTCATGTCGGATCCGTCCGACGGCGACAAGGGGCTGCTGGACGGCTTCAACGGGGCGCTCAAGAGTGATGCGGGCGAGGCCAACGCCGCACGCGCCGAGGAGCTGTACGACAAGATCAGGCGGGGCGAGAAGCTCTCCGACGCGGAGCGGAAAGAACTCGACCTCCTGATGCGGGAGAACAAGTCCGACCAGGAGTTCAGCCGCACCCTCATCACATCCCTGGGCGGCCCTGACGGCGTCATCCGCACGCACAACGAGCTGACCGACCGTGCGTACTTCGAGGAGACCGGCCGGAAGAGGCACTACCTGAGCATGGACCGGCACCTGGCCGACGTCATCGCCACCGCCACCAAGGTCGAGGGCAAGGGCAAGGAGAGGGAAGAGGACCAGAGGTTCTACGACAAGTGGATGAAGGACCTCAGGGAAGCCGGCCTCAAGGAGTACGACGCCGAGATCGTCGGCCAAGCCAACAACGACCAGAGGATGCGGGGCTACCAGTCGATCGTCACCCTGATGCAGAACGGCAGCGGCTACAGCGAGCAGTTCCTGCACGACCTCGCCGACGACATCCGCACCGCCGAGGACTCGAAGCAGACGGACGAGGACTCGAAGCGGAAGGGTGACCCCGACATCTGGGACCTCGACCGGGGGTTCGCGGGTACGAGGAAAGAGGACGGCACCTTCGCACGGGATGGGGACAGCTGGTTCGCCAACGACCCCTACGACGGTGTCCTCGGCATCATGAGCAAGACCCCCGACATCGCCACCGCCTACTTCGATCCTGACACGGCCGCCGGAAAGGACCGTCTGCACTACCTCCAGAAGGAGCGCGACTGGGATCTGGTCAATACCTCCGAGTACCGCAAGGTCGAGGTGTCCGGCCCGGACAAGGCCGACGCCGACAGCCACGTCGGCTTCGGCGCGGCCCTGGAGGCCGCCATGACCGGCCAGGTCCCCGGCGAGGATCCCCGGGGAGAGAACCCCACACACCACAGCGAGAAGCAGGCACGCCTCCTGGAGAACGTAATCAATTCGTATGCGGCAATGGAAAATCCGAACGGGAGCACCGGAGAGGAATTCGAGAGAGCGGTGATGCATGATAATGTTCGCCAGAACATGGCGAATGCACTCGCTTACTATCCAGGGGATATACATGAAATATTGGGCATGAGAGTCGATCATGGGGACAGGAGTGATGGCTCTGCCCAGGATGTTTCAACGGATCCCAATGAGATCGATCTCGACAGAGGGACGGTCAGCCGCTTCATTCGCGATGTTTCAGAAGATGGAAGAGCTTTCCGGACGATTCATGACTCTCAGATGCGGATAATCGCCGGAGATATGGAAGAGCTGGATAGGGGGGATTTCGAGAAGGGTACCAGTAAGATTCAGCTGGTTTCTCAGGTGAGCGGGCAGGTGATGGGATCGCTGGACGGAATTCGGGCCGACGTGATCTCGTCTCAGCGAGAAAATGAACTTTCCGAGAATGGCTGGGACAAAGTTTACAGCTATCACGCCATAGGCGCCCCGGTTACGGGTATACCTGTGGTTGGCGATGTATTTCAGCGTCTTGTTGACATAGGTACGGGAGAGGAGCTCGACAAGGCTAATGCGGAGACTGAGGAGAAACATAAAGAAGAGTTGATAAAGTACTATCAGCAGAATGGATATCCGAGGCTGGAGAGGGCTCTCGCGGAAAAGGCGCTTGACCTGGGGTTGCCGAAAAGCTATTTGACGGATAAAGAAGAGGGAGTTTTCACGGTGAAGGTCACGCCATGGGCGGCGGGTGGATACAATTACGGTATTGGTCAGGCCAGGGGTTCTATAGGGGGAGCACCGTGAATCGGTCCAGTACCCTCACGGGTGCGGTGTGCCGGGAGTTGAGGTGCTCCGCGTGACCGAAGAACTCAAGGGGAGCAAGCGGCGTCCGACGCTGGGGCTGGCCGGGATGGTTGTGGCCCTAGCGGCAGTGGTGCTTGCCGGCTGGTGGTTCTGGAGCGGTGCCGACGGATCGGCGGAGCAGGAGGAGCGGAACGCCTTCTGCTGGAGCCTCGTGCCCGGGGGCGAGCCGGAGGAAGGCGGATCGACGACCGAGTGCGGGGATGCGCTGGAGACGGCTATGACGGGTCGGCCTGCGGGGACCCGTCCACCGGAGAAGACGCCCGAGCATGACGCCGAGCGCATCCGTGTCTTCGAGAAGGTTGTAAAGGCGTATGGGGATCGAGCCCAGAACGACCCGGAAGCCGTTCCTCGGGAAATCCGCCGGAATATGGCGAACGCCTTCAACTTCTACTCGTCGGACATTCGCTATGTCATCGGCATCTACGGGGATCTATCGAGCGACATGCTGGTGACCGAGCCGAACGACGTGGACATCGAAAGGTCGACGGTCGAGGATTTTGTTCGCGGGGTGGCCGAAGATGGTGAGTCTTTCGGAGAGATTCACGGATTCCACTTGGATCTCGCCAAGAGGGACGCTGCTGAACTTGGTGAGGAGGACTTCCGGAAGGGAACCGTGGGAGCCGAGTTGGCGGCTCTGAGGGTGGGGGAATCCATGGGATTTCTGGACGCGATAGGGGCTCAGGCGCTTGAGGGGCGAAGTGGCGACAGGGGCCGGGAGGATTGGCTGGAGGGCTACGGGGGGACAGGTGAAGGAAAGGCTGAGGATATTTTTTCCGAGAACCGGGACGGCGGGTACTTGGTGAACATCTTCCAGGAGCGCTCAAATGATCTGGGTGTCAGGTTCCCCGCATCGGAAAGCAGGGGGACGGGCCTGCACCCGAAGGTTCTTGAGAAGATCACAGAGGGATATGCGCGGTGGGCCTGAGGTGACGCACGCGGGGGTGTCTCCTGGGCCAGTACTTCTGTTGAGAGACCGACTTCCGGTCCGCTTCCCCTCGTTGCCTTCTTCGACAGGCCGTGTGCCGGGCGCTGTCCCGCCCGGCCCGGGGCCGGGCGGGACAGCGGGGGCCGGGCGGTCAGTCGCGGAGGATGTTTCCGAACTCGTCCATCACCGGGTGGAGCCGCATCGGCGGCTGCGGGTCCCGGTCCGAGGGGCGGGACGTCTCGGGCCCGTCGGGGCCGACGCGGACCAGCCGCTCCACGCGGACGATCCGGAAGCACCGGCCGCGCACCCGCAGCTCGTTGCCGCGCGGGGTGGCGGCCACGTACTCGTCGGCCGCCCGCGCGTCCTCCTCGGCCTCGTCCGGGGGGACGTCGTAGAGCATGGGCCGGATCTCCTTCAGATGGTTCACCATCGACCGCCGGGCGTCGTGCGGGGTGGGGAGGGAGACGCAGACCGGCTCCCAGGAGTCCTCCTTCTCCTCGGCGAAGGCGAAGGCGGCGGGCAGGAGCACCACGCCGGGGTGGGTGTGCAGGGCGCGCAGGGAGTCCGCCCGCACCTCCTCCGGGTAGCGCGCGGCCCGATAGGCCAGTGACAGCAGTTCGACCCGCTGGATGCCCGTCATGAGGCCGACGGCGGCGGCGTGGTCGACGACGAAGCCCTGCGTCCGTGAGACCGACCGGTCGCTCAGTTTCCAGGAGAGCGGCCCCGGGGGTTCGGGGTCGGTGGGGCGGGGCGGTTCCAGCCCGTCGGGGCCGATGCGGGCGAACTCGTCGCCGCGCACGACGCGGTAGCGGGTGTCGCCCACCGAGACCTCGTCCACCGGCTCGGTCTCCAGCCGGGCGACGGCCGCCAGCAGCCGGCGGCGCAGCGCCCGGTCCTCGGTGTCGTCCCGGGCCGTGAACCACAGGTACGAGTTGAGGCCGTCCCGGGCGTGCTGCGGGAAGCCGCTGTCCATGTCGCTCAGCAGCCGCCAGCGGGGGCCGTCCTCGGGCCGCTGCTCGGCGAAGCCGAAGACGGGCCCCCGGATCACGACCTGCGGGTAGCGCACGGAGGCCTCGACGGTGTCGTGCTCGGTGACCCGGGAGACGGGGTCGTCCTGGGCCCGTACGCGGATGGTCAGGTGGTCGGGTGACTTCTCACGGTGGTCCTTCATGCACCCACTGTGTTGGATCCGCTCCGCCGCGTCAGCCGGTTCCCGGCGTCTCGGCACGTACAGTTCCCGGCTGTACGAGGGCTGTACGGGCTGTACGAGCGGTACGAGGTTTGTACGGGCGGCACGAGCGGCCCCGGCGGGCCGCCGGCTGGCGCGTCAGCCCAGGACCACGCTGCGCGTGAGGTTGCGCGGCCGGTCCGGGTCCGCGCCGGAGGTCTCCGCCAGGGCGACCGCCAGGCGCTGGGCCCGGATCAGGTCGGCCATCGGGTCCAGCGCCCGCTCGCCCGTGCCCGGGCAGTCGGAGTCCGCCAGCAGCGCCCCGCCCACCCGCGCGATGTCGCCGGACAGCCCCTCCGGCAGGGAGCCCAGCAGCCAGACGGCACGGCCCGGGCGGGCGATCGCGATGGGGCCGTGGCGGTACTCCATCGCCGGGTACGCCTCCGTCCAGGCGCCGGCCGCCTCGCGCATCTTCAGCGCCGCCTCCAGCGCCAGCCCGTACGTCCAGCCGCGGCCCAGGAACGTCCACTGCTCGGCCTCCAGCGCGGCCTGGGGCAGCGGCTGGACGACGGCCAGCTCCGCGTCGACCGCCGCCTGTTCGACCGGCTTCACCCCGGCCGGTGGCGCGCCGTGCCGCTCCAGGCCCGCGCGCAGCAGCGCCAGCGCCGTCGTGGCGAAGCGGGTCTGGACGACCGACTCCTCGTCGGCCCAGTCCAGGACGGCGGTGTGGTCGGCGGTCTCCGTCACGGGCGTGGCGGGGTCGGCGGTCAGGGCGGTGGTCGGCACGCGGCCCCGCAGGTGGGCCAGGAGGCCGAGCACCTCGGAGGTGGTGCCGGAGCGGGTGATCGCCACCACCCGGTCGTACGCGCGCCCGGCCGGGAACTCCGAGGCCGCGAAGGCGTCCGTCTCGCCCTGCCCGGCGGCCTCGCGCAGGGCCGCGTAGGACTGGGCCATGAACCACGAGGTGCCGCAGCCGGTCACCGCCACCCGCTCGCCCGGGCGCGGCAGCGCCCCGGCGGACCCGGACTCCACTGCCTTCGCCGCCCGCCGCCAGCAGCCGGGCTGGGTGGCGATCTCGGCGGCGGTGCGGGACTGCTCTGCGGCGGCCATGCGGGGCTCCTCGTGAAGGGGGCGGGGCGCGGGGTGGGGTGTGGGGCGCTGTGGTGCGGGACGGGGGCGTGGTGTGCGGTCGGCGGTGGAACCCGGCGGGCGGGCGGGTACACGCACGTGGATAGCAGCCCCGGCCCGGGAGAGTGAAGCACCGTTGTCGAAGCGATACGCGATGGGACGAGGGCCGTCCGGCGGCCGGGATGCGGTGTCCGAGCGCGGCAGTAGGTTGGAGGGGTGAGCACCGGCAGCGAGCAGCCGAGCGGCGGCAACGGCACCGGCGGCCTGTCCGAGGAGGACGAGGCCGTGCTCGCCGTCGAGCGCCGCGGCTGGCCGAACCCCGGTGCCAAGGAGCGCGTGATACGCGAGCGCCTGGGCATGTCGCCCACGCGCTACTACCAGGTGCTCAACGCCCTGCTCGACGACCCGCGCGCCCTGGCCCGCGACCCGGTCACGGTCAACCGGCTCCGCCGCCGGCGCGACGAGCGGCGCGGGCTGCGGTAGGGACGGTGAGGAGGCGGCCGCTGGGTATGGTCCCAGGCATGGGCAGCCACTCCTCACACACCTTTCCGGAGCAACTCCCCGTACCGACCACCCCCGCCGGACGCGAAGGGCTGGCCGCACTGCTGGCCGACCCCGGGCGGGCCGTGGTCGCCCTCGACTTCGACGGGACGATCGCCCCGATCGTCCCCGACCCCGACAGCGCCCGCGCCCACCCGGAGGCGGTGCCCGTCCTGGCCCGGCTGGCGCCGCTGCTGCGGGCCGTCGTCATCGTCACCGGGCGCCCGGCCGCCACGGCCGCGCGCTACGGCGGCTTCACCGGGGCGCCCGGTCTGGAGCATCTGGTGGTGCTCGGCGCGTACGGCGCGGAGCGCTGGGACGCGGCCACGGGCGAGACCCGCACCCCGCCGCCCCACCCGGGAGTGGAGGCCGTGCGCGCCGAACTGCCCGGTCTGCTGGAGAGGACCGGGGCGCCGCGGGGCGTCCGTACCGAGGACAAGGGCCGTGCGCTGGCCGTCCACACCCGCCGGGCCGCCGACCCGCAGGGCGCCTTCGAACTGCTGCGCGGCCCTCTGGACGAGCTGGCCGGACGGCACGGGCTGGCCGTGGAGCCCGGCCGCCTGGTGCTGGAGCTGCGGCCCCCGGGCATGGACAAGGGCATGGCCCTGACGGAGTTCCTCCGTGAGACGGGTGCCGCCTCGGTCCTCTACGGCGGTGACGACCTGGGGGACCTGGCCGCCTACGACGCGGTGGACCGGCTGCGCGGCGAGGGTGTGCCCGGGGTGCTGCTGTGCAGCGGCAGCGACGAGGTCACCGCGCTGGCCGAACGGGCGGATCTGGTCGTGGACGGCCCCGCCGGGGTGGTGGGGCTGCTGGGCGCGCTGGCGGACGTGCTGGGGGCCTGACGGCCGGGCGGCAGGCTCGCCGCCGGGCGTGCCCGGCGGCGGACCGGCCGTCGGTCGTCGACCGCCTGTCGGCCGGTGATCAGTCGCGCAGCGCGTTCAGCTGGTCCAGGAACCACTTCGTGGGCGGCAGGGCCGTGGCCGCCGCGGCCAGGCGCTTGGTGCGCTCGGCGCGCTCCTCCGGGTCCATCGTCAGCGCCTGGTGCAGGGCGTCCGCCGTGGCGCCGATGTCGTAGGGGTTGACGGTGATGGCGTCCTCGGCCAGTTCGGCGAAGGCGCCCGCCTCGCGGGAGAGGACCAGCGCGCAGCCGCCGTCGGAGAGCACCGGGATCTCCTTGGCCACCAGGTTCATGCCGTCCCGGATCGGGTTGATCAGGGCGACGTCGGCCAGCCGGTAGGCCGCCAGGGAACGCGCGAAGTCGTCCTTGAGGTGCAGCTCGACCGGTGTCCAGTCGCCCTCGCCGAACTCCGCGTTGATCCCCTCGGCGACGCGGGCGACCTCGTCGGTGTACTCGCGGTAGACCGCCAGGTCCTGCCGGGAGGGGTAGGCGAAGGCGACGTGCACGACCCGGCCGCGCCACTCGGGGCGGTCCGTCAGCAGCCGCCGGTAGGCGAGCAGGCCGCGGACGATGTTCTTGGACAGCTCGGTGCGGTCCACGCGCACGATCGTCCTGCGCGGCTCGCCGTCGGGCCCGCGGCCGATCTGCCCGCGCAGCAGCGCGATCCGGTCCTCCACGTCCGGGCGCCGGGAGCGCTCGCGCAGGAACTCGGCGTCGGCGCCCAGGCCGTGGACGCCTATGCGCGTCTCACGGCCCTCGTGGGTGACGATCATCTCGTCGCCGCCGTCGGCCACGGAGACCTCCGCGCCCAGCAGCTTCACGCAGCAGTCGGCGAAGGCGCCTGCCCAGCGCCGGGTGAGGAAGGCGGCCCGGTCGGCGCCCAGGATGCCGCGCAGCACCTCGGCGGCGACCCCGCCGTCGGGGTCGTCCGGCAGCACCCGGAAGTAGTCCGGCGGCGCCCAGGGGGTGTGCGAGAAGTGGCCGATGCGCAGGTCGGGCCGCCGCTCGCGCAGCATGGCCGGGACGAGGGTGAGGTGGTAGTCCTGCACGAGGACGGCCGCGCCCTCGGCGGCCTCCTGGGCCAGTGCGTCGGCGAACGCCGCGTTGTACGCCTCGTAGGAGCGCCACTGCCGCTCGAACTCCGCGTCGAAGACGGGCTCCGTCGGGGTCTGGTAGAGCATGTGGTGGACGAACCACAGCACGGAGTTGGCGATGCCGTTGTAGGCGTCCGCGAAGACGTCGGGCGCGATGTCGAGCATCCGCACCCGCTGGCCGCCGGTGTCCGCCGGGTCCAGCTCGCCGCCCGTGCGCCGTACCGCCTCGCGGTCGCCCTCGCCCAGCGCCGCGCAGACCCACACCGCATCGCCCTTGACAGCCGACAGGCCGGAGACCAGCCCGCCGCCGCCGCGTTTGACGGTCAGCTCGCCCCCCTCGCCGAGCGTGTGGGAGACGGGGCCGCGGTTGGAGGCGACGAGTACCTGGTGCCGAGTGACCATGAGCGGAACCTAGCCGCTGTCCGTACCGCTCAAACGTACGGTTCTCGTCACACGGAGCCCGGGGGAAGCCCGGGGAGGCCGACCGGGGCGCACGGACAGGGCGCACAGGCGGCGCGTGCGGCGCGGATACGGCGGCGCACGCGGGAGGGCTCCCGTACCGGGCGGGTACGGGAGCGGCTGGAACGGCGCGCGCCGGGCCGGGTGTGTGCTTCACCGGCGCGCGCCGGGCCGGGGTTCCCCCTCCGGGGCCCGCGGTCCTCAGGCCGCCGTGCGGCGGGCGGTGTACTCGGGGACGGTGCACATCGGCGGGCGTTCCTCGGTGTCCACCGGGTGGGTGTGCGGGACGAAGCCGCCCCCGGGGACCCGCTCGAACTGCGTGATCACCGGGCGTATCAGCGGGCCGCGCGCCTGCCGTACGTGGGCGGTGCGGTGTATCGCCGCGGCCATCCGCCCCAGTGCCAGCCCGTCCTGGTTGCGGTGCCTGCGCACGCCCACGTCGACCTGCGCGAGCGCGTCGAGCCCGACGGTGTGCAGCGCGTCCACCAGCAGGCCCAGCTCGACGCCGTAGCCGACGGGGAAGCTGAGCCGCTCCAGCAGGGAGCGCCGTGCCGCGTACTCGCCGCCCAGTGGCTGGACGAAGCCCGCCAGCTGCGGCCAGTACAGGTTGAGCAGGGGGCGGGCGACCAGCTCGGTGACCCGGCCGCCGCCGGCCGGGCTGTCGCCGATGGCGCGGTCGTACATCGCCTTGACCATCGCCAGGCCCGGGTCGGTCAGCAGCGGCCCGACGATGCCCGACACGAAGGTGGTGTCGAACTCCCGCAGGTCCGCGTCGACGAAGCAGACGATCTCGCCGCTGGTGGCCAGCAGCGACCGCCACAGCACCTCGCCCTTGCCCGGCACCGTGGGCAGCCGGGGCAGCACCTCGTCGCGGTGCACCACCTTCGCGCCCGCGGCGGCGGCCACCTCGGAGGTGCGGTCGGTGGAACCGGAGTCCACCACCACCAGTTCGTCGACCAGTGGCATGTCCTCGGTCATCAGTTCGCGGCGGATGGCGGCGACGATGTCGCCGACCGTCGCCTCCTCGTTCAGCGCCGGAAGCACCACGCTCACGCTGCCCGCCGGTCCGGCGGCCCGCTTGGCGGCCAGCAGCCGGTGCGGCGGGCGTTCGGCAGCGCTCCATGAGCGTCGTTCCAGCCAGTGGTCGACCTCATCCAGCACGTGTGCCTCCCTGTCCTTGGCGGTCCTCACCGGTCCTCACCGGTCCTCACCGGTCCTCACCGGTCCTCACCGGTCCTCGCCGGTCCCGGCGTCCCCGGTCGCCCCGGTGTTACCGGTGGCCCCCGCCGTCCCGGCGGTCCCAGGCATTCTCCGGGACCGGGGTCGCCCGGGTGATCTCGGTGTGTCTGCTGCTGTCGGTCACGGTGCGGTCGGGTGCCGGCCGGGAGTACCGGCCGTGGTCGGACCGTGGTTGCCCGCCACCGGCCGTCCATGCCCGGTCCCGGGCATGTTTCCGGGGCATTCACCCGGGCCGCGTTCCGGAGGGCGCCCGCGCTGTCCCCGTGTGCCTCCCGTCTCGCGGTTCGGACGGCCGGCCTTGTGGCCAAGGGCTTCGGTTACAGTCTTGGACGACGCGCGGGAGTTCCGCATCTTGGGGATCCCGTCGTGCACAAACGCCCCGGTCAGAGTATTGGCCGGTGCCATAGAGCTCATCCAGAGGGGCAGAGGGAACGGCCCGTTGAAGCCCCGGCAACCCTCCCGCCGGCACTCGTCGACAACAGTCCGAGGCCACGGTGGGGAAGGTGCCAATTCCGTCCCGCGGCGAAAGCCGTCGCGGGGAAGATGAGGAGAAAGGGCCTCGCCGACCATGGCTGTGCAGACTGTTGCAACCGACACCGACACCGACCTCTCACTCGGCCCCGCCGCGGCGCTCTCCTGCCGCGAATGCGGTGAGCGTTTCCCGCTCGGACCGGTCTTCGCCTGTGAGGCGTGTTTCGGCCCCCTGGAGATCGCGTACGACCTGCCCGGGGGCGACCCGGAGGAGCTGCGGAAGCGGATCGAGGCCGGCCCGGACAGCATCTGGCGCTACGCCCCGCTGCTGCCGGTTCCGGCCGACGTGGCGGACAAGCCCAATCTGAACCCGGGCTTCACCAGGCTGGTCAGGGCCGACAACCTCGCCCGCGAGCTGGGCGTCACCGGCGGCCTGTACGTCAAGGACGACTCCGGCAACCCCACGCACTCCTTCAAGGACCGGGTGGTGGCCATCGCCGTCGAGGCCGCCCGCGCCTTCGGCTTCACCACCCTGTCGTGCTCCTCCACCGGCAACCTCGCCGGCGCGGTCGGCGCCGCGGCGGCCCGCGCGGGCCTGCGCTCGTGCGTGTTCATCCCGCACGACCTGGAGCAGGGCAAGGTCGTCATGGCAGCGGTGTACGGCGGCGACCTGGTGGGCATCGAGGGCACCTACGACGATGTGAACCGCTTCTGCTCGGAGCTGATCGGGGACCCGATCGGCGAGGGCTGGGGCTTCGTCAACGTCAACCTCCGCCCCTACTACGCGGAGGGCTCCAAGACCCTGGCGTACGAGATCTGCGAGCAGCTCGGCTGGCGGCTGCCGGACCAGCTCGTCGTCCCGATCGCCTCCGGCTCCCAGCTCACCAAGATCGACAAGGGGCTGCGGGAGCTGATCGCCCTGGGACTGGTCGAGGACCGCCCCTACAAGATCTTCGGAGCCCAGGCCGAGGGCTGCTCACCGGTGGCGCGGGCCTTCAAGGACGGCCACGACGTGGTGCGGCCGGTGAAGCCGGACACCATCGCCAAGTCGCTGGCCATCGGCAACCCGGCCGACGGCCCGTACGTGCTGGACATCGCCCGCCGCACCGGCGGCGCGGTGGAGGACGTGAACGACGGGGAGATCGTCGACGCGATCAAGCTGCTGGCCCGGACCGAGGGCGTCTTCGCCGAGACCGCGGGCGGCGTGACCGTCGGCGTGACGAGGAAGCTGATCGAGGCCGGTGCGCTCGACCCGACCCTGACCACGGTCGTCCTCAACACCGGCGACGGCCTCAAGACCCTGGACGCGGTGGCGCCGACCACCGGACCGTCCGCGATCATCCGTCCCAACCTGGACTCCTTCCGAGAGGCTGGCCTGGCATGAGCGTCACCGTCCGAATCCCGACCATCCTGCGCACCTACACCGGCGGCCGGGCCGAGGTGCCCGCCGAGGGGGCCACACTCGCCGAGGTCATCGCGGACCTGGAGAAGAACCACCAGGGCATCTCCGCCCGGGTGCTGGACGACTCCGGCAAGCTGCGCCGCTTCGTGAACGTCTACGTCGACGACGACGACGTCCGCTTCGCCGACGGCCTGCAGACGCCGACGCCGGACGGCTCGGGTGTCTCCATCATCCCGGCCGTCGCGGGCGGCTGCTGACCGGGCGGCCACCGGCCGGACGGGCTTCGGCGCCGTACGCGCCACCGCACGCGGGCGGCCCCGCGCCCCCTCCCGCACGGAGGGGGCGCGGGGCCGCCCGCATATGCGCTCCCGGGAGGGGCGCGTAACCGCGCACGGTAAACGGAATTGGTAATTCCGGCCCTCGAAGAGCGGTAGAGTGAGCATGCCTCCCCCCAAGTGCGCGCTCAGCGCCCATGAGAACGCGACAACTTGCGCTCGAATTTATCGCGTGAATTGTCGTGTCGGTCCGTTATGCCCGGCCCGAGTTGCCCTGCTTTCCCGCCGTTCATGTGCTTATCGGCAATCCGGCGTGACCGGAATTCTCGTCCGACAGACCTGTTGCGGAGGGCGTCTGCCCAGATACATTCAGCCGCGGTCGACGCGTTCCGGCGCACGCCGCCCCCTCTCGCCGGGGGGTGGTGACTGACCCGGGTCCGCGGAGCGCGGGCCCGCGCAAGGGCCGGCAATAGGGGAGTTAGGAATGGCTCAAGGCACCGTCAAGTGGTTCAACGCGGAGAAGGGGTACGGCTTCATCGCGGTCGACGGTGGGGCGGACGTGTTCGTCCACTACAGCGCGATCCAGATGGACGGATACCGCACCCTTGAGGAAGGGCAGCGGGTCGAGTTCGAGATCTCGCAGGGCCAGAAGGGCCCGCAGGCGGACATGGTCCGCGTGACGGCCTGAAGCGCCGGACACACGCACCACGACGCACACCAGCAGTAGACGGCACAGGAGGGCCCGCGTCCCCGTAGGGGCGCGGGCCCTCCTGTTTCGTGCGCCCGCGCACCGGCGCGCGCCCGCGGTCCCGTCCGCGCCCCCGCCTCCGTGCCCGTACCCGGCGGTACGGGCACGCGGAACATCTGCGCGCTTGCACTCGGAGGGGTCGAGTGCTAATCATTGGCGTTAGCACTCTGAAGGTGAGAGTGACAAAGCAAGGACCGGTTCGGTGAGGTCCGCAAGCCCGGTGGAGCAAGGAACCGCCGGGCCGGTGGGCCGTCCGTCGCGGGCGCCAGAGCGGTCCGGACACATCCCAACCCGCCCCTGGCCTTCGGCATGGGGAACCCCAGGGAGGACCACTTCACATGGCCAAGACCATCGCGTTCGACGAGGAGGCGCGGCGCGGCCTCGAGCGCGGGATGAACCAGCTCGCCGACGCCGTCAAGGTCACGCTCGGCCCCAAGGGCCGCAACGTCGTCCTTGAGAAGAAGTGGGGCGCCCCCACGATCACCAACGATGGTGTCTCCATCGCCAAGGAGATCGAGCTCGAGGACCCGTACGAGAAGATCGGCGCCGAGCTGGTCAAGGAGGTCGCGAAGAAGACCGACGACGTCGCCGGTGACGGTACGACCACCGCGACCGTCCTGGCCCAGGCGCTGGTCCGCGAGGGTCTGCGCAACGTCGCCGCCGGCGCCAACCCGATGGCCCTCAAGCGCGGTATCGAGAAGGCCACCGAGGCCGTCTCCGCCGCCCTGCTGGAGCAGGCCAAGGAGGTGGAGACCAAGGAGCAGATCGCCTCGACCGCCTCCATCTCCGCCGCCGACACCCAGATCGGCGAGCTGATCGCCGAGGCCATGGACAAGGTCGGCAAGGAAGGCGTCATCACCGTCGAGGAGTCGCAGACCTTCGGTCTGGAGCTCGAGCTCACCGAGGGCATGCGCTTCGACAAGGGCTACATCTCCGCCTACTTCGCCACCGACATGGAGCGGATGGAGGCGGTCCTGGAGGACCCCTACATCCTGATCGCCAACTCCAAGATCAGCGCCGTCAAGGACCTGCTCCCGCTGCTGGAGAAGGTCATGCAGGCCGGTAAGCCGCTGCTGATCATCGCCGAGGACGTCGAGGGCGAGGCCCTGTCCACCCTGGTGGTCAACAAGATCCGCGGCACCTTCAAGTCCGTCGCCGTCAAGGCCCCGGGCTTCGGCGACCGCCGCAAGGCCATGCTCGGCGACATCGCCATCCTCACCGGTGGCCAGGTCATCTCCGAGGAGGTCGGCCTCAAGCTGGAGAACGCCGGTCTGGAGCTGCTGGGCCGCGCCCGCAAGATCGTCATCACCAAGGACGAGACCACCATCGTCGACGGTGCCGGTGACAGCGAGCAGGTCAACGGCCGCGTGAGCCAGATCCGCGCCGAGATCGAGAACTCCGACTCCGACTACGACCGCGAGAAGCTCCAGGAGCGTCTGGCGAAGCTGGCCGGCGGCGTGGCCGTCATCAAGGCCGGCGCCGCCACCGAGGTGGAGCTCAAGGAGCGCAAGCACCGCATCGAGGACGCGGTGCGCAACGCCAAGGCGGCCGTCGAGGAGGGCATCGTCGCCGGCGGTGGCGTGGCCCTGCTGCAGGCCTCCGCGGTCTTCGAGAAGCTGGAGCTCGACGGTGACGAGGCCACCGGCGCCGCCGCGGTCAAGGCCGCGCTGGAGGCCCCGCTGAAGCAGATCGCGGTCAACGCCGGCCTCGAGGGCGGCGTCATCGTGGAGAAGGTGCGCAACCTGACCCCGGGCCACGGTCTGAACGCCGCGACCGGTGACTACGTGGACATGATCGCCGAGGGCATCATCGACCCGGCCAAGGTCACCCGCTCCGCGCTGCAGAACGCCGCCTCCATCGCGGCGCTCTTCCTCACCACCGAGGCCGTCATCGCCGACAAGCCGGAGAAGGCGGGCGCCGGCGCCGACGCCGCCGCCGCTGCCGGCATGGGCGGTGGCATGGACTTCTGATCCGCCCCGCGGATCGGTGGTTCCCACCGGGCGCCTACCGCGCGCACGGTGACGAGGGCGGCACCCCGCAAGGGGTGCCGCCCTCCCGCTATGTCCAGGATGTGAGATTTTGCACCGCGTCGTGGCCTGACCCCGGGGCGGCGCACCGGATAGCCTCCCGGGGGCCGCGTACGGGCGATCCCCTCCCGCGGTGCCCCCACTCTGTTTCCAGAGCCGAACCCACCCCACACGACTCCTGGACGGCAACCTAAGCGATGAGCACACTCGAAACAGTGATCGTCGAGATCAACGACCACTTCTGGACCTATCTGCTGATCCCCCTGGTGGCCGTGGCGGGCCTGTACTTCACCGTCCGCTCCCGGGCCATGCAGATCCGGCTCCTGCCGGAGATCGTCAGGACGGTCAGGGAGCGGCCCCGCGCCGGGGCCGACGGAAAGAAGCCGGTCTCCCCGTTCGGCGCCTTCACCATCTCCGCCGCGGCCCGGATCGGCACCGGCAACATCGCCGGCGTCGCGGCGGCCATCACCGTCGGAGGGCCGGGCGCGGTCTTCTGGATGTGGGTGATGGCCCTGGTCGGCGGCGCCTCCGCCTTCGTGGAGTCCACCCTCGCCCAGCTCTACAAGGTGCGCGACCGCGGCAGGGGAGGCGAAGGCGCCTACCGCGGCGGCCCCGCGTACTACATGCAGCGCGGCCTGGGCCGGCGCTGGGTCGGCGTGCTCTTCGCCGTGATCATCACCCTGACCTTCGGCCTGGTGTTCACGGCCGTGCAGTCCAACACCATCGCCTCGGTCACCGCCGGATCGCTGGGCACGGACGGCGACGGCGGCTCCGGCTGGGTCGCCCCGGTCGTCGGCGCCGCGCTCGCCGTGCTGCTCGGACTGGCCGTCTTCGGCGGGGTGCGCAGGATCGCCTCGGTCACCAAGGTGCTCGTCCCCGTGATGGCGGTGATCTACCTGCTGGTGGGTCTGGCCGTCGTGGTGCTCAACGTCTCCGAGGTGCCGCGCGTCCTCGCCGACATCGTCGGCGGCGCCTTCGGCCTGCGCGAGATCGCCGGAGGCGGCATCGGCGCGGCGATCCAGCAGGGCGTGCGCCGCGGCATGTTCTCCAACGAGGCCGGTCTGGGCTCCGCCCCGAACGCCGCCGCCGCGGCCGAGACCTCCCACCCGGTCAAGCAGGGCCTGGTGCAGACCCTGGGCGTCTTCTTCGACACCCTGGTGGTCTGCACGATGACCGCCTTCGTCATCCTCTCCGTCAACCCGGAACTCTCCGGGCGCCAGGGAGCCGACCTCACGCAGTCCGCGCTGCAGGAGACCCTGGGCGGCTGGGCCGGCCATCTGCTGACGCTGGTGGTCTTCCTGCTCGCCTTCAGCTCGATGATCGGCAACTACTACTACGGCGAGTCCAACATCGAGTTCATCACCCGCCGCCGCTCGGTCATGCTCGGCTACCGGGGGCTCGTCCTGGCCGCCGCCTTCCTGGGCGCGCTGGGCTCGCTGAGCGTGGTGTGGAGCCTCGCCGACGTCACCATGGGCGCCATGGCCCTGGTCAACCTGCTGGCGATCCTGCCGCTGTCGGTGATCGCCTTCCGGCTGATGGAGGACTACCTCGCCCAGCGCCGCGCGGGCCTGGACCCCGTCTTCACCCGCGACCGCCTGCCGGACCTGACCGGGGTGGAGTGCTGGGAGGCGGCGCCCGCCGCGCGCGGTGCGCGGGACGAGCCCGCACGGGCGGGGGCGCGGAACGGCTGAGCCGGCCGTCCGGTCCGGGCGCGGACACCGTCCGCGCCGAAGGCCCCCGGCGCGCACCATCCCCTTCCGGTGCGCGCCGGGGGTCTTCGCGTACGCGTGCCCGCCGCGCGGGCGGTACGGGGGGACGGGGCGGTGCGGCACCGCGCGTACGCGGGGCGCCGGACGACCGGGAGCCGCGTGCGGCCGGTCCTGCCCGGCGCGCCGACCTCCGGCGCGGGAAGGTCGCCGCCGGCCGGCGCACCGGCCGCGTCCCGACAGGCGTGCCGCCGGGCCCGTACCGGTCCCCGGTCCTCCGGCCCGCGGTCCTTCCGGTTCCGTGCACGGATGTGCCGCCGGGGTCCGTACAGGCGTGAGTGCCTCGGGCCGCCCGGGACGGCCCGAGGCACCGGTGCGGGCCGCCGGCCGCGTCCCGCCGGTCGGGCGCGCGGCGCGGGCCGTCAGCCGCGTGCCGCCTCCAGGGCCGCGCGCAGCCGACCGCCCGACTCCCTCAGCAGCCGCTCGGCCGTGGGGCCGTCCACCTCGCCCAGGATGGTGAGGATGGCGTTCTTCACCTCGCCGCCGGTGGCCGCGAGCGCGGACTCGATCCGCTCCTCGCCCGCCCCCGTGGCCAGCGAGACGATACGGCGCGAGCGGGCCCGCAGCTTCTCGTTCGAGGCGCGCACGTCGACCATCAGGTTCCCGTACGTCTTGCCCAGCCGGATCATGGTGATGGTCGAGATCATGTTGAGGACCAGCTTCTGGGCCGTGCCCGCCTTGAGCCGGGAGGAGCCGGTGATCAGCTCCGGGCCCACCACGACCTCGATGCCGTGGTCGGCCGCCGCCGCCAGCGGCGAGCCGGAGTTGCAGGACAGCCCGACCGTCAGCGCCCCCAGCCGCCGCGCGTGCTCGACCGCGCCGACGGTGTACGGGGTGCGCCCGGAGGCCGACACCCCGACCACCACGTCGTCGGGGCCCAGCCCCAGCCCGTCGAGGTCGGCCGCGGCGAGGTCGGGGCGGTCCTCGGTGCCCTCGGAGGCGCTGACCAGCGCGTCCGGGCCGCCCGCGATCACCCCGACGACCTGGGAGGGATCGGTGTCGAAGGTGGGCGGGCACTCGCTGGCGTCCAGCACGCCCAGCCGCCCGGCCGTCCCCGCCCCCGTGTAGACCAGCCGCCCGCCGCGCGCCATCCGCTCGACGGTGGCGTCGATGGCGGCGGCGATGCGCGGGAGCTGGGAGGCGACGGCGGTGGGGACGGTGGCGTCCTCCCCGTTCATGACCCTGGCGATCTCCAGGGTGGGGAGCCGGTCGATCTCGGACAGGTCGCTGCGGAACGCCTCGGTGGTGAGCGTGTCCAGTTCGGCGCGCAGCCGGTCGTACGCGCCGTCCGGATGGCGGGAGTCGCGAGGATCGCCGGATTCGTGGCCGGCGGCGGTCGGAGAGGAGGTCATGAGGGTGCGGCTCTTTCCGTTCTTCCGGATGCCGGGGCCGGCCACCGGTGCCGGCGCCCGGGCGGGGGTGTGGGGGGTTGGGCGGTGCTGCTCGGGTGCGGGTGCGGGTGCGGGTGCGGACGTGGGCGTGGGTGCGGGCGTGGGGTCAGCGCTGCCGGGGCGAGTGGCGGTGGGCCAGCGCCTCGTAGGAGGCCGCCAGGGCGGGGGCGGCGGTCTCGTAGGTGCGCTGTGCCACGCCTATGAACAGGCAGTCCACGACCAGCAGCTGGCTGGTCCGGCTGGACATGGCCGCCGGGCGCAGTTCGCTCTCGCGCGCCGTGGAGGTGGTCAGCACGTGGTCGGCGTACTGCGCGATCTCCCCGTCCGGGCGGCCGGTGACGGCCACGGTGGTGGCGCCGTGGTCGAAGGCGACGCGCAGCGGTTCGATCACGTCCACCGTACGGCCGGAGTGGGTCACCGCCAGGGCGACGTCCCCGGCGCGCAGCTGCACGGCGCCGGTGACGGCCAGATGCGGATCGGCGTGGGCGTGGGCGACCAGGCCGATCCGCAGCAGTTTCTGCGCCAGGTCCTGGGCGACCAGGGCGGAGGCGCCGGCGCCGTAGAGGTCTATCCGGCGGGCGGAGGCCATGGCGTGCACGGCCGCCTCGACCTGGCCGGGATCCAGTCCGGCGGCGGTGTCGGCGAGGGTCTGCCGCTCGTCGTGGGCGAGCTTGGCTATGACGTCCTCGATGGGGTCGTCCACGGCGATGTCGGCGGTCACCGACGGAGAGGCGCCGGAGGCCTGCTGCGCGGCGAGCCCGGCCAGCGCCAGGCGCAGATCGCGGTAGCCGGGGTAGCCCAGCAGGCGCGAGGTCCGTACGACGGTGGCCTCGCTGGTGCCGGTGCGCTCGGCGAGGCCGGTGACGGTGAGCTGCGCGCATCCGGCGGGGTCGCCGGCGACGGCCTCGGCGACACGTTGCATGGAGCGGGTCATCGAGGGGGCCATGGTGCGGACCTTGGCCGCGAGGGCGGCGGGCTCCGGGGGACCGGGACGACGGCCCGGCGCGGTGTCGCGGAGCGGACCGGAGAAACTTTCCTTCACAGTATTGTTCACACGGTGGAAGGTATTTTCACCGCACGGGGCCGTCAAGACGTCCGCCGCCCTTGCGGCCGTCTGCTCCAATGGAGGGGCTATGACAGAACGGCAGCCCCCTTCCCCCGGTCCCGATCCCCGCGAATCCGGCTCCGGCGACCCCCACGGCCTCGAACGCGCCCTCCACACCGGCCGGGCGCTCGTCCTCGCCGACCTCACCGCCTGCGGCATCGCCGAGGCCGAGGTCGTCTCGCTGGTCGAGGACGCGGTCTCCCACCGCCGCTGGTGGGTCGAGCAGTGGCCCGAGGGCGTCTCGTTCGTCGCGGGCCTGATCGCCCAGGACGTCCAGGACGCCCTGCTGGACCGGCGGGGCCGCTGGCCGGGCTGCCCGCTGTGCGGCGGCGAGGAGGAGCACGCGCTCGACGTCGAGCCCGAGCTGGGTCCGGACCCGCACTGGGTGTGCGGCCGGACGGCGACGGCGGTGGCGCCCGTCGGGGAGCTGGGAGGCGCCGGGTGACCGTCTACATCGACCCGCCCGAGTGGCCGGGCCACGGAATGCTGTGGTCGCACCTGGTCAGCGACGCCTCCTACGAGGAGCTGCACGCGTTCGCCGCCGCTCTCGGCTGCCCGCGCCGCGCCTTCGACCGCGACCACTACGACGTACCCGCCCACCGATACGAGCGGGCGGTGCGGCTGGGCGCGGTCGAGGTGGGCAGCAAGGAGCTGCTGCGGCGGCTGACGGAGGCGGGCCTGCGGCGGCGCCGGCCCCCTCGCCGGGCCCCGCTCCGGGTGGTCACGGCGACCTGAACGGCTCCGGCCCGTCCGGGGCCTCCGGGGTGCCCGGGGTTTCCGGTGCCTTCCGGGAGACGGGGACGCCGAGGGCCAGTACGGCGGTGTCGTCGTCCACTCCCTCGCCCAGCCCCTCCAGCAGGGCGCCGACGGCGGTGACGGCGTCCGCCGCGCTCGCCGGGGCCAGCCCGGCCGCGAAGTCGAGCAGGGCCTCCTCGCCGTAGCGCCCTCCCTCCCGCTCCCGGCGGCGGCCGTCCGTATGGACGGCACGGGCCTCGGTCAGCCCGTCGGTGTACAGCAGCAGGGTGTCGCCGGGGGCCAGGCGCACGGTGGTGGCGGCGAAGTGGGCGTCCGGCAGCACTCCGACCAACTGGCCTCCGGGGGTGTGCAGATAGCCGGCGGTGCCGTCGGCGCGCATCAGCAGGGCCGGGGGGTGGCCGCCACCGGCGAGGGTGAGCTCGCAGCCGTGTTCGCCCGGGGTGAGCAGACCGTGGATGACGGTGCAGAAGCGCGGGTCGTCGCCGTGGTTCTCGTGCTCCAGGACGGTGTTGAGGTTGGCCAGCACCCTGACCGGGTCGGGGTCGGAAGCGCTCGCGGCGCGCAGGGAGTAGCGGACGAGGGAGGTGACGGACGCCGCCGCGGCGCCCTTGCCGGAGACATCGCCGAGGAAGAAACCCCAGCGCCCGCCGGAGACGGGGAACAGGTCGTAGAAGTCGCCGCCGACCTCGTCGATCGAGGCGGTGTGGTAGTGCGCGGCCAGCTCGGTGCCGGGGATGTCGGGCAGGGCGGGCGGCAGCAGGCTGCGCTGGAGGGTGGTGGCGAGCTGCTGCACGCGTTCGCGCTCGCGGTCGGCCTCCTGCCGGGCGCGCAGCAGCTCGGTCTCGTACGCGCGGCGGTCGCGGGCCTCGAAGACGGAGGTACGCACCAGTGCCGGCCGCCCGCCGGAGCCCTCCCGCACCGAGGCGGCGACCAGCACCGGCAGTCGGCTGCCGTCGGCGGCCTTCATCTCCAGTGCGATCCCGCCCACCCGGCCCTGCATCCGCAGCAGCGGGGCGAGGTGGGTCTCGTAGTAGATCCTGCCGCCGACGCTGAGCAGCTGGGAGAAGGTCCGGCGGCCGACCAGTTCCTCGCGGCGGTAGCCGAGCCAGTCCAGCAGGGTGGTGTTGACCTTGACGATCCTGCCGCCGGGGACGCTGGAGAGCTGGCCGCACGGCGTGTTCTCGTACAACTCCTCCAGGTCGTCCTCCGGATTCCCGCCGTCCCCCGGTTCCGGTCCGTCCGGCTCAGGTGCCGGTTCCGGATCCGGATCCGGGCTCGCACGGGAGGTCACCGCGCCCTCGCGAAGGAGGCGATGGCCTCGGCCGTCGGGCCGGGGCTGCTCAGCTGTGGGCAGTGCCCGTGGGCGTCCAGGGTGACCAGGGTGCTTCCGGCGATCTCGTCCCGGACGAACGAGCCCACCTCGCGCGGGGCCAGGGTGTCGTGCGCGCACTCGACCACCAGCGTCGGCACGGTCACCCCGGCCAGGTCCTCGCGGTTGTCGGACAGGAAGGTGGTGCGGGCGAAGACGCGGGCCATGCGCGGGTCGGTGCGGCAGAAGCTGTTGGTCAGCTCCTCGCCCAGCTCGGGCCGGTCCGGATTGCCCATGATCACCGGTGCCATCACCGCGGACCAGCCCAGGTAGTTGCTCTCCAGCGACTCCAGCAGCTCCTCGATGTCGGCCCGGCTGAACCCGCCCCGGTAGCCGCCCTCGTCGATGTAGGAGGGGGAGGGGGTGAGCAGGACCAGTTTGGCGAAGCGCTCCGGCTCGCGCAGCACCGCCAGCACCCCGATCATGGCGCTGACCGAGTGCCCCACGAACGTCACGTCCCGCAGCCCCAGCTCGCGGCAGATGTCCAGCACGTCCTGCGCGTACCCCTCCAGCGAGGAGTAGCGCTCCTCGTTCCAGGCGGAGGGGTCCGACCGGCCGGAGCCCACGTGGTCGAAGAGGACCACCCGGAACTCCTCGGCCAGCGCGGGCGCCACCAGGCGCCACAGGTTCTGGTCGCAGCCGAATCCGTGTGCCAGCATCACCACCGGCCCGTCCTCCCGGCCGGTGACGGTGACGTTGTTCTTCCTGCGCACGTCCACCTCACACGTCCTTTCACCTGTGTCCGGCGTCCTGGCCGCCGGATGACCGGAAGCCGTCGGGCCGGTCGAGGGAGGGCCGGTCTCGGGCGGCCTGCGGGTGCACTGGCCACCGAGGGTAATCCGGTCCCCGGAACGGGGCACGTCGGAGCGGTCCGGCGCACCGGGACGGGTCAGCCCGCGGCCTCGGTGACCGGTGCCGGGCCGCCCACGGCCGTGTCCGCGGGCGAGCCGGCCACCACGCGGGAGGCGGCGGTGCGCCGGTGCCACCGCGAGGCCGCCACCGTTGCGCCGACGGCCGCGGCGGCCAGCAGCGCGCTGACCCAGGAGACGCCGGTGTAGCCCCAGCCGGCGGTGATCACCAGTCCGCCGATCCAGGGGCCGAGGGTGTTGCCGATGTTGAACGCCGAGGTGGTCGTCGCGCCCGCCAGGGTGGGGGCGGCGCCCGCCACCTCGAACATCCGGGCGTTGATGGCGGGGGCGGTGAAGAACGAGGTCACTCCCAGCCCCAGCGCCAGCCCGACGGCCGCCACGGGCAGGTGCGCGGTGAGCGCCAGCAGCGCCAGTACGGCGGTGGTGGCGGCCAGACCGGCGTACATGGCGCCGAACAGGTGCGCGTCGCCGACCCGGCCGCCGAGCGCGGCGCCGATCAGCGCGCCGACCCCGTACAGCGCCAGCACGGTCGGCACCCAGCCCTCGCCCAGGCCGGCGGTGTCGGTGAGCAGCGGGGAGAGGTAGGAGAAGAGGCAGAAGGTGGCGGCGGCGTTGAGCGCGGTGATCACCAGCGCCAGCCATACCTGGCCGTCGCGGTAGATCCGCAGTTCGCGGCGGAGGACGGGCCGGTCCGCGCCGGTGGCCGGCCGGGTGGACGGCACCAGCGCCAGCACCCCGGCCACCGCGACCGCCGCCAGGAGGGCCACCGCCCAGAACGCGGCCCGCCATCCGGCGTGCTGCCCCAGGAGCGCACCGGCCGGCACGCCCAGGACGTTGGCGACGCTCAGCCCGCCGATCATCACGGCCATCGCCTTCGCCTTCGCACCCGCCGGGGCCAGCGAAACGGCCACGGCGGCTCCCACCGCCCAGAACCCGGCGCACGCCAGCGCGCTCACCACCCGCGAGGCGAACAGCACCTCGTAAGTCGGTGCGAGGGCGCCGGCCACCTGCCCGGCCCCGAAGACGGCCAGCAGCGACACCAGCGTGGTGCGGCGGGGCAGCCGCAGCGTCGCGCCGGCCAGCACCGGGGCGCCGACCACCATGCCGATGGCGAAGGCGGACACCAGCAGCCCGGCCTGCGGAATGGTCACCGACATGTCGCGGGCGATCGGCTGGAGCAGCCCGGCGATCATGAACTCCGAGGTGCCGAGCGCGAACACGGACAGCCCCAGGACGTAGACGGCCAGGGGCATGCGGGGACGCTCCGCGCGGGGCGGGACGCCTCCGGGCGGTGGTGTGTCGAGTGGCGGCATGTCCGGGCCCAACGTCATCACCGGGAAGAACATTCCTGGTCGGAGGCCTTGTTACCGTCCTTTCACCGGAGGGCCGGTGCCGCCGTTTGGCGCGGTATCACATGATGCCGCCGGATCCGACGCCGGATCCGACGCCGACGCCGTCCGCGCCGTGCCGCCCGGGCGGGTCAGGGGCGGCGGCCGAGCAGGGCCACCAGCCTGTCCTGGACCCCCGCGCCCTCGCCCGCCTCGACCGGTTCGCCGAACAGTCCGGTGCTGCGCAGGGAGTCCGCCACGGGGCGCACCGCCCCGTAGACGTAACGGGCCAGCCCCTCGTCCAGCCGGTCGTCGGCGCCGATGCCGCGAGCCAGGTCCCATGCGTGCACGGTGAGGTCGGTCGTCATCTCGCGGGCGTAGTCGGCGGCCGGGCGCGGACCGCCGCCGGTGTGCACGTCGCCGTCCAGGGCGCCGGGGCGGTGGAAGGCGGCCCGCGACTCCTCGGCGGCGCGCCGCCACGCGCCCCGCGGGTCGTCGCCGAGGACATCGCCGTCGAACCGGTCGCCGACCTCCTCCAGCGTCGCGCCCCGCAGCAGCCAGGGCGCCCACAGGTGCTCGGCGACCAGATGGCCGACCAGGTCGCGCACGGTCCACTCGGTGCACGGGGTGGGGTCGTCCCACTGGTCGTCGCGCACCGCGCGGACGCGCCTGCCGAACTCCGCGTATCCCCGGTCCAGGGCGTCGAGTCGTTCCATCGTTCCAGCGTAGGCGCGACTCACGCGGTGAGCAGGTCCAGCTCCGCGGTCAGATTGCGGCGGGCGGTGTGCTCCCAGTGCTCCCGGCCGTAGTGGGTGCGGAACAGGGAGGGCAGGTCCAGCAGATGGCGCAGGACCTCGGCACGTCCGGTGCGGAAGGCGTCGTCGGGGACGAAGCCGTACTCCTCGCGGACGGCGGCGGCGTAGGCCGCGTACTCCCGCGGCGACCCGGCCAGCACCGCGAGGTCGGCGTCGCAGAGCACCTCGCCGCCCGTGTCGCCGGGGGCCGGGTCGTGCCCGGCGGTGAGGCGGACCAGCCGGGCCACCTCGGCGGCCAGGGCGGGGCGGACGCCCGCCTCGGACAGGGCGCGCTCGGCCAGGCGGGCGCTGCGCTCCTCGTTGGTGGAGCGGTCCGGGAGGTGGACCGCGTCGTGGAACCAGGCGGCCAGCGAGGCGGTGGCGACCTCCTCGGGGCCGGAGCAGTGCGCGGAGAGCAGGCCGACGCGGTCCAGGACGGCGATCAGATGGTCGGTGGTGTGGTAGCGGCGGTGGGGTTCGGCCCAGCGCGCGAGGAGATCGTCGGCGTAGGCGTACGGGGAGGGGGTGTCCGCGGGCAGGTCCGCCTCCGGGCGGCGTACGGCCAGGAGGGTCCGGGTCCAGCGCTCGCGCAGCCCGTCATGGGCCGGATGGCGGTTCTTCGGCGTGACCATGGCGCAATTGTGTGCCCCGTCTTCCCGGCGTGTCCCGCGATATGGCAGGCTCCGCTATATGTCTAGACCAATCCTCGAAGTGATCGCCCTCGATGCCCGCGACGCGGTCGCCGCGCAGACCGGCGGGGCGGACCGCCTCGAACTGGTCGGCGACATGCCCGCCGACGGCCTCACCCCCGCGCGGGGGGTCTTCGCCGCCGTCCGCGGCGCCACCGACCTGCCGGTGCGGGTGATGCTGCGCGCGACGGACGGATTCGCGGCGGGCGACGAGGCGGCGCTGGAGGAGTTGTGCGAGCGGGCGCGCGGCCTGCGCGCGGAGGGCGCCGAGGAGTTCGTGCTCGGCTTCCTCGACGACACCGGACAGCCCGACCTCGCCGCGATCGGCGCGCTCCTCGACGCCGTCCCCGGCTGCCGCTGGACCTTCCATCGCGCCATCGACCACTGCGCCGACCGCGCCGGGCTGCGCAAACGGCTCGACGGGCACCCGGGTCTGGACGCCTACCTCACCGCCGGCTCGGCGGACGGCGTGACGGCGGGCCTGGCCGTCCTGTGCGCCGAGGCGGCCCGTACGGCCGCCGGGGAGCCCGGCTACCTCCCGCTGCTGATGGCAGGCGGCGGCCTGGGCCTCGACCACGTCCCCGCCCTGCGCGCGGCGGGCGTGACCGCCTTCCACATCGGCGGCGCGGCCCGCCTCGGCGGCTGGGACACCCCGGTCTCCCCGGACGCGGTGCGCACCTGGCGCGAGGCACTGGATTCCTGACCGGGCCGTTCCGTGCGGGGCCGTTCCGTGCCGGGCGGTTCCGTGCGGGGCCGTTCCGTGCCGGGCGGTTCCGTGCGGGACCGTTCCGTGCCGGGCCGTGCCCCGCTCAGCCGTCCGCGGCGGGGACGGCCTCGCGCCACTCCACGCCCAGGGACCGCACCAGCTCGTGGCAGTTGCGGCCGAATCCGGGGGAGGGGACGTCCCGGAAGAGCCCGCCGAGGTCCCCCGACCCGTCGTCCGGATCGGGCAGGACCATGGCCAGCCGCTGGAGCGAGGGGGAGCCGTGCGCCGCGACCAGTTCGCAGAACTCCCGGTACGTCACGTGCCGCGGTTCGCGCGCCGGGCCGAAGCGCCCCATGAGGTCGTCCAGCCGGGTCGGCTCCCGCTGCACCACGTGGAAGGTCTCGCCCAGGCGGCGCTCGAGCACCGCCGCCGAGATGAACCGGCCGACGTTGTCCACCGGGGTGAAGTCACCCCGTGCGCCCGTCTCGAAGCGGACACCGAGTTCCGCGCACGCCGTCAGGACGAACTCGGCGAGGCTGCCGCCGTGGCTGAGGACGCCGGTGCGCGAGTGCGGCATCACCTCGCCCATGCGGTACAGGCTCACCGGGAGGCCGTACCGCCGCCGGGCCTCGCGCAGCAGCGCCTCGGCTACCCACTTGCTCCGGCTGTAGCCGTCGCCCGGCACCTCCTCGGCCGCGGGGAAGGCGTTCTCGTCGAGCACCGAGCCGTCACGGGGAACGCGCGGCAGGATGCCGAGCGTCGACAGGTGGTGCACGGGACTGGCCGGCCCGGGGCCGGTGCGGGCGAGCCGGATCACCTCGCGGGTGCCGAGCACGTTCACCGCGCGTAGACGGCGGTAGGGGTAGACGAGGTTCACCTCCGCGCCCGCGTGCACGATCGTGTCCGTCCACTCGGCCAGCTCCCGGAAGCCGGCCCCGGACAGCCCGAACCCCTCGGCGCCGAGGTCGCCGCGCACGACCCGGACCCGGTCGTCGCCGCTGCCGACGGGCAGGCCGTAGTGGCGGGCGCGGGCGTCGAGCCGGGCGCGGGCGGCCGCGTCGTCCTCGGCGTTGACCAGGCAGGCGACCGTGGCCGTCGTGGACCGCAGCAGCTCGTCCAGCAGATGGATGCCGATGAAGCCGGTGCCGCCGGTGAGGAGGATGTGCCGGGGCGGGGCGACGGCCGCGGACCGCGGGGGTGGTACGGCCGCCGGGGAGGCCGGTTCGAGAGCGGCCGCGTCGGCCAGCATCTCCCGGTGTACGGCCGCCTCCCCGGTCTCCGGCCCGCCCCGGGCGATCAGACGGACCTGGGCGGCGACGGTCGGCGCCTCGGCGATGTCCCGCACCGACAGGCGCAGGCCGAACAGGTCGCGCAGGCGCAGTACGAGCCGCTGGGCGCTGAGGGAGGTGCCGCCGATCTCGAAGAAGCCGTCCCGGGCACCGGGGGTGACGCCCAGGAGCTCGGCCCACAGGGAGCGGACCGCCTCCTCCGGGTCGCCGCCGGACGCCGGCCCGCCCCCGGCGGCGGCGCTCCCGGGCGCCGTGGCCCGCTCCGCCGTGGCCCGCTCCGCCGTGTCCGGCCCGTCGAGCAGCAGCGCCAGCGCCCGGCGGTCGGCCTTGCCGTTGGGGGACAGGGGCATGCTCTCGATCCGCACGAACCGGTCGGGCACCAGCTCGGTCGGGAGCAGCTTCCCGGCCCGCGCCCTGGTGTCCGCGAGATCGAGGTCCTCGCGGGCGACCACGGCCGCGACCAGGGTCTGGCCGTCGGCCTCGCCCCGCAGCACGACCCGCACGTCCTGGACCCCCGGCAGCGTCAGCAGCGCCCGCTCGACCTCCGCCGGCTCGATCCGCACCCCGCGCACCTTGAGCTGGTCGTCGCGCCGCCCCACGAAGTACAGGCAGCCGTCGGCCCGGTAGTGGCCGAGGTCGCCGGTGCGGTAGAGGCGTTCCCCGGGGATGTCGGGGAAGGGGTTGGGCACGAACGCGGCCCCAGTCCGCTCCGGGTCGCCGAGATAGCCCAGGCCCAGGCAGTCGCCACCGATGAGGATCTCGCCCGTCTCCCCCGTGCCCAGACGCCGCATCGAGGAGTCCACGACCACCGCCGAGGTGTTGTCGATGGGGCGGCCGACGGGTATCTCACCGACGGCGCCACCGTCACCGCCGTCACCGCCGGCGCCCGCGGTGACGGTGTGGAAGACACTGCCGATCGACGCCTCGGTGGGGCCGTAGGTGTTGGTGATCGCCGTGCCGGGCAGCAGCTCGTGGAACCCGCGGACCGCCTCCACGTTGATCGCCTCGCCGCCCAGCAGGACGTGCCGCAGGGAGCCGGCCGCCCGCACCAGCGCCGGGTCCGAGGCGAGCAGGTCGACGAGCACGGTGAAGATCGACGGCACGAAGTCGGTGATCGTCACCCCGTGGCGGCCGATCTGGTCGACGGTGCGCTCCAGGTCGAGCAGCCCGTCGCGGCGCGGCATGACGACGCTGCCGCCCATGGTCAGCGGCCACAGCAACTGCCACAGCGACGAGTCGAAGACCGACCGGCTGTTCTGGAGCGCCACGTGCCCGGCGCCGAACCTGCGGGTCATGTAGAGGAACCGGTTGAGCAGGCCGCGGTGCACGTTGAGCGTGCACTTGGGCAGGCCCGTGGTGCCCGAGGTGAAGAAGCCGTAGGCGAGGTCGGTGCGGCCGGGGCGGCCGCCGGCGGGGGCGGTGTCGGTGCCGTCCAGCTTCCGGTGGTCGGCCACCAGCGCGCGGGCGCAGCCGGCCGCCGGGGCCGGGGTGCGCGGGGAGACGACGGCGATGTCGGTGCCCAGGCCCCGCAGCAGCGCGCCGATCCGCTCCCGGGGCCAGCCCGGGTCGAAGGGGATGAAGGGGACGCCGGCCTTCATCGCCGCGACCATCGTGAGCGGGAGCTCCATCCCGTCGCTCACCAGCAGGGGAAGCAGCGTCTCCCGGCGCGCGCCGTGCTCCACGAGCATCGCGGCCAGGAAGTTGGCCCTTCGGTCCAGCTCCCGGTAGCTCAGCGTCACGCCGTCGTAGTACAGCGCGTCGGCGTCGGGGGTGGCACGGGCCTGCTCCTCGATCAGGTGCAGGGTCGTCGCGGTGCCCCGCGGGTACGGCGCGCGGCGTCCGTTGGGATCGGGCAGTGCGGACGAGGACGTGCTGGCTGGCATCGTGGACCCCAATCGAGTGTGGTTCCAGGCGTTTCCAGGCGTTTCCAGGACTGCTCCGCGGTGCGGGTGCGGGCTGTGCGGATGCGGGCACACGGGCCGCCGCGCGACGGGGCGCGCGGCGGGGCGTGCGGCGTGCGGTGGGGCTCGCGGTGGCGCGCGGACCCTCAGGCGGCGGGCAGGACGAGGGAGCGGGAGCGCAGCTCCTCGTAGAAGGGCAGGTGGTGCCGGAGGTAGCCGGCCAGCACCGGGCTGTCGTCGACCGTGACGGCGTGGCGCCGGCCGCTCTGCCGGAAGCCGGAGCTGCGGGCGACGTCCTGGTGCCACCGGCTGGTGCGGCTCCACTCGGAGCGCTCTCCCGACTGCCAGGACAGGGCCCGGTCGTCGTAGGGGATGCCGACGGCCTCGCAGTAGGCGCGGACGGTGTCGCCGGGGCGCTCGACGAGGACGTCGGCGTCGACCACGACGGGATCGCGCCCCGTCTCCCGGCGGACCCGGTCGAATATCTCGTACTGGTGCTCGAATCCGATCTCCGCGAGCTTCACCTCGGGGTTCACCGCGTAGTGCGACTCGATGGCGCGCCGGGGGTCGCGGACGATGAAGGTGTGCGTGACGTTCTCGGCCAGCGGCAGCGCGTCGAAGAGGTGGGCGTGCGGGTACTCGGTGGTGTCCTTGAAGAACACCGGCGTCCCCGCCGACTCCGCCGTGAACCCCCGCAGCACCTCCTCCGGCGTGGTCAGGCGCCGTCCGCCGACCTCGACGTGGTGCCCGGCGGCCAGTTCGGAGAACGGCTCGTGGTAGGCGCGGAAGTCGCCGCGCTGCACCATCATCCGGAAGAAGGCCGTCGACATGGCCCGCGGCGGGGACCACAGGGCCAGCACCGCCGGCCGTACGGGGGCGCTCACTGCGACCACTCCGTCGGCTCCCGGTCCCAGCGGTGGGCGCGCAGCTCGCGCATCAGCTCCTCGGGCAGCCGGCGGCCGTCACTGACCGCGATGTTGGCGGAGACGTGCCCGGGGCGGCGCATGCCGGGGATCACGGTGTGCACGTCGTCGTTGTGCAGGATGAAGCGCAGGGCCAGTTCGGGCAGCGTCATGCCCTCGGGGACGATTCTTTTCAGCGCCTCCGCGCGGTCCACGCTGGCGTCCAGGTTCTCGGGCACGAAGTAGGAGGCCCGCCAGTCGCCCTCGGGCCAGGTGGTGTCCTTCGTCAGCGTCCCGGTCAGGGTGCCCTCGTCGAACGGGACGCGGGCGATGACGCCGATCCCCAGCTCGCGGCAGAGCGGGAAGAGTTCGTCCTCGGGCGCCTGGTCGAAGATGTTGTAGATGACCTGGACGCTGTCGATCAGGCCGGTCCGCAGGACCTCCGTCGCGTTCCAGGGCTCCCAGCGGTTGATGCTGACGCCGATCCCGTCGACCATGCCCGAGGACCGCAGCGCCTCCACGGTGGTCAGCCAGCGCTCGTCCCGCGCCCAGTGGTCCTCCCACACGTGGAACTGCATCAGGTCCACCCGGGGGACGCCGAGGTTGCGCAGGCTCTTCTCGGTGTACTCCATGACGTGGTCGTACGGGAACACGTCGTCGACGTCGGAATCCCTGGTGGAGGGGAACCGCCGGTCCTTGGGAGGGATCTTGGTGAAGGCCCTCAGGCCCTTGCCCGGGTTGGCCGCGAGGAGCTTCCCCAGCAGGACCTCGCTGTGTCCGCGGCCGTAGATCCACGCGGTGTCGAAGGCGTCGCAGCCGAGGTCCACGGCGAGCTGGAGGGCGGCGAGACTCGTCTCGTCGTCCGCCCCCTGCCAGCCGCCGGGACCGGCGCCGACCCCCCACATCCCGTAGCCGATCTCCCCGACCCGCCAGCCCAGCCGGCCGAACGTGCGCTGAAGCATGTCTGTTTCCCCCTGAGAGCGAGTGGACAGGAAAGCGCGGAAGCCGCCCGCGGGTCAGTCCGGGGCGGGCCCCGCCAGGGGCGCCGAGTCCCAGTTGTGGCCGCCTCCGCCGGTGAACCGGCGCTGCCGCAGGACGTCGGCGCCCGGGCCGATCTCCGGCAGCGCCCGCCCGATGACGCCGCCCTTGTAGAGCTCGAGCCGGACGGTGGCGTCGGCCGGGCCGGCGATCTCGGCCAGACCGGCCCGCGCCGCCCGGGCGGTACGGCCGTGCGCCGTCCCCTCGTAGACGCAGACCGCGAGCTGCCGGGCGAGGAACCGCGCGGTGTCCGCGGCGCCCCGGTCGGTGACCGTCTCGTGGGCGGCGCGCACCGCGTGCGACAGCAGCTCCATGCCCGGCGCCTCGTACACACCGCGGCACTTGGTGCCGTTGATGCGGTGCTCCACCACGTCGGTCAGGCCCAGCCCGTTCCGCCCGCCGACGGTGTTGGCCAGCTCCAGCAGCTCCTCCGGCGGCAGGCGGCGGCCGTCGAGGGCCACCGGGCGGCCGCGCTCGACGGTGACGGAGACCGTCTCCACCCGGTCCGGCGCCTGCCGGGGCGACACGCCCATCAGCCGTTCCAGGTCCGCCGGCGTGGTGCCCAGGTCCTCCAGGCCGGCGTCCTCGTGGGAGGTGCCCGCGAGGTTGCCGTCGACGGAGTGCTCCGCGGTGTTGCCCGGCATGCACACCAGGCCCGCCGAGGTGATCCGACGGGCCATCGCCTCCCGGTCGGGCAGGGCGGCCAGCACCTCCGGGTCGCGCCAGGGGGCGAAGACCGCGAGGTCCGGCGCGAAGTGCGCGCCGTAGCGCTCGAAGCGGCGCTGGTCGTTGCCGCCGCCGACGCAGCCGTGCGCCAGTACGCCGGCGCCGGCCCGGCGCAGCTCGGGCACCACGCGCTCGACGATGACGGCCCGGGACAGGCCCGTGGTGTTCCAGTAGCCCCCGTCGTAGTGGGCCTGGAAGGCGACGACGTCGAGCGCCGCGTCGGCCATGACGCGCCGGGCGTCCACCTCGTGCACCGGTATGCCGGCCGCGCGCACCGCGCCGGTGAACTCACGGAAGTCCTTCTCCGGGCACTGGCCGATGTCGAGGACGAACGCCTCCACGTCGTATCCGCCGTCGTGCAGCCAGGAGGCCAGCGCGAGGGAGGAAAGCCCTCCGGAGAGGCAGATTCCGATCTTCCGCCGCTTCAGTTCGGACAGCGAGAGGTCCACCCATCCTCCAGGGAGATGCGCCTGCGCTCCGGTGTTCGCACCGGGCCGTGCGGTACGGGGACATGCTGTCCAACCCGCGTGGACGGGGGAAGTGAGTACCGCGGGGCATGATGCTGCAATGCGTAAACCTGAAGGCGTTGTACATGGGCGGAAACCGGGCCAACCCGGAACCGCCCGGCATCCCGCGCCGCGCCTTCGGCGGTACGCCGTTCAGCCGAACCGGGCGCGCTCGTCGGGCCGCTGGGAGTCCAGGAGCCCGGACCGGGCGAGCAGGTAGCCCAGTTGGGCCCGGCTGCCGGCCCTGAAGTGGTCGGCGGCCCACTTGATGTGGTTGGCCACGGTGCGGGGACTCACGCCCAGCCGGCTCCCGATCGCCTTGTCGGTGTGCCCCTCCACCATCAGGCGCAGTACGGCCCGCCGGGTCTGCGAGGTGAACGCGTGCGGCTGCCACCGGTCCGTGCCCCGGAAGACGGGCTCGGCCCGGTCCCACGCGCAGTCGAAGGCGTTCACCAGGTGGCGCACGATCGCGGGGTGATGCACGGACAGGGCCGCCGGCTGGTGCTCCTGAGCGGCGGGTATGAAGGCGACGGCGCCGTCGAAGACGGTGACCTGGCTGAACGCCTCGGCCAGTGTGCGCACCTCGGCGCCGGCCGCGGTGATCTTCTCCGCGTAGGCGAGCGTCGGGCCGTGGGAGCGCACGGTGTGCTGGTACAGCACCCGCTGCCGTACCCCCCTGGAGCACAGGTCCAGCGCCTCCGGCAGGGTCCGGGCCAGCGTCTCCTCCCCCAGCCCGCCGCCCGGCTGAGCGGTCATCACATCGCTTCCGCAGGACTGGGCGGCCCGGCGCAGGGCCCGGTCGACGGCCTCCTCGCCGAGCAGCAGGTCCGCGGTGCGGTTGACCTCCCGGCCGATCTGCCGGTACACCGCCTCCGCGCGGGCCAGCACCGACCGGACCGACCGCAGGGCCTGCTCCTGCTCCAGGATGGCCCGCTCGATCGGACGCGCGAGCCTGGCGGCGGCGATGTCCGGCGGCACGGGCACCAGCGTCCCGGGGCTCTCGGGCGACCGGCGCAGCAACCCCAGTTCGAGCAGACAGCCGGGCGCCTGCCCGGCGGGCACGCAGCCCCGGGTCAGCGCCTGCCGGTAGAAGGCGTCGCCCTCGTCGCAGATGTCGGACCCCGGGCGGCCGGGCGCGGCCGCGGTGGCGGGCGTGCTGGTCGTGACGGTGCACATGGGGCGCTCTTCCGAATCTTCGGCTGTCTGCGTCCCCACACCGGGTCCGGCACGTCCGCGGGGCTCCCGGTCGGTGGACGGCGGGGGACGGCGGGGGACGACGGGCGGGAGGACGGCCGCTCAGGCGATGGCGACCTTGGCGGCGAGACCGAGGAAGACGACACCCGCGAGCCGGTTCAGCCAGGTGCCCGAGCCGGGCCGCTTCCGCAGCCGCTCCCCGATCCGGCCCGAGAGCAGCGCGACCACGCAGTCGACCAGCAGCCCGATCACGGTGAACGTCGCGCCCAGCACCAGCAGCTGGAGGGCGGGGCTTCCCGCGGAGGGCGTGACGAACTGCGGCAGGAAGGCGAGGTAGAAGATGACGATCTTCGGGTTGAGCAGGTTGACGATCGTCGCCCTGCGGAAGACCGTCATCGGTGACGCGGCCGTGTGCTCGCCGTCGAAGGTGGTCCCGGAGGAGTCCCGCAGCGTGTGCCAGGCCAGGTAGAGCAGGTACACGGCCCCGGCGTAGCGGAGCACCTGATAGGCCGTCTCCGAGGACTGGACGAGGGTGGCCAGCCCCAGCGAGACCGCGAGGGTGTGGCAGGCCATCCCGGCCGACATGCCGAGCGACGCCAGCAGACCGGCCCTGGTGCCCTGGCTGATGCCGTGGGTGAGGATGTAGACCATGTCGGGGCCGGGAGTGACGCAGATGACCAGCACCGCCATGACGAAGACCGCGTAGGACGCCAGTCCTAACCCGAACATGTTCCCCCTCTGATCCGGCCGACCGTTCGGAACTTAGACAGCCGGGCCGCCGCGCGCAACCGCTACCGGTCCGTCGGCGGGATTCCCTCCCGCCGGCGGACCGGGGGGACGAGGCCGCCCGGCCCCCGCCCCAGCGGAGAGGAAGGGGAGCCGGGCGCGGGCGCGCCCTACCGGACCACGGCGGAGAAGGCCGGCAGGTAGCCCTTCTCGTGGCCCTCGGCCGTCGGGTGGATGTTGGAGGAGCTGATCCACGGGTCGCTCGTGCAGATCTCGTGCCCGGCGAAGGCGGGACGGGCGTCCGCGAAGGAGAACCCGGCGGCGGCGGCGCGGCCGGAGATCACCTGGTTGAGCACGTCCGAGCCGTCGTTGATCGCCTCGCGCTTGCCCGAGCCCATGCTCAGGCAGAAGCCGCCCTCCTTGTAGAGGTGCGGGTAGCCCACGACGACGACCTCGGCGTTCGGCGCGCGGTCGCGGATGGTGGCGTACAGGGCGTCCAGCTCGCCGGGCAGCTCGTTCCGGGCGTAGTCGGCGGCCTCGTCCAGTCTCTGCTCACAGGTCGACTGCGAGGAGAACATGCAGGTCAGCATGATGGAGGCGAATCCGGAGTCGTTGCCGCCGATGCTGATGCTCACCAGCGTCGTGCTCTGGTCCAGATACCGGACCTGGTTGTTCAGCACGTCCGGGATCTTCGCCCCGCCGCAGGCGGCGAAGGTGAAGGACGCGGGCGCGGACGTCTGCGCCCACCGGGCCGGGTAGGCGTTGCCGCTGCGGGTGCACAGCAGGTCGGAGTAGTCTCCGGCGCCGGTGCCGGAGGAGTAGGAGTCGCCGAGGGCCACGTAGTTCTCGGCGGCGTTCTGCGTGGCGTCCTCGGCGGCGGACGCGGGGACGGCCGGTACGGCGAACGCCGTCGCCAGGGCCAGCAGGGCGGTGGTGAGGAGACGGGGGACGCGCATGGTTTCCTCCAGGAGACATGCACAGGGTGTGAGGGGGCGTCACACCATTACCGCCCCGAACCGCCCCTGGAATCGGTGAAATCGCCGGTCCCGACACCCGGGCGGGTGATGCGGTGCGGGTTCATGTGATCGTGCGACGATCACGGGAAGTCCCCGACAGACGCTCAGGTGCCCGTGCCCGTGCCCGCGCCCGTGCCCGCGCTGACGGGCGCGGGCATCCGAGCGGCCTACCGCCCCTCTCGCCGCGCCGCCGAGAAGTAGGCGTTGGAGGCCGGGAGGAACATCATCACGATGGCCCCGGCCGCCGGCAGGTCCGGCAGGACGTCGGTCAGCAGCAGATCGCCGATACCGCCGTCCGCCGTCCACCGGAATCCGTCCGTGCTCAGGGTGTTGAGGAAGAACAGCCCGCTGAGAAGGCCGACGACGGTGAGCGCGATCCGGGCCCGTCCGTCGCCCGCGCGCATCCTGAGGCAGAACAGCAGCCACAGGGCGCCGAGGACGGCCAGGAAACCGGCGGACACGGCGAGCTGCCGGGTCGCGCCGTCCCGCCCCAACTCGCCGCGCAGCTCCTCGAACCCGGTGGGGGAGACGACGAACGAGCCCAGCACCCAGACGACGACCTGGAGAGCGATCGCCGCGAGCGAGAGCACGAACGCCGCCTCCACCGTTCTCGGACGCCCGGCCCGCCCCACTGTCACATCGGTCATCTCTCTCCCCTCTCCACCGGGTAGGACGGCCCCGCCGGGCCGATGGTTGCCCGCGGGTCGCCCGGCGTCCCGTCAGGCGTCACCCCCGTTGCTCCCGTCACCCCCGTCGCGCAGCGGCTCGGGCAGGGGCGCGGCGTGGACGACCGCGAGGCCGGAGACCGCGCGGGTGAGGCAGACGTACAGGCGGCGCAGGCCGGTGCGCTCGTCCGGTTCGCCGTCGACGACGGCGGCCGGCTCGTCCAGGACCACGTGGTCGTACTCCAGCCCCTTGGCCAGGGTCGCCGGGACGAGGGTGAGGCGGGTGTCGGCGTCCGTCTCCGTCCCAGGGGTGAGGCGGGGGACGCCGCCGGCGTCCAGGGCCGAGGCCAGGGCGGGGACGCGGGCGTCGGCGGCGATCAGGCCGATCGAGCCCTCACGCTCCAGCGCCTCGCGGCAGGCGTCCACCACCGTGCCGTCCAACTCCTCCACCGCCACCGCCCGCACCCGCAGGGAGCCCGCCGCGTCGCGGATCGAGGTCGCCTCGGACAGGCCCGGCGCGATGTGCGGCAGCAGCCGGGAGGCGTAGGCGATGACCTCGCGCGGCACACGGAAGCCCCGGGTCAGCTCCTCCACCGCCGCGTCCGGCTTGCCCAGGTGGGACAGGGCCTCGGCCCAGCTCGCGGTCGCCCACGGCGTGGTGCCCTGCGCCAGGTCGCCCAGCACCGTCGCCGATCCGGTGGTGCAGCGGCGGCCCACCGCCCGGTACTGCATGGGGGACAGGTCCTGCGCCTCGTCCAGGACGACGTGGCCGAGCGAGGGGGTGCGCCGCACCAGGTCGGTGGCCTCGTCGATCAGTACGGCGTCGGCGGCCGACCACTTCGCCGACCGCACCCCGCGCGGCGGCTTCGTCCACAGGATCGCCTTGCGCTCCTCGTCGGTGAGGATCCGCTCGGAGCACTCGGCCAGGAAGCCGTCGTCCGACAGCAGCCGCAGCACCAGCCTCGCCGGATCGACCTCCGGCCACACGGCCTTGACCAGGGACTTCACCGCCGTGTTGCGTGCCACCGCGTTCTGCACCCGGTCGTCGGGGGCCTCGCCCGACCGCTCCATGCGCGTCAGCACGGCGTGCGCGACGCGCTGCGGCAGGGCCTCGCGGGCGGCACCGTAGCGGATGCCGCGCTCCAGCAGCTCGCGGACGATCTCCTCCAGTTCGTACGCCGGGACGCGCCAGCGGCGCGAGCCGCGGACGACGACGCACGGCTCGGCCGGCATCGTCACGCCCGAGCGGACCGCGCGGCGCAGCACCTCGGCCATGCGGGCGTCGCCCTTGATCCGGGCGGCCTCCGGGTCGTCGACGCCGCGCACCTCCACGCCCGTCGACTCGGCGACCAGGTCCTCCACGGTCGCCTGCCGCACCGCCAGCTCGCCGAGCGCCGGCAGGACCTGCTCGATGTAGCGCAGGAAGGACCGGTTGGGGCCGATGACCAGCGCCCCGGTGCGGGCCAGGCGCTCGCGGTGGGCGTAGAGCAGGTACGCCACGCGGTGCAGGCCGACGGCCGTCTTGCCGGTGCCCGGCGCTCCCTGGACGCACACGGTGCCGTCGACGCCGGTACGGACGATCTCGTCCTGCTCGGGCTGGATGGTGGCCACGATGTCGCGCATCGGGCCGACGCGCGGGCGTTCGATCTCGCGCCTGAGCAGGGCGCTGGCCTTCTCGGCCTCGTCCGGGTCGGACAGGCGCTCGTCCTCGTACGCGGTCAGTTCGCCGCCGGTGTAGCCGAAGCGGCGGCGCAGGCCGACGCCCTGCGGGTTCTTCCTGGAGGCGCGGTAGAAGGGCTGGGAGACGGGGGCGCGCCAGTCGATGACCATCGGGTCGCCGTCGGCGTCGTGGACGTGGCGGCGGCCGATGTAGTACCGGGCCGCCGCGGGAACGCCGTGCTCCTGGGCGCCGGGGGACGCCGGGGAGTCCGTGTAGTCCAGGCGGCCGAAGAACAGTGGGGTGTCGGCGAGGTCGGCCAGGGCCTCGATCCGGGCGTCGATCTGGCGCTGGAGCACCTCGGCGTTCACCCAGTTGGCGGTGACGTTCCTGATGTCGAGCGACTCGACGTCATGGCGCATGGCGCGCAGCGCGGTGCGCGAGGCGGCCAGGTGGGCGCGTTCGCGTTCGAGCGGGTCGAGCGGGTCGAGCGGGTCGAGCGGGTCGGGGCCGGGCGTGTCACGGCCGGGCGAGTCGGGGGCGTGCGGATCGGGGGCGTGCGGATCGGGGGCGTGCGCGGGCACGTTGCGGCCTCCTGCGGAAAAGCGCGCACGACGGCGCCGGGGCGAGCCGCTCGGGCGTGCGGCCGCGCCGCACGCCGGGTGCGGTGGACGACAGGGTCGGAGGGGACCGCGTGCACCGACGGGCTGCGGGCCGCCGGAGGCCGGCGAGGGCGCGGCCGCCGGGAGCGCGGTCCGCCGGCCGGTACCGACCGGCCGGCTCCTTCCCGGCGGCACGGCGGCACGCGGGCATGCGGAACGCACGCCCTTCGGTGCCGTGGCGCGGGAGGCGGGAGACGCGTGATTCTAGCCCCGCTCGTCCCGGCGGGCGAACGATTTCCCCCGTACGCGGGGAGGGTGGACGGGCCGGGTTGCGGGCGGAGGAAAGCCGTGGTGAGACCTAGGATGGATATGGACCAATAGGGCGAAACTACTGCGAACCCGTGGAGTCATGAACAGCACCCCCATCCCTCCCCAGACAGCCGGCGGCCGGTCCACGGGCGCCACCGCGCTCGCCGCGCTCGACGCACGGAGCGGCGACGGCGGCCACCGCCACCGCCGCCATCTGCTGGGCGACGCCGTCCGGGCGATCTCCGTCTTCGCCGCCGCGGCGTTCGACGTCGCGGTCCTCGGCGACTACGCGGAGGCGCGCGAAGAGGACCGGGAACAGGACACGGAGGAGGGCACGGAGCAGGACCGGGACCGCGACAGCGGGCCACGCGGCGGCAGAGCGCACGAGCCCGCGACCCGCGCCTGACACCGGCCGGGCGCACCGGACCGTCGGTTAGGGTCGCCCCGCGGCGGTGGCCGTGGACGACCGAGAGACGACCGTCGACCGACGGACCGGAACCCAGGAGGTGGCCGAGTGCCGGCTGCGCCCACACCCGACACCGGTACCGGCGCCGACTCCGAGCGCCCGGCCCGCACCGCACGCGGCGGCCGCACCGCCCGCGCCCGGATACGCGCCGCGCTCGGCACGCACGGCGACCACCGCACCCGGGCCGCCGCCGCCCTGCTCGCGGTCTCCCTCGCCGCGCTCGCGGCGGTCTGCGCGGCACAGCCCAGCTTCCTGGTGGACGTGCTCGTCTACCGCGCCGAGGGGCAGGCCGTCGCGGAGAGGCGCGACCTGTACGGCTTCACCGTCACCGAGTGGGACCTGCCCGCCACCTACCCGCCCTTCGCCGCGCTGCTGTTCGTCCCCACCGCCCTGCTGCCCCTGCCCGCCGTCCAGATCCTCTTCGCGGCCGGCAACGTCGTGCTGCTGGCCCTGCTGGTCCACCTCTCCCTGCGCCTGGCCGGACGGCGGACCTCCCCCGCCCTCCTGATCGCCGCCACGACGGTCGGCCTGTGGCTGGAACCGGTCTTCCAGACCATGGTCTTCGGGCAGATCAACCTCGCCCTGGCCTGCCTGGTCCTGTGGGACCTCGGCCGCCCGGACGGTGCCCGCGGCAAGGGCCTGGCCATCGGCGTCGCGGCCGGGATCAAGCTCACCCCCGCGATCTTCGCCGTCCATCTGCTGCTGACCGGACGCGTCCGTGCCGGGCTGACGGCGCTGGCGGGCTTCGCGGGGACGGCGGCGCTCGGCGCGGCCGTCCTGCCGGGCGCGAGCGTGGAGTTCTGGACGCGGCGGATGTTCGAGACCGGCCGCGTCGGCAAGGCGTGGATCGTCGACAACCAGTCCCTCCAGGGAGCGGCCGCCCGCCTCCTGCACAGCCCCGAGCCCGGTCTGTGGTGGGCCGTGCCCGCGGCCGTCGTCGGGCTGCTGGGCCTGTGGCTGGCCCGCCGCGCCCATCTGCGCGGGCGGGAGAGCTGGGGGGTGCTCGCCGTCGCGGGCACGGCGGTGCTGGTCTCGCCGATCAGCTGGTCCCACCACTGGGTGTGGTGCGTACCGCTGCTCGCCGTCCTGGCGGCCACCGCCTCGCCGTCCCGCCGGTGGCCGCTGTACGTCGCGGGCGCCGTCGCCGTGCTCTTCACGGCCCGCACGCACTGGCTCGTCCCCCACTCCGGCGACCTCGACCTCCACCTGCACTGGTGGCAGCAGCCGCTCGCCTCCCCGTACGCGCCCCTGGCCCTGGCCCTGATGGCCTGCGCGGCGTGGCGCCTGCGATCGGCTCGGCCGGGGAGGGCAGACGAGGAGTAAGGCATCGCCTTGACCGTCACAGGAGAACAAGCCGTCACTCGTTCTGATGTAGGGCGCTGAGAAAGCGACCACCGTGACTGCCGTGTTCCTACGTTCGACATCATGCGAGAACGCTGGGTGCTGGAGTTGGAGCCCGAGGTGCGGGACTGGTTGGCCTCTCTGTCGATACCCCACTACAGAACTGTGGAGCGACATGCCGATCGCTTGGCCGACCACCCGACGACACTGGGTGAACCGTATTCGAGACATCTTGACGGTCCGGTGCGGGAACTGCGCTTCATCCTGGGAAGCGAAGCCGTAAGGGTCACCTACTGGCTGGCCCCTCAACGCCGTATCGTATTGCTGACCGTCTTCCGCAAGACCCGGATGCGGGAGGAGACGCAGGTGCAACGGGCTCTCTGGGCGCAGAAAGAGTGCGAGGCTGAGCATTCGGCGGCCGAGGAGATGTACCACCGCGCGTGGAAGGAGCAGCTGTGAGCAGGGGTTATCACACGCAGTGGCTGATTCCGGACGAGCATCGAGCCGATCCCGCATATGTCGAGGCAGGCGCGGCCATCGCGCTGGGGCAGGCCGTGTACGACCGCCGCACCGCGCTCGGGTTCACACAGGGGCAGCTCGCGCATCGGGCGGGAATGACGGAGGCCGAGGTCGAGCGAATCGAGGGAGGGGCGGTGACTCCCACCGTCGCCCTGCTGCGCGCGCTGGCCCATGCCCTCGATGCCAGGTTGGACCTGTCCGTCGAGGATGAGGAGACCCTGGTGACCTTTGTGGCGCATGCGGCATGACGACATACAAAGCGCAGACGGAGGCGTGGTGGCTCTGACCGAGGAGTGGGAGGAGCCCATGAGACAGATCCCGGTGCTGTGGGTGCGCATCCTCGATGGCTTGGAACAAGCAGCTGCAGACACGACGTGCGACCGAGGTGACTTCTCACCGTATCTTGCGGAGGAAGGCGGGGTGGAGTAGTCGGTCACGTACCGGTTTTGTCCAGCAGGGCAGACCTGTGTACTTCTGAGTGCCGGTCACCGGTCCATGGCTTCGGCCAGGCGTCTGTCCAGTTCCTCGTCCAGACGCCGCGCCTCGTCCTCGGTGGGGTCGTAGCCGTTCCACTCGCGCAGTAGGGCGCGGGTCCGCTCGGCGGGGTCGCGTGAGTCGGCGTCGGCCACGGGGATCTCCTCTCGTCCGCCGCAAAGGTAGCGGGGGCGGAGCGGGCCGGTCAGGTTTCCAGCCACTCCAGGGACTGGCCGTGCGGGCCCGTGAAGGCCACCGGGCGTTCGTCCAGGGCCAGGACGAACGAGGCGCGATCGGCGGGCGCCGGGCGGGGCAGGCGCTCGGCGACGGAGGGCAGGGCGCCGGGGGACTCGTTGGAGATCCAGTGGGCGGGCAGGGCACGCATCGTCTCGGCGAAGGCATCTCGCGCTCCGGGCGGCAGATAGGCCAGCACCGCGCTGTGGAAGACCACCGGCGTGGCGCCCGCCGGGGCCGAGGCGACCAGACCGCGGACGGTCTCGTTGAGGTCCCCGCGCACCAGGTGCGGGGGTTCGGCGCGGGCGACGCGGACGGCGTCACGCAGCCGCCGCAGCCGGTGCGTCTGCTCCGGCCAGACCAGGCACTCCAGCCAGTGGACGTCGCCGTCGTCGCTCACGTCGAGGGGGTTGAGGTCCGTCCCGGCCCGCCAGACGACCGTCGGCGGCCGGGCGGGAAGCGGTACGGGACCGGCCGTGCGGCAGTCCAGGGTGACCGGGCCGCCGTCCGGGCCGAACGCGGGCCGGCCGTCGTAGGAGTACCGATAGCGGTCGGGGTACAGGCACAGCCCGGCGGAGGCGCCGACCTCGATCAGGGCCAGTGGCTGGGGCAGGGCCGCCAGCAGCGGCAGCAGTACGGCGCACCGGCCGGGCTCGTTGGTCTGGGTGCGGCGTTCCAGTACGACCGCCCGCACCTCGTCCCAGTGGTCGAGCAGCCAGGGGCGGAACGAGGCGGGGTCGCCGGTGGGGCCGCCGAGGAACCGTGCCGCGCCCAGCAGCAGGTTCGGCTGCCGTTTCGACTCGGGCAACCGGCCGATCAGGGCCGTCAGGCGGTCGTCGCGGGCGATCGCCCCGGCCAGCTCCTCGTAGCTCGGGGAGTGGCCCCGGGCCTCCCGTTCCGCGAACCGCCGGTACCGTTCTGTCGTGTCCATGAACCGATCATGGACACGGTGAGCGGGGCCGTACGAGGGGTTCGGACGGAGTGTCCGTCACCTCACACGGCCGCGGGAGTCACCGCCGGCGCCATCGCCATCGCCACCGGCAAAGCGGTCACCGCGCCGCGAAGCGGTCCAGCGCGTTCAGGACGCAGGCGCGGGTGGTGGCGCCGCCGAGCTGACCCTCGGCGACGACGGTCAGCTCCGCGTCCGGCCGGGCGCGGGACAGCTCCCGCGCGGTGTCGAGCGGGCCGCTCGGATCGGCCCGGCCGTGGGCCGGCGCCCCCGGGACGCCCGCCGACCGTCCCGCGCCGCGCAGCAGCGCGCCCTCCTCCAGCCAGGCGCCGTGGGGGAGGTAGTGCGCGCACAGGCGCACCGGATGTGGCGGCCCGCTCGTCCCCCGCTCCGCGGTGAGGCCGGGGAGGCCGGGGAGGCCGGGGAGGGGGACTACCCGACCTCGTCGGGCTCCTCGTCGCCCGCCAGCAGCTCGGAGGCGTCCACGATGCGGTAGGCGTAGCCCTGCTCGGCCAGGAAGCGCTGGCGGTGGGCCGCGAAGTCCTGGTCGACGGTGTCGCGGGCGACGACCGAGTAGAAGCGGGCCTCGTGGCCGTCTGCCTTCGGGCGCAGCACACGGCCCAGGCGCTGGGCCTCCTCCTGGCGGGAGCCGAAGGTGCCCGACACCTGGATGGCGACGGTGGCCTCGGGCAGGTCGATGGAGAAGTTGGCGACCTTGGAGACCACCAGCACCGACAGCTCGCCCGAGCGGAAGGCGTCGAACAGCTTCTCGCGCTGCGCGTTGCCGGTGTCGCCCTTGATCACGGGCGCGTCCAGGTGCTCGCCCAGTTCGTCGAGCTGGTCGATGTACTGGCCGATGACGAGCGTCTGCTGCCCGGCGTGGCGTCGCACCAGCGCCTCGGTGACGCGCTGCTTGGAGGCCGTGGTGGAGCAGAAGCGGTACTTCTCGTCCGACTCGGCCGTCGCGTACGCCAGCCGCTCGGACTCGGTGAGGTCCACACGGACCTCCACGCAGTCGGCCGGGGCGATGTAGCCCTGCGCCTCGATCTCCTTCCAGGGGGCGTCGAAGCGCTTGGGGCCGATGAGGGAGAAGACGTCGGACTCGCGGCCGTCCTCGCGCACCAGCGTGGCCGTCAGGCCGATGCGGCGGCGGGCCTGGAGGTCGGCGGTGAACTTGAACACCGGCGCCGGCAGCAGGTGGACCTCGTCGTAGACGATCAGGCCCCAGTCGCGGGAGTCGAACAGCTCCAGGTGCGGGTAGACGCCCTTCCGCTTGGTCGTCAGCACCTGGTACGTGGCGATGGTGACGGGGCGGATCTCCTTCTTCGCGCCGCTGTACTCGCCGACCTCGCTCTCCGTCAGCGAGGTGCGCCGCACCAGCTCGCTCTTCCACTGCCGGGCGGAGACGGTGTTGGTCACCAGGATCAGCGTGGTGGCCTTCGCCGTGGCCATCGCGCCCGCACCCACCAGCGTCTTGCCCGCGCCGCAGGGCAGCACGACGACGCCGGAGCCGCCGTGCCAGAAGTTCTCCACGGCCTGCCTCTGGTAGGGGCGCAGCGCCCAGCCGTCCTCGACCAGCTCGATCGGGTGCGCCTCGCCGTCCACATAGCCGGCCAGGTCCTCGGCGGGCCAGCCGAGCTTGAGCAGCGCCTGCTTGATCTGGCCGCGCTCGGAGGGGTGGACGGCGACGGTGTCGGGGTCGATACGGGTGCCGACCAGCGGCTGGATCCGCTTGGAACGCAGGATCTCCTCCAGCACCGGCCGGTCGGAGGACTCCAGGACCAGCCCGTGGGTGGGGTGCTTGAGCAGCCGCAGCCGGCCGTAGCGGTCCATCGTCTCGGCCACGTCCACCAGCAGCGCGTGCGGCACCGGGTAGCGGGAGTGGGTGACCAGGGCGTCGACGACCTGCTCGGCGTCGTGCCCGGCGGCGCGGGCGTTCCACAGGCCCAGCGGGGTGAGCCGGTAGGTGTGGATGTGCTCGGGGGCCCGCTCCAGTTCGGCGAAGGGCGCGATGGCGCGGCGGCAGTCGTCGGCCTGCTCGTGGTCGACCTCCAGCAGCAGGGTCTTGTCGCTCTGGACGATGAGCGGTCCGGTCACGGTGGGGCTCCTCCTGCCTTCGGCTGCTCGGTCGGCGCGCGGTCGGCGCACACCCGGCGCACGGGCCGACCGTCCAGTGTGCCCCATCCGGCCGACAGACGGCTGCCCCGCGGCGGCCGTCAGCCGACCGGACGGTGCGAACCCAAGGGTGCGGGCCGCTGCCCATGTCATGAGAGGCAGGAAGAAAGAGCGCGCGGTCACGACCTCCCAAGGGCACTTGGTCAATCGGTCTGGCGTGGGTGGCCCGTTCTGGCCAGGACCAGCCAGCACGTCTGCTCGCCTTCGTCGAACAGATACCAGAGCCGCCCGCCGCCCGTAACCTCGATCTGCCACTGCGGCAGGGCCTTGCCGTTCCGGGTGCCGTTGGCCAGATCGCCTTTCAGACGATGGTGCCGCTGTGTAGGCGGCACCGGAGCTGGACCGGTGCGCATCGCCTGCCACGCGACGAGCGTGTTGCCCGGTGCTTTCTTGCACAGCTCCCGCCAACCCACAGCGGCTTCCCGGTTGCCGAACCTGATGTGGAACTCCCCCTTGCCGGGAGGAGGCGGTACCGGATCCCCCTTGCCCAGGCTCACGTGTCCGCCGCCTCCGGTGCGCCGACGGGACCGAAGTCCTCGTCGCCGTGGTCGGTGGTCAGAGCCTTGTGCAGTTCAGGGTCGGCATACACCTCGGCGGTGTGCTTCCACTCCGTTATCACCTGGGCGATCGGTCCCACCGTCCCCAGATCGGTGCTGGCCCGGGCCGTCTCGACGAACTCGATCAGGAACTGCCGGACGGAGCCCTCCGGCAGGAACCGGACCCAGGGGAACGCCTCGGGGAAGGCTCTGGTGAGCAGGTCGACCGCGTGCGGTTCCTCCTTCATCAGCGCGACGAACATGCGGGTCGTGGAGTCCACCACCTGCACGGCCTCGTCGGCCTTGGCGGCAGTGGTCAGGTAGAGGTCCTCGTCGTCCCGCCGGTGCAGCCGGATGCCCTTGCGTATGTCGGTCTGCATGCGGGCGACGGTGTCCTTGGGCTTCTGGATCAGCTCGGAGAAGTTGGCTTCGACGGGGGTTGCGGTCATGACTTGGAAGGTACTTCAGAAGTCATGGGGGATCCAGTGAATTCACTCCCGTGCACCCGTACGGGTGCACGGGCCGGGTTCAGTCGTCGGTGTCCGTCAGGGCCGCCGCGCCCGTGATGCGGTGCAGCGGGTAGGTGCGGACCTCCTCGGCGGTGTGGTCGTACGCCGTGACGAAGCCGCCCTCGACGCGGACGGGCTCGACGACGCGCTCACCGGCGGTGCCGTCGGCGTCCACGTGGCCGATCCGCACCGCCGTCCCGCGCCGGGCGGCGGCGCGCAGGACGGCCAGGGTGTCGGCCGCGGGCGTGCGCGGCGGCGGGCCGCCGGGAGCGGCCGGGACGGGGCGACGGGGCCGGGGCGGGGCGCCGCCGGCCGCCACGTCACCCGAACGGATGGCGCGTACGGCCGCGGCCAGCAGCGGGGCGCCGGGGGCGGGCGGGCCGTCCGGCACCGGCTCGGGCGCGGTGCGCGGCGGGGTGCGCAGGGCGTCGGCGCGGTGGACCACCACATCGCCCCCGGCGGACTCGGCGGCCGGCGCGTATCCCAGGGCGCGCAGCCGCTCCAGCAGGGTGGCCGGGTCCGCCTGGGCGGCCAGCACCGTCGGCGCCAGCAGCCGCAGCCCCAGGGAGGCGGCGCGGCGGTCGGCGGCGATCTCGGCGAGCAGCGTGTCGTCGTCGCAGCGGACGTAGGAGCCGGCCGCGCCCACCCGCAGCCGGCCGTGCCGCCGCGCCACGTCGTCGATCAGGTACGCCAGCGGCTGCGGGACGGGCGTGCGGGAGTGGGCGGCCAGGAAGGAGTGCAGGTCGTCGGCGCCGTGGCCCGCGTCGAGGGCGCGGCGCACCGACCCGGGGGTGAAGCGGTAGACCGTCGCGCCGCCCTTGGACTCCACGTCGGCCAGGGTGTTCAGCGTCTCGGCCAGATGGCGGCGCAGCGGCCCCGGCGCCACGGCCGTCAGGTCGGCCTGGAGCAGGACGTGGTCCAGCGGCTCGGGCAGGAGCGGGGCCAGGAGGGATGCGGCGGCCTCCGGGCCGGCCGTTCCGGGTTCCGGTCCCGCCGTGTCCGCGTCGGTTCCGCCCGCGTCGGCGGCGTGCTCGTCCAGCAGGGGGCGCGCGTACGAGGTGAGTGCGCCGCGCCCGGTCACGCCCAGCAGCTCCGCCTCCGTCAGCGTCCACCGCACGATCCGGCCGCGCAGCTCCGCGCCGCCGCGCAGCGGGCACTCCCAGTCCAGCCGGGCGGCCACCGCGTCGGCCTCCGGAGCCGTCCCCGCCGGCTCGGCGGCCAGCAGGCCCAAGGTGTGGCGGCGCAGCTCGGGCGCGGGACCGCGGTCCAGACCGGGGCCGAGCGCGCCGAGCGTCCGGCTGCGGGCGTCGCGCCCGCCGACCAGCCCGGCCAGCCGGGTGGCCGCCAGCCAGGCGCGGGCCAGGTGCGTCCAGCGTCGCTCGGGCGGCTCCTCCAGCCACGCGTCGTAGGCGGGGGTGGGCGCGTACCGCTCGCCCTCCTCGCCGTCGGAGGCCAGCAGCCCGGCGGCGTAGGCCAGTTCGATCCAGAAGGCGGCGACCGGCTCGGACACGTCGAGCGCGACGGCGGTGCGCTTGAGGTCCCGTACGCCCAGGCCGCCCGCGCGCAGCACCGGCGGCGCGCCGGCCTCCGTGCTCCACAGCTCCAGCAGCTCCTCGACGGCCGCCAGTGCAGCCAGCGCCTGACTCGCCCCGGCGGAGTCCGCCACCGCCGGTGTGCGGGCGCGGCCGGGCCCGACGGGCGGCGGCAGTGGCTCCAGGCAGCGGTGGGCGCGGCCGCCGCGCAGGTGCAGGGCCGCCTCCCGGGGCAGTACGACCGTGCGGGGCGCGGCCGGCAGCAGCAGGGCGCGGTCCAGCAGCCAGCGCACCGGCTGGGAGGGGACCTCGGAGACCTCGCCGTAGGGCGGGCCCCACACCAGCTTGGCGAGCATGACCCGTGCCTCCTCGGGCGCCTGCCCCAGCAGGGCGTCCATCCGCTCCCGGTCGCCGAAGAGCGAGGTCAGGGACTCCAGCGCGCTCACCGGGTCGTGGGTGGTGGGCAGCCCGGCGGCGGTCAGGATCTCCTGGAGGCGGCCGGGCGACATCCCCGCGGTGGCCTCGGCCAGGGACGGGCCCAGACCGGTGGGGGAAGGGCGTGACGCGGACGGGGCGAGCAGCTCGCGGGCGGTGCGCACCAGGCGCAGCCGGTCGTCGCCGCCCCAGACGATCGCCCGCTCGCGCAGCAGGCCCAGCGCGCGCGGCAGTTGGTCCTCCCCGCCGGGCAGCAGGGCGGCCAGCTCCCCGTACGGGCAGGGGTCGGGCGCCACGGCCAGCGCCTCGGCGACCTGGAGGGCGAAGCGGTCCAGCCGCTCCAGCGCCCGCAGTACAGAGGTGCGGGCGCCCGCGCGGGTGGCGAGCTGGGAGAGGTCGCCGGGGACGGGCGAGAGCAGGTCCGGGCGCGCCCGCAGCAGGGCGGCGAGCTCGTCGTCGGGGCGGGAGCGCAGCTCGTCGGCGAGCGTGCGGGGAGCCGCTCGGCGCCGCGCTTCGGGCTCTGTCGTCATCCGTACAACGGTACCGGCAGCCTGTGGACAACCGGTTCCGCGCGCGGACGGTGCGGGTACGGTCGTGGCGTACGGATGCCAGGGACCAGTAGCCGCTGAGGTGTCGGGTGGGGATCGAGAGCGAACAGCTGGTCTTCGACTATCTGAGCCGGATCGGAGATCTGGCGCACGGCACGGCCATGACGGCCGCCGAGCGGGCGCGTCTGGTGGCCGGGGTGCGCGCCGACATCGAGCGGCGCCGTGCCGAGGCGGGCGGCGCGCACACCGCGGCCGGGGTGCGCCGGATCCTGGACGGCATCGGGCGGCCGGAGGACGTGATCGCGGACACGGGCGTCTCCGTGCCGCAGCCCAGGGTGCACGGGCCGGTGGTGCACGGGCCGGTGGAGCCTCGTCCGGCGGAGGGCGGGCCGGCGCCGCGCGGCGGTGACACGCTGCCGAAACCGCCGGAGCAGTCGACCGCCGCCTCGCCGCCCCATCTCGCGCCCGCCCACGAGCTGGGCCCCCGGGAGAGCGACCCCGACTGGTGGCGCGAGGGGCCGGGCGCCCCCCGGTACGCGCCGGGTGGCCGGCGTCCGGTCGGCGGCTTCGACGGCGGGATCGAGCTGCCGGAGGTGCTCGAGCCCCCGCCGGCCCCGGAGAAAGAGAAGGAGGAGGCGCGGCGGAGGGCGGAGGCCGCGCAGGCCGCCGACGCCGACGCGGCGGACGAGACCCCGGCCGCACCCGGGCGGAACCGGTGGGCGCGCCTGCCGCGCCCGCTGCGCCCACGCACGGCGAAGGTGGCGGGCGGCGCACCGCGTACGGCCCGCGTGCCGCGCGTCGGCGGCGCCGTGGAGCTGGCGGCCGCCGCCCTGCTGGTGGCGGGCGCGGTGATGGGCTCGCTGATCCCGCTGGGCCTGGGCTGGCTGGCCGCCTGGTGGTCGCCCCGGCTGAGCCGCCAGGAGGCCAAGTGGGCGGTGACGGTCGTGCCCGGTACGGTCGCCGCCGCCGGGCTGGTGTGGCTGTGGGGCCGCACCGAGGGCCGCTGGGGGGAGCCGATAGCCGAGGACGCGCTGGGCGAGGCGGTCACCGCCTCCTGGCCCTGGGCGCTGCGCGCCGCGGCCGTCGCCAGCGCCCTCTACCTGCTGTGGCGGGCCCGGCGGCCGAGAGCGTAGGGCGACAGGACGGGGAGAAGCGTTGGAGGGGTTCCTGGGTCTTCTCTTCACCGTGCTGAGCGCCGGCCTCGGGCTCCTGGGGACGAGACTCCTGGTGCCGCATCTGCGGAATGACAGGTTCGCCAACGGGGGGACCGGCGTCCGCACCGCGGGCGAGTGCGTCAACCTGCGCTGGACGTCGGGCGGCTGGGTGTCCAGCGTCATCGCCTACGAGGACGAGGACGGTGAGCGGCAGCTCGCGATGACCGGCGCACATCCGGTCATACCCGTCCACATTGGGGAGGCCGCCGAGGTCCGCTACGACCCGCGAGGCAGGGCGACGGCGGTGGTGAACGGCGAGATGCCACCCAAGGGCTTCTATGCCTTCTGCATGGTGCCCTTCGGCGTCGGCCTGGTCTTCGGCGCCATCGGGATTCACTACCTGGCGACAGCGGTCTGAGACCCCGGGCGTGGAACCCGGGATGCGGGGGCCGTCCGTCCCCCGGCCGGGCCGGGGCCTGCCCGGCCGGGGGTGCGTCAGCCCTCGGAGGTGCCGGAGCCCTTGGGCAGCAGCTCCTTCATCTCCTCCAGGATCGTGTCGGCGGCCGTGTAGCCGATGCCCTGGATCCAGGTCTCGTCGTCCACGCGGTGGGCGCGGCCGTTCTCCACCGCCTCCATGCTCTTCCACAGCGCGCCGCCGACGGCCTTGTCCTCGCCGGACTTCGCCGGGTCGCCGTAGGAGGTGTAGAGGACGACGTCCGCGTCGCCCTGGTCGACCTTCTCCGGGCTGACGTCGACCGAGAAGCCGTCAGGGGCCTTGTCGGCGATGGCCGGGCGGCTCACGCCGATGTCGGCGAGGATGGAGCCGATGTAGTTCTGCCTGCCGTAGACGCGGGTGTCGGCGCCCTCGACGAAGCGGACGACGCTCACCGTCAGCTTCCGGGCCTTCTCCGGGCCGCCGAGCGCCTCGGTGACCTCGGCCGTCTTCGCCTCGTAGGCGTCGATGACCTTCTCCGCCTCGTCCTGCCGGTTGAGGGCGTTGGCGTGGACCAGGAAGTTCTGCTTCCAGGGCGCGCCGGTGGTCTCGGTGAAGACGGTCGGGGCGATCTTCGACAGCTCGTCGTAGCGGTCCTTGTCGCGGATGTCGCTGCCCAGGATCAGGTCCGGCTCGAGCGCCGCGATCTTCTCCAGGTTGGGCGCGGCGATGTTGCCGACGTTCTCGATGCCCTCGACCTTCTCCTTGGGCAGGTACTTCAGGAAGCCGGAGGCCACGTCGGAGCGGGTGGAGCCGACGGGCTTGACGCCCAGGGTGATGGCCGAGTCCAGCTCGGCGGTGTCGAGGACGACCACGCGCTCGGGCTCGGCGGGGACCTCGACCTCCCCGTGGGCGGTCATCACCTTCCGGGTCTCCCCGGAGGCGGCGCCGCTCTCCCCGCCGCAGGCGGACAGGGCGAGGACACAGGCCAGCGCGGTGGCGCCGGCGGCGGACGTACGGCGGCGGGTGAGGGTCATGGTGTCGCCTTTCGGATGTTGACGGGGACGGTGGCGGGGGCGGCCGCAGAAGCGGAAGCAGGCGCGCCGGGGACGACGAGCGGACCGCCCGTCACCGGGTCGGGCACCACCACGGCCTCCAGGCCGAAGACCTCGCGGACCAGGTCGGCGGTGACGGCCCGTCCCGGTGGCCCCTGCGCGACGATCCGGCCCTCGCGCATCGCGACGAGGTGGTCGGCGTAGCGGGCGGCCTGGTTGAGGTCGTGCAGGACCATCACGACCGTGCGGCCCCGCTCCCGGTTGAGCCGCCGCACCAGGTCGAGGACCTCCACCTGGTGGGCGATGTCGAGGTACGTGGTCGGCTCGTCGAGCAGCAGCAGCTCGGTCTCCTGGGCGAGCGCCATGGCGATCCACACGCGCTGCCGCTGTCCGCCCGACAGCTCGTCCACGGCCCGGTCGGCCAGCCCGGTGACGCCGGTGCTGTCCATGGCGTCGGTGACGGCCCGCTCGTCGGCCTCCGACCACTGCTGCCACCAGCGCTGGTGGGGCTGGCGGCCCCGGGCGACGAGGTTGCCGACGGTGATCGCCTCGGGCGCGACCGGCGCCTGGGGGAGCAGCCCGAGGGAGCGGGCGACCGCGCGGGTGGGTACGCGGTCCAGCTCCCGGCCGTCCAGCAGCACCGCGCCGCGCCGGGGCCGCAGCAGCCGGCCCAGCGCCCGCAGCAGGGTGGACTTGCCGCACGCGTTGGGCCCGACGACGACGGTGACGCGGCCGTCGGGCACGTCGAGGTCGAGGCCGTCGACGACCGTGCGGCTCTCGTAGGCGAGGGTCAGGCCGCGGGCCGACAGCCGGCTCGCGGGCGCGTCGGGCGCGCCGGTCCTGTCCGGCCCGCCGTCCGCCGTGGTCCCGCCGGGCGAGGTGGTGTCCGTCATGGTCTTCCTCCGGTGCGGCCGCGGGCGATCAGCCAGACGAGGTAGGGCGCCCCGATCGCCGCCGTGAGCACTCCGACCGGCAGCTCCACCGGCGCCAGGAGCCTGCGGGCCAGCAGGTCGCCGAGGGTGACGACGAAGGCGCCCAGCAGGGCCGTGGCGAGCAGCGGGATCTGCGCGGTGCGCGTCAGCCGGCGGGCGATCTGCGGGGAGAGCAGCGCCACGAAGTCCACCGGCCCCGCCGCGCCGGTGGCCACCGAGGCCAGGACGACGCCGGTGGCCGCCAGCCCCAGCCGGACGCGGCCCAGCCGCACCCCCAGGGCGGTGGCGGTGTCGTCGTCCAGCGCCGCCTGCCGCTGGGCGCGGGCGCACCACAGCACGGCGGGCAGCACGGCCAGCAGTGCCCAGCCCAGGGGCCCGGCCTGCTCCCAGCCGCGCCCGTTGAGCGAGCCGGTCAGCCACACCTGGGCCTGCTGGGCGGCGAGGAAGTCGCCCTTGGTCATGAACAGCTGGGTGAGCGAGCGCAGCGCCACGGAGAAGCCCAGGCCGATCAGGACGAAGCGGGCCGCGCTCAGGCCGCGTCGCCAGGCGAAGACGTAGACCAGCGCGGCGGCGAGCATCCCGCCCGCCACCGACAGGTAGGGCAGCAGGGCGTACGAGGTCAGGCCGAAGGTCATCGCGCCGACGGTCAAGGCGGCGGCGCCGTGGGTGACGCCGATGATCTCCGGGCTGGCCAGGGGGTTGCGGGCGACGGTCTGGATCAGCCCGCCCGCCACCCCGAGCGCGGCGCCCACCATCAGCCCGAGGACCACGCGCGGCAGCCGCAGCGTGCCCACGACCAGCTCCTCCGGGGACGGCAGCCCCAGCAGCACCCGCACCACCTCGGTGGGCGCGGTGGCGGTCTCGCCGAGGCAGAGCGACGCGACGACGGCCGCGGCCAGCGCGGCGGCGAGGGCGGCCGTCACCGCCGCCGAGCGGCGGTGGAGCAGGAACGAGGCGCGCCCGCGGCGCACCAGGCCGTACCCCGGGGGTCTGACGGGCGCCTCACGGCCCGGTGCCTCACGGGGCGTCTCGCCCACGGCGTCGGGCGCGGTCACGGCCCCACCGCCTTCCCGGCCCGGCCGCGCACCAGCGCCACCAGGAACGGCACGCCGATCAGCGCCGTCATCACGCCCGCGGGCACCTCGCCCGGCGGCACCACGACCCGCCCGGCGACGTCCGCCACCAGCAGCACCACCGGGCCCAGCAGTGCGGCCGCGGGCAGCAGCCAGCGGTGGTCGGAGCCGACGAGGGCGCGGGCCAGATGGGGGACGGCCAGGCCGACGAAGGCGATGGGCCCGGCGGCGGCGACCCCGGCGCCGGTCAGGACGGTGGCCCCGAGGCCGCCGGTGATCCGTACGGCCGCGGTGTTCTGCCCCAGGCCCCTGGCCATGTCCTCGCCCAGTGCCAGGGCGTCCAGACCGCGCGCGACGGCCATCACCAGCAGCGCGCCCGTCGCCAGGAACGGCCATACCTGCCCGATCACCTCCGTATCGCGCCCGGCGACCGAGCCGACCTGCCAGAAGCGGAACTCGTCCAGGGCCGCGGCCCGCGTCGTCAGCACCCCCGCCACCACCGAGTACAGCAGCGCGTTGACGGCGGCCCCGGCCAGCGCCAGGCGTACCGGTGTGGCCCCCTCGCGGCCCCGGGCGGCGATCGCGTAGACGGCCGTCCCCGCGACGCCCGCGCCGGCGAAGGCGAACCAGACGTATCCGGAGAGCGTGTGCACCCCGGCGAAGGCGATGGCCAGGACGACACCCAGTGCCGCGCCCTGGCTGACGCCGAGGATGCCGGGCTCGGCGATGGGGTTGCGGGTCAGGCCCTGCATCACGCAGCCGGCCAGCCCGAGCGCGGCGCCGACCAGCACCGCCAGCAGGGTGCGCGGGGCGCGCATGGTCCGCACCACCTGGGCGGCGGGGCCGTCGCCGCCGTGCACCAGCGCCTCGTACACCGCGTCCGGCGCGATGGCGCGGCTGCCGACGGCCAGGCTCAGCAGCACGGCCAGGGCCAGGGCGGCCGAGACCGCGGCCACCGCGACCGGTCGGCGGGCCGTCCGCGCGCGGCGCGGACCGGCCGCCTCGCGGCCGGGCGCGGCGGGGGCTCGGGCGGTGGGCATCTGCGACCTCGGACGGTGTGCGGGCGGGGCGGGAGCTCAAGGGCGGGAGCTCAAGGGCGGGACGGGGACAGGACGGGACAGGACCGGCTCCGCGCCACGGAAGCCGCAGAACCGGCCAGCCAAGGTTAGGCGAGCCTAACCATCTATGTCACGGAGTGCACAATGTGGGGTATGGCTTCTCGTGCGGTGACGGTCGGCTTCGACCTGGACATGACGCTGATCGACTCGCGCCCCGGCATCCGGGCGACCTATCTGGCCCTGACCGCCGAGACCGGCACGTACATCGACGCCGACCTGGCCGTCACCCGCCTGGGGCCGCCGCTGGAGGTCGAGCTGGCGCACTGGTTCGCCGAGGAGGAGATCGACGAGGCCGCCGTCCGCTACCGCGAGCTGTACGTGAGCCACGCCATCGAGCCGACCCTGCCCATGCCCGGCGCCCGGGAGGCGGTGGAGGCGGTCCGGCGGACGGGCGGCACGGCGATCGTGGTCACCGCCAAGCACGAGCCCAGCGCCGAGCTCCACCTCGACCACCTGGGCATCGAGCCGGATGCGGTGATCGGATGGCTGTGGGCGGAGGCCAAGGCCGAGGCGCTGGTCGAGCACGGCGCCGGCGTCTACGTCGGGGACCATCTGGGCGACGTGCGCGGGGCGCGGGCGGCCGGGGCCCTGTCGGTGGCGGTGCCGACGGGCCCGTGCGGCGCGGCGGAGCTGCGACAGGCGGGGGCCGATGTGGTGCTGGAGGACCTGACGGCCTTCCCCGCCTGGCTGGAGACGTACGCGGCGGCCCGGGCCGCCTGAGCCGTGCCTACCGGCGGGCCGCCTCGCGCGCCTCGCGGCGCTGCACCGCGATCGACCGCAGCACCCCCGCGCCGGCGACGGCGAAGCCGACGCCCATCAGCATGCTGACGAGGTACGCGGCCGTGGGCAGCGGGTCGGAGCCGAGGAACAGGGGCGTGATGGTCGCGAGAGTGGCCACCGCACCGACGACGAAGACGACGGCGCCGATGCGGACGAGCAGATCTCCCGCGCGGGACGTTTCACTGGTCACCAGGACAGGGTAGTTCCGTGTGAAGACACGCGCGGGAGACGGGGGAGACGGCGCCCGGGGCGTCTTGTCACCGGGGAGTGGATCATTAGTCTTGGTGACGGCGGGTCATACGGCCCGCCGCGGTCTTGTGCGGAACCTTTGCCTTTCAAGAAGTCGTTGTTTTCCCGACAGGTCGTAGCCCGGGCATCCGGACGAATTACGAGGACGAGGACAGACGTGCCTACCGGCAAGGTCAAGTGGTTCAACAGTGAGAAGGGTTTCGGCTTCCTCTCCCGCGACGACGGCGGTGACGTCTTCGTGCATTCGTCGGTGCTCCCGTCCGGGGTGACCGTGCTGCGGCCCGGTCAGCGCGTCGAGTTCGGGGTCGTCGCGGGCCAGCGCGGCGACCAGGCCCTCTCCGTCACCCTGCTGGACCCGGCCCCCTCCGTGGCCGCCGCCCAGCGCCGCAAGCCGGACGAGCTGGCGTCGATCGTGCAGGATCTCACCACCCTGCTGGACGGGGTCGCGCAGCAGCTGGAGCGGGGCCGCTACCCCGACCGCCAGCACGGCCACAAGATCGCCGGCATGCTCCGCGTCGTGGCCGACCAGCTCGACGTCTGACCGGACGCCCGGCCGCGCACCCCGTACGGGCCCGGCCGGCACCACCGCCTACACGAAGTCCAGCGCGCCGGGGCCCAGGGGCGGCACCAGCTCCTCGGCCGCGGCGCGCGTGAGCAGCCCGCGCACCGCCGCGTAGCCGCTCTCGCCGAGGCCGGCGGTGAACTCGTTGACGTACAGCCCGATGTGCCGGTCCGCGACCGAGGGGTCCATCTCCTGGGCGTGCTCCAGCACGTAGGGCTGTGACGCCACGGGGTCGTCCCACGCCATCCGCACCGAGGTGCGGGCCGCCTCGGCCAGCGCCCGCAGCGCCGGCGCGCCCAGCGAACGCCTGGCGATGATCGCGCCCAGCGGGATCGGCAGCCCGGTGGTGTCCTCCCAGTACTCGCCCATGTCGGCGAGCTTGTGCAGGCCGTAGTCCCGGTAGGTGAAGCGGGCCTCGTGGATGACCAGCCCGGCGTCCACTCGGCCGTCGCGCACGGCGGGCATGATCTCGTGGAAGGGCAGCACGGCGATCTTCCCGACCCCGCCCGGCACCCGCTCGGCCGCCCACAGCCGGAACAGCAGGTACGCCGTCGAGCGCTCGCTCGGCACCGCCACCGTCGCGCCGTTCAGATCCGCCTCCGCACCCGGCTCGCGGGTGAGCACCAGCGGGCCGCAGCCGCGCCCCAGCGCGCCGCCGCACGGCAGCAGCGCGTACTCGTCCAGCACCCACGGCAGAACGGCGTAGGAGACCTTCAGCACGTCCAGCTCGCCGCGCTCGGCCATCGCGTTGGTGACGTCGATGTCGGCGAACGTCACGTCCAGCTCCGGCGCGCCCGGCACCAGGCCGTGCGCCCAGGCGTGGAAGACGAAGGTGTCGTTGGGGCAGGGGGAGTAGGCGATCCGCAGCGGACGCCCGGCCCCGCCGGCCCCGCTGGTTCCGTCAGTGCTGTCATCGCCGGAGCCGGTCAAGGTCCCTCCAATCGTCGAGTACGGGCACGATCCTGCCGAAGGCCGCGGCCAGGGCGTCCAGCGCCTCCGCGAACCGCCAGGCGGCGCGGTCGCGCGGGCCCACCGCGTTGGAGACGGCGCGGATCTCCAGTACGGGTACCCCGCCGCAGGCCGCGGCCGCCTCCGCGACCCCGAAGCCCTCCATCGCCTCGGCCAGCGCGCCCGGGTGCCTGCGCGCCAGCAGCGCGGCCCGCTCGGCGGTGCCGGTGGCCGTGGAGACCGTCAGCACCGGGCCCAGCGCCGCGCCGGCCGCCTCGGCGACGGCCCGCGACAGCGCCTCGGGCGGCAGATGGACGGTGGTGCCGAAGCCCAGCTCGGCCACCGAGGCGAAGGGCTCGGGCCCGGCCGGGGTCTCGGCGCCCAGGTCCGCGGCGGTGATCTCGGAGGCGACGGCCACCGAGCCGACCGGGGCCAGCGGGGCGAAGCCCCCGCCGATGCCCGCCGAGACCACCAGGCCGTACGGGCGGCCCCGCGCCGCGCCGCGCTCCAGCGCCACGGCGGTACGGGCCGCCGCGGCGGCGGGTCCGGCGCCGGCGGCCAGCACGTCGATGCCGGCCGGGGCGCAGGCGACCGCCACCGCGTCACGCTCGGCGGGCACGGCCGTGACGACCAGGACCGGCGCGGCCGCCGCGCCGGTGGGGCGGGACGGCTCGGTACGGCGGGACGGTGCGGGGCTCAGTCTTCGCTCTCGCGCTCGAGCTCGAAGTTCCACACGCCCCGGTAGTCACTGCCGTCGTACTCGACGATGCTCAGCTGCACCGACTGCGGCTCGCCGCCCTGCTGGCCGCCGCCGTTCTGGAAGAACGCGTCACCGGAGAAGCTGCGGTAGGTCTTGGTGATCCGGTCCGTCACCGCGGGCTGGCCGTTGAGGAACAGCACCCAGCCGTCCTCGGCGATCTCGGGGTCCACGCCGATGCGCAGCAGGTCGCCCTGGCCGACGGTGATGGAGGTGTCGGCGTCCTCCTTGGCGCAGGACAGCACCTTGTCCTGCGAGATCTTGCCGTTGTCCTCGTAGCAGGCGGCTTCCGTGGACACGCTGTCGGAACCGACGGTCACGGTCGCTCGGGGAGTCGGCTTCTCGCAGGCGGAGAGGGCGACGAGCCCGAGGGTGGCCGCACCGATGGCTACGGCAGTGCGGATGGTGCGGCTGCCCTTGCCCCGGGAGATCGTGTGGGTCATAGCACGCAGGCTACCCGGCGGTTCCGCTCAGGCGACGCGCGGGTGGGGCGTGCCGTGCCGCGCGGCCGACAGCAGGGGACGGACGGTGGCGAGCGCGCCCACCGCCACGATCACCCCGGCCACCCCCATGCCGACCGGCCCGATCAGCGGCAGCGCGATCCCGACGGCGCCGCCTGCCACCCACGACATCTGCATCAGCGTCTCGGAGCGGGCGAAGGCGGAGGTGCGCACCACCTCCGGCACGTCCCGCTGGATCAGCGCGTCCAGCGACAGCTTGCCCAGTGCCTGCGCCAGCCCGGCGACGGCCGCGACGACGGGCACGGTGACCGTGCCGTACAGCACCGCCGCCACCACGGTGGCGGTCAGGGCCAGCGCCAGCACCGAGGCGATGATCATCTCCGGGACGCGGTCGCGCAGCCAGGCGCCCAGCGCCGTGCCCAGCGCGTTGCCACCGCCCGCCGCCACGGCCACCACACCCAGCGAGACCACGGGGTCCAGGCCGGCCAGGGGGTGCTCGCGCAGCATGAAGGCGAGGAAGAAGGTGAGGAAGCCGGACAGGGCGCGCAGGGAGGAGTTGGCGAGCAGGGCGTTGAACACGGAGGCGCCCACGGTGCGCAGACCGGGCCGCCGGGGCTTGCCGCTCCCGTTGCCGTTCTTCCCCGCAGCGCTTCCGGCCGCAGCGCCCCCGGCCCCGCTCTCCCCGGTGGCGCCCCCGCCGGTATCGGCGCCGCCGTCGCCGTCATGGCTGTGCGCGGCCTCGTAGGCGGTCAGCAGGGCCCGCCGCTCGCCCTTGGCGGAGTCCACCTTGTGGGGCAGCGAGAAGGACAGGAACGTGCCGATGACGAAGACGGTGAAGGCCCCGTACAGCGGCCAGGCCGGCCCCAGACTGTGCAGCGCGGCCCCGAGCGGGGCCGCCGCGCCGGTGGCCAGCAGCCCGGCGAGCGTCACCCGCGAGTTCGCCTTCACCAGCGAGATCCGGTGCGGCAGCAGCCGGGGCACGACCGCCGATCTCACCACCCCGTACGCCTTGGAGGCGACCAGCACCCCCAGCGCCGCCGGATACAGCTCCAGGCTGCCGGTGGCCACCGCCCCGGCCATGCTCAGGGCCAGCAGCGCCCGGCCCAGCATCGACCCGGCCATCGCGGCGCGGCGGCCGTGCGGGATGCGGTCCAGCAGCGGACCGATGATCGGCGCCAGCAGCGCGAAGGGGGCCAGGGTGACGGCCAGGTAGAGGGCGACGCGCCCGCGCGCCTCGCCGGTGGGGACGGAGAAGAAGATCGTGGACGCCAGGGCGACGGTGATCATCATGTCGCCCGCGGAGTTCACCGCGTGCAGTTCGATGAGCTTGCCCAGCCCGGACTCGCCGGCGCCCTGGGCGTGGGTGGCCTTCCGGATGCGCCTGCCCAGCGCGCGGGGAGGCGTGTGTACGGCGCGGACGATCGCCCGCGCCGTACGTCGGAATCGCCCCTCGCCGTGTTGGGGCGTCCTCAAGGCAGCCACGTCGTCAGTGTGCCCCACCGCCCGCCGCCTAGCCCGGCTCCTTCGGCTGAAGGTTTGGTTGAAGGTGCGACGGTCGGCGGTGTGCGCGCGTGGGGTAGCGTGGGGGGATGGTGCGCTCCGCCCGGTGTGAAAGCCTGGGTCCGGACGTCGCAGCGGTCCTCCGGTCCGCTCCGTCCTCACCCGTTTGACCTGGGCATACGGTAGGCGCACTCGCGAAACGGCGTAGGAGAGAATCGATTCTTGTGAGTGCTGCGATGCGAGGCCGTACCCCTGATCGCCTGTGCGCCGAGGCGGTTGAACTGGCTCGGGAGGCGGCACGGGAGGCCGCGTTCCCCGGCCAGGTCGGCGACCATCTGGGTGCCGTCGCCGACGGGGACCGCGTCGTCACGCACTACTTCGAGTGCCTGGAACCGGGCTACCGCGGCTGGCGCTGGGCCGCCACCGTCGCGCGGGCCTCGCGGGCGCGGGTGGTGACCGTCGACGAGACGGTGCTGCTGCCCGGCCCCGACGCGCTGCTCGCCCCCGAATGGGTGCCCTGGAGCGAACGCCTGCGCCCCGGCGACCTCGGCCCCGGCGATCTGCTGCCCACCGAGGCGGACGACCCGCGCCTGGAGCCCGGCTACACCGGCGGCGGCGAACCCTCCCCGCACGCGGCGGTCGTGGAGTCGGCCTGGGAGGAGGCCGGCGCCGAGGGCCCGGCCGAGGCCGAGGACGCCGACGTCGTCACCAGCGAGCCCGGCGAACTCCCCGGCGCCCCGGCGCGCGGCAGCATCGCGGCGGTCGCCGAGGAGATCGGCATGGGCCGCCCCCGGGTCCTGTCCCGCCGGGGCCTGCACGACGCCGCCGACCGCTGGGAGGAGGAGTTCGGCCCCCGGACGCCCATGGCGCAGGCGGCCCCCGCCTCCTGTATGAGCTGCGGCTTCCTGGTGCCGATGGCCGGCTCGCTGCGCCAGGCCTTCGGGGTGTGCGCCAACGAGTTCTCCCCGGCGGACGGCCGCGTGGTCTCCCTCGCCTTCGGCTGCGGCGGCCACTCGGAGGCGGCCGTCATGCCGAAGACGCCGCGCCCGCCGGCGCCGGTGATCGACGAGACGCGGGTGGACGAGATGCCCCTGGGCAAAGGCGTGCGGGCCGACGGCGAGGACGGGGACGCGGACGGCGGCGCGGACGACCCGGAGGCGTAGCGGGCTCCGGCCCGCCGCGGGGCCGGTTGTCCCGGCCCCGCCGGGGCCCGGTCAGCGCTGGACCCGGCGTCCGGTGCGGGGCTTCTCCCTCCGGCTCGTCCGGTGGGCCGCGGACCCCGAACCGAGCAGCTGCGACACCCGCTGGAACGACACCCCCATCACCCGGCCGGCGTCCCGCTGGCTCAGATCGCGGGTCAGGACCGCGGCGGCGCGCCGCATGGCCTCCCGCTCGGCGTCCGCGGCCTCCCGCGCGGCCCGCCTGGCGTCCTCAGCCTGCGCCAGTACCCGCCGGGCCTCCTCCGGGAGTTCGGGCTCGACGGTGACCTCGATCTCTTCCGGCTCGATGTCCAGCATGGCCGCGATCGCCTCGCGAGCCGCTTCGTCGGCCCTGTCCAGCCGTTTGGCCTGGCTGAAGACGCCAGGCAGATCGGGGATCTCCAGAGCCCACCAGTCACCGGCGCGGCGTGCTGTCACGCGGTAAGCGCTCATCGCCACCAACCTTCTCCGAGTTCCGCCTCAAGCCTCTTGCAGATCTGCTCTGCCGTTATCTCGTTGACCTCGCTGTGCTTCGGGATGACGACGGGCGTCGAGCCGCACGTCCAGTACTGATGGCTGCCTTTCTGCCTGTGCATCTCGAAGGCGAGCCCTCTCGCCCTGGCCGCTTTCCTGATCTTGCCGACCAGATCCCTGTACTTCACAGTGTACGTCTAGTCAGGGTAGACAAAATAAGTCCAGTCCCTCTAGACAACTTCATGCGATCGGGTGAGTGGGCCGGGAGCCGCACCGCCGCCGCCCGGCCGCCGTCGCAGGCTCACAGGCCCGGGGCGCCCCAGAGCGGGAACCAGCGGCCCAGGTCCGGCTCGATGTCCAGGTCGTCCTGGAGGGCCGCCCTGACCTGGAGCTCCAGCGGGTTGTCACGTTTTTGGCCGGGCAGTGGGGCGAAGGGGTAGAAGGTGCCGCGCTTGTACAGGTAGACCAGCGCGAGGGGCTGCCGGTCGGGGGAGCGGAAGGCGACCAGCGAGCACAGCAACTGCGGGCCGAAGCCGCTGCCCTGCAGCGTGGCGTTCACCGCGTGCAGGTCGTTGACCAGGGAGGGCAGCTCCTCGGAGGCGCGGCGCGAGAGCAGCCAGGAGTACCCGTAACCGTCCTCGCTGAACTCCACCGCCCCGCCTCCGCGATCGGAGTCCGCGCCCAGCAGGGCCTCCACCTCCTGCCGGATCCGGGTGAAGGCGCCGCCCTCGACGCTCGCGAAGCACACCGAACCCGCTCCAGTGGGGGCCAGGCCCGTGGCGGCCTGGAGGGTTATCGCCGCAGAGGGCAGGGCGAAGAGGCGGTCGAGGTCGGGCCGGGCCGGCTTGCTCCGGCCGAACAGGATGTCCAGCAGACCCACGGCGACTCCTTCCCGGATCCGGTGCTCGGGGTCACTCGCCGCCCAGCCGCTCGGAGATCTCCGCCAGCGCCTCCAGGCGGCTCTCCAGGCTGGGGTGGGTGGAGAACAGCCCGGCCACCGCGCTGCCGGCCCCGAGGGCGGGGGTGAAGAAGAACGCGTTGAACGCCTGGGCCGTGCGCAGGTCCCGGGTGGGGATCCGGGCGATGTCACCGCTGACCTTGGTGAGCGCCGAGGCCAGGGCGGAGGGTTTCCCGGTGAGCATGGCCGCGGCGCGGTCGGCGGCCAGCTCGCGGTAGCGGGACAGCGCCCGGATCAGCAGGAAGCTGAGGGCGTAGACGACGGCGGAGACCAGCATGACCATCGCGAACACGGCGGCGGTGTTCTGGTCCCGGCGGCCCCCGCCGAACAGCTGGGAGTAGAAGGCGAAGCGGACGACCAGCCCGGCCAGCACCCCCAGGAACGAGGCGATGGTGATCACCGCCACGTCGCGGTGGGCGACGTGGGAGAGCTCATGGGCGATGACGCCTTCCAGCTCCTCGGTCTCCAGGCGCCGCGTCAGCCCGGTGGTCACGCAGACCACGGCGTGGTCCGCGTCGCGGCCGGTGGCGAACGCGTTGGGCAGGTCCATGCTGGACACGGCGACCCGCGGTTTCGGCATGTCCGCGGTGGCGCACAGCCGGTCGACCACCCCGTGCAGCCGCGGCTCCTCCTCCGGGGTGACCAGGCGGCCGCGCATGGCGTACAGGGCGATCCGGTCGGAGAACCAGAACTGCGCGCCCAGCAGGGCGGCGGCGATGACGACGACCAGCACGAGGGAGTCGAGCAGCACGATCAGCGCGGCGACGAACCCCACGTACAGCAGCCCGAGCAGGAACATCGTGAGCACCATGCGCCCGGTCAGGCGCCGGTCGGGCTCGAAGCGGCTGCGCATCACGCACCCGCCCCGGAAACCGGGCTTCCGCCGGAAGCCCGTACGGCCGCTGCGACCCTCGTACCCATGGGTCCTCCTGTCCGCCACGCTCCCGCCGGACGGGACCGTGAACCGAGACGCGGTTCCCTTTCCTCCCTGTATACCCCAATGCCCCAAATCGCCCCTTCTCCGGTCCTTCCCCGGCCGCGGACGGGGCGCCGACCCGCGCGACCGGCGGCCCGGCGCGCACCGGGCGTGCCGGACGCAGTACCGTCGCCCGCGGACAGGCAATCGGGCTCGTCCCGCGGCGGACCTGACGGAGGAGACGGACACGTGAGCGGCACGGTGCTGGTGCAGGGCGCGGACGACGGAGCGGACCCCTTCGACACCGCCCGGCTGCGGCGCGGCGTACTCGACGCCTGGACGGCGTCCCCCGCGCGCTTCCGCGAGGACGCCAACGCCGAGGAGGACCTGGCCCTCGGCGGCTACCGCGACCGGCTGGTGGTCGAGCTGGCGCAGAACGCCGCCGACGCCGCCGCCCGCGCCGGCGTCCCCGGACGGCTGCGGCTCACCCTGCGCGGCAAGGTGCTGGTGGCCGCCAACACCGGAGCGCCCCTGGACGCGGCCGGCGTGGAGTCCCTGTCCACCCTGCGCGCCTCCGCCAAACGCGACGACGAGACGACTCAGGGACCGGGCGGGCCGGGCGGGCCCCAGGCGGGCCCCGTCGGCCGCTTCGGCGTCGGCTTCGCCGCCGTCCTGGCCGTCAGCGACGAACCCGCCATCGTCTGCCGCACCGGCGGCACCCGCTGGTCGCTGGCCGAGGCCCGCGAGATGGCCGCCGAGGCCGCCGCCCACAACCCCGGCCTCGCCGACGAGCTGCGCCGCCGCGAGGGCCACGTACCGCTGCTGCGCCTGCCGATGCCCGCCCAGGGCACCGCCCCCCGGGGCTACGACACGGCCGTCGTGCTGCCGCTGCGCGACGGCGCCGCAGAGGAACTGGCCGCCCGGCTGCTCACCGCGGTCGACGACGCCCTGCTGCTCACCCTCCCCGGCCTGACCGAGGTCGTCATCGAGGCCGACGGCGGGGTGCGCACGCTCACCCGCCGCCAGGACGGCGCCTACGTCGTGGTCGAGGACAGCGGCACAGCCGGTGCCGGGGGCGAGGGCGCCACCCGCTGGCGCGTGGCCGCCGACGCCGGGCGCACCGACCCCGCCCTGCTCGCCGACCGCCCCGTCGAGGAGCGGCGGCGGCCGTACTGGTCGGTCACCTGGGCCGTACCCGTCGACGCCGACGGCGCCCCCGCCCCCGCCCGCACCGTGCCCGTCGTCCACGCCCCCACCCCCACCGACGAGCCGATCGGCCTGCCCGCCCTGCTCATCGCCTCCTTCCCGCTGGACCCCACCCGCCGCCACATCGCCCCCGGACCGCTGGCCGACTTCCTGCTGGAGCGCGCCGCCGACGTCTACGCCACCCTGCTGCGCGACTGGCGGCCGGTCACCACCGGCACCCTCGACCTCGTGCCCGGCCCCCTGGGCAGGGCCGAACTCGACGGCGAACTGCGCCGCCTGGTCCTGGAGCGCCTGCGGCGCACCCCCTTCCTGGCGAGCGCCGCCACCGATGACGACAGCGGCGAGCCCCACGCACTGCGCCCCGCCGACGCCGAGATCGCCGAGGGCGCCGGGGCCGACACGGTCGCCGTCCTGGCCGAACTGTTCCCCGCCCTGCTGCCCGCCGGACTGGAGCGCCGCACCGAACTGCGCACCCTCGGCGTCCCCCGGGCGCCGCTGGGCGAGCTGATCGACCGGCTGGCCGGCGTGGAACGGGACCCGTCCTGGTGGCGCAGGCTGTACGACTCCCTCGCCGGCACCGACCCCGACCGGCTCACCGGCCTGCCCGTCCCCCTCGCCGACGGCCGCACCACCATCGGACCGCGCCGGGTGCTGCTGCCGCTGCCCGACACCACGGGCGCCGGCTCCCTGACCCGCCTCGGCCTGAAGGTCGCCCACCCCGACGCCGCCCACCCCCTGCTGGAGAAACTGGGCGCCACCCCCGCCACACCCCGCGCGGTACTCACCACCCCGCAGGTGCGGGCGGCCGTCGCCGCCTCGCTGGAGGCCGAGGAGAGCTGGTACGGCGACGAGGACGAGGACGGCGGCCCCCTGGACGCCGAGGAACTGGCCGACACCGTCCTCGCCCTCGTCCGCGACGCGCGCCTCTCACCCGGCGACGAGCCCTGGCTGGGCGCCCTCGCCCTCCCCGACGAGGACGGCGAACTCGCCCCGGCCGCCGAACTCGTCTTCCCCGGCAGCGCCTTCGAGCGCGTCATCCGCGAGGGCGAACTGCCCGCCTGCGACGCCGAACTGGCCGAGCGGTGGGGCGAGGAGACCCTCGCGGCGGCCGGCGTGCTCGCCGACTTCGCCCTGGTGCGCGCCACCGACGTCGTCCTGGACCCGGACGAACTGGAGCCCCGCGACACCGACTTCCCCGAGCCCGACGACGCGGGCCTGGCCGACGCCGTCGACGTATGGTGCGAGGACGTCCTCGACACCCTGCCCGAGACCCCCGTCCCGCCGGTGGTCTCCGAACTGCTCGCCGTACGCGACCTGGACCTCGTCGACGACGACCACTGGCCGCAGGCCCTGCGGATGCTCTCCCGCCCCCCGGTGCGCGACGCGCTCACCACCCCGGTGCGCGTCCTGCTGCCGGACGGCACGGTCCGGACCGTCCGCCCCTACACCGCCTGGTGGCTGCGCGACCACCCCGTCCTGGACGGCCGCCGCCCCGCCGGACTGCGCGCGGCCGGCGGCGACCCGCTGCTGGCCGGCCTGTACGAGGAGGCGCCCGCCGCCACCTCGGGCCTGGACGAGCAGGTGCTGCGCGCCCTGGGCATCCGCACCTCCGCCGCCGCCCTGCTGGACGAACCCGGCGGCGCCTCCGAACTCCTGGGCCGCCTCGCCGACCCCGGCCTGCCCGTCACCGCCGCCCAACTCCACGGCCTGTACACCCTCCTGGCCGAGCTCGACCCGGACGAGGTCACGCTGCCGGACGAGCTGCGCGCCGTGACCGACGGCGAGGTGCGCCTGGTGGACGCCGCCGACGCGCTGGTCGCCGACGCCCCCGACCTGCTGCCCCTGGCCACCGGCCGCCCCCTGCTGCCGGTACGCCCGGCCCTGGCCGCCTCACTGGCCGCCGTCCTCGACGTACGCCGCCTGAGCGAGGCCGTCGGCGCGGGCCTGCCCGCCCCGGATGCCGGAGCGGGCGAGGTGCGCGAGGTGCCCGACGCGGTACGCGTCCTGCTGCCCGGCGCCCCGGCCGGCTACGTCGAGCACGACGAACTCGTCCTCGCCGGCGTGGAGCTGGACTGGCGGCTCACCCCCGACGGCACCCTCCACGCCGCCACCGTCGAGGGCGTCGCGGCCGGCCTGGCCTGGGCGGCCGGCCAGTGGCCGCGCCGCTTCGAGGCCGCCGCCCTGCTGGAGGACCCCGCCCGGGTCGCCGAACTGGCCCGCGACCGCTGGTTCGACTGACGCCCCGGCCGACCCCTGGGCCGTCAGGGCCCGGGGGCCGCCCGCCCCGTCAGCGCCGCGCGACGGTGACGATCTCCGGGCTGGAGCCCGTCAGCGGACCCCGGACCCAGTCCCCGTAGCGTTCCGCGACCGTCAGTCCGGCCCCGGCCAGGAAGCCGTCGAGCGTCTCCGCGTCCCAGAACCGCAGTTCGCTGCGGCTGGCCCGCTCCCGGTCGGGGCCGGTGAAGGTCGTGGTGAAGCGCACGGTGCCGTCTGCCACCGGCTCCCGGACCTCGTGCGCGACCCGTACCGCCGCGCCCGTGCCGTCCACCACCTCGACCGCGTGCTCCGGGGTCCAGCGCTCCCACGGCCGGGCGGCCGGGTTGCGGGTCTCGAACGCGAAGCGCCCGCCATCGGCCAGCGCCGCCCGCACGGCGGCCAGGGCGGTACGCACCTCACCGTCCCCCAGCAGCACCTGGAAGGCGTGCCCGGTCATCACCACCAGCTCGAACTCCCCCTCCCAGCGGGCCGATCCCAGGTCCCCGAGCACCCACTCCACCTCGGCCCCCGACCGCGCCGCCTCCCGCCGCGCACAGCCCAGCATCGCGGCGGCCGGATCGAGCCCGCACAGCCGTCCGCCGTGCCCGGCCTCCCTCGCGCGGCGCAGCAGCGCGCCCGTACCGCACCCGACGTCCAGCACCGAGGCGGCGGACATCACCAGCTCCAGGTAGAAGTCGTCACCCGGGCCCCACGGGTTGAGCGCGTCGTACAGGGCGGCCAGAGCGGGATCGGAGTAGGCGCGATCGACCGATGCCCCGGAGCGCCCGGCCCGGTCCGCGCCCGCTGCGGGCACCGGCCCACCCGTCACGCCGGCCCCCGGAGGATCGGCTCGCTCAGCAGCAGGGACGCGCGGCCGGTGCGGCGGGCCTCGGCGAGGGCGGCCAGCCGCCGGTAGCCCTCGGGCGTCATCAGCCGCTCCCACACGGGCCACTCCTCCACCGCCCAGCGGTCGTGCTCCTCCGGGTCCAGCCGGATGGAGGCGATCTCCTCGTCGCTCAGCGTGCCGCCGTCGAAGCAGAAGCCGACCTTCGCCAGCGGCGCCTCGGCCGGGTCGGAGCGGATGTAGTGCGCCAGCAGCAGCGGGCGCGGGCCCTCGATCCGCAGCCCGGTCTCCTCGTACGTCTCCCGCACCGCCGCCTGGAACGGGTCCTCGCCCGGGTCCATGTTGCCGCCCGGGATCTGCCACAGCCGTCTGCCGTACACCGAACGCAGCTGCACCGCCCGCCCGCGTGTGTCGGTGAAGTACACGCACGCGTAGACGGTGGCCTTGGGCAGGGTGGCCAGATATTCGGCCTGCGGCATCGGGAACGGCAGCCCGGCGGGCTCGTCACTGGTGGAGGTCATGCCCCTACTCCTACCGGATCTCGGGTTCCGGGATGCGGGATCCGAGCGCTCTCTCATTGGAACGGGTGGGTCGCAGACCCACCCGCCCTCCCTCTGTGAGTGAGGGCGTGAGCAGGCGAGTTGACTTTTGGTGACCGGAGCGCCACGCTTCGGCGTGGCGATGCAGAGTTGCGTCCCGCACAAGCAACGGCCCCCGACAGGTGCTCGCAACACCTCCGGGGGCCTGACCAACGAGATCGACAAGCTAGAAGGAAACCGATCCCATGGCTGGGAACCACTGTAGCTTTTCCGCGTCCTCCGGCGAGCATCCGATGGCCGTTTCCGGCTACGGAAAGCGGCACGTCCCCGGACAACGACCGCGCCGCAAGGACGACTTCGCGGAGCTGAAGCCCCGGGCCGCGGCCGTCGCCGCGTACATCGACCGGTTGCCCGAGGGCGCCGACATCTCCATCAAGGCGCTGGCCGCGCGGCTGCCCTACGGCCAGCAGGCGGTTGGCACGGCACTCCGGCAGATGTCGGCGGCCGGGCATCTCAGGCGGGTGCGGGAGCGTCCGCCGGGGTGCGGCCAGTGGGTGACGCGAACGTACTTCTCGCGCGTCCCGCGCTCCGACGTCTGGTGGGCGGGATTCTTCGCGGAGGCGGAATCCGCCGAGCCGGGAGCCGTCCGGGAGGCCGCCGGGATGGCCGCTCCGGAGGAGGAGACCGCCCCGGCGGGCACGGTCCCGGCGGGGGCGGCCCCGGAGCCGGACGGCGCACAGGAGCGACCGGAGCGGTCACGGGCGTACGGGACGCTGGCGCGGCTGGGGGAGGCCGACCCGCGCATGGGCCTGTCGGCGGCCGACTGCGAGGAGCTGGCGCCGCTGGTGGCCCAGTGGTTCGCCCGGGGCGCGGGGGAGCGGCAGGTGGTCGAGGCGCTGACGGCCGGGCTGCCCGGCGAGGGCGTGCACTCGCCCCGCGCCGTGGCCGCCTGGCGGCTGGAGCACAAGATCCCGCCGCCCCCGCCGGTGCGCAGCCGCACCCTGCGGCTGGTGGAGTGCACGGTGTGCGGCGTGCCGGGCCGGCCGGAGGCCCTGCCCGGCGGACTGTGCCGGGAGTGCCGGGGCGGGGGGCGCCGCGACGGCTCCGGCGGCGCACAGGACGACGCACAGGCTGTGGACGTACGCCGCAAGGCCGACGCCGTACGCGCGGCCATGGCCCGGGGGCGGCGCCGGGGCTCACCGGACGACCCGCGTGACTCCCGTGCGGGCGCCCTTCGCGGCACTACTCTGGGCCGGTAGGCGTGAGAGGGGGCGCACCATGACGGCGCAGATGGAGGGCCCTGTGATGTCCGAGGAGATGCGGCGGTTCGAGGAGATCGACACCGCGTTCCCGGACCTCAGGGGCGAAATGATCGACGGAGAAATTTACATCGACGCCGTGGTGACCAGCGCTCATGGACAGATGGTGCTCGCCATCGCCTCCCAGCTCATGCCCAGGTGGTGCGTGATGACCGAGGTCGACACCGTTTACGGGGGTGGCACGGGAGGACCCTCCTGCGCCCCGACGTGTCGGTGGCCGGTCCCTCCTACCGGGGGACCCGGCTCAAGCAGTTCCCGGCCGACGAACTGCTACTTGTCGCGGAGGTCGTCTCGGAGTCCAACCCCGAGAACGACCTGGACCGGAAGGTCGGGAAGTACGCGGTGGCCGGGATTCCTCACTACCTGGTCGTGAATCCGGTCAAGGGCGTCTGCCTGCTGCACTCCGAGCCGGTCGGCGAGCGCTACCGGGCCGTGCGCGAGAGCGAGTTCGGGGAACCGGTGCCGGTGGGCGAGCCGATCGGCGCCGTGCTCGACACCACGGCGCTGTACGTCTACTGAGCCGCGTTCTCCCGGAGGAAGTCCGTCAGCAGCGACGTCGTCTCCTGCGGGCGCTCCAGGTTGGGGAGGTGGCCCGCCCAGGGGAGTTGGAGGTGGCGGGCGTCGGGGAGCAGATCCGCCAGGCGGGCGGCGATCGTGCGGAAGTCCGCAAGGTCGTGGGCGCCGGAGACGGCGAGGACCGGTGCCGTGATCGCGGAGAGGTCGAGGGCGGGCTCGGGGAGTTCGCCGATCTCCCCCCACTTCTCCTCCGCGGCCGTCTGCACCTCGAAGGCGTGCCGCTGCATCCGCCGCACCTTCTCGCGCGCCGCCTCGCCGGCCTCCGGGCCGAGCCAGCCGGCCACGTTGAGTTCGACGGCCCCCTCCAGGTCGCCGGCCTCGAACAGCGCCTCCTCGCGCGCGTCGAAGGCGGCCAGCTCCGGGCCGAGGTCGTGACCGGGCATTCCGGGGCAGAGCAGCGCCATGGCGGTCACCCGGTCCGGCCACCGCGCGGCGAACTCCAGGGCGACGCGCCCGCCGTAGGAGGAGGCGACCAGGATGGTCCGCCCGATGTCGAGGGCGTCCAGCAGGGCGAGTACGTCGTCGGCATCTCGATAGGGGGTCGTCGCGGCCGGGGTGTCGCCGTGGCCACGGAAGTCGCAGCGCACCAGCCGGTGGCCGGCCTCGGCCAGGGGCGTCCACTGCGGGTCCCACATGCGCCGGTCGCAGACCGAGGAGTGCAGCAGCACCAGGGGCGTGCCGCCGCCGGAGGGCCCGTCGTCGGAGGGCCCGTCGCCGAAGGGGGCGCCGGAGGTGTCGTGGTAGAGGAGCGTCGTCGGGGTCGTCATCCGGCACAGGGTAGGGACGCGGGGACCGGGCCGCCCGCGGATATCCGCGGGCGGCCCGGCAGCCCCTGGCGGGATCAGTCCGGGAAGCGGCGGCCGATCCAGCGCCAGGTGACCTCCAGGAGGGCGGCCGAGGCGGCGGCGACGCCGACGGCCGTCCACGGCATCACCGTGCCGACCAGGCGGAGGGCGAAGAAGTCCTGGAGGAACGGGGTGACCTGGACGACCACGAAGGCCGAGGCCATGGTGAGCACCAACCCGATCCGCCACCAGGTGTAGGGGCGGGCGATGATCGCCAGCACCCACAGCGCCACCAGGAACAGCGTCAGCGTCGCCGCGCTGGTCTCGGCCTCCAGCGCGTCCGGTCCGGTGTAGTGGTGGCGGGCCAGCAGGTAGACGGTGAAGGTGGCGGTCGCGGCGACGAGGCCGGAGGGGATCGCGTACCGCATCACGCGCCGTACGAAGTGCGGGCGGGCGCGCTCCTTGTTGGGGGCCAGGGCCAGGAAGAAGGCGGGAATGCCGATGGTCAGGCCGCCCAGCAGGGTCAGATGGCGCGGCAGGAACGGGTAGGGCACCTGGGAGACGATGACCAGCAGGGCCAGCAGCACCGAGTAGACGGTCTTGGTGAGGAAGAGGTTGGCCACGCGCTCGATGTTGCCGATGACCCGCCGCCCCTCGGCGACGACCGACGGCAGGGTGGCGAAGGAGTTGTTGAGCAGCACGATCTGGGCGACGGCCTTGGTGGCCTCCGAGCCCGAGCCCATCGAGACGCCGATGTCGGCGTCCTTCAGGGCCAGTACGTCGTTGACGCCGTCGCCGGTCATGGCGACGGTGTGGCCGCGCGACTGGAGGGCGCCGACCATGTCGCGCTTCTGCTGCGGGGTGACGCGGCCGAAGACCGTGCCGTCCTCCAGTGCCGCCGCCAGTTCCTCGCGGCCTTCCGGGAGGGTGCGGGCGTCGACGGTGGAGCCGGCGCCGGGCAGGTCGAGCTTGGCGGCGACGGCGCCGACGGAGACGGCGTTGTCGCCGGAGATGACCTTCGCCGAGACGTCCTGTTCGGCGAAGTAGCGCAGGGTGTCGGCGGCTTCGGGACGCAGCCGCTGCTCCAGCACGACCAGGGCGGTGGGCTCGGTGGAGGTGGGGTCGGTGGCGAGGGCGGGGTCGTCCAGGGCGCGGGAGGTGCGGGCCAGCAGCAGTACGCGCAGGCCCTGCCGGTTGAGGCGGTCGGTCTCGGCGAGGGCCGGGGAGCCGGGGGCGAGCAGGACGTCGGGGGCGCCCAGCAGCCAGGTCCCCGTCTCCCCGCCGGGCCCGGTGAGGGTCGCGCCGCTGTACTTGCGGGCGGAGGAGAAGGGGAGGGAGCCGGTGCACGTCCAGCCCTCCGCCCCGTCGGCGGGGTGGGCGTCGGCGATGGCCTTCAGGCTGGCGTTGGGGCGGGGGTCGCTGCATCCGAGCGCGGCCAGCACCCGTCGTACGAGGGCGGGGTCGGCGCCGTCCAGCGGGCGGACCTCGGCCACGTCCATGCCGCCCTCGGTGAGGGTGCCGGTCTTGTCCAGGCAGACGGTGTCCACGCGGGCCAGGCCCTCGATGGCGGGCAGCTCCTGCACCAGGCACTGCTGCCGTCCCAGCCGGATGACGCCGATGGCGAAGGCGATGGAGGTCAGCAGCACCAGGCCCTCGGGCACCATCGGCACGATGCCGCCGACCATGCGGCGGATCGCCTCGTCGGCGCTGTGGTCCTCCACCAGGAGCTGGCTGAGGACCAGGCCGATCGCGGCAGGAACGATCATCCAGGTGATGTACTTGAGGATCTGGCTGATGCCGCTGCGCAGTTCGGAGTGGACGAGGGTGAAGCGGGAGGCCTCCTCGGCCAGTTGGGCGGCGTACGCCTCGCGCCCGACCCGGGTGGTGGTGAAGGCGCCGCCGCCGGCGACGACGAAGCTGCCGGACATCACAGTGTCGCCGGGCCGCTTGTGGACGGGGTCGGCCTCGCCGGTCAGCAGGGACTCGTCCACCTCCAGGCCGTCGGACTCGGTGACGGTGCCGTCCACGACGACCTTGTCGCCGGGGCCCAGCTCGACCAGGTCGCCCAGGACGATCTCGTTGGTGCGGACCCCGGTGGCGGCGCCGTCGCGGCGGACGGTCGGCCTGGACTCGCCGATGACGGCCAGGTTGTCCAGCGTCCGCTTGGCGCGCAGCTCCTGGACGATGCCGATCAGGGTGTTGGCGAGGATGACGAAGCCGAACAGGCCGTCCTGGATGGGGCCGACGACCAGGATGATCGCGAAGAGGACGCCGATGATGGCGTTGAAGCGGGTGAAGACGTTGGCGCGGACGATGTCGGCCGTGGAGCGGGAGGACCGCACGGGGACGTCGTTGATCTGGCCCAGGGCCGTGCGCTCGGCGACCTCGGCGGCGGTGAGGCCCGGGGACCGGGTGGCGGGGGTGTCCATGGCCGGACCCGCTGCCGGACCCGCCGCCGGGTCCGTGCCCGCGCCCGTGCGGGGGGAGGGTACGGCGAGCGCCGTGCCCTCGTGCGGCTCCGCGGCGCCCCGCTCGCCTCGTACTGTCTCAGCCCGTTCCGTCATGCCGTAGACAGTACGAGGCGAACGCGTCTTCGCGCGCGGTCCGCGGGCCGAGTACAGGTGTGATGGGGGAGAAATCGGGGAAAGGGGTATGGCTTCCGCCGGAGCGGAGCGCCCGGCCGCGGGTCACTCGGCGGCCGCGGGGCCCTTCGGGACGGGGCCTGTGCCCGGGCCCGTGCCGGGTTCCGCGCCGGAGCCGGAGTCCGCCCCGGTCTCCCGTGCGAGGCGCTCGCGGCGCAGCGCCGCCTCGCGGCGGCGGACGAACCAGATGCCGTAGAGGCCCAGGACGCCGCCCGTCAGGCAGGTCCACAGCCACCAGGTGCGGTCGTGGTCGTCGAACCAGCCGTAGAAGGGGAGCTGGACCAGGAAGAGCGTGAACCAGATGACCGTGCCGCCCACGACGGTGGCGACGACGTTGCCCTCCAGGGGTTCGGGTGCCTCACGCTCGCCGCTCGTCCACCTGTTCCAGCCCATCGCCTGGCCCTCTCGCTTCCCGTCACCCCGTCGCCCGTCCGTGCCGTGGCGTTCCGCACCAGCGTAACGAGGGGGGTGGCCGGGGCCGACCCGGGAGCGGCGTCCGGGTGGGGGCGGGACGGGGAGGGGGCGCGGGGAGAGGTGTGGGGAGCGTCACGGCCGCGCCCGGGGAATGCCCCCGTACGCGGATGGCCTTTCAACAGTGGTGCGTTCATACTGAAAGCACCCTGGATTGGCTGGTTCCCATTGGAGGAACCTCCTAAACGTCCCCGAACCGCCCAGTGAAGGTCACGCATGTCCGCTCCGGCCACCGACACCCCGGCCACGCCAGACACCCCCGGTACCCCTGGTAACGAAACCGGACCCAAGTCGCCCGGGAGCGGCCTCGACCGCTTCTTCAAGATCTCCGAGCGAGGCTCCAGCGTGGGCCGCGAGCTGCGTGGCGGTCTCGCCACCTTCTTCGCGATGGCCTACATCGTCGTGCTGAACCCGATCATCCTGGGCGCGGGCACGGACAAGTTCGGCCAGCAGCTCGACAACGCCCAGCTCGTCACCGCCACCGCGCTGATGGCCGGTCTGACCACCATCCTGATGGGCGTCATCGGCAACGTGCCCATCGCGCTGGCCGCCGGGCTCGGCATCAACGCCGTGGTCTCCCTCCAGCTCGCGCCGCAGATGAGCTGGCCCGACGCCATGGGCATGGTGGTCCTGGCCGGACTGGTGCTGATGCTGCTGGTCGCCTCCGGACTGCGTGAGCGCGTCATGGACGCCATACCCGGCGGGCTGCGCCGGGCCATCGCCATCGGCATCGGCCTGTTCATCACCCTCATCGGCCTGGTGGACTCCGGCTTCGTCACCCGCAACCCCGACGCCGCGCACACCACCGTGCCGCTCGGCCTCGGGCAGGGCGGCCATCTGACCGGCTGGCCGGTGCTCGTCTTCATCCTCGGCCTGGCCCTCACCTTCGTCCTGGTCATCAGGAGGACCAAGGGCGCGATCCTGATCAGCATCGTCGTGATGACCCTGGTCGCCGTGGTGATCAACGCGGTCGCCGAGATCCCCGACGCCGCCTGGGGCCTGGCCGTACCCAACATGCCCGAGAGCATCGTGAGCACCCCGGACTTCGGCCTGATCGGCGAGGTCAGCCTCTTCGGCGGCTTCGCCGAGGTCGGCGTGCTGACCGGCTCGCTGTTCGTCTTCACCGTGCTGCTGTCGGGTTTCTTCGACGCGATGGGCACCATCATCGGCGTCGGCCACGAGGCGAAGCTGACCGACGAGCAGGGCCGGCTGCCCGGCATGGGCCGCATCCTGATGACGGACGGCGTCGCGGTGGCGGGCGGCGGCTTCGGCTCCTGCTCGGCCAACACCTGCTTCGTGGAGTCCACCGCCGGTGTCGGCGAGGGCGCCCGCACGGGTCTGGCCAACATCATGACCGGCGCGCTGTTCCTGCTGGCCCTGGTCTTCACGCCGCTGGCCACCGTGGTGCCCTCGCACGCCGCGACCCCGGCGCTGGTCGTGGTCGGCTTCCTGATCATGGCCTCGAACGTGCGGGAGATCGACTGGAGCGACCAGACCGTCGCCGTCCCGGCGTTCCTGACGCTGATCTCCATGCCGTTCACCTACAGCATCACCAACGGCATCGGCATCGGCGTGCTCTCCTACATCCTGCTGCGCACCGCCACCGGGCGCTTCCGCGAGATCCCGTGGCTGCTGAACGCCGTCGGGGCCTGCTTCCTGGTCTACTTCCTGCTGGACCCGATCCAGCAGGTGCTCGGGATCGGGTGACCGGCACCGGGTGACCGGAATCGGATGACGCGCCGCCGGGCGGATCGCCCGGCGGCGCGTCACGTGTGTCGGGCGTACCGGGGACATCACGCGGAGCCGTTCGAGCGGCGTACCGTCCGTCCGTAGGCTTGGCACCTTCGTTTCCGTGGACTCCATGGGGACACGGTCGCGGGGTAGGCGGGGGAGGGCGTCGGCTTTTCTTGCCGGCCCACTCGTACGGGTGAGGAAAGACACCCTTCGCCCCCTCCCCGGACTGGTCCTTAGGAGAAGTAATGAGTTAGGCTAACAAATATGCCGGATCTGTCCCGGGGCGAGGACGCCGAAGCCGTCAGCGCCCTCCGTTCCGCCACGATGCGCCTGGCGCGCCGCCTCAAGCACCAGCGCGTCGACGAGTCGCTGAGCCCGGCCGAGATGTCGGTCCTCGGCACCCTCGCGCGCTGCGGCTCCGCCACGCCCGGCGAGCTGGCGCGCAAGGAGCACGTGCAGCCGCCGTCGATGACCCGCATCGTGGCGATGCTGGAGGCCAAGGGGCTCGTCCGGCTGGAACCGCACAGGGACGACCGCCGCCAGAAGGTGGTCACCCAGACCGAGCAGGCCGAGGCGATGCTCGCCGCGAGCCGTACCAAGCGCGACGCCTGGCTCGCCGAACTCGCCGGGCGGCTCGACGAGGACGAGTGGGCGCGGCTGCGCTCCGCGGCCCCCGTACTGGAGAAGCTCGCGCAACTGTAAGAACCCGCGCAACGGTAAGAAGGAGCAGCGCCACGAGGAGGCGAAACCGATTGAGTCCGGGACCCGGAGCACACTCCGCACCCGCACCTGACGAGAACACCGAAACCCCGAAGGCGGCGAAGGCCGCGAAGCCCTCGACGTTCAGCTCGCTGCGCATCCGCAACTACCGGCTGTTCGCCGCCGGGCAGCTCGTGTCCAACACCGGTACCTGGATGCAGCGCATCGCCCAGGACTGGCTGGTCCTCAGCCTCACCGGTTCCGCGACGGCCGTCGGCATCACCACGGCCCTGCAGTTCCTCCCCATGATGCTGCTGGGGCTGTACGGCGGCGTCATCGCCGACCGCTACCCCAAGCGCCGGCTGCTGCTGATCACCCAGACGGCGATGGGCCTGACCGGACTCGCCCTCGCCGCGCTGACCCTCAGCGGCCACGTCCACGTCTGGCACGTCTACGCGCTCGCCTTCGTCCTGGGACTGGCGACGGTCGTGGACAACCCCGCCCGCCAGACCTTCGTCTCGGAGATGGTCGGCCCCGACCAGCTCGCCAACGCCGTCTCCCTCAACGGCGCCAACTTCCAGTCCGCCCGCCTGGTCGGCCCGGCCGTCGCCGGTGTGCTGATCACGGCCGTGGGCAGCGGCTGGGCGTTCCTGCTCAACGGGCTGTCGTTCATCGCGCCGATCACCGGCCTGCTGATGATGCGCACCGCCGAACTGCACGTCGTCGAGCGCGCCCCGCGCGCCAAGGGCCAGCTCCGCGAGGGCCTGCGGTACGTCGCGAGCCGGCCGGAGCTGATCTGGCCGATCACGCTCGTCGGCTTCGTCGGCACCTTCGCCTACAACTTCCCCATCTGGCTCACCGCCTTCACCGACAAGGTCTTCGACGAGGGCGCGGGCACCTACGGCCTGCTCAACAGCCTGATGGCCGTCGGCTCGGTCGTCGGCGCACTGCTGGCGGCCCGGCGCGGTGTGAGCCGGATGCGGGTGATGGTCGGCGCCGCGCTGCTCTTCGGCGTGCTGGAGATGGCCGCGGCCCTCTCCCCGTCGTTCTGGATCTTCGCCCTGCTGATGGCGCCCATCGGCGCGGTGGGCCTGACCTTCAACGTCACCGCCAACTCCACCGTCCAGCTCGCCTCCGACCCGGCGATGCGCGGCCGGGTGATGAGCCTGTACATGATGGTGTTCATGGGCGGCACCCCGCTCGGCGGTCCGCTGATGGGCTGGATCACCGACACCTACGGCGCCCGTACCGGCTTCCTGGCCGGCGGCGTGGTCTCGGCCGTGGCCGCCGTCGCCACCGCCCTGGTACTGGCCCGGATCGGCGGGCTGCGGCCGCGGTTGGGCCTGCGCCGGGGCCGCCGGGGCCTGACGTTCGTCCCGGTGGCGCGGGGCGTACGGGCGGCCGGCGCGGCGAGCGCGGAAGGGCCGGAGAGCATAGCCGGGGACGGCCCGGCCCCGCAGGACCCGCAGGACCGCACCCCGGTCTCCCCGCGCCGGACCGTCCCCGCCGCGGCCCCGGCCGCCGCGCCGCCCAGCACCCCCGCCTCCGCGCCGGGCGGGGAGCGGGACCACCGCGGGGACGTGCTCGCGTGAGCGGCCCGCCCGGGTGAGACTCTCCCCATGAGGCTTTTCACCGCCGTGCTGCCGCCGCCCTCCGCCGTCGCGGAACTCGGCGAGGAGGTGGAGCGGCTGAAGGGACTGCCCGGCGCGGACCGGCTGCGCTGGGCCCTCCCCGAGGGCTGGCACTTCACGCTCGCCTTCCTGGGCGAGGTGGACGACGACCTCCTGCCCGCGCTGTGCGAGCGCCTGGAGCGCGCCGCCCACCGCCACCACCCCTTCGAGGTGCGGCTGGCCGGGGGCGGCCGGTTCGGCGACCGGGTGCTGTGGGCCGGGGTGGACGACGGCCGCGAGCCGCTGCGGCGGCTGGCCGACTCCGTCACCGCGGGTGTCAACCGGGCCGGGGTGCCCACCGACGACCGCCCCTACAAACCGCATCTGACCCTGGCCCGCGCCGGCCGCCGCGGGCCGGGCCCGGACCTGCGCCCCCTGGCGGCCGCCCTGGACGGCTTCACGGGAAGCCCGTGGCGGGCCGGGGAGCTGACCCTCGTACGCAGCCGGCTGCCCCGCTCCGGGGTCCCCGGGGAGCACCCCCGCTACGAGACGCGGGCGGCCTGGCCGCTGGGCCGCTGAAGGGCCGCCGTCGGAGCGGGCTACCGTTGGGGCGTGGACCCGAAGACCCGTACCCGCATCGTCAGCGGGGCCCTGGTGCTCATGCTCGCCGTGGTGATGCTGGCGGCCCTCATCGGCTGAGAGAGCCGCCCGGGCGGCGGGGCGCACGGACGAACAGCCTCCCGGCCGTCACGGAAGACATACGGAAGACGGCCGTCCGCCCCGCCGGGCGGCGGGGCGGACGGCCGTGTCACCGGACTCACCGCCCGGCGCGTCACCAGGCGAACGCCTCCGGGGAGGGTCCGGGGCCGGGGAAGATCTCGTCCAGCGAGGCCAGCAGCTCCCCGCTCAGCTCCAGCTCCACCGCGCGCAGCGCCGAGTCGAGCTGCTCGCGCGTGCGCGGGCCGATGATCGGGCCGGTGATGCCGGGCTGGGCCAGATGCCAGGCCAGGGCCACCTCGCCGGGCTCCAGACCGTGCTCGTCCAGCAGGTCCTCGTACGCCTGGACCTGGTCGCGCAGTCCGGGGTTGTTCGCCAGCGCCTGCGACGAGCGGCGCTCGGGGTTCTCCCGCTCCTTGCGGAGCACGCCGCCCAGCAGACCCCCGCCCAGCGGGGACCAGGGGATGACGCCGAGGCCGTAGCCGCGCGCCGCCGGGATGACCTCCATCTCGGCGCGGCGCTCGACGAGGCTGTACTTGCACTGCTCGCTGACCAGGCCGAGGCGGCCGGTGCGGGCGGCGGTCTCGTTGGCCCGGGCGATGTGCCAGCCCGCGAAGTTGGACGACCCGACGTACAGGACCTTGCCCTGCTGGACCAGGACGTCCATCGCCTGCCAGATCTCCTCCCACGGCGTGTTCCGGTCGACGTGGTGGAACTGGTACAGGTCGATGTGGTCGGTGCGCAGCCGCTTCAGGCTGGCGTCGACGGCGCGGCGGATGTTCACCGCGGACAGCTTGTCGTGGTTGGGCCAGACGTCGCCGTCCGTGGCCGCCATGTTGCCGTAGACCTTGGTGGCGAGGACGACCTTGTCACGGCGGTCGCCGCCCTTGGCGAACCAGTTGCCGATGATCTCCTCGGTGCGGCCCTTGTTCTCGCCCCACCCGTAGACGTTGGCCGTGTCGAAGAGGTTGACGCCCGCGTCGAGAGCGGCGTCCATGATGCCGTGGCTGGTTGATTCGTCCGTCTGCGGACCGAAGTTCATCGTGCCGAGGACCAGGCGGCTGACCTTGAGTCCGGTGCGTCCGAGCTGCGTGTACTTCATGGACACCAGCCAACGTGCTGGAGTGGGCTCAAGGCAAGCGTGGCACGGTGGAGGTCCGGGACCTCCGGAAACCGCCGCGAGGGGTCCGGAGGTCCGGCGCGGCGCGGGCGGGGGCCGCGCGGCGGGCCCGCGCCGTCAGGGCGCGTCGGTGACGACGAGTTCGGTGGCGGTGATGTCGGGCCGCAGACGGGCGAGCAGCTCCAGGACGGTGCCGCCCGCCTCGGCGGTGTGGCCGGCGCCGGTGCCGGGGCAGCCCAGGACGACCATCACCGCCTCGGTGGTGTCGTCGAGGAGCTGGAAGTCGGCGCTGTCGCAGTCGCGGCGCCCCAGCCAGGCCATGGGCCGAAGCTCCTCGCCGTCCCGGCCGCCATGGAGTCCGTAGACCAGGTCCCCCTCGGGAACGGGCCTGGAGCGGTCCGAGAAGGCGGGGACCATGCGCAGTCCGGCGGGGGCGCGGGTGATGAGCATCCGCGCGCCCCCGGTGTCGTCCGCCCGGTGCAGGCCGATGCCGCCGCTGTGCTCCATGGTGGCGGCGTTGACGGCGTCGACGACGGGCCCGTGGGAGCGCCAGCCGCGCTCGGCCACGGTGCGCCGCAGCCTCTCCCCGGCCGGAACCGTGCCGGGGTGGCCCAGTGCCGCCAGCAGGTCCCGGTACCCGGGCGGGTGCTCGCCGCCGCCGAACGCCGCGGCCTCCTCGGCTCCGATACCGGTCCCGGACAGCAGGGGCCGGCCGGACTTCAGGGACCAGACCCGGGGGTGGCGCAGCCCCAGGCCGCGGGCCGATGCGGAAAGCAGGACGTTCAAGGCTGCCTCTCTCGTGGCGTCTCGGTACGGACGGGCGGCCGGTGCCGGCGGGAGCCGGGCCCGTACCGGGTGCGGACCCCGCTCTGTCCCCGGGCATACTGCCGTGCCGCCCGGACACCGCCAAACCGGTGCCCGGGCGGCACGGCCGTCAGCTCCCCGGTGCGGCCTCCCGCCGCTTCCCGACCCGCCACGACAGGACGCGGCCGAGCACCAGCAGCGCCAGCGCGTACCCGAGCTGGAGGGGGCCGAAGGTCAGCGCCAGCAGCCCCAGCAGCACGGCGATGGTGATGCCGAACACCCTGGGGGCGCCGGCCTTGAGCCGTGCGTAGACGACTGCGGAGAACAGGTAGAGCAGGAAGAAGTTCTGCCCCGCGACGGTCAGCAGGTCCGACAGCGACAGCAGGTCGGACGCCGTCGCCAGTGCCATCAGGCTGAAGACCGCGACGCACACCGCCACCGCGTTGCGCGGGGGCGTGCCGGCCGACCGGCTCAGCCTGGCCAGGGGACGCGGCAGCAGCCCCTCGCGGGCGCTGGACATCACCAGCCGGGAGGCTGCCCACACGGCGCCCACCAGATTGGCGGCGATGATCACCACGCCCAGCACCGACACCACCCAGGCCAGGCCCGGGGCGGCGGCCGACACCACGGCGTGGATCGGAGAGGAGGCCGCCTTCGGGTCGTCCTCCGCCAGCCGCGTCTGGACCGCCCACGCCAGCAGGACGTAGAGGGTCGTGACGACGAGGAAGCTGATGACCACCACCCGGGGGAAGTCCCTGCGCGGATTGGCGTACTCCTCGGTGGTGAAGGAGAGCATCTCCCAGCCGGTGAACGCGAAGAACACCGCTCCCAGCGCCGCCACACCCAGCGCGAGCTCCTCCGGCCGGGCCGGCGGCAGGTGCTGCACGGGATCGCCGCCGGACAGGCCGAGCACCGCCGCCGCGAGCAGTCCGGCCGTCATGAGCAGCGCCAGGACGATCTGGATGCGCGACGACACCGACCCGCCGATCGCCACCGACACGCCGGCCAGGGCCAGCAGCCCGATCGCCGCCGCCCAGGCCGGGACCCCGTGCAGACCGGGGATCTGCTGGAAGTAGAAGCCTCCGGTCAGGGCGATGGCCGGGATGCCGAGGCCGAAGGTGCCCAGGAGCATGACCTCCACGCCGGCCGCCCAGGAGCGGCCGAACCCGGCCTGGACGAAGCCGGCGACGCCCCCGGCGCCGGGCAGGTCGGCGCCCAGCCGGGCGAAGACGATCAGCAGCGGGACGGTGACGGCGGCGGCCACGAGCCAGGCGTAGAGGGCGGCCTGGCCGGTCTGGTGGTAGGCGATGCCGGGTGAGACGAGGGCGCCGCTGCCCACCACGATGGTGATGGCCAGCGCCACGGCCCCGGGCAGGCGCAGATGGCCCGCCATCCGTGTGGGAGGCCCGGCGGCCGCGCCCTCGGCGCCGCCCGCCTCGCCCGCGGCCTTCGTGCCGTGCGGACCGGTCACGCCGCGGATTCCCGCGCGACCGGGGTGGGGTGCGGGTGCTCGCCGTCGGCCAGGAACGTGGTCTCGGCCGTACGGCCGTCACGCGGGCGGATCATGTAGACCGCGCCCTCCGGGCCGGCCAGCGAGCCGTGCACGGTACCGGCGGGCAGCGTGATCCAGGTGCCCGCCGGGCAGTCGCGCTCCTGGTAGGCGCCCGCCGCGTCCCAGAAGAGCAGAGCACTGCCCCGCAGTATGAACAACTCCTCGTCCAGACTGTGGTGATGCCAGTTGTGGACCTTGCCCGGCTGGTCGTTCTGCAGCTCGAAGCTGCCCTGGTGCGGAAGGAGTCCGGTGAGGTCGGCCGGGACGGCGGGGGCCGTGCGGCTGTCGAAACGGGGGTTCATGCGGTGGTCTCCTAGGCGTTGTCGGCGGCGTTGTCGGCGTGCTGTGCTTCGTGCCTGACGTGCAGGGGGCAGCGCGTCCCCCGGTCGTGAGGCGTGTTGTCGTCGTCCAGGAAGTACTGGGCCCACTCCAGATTGCCCGGCTTGCCGTAACTGCCCAGGAGGGGACTGGCGGGGACATCGTCGTAGGCGGTCAGGCGGCCGCGGATGATGGTACGGGCGTTGCGCCCCTGCTTGGAGTCCTCGGAGATGTCGTCGAAGACGAAGCGGGGCTGGAAGGTGATCGCGAGGTCCTCGAAGTAGCGGCTGTTGCGTCTGCGGTGGGCCGGGGTGTTCGCGACGACGAACATCGGCATTCCGGCGAAGACGAACTCCCACTCGGGGTCCTCGGTGTCCGGCGGGATGTCCGCCGGCCAGGGCGCGGTGTCCAGGTCGTGCACCCCCTGGAGCAGGTCCCACACCAGGGTGCGGAAGCCCTCCACGTCGCGGGCGCGGTCCTCGTCGGTGGTCTCGAAGAACGCCACCAGGGAGGTCCTGCGGCCCAGTTCGGGCGCGAGGGCGACGAAGTCGCCGAGTGCCGCCGCGAGCCGCCGGGCGAGGTCGTCCCCCCGTTCCAGGAACGAGAAGCGCAGGGTGGCCCTGCGCAGCGCGTCCACGCCGAAGACGCACGGGAAGAGGGCGCTCTCGTCGAGCATGCGCTTGCGGAACCGCTCGACCGCGTCCGCCTCCCACGCCTTCGCGCGGGGCTGCCGCGGGTCGCACACCAGAGGTGTGGTCAGCGGAAGGGCAGATGGATCGGAAAAGGAGACTGAAGCTGAATCAGTCATCTGGATACCCCCCGTTGCGTATTGACAGGACGGTGCCACCGGAATCCCGCCGGGGATTCTCCGCCGGAGTTCCGGGGGCGCCGAGATGGTTTCAGCACAGCCACGGGAGGGAGGACTGTTTATTGAGCCAAACACTGTCTATTTCCAGCCACTCCGGCAGGTGTGCACGACCGGCTGAGAGCGCGTCCAGCGCGCTGAACACCGTTGCTGTAAGACCGTGTTCGCGGAGGGATGTCCGGATCCGGAGCCTTTTCCGGCCACGGTGAAACCAGGCATTTCGGGGCTCCGGTGTATGTCCGTCGTCATTCCGGAGTCGCGCTTGCCCGTCTTTCGCCGCCCGTCGCGGAGGTCTTCCGGAAACCTTCGGAAGAACCTTCACCGCTGCCGGGTGATTCCGGGGCGAACGGGAGCGGAATTTATTGTTCCACGGTGACCGGCTCGGCCCGGCGGGCGCGCGGCCTGCCCGGCTGGGCCCCCACCGCGCCCGCGGCGTACGGGCTGCCCACGCCCCACGCCCGGTGCATCGCGTCGGCGAAGGCCGCGGCGATGCGGTGCTCGCCACGGGCGGTGGGATGGGTGCCGTCGTAGGTGTCGCGGGCCAGGTCCCAGTCGTGCGGCGGCACGGCCGTCAGCAGCGGCGAGGCGGGGGTGGACAGCTCGGCCACGGCCCGGGCCAGCAGCTCGTTGAAGCGCTCGCACTCGGCGGCGAAGAAGACGTCGTGCCGCGCCCGTATGTTGGGGATCACCGGCAGCAGCACCATCCGCACCCGCGGCTCGGCGGAGCGGGCCTCGGCGACGAAGCGGCGGACGTTGGCGGCGGTGGCGCCGGAGCCGGTGTAGAAACCGAGGTCGATCAGGCCCAGGAAGACCAGCAGGGTGTCGGCGCGGTGCTCGCGCACCGCGCCGGCTATCACCGGCGCCATGTGCAGCCAGCCCTCTCCCCAGCCGGCGAGATGGCGGCGGGCGGCGGCGGGGAAGGCGGGGTCGGCGTAGTCGTGGGAGACCGGGGCGTCGGCCTCCTTGTCGTACAGCGCGTCGCGGGGGCCGACGATCTCGTACGCGGTGCCGTACGGCCCGCGGGTGCGCTCCAGATGCCGCCACATGCGGTGGCGCCAGGTGTGCTCACCGGCGCTGCCGATGGTCATGGAGTCGCCGACGAAGAGCACGCGCATCCGCACATCCTGACCGACGGCGGCCTTGACCTGCGACGTGACGCCCATCACCCCGCCCATCACCCCACCCGGCGCCCGTGGGCCCGGGGCCCGTGGATCCGGGGAGGACGCGCCGCCGGTGGGCGACGGAATTCGACAAGACGGGCATAGCGTCAAAATGTCTTTCATTCGTATTTGAGGGGTTCGCTCGAAGATAATGGACAGCGACTCCGGTAATCGCCTTCAGTGTGGAGTGACCGAAATTTGACCTCGAATGGCCGGCGTGCGCCGGGGGTGTCGTGATCTTTCCGGTCAGGAAGAGGAACCGAACATTCCTTTCCTGCCCTCTGGTTCTCCCGTGGCGCGTGTGTATACTCCGACGGGCAAGCATGTCGCGGCCCCTGCGTGACCGGCAGGGGGTAGCGGATAATCCTCGGACCCGTAAATCGGGCATATGGAAACCGGCCAGGGGGAAACATGCGAGAAGCAAGTCCCGGTGGCAGAGACTTCTCTGTGCCGATGTTGGTTCCACCGGACGGGCCCGACCACCCGGCCGGAAGTGAACGAGAACCTCTTTCCTAGCCTCTCGAGCGTGCTGCCGGGCGGTCCTGCCCTTCTGTGAGCCGCCGGGTCCCCCGGTGGCGGGCAAGCGCTGCCCCGGTCCGCGCCGAGTTCCGGCCTGCCCGTTCGACCGGCCTCATGGTCCGTGGGATGCCGCACGCGCCCGCGGCCCCTGCCGCGGAGAGCCGGCGCCGAGTGCGTGCCCGGTGCGTACTCCACGGGGTATTCCCTTTTCAATGGTGATGTGATTCGTTTCCGGCGGAGACGGGATCCTTTTGCGCTCCCTTCGCCGTCCGGGTGGCGATCGCAGAGAGAAAAGGTTTCTCCGTGCCCTTGTGTGACGCGCGTAGCGTCCGGAGTACAAGGCTGCCCGGATGTTTTCCGCCGGATACCGGGAGCCGTGTCTCCCCCAGAACTTGCCCGGTGGTTCCCGCCGGGCATGGCCGGACCCGTAAAACGGTCCGGATGCACCATCCATGCACCATCCCGAGTGTTTTCCGAGCGAGCCCGAGAAACAGGAGGAAAGAAATGGAGCAGAAGGTCGCCGCCTTCATGAACGAGCAGGACTTCGGTCCGCTGGAGCAGGGCTACCAGGACGACACCCCGGCCCCGGTCCTGGCCACCCCCGGTGCCGTCGCCACCTGCTGGTACGTCGGCGGCGCCGTCGTCGGCGCCGGCTCCGTGGTGGGCGCCTACGTCACCGGCCGCGTCGTCGGCTGACCCGTCGTACGACAGTCGATTCCCGAAGGAGAGTGGAATGAGCAAGATCGTTGAGAGCGTCGTCGCCGTCACCCCCGAGGAGCTGACGGACGAGACCCACGGTGAGTTCGGCGCGATGATGCCCATCCAGGCCACCCCGGGTCTGGTCGCCTTCGGCGTGGGGTTCGCCGGCGGCGCCGGCGCCGCGTGGGTCACCGTCCAGGCGTACGAGGCCGGTCGCACCGCGGGCTGACCCGTTCTGCCGCTGAGCACCATCTGTTCAAAGGCCCCACGGGCTTCTGAAGGAAACTTCCGGGGGCTGCCCCCCGGGAGCTGAGAGAGCTGTCGGGCCGCGGCGGAATCGCGGCCCGGCAGCCCTCGCAACCCTACCCTCGGCCGGCACGACGCAGAGGAAAGCCTCGGCATGAAGATGCTAAAGAAGATCTCTTCTTCGCTGTTCTCACCGATTCCGATTTCCAGGGACCGGGCGATAGGCGTATCGGAACGCCTCGCCGCCCTCTCCAGCCTCTCCTCCTCTCTGGAATATCTTCACCAGCATCGGAATCTGGGTCCCGGTGGTCTCAACGACTGGGAGATCATGAAGCAGACCCCGGAGAGCAGGGTCCCCGCCATCCAGAAGCTCACCAACGCCGTGAGCGGCAGGCGGACCACCCTGGCCCTGCACGCGACGCGCGTGGCCTGCAGCCTGGGAATGCTCATGCCGGGGAACGGCAAGTGGCGGGCCGCGGGCAACCTCTACCTCGGAGCCACCACCACGCTCCTGCAGGCCCGCCACCGCTACGGCACGGACGGCTCGGACCAGGTCGCCACACAGGTGCAGGCGGTCACCGGTCTGGCCCGGCTGTCGAACAGCCCGCAGGTCAAGGACGCCCTGATGTGGTACCTGGCGCTCCAGGCCAACATGTCCTACGCGGCGTCCGGCTGGACGAAGCTGGCGGGAACCAAGTGGCGGGACGGCTCGGCCCTGCCCGGCGTGATGCGGACCCGCACCTACGGCTTCGAGCGCGCCTACCGGCTGACCCGGCGCTACCCCCGTTCCAGCAAGGTCCTGCAGCACGGGGTCCTGGCGATGGAGTGCCTCTTCCCGGTCGTCTACCTGGCCGGCGGGCGGCTGACCCGGCCGATGATCGGCGCGGCCGGCGGCTTCCACGTCGCCAACGCCTTCGTCATGGGGCTGGGCCGGTTCATGACCGCCTTCCCCGCGATGCACCCCATGGTCGCCTACACGACCGCGCCGCGGACGCTCCCGGCGGTGGCCGGCCGGGACGACCGCATGGTCAGGACCGCGCTGGCGCTGCTGGCCGGCGGCGTCGCGGGAGCGGCCGTGCTGGCCACCCAGCGGCGCGCCCGGGCCGTCGCCGGGTGGCCGATGTCCCGCACCGTCACCACCCGGTCCGGCAACGTGCTGCAGTACGACACCGGCGGCCGCGACATCCCCGGCCGTCCGGTCCTCGTCTTCAACCACGGCCTCGCCTCGACCTCCGAGCACTTCGCGTGGATGGTCGAGCGGCTGGCGTTCGACTCCGGCCAGCCCGTGGTGACCTACTCCCGCGCCGGCTACGGCCCCAGCCGCCGGGTGAAGGACGCCCCCTACAGCCTGCAGGAGTCGGTGGACGACCTGGAGGACCTGATCCGCCAGGCCCTGCCGGAGGACCGCAAGGTGGTGCTCGTCGGGCACTCGCTGGGCGCGGACCTGAACCGGCGGGCCGCGGAACGGCTCGGCGACCGGCTGGCCGGTGTGGTCTACCTCGACCCCACCCACCCGGGGCAGCTCGTGCGGTCGGGCAAGCAGAAGAAGGGCAGCGAGCTGTTCACCGACTCCCTGAAGGAGATGGCGCGCTGGACGAAGCTGGGCTGCGGCGCGCTGATGGCGCGGCCCCGGTGGGTGGACGACCTGCCCTACCCCTACCGGGAGAAGGTGTTCTCCCTCTACACCGACTCGCGGCTGTGGACGGCCGCGGAGCGGGAGTGGGAGGTGGTCCGCCGGGAGTTCGAGACCTTCGACGGGGAACTGGACCCGGTGCCCGCCCCGGGCCTGGTCATCGCCGCGCAGGTGACCGTGGACATCGATCCCGAACAGCTGCTGATGTACCACGACATCGCCCGCTCCCACCAGGCGGCCGGCCGGTACGGCGACGTCACCGTCGTGGAGCGCGCGGGGCACGACTCGATCCTGACCGACGCGCGCCACGCGCGCACCGCCGCGGACCTGATGGCGGCCTTCGTCGAGCAGCACTGCATGCCGCCGGCCGCTGCGGACGCCGCGGCCCCGGCCGGAGGGCTCCCCGCGGAGCGGGGGAAGCCCGAGAAGCCCGAGAAGGAGGACGAGCAGAAGTGAACCCCACCGCATTCATCAAGGACGCCTTCACCGGACCCGGCGCCGTGACGCGCCTGGCGGGCGCGGCCCTGCTGGTGACGACGCTGGCGGCGCAGCACCCGAACGCGGCCTTCGAGCGCGCGCGGGAGAAGGACCTGTTCTCCCTCGTGCCGAACTGGAAGTTCTTCGCGCCGAATCCCGCCACACACGACTACCACTACCTCTACCGGACCCTCGACGAGAACCGTGACACGTCCGCCTGGATCGAACTCGAACTCATCCAGAACCGCAGGATGAGCCAGGCTTTCTGGTTCTCCTCCCGCCGGACGGAGAAGGCCGTCTTCGATATCTGCAGCGCCATTCTCAAGAACATCTCCAAGGGGGAGGACCCGACCGGTTCGCCGCCCTTCCGGGTCCTGGCCGAATTCATCAGGAAGCAGATCAGGGACTCGCCGAACGTGTCCGAGGTGCGCGGTTTCCAGTTCGCCGTGGTCCGTGCCGCCGGCCACGACGACAGCGAGGAGCCGGAGGTCCTGTACGTCTCCACCTACCAGGCGATGAACCCCGCCACCCCGGCCTTCCTGCAGGCCGCCTGAGACCGGCGCCCCGCTGCGGGAGTTCCCACCCACCGAGAAACGGAGAACCATGACGATCGCGGACATCGGCTACGGCAAACAGTTCGAGGGCTGGTACGACCGCATCTTCCAGGACGACGCCGCCACCCGGGCCACCGTCGAGGCCCTGGCGGGGTTCCACCCGGACCCCGCCCAGGGCACCCTGGAGCTCGGTGTCGGAACCGGCCGGATCGCACTGCCGCTGTCGCACCGCGTCGGTCCGGTCACCGGGGTGGACTCCTCGCAGGAGATGCTGACGGCGCTGGAGAAGAAGGCCGACCGGGGGGAGGTGGTCGCCGAACTCGGCGACATCCGCACCTACCGCGGCGACCGCCGGTACGGCCTGGTCTACTGCGTCTGCTCCACGCTCGCGCTGATCCTCGACCCCGAGGGGCAGCGGGAGGCCGTCGCCCGCGCGGCCGAGCACCTGCGGCCCGGCGGACGGCTGCTGATCGAGACGCACAACCGCCCGGGCATCGTGGCCCAGCACGAGGGCCTGACGCGCACCACGATGTTCGTGCCCTACCCGGAGCCGAACACCGGCATCCAGATGCACGCCACACTCCTGATGGACAACCAGGTCTGGCACGTGTCCACCGTGTGGTTCGAGTCGGACGGCACCCACCGCGTCGGCACCGAGACCGTGCGGCTGCTCACCCCCGACGAGGTGGACGACTACGCGCGGGCCGCCGGGTTGCGGCCCGAGGGCCGTTACAGCGACTGGCAGCGGACCGACTACGTCCCCGAGGCCGGTCTGTTCGTCGCCTCCTACACCAAGCCGGCATGAACCTCCGGGAGATAGTCCGCCGCCACCGGGCCCTGCTGATCGCCGGCGTCGGCATGGGACTGGTCGGGGCGGCGGCCACGCTCGCTCAGCCCTGGATGCTGGGCCGGTTGATCGAGGCGGTGTCCCGGGAGGAGTCGATCGCCTGGCCCATCACGTTCATCGCGCTGTTCTTCGTCGTGGACGCGGCGCTGGGCGCGGGGCACGCCTACGCGATCGGCCGGGCCGGCGAGAACATCGCCTTCGACGCCCGGCGGGTCCTGGGCGGGCGCCTGCTGCGCAGCCAGATCCCCCACTTCTCGCGTCTGGAGCACGGTGACGTCTTCGCGCGCACCGTCTCCGACACCTCCGTGGCGTGTCTGATCATCGCGCAGGCGCTGGCTCAGGTGGTCACCTCCGTGTTCATGGTGGTCGGCGGCGTCGTGCTGATGGCCCGGCTCGACTGGAGACTGCTGCTCACCACGGTCGGCTGCCTGGGACTGGCCAGTGTCGCCGCGCTGCTGCTGGCCCGCCGGGTGCGCGTCGCCGCACTGCGGAACCGGGAGGAGATCGGCGCGTTCGGCTCGGGTCTGCAGCGGGTGCTCGGCGCCATCACCACGGTCAAGGCCTCGCGCGCCGAGGAGCGGGAGACCGAGGAGCTGGCGGGACTGGCCGACCGGGCCCGGCGCAGCGGGATCCGGGTCGCCGGGTTCAGCGCGCTGCTCACCCCGACGATGAACGTCGGCACGCAGCTCTCGCTGGCCGTCGTCATCTCCTGGGGTATGGCCCGGGTGGCCACCGGATCGCTGTCGCCCGCCGACCTCACGTCGTTCGTGATGTACCTGTTCTACCTGGTGGCGCCGCTGGTGATGCTCTTCATGTCGATCGGTCAGATCCAGCAGGGCCGCGCCGCCGTCCAGCGGGTGACGGAGCTGGGGGCGGTCCCGCAGGAGGAGGACGAGGCGGCCGCCCGGCCGGGGGCGGCGGAGTCCAAGGAGTTCAAGGAGCCCGGGGAGTCCAAGGAGCCCCGGGAGCCCCGGGAGCGGGAGTCCGACGCGGAGCCGGCGCCCGCGGTCGGCTTCGAGGGCGTCGACTTCTCCTACCAGGAGGGCGTCCCGGTGCTGCGGAACGTCTCGTTCACCGTGCCGGACCGCGGTCTGACCGCGATCGTCGGCTCCTCCGGCGCGGGCAAGACGACGCTGTTCCAGCTCATCGAGCGCTTCCACCGCCCCGACACCGGCACGGTCCGGGTCGGGGGCCGGGACATCGCCGGCCTCCGGCTGGCCGAACTGCGCTCCATGGTCGGCTACGTCGAGCAGGACGCCCCGCTGCTGCGCGGCACGATCCGGGAGAACCTGATGTACGCCAACCCCGGCGCCGACGGGACCGAGGTCGCCCGCGCGCTGCGGCTGGCCAGTCTGGACGGCTTCGTCGCCGAACTGCCCGGCGGGCTCGACACGGAACTCGGCGAGCGGGGCGCGGGCCTGTCCGGCGGCCAGCGGCAGCGGCTCGCCATCGCCCGTACGCTGCTGCAGCGGCCGGAGGTGATCCTGCTGGACGAGGTCACCGCGCACCTGGACAGCGACACCGAGGCGGCGCTGCGCGACGCGATCACGGAAGCAGCCCGCGAGTGCGCCGTGCTGGCCATCGCGCACCGGCTGTCCACCATCGTGCGGGCCGACCGCATCATCGTGATGGAGGAGGGGCGTGTGCGGGCGATCGGCACCCACCAGGAGCTGATGGAGGCCGACGAGGTGTACCGCAGACTCGCCGGCCAGCAGTTCGCCGCCGAGGGCGTGCCGGCATGACGCGTGCCGACGTCGCCGTCGTCGGCAGTGGTCCGAACGGCCTGGCCGCCGCCGTCACCATGGCGCGTGCCGGACTGGCCGTGCACGTCCACGAGCAGGCCGACACCATCGGCGGCGGTCTGCGCGGCGAGGCCCTGTTCGACTCCGGGATCCGGCACGACGTCTGCGCCGCCGTGCACCCGATGGCGGCCGCGTCGGCGTTCTTCCGCGAGTTCGACCTCGCGTCCCGCGGCGTCCGGATGCTGCAGCCGCCGGTCCCCTACGCGCACCCGCTGGACGGTGGCGCCGCGCTCGCCCACCGCGATCTCGAGGAGACCTGCGAACGGCTCGGCCCGGACGGGCGGCGCTGGCGGCGATTGATGGCACCGCTGGTGCGGCACAGTACAGGGGTGACCGACTTCCTGCTGTCCGGCCAGCGGTCCGTGCCGCGTGACCTCGCCGTTCCGCTGCTGCTCGGTCCGCGCGTGCTCGGGCACCTGCTGAGAGGCGACGGGCTGCGCACCGAGGCGGCCCGCGCACTGCTCACCGGGGTCGCGGCGCACGCGGTGGGGCGGCTGCCCAGCCCGCCCTCCGGCGCCATCGCGCTGCTGCTGGGGCACCTGGCGCACGCGACCGGCTGGCCGCTGCCGCAGGGCGGCAGCGCCCGCATCGCGCAGGCCCTGGCCGACGACCTGCGGGCGCACGGCGGGGTGCTGCACACCGGCCACCGGATCACCGACCTCGCGGAGGTGGACGCCCGGGTGGTCATGCTGGACACCACCCCGCGCGGGCTGCTGGAGCTGGCCGGCGACCGGCTGCCGCCGGGCTACCGCCGGGCGCTGGAGCGCTTCGGCTACGGTCCGGGTGCCGCGAAGGCCGACTTCCTGGTCGGCGAACCCATCCCGTGGGCCGACCCCGAGGTGGGGCGGGCCGGAACCGTGCACCTGGGCGGCACCCGCGCCGAGATGCTCGCGGCGGAGCGCGCGGCCGTGCGGGGGGAGGCCACCGAGGAGCCGTTCGTGCTGCTGGTCGACCCGGCCGTGACCGACCCCGGCCGTGCCGTGGGCGGCCGCCGCCCGGTGTGGGCCTACGCGCATGTGCCCAACGGCGACACCCGGGACCCGGTGCCGCTGATCACCCGCCGCATCGAGCGGTACGCGCCCGGCTTCTCCGACACGGTCATCGCGGCGCGCGGGGTGCCGGCGGCCGACTACGAGACGTACAACCCGAACTATCCCGGCGGGGACATCGGGGCGGGGGCCATCACGCTCACGCAGTCCGTGTTCCGGCCGGTGCCCGCCTGGAACCCGTACCGCACCCCCCTGCCCGGGGTGTACCTGTGCTCCGCGTCGACGCCGCCCGGCCCCAGCGTGCACGGCATGTGCGGCCACCACGCGGCCCGGGCCGCCCTCCGCAGGGAGTTCCGTATCAACACCGTGCCGCCTCTGGGCCCCGGGGGCGGTGCCATCCCCACAGAGAGAACCGGGAGAGCGTCATGAGCACCACACACCGTCCCACCGCCGCGGAGGACTTCATCGGCTACCTCCGCGCCTACCACTCCGACGCCATCGACGGGAACGACCCGGTGGAGGAGGTGTGGGAGCGCTATCACCTGCCCGACGGCCCCCACCGGGTCAACGGCAGGCTCTGGGACCACAAGAAGATCATGCGCAGCCTCCGCTCCCGGCGCTCCCTCGACGCGCCCTACGAGCTGTACGTCCACGAGCTGGTCGTGGAGGGGGACCGGGCCGCCGCCCGGTACACCATCAGCACGCCCATGGCTTGGAAGTTCCAGAGCGCCACGGACGCGGCCGTGTTCGCCGAGATGGCCGGGGACGGGCGGGTGGCCCGCTCCGACGCCTTCTCCGCCAGCCGGCCGGGCTGGGCCGGGCATGGCGGGAGCGCTCCGTCCGACGCCGCGGCCCGCCCCACGCCGGGCGCCGTCCCGGCGCCGCCGCCGGCCGACGGGGCCGAGCCGACGCCGGCCCAGGACCCCGCCCACTACCTGCGGGCCTACTACGCCGCCGGGTACGACCCGGCGGTGCCGGCCGCCGAGGCCCACGACCGTTTCCACACCCCGGACGCGGTGCACCAGGTCGGGGGGAAGGTGATGCAGCGCTCCGGTGTGCTGAAGGCCCTGGAGGACGGACGGAAGCGGAAGCACAGCTACCCGGTGGAGGTGCACGAGACGCTGCGGGAGGGCGACCGCTTCGCGGTCCGCTACACCACCAGCCGTGGCGGCAACCCGAAGAAGAGCCAGGAGGTCTTCGCCTTCGGTGAGTTCGCCCCCGACGGCCGTGTCCGGCGGGTCTGCTTCGTGCTCGAACCCGGCTACGGCGCGGCGTAGGGGTCCGTCCGGTCGGCCGCGGCGGACCGCACCGGGGTGAAGTGGGTGTTGTCCTCGGGAACCCCCCGGTGCTCCCCGCCCTCGTCGTCCCGGTAGTGCCAGGTGAAGCGCAGACCGCGGGCCGAGGTGATGTCGGGGCCGTCCATGAGCTGGAAGTGCAGGTGGGGCTCGGAGGAGTTGCCCGAGTTGCCGCACTCGGCCAACGGGCGGCCGGCCGTCACCCGGTCGCCCACGGCCACCTTCAGCGAGCCGCGCCGCAGGTGTGCGAAGACCGCGTACACCCCGTCGCCCAGGTCGAGGACGAGATGGTTGCCCAGCAGGTGGCGGGGGAGTCCGAGGGAGCGCACGAAGCCCTCCGCGAGTACGTAGAACAGCCCGGCCAGTGAGGAGCGCGACAGGTGGTCCCGCTGGCCGTCGGCGGCGGCCACCACCCGGCCGTCGGCCGGGGCGAACAGCGGCTCGCCGAAGGACGGGTAGGACTCGGGGCGCCGCGCCGGCGGCCAGAACCACACGGGGTCCGGCGCCGGCCTGCGCGCCATGTCGATGGCGTAGGTCTGCGCGAGGTTGTGGGTGTGGCTGGGGACCTTGGTGGCGGGCCCGTTGCGCGCCGTCCAGCGCCCCTCCACGGGGACGCCGAGGGCCACCGGCGGCACCTCGTCGCGCGGCGGGCGCTGCGCGCGGGTCATCGCCCCCCGCATCAGCATGCCGACTCCCAGCAGGGCGATCCCGGTGAGCCACAGCGGTCCGATGCCCTGGCCGTTGACGAGGACGCACACGGCGCCCGCGGCCATCACCAGGCCGTGGCGCTTCCAGAGGGTCTGCAACATGGGTGCCTTCCGTGGGGGGGACTGGTGGGCGGGACTCAGCATTCCAGACCGGGGCCCACCCTGGACCCAGAATTACGTACTTACGTAATCACGTAGAAGGCGGTAGTGTTCCGCTGTCCGAGCCTTGAACGGGTGGGAGCGCACATGAGCGCTGAAGTCACGTTCCACACCGCGGCGCCCGTCGCGGTCGAAGCGGTCGGCCGGCACCTGCCGGACCGCACGCACACCGTCGCCGAACTCCCCGAGCTGGCCGGTCTGTCCGAGGCGGACCGCCTCACCTGTCTCAACCTCGGCATCGAGACGGTCCTGGCGGACGACGGCCTGACCTCCTACGACCTCGCCGAGCGCGCCGCCCGCGCCGCGCTGGACCGTGCGGGGCTGCCGGCCGCGTCCCTCGGGGCGCTCATCGTGATCGAGCCGCGCGCCCCGGAGACCCTGATCAGCTCGGACGCGACGAGACTCCAGCACGCGCTGGGCGCCGACGCGGCGACGGTCTTCACGGTCGGCGGCCTCGGCTGTGTGTCCGTCACCCCGGCCCTGCTCGCCGCGCGCGGCCTGCTCGCCGCCGACCCGTCCCTCGGCCACGTGCTGGTCGCACACGGCAGCAAGCCCGCGGGCGGGGCCCGCTACCGGCACCCGGTGACCGTCAACGGCGACGGCGGCCAGGCGCTGCTGCTGACCCGCCCGCACCCCGCCGCGCCGATCCGGGTGCTCGACCTCGTCCAGCGCACCGACGGCCGCTACTGGGACCTCTTCCGCCTGGAGTACCGCGACCGGCCCACCGCGCGGTGGAGGGAGGAGTGCCGGGACCTGCCCGGCTACTCCTTCCGGCTGGCCATGGAGACCAGGAACCGGCTCGGCGCACTGGTGGACGAACTGCTGTCCCGCAACGGCCTGACCCGCGCCGACATCGCCGGCTACGCCAGCCAGAACCTGTCGGCCGGCGGACTGGCCTTCACCGAGGAGACCCTGGAGATCGGGCTGCTGCCGTCCTGCCGGGAGAACCTCCGCCGCTTCGGACACCTCGGCCCGAACGACGTCTTCCTCAACCTCGGGACCGCACTGGCCGGCAGGGAACTCGCCGAGGGCGACCTGGCGGTGCTCCTCAACGTCAGCCCGGTGGCGGCCTGGAGCGCGCTGCTGGTCGAGATCGGTCCGCAGCACGGACGGGAGGGCACCGCATGAGCCACGGCACCGGGGAGACCGCCGGGGAGATCACCGGGGAGACCGCCGAGGAGATCACCGGGGAGATCACCCGGTTCCTGACCGACGCGCTGCGGCGGCCGGTCGGCCCCGACGACGACTACTTCGAACTCGGCCTGGTCGACTCGCTGTTCGCGCTGGAGCTGGTCACCTACGTCGAGCAGCGCTTCGACCTCACCGTCGAGGTGGAGGACCTCGACCTGGACAGCTTCCGGACCGCGCGCCGACTCACCGCGTTCGTCCGCCGCAAGACCGGCGCCGAAACGCCGGACCGGACCCGTGCGGGCGACCGCTGAGCCCGCCGGCGCGCCGCCGCTGGTCGCGGCCGCCGCCGGGTTCGCCGCCGAGGCCCGCACCCCGGCCGCCGACTGGGATCGGGAGGGCCGGGTCCCGGCGGAAGTGCGCCGCGAACTGGCCCGGGCGGGCCTGCTCGCCCCCGACCTGCCCGCCCGTTACGGCGGAGCCGGCCTGGAACCCGCCGAACTCGGCGAGGTGGCCGCCCACCTGGGCGGCGTGTGCAGCGCCCTGCGCGGCCTGCTCACCGTCCAGTCGATGGTCGCGGCGGCCCTGCTGCGCTGGGGCACCCGCGAGCAGCGGGCCCACTGGCTGCCGCCGCTGGCCGACGGCACCCTCACGGCCGGCTTCGCGGCCACCGAGGAGGGCGCGGGAAGCGCGCTCGCCGAGGTGCGGACCGAGATCGAGGAGTCCGCGGACGGCACCGCGCTCACCGTGACCGGCCGCAAGAGGTGGGTCACCTTCGGGCAGGACGCCGACGTACTGCTGGTACTCGGCCGCAGCGGCGGCAGGCCCACCGCCGTCCTGGTCGAGACCGACCGGCCCGGTGTGCGCCGCGAGCCGGTCAGCGGCCAGCTCGGCATGCGGGCCGCCGGCATCGCCCACCTCACCCTGGACGCCGTCCGGGTCCCGGCCGACCACCGGATCGCCCCCTCGGGCGCCGGCCTGTCGCACGTCGCCGCGACCGCGCTCGACCACGGCCGGTTCACGGTCGCCTGGGGCTGCGTCGGCATGGCCGAGGCGTGCGTGGCCGACGCCGCCGCGCACGCCGCCGCCCGGACGCAGGGCGGGGTGCCGCTCAGCCGGCACCAGGCGGTCGGCGCGCTGCTGGCCAGGATCGCGGTGGACGCCGCCGGGGCCCGCGAACTCGCCGCCCGGGCCGCCCGGGCACGGGCCGGCGGGCCGGGCCGCGGCGTCACCGAGACGATCATGGCCAAGTACGCGGCCGCCGCCGCGGGGGCGTCGGCCGGCCGTGACGCCGTGCAGATCCTCGGCGCCGCCGGGTGCGCGCCGGACAGCCGCGTCGGCCGCCACTACCGGGACGCGAAGGTCATGGAGATCATCGAAGGAGCGCAGCAGGTGTCCGAGATGCACATAGCCGCACATCTGGTGCGCCGCTTCGGGGCGGGCGCATGACGGCCGCGGCGGGCGCACCGACCGTCAAGTGCCTGATCTGGGACCTGGACGACACGCTGTGGGACGGCGTCGTGCTGGAGGGCGACGACCCCCGGCCCTTCCCGCACGTCCCGAGGGTCCTGCGCACGCTGGACGAGCGCGGCATCCTGCACGCCGCGGTCAGCCGCGGCGACCACGACACGGCCACCGCGCACCTGGAGGCGTGCGGCCTGGACGAGTGGTTCTGCGCGGCGCGGATCGGCTGGGGGGACAAGTCCGCCGCGGTCCGCCGCATCGCCGAGACGCTCAACATCGGACTGGACACCATCGCGTTCGTCGACAACGACCCGGTCGAGCGCGCCGAGGTCTCCTCCGCGCTCCCGGCCGTCCGTTGCTACCCCGCCGACCGCGCCGGCGGCCTTCCGGACCGGCCCGAGTTCCGCCCCGCGCACGTGACGGCCGAGGCCGCCGGGCGCCGGCAGCTCTACCGCACCGAGTGGCGGCGCCGGCAGGCCGAGGAGGAGGCCGGCGGCGACCGCCAGGAGTTCCTCGCCTCGCTCGGCCTCGTCATGGAGGTCGCCCCGGCCACCGGGAAGGACCTCGCGCGGGCCAGCGAACTCACCGTGCGCACCCACCAGCTCAACAGCACGGGCCTGGTCTACGGCGAGGAGGAGCTGCGCGGGCTCATCGACTCGCCCGGCCACCAGGTGCGGCTCGCCCGGCTCCGCGACCGCTTCGGCGACTACGGCGTCATCGGACTGTCCGTCACCGAGCTCACGCCGCGGGACGCGGTGCTGCGGCTGATGCTGATGTCCTGCCGGGTCGCCTCACGAGGCGTCGGCGGGCTGCTGCTGAACCATCTGATCCGGCGGGCGCGGGCCGAGGGCCGCCGGCCCGTCACGCACTTCGTGCCCACCGCCGTCAACCGCAACATGCTGGTCACCCTCCGCTTCGCCGGCTTCACACAGACCGAGACCGAACCGGCGGACGGGGGCCCCATGGTCCTCGCGGTGCCCGCGGACCATCCGGTGCCCGACTCCACCGGGCACGTCCGTCTGCTGATCCGGGACGCCTGAGGAGACCGCCGTGACGCACCCGCCCCAGCCGTCGCTCCTCGACGCCTTCCGCGCCCGGGCCGCCCGGACCCCGCGGGCCACCGCGCTCGTCATCGGCGCCACCTCGCTCACCTACCGGGAGCTCGACGAGGTCTCCGCCGGACTCGCCGAGCTGCTGCGCGAGGCGGGCGCCCGGCCCGGCACCAGCGTGTGCGTCCGCCTGGAACAGAGCGCACTCGCCGTCGCCGCGGTACTCGCCGCGCTGCGGGTGGGAGCCGTCTGGGCCGCCATCGAACCCGACCTGCCGCCGAACAGGCTGCGGGCCCTGCTGCACGACACCGACTGCGCCGTCGTGCTCGCCTCCCGGGACGACCGGGACCTGGCCGGGCTGCCGGACGCGCCGCCCCGGCTGGCGGCCGAGGACCTCGACCTCGGCGCCCTGGCGGCGGCCGGCGCCCGCACCGCCGCGGACCCCGGGCCGGCGGTCCCGGAGGGCGCCCCCGCCTACCTCGTCTACACCTCGGGCTCCACCGGCACCCCCAAGGGGGTCCTGGTCGGCCGCGGCGCGCTGGCCGACTCCGTCCGCCCGCGCGGTGCCGTGTACGGCACCGGCCCCTCGATCTTCCTGATGGCGATGCGGCTGTCGTTCGACGGCATGCTCGCCGGCATGTTCTGGTCGTTCTCCAACGGCCACACACTGCTGCTGCCGACCGCCCGCGAGCTGCGCCGGGCGGCCGAGTTCGTGCGGTTGGCCCGCCGGCACCGCGCGACCCACCTCGTCGTCGTGCCGTCCTACTACCGGCTGCTGCTGACCGGCCCCGAACGGCTCCCCGACAGCCTGCGCCTGGTGGTCGTCGCCGGCGAGGTGTGCACGCCCGAACTGGTCCGCGTCCACCGTGCGCGACTGCCCGGCACCCGGCTCGCCAACGAGTACGGCCCCACGGAGACCGTCGTCTCCTGCACCGTCGAGGACCGGCCCGACCCCGCCGCGGAGCGCGTCCCCATCGGCCGCCCCTGGCCCGGCGCCACCGCCCGCGTGCTGGACGAGAGGCTGCGCGAGGTCGCGGACGGGGAACTGGGCGAACTGTACGTGGGCGGCGCGTTCGTCGCCATCGGCTACGCGCGCGCGCCCGGGCGCACGGCCGAACGCTTCGTCGCCGACCCGTTCGGCCCGCCCGGCGCCCGCCTCTACCGCACCGGCGACCTCGCCCGCCGCGACGCCGACGGCACGCTGCACTACCACGGCCGGACCGACCACCAGGTCAAGGTCCGCGGCGCACGCGTGGAGCTCGGCGAGATCGAGGCCGCGCTCGAGACCCATCCGGTGGTCGAGCAGGCCGTGGTGGTCTGCGAGGAGCGGGACGGCGACGCGCCGCGGCTGACCGCGTTCCTCGTACCGGCCGCGGGGCACGGGCCCCCGGACCCGCGGGACCTGCGCCGGCACTGCCGCGGCCATCTGGTCGACCAGGCGCTGCCGAACCGCTTCGTGCCGGTGGAACGGCTGCCGCTCACCGCCACCGGCAAGGCGGACCGCGCGGCGCTCGCCGCCCTGCCGCCCGCGGCCGCCGAGGGTACGGAACGGCCGGCCGGCCGGGGGCGGCGGACCGGTACGCGGCAGGTCGTCGGGGAGATCTGGGCCGAGGTGCTCGGCCACCGCGACGCGGGCCCCGAGGACAACTTCTTCACCGTGGGCGGCGATTCGCTCAAGGTCGTCGACCTGTACCGCCGGCTCGACGCGCGGTGGCCGAAAGCGGTGCGCGCGGGAGAGCTGTTCGACCTCGTCACCATCGCCGCCCAGGCGGACGTGATCGACGACCGGGCCGGAGAGGAAGCCGGCGCGGAAGCCAGAACCGGCGCGGAAGCCAGAACCGGCGCGGAAGCCGGAGCCGACACGGAAGCCGGTACCGGCGGGCCGATCCGGCGGCCGGCCGCCGCGCGTACCGCACCGGTCTCCTACGAACTCTGATCGCGCGGTCACACACGAACGGAGTCGCTGACATGACTGGTACCGGCACGGCCGCCGTCGCGGTCGTCGGCATCGCCACACGCTTCCCCGAGGCGTCCGGGCCGGAGGCGTTCCGCGCGAACCTGCGCGCCGGCCGCGACTCCGTGCGGCCGATCCCCGCCGAACGCGTCGAGTCCACCGGCCTGGACCCCGCGGTGCGCTATCCGGAGCTGGGTTACCTGGACCGGATCGACCTGTTCGACCACGAGTTCTTCGGCATGTCCCGGCGCGAGGCCGAGGTCACCGACCCGCAGCACCGGCTGGCCCTGCACCTCACGTGGGAAGCCCTGGAGAACGCCGGCTACGCCCCCGCCGCGCTGCGCGACAGCCGGACAGCGGTGATCTTCAGCTCGCCCGGCAACGGCTATCTGCCGCTGGTCCCCGACTCCGGCACGCTCAGCCTGATGGGCAACATCCCCTTCGCCCTGCCCGCCCGCGTCTCCCACCTCTTCGGGCTGTCGGGGCCGTGCTACGGCGTTGACACCGGGTGCAACGGCTCGCTCGTCGCCGTCCACCAGGGGTGCCGCGAACTCCGCGACGGCGAAGCCGACTACGCCGTCGTCGGCGGTGTGAGCCTGCGCCACGTCGTCGCCCCCGAGGCCGCCGTCGCCGACTTCCCCGGCATCGCCTCGCCGACCGCGCGCTCCCGGGCCTTCGACGAGGCCGCGGACGGCGCGGGCGGCGGCGAGGGCGGTGCGGTGCTGCTGCTGACCACGCTCGAACGGGCCCTGGAGGAAGGAGCGTTCGTCCACGCGGTGATCCGCGGCACCGCCACCGCGCACAACGGCCGCCACTCCGCCACCATCGCCACACCCAGCGCCCGCGCGCAGGCCGAGGTCATCACGCGTGCCTGGGAACGGGCCGGTCTGGACATCCGCACCGCCGGCTACGTCGAGGCGCACGGTTCCGGGACCCGGCTCGGCGACGCGGTCGAGACCGAGGGCCTGGCGCTGGCCCGGCCGGGGGAGCGGCGGCCGCTCGCGGTCGGCTCGGTGAAGACCAACATCGGCCACCTGGACCACGCGGCCGGCGTCGCGGGCCTGGTCAAGACGATTCTCAGCGTGCGGTACGGCGAGCTGTACCCGTCGCTGCACTTCGAAAGGCCCGCCGCCGAGGTCGATCTGGACGGCGCCCGGCTGGAGGTGGTGACGTCGCTGCGGCCGTGGCGGACCGAGGGGGTGCGGCGGGCCGGTGTCAGTTCGTTCAGTCTCGGCGGCGTCAACGCGCACTGCGTGGTCGAGGAGCCGCCGCCGGCGCCCGCCGCTGCGCCCGCTGCTGCGCCGGACGAGGCGCCGCGGGTGGTCGGTGTCTCGGCCCGGACGGAGGCCGACCTGCACACGCTGTGCGAGCGCCTCTCGCTCGAACTCCGTGACGGCCGGGCCGTACTCGCCGATGTCGCCTGGACGCTGAACACGGGCCGCGACCACCACCCGTTCCGGGTGGGCGCGGTGGCCGGCCGGACCCGGGACCTCGCGACCGCGCTGGCGGCCGCCGTCACCTGGCGCCGGCTCGCCCCCGCGGCCGGTCCGGCCACCGCACCGCGCGTCGTCTGCCTGCTGTCGGGGGACGCCGAACCGGCCGCCGTCACCGGCGGGCCGGCGCCGCTGCCCGACCGCCTGCCGGTGCCGGCCGGCCGAGCGGCGGCGGTGCGCGGCCAGATCGCCGCGCACGCCGCGCTCGGCCGGGCCGGGCTCACCGTGGACGCGATGATCAGCTCCGGGCTCTCCCGCTACGTGGTCCGCCACCTCAACGGCACGCTCACCGATCAGGACACCCGGGACCTCGCGGCGGCGGCGGAGGACGAGGGCGCGCCGCCGCGGCCCGAACGGCTGCGGGCCGCGGCCGACGAGCAACTGGCCCAAGGACCCGTGGTCTTCGTGGAACTGGGCGCTCGCGGCGAGCTGAGCGATCTGCTGGCGGACCACCTGGCCGACCGCCCCGGGGCCGTCGTGCTCACCGCCGCCCCCGGGACGGACGGCGTGTCCGGCGTGCTGGCGCGGCTGTACGAGCTGGGGCACGATCTCGACTGGTCGGCGCTGACCCCCGCCGCGCGGCGCGTACCGCTTCCGGGGCATCCGTTGCGCGGCGTCCGCTGCTGGGCCCGGCCGGTGGGTGAGGTGCTGACGGACCGGGCCGCTTCCCCGCCCGCGGCCGGGCCGTCCACCTCCGGGCCGTCCGTGCCCGAGGCGCCTGCCGCCTCGCCGTCCGTGTCCGAGGCACCTGTGCCCGAGGCGCCTGCCGCCTCGCCGTCCGTGTCCTCGCCGTCCGTGCCGGAGGAGCCCGCCGCCGCGGAACCGGCGGCGGAGGTGCTGCCCTGGCTGCGGCGGACCCTGACCGAGTTGCTCCACGCGGACGACGTCGCAGCCGAGGACGACTACTTCGCCATCGGCGGCAACTCCATCATCGCCCTGCTGCTCCTGAGACGCGTCGAGCAGCGGTACGGCGTCGGCCTGCGGATGGTCGACGTCTACGACCACTCCGCCGTCGCCGACCTGGCCGCCGCCATCGCGGACCGGCTGCCCGCACCCGCCGCCCCGGCCGCGGTGTCCGGACCGGGGCCCGGCACCCCCGAGTCCGCCACCCCCGAGTCCGCCACCCCCGCACCCGCCGCCCCCGGGACCGGCGCCCCGGCCCTCCCGCCGATCCGGCGCAGCGAGGAGCCGGTGCTGTCCTACGGCCAGGAACGCATGTGGTTCCACCACCAGCTCGACCCCGGCACCACCCTCTACAACCTTCCCGGCGCCTCCCGCCACCGCGGCCCGATCGACCCCGAGGCGATGCGCCTGGCCTGGGAGGACCTGGCCGAGCGGCACGAGGCGCTGCGGTCCAACTTCGTCTCCGTGGACGGCCGCGCGCGGCTGGTCGTCAGGCCGGCCCTCGGCGACTTCTTCCGCTACGAGGACCTCACCGGGCAGCCCGGCGCGGAGCACACGGCGCGCGCGATCATCCGAGCCGAGTCCGAGCGGGTCTTCGACGTCGAACGGGACCCCCTGGTCCGTGTCACCCTGATCCGCCTCGCCCCCGACGACCACCTCTTCTGCTGGCTGACCCACCACGCGGTCAACGACGGCTGGGCGCCGCAGATCCTGATGGACGAACTCATGCGGTTCTACCGGGCGCGCTGCGAAGGGCGGGTGCACCGCTTCGAGCCGCTGCCCGTGCAGTACCGCGACTACGCCCACTGGCAGCGCGAGCTGATGGAGAAGGGACTCCTCGACGGCGAACTGCGCTACTGGGCGGAACGGCTCGCCGATCCTCCCGCACTGGAACTGCCCACCGACCGGCCGCGCGCCGCCCGGATGGACTTCACGGGCGCCGCCCACGGCCTGACCATCCCCGCGGACCTGGTGACCCGGCTGCGCGAGGTCGGCGCGCGTGAGTCCGCCACGCTCTTCACGGTGCTGCTCACCGGACTCAAGATGCTGCTGTCCCGGTGGTCGGGCCAGCACGACATCGTGGTCGGAACCCCCACCATCGGCCGTACCCGGCCCGAACTGTGGGGCCTGCTCGGCTTCTTCAACAACACCATCGCACTGCGTTCCGACCTCTCCGGCGACCCGGCCTTCCGCACACTGCTGCGCCGGGTGCGCGCCGAGGTGATCGAGGGGCTGGAGAACCAGGAGATCCCCTTCGACGCGGTCGTGCGGGAGGTGGCGCCGCAGCGCGACCCGTCCCGCAACCCGATCTTCGACGTCATGTACGTCCACCAGACGCTGCCGCCGCACTTCGTCTTCGGCGAGAGTCTGTTCGGACCGGCCGTGGACGAGGACGGCGGCCCGCTGTTCCCCGGACTCCCGCCGGGAACCGCCAAGTTCGACATCACGGTGGTGGTCGGGGAACGCGCCGGCGCCGACGACCTGGACGTGGTGGTCGAGTACAGCACGCAGTTGTTCGACCGCGACACGATCGCCGCGCTGGCGGAGGCGCTGATCGACCTGCTCCGGGCGGTCACCGACGACGCCGACACCCCGCTCTCCGCGCTGCCCGCTCTGCCCGGACGGCTCGCCGGTCCGGACGGCCGACGGGAGGAGCCGTTCGGCGGACTGCCGGCGTTCGAACTGCCGGCGGACCGTCCGCGGCCACCGGGCGGCGGCACCGGCGAGACGGCCCGCCACGAGGTCCCGCTCCCCGACGGCCTCGCCGCCGCGCTGGGCACCGACGGGCTGCTGGCCGCCCTCGCCGCCCTGCTGACCGACCGTGCCGAGGCCGACGGGCTGCTGCTCGGCCTCGTCCGGCCGGACGGCGCGCCGCTGCCGCTGCGGATCGACGTGACCGACGAGCCGTCGCACGCGGAACTGGCCGAGCGGATCGCCCGGCTGCGGGCCGAGGCCGTCACGCGTCCGGTCCCGGGCCGCCTGCCGCCGTTCGACGTCACCGCGGACCACGGCGGCACCGGCGGCCCGGGCGGCGGCCCCGCCTGTGGCCTCCACTGGAGCGTCACCGCGGACCGGATCGCCGTCGAGTACCGCACCGAGCTGTTCGACGAGGAGACGGTGCTGGCCCTGGCCGACGAACTGGTCGACCGGGCGCGCGCCGCCACCACCGGGTCCGCCGGCTGACACCGCGGGCACGACACCGACCGTGAAGGGGGCCCGAGTGGGCGAGAACGCCGAGAACGGCCAGAACGCCGAGAACGCCGAGAGCAGGGACAGCGAGCCGCCCGGCACGACCGGGCTGCCGATCGGCGTCGTGGGCGCCGGCACCATGGGGATCGGCGTCGCCCAGTGCTTCGCGGCGGCCGGACACCCCGTGGTGGTCGTCGATCCGGACGCGGCGGCACGCGCGAGCGGGCCTGAGCGCCTGCGGTCCGGGGTGCGCGCGGCGCGCCTGCTGCGCGGGCGGAACGCGGGCCCGGCCGGGGAGCGGGTGGCCTGGGCGGCCGAGCCGTCCGCCCTGTCCGGCGCCCGGTTCGTGGTGGAGTGCGCGCCGGAGCGGGTGCCGCTCAAGAAGGCGGTCCTGGAGGAGCTGGACCGCCTGTGCCCGCCCGAGACGGTGTTCGCCTCGTGCACCTCGGCCGTTCCGATCGGCCGCCTCGGCTCCTTCACCGGCCGCCCCGACCGGGTGATCGGCACCCACTTCATGAACCCGGCGCCGCTGAAGGACACCGTCGAGGTCGTCAGGTCCCCGCACACCGGCACGCACACCGTCGAACTGACGGTGGACCTCCTGGCCGGCCTCGGCAAGAAGGCGATCGTGGTCGGCGACGGCCCCGGCTTCGTCAGCAACCGCGTGCTGATGCTGACGGTCAACGAGGCGGCCGCCGTCGTGGAGGCGGGCACCGCCGACGCCGACACCGTGGACCGCGTCTTCCAGGACTGCTTCGGGCACGCCACGGGGCCGCTGCGGACCGCGGACCTCATCGGCCTCGACACCGTGCTCGACACGCTGGACGTGCTGCGCGAGCACACCGGCGACGAACGGTTCCGGCCGACGCCGCTGCTGGCCCGGCTGGTCGCCGAGGGCAGTCTCGGCCGCAAGACCGGCCGCGGATTCCACCCGTACCCGACCCGACGACCCGTCGACCGACCCCGGCACGCAGGAGCTGGCAGCCATGTCCGAGACCTCTGAGCACCACACCGCGCACGGCACGACGCCGGACCCGGCGGGCGGCGCCGCCGTCGCCGAGGTCGTGGAGATCCACGGGCCGGTGGACGTGACCGTGCTGCAGGACGCGATCCGCCAGGTCGCCGAGGAGGCGGAGGCCGTGCGGCTGCGCGCGGCCCCCGGGCCGTCCGGCCGCCCGGAGTTCACCGACGGCGGCGGTCTGCCGCTGACGATGGTGGACCTCGCCGACGAGGCCGACCCGGCCGCCGCGGCCGAGGCCCGGGTGCGCGCCGAACTGTCGGCCGCCGACGCGGGGCTGCGGTCCGCGCAGTCCCTGATCCGGCTGGCGGCCGACCGGTTCAGGTGGTTCCACCGGCATCCGCGGGCCGTCCTCGACACGTTCGGCTGCGCGCTGGTCAGCCGCCGCGCCGCCGAGGTGTACACCGCGCGGATCGCCGGCACGCCCCCGAGGGAGGACGCGCTGCCGTCCCCCGCGAGGTTCGCCGAGGAGGAGGCCGCCTACCGGGACTCGCCGGCCCGCGAGACGGACGCGGCCTACTGGCGGGAGCGCTTCGCCGACCGCCCCGAGCCGCTCGTGCTCCCCGAGCCGCTCGTGCTCCCCGAGCCGCTCGTGCTCCCCGAGCCGGCCGGCCCGGGTACGGGCGCCTCCGGTCCGGTCCTCCTCGACGCCGCCGAGAGCGGCCGGCTGCGGGCCGCGGCCCGGTACTGCGGCGCCCACCCGCGTGCGGTCCTGATCGCGGCCGTCGCCGCCTACCTGCACCGGCTGACCGGCCGCACCGACGTGGTGCTCGGCCTGCCGGTGGACGGCCGCACGGAGCGTGCGGCACGGCGGGTGCCGGCCGCCGCCGAGGACATCGCCGCGCTGCGCCTCGACGTCCGGCCCGGCACGCCGTTCGCCGAACTGGTGCGGCAGGCCGGCCTGGAGGCCCGCCGGGCCCGGCGGCACCAGCGGTTCCGGCACGCCGAGGTCTGCCGCGAACTGGGCCTGACCGGACCCGGCGCCCGGCTGTACGGCACGGTCGCGGACATCCGCGAGCCCGCGCCCGCACTGCGGTTCGGCGACCATCCGGCGGTCGCCCGCCGGGTCGGCGCGGAACCGGCCGACGCGGTGCGGATCGTGCTGGAGGAGGAGCCGTCCGACCACCGCCTCCGGGTGGCCGTCACCGGGCCGGCGGACCGCCTCCCCGGGGCCGGGGCGGACGCGCACGCCCGGCGTCTGCGCAGGCTGCTGGCCTCGGCCGGCGCCGCGCCCGGCCGCACGGTGGGCGCGCTGGACCTGCTGGACGCCGACGAGACGTCCACCGTCCTGTCCTGGGCCCGCCAGGGGGAGAGGCGGTCCGGCTCCCGCACCCTGACCGCGGTGCTGGACGCGGCCGCGCGGCGCACCCCGGACGCGGTCGCGGTCCGCGACCGCACCGGGCACCTCACCTACCGTGAGCTGCACGAGCGGGCCAACCGGCTGGCCAGGCTGCTGATCGACCGAGGCGCCGGACCCGAACGGGTGGTCGGGCTGCTGCTGCCGCGGTCCGCGGACATGCTGGCGGCCATGCTGGCGGTCCTGAAGTCCGGCGCCGCCTACCTGCCGCTCGACCCGGCGTACCCGGCCGAGCGGCTCCGCTTCATGATCGGCGACACCCGGCCGTCGTGCCTGGTCACCGATGCCGCGGGCACCGGACGGGACCTCGGCGACCCGCATGGTCCGGTCCTCGTCCTGGACGACGGGGCGGTGGCGGAGGAACTGGCGGCCGCCGCGCCGCACGACATCGCCGACACCGACCGGACCGCGCCGCTGCTCCCCGACCACCCGGCGTACGTCATCCACACCTCGGGGTCGACGGGCACGCCCAAGGGGGTGCTCGTGCCGCACCGCAACGTGCTGCCGCTGCTCACCTGGGCCGAGGCCGAGTTCGGCGCGGCGGCGCTCGAACACGCCCTCGCCGCGACGTCGTTCGGCTTCGACGTGTCGGTGGCCGAGGTGTTCGCGCCGCTGGCCGCCGGCGGCACGGTGGAGATCGTCACCAACCTGCTGTCGCTGCTGGACGACGAACCGCCGCGCTGGTCCGGCGGCCTGGTGTGCGCGATCCCCTCGGTGCTCGGCAGGCTGCTGGAGCAGGGGGGCCTGGAGCTGTCGGCCCGGACGCTGGCGCTGGGAGGGGAGGCGCTGCCGGCCGCGATCGCCGCCCGGGTGGCGAGCGCGATGCCGGACACCCGGCTGCTCAACGTCTACGGGCCGACCGAGACCACCGTGTACGCCACCGCCGGGTCGGCCCAGGAGGCGCCGGACGGTGGCGCGCCGCCCATCGGCCGCCCGCTCGGCCACGTTCGCGCCTACGTCCTCGACGGCGCCCTGCGGCCGGTGGAACCGGGCCGGCCGGGGGAGCTGTACCTGGCCGGCGAAGGTCTCGCCCGCGGCTACCTGGGGCGCCCCGCGCAGACCGCGGAGCGCTTCGTCGCCGACCCGTTCGGGCCGCCCGGCGAGCGGATGTACCGCACCGGCGACCTGGTCCGCTGGCGCGCGGACGGACAGCTCGACTTCCTCGGCCGGGCGGACGACCAGGTGAAGGTCAACGGCTTCCGCGTCGAACCGGGCGAGGTGGAGGCGGCACTGGGCCGGCACCCGGGGGTCGCCGAGGCGATGGCCGCGGTCCGCCGGGACCGGACGGGTGACGCCCGGCTGGTCGCCTACCCGGTCCCGGCGGACGCGGCGGCCGCGCCGGACCCGGAGGAACTGCGCGCCTGGCTCGCCGAACGCCTCCCGGCACACCTGGTCCCCTCCGAGATCCGGCCGGCCGCCCGCCTGCCCCGCACGCCCGGCGGCAAGCTCTCCCGGGGTACGGACCCCGAACCCCTCCCCGCTCCGGAACCCGCTCCCGCTCCGGAACCCGCTCCCGCTCCGGAACCCGCTCCGGTCGCGGCACCCGGCGGGACGGCCGACGAGGCACCGGCCTCCCGGGAGGATCTGGTCGCCGAGGCCTTCGCCGAGGTGCTGCGCGAGACCCGCGTACCGCGCGACCGCAGCTTCTTCGACCTCGGCGGCGACAGCATCATGTCCATCCAGCTGGTCAGCCGGCTGAGGCAGTCCGGGCTCGTCCTCACCCCGCAGGACGTCTTCGAGCACAAGACGGTCCGGGCCCTCGCCCAGGCCGCCCGCGAGACCGACCGGGGCGCCGCGGGCGGCGAGGCCGCGGCCGTCGGTGAGGTTCCGCTCACGCCGATCGTGCACTGGCTGCGCGACCAGGGCGGCCCGGTCGACGGCTTCCACCAGGCCGTGCTGCTCCGGGTTCCGGGCGGTCTGCGCGAGGACCGGCTGACCGCGGCCGTCCAGGCGCTGATCGACCACCACGACGCGTTCCGGCTCCGCCTGGACCGCTCGGCGCCGGGCTGGTCCCTGGAGGTGAGGCCCGTCGGCGCCGTCTCCGCCGCCTCCTGCGTACGGCGGGTTCCGACCGGCGCCGCCGCCGGCGACGACCTCGCGCACCTCCTCGCGCGGGAGACCCGGCGGGCCAAGGAGGAGTTCGACGTCCGGGCCGGCCGCATGGTGCGCGTGGTCTGGTTCGACGCGGGCCCCAAAACGCCCGGCCGCCTGCTGTTCATGGCCAACCACCTCGCCTGCGACGGCGTCTCCTGGCGCATCGTCGTGCCCGACCTGGTCGGCGCCTACCAGGAGCTCGCCGAGGGCCGCCGGCCCGGCCTGCGCCCGGTGGGGACCTCCCTGCGGCACTGGAGCCGCGCCCTGAACGAGCAGGCCCGCACCTCCGAGCGGACGGCCGAACTCCCGCTGTGGGAGAGGATGCTCGCCACCCCCGGCCCCAGGCTGGCCAAGCGGCCCCTGGACACCGCCCGGGACACCACCGGCACGGCCCGCACCCGCACCGCGGTCTACGGAGCGGACCGGGCCCGGCACCTGTTCACCACCATCCCGGCGGCGTTCCACTGCGAGATCAACGACGTGCTGCTGACCGCCCTCGCCCTGGCCGTCCAGCGGTGCCTGGGCACCACCGAGGACGTGGTGATCGACGTCGAGGGCCACGGCCGCGAACCGGTGGTGCCCGGCGCCGACCTGTCGCGCACGGTCGGCTGGTTCACCAGCATGTACCCGGTGCGCCTCGCCCCCGGCGCGCCGGGGGCCGCCACCGCCCCGCCCTCCGGCGCCGAACTCGGCCGCGCCCTGCGCCGGGTCAAGGAGCAGCTCCGCGCCGTCCCGGACAAGGGGATCGGCTTCGGCATGCTCCGCCACCTCAACCCGGAGACCGGCCCCCGGCTGGCCGCCGCCGAGCCCCGGCACATCGGCTTCAACTACTTCGGGCGCTTCCTGCTGCCCGCCGACGGAGGCGAGGAGGACTGGTCGCCCGCGCCCGAGACCGGCATGACGGCCGGCGCGGACGCGGACATGCCGCTGGACCACCCGCTGTCCGTCAACGCCCTGACCGAGGACACCGCGGACGGCGCCGAACTGCGCATCGCGTTCTCCTGGGCGGACGGGATCGTGGACGACCACCTGGTGGACGAGCTGGCCGACGCCTGGTTCGAGACCCTGGACGCGCTGGCCGCGCACGCCGCCGAGCCGGGCGCCGGGGGCCGCACGCCCTCCGACTTCCCCCTGGTGGAGATCGGTCAGGAGCAGATCGAGCGGCTGGAGCGCGAGTACCCGGCGCTGGAGGAGATCCTGCCGCTCTCCTCGCTCCAGCAGGGCATGCTCTACCACCTCCTCCTCGGCGCGCTGGAGACCTCCGCAGAGGCGTCGAACCCGCTGTACACCGTCCAGTTCTGGCTGGAACTGGCCGGCGACCTGGACGCCGGGGCCGTGCGGGAGGCGTTCCGCGCCCTCCTGGAGCGCCACCCCAACCTCGGCGCCGCCTTCGTGCACGACGGACTGCCCCGGCCGGTGCAGATCCTCCAGTCCGAAGTGGAGGTGCCGTGGCGGGAGGTGGACCTCGGCGGCCTGCCGGAGGAGGAGCGTGAACGCGAGACCGAGAGCCTCCTGGCGAGCGAACGCGCCCGCCCCTACGAGCCGACCCGGCCGCCGCTGCTGCGGCTGCTCCTGATCGGCCTCGGCGGCGGACGGCACCGGCTGGTGGTCTCCACGCACCACATCCTGCTGGACGGCTGGTCGCTGCCGATCCTCGTCGGGGAGCTGTTCGCCCACTACCGCGCACTGGTCACCGGCGCTCCGCACGGGCTGCCCGCCGGCACGCCGTTCCGCGAGTACCTGAGCTGGCTGTCCCGGGTGGACGAGCGGGCGGCGGAGGCGGCCTGGCGCACGGCGCTGGAGGGACTGACCGACACCCGGATCGGACGGCGGGGTGCGGGCGAGCCGCAGCCGTCGCGGCACCTGCGGTTCTCGCTGGAGCAGGAGACGACCCGCGCGCTGGCGGAGACGGCGCGGCGGCACGGCGTGACCGTCGCGACCGTGCTCCAGGCGTGCTGGGCGATCGTGCTCGGCGAGGAGACCGGGCAGCGGGACGTCGTGTTCGGCTCGGTGGTCTCCGGGCGGCCGGCCGAACTGCCGGGCGTGGAGAGGATGGTGGGCCTGTTCATCAACACCGTGCCGACCCGGGTGCGGCTCGACCCGCAGGAGTCGCTGGGCGAGCTGTTCGTACGGGTGCAGCAGGAGCAGTCCGAGCTCCTGCCCTACCAGCACCTGAGTCTCAACGACGTCCGCCGCATCACCGACAGCGGCGACATGTTCGACACGATGATGTCGTTCGCCAACTACCCTCTGGACGACGAGCCGCTGCACCGGCCCGCTCCGGGGCTCGAACTGGTCCGCGCCTCGGGGGACGACCGGCAGCACTACCCGCTGGGCGTCGTCCTCAGCCACCGCGGCGACACGCTGGCCCTGCACGTCGAGCACCAGCCGCACCTCGTCGACGGTGAACGCGCGAACGACCTCGCCGGGCGGTTCCTGGAGCTGCTGGAGCGGACCGCGTACGAGCCGCACCGCACGCTCGGCGGCCTGCGTCCCGCCGGCGCCGCGGCCGACACCACAGCCGCCGCCGATGCCGACGCACCGAGGCACCGCCCGGCCCAGGTGTCGCCGGCCCTCGGCCGGGGCACCGGGGTGCTGCTGCCGCTGCGCGAGGAGGGCGACCGGCCCCCGCTGTTCTGCGTGCATCCGGCGGCCGGCATCGCCTGGGCCTACGCGGGGCTGACCGGGCCGCTCGGCACCGACCAGCCGGTGTACGGGCTGCAGGCGCGCGGCCTGGACGGCTCGCGGGTGCTGCCCGGGTCGATCACCGAGATGGCCGCGGACTACGTCGCCCAGCTCCGCACCGTGCGGCCGGCCGGTCCGTACCGGCTGCTCGGCTGGTCGTTCGGCGGCCTGGTGGCGCACGAGATGGCCGTGCAGCTCCAGCGTGCCGGGGAACCCGTCGACCTGCTGGCCGTCCTCGACGCGGTGCCGTCCGGCCGTGGGGCGGAGGGCGACGGCGGTGCGAGGGGCGCCGGGGACACCAAGGGCGCCGGGGAGGACCCCGCCGTCCGGCCCGGCCCGGACCACGTGATGCGGACGATCCTGCGGTTCTTCGGCTACGACCCGGCCCTCTGGTCCGGCGAGGAGCTGACCCACCCGCGCTTTTTGGAGATCATCCGCGAACACACCGGACTGCTGGCCACGTTCGACGAGGAGACCATCGAGACGATCTGCCGGGTCTACGCCAACAACGCCGCGCTCTCCCGCGACCACACCCCCTCCCGCTACACCGGCGACCTGCTGGTCTTCACCGCGCTCGAGACCTCCCCCGAGGTGGCCGCCGAGCTGTGGGGGCCGTACGTCGACGGAGGGAAGCCGGAGGTGCGCGCCGTGCGGCACCCGCACGCGGAGCTGGGCCGGCCCGGCCCGCTGGCCGAGATAGGCGAGGCCATCGCCCCGTCGCTGCGCGCCCGCGGCACGGCGCCGGGCGTGCCCCGGTGACCGGCGCCGAACGGGCGGCCGCCGGCCCGGTACCGCTGACCACCGCGCAGCGCGGCATCTGGACCGGCGCCCGCCTCGCCGACCCGGCCCGCTACCACGTGGGGCTGTACGTCGAGATCGCCGGACCGCTGGAGCCGTCCCTGTTCGAGGCCGCGTTCGCGGCCGTCCTGGCCGAGACCGCCCCGCTGCGGGCCCGGTTCACGGTGGACGGGACCGGCGAGCCGCGGCAGTGGGACGGGCCGCTCCCGCCGTGGGAGGTGACCCGGGTGGACCTGCGCGCGGAGCCCTCCCCGGCGGTCGCCGCCACGGCCTGGATGCGGACGGACGTGGCACGGCCGTTCGACCTCGCCGCCGGGCCGCCGTTCCGCACCGCCCTGCTGCGGCTGGCCGACGCGCGCTTCCGCTGGTACCTGGCCTGCCACCACCTGGTGCTCGACGGTGTCGGCAGCGCGCTGCTGGTGCGCCGGGTCGGCCGGCTCTACGCCGCGCTGGAGCGTGGTGAACGGCCCGCGCCGGCCGTCCACCCGCCGGACGCGCTGGCGGCGGCGGAACGCGCCTACCGGGCCTCGCCCGACGCCGCGGCCGACCGCGCCTTCTGGCGGGCCCGGCTGGCCGGTGCCGTCCCGGCGCGGCCGGCGGCGGCCGGTGGCGTCGCGCGGCGCGGCGTCGCCCGCCTGCCGGCCGCGGGCCTGGCCGCGCTGCGCGACACCGCGGGCCGGCTCGGCGTGCGCTGGCCCGCGCTGGCCACGGCCGCCGGGGCGCTGCTGGCACACGTCCGCTCCGGCACCGGCGGCGCCGACGAGGTGGTGCTGGGAATGCCGGTGGCCGGCCGGGACAGGGCGGTGGCCCGGATGGCCGCCGGCACCGCGTCGAACATCCTGCCGCTGCGGCTGCGCGTCGACCCCGACCGCCCGGCCGGCGAGCTGGTGCGGGCGGTGGCCGACGAGACGGCGGCCGTCCTGCCGCACCGGCGCCACCGGTACGAGGACATGCTGGGGGACCTGGGGCTGACCGGCTCCGGGCGCACGCTGTACGGCCTGGCGGTGAACGTGCTGCCGTTCAGCTACGGCCGGGACTTCGCGGGCCGGCCGATGACGATGCGGAACATCGCCGTCGGCCCGGTCCAGGAGCTGTCCGCCACCGTCTACCCGGACGAGTGGAGCGGCGGTCTGCACGTCGACCTGGACGCCGACCCGGCCCGCTACGGCCCCCGCGAGGCGGCGGCCGAGGCGCGCCGCTACGTCCGGCTGCTGGCCGGGCTGGCCACCGCACCGGAACGGGCCGCCGGCCGCCACCCGTACCTGTCCGCGGGGGAGCGCCGCCGCCAGGTACCGCGCCCCGCCGCCCGGCCCGCACCCGTCACGGCCACGCTGCCCGTGCTCTTCGAACGGGCCGCGGCCCGTTTCCCGGACGCGCCCGCGGTCGGTCACGGCGGCACCGTCGTGAGCTACCGCGACCTCAACGCCCGGGCCAACCGCCTGGCCCGCGCACTGGTCCGGCGCGGGGCCGGACCCGAGCGCACCGTCGCCGTACGCCTTTCGCCCTCGGTCGACCTGGTGGTCGCCCTGCTCGCCGTCGCCAAGTCCGGCGCCGCCGCGGTGCCCGTGGATCCGGAGTGGCCGCGGGAACGGGCCCGGCTGATCCTGGCCGACACCCGCCCGGTCTGCGTGCTCGCCCCGGACGGACCGGCCGCCGGGCCGCCCGCCCCGGGGGACGACGCGGACCTCACGGACGCCGACCGCCCGGCCCCGCTGACCCCCGCGCACGCCGCCTACGTGATCCACACCTCGGGCTCGACGGGCCGCCCCAAGGGCGTGGTGGTGCCGCACGAGGGCCCCGTGGCGCTGCTGACGGACGCCGCGGCGTCCTTCGGCTTCGACGAGCGCGACGTGTGGACGCTGTTCCACTCCTGCGCCTTCGACTTCTCGGTGTGGGAACTGTGGGGGGCGCTGGTGCACGGCGGCCGGCTCGTGGTCGTCCCCCGCGACGTGGCCCGCTCGCCCAGGGCGTTCCTCGACCTCCTGGTCCGCGAGCGCGTCACGGTGCTGAACCAGACGCCGTCCGCCTTCGCCGCCCTGGACCGGGCCGACGCCGAGGACCCCGCACGCGGACGCGGGCTCGCCCTGCGCCTGCTGGTCTTCGGCGGCGAGGCCCTGTCGCCGCCGTCCCTGCGCGGCTGGTACCGGCGCCACCGGCCGGACTCCCCGGCGCTGGTGAACATGTACGGCATCACCGAGACCACCGTGCACGCCACACGCCTGGAGCTGACGGCCGGACACACCGGGCGCGCCGGACACACCGGGCGCGCCGGCAGCCCGATCGGCACCGCCCTGCCCGGCACCCGGATCCACGTGCTGGACGGCCGCCTGCGCCCGGTGCCACCCGGCACCACCGGCGAACTGTACGTCGCCGGCCGGGGCGTGGCCCGCGGCTACCTCGACCGCCCCGGGCTCACCGCGCAGCGCTTCGTCGCCGACCCCTTCGGTCCGCCCGGCTCCCGTCTCTACCGCTCCGGGGACCTGGCCCGGTGGACGGTGGACGGCACCCTGGAGTACCTGGGCCGTGCCGACGACCAGGTCAAGGTCCGCGGTTACCGCATCGAGCCGGCCGAGGTCGAGGCCGCGCTGTCGGCCCTGCCCGGGGTGGCCGGCGCCGCCGTCACCGCGGTGCCCGACGCGGCCGGCGGCGAGCCGCGGCTGGTCGGTTACGTCGTGCCGGACCGCGACCGCCCGCCGGGCGGGTTCCCCGGCCGGCTGCGCAGCCTGCTGCGCGCCCGGCTGCCCGCCCACCTCGTCCCGGCCGTGCTGGTGCCGGTCGACGCCCTCCCGCTCACCGGGAACGGCAAACTCGACCGCGCCGCACTGCCCGCCCCCGGCGACCACACCTCCGGCGACCACACCTCCGGCGACCACACCTCCGGCGACCACACCTCCGGCGGCCGCGCCGCCCCGGTGCTCACCGACCCGCTGGAGCGCCGCCTGGCCGGCCTCTACAGCGAACTCCTGGGCACCGCCCGGGTGGGCCCGCACGACAGCTTCTTCGACCTCGGCGGCGACAGCCTGCGCGCGGCCCGGCTGGCCGCCCGGATCCGCGCCGGTCTCGGCGCCGACGCGGACGTCCGGGACGTCTTCGAGCACCCCACCGTCAGGGCCCTCGCGGCCCGCCTCGCCCCGCACGCCCCGGCCCCGGCCCCCGCCCCGGACCCGGACCCGGGACCGGGGGCAGGACGGCGGGACCACCCGGACCGCGTCCCGCTGTCCTTCGGGCAGCGCCGCCTGTGGTTCCTGCACCGCCACGCCGGGGCCGACCGCGCCTACAACGTGCCGCTGACCCTGCGTCTGACCGGTGCCCTGGACCGGGAGGCCCTGGCCGCGGCCCTCGGCGACCTGACCGACCGGCACGAGGTCCTGCGCACCGTCATCCGGGAGGAGGACGACCGCCCCCACCAGTGGGTGCTGCCCCCCGGCACGGGCCGGCCGCGCCTCACGGAGACGGCCGCCACCGCGGCCGGGCTGCCGGACCTGCTGGCCCGCCGCGCACGGCACGTCTTCCGGCTCGACCGCGAACCGCCCCTGCGCGCCGAGCTGTTCACCACGGGAACCGACGAGCACACCCTGCTGCTGCTCGTGCACCACATCGCGTTCGACCACGTCTCGTTCGGCCCGCTCGCCGCCGACCTCGAAGCCGCCTACGCCGCCCGGCTGCGCGGCGCCGGGCCCGCCGACCGCCCCCGGCCGCCCCTGCGGTACGCCGACTTCGCGCTCGGCCGGCGTGCGGAGTTCGGCACCGAGGACGAGCCCACCGGCCGTACCCGGCGCGAGCTCGCCCACTGGACCCGGGCCCTGGAAGGCCTGCCGGACCGCATCGAGCTGCCCGCCGACCACACGGCGCCGCAGGCGGACGACGGCGCCACCGTCGCCTTCCGCGTCCCCGCCGGGACACACCGGCGCCTGGCCGCCCTGGCCGCCGCGGAAGGCGCGAGCCTGTTCATGGTGGTGCACACCGCCCTCGCCGCACTGCTCACCCGCCTCGGCGCCGGCACCGACATCCCGATCGCGACCGCGGTCGCCGACCGGCCCGACCCGCGGTTCGACGCGTCGGTCGGCTTCTTCGTGAACACCCTCGTGCTGCGCACCGACACCTCCGGCCACCCCACCCTCCGGGAGCTGCTCGGCCGGGTCCGCGCGGCCGACCTGGAGGCCTTCGCCCACCAGGAGCTGCCGTTCGAACTCGTCGTCGAGGCGATGCGGCCTTACCGGCCCGAGAGCGGGCCCCCGCTCTTCCAGGTGATGCTGGTCCTCACCCCGCCCCCGCCGGACCGGCTCGACCTGCCGGGGCTGCGGGCCGAGGTCGGCACGGTCGCCACCGGCACTGCCAAGTGCGACCTCGCCTTCAGCCTCCACGAGCACCGTGACGCGCACGGCGCCCAACGGGGCCTGGACGGCGTGCTCGAGTACCGCACCGGCCTGTTCGAGCCCGCGACGGCCCGGTCGCTGTGCGACCGCCTGATCCGGCTGCTGACGCTGATGGCCGACGCCCCGGACACCCCGGTGCGCCGCGCGGAGATCCTGGACCGGGCCGAACGCCACCGCCTGCTGTCCCGGTGGGGTGCGACACCGGCCCGCCCCCGCCCGGCCGCCGCCGACGCCACCGCCACCGCCACCGCCACCGCCCGGAGCGTCCCGGAACTGGTCGCCGCCCACGCGCGCCGCACGCCGGACGCCGTGGCGCTGCGCTCGGACACGGAGACACTGACGTACCGGGAACTGGTGGCCGCGTCCGACCGGCTCGCCGCCCGGCTGGCCGCCGCCGGTGTCGGCCCGGAGACCCGGGTCGCCGTGCTGATGGACCGCGGCGTGGAGTACGCCGTGACCGTCCTCGCCGTCCTCCGCGGCGGCGGGGTCTACGTGCCGCTCGACACCCGTGCGCCCGCCGCCCGGCGGGCCCGTGTCCTCTCCGAGGCCGGCGCCGCGCTGCTGGTCGTCGGACCGGGCCGGCCGCCCGGGGAGCGGGCCGCCGGAGGCCCGCCGGTCCTCGACGTGCGCGACGTGCGCGACGTCCCCGGCGAGGCCCCCGCCGGCCGCGTGGAGCCGCCGCTCCCGCCGGCCGACCCCGAGCGGCTGGCCTGCGCCGTCTTCACCTCCGGGTCCACCGGCACTCCCAAGGGCGTCGCCATCACCCACGGCGGCATCCTCGCCCTCGCCGCGGACCCCTGCTACGGGGATGTCGCCCACCGCATGCTGATGCACTCCCCGCACTCCTTCGACGCCTCCACGATGGAGTTGTGGGTGCCGCTGCTCAACGGCGGCGAGGTCGTCGTCGCCCCGCCCGGCGAGCTCGACCTGCGGACCCTGCGGCGACTGGTCGCCGAGGCCCGCCCGGCCTGCCTGTGGCTGACCGCCGGACTCTTCCGGGCCGTGGCCGAGGAGGACCCCTCCTGCCTGCGCGGCGTCGGCACGGTGTGGACCGGCGGCGACGTCGTTTCGCCCCGCGCGGTGCGCGCCGTGCGCGCCCACTGCCCGGACACGGCCGTCGTCAACGGCTACGGCCCGGCCGAGGTGACGACCTGCGCCACCTGGCACCGCATCACCGACGCCGACCTGGCCGGGCCGGCCGCCCGCCGGGGCATCCCCGTCGGCCGCCCGCTGGACGGCGGCCGCGCCTACGTGCTGGACGCCGGTCTCCAGCCGGTGCCCGCCGGGGTGACCGGCGAGCTGTACCTGGCCGGCACCGGTGTCGCCCGCGGCTACCTGGGGCGCCCCGCGCAGACCGCGGAACGCTTCGTCGCCGACCCGTTCGGGCCGCCCGGCGAGCGGATGTACCGCACCGGCGACCTGGCGCGGTGGCTGCCGGACGGCACGCTGGCGTTCCGCGGCCGGGCCGACGGGCAGGTCAAGCTGCGGGGCTTCCGCGTCGAGACCGACGAGGTCGCGGCCACGCTCGCCGGACACGGCGGCGCCGGACAGGTCGCCGTGGCGGTCCGGGAGGACGGGCCGGGAGGCAAGCGCCTGGTCGCCTACCCGGTTCCGGCCGGGGACGCGGCGGTCGACCTGGAGGAACTGCGGCGGCACGCCGCCGAGAACCTGCCCGGTTACATGGTGCCCGCGGCCTGGGTGGTGCTGGACCGGCTGCCGCTGACCCGCAACGGCAAGCTGGACCGCGCGGCCCTGCCCGCCCCCGGGCCGTCCGGCCCCGTCGCGGCGCGGGGCGGGGACGGACGCGGCCGTCCCCGCGGTGAACGGGAACGGGTGCTGCGCGACATCTTCGCCGAACTGCTCCGGATGCCGTCGATCGGCGTCCACGACGGCTTCTTCGACTCGGGCGGGGACAGCATCGTCGCCATCCAGCTCGTCAGCCGTGCCCACGAGGCCGGCCTGAGGATCACCGTCGGCGACGTCCTGCGCGCACCCACGGTCGCCGGTCTCGCGGGTCTCGCCAGTTCTGCCGGTTCTGCCGGTTCTGCCGAGCGGTCCGGCACCGGTGCGGCCCCGGACACCCAGGACACCCCGGACGCGGCCCCGGCGGACGACGACGCGGGGCCGCTGCCGCTGACCCCGATCGTCCACTGGTGGCGCGAACAGGGCGGCGAAACGGACTCCTTCGCCCAGCACATGGTCGTCCGCACCCCGCCCGGGCTGACCGGGGAACGGCTCGCAGCGGCCCTCCAGGCGGTCGTCGACCGGCACGCAGCGCTGCGTCTGCGGCTGGACACCGCCGGCGGCGCCTGGCGGCTGGAGGTGCTGCCGGCCGGCCGGGTCCGCGCCGCCGACCGGGTCGACCGCGTCGCCGTCGGCGAGTGCCACGGCGACGGGCTGCCCGAACTGCTCGCCGACGCCCTGGACGCCGCCCGCCGCCGCCTCGACCCCGCGGCCGGCCATCTGCTGGCCGCGGTGTTCCTCGACCGCGGACCGGACCGGAGCGGCCGCCTGCTGCTCGTGGTCCACCACCTGGCGGTGGACGCGGTCTCCTGGCGGATCCTGCTGCCGGACCTGGCCGCCGCCGACCGCGCGCTCGCCGCGGGCCACCCACCGCGGCTCACCGCCCCGCCGGTCCCGTTCCCCGTCTGGGCGCGCACCCTGGCCGAGCAGGGCGCGGCCGGCGCACGCCGCGCCGAACTGCCGCTGTGGACCGGGGTGTCGGCCGTCCCCGACCCCCCGCCGGCGGATCCGGCGCCGGCCGGTGCTCCGCGTACGGCGCGGGAGCTCACCGTGACACTGCCGGCCGGCCGGACCCGGCCGCTGCTCACCGAGGTCGGCGCGGCATTCCACTGCGGCGCGGAGCCGGTGCTGCTCACCGGCCTCGCGCTCGCCGCCGAGGAGTGGTGCCGCCGCCGCGGCCGCGCCGTCGGGCCGAGGGGCCTGCTGCTGGACCTGGAGTCCCACGGCCGGCCCGACCTGCCGGACACCGACCTGTCCCGGACCGTGGGGTGGCTGACGGCCGTATACCCGGTCCGGCTGCCCGCCACCGGCTGCACCTGGGCCGACGTGTGGACGGCGGGGCCGGCCCTCGGCCGAGCCCTCAAGCGGGTCAAGGAACGGCTGCGGGCCGTTCCGGACCGGGGCGTCGGCTACGGCGTCCTGCGGTACCTCGACCCGGACTCCGCGCCGGAGCCGGCCGGGCGGACCGCACCGCAGCTCGGATTCAACTACCTCGGCCGCCTCACCGAGGAGCCCGGCACCGACTGGGGCATCGCCGGGGAACATCCCGCCCCCCGCCCGGGCCGGACGCCGGAACGCCTCGGGCCGCACCTTCTGGACATCGACGCGCTGACGCTCGACGGTCCGGCGGGGCCGCGGCTGACCGCCTCGGTGACCTGGACGGACGGCCGGCTCACCGAGGACGAGGTCCGTTCGCTGACCGACCTGTGGTTCGCCGCCCTCGACTCCCTCGTCCTGCACGCCCGGGCCCCGGGCGCCGGCGGACGCAGCCCGTCCGACCTGCCGCTGGTCCGGCTCGACCAGGAGGAGATCGACCGCCTGGAGCGCGCCCACCCGCGGCCGGCGGACGTGCTGCCGCTCACCCCGCTCCAGGAGGGGCTGCTCTTCCACGCGCTGTACGCGCCGGACACCCCGGACGTCTACCAGGCGCAGTTCGTGCTCCGGCTGCGCGGAGACCTGGACCCCGCCGCACTGCGCGCCGCGGCCACGGCCCTGCTGGCCCGCCACCCCAATCTGCGTGCGGCGTTCGTCCACCAGGGGCTGCGCCGCCCGGTCCAGGTCGTTCCCGGGCCGCTGGCCCCCGGGTGGCGCGAGATCGACCTGACCGGTGTCGCCGCCGAACGCCGCGAGCGGGTCTTCGACCGGCTGGCCCGCGCCGACCTGCGCCGCCGCTTCGAAACCGACCGCCCGCCGCTGCTCCGCTTCACCCTCGTCTCCTGGGGGCCACAGGAGTACCGGCTCGTTCTGACCAACCATCATCTGGTCCTGGACGGCTGGTCGGTGCCGCTGCTCGTCCGCGAACTGCTCGCGCTCCACGCCCGCGGCGGTGATCCGGACGCCCTGGAACGGGTCACCCCCTACCGCGAACACCTGGCCCTGCTGGCCACCCGCGACCGCGTCGCGGCCCGCGAGGCGTGGCGGGCCGCGCTCGCCGGCGTGGGCGAACCGCCGCGCCTGACCGCGGCCGTTCCGGCCGCGCCCGCTCCCCCCGCCCCCAGCGGGGGGAGCGGGGCGGACCCCGCCACGCTGGAGGCCGCGCTGTCCGACACCGCGACCAAGCGGCTGCGGGGACTGGGCGCGGAGGGGATCACCCTCGGCACCGCCGTCCAGGCGGCCTGGGGTCTGCTGCTGATCCGCCGCTGCGGAACCCCGGACGTGGTCTTCGGCACCACCGTCTCCGGCCGGCAGCCGGAGCTGCCCGGCATGGAGTCGATGATCGGCCTGTTCATCAACACGCTGCCCGTGCGGCTGCGGCTGCCGGCCGACCGGGACGAGACGGTGCGCGCCGTGCTGCACCGGTTGCGCGACGAGCAGGCCCGCCTGCTGCCGTACCACCACATCGGGCTGAGCGAGATCCAGCGCGCGGTGGGGCGGCGGGAGTTGTTCGACACGCATCTGGTGTTCGAGAACTACCCGCTGGACCGCACCGCCCTGGCCCGGCCGGTGTCCGGGCTGCGCCTGGTGGGCATCGAGGGCCGCGACGCCACCCACTACCCGCTGACCCTGGTGGCGTTCGCCGCCGGGGAGGCGCTGCGGCTGCGCCTCGACCACCGTCCGGGTGCGGTGGCGCCCGAGGCCGCCGAGAGCCTCATGGGCGAACTGCTGCACCTGCTGGAGGCCATCGCGATGTCGCCCGGGGCGCCGGTGGCCGACCTCGTGCACGCCGCGTTCGGAAACGACGACAGAGAGGACACACCGTGACCAACCCCTTCGACGACCAGGACGCGATCTTCCTGGTGCTGGTCAACGACGAGGGCCAGCACTCGCTCTGGCCCGAGTTCGCCGACGTTCCGCCCGGCTGGACCCGCACCTTCGGCCCCGACGGCCGGGACGCCTGCCTGGCCCACATCGAGGCCACCTGGACGGACATGCGCCCGAAGTCCCTGGTCAGGGCGATGGGCGGCTGACACGAGGGCCCGCCTGCGCTGTTTGTCGGACAGGGCCTAGCGGCGGGCCGCGGTGATCACGACCAGCAGCGGGACGAGCCGGGTCGGCGGGACCTGGTAACGCCCGCGACCCACCGTCTCCAGCCAGCCGGCGGAGACGAGCTGCCGCAGGTGGTGGTAGACCTGACCGGTCGTGCCGAGCCCGTCCAGCTCCATGAGTTCGGCCACCGCGGTCCGCCCCTCCAGCAGCGCCTGGAGCAGCCGCAGCCGGACGGGCTGCCCCAGCGCGCCCAGTGTGTCGGCCAGCTCCGGCCAGTCGGAGCCCAGCAGCGAGTCCGTGACGGCGGACCGCTCCCACTCCACGCGCTCTCCGCCCGGGCCGGTAACGGACCCGGCGAACAGCACCCCGCCGTGCGCCGCGTCCCGCAGGAGCTCCCGGAGCTGCGGCAGCACGAGGTAGGCGTCGCCCGGCTCCTCCTCGTCCTGCGGCCCCTCCGTACCGCTTCCCAGCCGCTCCTCAAGCTCGGAGACCCGCTGCGCCAGCCCGGCGACCTGCCCGGCCAGCGCGTCCCACGACGGCACGTCCTCACTCATCCCGTCAGCGTAGCGCCGGGCACCGCGCGCCTTCGGGGCGGCCGGACCACGGCGGTGGATCCCGTCGTCCGGCTTCCGCCCGGACAGTGACAGGCTTGGGGCCATGCGAAGGCTTGTGCGCGCCGCGTGCGCGGCGGTGGTTGCGGCAGCGGTGACGGCGGCGGTGACGGCCGGAGCACCCGGGGCGGCGGCGGACCCCGCCGCCGACGGCTTCACGATCGAGGACGAGCGGATCACCGAGTCCAGCGGCCTGGCGCCCAGCCGCGCCCACCCCGGCGTGTACTGGACGCACAACGACAGCGACGACGGGCCGTACGTCTACGCGATCGACGGCCGCACCGGCGAGACGGTCGCCACCGTCACCCTGGCCGGCGTCTCCCCGCGCGACGTCGAGGCCGTCTCCGTCGGCCCGGACGGCGACGTGTACGTCGGCGACATCGGCGACAACTTCGGCGGCCGGTGGCCCGAGGTGTGGATCTACCGCTTCGCCGAACCCGAGAAGCTGTCCGACCAGGCGGTCGAGGCCACCCGTCACACCGTGCGCTACGCCGACGGCCCGCGCGACGCCGAGTCGCTGGCCGTCCACCCCGTCACCGGGCGGGTGTACATCGTCAGCAAGCACCGGGACGGCGGCGCCCTGTACGCCGGGCCCGACGAGCTCCCGGCCTCCGGCGCCGCCACCTTCACCCGCGCCGCGGACATCGGCCTGTGGGCCACCGACGCCGCCTTCTCCCCGGACGGAACCCGGCTGGCGGTGCGCGGCTACTTCGGCGGGACCATGTACGCCTGGGAGGACGGCAGGCCGAGGGAGCTGGGACGGCTGACGGTGCCGGTGCAGCGCCAGGGCGAGTCGGTGACCTTCACACCGGACGGCCGGACCCTGCTGTACGGCACGGAGGGCGAGCGCAGCCCCGTACAGCCGATGCCCCTGACCGAGGAACAACTCCCCGAGAGCGCACGGGAGGAAAAGCCGGACCAAACCGGCGGCGACGAAGCCGGTGAGGGGGCCGACGGCGCGGCGGGCGACCGCGAGCCGGACGCCGCCGGGGACGACCGTGACGGGGACGGCGGGGGAGAGGGGAGCACCCTCGGTTTCGTCCTCGCCCTGGTCGCGGGCGCCGCCGTCCTCCTCGCCCTGCGCCGCTCGAAGCGGCGCGGAGGCGGCGACGCTTGACCGCGCGCCAGGCGTTCCCGTCCGGAAGCGGCCACCCGGCCGCCGCTCGGGGAGGCCGGGCGCGGTAGCGTCACCCGGGGCCCGGCCCGGCGGCGCCCGCCGTGTCCGTACGTGCCCGTCGAAGGAGAACCGCGTGCGCGAGCCCGTCCACCGCACTCCCCGCCGTACCGCCTGCCGCGCCACCCACCGCACCACAGCCGCGTCCCGCGCCCGGGGGGCGGCGGCATGAGGGCGCTCACGACCCTCGCCCTGCTGGCGGGCACGGTGGCCACGGGCCTGATGGCCGGGCTGTTCGCGGGCTTCGCGTACGCCGTCATGCCCGGTCTGCGCCGCGGCGACGACCACACCTTCGTCACGGCGATGCGGCGGATCAACGAGGCGATCCTCAACGGCTGGTTCCTGGGCTGCTTCATGGGCGCGCCCGTCGTCCTCGCCGCCGCCGTCGCCCTGCAGTGGGCCGGTGACGGGGGTGCGGCCCTGCCGTTCACCGTCGCGGGGCTGGTGCTGTACCTGGTGATGTTCGCCGTCACCGCGGCGGTCAACGTCCCGCTCAACGAACGGCTCGCCGCCGCCGGCGAGCCGGACGACGCGTCCGGCCTCGCCGCGATCCGGGAGCGCTTCGAGTCCTCATGGGTCGCCTGGAACACCGTCCGCGCGGTGGCGGCCACCGCCGCGTTCGGCTGCCTGGCCTGGGCCCTGGTCCTGTACGGGCGCGCCACGGGCTGACGGCGGCACGGGCGCGCGGCACGGGCGCGCGACGGGGGCGTGCGGTACGGGCCTCAGCCCCCGCCGCCCAGCCGCTCGGCGGTGGTCCCGCCCTCCGCGGCGGCGATGAACGCCTCCAGGCCGTCGAGCAGCCGCTCCAGGCCGAACTCGAACAGCCGCTCCCCGGGGACGGCGAAGGTGTCCTCGGCGAGGGCGGCCGCGTGCGGGTAGGCGCCGCTGAGCATCGCCTTCTCCAGCAGGGGCCCGTGGGCGGTCCAGAACTCCTCGTCGCTGATGCCGGTCTGCCGCGCGGCGAGGGCCGCGTGGACATGGGTGCGGGCGCAGCCGGTGACATAGCCGTCCACGGCGGCGATGAACCCCAGCCGCTCCTGGTCGGTGAGGGGGAGGCCGGCCAGGCCGGAGACGGCGTAGTCGAAGCCGGCCATGGCGCCGGGACCGAGGACGGGCCGGGCCAGGTTGGTCCGGAGCAGCCAGGGGTGCGCCAGGTACATGCGCCAGTTGCCGTGGGCGACGTAGCCCAGGACCGCGCGCCAGCCGGCGTCCCGCGGCGCGTCGTCGCCGGGCATCGTCCGGTAGGCGCGGTCGATCATCAGCTCCAGCAGCTCCGCCTTGCCCGGCACGTAGCGGTAGAGCGACATCGTGCCGACGCCCAGTTCGGCGGCGACGCGGCGCATGGAGAGCGCGTCGATCCCCTCGGCGTCGGCGATCGCGACGCCCGCGGCGGCGATGCGCTCCAGGGTCAGGCCCGGCTTGGGGCCGCGGGAGGGGCGCTCCCCCTGGCCCCACAGGAGGTCCAGGCTGCGCTTGAGATAGCCGCGGTCGCTGTTCTCGCTCGTCATCGGGGTCCATCCTACGGGGGCGCCGGAAAACTGGGTACGGTGTACGCGCAATCGGGTACGCTGTACCCAGTTTCGAGAGGGGACCACCATGACCACATCCGCGACCCCGTACGCCGTACTGGCGGAAGGGCTGGTGAAGCGGTACGGCGGCGGACGCGCGCTGGACGGCTTCGACCTGGAGGTACGGCGCGGCACCGTGCACGGCCTGCTCGGCCCCAACGGCGCGGGCAAGACCACCGCCGTCCGAGTCCTGGCCACACTCGTCCGGCCCGACGGCGGCCGGGCCGAGGTGGCGGGGCACGACGTGACCCGCGAGCCCGCCCGCGTGCGCCGCCGGATCGGGCTGACCGGGCAGTACGCGGCGGTCGACGAGATCCTCACCGGCCGCCAGAACCTGGAGATGTTCGGCCGCCTGTTCCACCTCGGCGCCCGGCGCGCCCGGCAGCGGGCCGGGGAACTGCTGGAGCGCTTCGCGCTGACCGAGGCGGCCGACAAGCCGCTCAAGGCGTACAGCGGCGGCATGCGGCGCCGCCTGGACCTGGCCGCCGGGATGATCCTCGCCCCCGAGGTGCTCTTCCTGGACGAGCCCACCACCGGACTCGACCCGCGCAGCCGCAACGAGGTGTGGGAGGCGGTGCGCTCACTGGTCGCCGGAGGCACGACGGTGCTGCTGACCACGCAGTACCTGGAGGAGGCCGACCGGCTGGCCGACCGCGTCACCGTCATCGACCGCGGCGTGCGCATCGCCGACGACACCCCGGCCGCACTCAAGGGCGCGGTCGGCGGCGACCGGGTGGAGGTGGTGCTGTACGACGCGGCCGACCTGCCCTCCGCCGCCGAGGTCCTCGCCCGCGTCGCGGACGAGGGCGCCGAGCCGTACACCGACCCCGTGGAGCGCCGGGCGCACGCACCGGTCACCGACCGGGTGGCCGCGCTCACCGAGGTGGCCCGGACCCTCCAGGACGAGGGCGTCGGGGTGGAGGACATCGGCCTGCGCCGCCCCACCCTGGACGAGGTCTTCCTGAGCCTGACCGGCCACCGCACGGCCACGGCCACCGCCACCGCCACCGCCACCGAGCAGAAGGAGCACGCCGCATGAGCGGCCTGAACCCCACAGCCACAGCCACCGCCACAGCCCCGTCCGGCCCGGAGAACCGCCTGTACTGGGCCCTCGCCGACTGCTGGACGATCGTCCGCCGCGACCTGACCCACCTCGCCCGGCAGCCGTCCATCGTCGCCTGGCAGCTCGGCTTCCCGATCGTCTCGGTACTGCTGTTCGTCTACGTCTTCGGCAGCGCCATGGACGTGGGCGCGGCCGACTACGAGTCGTACGCGCTGCCCGGCATGTTCGCCATGACCATGGCCTTCGGCTTCATGAACACCGCGATGACCGTCGCGGTGGACAAGGAACGCGGGATCACCGACCGCTTCCGCTCCATGCCCATGGCGCCGTCGGCGGTGGTCACCGGACGCGGCGTCTCCGACGTGCTGCACGCCGGGCTGGACCTGCTGGTGCTGGCCGCCATCGCCCTGGTGGTCGGCTGGCGCTCGGACGGCGGGGCGCTCGCCACCCTCTACGCCTTCGGGCTGCTGCTCCTGCTGCGCTTCGCGCTGATCTGGGTCGGTGTCCTCATCGGGCTGCTCGTGCCCGACCAGGAGGCGGCGGGGAACCTGTTCGCGCTCGCCTTCCCCTTCGGCATGATCTCCAGCGTCTTCACCCCGCCCTCGATGATGCCGGACTGGCTGGGCACGATCGCGATGTGGAACCCGGTCTCCTCCACGGCGAACGCCGTGCGCGACCTCTTCGGCAACCCCGTGCCGGGCGGCGGGAGCTGGATCGAGCAGCACGCGGCGCTGATGGCGGTGGTCTGGCCGCTGGTGATCACGGCGGTCTTCCTGCCCCTGGCGGTACGGCGCTACCAGCGGCTGTCGAGCTGAGAACCCGGCGGTGGAGGGGCCGTGCCGCCCACCGCCGGACCCTCACCGCTCACCCACCGGGTGCAGCTCGTACAGCAGCGACCGGTCGAACATCAGCCGGTGGCCCAGCGGCACCAGCACGCCCCGCGCGGGGTGCTTCCGGGCCAGGCGCCGGGCCGCGTGCCGGGCCCCGCGGCCCGACAGCCGCCGTACGTCCACCTTCATCGGCGCGCCCGCCGGAGTGCCGCCGAGGGTGGCGGGGGAGATCTCCGCCTCGGGGCGGCGGCGCAGCCGCCCGGCCGTGCCCGACCGGCCGTGGGCGCGCACGTAGGCGCGGTCGCCCTCCACGGCGATCGCCGTGGCCGTGCCCACCGGCACGCCCTCGCGGTCGTACGTGGCCAGCCAGACGCGCCGCTCGTCGGCGAACAGACTCAGCCCGGTGCCCGGAGTGCTCATGCGCCGCCGGGTACCTCGCCGGGGCCGCACGGAAACGGGCGCGGCCCCCGTGGGCCGCGCCCGTTTCCGTCCGGCCCTCGCCCAGGCCGGGGCTTCGGCCCTGTGTCACGGAGCGCCGCAGGTCAGCCGAGGCGTACCGCCGCGAAGTCCTCCCACTCGTACATCCGGTCGTCCCGGCCCAGGACGATGAGGTCCACCTGCTCGATCCGCGCCGTGGCGGGCTCGGCGTCGACCGCGTCCAGGGCACGGGCGACCGGATCGGCCGGGCCGTCGCTGTTGCTGTAGGCGATCGTCACATGCGGTGCGAAACCGTCCGCAGGCTCGGGAACGTCGTCCCATACGTCCGCGATGGCGGCACGGACCGCCGCCCGTACGGCTGCGGGCGGCCCGCTGGGCTCGGCCTCCCACCGGATCGCTTCCGGGGTGATCTCCGGCTGGTGAAAGCGCAGTTGGAAAGGTGCCAGGCCGACCAGGCGCCGACGGGCCGCGTCGGCGATGGCTCGCGCGTCCTGTTCCGGGACCTCGTCCACGAAGCCCAGGCCCTGCATGGTCAGGTGAAGCCATCGGTCGGGGACGAGGTCCAAGCCCGCCACCTCGGCCAGCCCTCGACGGTAAGCGTCGGCCAAACGGTGTACTTCGGTGGCGGTCCGAAAAGTGAAGTGCCAGGTGTAGAAGCGGCGGCCGGGCCTCCAACCCGGCCGCCACCACCAGTGGTCGGCCATGGTTTCGGCGGTCATACCACGGGATCCAATCAAGTGCCTGCCGTGCCTGGCGAGAGGGCGATCCGGCGGGGTACCGATTCCATGCAGAACGCCTCCGCCTCGGACTGCAACGCAACCGCCGGCGCGCTGTTCGCCATCCGTGACCGGGCCATCACGTCAGCCAACTCCCGGATCCTGCGGGTAACCGGCTCCAAACGTTGTTCCGGCGGCAGCTCCAGGACAGGCCGCAGTGCCTGGGCGGCGCCCTCGGGCTCACCGAGCGCCAGGTATGCCGAGGCTTGCGCGATCAGCATCTGGCTGCGAGTGCCGTAGGAGTGCAACATCTCACCGGAAAGAGCCTGTTGGGCTTCCCGCACCGCAGCCCTCGCAGGCCGCAGTCCACACTCACCCCCACACGAATACGGCTCCGCCCCATACGCTGTGGACGACGAGCTACCCAGAGAAGGGGGGCGGAGTTATGCCCATCGCCGATGTTGCCCCGGAACCCATCGCGTTCGGAGAGCGTCTGCGCATCCTGCGGACCCGCCGAGGCATGAGCCGGCCCGTCCTGGCCGGTCTGCTGGGCCGCTCCCCGAGCTGGCTCAAACAGGTCGAGCGTGGGGAGATCCAAACCCCTCCGCTGTCGATGATCCTGCGGATCGCCGAGGTACTGCGGGTCCGTGATCTGTCCGACCTGACCGGGGACCAGTCCATGCCCACCGCTCTTTTCATCGGCCCCGGCCACCCTCGCCTGCCCGAGGTTCGCGCCGCCGTCGACACCTTCCACTTCACCTACGCCGACCGCCAGGCCCCCGGCACCGCGCACCTGCGCGCCCGACTCGACCGCGCCTGGGCCGCCCGCCACTCCGCCCCCAACCACCGCGAAGTCCTCGGCTCCCTGCTGCCTGACCTGATCCGCGACGCCCAGCTCGCCGTACGGCAGGCCGACGCCGCATCCGAACGGCGCACCGCCCAGGCCGTCCTCGCCGAGGTCTACAGCCTCAGCCAGTTCTTCCTGGCCTACCAGCCCGACAGCGCGCTGCTGTGGCGGGTCGTCGAACGCGGCATGGTCGCCGCCCAGGAATCGGAGGACCCCCACGCCCTGGGCATGGTGGCCTGGCTTACCGCCGAGGCCCACCGCGACTCCGGCCACTACGACGGCGCCGACGCCGTCACGACGGAGTGCCTGCGCTACCTCGAGCCCGAACTGCCCGACGCGGACGACCACGTCCGCGCGATCGCCGGAGCCCTGCAGGTCGCCGCGGGCTACACCGCCGCCCGTCGCGGCGACACCGGCGCGGCTTGGGGCTGGTGGGACAAGGCCGACCACATCGCCCAGCGCCTGCCCGACGGTTACTACCACCCAGTCACCTCCTTCTCCCGCGCCGTCATGGGCGCCCACGCCGTCACCCTCGCCGTCGAACTCCACGCCGGCGGGGAGAGCGTGAGGCAGGCCGCCCGGGCCGACGCCCGCTGCATCCCCTCCCGCCCGCGCCGAGCCCGGCACCGCATCGAGGAAGCCCGCGGATACCAGCTCGACGGCCAGCCCGACACCGCGCTGGCCACCCTGGAGAAGGCTCACGAGAACGCGCCCGAGACGATCCGCTACAACGGCTATGCCCGGCGGATCATCCTGGAGGAGACCGAGGCGAAGTCCCCCGAGCGGCGTCGCCGCGCCTCCGAGTTGGCGGTGAAGGTCGGTGTTCTCGCCGCCTGAGTGATCGCCGCCTGAACGGGAGTGCGAGGGGCAGGAATTCTGCCCCTTCCTCCGCTACAGGGGTCCTACTTTCGGTGACGAACCGATCACCGAAACTCTTCGGGGGCTCCTGTGCAGACCTCGCCCACCGCACCACCTGCTGCCGCGTCAGCCGTCACAGACGCCCTGGCCGACATCGCCACCGTCATGGGGACAATCGGCCGAGCCCTGCCCATCAGCACGGCCCTGCCCCGGCCTGAGACCGCCGAGAAACTCGTCGCCGGACCGGCTGTTCCCCTGAGGCTGTTGCCGACCGCCGTCCCGCACATCTGCCCGGTGCGGGCCACCACCGTGGCCGACCGAGTCCGGCCCCCGGCCGTCGACTGCCGGTGGCTGCTGCGGCACCTCACTCCCGAGGAGCCGGCGCGGTGACCGCTCCCGCCGATCAGGCCACCCACTCCGCTCCGCTGGTTCGGGCGGGGGTGTGGTGCGAGGCGGTCAGCACCTACTCGGGCATGCCGGGAACGGCCACGCGCCGGGACGGGTACGCCGCCCCGGGCCCGGAGGCGGCGATCCGGTGGATCCGGGCCGGAACGCGCACCGTGGCCCGCGTGCTCGGCCCGCACCAGGCCGGCTACGTGCTGGACCACTGGGTGGACGGACCCGGCTCGGCGCGGGCGTGCGCCCGGCTGCGCCGGGGCGAGCCCTGCTCGCTGACCCTCTACCCCGGCATCCAGCACCTGACCTGGCAGGCCCGCCCGGTGCGGTTCCTGCGCCTGGCGGAGGTCAACGGCCGCCCTCCCTGCGGCCGCCGGCACCGGCCGCGACTGCTGCTGACCGGGAAGGACGGCCGTGCCCGCTGACGCCCCGGATACAGCCGGCAGCGCGAGGACCGGGCAACCCGGTCGGCTGGGCCGCGCGTACCTGACCGTCAAGGCCAACCCCGGCGCCCTCGCCGTGGTCATCGGCCTTCTCGCCTTCGCCGCCTGGCAGTTGTGGCCGCTGGTCGCCCTTGCCCCCGGCCGGTAGCGCCCATAGCCCCCTCCACACCGGACCGGCCACGACCCGGTACCACCTGATCGAAAGGCACCACCCCCCGTGAACCCGACCCCGACCCCGACCCTGACGCACCCCGCCGCGGACCTGTCGGACCTGGTCCTCGGCCCCCTGGAACTGGGCTGGCTGCGGCCCACCGGCCGCGTCCCGGACGTACTGCGCGCCTGGGGACACGGGGCGCTGGGCGAGGCGCCGACCGGGCTCGCCTGGGACGTGGTGCGCCTGCCCACCGGCGTCGCGTACGAGACGGTGCGGCGGCTCGGTATCCCCGGTGTGGCCGCGCCGGTGGCCGAGGCCACCGGAGAGTGGGCCGTCTACGACCGCTCTGCCGCTCCCCGCAGGGACATCACCGCCCGGGCGAAAGCCGCGGTCCGGGAGCGGCTCGGCGCCCGTCAGGGACTGCCGTGGTCGGACGTTCCCCCGGCCCGGGGGTTCGTCTTCCCACACCTGGGCCGTAGACCGTGAAGCCCGGCTCCCCCTTCGGCCAGGGGGAGCCGGACCGGGCTCTGCGCCCCCCGGGGGGCGTCCGGTCGCCGCACCTGGCGCACCTGCGCCCCGTCTCCTGACCGGAGCGATGCGGAGGACGGTGTGAAAGACGGCGCCGCCGGCCGCCGGGACCGCGACGGGTCCCGGCGGCCGGGTGCGTACGGAGCGGGTACGGGCCGCGTACGGCTCAGAGGCGCTCGGCGACGTAGTCCACGCAGGCCGTCAGCGCCTCGACGTCCGCCGGCTCGACGGCCGGGAACATCGCCACGCGAAGCTGGTTGCGGCCCAGCTTGCGGTACGGCTCGGTGTCCACGATGCCGCCTGCGCGCAGCACCTTGGCGATCGCGGAGGCGTCCACGCCCTCGGCGAAGTCGATCGTGCCGACGACCTGGGAGCGCTGGGCGGGGTCGGTCACGAAGGGGGTGGCGATCTCGGACTTCTCCGCCCAGCCGTACAGCCGCGAGGAGGAGTCGGCGGTGCGGGCCACAGCCCAGTCCAGACCGCCCTGGCCGTTGATCCACTCCAGCTGGTCGGCCAGCAGGAAGAGGGTGGCGACGGCCGGGGTGTTGTACGTCTGGTTCTTGCGGGAGTTGTCGATGGCGGTGGGCAGGTCGAAGAAGGCCGGGATGTGCCGGTCGCTCGCGGCGATCCGCTCGGCCCGCTCCAGCGCGGCCGGGGAGAACACGCCCAGCCACAGGCCGCCGTCCGCGGCGAACGACTTCTGCGGGGCGAAGTAGTAGACGTCCGTCTCGGAGACGTCGACCGGCAGACCGCCCGCGCCGGAGGTGGCGTCGACCAGCACCAGCGCGCCCTCGTCCGCGCCCTCGACCCGCCTGATCGGCATGGCGACGCCGGTGGAGGTCTCGTTGTGGGTGAGGGCGTACACGTCCACGCCCGCCTCGGCGCGCGGCAGCGGGTGGGTGCCGGGCTCGGAGGAGACCACGGACGGGGCGGCCAGCCAGGGGGCGAGCTTGGCGGCCTTGGCGAACTTCGAGGAGAACTCGCCGAAGGACAGGTGCTGGGACTTCGACTCGATCAGACCGTGGGTCGCGATGTCCCAGAAGGCGGTGGAGCCGCCGTTGCCCAGGACGACCTCGTAGCCCTCCGGAAGACCGAAGAGCTCCTTCACTCCCTCGCGCACCCTGCCGACCAGGTTCTTGACCGGAGCCTGGCGGTGTGAGGTGCCCAGCAGGGACGTACCGGTGGCGGCCAGGGCGCTCAGCGCCTCCGTCCGCACCTTGGACGGGCCCGAACCGAATCGTCCGTCGGCGGGCTTGATGTCTGCGGGAATCTGGAGATCGGCCACGCTGTGAAGCGTAGTCCGTGTCCGTCGTGTGTCCCGTGAGGCGTCCACCCCGCGAGACGGGCCGTGGACGCGCCGCGGCACACATGGCGGGACACACCGTGGTCCGCATGGTGCGGACCGGGCCGGCCGGGATGCACGCTGGTGCCATGGGTGACGACGCGGCGAGGGCGGCACGGCGGCAGGCGCGCACGGCGCTGGAGCGTACGGCGCAGGCGGAGGAGCGCGAGCGGGCGCGGGAGGTGGTGCGGGCGCTGCGGGCGGCCGTACGGGGGGAGGTCGCCGGGGACGCGGGCGCCCGCGCGCTGGTGACGATGGACGCCTCCAACTACCGGCGGGTGCCGCTGGCCGTGGTCGCGCCGCGCGACGCCGGCGACGTGGCGGCGGCGCTGGAGGTGTGCCGGGAGGCGGGGGTGCCGGTGGTGCCGCGCGGCGGGGGCACGTCCATCGCCGGGCAGGCGACGGGCACGGGGGTGGTGCTGGACTTCACCCGCCACATGGACGCGGTCCTGTCGCTCGACCCCCGGGCGCGCACCGCCGTCGTCCAGCCGGGCGTGGTCCTGGACGACCTGTGCCGCGCGGCCGGCGCCCACGGGCTGACCTTCGGTCCCGACCCCTCCACCCACAGCCGCTGCACGCTCGGCGGGATGATCGGCAACAACTCCTGCGGCTCCCACTCGGTGGCCTGGGGGACGACCGCCGACAACGTCCGGGAGCTGGAGGTGCTCACCTACGGCGGTGAACGCGCCCGGCTCGCGCCCGGCGGGGACGGCGTGCCCGAGCGGCTGCGCGCCGGGGCGCGGGAGCTGGTGGGCGGGGAGCTCGCCCGGCTGCGCACCGGCTTCCCCGAACTGCCGCGCCGTATCTCCGGCTACGCCCTGGACGCGCTGCTGCCCGAGCGGGGTGAGGACTGGGCGAGGGCGTTCACCGGCAGCGAGGGCACCCTCGGGGTGGTCACGGCCGCCACGGTGGGGCTGGTGGAGCGGCCCGGCGCGCGGGTGCTGGCGGTGCTGGGCTACGCGGACGAGAGCGCGGCGGCCGAGGCGGCCGTCACCCTCCTTCCGCACCGTCCGCTGACGGTGGAGGGCATGGCGAGCGATCTGGTGCCCGAGACCGAGCGGGCGACGCTGCCCCGGGGCGGGGCGTGGCTGTTCGTCGAGGTCGGCGGCGCGGACGCGGCCGGGGCGCGGGCGGCGGCCGAGCGGCTGTGCCGGGCGGCGGCCGGGGACGCGGCCGACCACGCCCTGGTCGCCGACCCGGCCGGGCAGCGCGCCCTGTGGCGGGTGCGGGAGGACGCCTCGGGCACCGCCACCCGCATGCCCGACGGCAGCGAGGCGTGGCCCGGCTGGGAGGACTGCGCGGTCCCGCCCGCCCGGCTGGGCGCGTATCTGCGGGACTTCCGCGCGCTGCTGGCCGAACACGGGCTGCGCGGGCTGCCGTACGGCCACTTCGGCGACGGCTGCATCCATGTGCGCATCGACTTCGACCTGATCGCGGAGGAGGGCATCGCCCGCTTCCGCCGCTTCTCCGGCGACCTGGCCGATCTGGTGGTCGCGCACGGCGGCTCGCTGTCGGGCGAGCACGGCGACGGGCAGGCGCGCGCCGAGCTGCTGCCGCGCATGTACGGGCGGGAGACGGTGGAGCTGTTCGGCCGCTTCAAGGACCTGTGGGATCCCGACGGCGGCCTCAACCCCGGCATGTTGGTGCGCCCCCACCGCCTGGACGAGAACCTGCGGTTCGCGCCGCTGCCGCGCGAGCCCCTCCCGGTCGTCTACGGCTACCCGGAGGACGGCGGAGACTTCTCGGCGGCGGTGCGGCGCTGCGTGGGAGTGGCCAAGTGCCGCAACCCGGCCGGGAGTCCGGGCGTGATGTGCCCCTCCTACCGGGCGACGGGCGAGGAGAGGCACTCCACGCGCGGCCGGGCGCGGCTGCTGCACGAGATGCTCGCGGGCGAGGTGGTCACCGACGGCTGGCGGTCGGAGGAGGTGCGCGAGGCGCTGGACCTGTGCCTGTCGTGCAAGGGCTGCCGCGGCGACTGCCCGGTGGGGGTGGACATGGCCACCTACAAGGCGGAGTTCCTGCACCACCACTACGCGGGCCGCCGCCGTCCGATGGCCCACTACTCGATGGGACGGCTGCCGCTGTGGCTGCGGGCGGTGGCCGCCACCCGCAGCGCGCCGCTGCTGAACGTCCTGGCCCGTACCCCGGCGGCGGCCCTGGCCAAGCGGCTGGGCGGGATCGCCCCGCAGCGGGAGATCCCGCCACTGCCGCGCGCGCCGTTCACGCGCCTGTGGCGCGCGTACCGCCGCACGCGCTCCGCGGACCCCGCGCGCGGCGGCCGGCGCGTCGTGCTGTGGCCGGACACCTTCACCAACCACCTCTCCCCCGAGGCGGGCACCGCCGCCGTCCGGGTGCTGGAGGCGGCCGGGCTGGAGGTGGTCCCGCCGCCGGGCGCGGACCGGGTCTGCTGCGGCCTGACCTGGATCTCCACCGGACAGCTCGACGGAGCCCGCCGTGTGCTGCGCCGCACCCTGGACCGGCTGGAGCCCGTACTGGAGGCCGGGGTGCCGGTGGTCGTCCTGGAGCCGCCGTGCGCGGCGGCGCTGCGCACCGACGCCCCCGAACTGCTGCCGGACGACCCGCGCGCCAAGCGGCTGGCCGCCCTCGTCCGCACCTTCGCCCAGGCGCTGGAGGAGTACGCGCCCGACTGGACCCCGCCGCGGATCGGCCGTCCGGTGGCCGGCCAGACCCACTGCCACCAGCACGCCGTGCTGGGCGACGCGGCGGAGCGGCGGCTGCGGGAGAGGGCCGGGCTGACCGGCGGGCTGAGCGACGGCTGCTGCGGGCTGGCGGGCAACTTCGGCTTCGAGAAAGGGCACTTCGAGGTCTCGGCCGCCTGCGCGCAGGAGAAGCTGCTGCCGGCGGTGCGCGGGGCCGGGCCGGGCACGGAGCTGCTGGCCGACGGCTACTCCTGCCGCACCCAGCTCGCCCAGCTCGGCGGGTACCGCGCCCGCCACCTCGCGGAGGTGCTGGCCGAGGCGCTGGACGGACCGCCGGAGGAGGAACGGCCGGAGGAGCGGCCGGAGCGGTGAGGCTGCGGGGCCTCTCCCCGGCGGCGCCCGTGCGGCGGACGGAACCGGTCGCCGTTCGCCCGATGGTGCGACGAGGGGTACGACGAAAGTTACGGACGCGTAACTTACCGGTGGGTTACCAGTGGTAAGCCGCGCGCCTAGTCTCAGGTCACCTTCCCCACACGCCCGCCGGCTCCCCACGCCGGCGACACGACTCAGGAAGAGGGCCCATGGGACACCCTCGCAGGCGTCTGCGCACGTCCACCGCCGTCGCCGCCGTCTCGGCCGCGGTGCTGGCCGGGACCGTCGCCGGCCCGGTCACCGCCGCCCACGGCACGACCGCCTCGTCCACCGTCCGCTTCGTCGAGATACCCGGTGACGGCGGTACGCCGCTGGCCGCCAACGTCGTCGTGCCCGGCGACGCGGACGGCGAGCGCCGCTACCCGCTCGTCGTACTCCCCACCAGCTGGTCCATGCCGCAGGTCGAGTACCTCGCCCAGGCGAAGAAGCTCGCCGACTCCGGCTACGTGGTGCTCAGCTACAACTCGCGCGGCTTCTGGCAGTCCGGCGGCGAGATCGAGGTCGCCGGCCCGCCCGACGTCGCCGACGCCTCGAAGGCCATCGACTGGGCGCTGGCCAACACCCCCGCCGACCCCGAGCGGATCGGCATGGCCGGCATCTCCTACGGCGCGGGCATCAGCCTGCTGGCCTCCGCCCACGACGACCGGATCAAGGCCGTGGTCGCCATGAGCGGCTGGGCCGACCTGGTCGGCTCCATCTACAGCGGCCGCACCCAGCACACCCAGGCGGCCACGTTCCTCACCGGCGCCGGCTACCTCACCGGCCGCCCCGGTGACGAGTTCAAGGAGATCATCTCCGGCTTCCTCGCCTCCGACCTGGAGAAGGAAGGCGACATGATCGCCTGGGGGAGGAAGCGCTCCGCCGCCACCCACATCGACCGGATCAACGCCAACGGCCCCGCGATCATGCTGGGCAACGCCTGGGGCGACTCGATCTTCCCGCCCAACCAGTACGCCGACTTCTACGAGAAGCTGACCGGCCCCAAGCGCCTGGAGTTCCGGCACGGCGACCACGCCACCCCCGAGATGCCCGGCCTGCTGGGCCTGCCCAACGACGTGTGGAACAGCGCCGAGCGCTGGCTCGACCACCACCTCAAGGGCGAGGACAACGGCGTCGACCGCGAGCGGCCCGTCCGGCTCACCGACCGCCAGGGCGACCAGGAGGGCTACCCCGACTGGAAGTCCGTGCCCTCGGGCACCGAGCGGATCGCCCTGAACGACACCGACCGCGTCCTGGCGAACGTCGACTCCGGCGCGAACGGCGGCACGGTCTTCCTCTCCAGCATCTTCGACCAGCTCACCGGCCTCCCGCCGACGGTCTCCGTCCCGCTGCTGCCCGACTGGTACTCCGCGGTCTGGAAGTCCGAGCGGTACGCCGCCGCCCGGCAGATCCGGGGCACGGTGAAGCTGCACACCACGGTGACCTCCAACCGGTCCAGCGGCACCTTCGTCGCCCACCTCTACGACGTGGGACCGCTGGGCGTGGGCAGGCTGGTCACCCACGCGCCGTTCAGCTTCCACGACAAGGTGCCGGGCGAGGCGTTCGGCGTGGACCTGGAGCTGTTCTCGACCGCCTACGACGTCCCGGCCGGGCACCGGCTCGCCCTGGTGATCGACACCGTCGACCCGCTCTACGCCGAGCACAACCCGTTCGGCGCGAAGCTCGCCTTCTCCTCGCCCGCGGGCGACCCCTCGTACGCCGAGATCCCCGTGCGCGACTGAGCGCCCCGCCGGCCGGGTCCGGTGCCCGGGGGCCTCGCCCCGCCGCTCCCGGCGGGGCGAGGCCTCCGGCTTTCCCGCGGGGCGGCTCCGCGTACGGCTCCGCGGGCGGTTCCGTACGCGGGAGGGAACGAGCCCGGACGCGGACCGGCCCCGGAGCGACGGGGGGCGTCGCTCCGGGGCCGGTGCGGTGTCCGTACGGACGGGGGCCTCAGCGGGCGACCTCGGTGTAGCCCTCGATCTCCCGCAGGCTGCGCGGGCCCGGGCCCACGTAGCGCGCGGAGGGGCGCACCAGACGGCCGGTGCGCTTCTGCTCCAGGATGTGCGCCGACCAGCCGGCGGTGCGGGCGCAGCTGAACATCGAGGTGAACATGTGCGCCGGGACCTCGGCGAAGTCCAGCACGATCGCCGCCCAGAACTCCACGTTGGTGGCCAGCACCCGGTCCGGACGCCGGTTGTGCAGCTCCTCCAGAGCCGCCTTCTCCAGCGCCTCGGCGACCTCGAAGCGCGGCGCGCCCAGCTCCCTGGCGGTACGGCGCAGCACACGGGCGCGCGGGTCCTCGGCGCGGTAGACGCGGTGGCCGAAGCCCATCAGGCGCTCGCCGCGGTCCAGGGCGCCCTTCACGTACGCCCGGGCGTCCCCGGTCCGCTCGATCTCCTCGATCATGCCCAGCACACGCGAGGGCGCGCCGCCGTGCAGCGGGCCGGACATCGCGCCCACCGCCCCCGACAGCGCCGCCGCCACGTCCGCGCCGGTGGAGGCGATGACGCGGGCGGTGAAGGTGGAGGCGTTCATGCCGTGCTCGGCGGCCGACGTCCAGTAGGCGTCCACGGCCGCGACGTGCTTGGGGTCGGGCTCGCCCCGCCAGCGGCGCATGAAGCGCTCCACGACGGTCTCGGCCTTGTCGATCTCCCGCTGCGGCACCATCGGCAGGCCTTGGCCGCGCGCCGACTGGGCGACGTACGACAGCGCCATCACCGCGGCCCGCGCCAGGTCCTCGCGGGCCTGCTTCTCGTCGATGTCCAGCAGCGGCCGCAGGCCCCACACGGGCGCGAGCATCGCCAGCGCGGACTGCACGTCCACCCGGATGTCACCCGAGTGGACCGGGATGGGGAAGGGCTCGGCCGGGGGCAGGCCGGGGGTGAAGCCGCCGTCCACCAGCAGGCCCCACACGTTCTCGAAGGAGACGTGGCCCACCAGGTCCTCGATATCCACACCCCGGTAGCGGAGGGCGCCGCCCTCCTTGTCGGGCTCGGCGATCTCCGTCTCGAACGCGACGACTCCCTCGAGTCCGGGTACGAAGTCGGACATCTGGCGGCTCCTCGTATGTGGTTCGGTAGGAGGACGGCGGGCACCCCAGGGGGCCGGTCGGCTCTCTGCGGGCGTGCCTGCGCGGTTCCGCCGCCGCGTGGGGCCGGCGGTCCGGGCCGGCACCCGGTCCTGCCCTGCTGCTGTTGGGCTGCCGGTGGTGACCGGGCAGTGACTGGTCGGACACGATAACCCGCGCTGTGCGAAGGCCACAGTGGTCCAGCCAGCGATTCTGTCCGGTTCGGCAGGTGCGGGGAAGAGTGAGATGCGGCACACTCCCCGTTTCCCCGTCTCCAGGTGTACACGTTCCCGCGGACGGGCAAACTCGCCCGCCACCGCCCGATGCCGCGCGGGGGACGTGTTGCAAGATGAACGCGTGCCCCAAGCCGACGACGCAGCCCGCGAAGCCCTCGCCCACCGTCCGCACCTGGACCCCGCCGCCATGCGGGCCCACTACCGGGCGGAAGGACTCCAGGAGGAGGATCTCGCCCCCGACCCGTACGGGCAGTTCCTGCGCTGGTTCGAGGAGGCGGTGGCCGGCGGCCTCCACGAACCGAACGCGATGGTCGTCTCGACGGCCGACGAGCGGGGGCGGCCCAGCTCGCGCACGGTGCTGCTCAAGCAGTTCGACGAGCGCGGCTTCGTCTTCTACACCAACTACAACTCGATCAAGGGCCGTGAGATCGACGCCAACCCGTACGTCTCGCTGCTCTTCCCCTGGCACGCCGTCGCCCGCCAGGTGATCGTCGCCGGCCGGGCGGAGCGCACCGGCCGCGACGAGACGGCCGCCTACTTCCGCACCCGTCCGCACGGCTCGCAGCTCGGGGCGTGGGCCAGCGAGCAGTCCTCGCAGGTGGCCTCCCGGGAGGAGCTGGACCGCGCGTACGCGCAGCTCGCGGAGCGCTACCCGGAGACGGAACGGGTCCCGGTCCCGCCGCACTGGGGCGGCTACCGGGTGGTGGCGCGGACGGTGGAGTTCTGGCAGGGCCGCGAGAACCGCCTCCACGACCGTCTGCGCTACGTCCGCCGGGATCCGGGCGGTCCGGGCGGCCCGGGCGGTTCCGGCGCGGCGGCGGTCTGGACGGTCGAACGTCTCAGTCCCTGACCCGAAGGCCGCGGAGACCCCGAAGGCCCTGAAGACGCAGACGACCCGCGGGCCTGGCCCCGTTCGCGCCGTGCGGCGCGAGGGGGGTCGGTCGGACGTACCGACAGCCCGCGGGTCGGGTGACTGCTCGGGATTGGCCGGCGGTGCCGGCATCACGCTGTGACGTCGGCCCCTAGGCCGCAGTCACCTCACGCGTCCGGTCGCAACTCATCTGCCGAACCACCTCCCTTCTCGTGTACCCCAAACGGTAGGCGGCGGTATGGGCACGTACAAGCGAATTTCGAGGGCACAACGATTTGCGTGAATCACATGTGTGCTGCGTCACGTTCGAGTTCAATGATCGGGAGTGCAGTTGCGCGCAGCGTCCAGCCGGGGGTGTCAGGTGACGGCTCAGTCCGAGACCCACTTCGAACACGGTGCCGGTGACGGAGGCGACACCCGCGGCGGTTCCGCGGGAGGAGCCGCCCCGCCGCGGTTCGCCGACTCCGACGGCGAGCTCCTTCTCGCCGCTCTCCTGGACGGCATGGACGCCGCCCTGTGCGCCTTCGACGCCGACGGCGTCGTCACCCACTGGAACCGCGAGGCCGAGCGCATCCTGGGCTGGACCAGGCAGGAGGCCGTCGGCCGCCGGGGGCTGGCGGGATGGGCGGTCCGCACCGCCGACGCCGAGGACGTCCAGGGGCGGCTGATGGACGCGATGACCGCGCCGGGGCGCCGGGTCCACGAGTTCGCGCTGATGCGCAAGGACGGCGGACGGGTGCTGGTGCGGGTGCAGTGCTCGGGGGTGCGCGACACCGACGGCCGGCCGACCGGCGTGTACTGCGCGTTCGGCGAGGTGCGCACGCAGATCGACCTGGAACGGTCGATCGCCCTGAGCGAGGCCCTGTTCGAGGGCGCCTCGTGGGGAGTGGTCCTGGTCGACGCCGACCTGCGCCCGGCCGTCGCCAACCGCCACGCCGCCCGGGCGCTGCGCGTCGGCCGCACCGCCATGCTGGGGCGGCCGCTGGGCGAGCTGGTGGGGGAGGGCGTGGAGGAGCTGGAGAGCGCCCTGCAGCACGTGCTGGCGGAGGGCCCGCCGCCCGCTCCGGCGGAGCTGTGGGTGACGCTGCGCGCCGGGGCCGGCGAGCAGGGGGCGGAGCGGGAGGACGGGCCGGCCGGGGACGCGCGGCGCTGCTGGCGCAGCGGCTTCCTGCGGCTGGTCTCGCCGATGGCGGAGGAGGCCCCGGTGCCGCTGGGCGTGGCGTGGTTCTTCACGGACGTCACGGACGCCAGGCGGACCGAGCAGGAGGCGGCCCGGTTCCGCTTCCGGGGCAACCAGGCCCACCGGGCGGCGCGGGCCGCGGCCGAGTGCGAGGACCCGATGGAGGCGGTGGCCGTCCACCTGGACTTCGCGCTGGCGGGCTTCGCCGACCACGCGCTGCTGGACCTGGCGGCGCCCGGCTCCCCGGTCCGGCTGGTGCGTACCGCCGAAGCCCCGGCCCCGGGCACGTCGACGACGGGCGTCCCGGTCCCCTACGCGAGCGACCACCCGGCGCTCCAGGCGTACGAGCGCTGCGGCCCGGTGCGCACCAGCGTGGGCGGCGCGGCGGCGCAGGGGTGGGCGCGGGCCCGCAAATGGCCGGAGGGTACGGTGCACGGCCTGTGCGCGGTCCTGCGCAGCCGCGGCCGCACCCTGGGTGTGCTCACCTTCCTGCGGGGGCCGAGCCGGCGCGCCTTCGACCGCTCGGACGCGGTCTACGCGGAGGGCGTCGCGGACAGCGTCGCCGCCGCGGTCGACCTCGCCCGGGCCCTGTCCCGGGACTGAGTCCGGGCCCGGGCCGGGACTGAGTCCGGGCCGGGACGCGGGACCGTCAGCGCAGGTAGAAGATCCGGTCGGCGTGCTCGGCCATCACCCGGGCGTTCCACTCGTGGCCCCCGTCCACGTTCCCCGAGCGCAGCAGGGGCGGGGTGACGCCGCGGGCGGCCAGCGCCTCCACGGCCGAGGCGACGACCGCCTGCATGATCGCGCCGGCCACCACCGTCGAGGCGGGCGCGAAGGGGGCGCCGGCGCCCTGTGCCGTCAGCTCCGCGTCGCCCACCGCGATCTTGCTGTCGACGACGACGTCGCAGTGGTCCTTCAGGAAAGTGCCCGACGGGTTGCGCGGCGAGGTGGCCTCCGCGTACGCCACCGAGGTCACGCCGATCACCCTCAGGCCCAGCTCCCGGGCGCGGGAGGCCATCTCCACCGGCAGCGTGTTGCGGCCCGACAGGGAGATCACCACCAGTACGTCGCCGGCCCGCGCCGGAGAGGTCTCCAGTACGGCCGAGGCCAGCCCCTCCACCCGTTCCAGCGCGCTGCCCAGCGTCGCGGGCACGACGTCGACGCCGACCGCGCCGGGCACGGGCAGGAGGTTCAGCACGGCGAGGCCGCCCGCCCGGTAGACCACGTCCTGGGCCGGCAGGGAAGAGTGGCCCGCGCCGAAGGCGAAGACGCGGCCGCCGCCGGTGAAGGCGTCGGCGATCAGCGTCCCGGCCGCCGAGATGCTGCCGGTCTCCTCCTTCCGGACCCGCTCCAGCAGGCCGACGGCCGCGTCGAGGAACCGCTCGGCGGTCCCGCCCGCCGCTTCGTCCGCGGTCCCGCTCGCCGCCCTGCCCGTCGGCTCGTCCGCCGCCCCGCCCATCGCCCCGGCCTCCCGTCGTGTGCCGCCGTACGGCCCCGGCGCGCGCCCGGCCGCATGCCCCGGTGAACGCTCCGGCAAGCGCCCCGGAACATCCCGTGACGCCGCGATCACGGTGAGGTCTGGACCAGTGCGCTGTCAATACGGCGGTGCTTCCGGGCGGCGCGCGGGTGGTGTGCGGGCGGCGCGCGGGCGGCTTCCGGGTGGCACCGGCGGATCGGGAACGGTTGTCGGCCCCATGCGTCAGAATTGGTTATCAGGGCCACCGCACGAGCTGACGAGGGGCACGATGTCCGGACTCATCGACACCACGGAGATGTATCTCCGTACCATCCTGGAGCTTGAGGAAGAGGGCGTGGTCCCCATGCGTGCCCGTATCGCCGAGCGGCTCGACCAGAGCGGCCCGACGGTGAGCCAGACGGTCGCCCGCATGGAGCGCGACGGACTGGTCCGGGTGGCCGGCGACCGGCATCTGGAGCTGACCGAGGAGGGCCGGCGGCTGGCCACGCGCGTGATGCGCAAGCACCGGCTGGCCGAGTGCCTCCTGGTCGACGTGATCGGCCTGGAGTGGGAGCAGGTGCACGCGGAGGCGTGCCGCTGGGAGCACGTGATGAGCGAGGCGGTCGAGCGTCGCGTGCTGGAGCTGCTGCGGCACCCCACCGAGTCCCCCTACGGCAATCCGATCCCGGGCCTGGAGGAGCTGGGCGAGCCGTCGGAGGCCGGGCCGTTCCTGAGCGACGACATGGTGAGCCTGTCGGACCTGGACGCGGGCTCGGACGGCAAGACGGTCGTGGTGCGCCGCATCGGCGAGCCGATCCAGACGGACGCCCAGTTGATGTACACGCTGCGGCGGGCCGGTGTGCAGCCGGGCGCCGTGGTCAGCGTGATGTCCGGGGTCGGCGGCGGGGTGCAGATCGGCAGCGGGGGCGAGGCTGCGGAGCTGACCGCCGAGGTCGCCACGCACGTGTTCGTCGCCAGGCGCTGAGGGTGTGCGGGCCGGAGGGCCGCCGGGGCACCGGCGGCCCTCCGGCCCTCCGGCCGCCCGGGGTTGCGCGGAACGCGGGCGGCGGGGACCGTGTCGTGACACGCTTTCGGTGACGCGTACGGGAAGACGGAAGGGGAGCCGTCCATGGGGCTGTCGCAGCACCGGGGCCCCGGCGCCGTCGTCGGCCGCCGGGACCCCGCCTCCCCGTGTCCCCCCGCTGCGCCGCCCCCCTGTGCGACCCTGAGCCCCGAACTCCCAGGGTCGCTCCCCGCGGGCCCCTGCCCCCGAGCGGCCCGCCTCCCGGTAGCTGTCTCCCCCCGGCCCGGCCGGACGACACTCGCTGAGTGTCACTCAAAAGAGGGGTGTTGCACGTCAGATGGGCGTGTCCGAATAAAAGTTCGATAGCGTGAGGCTGGCAGAGGACGAGGCAGGCGGACGACGCGGACAGGAGGGATGGGGGTGCCGGGACGCATGGTTCGACGCATCAACGTCAGGGGAGCGGACGGTCTGCGGCTCGCGGCCTGGGAGTTCGCCGACCCGCCCAAGGGCGCGCTGCCGGGAGGCGACGGGCAGGCCCCGGGTGTGCTGCTGCTGCACGGACTGATGGGCCGCGGCTCGCACTGGGCCTCCACCGCCCGCTGGCTCTCCGGGCGTTACCGCGCCGTCTGCCTGGACCAGCGTGGGCACGGCCGCAGCGACAAGCCGACCGACGGCCCGTTCGGCCGCGACGCGTACGTCGCCGACGCCGAGGCCGTCATCGAGCAGCTCGGCCTGGCGCCCGTGGCGCTCGTCGGGCACGGGATGGGCGCGCTGACGGCCTGGCGGCTCGCCGCCCAGCGCCCCGACCTGGTCCACGCCGTGGTGATCTGCGACATGCGGGCCTCGGCGCTGGGCAAGCGCTCCCAGCGCGACTGGGAGCAGTGGCTCGGGACCTGGCCGGTGCCCTTCGCCACGCTCGCGGACGTCCGCGGGTGGTTCGGCGAGGAGGACCCGCTCCTGGAGCGCCCGTACCCCTCGCGCGGCGAGTTCTTCGCCGAGGTGATGGCCGAGCGGATGGACGGCTGGCGTCCGGTGTTCTCGCGCCGCCAGATGCTGATGATCCGCCAGACCTGGGCGTACGAGGCGCACTGGGAGGAGCTGGCCCTGGTGCCCTGCCCGGCCCTGGTGGTCCGCGGCATCGACGGCGAGCTCGGGCGCGCCGAGGCCCAGGAGATGGTCCGGGTGCTGCCCCAGGGCGTCTACGCCGAGGTGGCCGACGCGGGCCACCTCGTCCACTACGACCAGCCGGAGCAGTGGCGGCAGGCCGTCGAACCCTTCCTCCAGGGCGCGCTCCCGGCCTGACCGGCCACTGCCTGACCGGCCACCGCCGGTCAGGCCCGGGGCGGTCAGCGCGCGCGTGCCGCGGCGGCGTCGCGGCCGCAGGCGTACGCCAGCGGCCGGACGATCTCCTCGGCCTCGGGCAGCCGGTGGCCGGCGTCCCCCGGCTGCCGTACCCACAGCACCGCGCCGCGGGTGCCCACCCGGGTCGGCGGGGCCGCCACCCAGTCGCCGTCGCCCCGCGCGGTCAGGTCGACGCCGCTCGGCGACCAGCCCAGCCTCCGCACCAGATCCGGCACCTTGGCCGCGCCGCCGGGCCGGACGAAGAAGAGCATCCGTCCGTCGGGGGTGCCGGTGACCGGGCCGACCGCCAGGCCCATGCGCTCCATCCGGGCCAGGGCCAGGCAGCCCGTCGTCTCCGCCACCTCGATCGCGTCGAAGGCCCGGCCGGTCGGCAGCAGCACCGACGCGTCGGGCCGGTCGGCCCACATGCGGCGCACGGCCGTGGCCCCGCCGGTGGCCTGCGCCGCCCAGTCGGGACGCGTGGGGTGCGCGCCGGGCGCCCCGCAGTCCGCCGTGCCGCACGAGCAGCGCGGTATGCCCCCCTCGGTCTCGAGCCACGCGCCGGGGAACACGTCCCACAGCCGCTCCCTCGTGTAGCGCACCGCGTGCTCGACCATCGGACCCGCCGGACCCGCCGGACCGGGTGCGGGCGCGGTTGTCGCTGTTGTGATGTTCATGGGCTCATCCACGATGATCACAACTTTTTCCGTGACGAAGGGTTACGGCCTGGGGATCGATTCGTCCGACGCACCGTTCCGGCACACGGGGCGCACAGGTGCACGGGCGGGGGCGCGTGCATGAACCGGCGGCCTTGGATGGGTAGTTCCCTGTGCGGCGCGGCGCCGGAAATCTTGGCATATGCGCCCGGCGGTGCGGTCGACACCCGGCGCACTCGGAGCGGACAGCGTGTTCGCGGGAGCACTCAGCAGCAGTCAGCAGTAGACGGCGCGGTCGGACGGACTGCGCCGCCAGGACAGGCAGCACGCAGAGGGAGGGGACCGTATGGCCGCGAGGCCGCTGGTCGCACGGCAGCCGAACGAACGGCTGCAGGCGCTCATCCAGGAAGCCGGCTGTTCCAACGCCGGACTGGCCCGCCGCGTCAACATGTGCGGTGCGGAGCAGGGGATCGATCTGCGCTACGACAAGACGTCCGTCGCCCGCTGGTTGCGCGGCCAGCAGCCGCGCGGCCGGGCGCCGGCGGTCATCGCCGAGGCCCTGGGGCGCAAGCTCGGCCGGACGGTGACGGTCGAGGAGATCGGCATGGCGGGCGGCCGGAGCATGGCCGCCGGGATCGGCCTGAGGTTCGCGCCCACCGTCTCCGGAGCCGTCGAGCAGGCGAGCGAGCTGTGGCGCAGCGACGTGGGGCGCCGCGATCTGCTCGCCGCACGGTCGGGGGCGTTCTCCGCGCTGGTCGAGCCCAGTCGCGACTGGCTCATCTCCGCCCCGGACGCCGAGGTGGAGCGCCGCACCGGCCCGAGGGTGGGGGCGTCCGACGTCGCGGCCGTACGGGACACCACCGCGGCGCTGTCGGAGCTGGACCACCGCTACGGCAGCGGCCATGTGCGGCCGGTGGTCGTCCACTACCTCAACAGCGTGGTGTCCGGGCTGCTGACGGGCTCCTACACGGAGGCGGTGGGGCGCGAACTGTTCGCCGCGGTCGCCCGGCTGACCGAACTCGCCGGCTACATGGCCGTGGACACCGGGCAGCCCGGTCTGGCCCAGCGGTACTACATCCAGGCGCTGCGGATGGCCCAGGCCGCGGACGACCGCGCCTACGGCGGCTATGTGCTCGCCGCGGGCATGAGCCATCTCGCGGCCTCACTGGGCACCCCCCGGGAGATAGCCCAGCTCGCGAGGGCCGCCCAGGAGGGCACGAGGGGCAGGGTGACCCCGCGGACGCAGGCGATGTTCCACGCGGCCGAGGCGCGCGGCCACGCGCTGATGGGCGACGCCCGCACCTGCCAGCTCGCCGCGGGGCGGGCGCTGGCGGCGTTCGACCGGGCGGAGTCCGCGACGGACGCGGGCGACGACCCGGAGTGGATCGGCCACTTCGACGCCGCCTACCTGGCCGACGAACTCGCCCACTGCCACCGGGACCTGAACCAGCCCACCCCCGCCCAGCGCCGCGCCGAGGAGGCCCTGACGGGCCATCCGGAGCGGCGTACGCGGCGGCGGGCGATCGATCTGCTGCTGCTCGCCGCCGCACGGCTCCAGCAGCGTGAGCTGGAGCACGCCTGCCACACCGGCGCACAGGCGGTGGAACTGCTGAACGGCCTGCGCTCGCAGCGGGGTTCGGAGTACCTGGACGACTTCCGGGCGCGACTGGAGCCCCACCGGCAGGAGCCCGTGGTCAGGGAGTTCGCCCAGCGGCTGGAACCGGCGGCGTGACGGGAGCGGGCAGGGCGCGCGGGGCAGGGCGCGAGGAAGGGGGTGCGGAGGAGGGAGGACAGAAGGGGGGACGGTGAGGTTTCGCCCCGGCCGATGGTGGGGAGAATGTGCAGCCCTTCCGGGGGCGTGGTCGACCGTGTGAGTGACCGGGTAGCGTGAGCCGACGCATTCGCAGTCGTGTTTTGGTAGTCAGGCGAACGAGGAGTCCCGGTGACGACGCACAGCCGACAGGGCGACGAGGCGCGCGAGGGTGTTGTCCTGCCGTCGAACGGTGACCGGTGGACTCCCGGTCACGGCGACTCCCAGGCGAGCCCGCCGGCGGGGCAGCCCTGGGGACAGCCGTGGGGACCGGCTGCCCCGTCCGGGCCGCAGGGGCAGCAGCCGACCCCGCCCCCGGCCCAGCAGGCTCCCCAGCCGCAGCACCCGTCGCCGCGGTACCAGCCGCCCGGCCCTCCGCCGCAGCCCCCGGCTCCGGGCACGGCGCCCGGCGCCGTGCCCGGAGCCGCCGACGAGACGCAGCTCCTGCCCCCGATGTCCCCGTCCGACCCGGCCCCGCAGGCCCCCCAAGCCCCGCAGGCGGTGCCGGGCGCTCAGGGAGTCCAGGGCGCCCGGGGCGGCGGGGCGGACGACATGGACGACGCCACCCGGGTCCTCCGCCCGGTCACCGGCGGCACGCCTCCGGAGCGCGACGCCGAGAGCACCACGGTGCTGCGCAGGCCGCTGCCGCCCGAAGGCGTGCCCGCCTCCCCGCGCCCGGTGCCCCCGCCGCCCGCCGGGGCCCCGTACGGGATACGCCCCGGCGTCCCCGGTGACCGCACCACCCCGCCCTCGGACTTCGACGGCCTGTTCCGGGGCGGTGCCCAGCCGGGCGCTCAGCCGGGGGGCCGGCCCGCCGACGCCACCCAGCAGCTCCCGCCCATCGACCCGGGCGCTGCCCAGCCTCCCGCCCAGCCGTCGTACGGCGGCCACGGCGGCCACGGTGGTTACGACGACGACCGCGGCGGATACGGCGGGGGCCACGGGGACGGCGGACGCGGCGCCGGCGGACGGCGCGGCCTGCCGCGTGCCGCCGTCGCCGGGCTCGTCGTCGCGGGTCTCATCACCGCCGGGCTCGCCGCGGGCGCGGCGCTGAGCGGCGGGGACGAGCCGGCGGAGCGGCCGCAGCCGCAGGCGCGGTCGTCGGCACCCGCCGAGCCCGAGCAGTCGCCGTCCCCCTCGGCCGACCCCGTGGAGGCCCAGGCCAAGGAGCTGGACAAGCTGCTCGCGGACAGCAACAACAGCCGCAACGCGGTCATCCGGTCGGTCGAGAACATCAAGAAGTGCGAGAACCTGGGCAAGGCCGCCACCGATCTGCGCGACGCCGCCCGGCAGCGCAACGACCTGGTCACCAGGCTGGACGAGATCGAGATCGACCGGCTGCCCAGGCACCAGGAGCTGGCCGACGCGCTCACCGAGGCGTGGAAGGCGTCGGCCGCGGCGGACGACCACTACGCCGCGTGGGCCGACCAGGTCGCGGGCAAGAAGGGCTGCAGGAAGGGGAAGGCCCGGGTCACCGACCGGACCGCCCAGGGCAACAAGGCCAGCGGCGACGCCACGGCGGCCAAGAAGAAGGCGGCCGGACTGTGGAATCCGACCGCCCGCCAGTACGGCCTGCCCGAGAGGCAGTTCAGCCAGCTCTGAGCGCGGGACCGCTCCCGGCCGCCGTTCCTCCCCCCGCCGTTCCTCTTCCGCCGTTCCCGCCCCCGGCGCCCGGTGTCCGGCATCCGGCGCCGGGCTCCCGGGCCGGCCGGAGCCGTGCCGCAAACGAGCCTCAGCCGCCGCCCGGCACGGTCTCCAGGGTGTCGCGCACGTCGACGAAACCCTTGCGGGCCGGGGCCAGCGTGCCCTCCCTGACCTGCTGGAAGGTCACCTTCGCGTTGACCAGTCGCGGGTGGTCGCGCACGGCCAGCATGTCGTCGTAGCGCCAGCTCAGCCGGGGTGTCAGGTCCCCGGTGTCCACCGGGGGCATGGTCTCCAGGGCGCGCCGGACGGTCCTGGCGGTGACGGCCCCCTCGATGTGCTCCAGCGCCGCCCGCAGCACGGTGTACGCGATCCAGGTGGTCTGGACGCCGGGGTCGGCGGCGTCGATCCGGTTGTCGCCGAAGGCGTGCTCGCGGATGACGCTCCTCATCGGAGCCCAGCGGGAATCGGAGGAGACCGGGTACCAGCCGGTGGCGTAGGCGCCCTCCCACTGGCTGTCCGGGCCGCCCGTCCGGTCCACGAGCGACTGCTGCACGCTCCCGAGCACCGAGGCGATCCGCACCTCGGGGCCGCCCTCGCGCAGCCGCCGGAAGGAGTCGAAGAAGGTGTCGGTACGGCCGCCGAGCACGGCGGTGACGCAGGCTTCCCCCGCCCCTCCGGCCTGTCCGCCGTCCCGTCCGTCCTCCACTCCGCCGGCGGTCCGGACCCCGCCCCCGGTCCCGTCCTCCGTCAGGCCCACCCCGGCCAGGGCGCGCCTGGCGTGCTCGGTGTAGGCGGAGGCGTCCTCCGGGGCGCGGATGTCGGCCGCCGGGCCCCGGTCGCCGGCGGTGGCCAGGCCGGCGTTGAGCAGTCTGGGGAGCTGGTCGCCCGAGACGGTGTCGGGGCGCACGAGCGAGACCCGCTCGCAGTGGCCGGCGAGCTGGTGGCCGCTCCCGGCCAGCAGAGTGGCCTGGCCCCCGTTGACCGGGTACGACAGCGGGCTGGTGAACTCCTCGTCCGTCACGCCGTAGCCGCCGAGGTAGGGGATGCCGGCCGACTCCAGGGCCGTCATGAAGGTACGGCCGTGCTGGCTGTACGAGCCGACGACCGCGACGGCCTCCTCGGTGCGGGCGCGGTCGGCGCACCGGGCGGCGCCCACCGAGCTGTTGTGATCGTTGCAGGTGATAACACGGAGGGTGCGCCCGCCCACACCCCCGGTGGCGTTCACCCAGCGCGCATATGCCTGTGCCATGGCCGGCATGCCCGGCATGTTGGTGGCCCCGGTCCCCTCCGGAGCCCAAGTCATCACGGTCACGGCGCCCTCGTCGGCCCTCGCGTCACCGGGCAGCATGCCGCAGCCGGTGAGCAGTGAAGCGCAGACCCCCGTTGTGGCGGCGAGAGCGGCCATGGTCCTAGCGGAACGTTTGCTACGCCATGCGGTCATGACCCCGAACGATTCCGCCGCGGCTGTAACGGCCGAGTGATGAACAGCCAACGAGGAGCGACAACGGAGTGAACAGGCGGGGGGTGCGCGGATCCGTCCGGCACGGAACGTACGATCGACGACCGTGCGGGCACAACAGGGTGAAAGCGAGCAGGGACGGCAGGACCGGGAAGGCCGGGAAGGCCGGGAAGGCCGGGAGGGCCAGGAGAGGTCTTCCCGCCGTGGCGGTCGTTCGAGCACCATGGGCGGCATGCCGCCCAAAGACATGCCCTGGTGGCGCTGGCGCAGCAACGTGCGCTCGGCGCTGCACATGCTCTCCGACCCCCTCTTCCAGCGGGAGTGCTGGCTGACGGGCCTGCCCGGGTACGGCGACGTCACGGACGCCGTCTACCGCCTGGTCGAGGACACCTGGCTGGACAACTGGTCCGCGGACAAGTACATCGGCACGGTCTTCCGCGACGCCCAGGAGGCCGCGCTCGTCGACGTCGCGGTACTGCGCGTCCTGCGGATCATGCACCAGGTCGGGGCGGACGCCCCGGTGGCGGCCTATCTGGAGCACCCCGGCTGGCCGGAGGCCGTCCACGCGGCGCGCGACGCCCATGTCCTGCTCTGCGCCAACGACGGCGAGGACCCGGACCGGCCGCCCCACTCGCTGGACGTGCTGGCGGCCATGCTGCGGACCGCCTGACCCGGAAGCCCGGCCGCGGCCGGGCCGCGGTCCCGTTCCGGCCGCGTTCTCGACCCGCGGGACCGTTCACGGCGTCCGGCCGGGATATGCCACGCTTGTGCACATGAGCCAGCCGCAGCCCACCGCAGCGTCCGAGAAGCCCGAGCAGTACGTTCTGACGTTGTCGTGCCCGGACAAACAGGGCATCGTGCACGCCGTCTCCAGCTACCTGTTCATGACCGGCTGCAACATCGAGGACAGCCGGCAGTTCGGGGACCACGACACCGGGCTGTTCTTCATGCGGGTGCACTTCAGCGCGGAGGCCCCGGTGACCGTGGAGAAGCTGCGGGCGAGCTTCGCCGCGGTGGGCGACTCCTTCCAGATGGACTGGCAGATCCACCGCGCCGACGAGCGGATGCGGGTCGTCCTCATGGTCAGCAGGTTCGGGCACTGCCTGAACGACCTGCTGTTCCGCACGCGCATCGGCGCGCTGCCGATCGAGATCGTGGCCGTGGCCTCCAACCACACCGACTTCGAGGAACTGGTCTCCTCCTACAACATCCCCTTCCACCACATCCCGGTCACCAGGGAGACCAAGCCGCAGGCGGAGGCGCGGCTGCTGGAGATCGTCCGCGAGGAGGGCGTGGAGCTGGTGGTGCTGGCCCGCTACATGCAGGTGATCTCGGACGATCTGTGCAAGGAGCTGTCGGGCCGCATCATCAACATCCACCACTCCTTCCTGCCGAGCTTCAAGGGCGCCAAGCCCTACCACCAGGCCCACGCGCGCGGTGTGAAGCTGATCGGCGCCACGGCCCACTACGTCACCGCCGAGCTGGACGAGGGCCCGATCATCGAGCAGGAGGTGAAGCGCGTCGGACACGAGCTCACCCCCGAGCAGCTCGTGGCGGCCGGCCGGGACGTGGAGTGCCAGGCGCTGGCCCGCGCGGTGAAGTGGCACAGCGAGCACCGCGTACTGCTCAACGGCCACCGCACGGTCGTCTTCGACTGACGGACCCGCCGGCCCGGGGCTACATCCGCGAGAGCGAGGCCACGGCCCACAGGACGTCGTGGACGGCCTCGTCGTCGCCCTCCCGGCCCGCGGCCGCCTCACGCGGCGGCACGTGACCCGCGGCCAGCCGGCAGAACTCCGCGTCCTCCAGCGCGAGACGGGCCACCGTGTGCTCCGGGGAGGCGAGGGCGGCCGGAGAGTCCAGGGGGACGTACCAGTCACCGCCGCCCAGACCCCCGATCTCCAGATGGAGGGTGCGGCCCGGCGCGCCCGCCGCCGTCAGCCGGCGCGGCGGGGCGGCCAGCCCGGCGCGGCGCCGCGCCGCGACGGCCTCCGGGAGCCGCCGGGCGACGAAACCGACCATCCGGGCCAGGTGTTCGGGCGCGGGCGGCCCGTACGGGTAGTCGACCGCCGCGGCGATGTCCTCCGCGTGGATCCAGCACGCGAACGCCCGCCCGGCCAGCGCCTCGTGCAACGGGCGCCGGAACTCGGTGAAGTCCACCGCGAGACCGGCCTCATGGGCGCGCAGGGCCGCGGTGCGCACGATGTTCCGGGTCTGGGTGCGCCACTTGTGGCGCACGAACGGCGGCCCGTGCGCGCGGCACCGCTCGACCGCCGTCTCCGTGCGGTCGCCCACGGTGCGCGGGGCGCCGGGGCCGAGGGGGTCGTCCAGCCCGAGGGTGGTGGCCACCAGGCCGTCCACCGAACCGAGGTGGGCGAGCACCCCGCACAGCGTCAGCGTGCGCTCGCCGGTCGCCCAGCGCAGCCGGACCGGGGCGCTCCACTCCGCCTCGCCCATGTCGCGCAGCAGCGCGTCGAGCCGCGCGGTCTCCGCGTCGTACGGCGCCACCCACTCCGGCAGCGGCGTGTGGGCCGGGCGCCGGCGCAGGCACCCGTCCAGCACCCGCGAGCGCAGCAGCGGGTCGGGGTCCAGGCTCTCCTCGCGGTGCATCAGCCCCACGGCGTCCCGCAGCCGCCGCGCCTCCCCGGCGCAGGGCGCGCACCGGGGCAGATGCGCCTCGACGGCCGCGGTCTCCTCGGGGGAGCAGACCGCCAGGGCCCATACGCCCAGCAGGGACTTCAGGGCGAGGTGCTCCTCGTCGGACGCGCCGCCGTCCCCCGTGGCCTCCGGCCCGGCCGCCTCTCCGGCCTCCGGCCCGGCCTTCCGGTCCCCGGCGGGACTCACGATGCCTTCTCCGAGCCGTTCTGGGCGGCCGCGGAGAGCAGTTGCAGCCCCAGTCTCAGCCGCCGCCGCGTCTCGTCCTCGCTGACGCCCAGTTCGGCGGCGGCCTCGCGGTAGTCCCGGCGCCCCACGTACGCCAGCTCCAGGACCGTCCGCAGCGAACCGGGCATGGCGGTGACCATGTGGTCGGCGCGGGCGGCGGCGGACGCGGCGCGGATCCGCTCCTCCAGCCGGGCCCGCGCCCGGGGGCCGAGGGAGCTCTCGTCCAGGTGCCGCAGCGCCCGCCGCCGGGTGAGTTCGGTCAGCCACGAGCGCAGCGAGCCGCGCTCGGGCTCGTACGCCCCGGGGGTGGCCCAGACCTCGGCGAAGACCTCCGCCACCACGCGGTCCGCGGCGTCCTCGTCGTCCAGGAAGCGGTGGGCGAGGCCGCGCACCACGGACGCGTGCCCGTCGTACAGCTCGGCCAGCGCGGACTGCTCGCCCCGCACCAGCCGCCACCGTATTCCGTGGTCCTGGTGAGGACGTGTCGTGCCGGCCGTCCCGTCGGGCCTCTCGTTCGGCATCCTCCACCCCCAGCCTGCCGCTCGTCTCGAATGTAATGGCAGAAGACGGCAGGACGCCTCCCTTTACGGGAGTGTGCCCCCGCACACGGTTGCACATGGTCGCCGACCGGTCACTTTGTGCGCCTTCGCGCTGATCGGGACAGTTCGATCCTGTCCGGATCCGGTGGGTGTTACGCGGGTGTGACCGGAAGTTGGGAGAGGCGGAGACCCGGTTCGGCATAGGGTCGGGGTCTGCGGGTGTCGTGACGGTGTCCGGCAGGGGCGGTCGGCGAGGAGGGCAGGGCGGGAAGGGAGCGTTCCGGTCGGTGTCGGCGGATGAAGGGACTACGAGCACGTGTCGTTGAAGGTGATCGGGGAGGACCGGGGGGAGTGGGCCGTGCTGCGGGTGTCGGGTGAGCTGGATCTCGTCACCTCTCCCATGGTCCGCCAGCATGTGCACGACGCCGTGGCCGACGGCCGCCGCAGCCTCGTGCTGGACCTGTCGCAGGTGCTGTTCTGCGACTCCAGCGGCGTCGGCGTCCTCATAGCCTCGCGCCGGCTGATGCGCTCGTGCGCCGGCCGCCTCCGGCTGATCCTCCCCGCCCAGGGCGCGGTGGACGGCTCCCACGTCAACCGGGTCCTCGCCGCGCTCGGGGTGCGCCGGCTCTTCGACTGCTACCCGGACCTCGACGCGGCGGCGGACGACGCCGCCGGCCCGCTCAGCGCCTGACCCCTCCCCGCCGCGCCGGTGCGGCGTCCGCCTCCGGGGGCTCGCCCACATAGGGCGCCGCCGCCGTGACGAAGCCCTCGATGGCCTGTTTCGAGGAGGTCCGGAGGGCGTCCAGGCCCCGGCGGTCCAGCTCCTTGCCGTGCAGGGCGGTCACCGTCTCCAGGGCGGACCGCGCGACCTCCTCCAACTCCGGTGAGCGAGTGAGGAGTTGCACGCGGAACAGCGACTCGTGGGCCTCCGAGCGCAGCCGGTAGATCTCCCGCAGCAGGGAGGGCGTGTCCTCCTCGCCGGGTCTCTCGTGCTCCGCGAACCACCGGTGCACCAGCATCCGCCGGTAGTTGTGCAGGGCTCCGGCGTACAGGCAGTACGCGTCGATCCTCTCCTGCCGCAGCCGCTCCCGGCGCGCCAGCTCCTCGCCGTACGCGGTCGTCCGGCGCTGGAACGCGTAGGTGATACCCGAGCCCAGCAGGGTGCCGAGGACGGCGATGAGCGCCGCTATCGCTTCCATGCCTTGAGTCGATCACGAAAACCATGCGAGAGAAGGGGAGTTGGCGAGTACGGGCGCGTCCGGTCGCATGCCGGCGCGTCCGGTGGCGCACCGCGGCGGTCGGCCGCGCGCCGGAGCGCGTTCCGCCCGCCGGGCTCGGATGTTCGACTCCCCGGTCGGGGTGTCGCACAGTATGCGGTGTCACTACTCCTTTGCGCCGGAATATGCCCGAAGCTCTTGTTGCCGCGGCGCCGGTTCCAGCACTCTGTGCGACACCGGGGGAACGGACAGTGGCCTCGCGTCGGCGTGGGGCCGTGCGGACCCGGGCCATGGACGGTGTGAAGGGTGCAGATGCTTCAGGTGCAGCTGGAGGTCGGAAGCGATCCCAAGGAGGTGGGCAGAGCCCGCGGATGGGCCCGGTCGAGACTGGCCGGTTTCGGCCTGGAGCCGGACGAGTCCCTGGTGGAGACGCTGGTGCTGCTGGTCTCGGAACTGGTGACCAACGCCGTCGTCCACACCGGGCGCCCCGCGGTGCTGCGCATGCTCTTCTCCGGGCGCATCGTGACGGGAGGGGGGACCGTGCGGATCGAGGTCGCCGACACCAGCAGCAGCCCGCCGCTGCGGCGGCGGGCCGAGGGCGACGCCACCGGCGGACGCGGTCTGGAGCTGGTGGTCGGACTCGCCGACCGCTGGGGCTGGCTCCAGGAGGGCGCGGGCAAGCGCATCTGGTGCGAACTGGACCGCGGCAGCGGCGCGGTGGCCGAGAGCGCCGACGCACGCGACACCGGGGACACCGGAAGGGCCGGGGCCCGTACCGCCCCGCGCGAGGCCTGCGACGAGCCGCGCGTCCAGCCCGTCCGCACCTGACACCGCGCCACCGCGGGCCAGTCGCGATCCGCCCGCGGGACGCTCGCCTTCCCGGCGGCCGTCAGGGGGCGAACCGCTCGCCCCAGGGGCCGTCCGGCAGCAGGGCCGCCAGTACGGAGAGCAGACGCGGCGGCTCGACCCGGCCGGTCGGCGAGCCCAGGTCCGGCCACGACACCCAGGCGTAACCCTCCAGCGAGGTCCGCTCGTGGGGGAGCAGGCCGCCCCGTGACACCGCCGGCCGCTCGCCGTCGAAGCGGGCGGGGAAGAACAGTTCCGTGCCGCGGTACCGCCGCCCCTTCCACCGCACGTCGCGGTCGACGGGCACCGGCCGGTCCAGGACCGCGGCGGGGTCCAGCCCGGTCTCCTCGGCCAGTTCGCGCCGTGCCGCCCCCAGCGGCGTCTCACCGGGCTCGATGCCGCCGCCGGGCGGCTCCCGGAGCCGCGAACCGTCGTACGGATCGCGCCATTCCAACAGGAGGACGCGGTCGGCGGCGTCCAGGCAGACGACCCGCGCGGCGGGCGGGCACGCGACCGGGCCCTGGGCAGGGCCCGGCACAGAGACCGGCACAGGGTCCGGCGGCCCGTCCGCCGACCGGCCCGTCACTCGGTCGTCGTGCGGGCGACGGCGCGGGCGATCTTCCTTGCGTCGATGGCCAGTTCGCGCAGCATGCCGCTGATGGGGTTGGTGTAGCCGGTGAAGTACAGGCCCGCGGCGGTCGGCAGGGTGCGGGGGCCGCGGGCGCGGGGCAGCCCGCGCTCGTCCAGCACGCCGAGGTGGCCCACCATCTCCTCCAGCCCGCGCCGGTAGCCGGTGGCCGCTATGACGGCGTCCGGGGCGATCGCGCTGCCGTCGGCGAGGGTGATCTCGGATCCGTCGAAGGACTCCACCGCCGCCACCGGCTCTATCCGCCCCTGGCGCACCGCCTTGACGAAACCCGTGTCCTGCACGGGGATCGCGCCCTGCCGCACCCGGGTGTACAGCCCGGCCTCGGGGCGCGGCAGGCCGTACGGCGACAGGTCCGGCAGGGAGACCTTCGCCAGTCCCCGGGCCATGGAGTCCACCATGCGCACCGGCAGCCGCCGCACCGCTATGCCGGTGGCCTGCGCCGGCCAGCCCAGGGTGGAGCGGCGGACGATGTGGGGCGGGGTGCGCACCGCGAGCCGCACCCGTGCCGCGCCGCCCTCGGCCAGATCCAGGGCTATCTCGGTGCCGGTGTTGCCGGTGCCGACGACCAGCACGTCCCGGCCCTCGTACGGCCGGGCGTCGCGGTAGGAGCGGGCGTGCAGCAGCTCGCCCTTGAACGAGTCGCGCCCGGGCCAGTCGGGCACGCGTGGGGTGTGGTTGTGCCCGGTGGCCACCACGACCACCGGCGCGGCCAGCTCCCGGCCGCCGTTGGCCCGCAGCAGCCAGCTGCCGTCGTCGACCCGGTCGACGCGGGTGACCTCCACGCCCGCGGCGATCTCCAGCCGGTGGTGGAGGGCGTACTCCTCCAGGTAGCGCACCAGGTCGTCCCGGCGCACCCAGCGCCCGTAGGAGCGCGGGATCGGCATGCCGGGCAGCGCGGACCGGCGGCGCGTGGTGTGCAGTCGCAGCCGGTCGTAGTGGCCGCGCCAGGAGGCCCCGACGGAGTCGGCCCTCTCCAGCACGACGGACCGTATGCCGCGCTCCTTCAGCGCGGCGGCGGTGGCCAGACCGCCGGGTCCTCCCCCGATGATGTGCACTGGTCTGCTGTCGTCGGACATGTGCATGCCCATGAGTCTATGCCCCGCTTCCTCCCCCGCGTGCCCGGCCTCCGAACGCCGGGACGACACCGCGGGCCCGGATTCCCGGGCCGGAGCCGGGGAAACCTCGACCGACGCGGGCCAGAGCGGGCTAGAACGGCAGCGACAGCAGGTGCACCGGGCCGGGCGGCCAGCCGGCGCCCTCGCGCAGCGGCGTCCACATGGTGCGCATCGGCATGGTCACCGGCCCGTCGGGCTGCTCGACGCGGACGTGCTCTTCCAGCTCCCGCCAGCCCAGGGCCTCGTAGACCGGCATCCGCTCCGGCCAGCAGAACAGCAGGCCGGCGTCGGGGCCCATACCGCGTGCGTGGTCCATCGCCGCGGTGACGACCGCCCGGGCCAGGCCCTGCCCGCGCAGTCCGGGGGCGACGATCACACCGCCCAGGCCCACCGCCTCGGTGCGCCGGCCCGCGACGGACACCGGCACGGTCACCAGACCCGCGTGCGCGACCAGGCGGCCCTCCCGCCGGATGCCGAAGTGCTCCCGCTTGGGCCGCCACGCCATGACCAGCCCCTCGATCTGGTAGGGGTCGGGGACACCCCCGCGGACCTCCTCCCGGTCGGCCCCGGTGTACTCCGGCAGCCGCACCACCGCAAGCTGCTCTTCGCGCGCCCTCGCGCTCGTCGTCGTCACACACCGATCCTGCTCCGGCGAAGCGCCCGTCAATCAGTGCGGTGTGCGGAGGGGACGGGGGAGTGGGGGGACGGGGAGGCGGCCCCCGGCCCGATGCGGGGAGGCATCGCCGATCGCACCCTTCACCGCTTCGCCCCCGTGTGCCCGGACCCCAGGACGTGGGACCTGCGCCCTGGAGCCCGGATACCCGGAGATCGCCGCCCTGCCTCCGTGCGCCGTGCGGCGCCCGGGGGGACCTTCCCGGGCGCCGGGCCGTGACCGTCGCCACGGAAGCGGGCACCACCCCGCCCGGCGGCCGGGGTTGCGGGCCGGCCGGCGAGCGGCGTACGCAGACTTTGTACACCGGGGCGCGGACGGCCGGTGACACCTGCGGGACAGCGGCACTAAGGTGCCGCAGCGTGAAGCGCGACGGAGGCGGGGCACCGGTGCAGGAGCCGTGCCCCGACACCCTGGCGACCCATCTGTCCGCGCTCGGCGTGGACGGCGGGGCCGTCGACCTGTACGTGGCACTGCTGACGGACCGCCCGGCGCCCCCGGTCTCTCCCGGGGCGCGGCGCGCGCTGCTCGCGCTCGGCCTGGCGGCCGAGGTGCCCGCCGGCGAGGGGGACGGGGACGAAGGGCAGGGCGGGGGCGAGCGTGGCGGGGGCGGCGCGCGGGACCCCGTCGGCGGGCTGGTACCCGTACCGCCCGCGTCCGCGCTGGAGTTGCTCTCCCGGCGCGAGACGCTGCGGCTGGAGGAGGCCCGCCTGGCGGTCGCGCGCGCCTACGAGCGCTACCGCCGCCGTACGCCGTCGGCCGTGGGCGGCTCGGTCGCCGAGGAGGTGACCGGCGGCGACATCGAGCGGGTGCTGGGCGAGGCGCTGGGCGGAGCGCGGCGCGAGGTGCTGCGGTTCGACTCGCCGCCGTACTTCTGGGACACCGAACGCGGCGCCAAGGAGGAGGTCGGGCAGTTGCGCCGCGGGGTGCGCTACCGGGTGGTGTACACCCGGGAGTCGCTCGCCCGCCCCGGCTACCTCACCGAGAACGTCCAGCCGTGCGTGGACGCGGGCGAGGAGGCCCGGGTGGTGTCCGGACTGCCGGTGAAACTGATGGTGGTGGACGACCGCGTCGGCTTCGTCTCGATGTCCATCGCGGACGTGGACGTCAGCCGCAGCATGCTCGTGGTGCGGCCGAGCGCGTTACTCGCCGCGCTGCGGGCTCTGTTCGAGGCGTACTGGGACCGGGCGCTGCCCGTCCACCCCGACAGCGGGGCCGCCGCGCCGGGCGGCGCCCGGCCCGGTCCGGCCGAGCGCCGCATCCTGGCGATGCTGGTCGCGGGGGTGCCCGACAGCCAGATCATCCGCGAACTGGGCGTCAGCCGCCGAACCTTCTTCCGCCGCATGGAGCTGCTGATGGCGCAGGCCGGCGCGGGCAGCCGCTTCCAGCTCGCCCTCCAGGCGCAGCGGCGGGGCTGGCTGTGAGACCCGGCGGTACACGGCCGGACCGGTACACACACGGCCGGACCGGCACAGAAGCGCACCGGGGCACCACCGTGCCACGGCACCCCGGTGCCCCGCGGGTGACGCCCCATCGGCTAGAACCGTGAGCGCTCCCCCCGCACACGCACCCCCCCAGTGAAGAGAGAACACACCTTGAAGAAGGCCAGAAGACCCCGAATAGCCGTCGGCGCCGTCCTGGCGGCGCTCGTCCTGACGGGTACCACCGCCGCGGCGGCCTCGGCCGCCTCCCCCGGCCCGGAGCCCGCTCCCCTGGGAGAGGTCCGGGGCGCGGGCGCCCCCGGCGCGCTGGACGGCGAGTACATCGTGGTGCTGAAGGAAACCGGTGACCGGGCCCGCGGCCTGAGGACGGCAGGAGGCGTACGGGACCGGGCCGAGAGGCTGACCGGCGCCTTCGGCGGTGAGGCGGAGCGCACCTACTCCTCGGCCCTCAAGGGCTTCTCGCTGAAGGCCACCGAGAAGCAGGCGCGGCGCCTGGCAGCCGACCCCTCGGTGGCGTACGTCGAGGCCAACCGGGTCGAGCGCGGCGACGTCCTGCCGCAGGCGCCGGACCTGCCGCAGGCGCCGGGCCCGTCGAAGGGACCGGATGTGAGCGGCACCCTGCTGCAGGCCGATCCGGGCTGGGGCCTGGACCGCATCGACCAGCGCGACCTGCCGCTCGACGCGAGCTACGGCTACGGCGCCACGGCGCCGAACGTCACCGCCTACGTCGTGGACTCCGGCATCAACATCGCCCACGAGGACTTCGGCGGGCGCGCCTCCTACGGCTACAACTTCGTGGACGGGAACCGGACGGCCTCCGACTGCCACGGGCACGGCACGCATGTGGCGGGGATCCTGGGCGGTGAGACCCACGGCGTGGCCAAGAGCGTGAAGCTGATCGCCGTGAAGGTGCTCAACTGCCAGAACTCGGGCACCACCGAGGGCGTGCTGGCCGGCTACGACTGGGTCGCGGAGAACGCCACCGGGCCCGCGGTCGCCAACGTGAGCATCGGCGGCTCCGCGAGCGAGGCCAAGGACGCCGCGGTGCGGAAGATGGTCGAGGCGGGGATCACCGTCGTGGTCTCGGCGGGCAACAAGGCCACCGACGCGTGCACCCAGTCGCCCGCCCGCGAGCCGTCCGTGATCACGGTGGCCGCGACGGCGCGGGACGACTCCAGGCCCAGCTGGTCCAACCACGGCGACTGCGTGGACGTGTTCGCGCCCGGCGCCTCCGTCCCGTCGGCCGGAATCGGCTCGCGGACCGCGGAGCGGACGATGAGCGGTACGTCGATGTCGGCGCCGCACGTGGCGGGCGCGGCGGCGCTCCATGTCTCGAAGAACCCGGAGGCCACGCCCGCGGCGGTGACCCGGGCGCTGCTGGACGCCTCCAGCCCCGGCCGGGTGACGGGGCCGGGGGAGGGCTCGCCGAACCGGCTCCTCTACAGCCGCTTCTGACGCCCCCGGGCGCCCCCGGGCCTCCGGGCCCTGGGGCGGCCGGACATGGAGAGGCTCCCCGGGCGGCCGGTGACAGGGGCCGGCCGCCCGGGGAGCCGGGCACGGACAGGAGCGGGACGGGTACGGAACGGCTGCGGAACGGGTGCGGGACGGCCGCGGGCGCGGGGCCGGGCAGGAGAGGGCCGCGGCCGGGCGGGGCCGGACCCCTACCGGCTGGGCTTGCGGCCCGTGACGCCCAGGTAGAGCAGATAGGCGAGGTTCGGCTTCAGATCGGACTTCTTGGCGCCCCAGCTCTGCGCGGCCTTCTGCTGACCGGCTACCGAGGTGAGCATCGACACCAGTGAGCCGGCGACGGCCGCCGGACTGATGTCGGAGTCCGCCTTGCCCTTGGACTGGAGCTTTCCGATGGAGTCGGCCAGTGGGCCGGTGATCCCGCCGAGGACCTTCGCGCGGATCTTGGAGAAACGTTTGTCCCCCTCGGCCGCGCCCAGGTCCACCACCCGCAGGATTGCGTCGTTCTCCCGCCAGAAGGAGAGGAGGCCGTCCACCACCTCCTCCGCCGTCTGCCACCCGGCCTTGCCCGTCCACGTGCGGTCGGTGGCCAGCTCGCTCAGCGAGGAGCTCTCCCGGGCCATCTCGTCGGCCAGCTCCAGGACGGCGCCCTCCACGTCCGGGAAGTACTGGTAGAAGGTCGCGGGGGAGGTGCCCGCGCGCCGGGCGACGTCGATCACCCGGACATCGCGGTAGGGCGACGAGCTGAGCATTTCGTCGAGGCAGGTGAGCAGCTTCTGCCGCGTCGCCTGGCCACGGCGCCCGGCCACCCGACCGTCAACAGTTCGTACTTGTCCTGTCATGTCGTCAGCTTACCGAGGGATGATCGGCCCGCGATTCGACCGACCCCAAATGGGGTGGTCTACTGCAAGAGGGGTGATAAGCGGGCAGCGTTCGCCTGTCGGGACGCAGCCGCACGGAAGGAGTGGGAGATGGTCGCTGCCGAAGGCGTCTTCGCCGAGGGCGCACCCTGCTGGACCGACGCGATGCTCCCCGACCTGGAGGCGGGCAAACGCTTCTACGGCGAGCTGTTCGGCTGGACCTTCGGCGACCCGGCGCCCCCCGAGCGGCCCGGACAGCCCGGACGGTCCGAGCGGTCCGGACAGCCCGAGCGGTCCGGACCGGGACCCCGCACGGTCGCGCTGCTCGGCGGCAGGCGGGTCGCCTCACTCGTCCGCAAGCCGGACGGCCGGCTGCCGACGGTGTGGACGGTCTACCTCGCCGCCCCCGACGCCGCGGCGACCGCCCGGCGCATCCGCGCCGCGGGCGGGCAGCTCGTCACCGAGCCCGAGGCGGTCGGCCGGGACGGGGTGGCGGCCACCGCCGTCGACCCGGACGGCGCGGTCTTCGGCCTGTGGCAGCCGGAGGAACTGGCGGGCTTCGAGACGGTGCGCGAACCGGGCTCGTACGTGTGGACGGAGGTGTGCACCCGGGAGAGGGAACCGGTGGACGCCTTCTACCGGGAGGTCTTCGGCTACGTCATGTATCCGGCCGGTGACGAGAGCACGGGCGAGGCGGCCGACATCATGGTCTGGGCCCCACGCGGGGAGCCCGCCGACGACGAGCACGCCGTCGGCAGCCGTACGATGATCGACGAGACGTATCCGGTGGAGATGCCCGCCCACTTCCTCGTCCACTTCGCGGTCGCCGACTGCGACGCGGCCGTCCGCACGACCGTGCGCCTGGGAGGCCGTACGATCGACGGCCCGCAGGACACACCCTTCGGGCGCTACGCCGTCCTCGCCGACAACCAGGGCGCGCGCTTCGGGGTCCTGGACACCTCCACCGCGCTCTGAGGCCGGGCCCGGCGGCGCGGACCGGACCCGTCCCGGAGCCCACCGGCCGGGGAAAGGGCGACTCACCGCCCCCGGGTTCGCAACCGAGGGCTCCGCCAGGAAGAATCGCTGTCGGACCGCGGGACCGGTACGGCGGTGGAAGGCTGCGCGGGGCGGCGATCGTCGACCCCGACGGGGAGGTGGCAGGCAAGTGGTGGAGCAGCTGACGCAGCACGATCCGCGGCGTATCGGCCCGTTCGAGGTGCTCGGACGGCTGGGCGCCGGGGGCATGGGGCTGGTCTACCTCGCCCGTTCGGCCTCCGGGCGCCGGGTCGCGATCAAGACGGTGCGCACCGAGCTCGCCGAGGACCAGCTCTTCCGCGTCCGCTTCACCCGTGAGGTGGAGGCGGCCCGCGCGGTCAGCGGCTTCTACACCGCCGCCGTCGTGGACGCCGACCCGCGCGCCGCGGTGCCGTGGCTGGCGACCGCGTACGTGCCCGCGCCGTCCCTGGAGGAGATAGTCAACGAGTGCGGGCCGCTCCCGGCGCAGGCCGTGCGCTGGCTGGCCGCCGGAGTCGCCGAGGCGCTCCAGTCCATCCACGGGGCGGGCCTGGTCCACCGCGATCTGAAGCCCTCCAACGTGCTGGTGGTCGAGGACGGGCCGCGGGTGATCGACTTCGGTATCGCCTCCGGGGTGTCCAACACCCGGCTGACGATGACCAACGTCGCCGTCGGCACCCCCTCCTACATGTCACCCGAGCAGGCGAGGGACTCGCGCAGCGTCACGGGCGCCAGCGATGTCTTCTCCCTCGGCTCCACCCTGGTCTTCGCCGCCACCGGCCACCCGCCCTTCCACGGGGCGAACCCCGTCGAGACCGTCTTCATGCTGCTGCGCGAGGGCCCGGACCTGGAGGGACTGCCCGACGAGCTCGGACCGCTCATCGAGTCCTGCATGCGCACCGAGCCCGACCAGCGGCCCACCCCGGCCGACCTCCAGGCGCAGCTCGCCCCGCATCTGTTCTCCTCCGGCGGCGACGACAGCGGCACGGCCTCCGCCTGGCTGCCGGCCGGCGCGGTGGCGCTGATCGAGCGGCACCGGGGCGGACGGGCGCGGCCCGTGAAGCCGGCGTCCCGGCCCGGGCACCGGGCGCCGGAGCACGCGGCCGCCCAGGCATCCGCCCAGGCCCAGGCCCCGGCGGCCGGACCCGGCACCGAGTGGCGGCCTCCGGCCGCCGACCCGCGGGGTGGGGGGACGCCCGCCGCGTCCGTGGCCGCGCCCCCGGCGCCGCCTGCGGTCCCGCCGCCCCCGCACGCCCCGGTCCCGCCGCCCCCGCACTCCCCGGCGGACGGCGGCTCCGTACTGCTGCCGGGCGCACCGCTGCCCATCGGCCCCGGCCCCCGGCGGCCCCGGGCGCGCGTCACCGAGGTGAGCGCCCCGACGTCCTGGGTGCTGCGCGCGCCGGACGGCGGCGGCGCGGACGGCACCGGCGCCCACGGCGCCACCGTGGCCCACCCCCCGCCGCGCACCCCCTCCCAGGCGTCCCCCCACAGCCCTTCCGGTGCTCCCGGTGCTCCCACCGGCGGCGAGACCGCCGCGCCGCCGCGCTGGCGGCCGTGGCGCTTCCGGATGTCGAACGACGTGTGGGGCACCCCGGTCGTCGCCGACGGCCTGCTGTACGTCACCTCCTTCGAGGTCCACGCGCTGGACGTGGCGACGGGACGGCGGCAGTTCAAGACCCGCGAGGTGGCGTGGTCGATGGCCGTGAGCAACGGCCGGGTCCACGCCTCCGACGGCCCGAGCCTGTACGCCCTGAACGCCCGCGACGGCTCCGACGTCTGGCGGCTGGCGGCCGACGGCTGGGTGTACGCGCTGCGCGCCGACCGCGGCACGGTCGTCACCGGCACCCGCGGCGGCGGCGTACAGGCGTGGGACGCGGCGAGCGGCGAGCGGCTGTGGGAGCTGTCCGGCGCGCAGACCGACTTCGAGACCGCCGAGGCCGGCCCGGTGATACGGGGCGGCTCGGTCTACGTCTGGGGCGACGGGCGGCTGTACGCCCTGGAGGCGCGCACCGGCGCCGAGCAGTGGTCGTACCCGGTCGGCGACTCCTCGGCCACCGGCGGCGTCCCGGTGCGGCTGCTGCCCGCCGACGACGGCGCGGTGTACGTCAGCGCCGGCTCGCGCGTCTTCGCCCTGGACGCGGCCACCGGAGCGGAACGGTGGCGCTTCGACGCGCCCGCCGCGTTCCTGTGCCCGCCGGCCTTCGCGCCGGGCGCGGCGATCGCGGGCGGCGGCGTCTATCTGGCGGACTACCTGGGCACGGTGTACGCGCTGGACGCCGCCAACGGCCACGACCGCTGGCGGATCGCCACCGAGTCCCGCCAGTCGGCCGAGCCGGCGGTGGTGGCCGACGGGCTGGTCCACCTGGGCAGCGGCGGCGCGCTCTACACGCTGGACGCGGTCAGCGGCACCCCCCGCTGGCGCTTCGCGACGGGCGGCGAGATCACCGGCGCCCCGGTGTCGGCGGACGGCCGGGTCCACTTCGGCTCGGCGGACCACTGCCTGTACACGCTGGACGCCGTCGGGGGCCAGCTGCGCTGGAAACTCGCCACGGAGGGCGAGATCACCGGATCGCCGGTGGTCGCGGGCGGCGTGGTCTTCGCGTGCAGCCGGGACCGCTGCGTGTACGCGCTGGACGCGGCCAAGGGGACGGGCCAGGCCCGCGCCTGACCCGCCCCCGCCCCCGCCCCCGTTCCCCATTCCCGCGTTCCGCGCCGCTCCGCCCGCTCCGGTTTCCGGCGAACCGCCATGCGTGGGAACCCCGTTGGCCGTTCCCCGCGTGAACCCTGGTAGAAAGTCCGGCAGTCAACAGCGAGTGCGTACGCGCACCGAGCGTCCACCGGGGGAGAACGCGCCATGAAGCGCTCTGTGAAGCGCCACCTCAAGCTGATAGCCGTCGTCACCGTCGTGACGCTGGCCCTGTCCGGTTTCAGCCAGGCCCGCAGCGGCGGCGGCAAGGGCGGCGGCGGCCGGGGGAGCAGCAGCAAGAGTGGAGGAGGCGGAGGCGGCGGCTGCGGCAAGGACAAGTCCAGCAGCCGGTCGAGCTACAGCGGCTACCGGGGCACGACCGCCGGCAGCGGTTCCTCCGGGTCCTCCGGTTCCTCGTCCCGCAAGGACGAGCCGGACGCCGAGATCATCTCGTGCGCCAAGGGCAGGAAGGGGACGGTGGTCGAGCTCTCCGACGGCGACGCCGGCACCTACACCGTCCGCGTGTATCTGGTCGACGACTTCGGGGACACCATCGACACCTCTTCCCAGCGCGTCAGCGTGGGAAGGAATCAGACCAAGCGCGTCGAGGTGAAGCCGCGGGACCCGAGCATGGTGGGGGCCGCGGACGACTGCAGTGTCTACGTGCTCGACTGAACCCCGGACCGGCCCGGGAGCGGGGCCCCGGCGGAGGTCGTGCCCCGGCCTTGGGATGGCATGGGCACGACATATGCGTCGGCGCATTCCGGACAGGGCGCTCCTGTACGTGAGAGCGGAGCGTGAGGCGCCGTCAACGAGCCGGGGCGGGACCGCTGGTGCGGTCCCGCCCCGGCCGATGCCCGGAAGCCTCCTTCCGGGTCCGCCTCAGTTCCCTGCCGGCTGGGAGGGGAGAGGGCCGGGCAGATGGTTCTCAGCCAGGGCTGGTGCCGAGCCGACGCCCACTATTGCTATCGCCGCTGTCAAGGCGGTCAGGAATTTCGTCAGGCGGGTCATGTCAACTCCTTGGTGAGAACCGGGAAGTGGTGGTGCATGGTTTGCAGAGGCGAAAGTACCCCCTGGGGCGCGCGGTTCTGTTCTTCCGCACACAACTGTCCGGTAATCGCCTAGATGCACATGACAGGGACCGGCCGCGGCGACTCCCCCTCTGCGCCGCCAGGGCCGGTCCCATGTACCCCCGTGGGATGTGGCTTACTGCGAGTTCTCCTCGGTGACCTGAGTCTCCGAGGAAGGGGCGGTCTCGGTGGTCGTAGGCTCCTGAGGCGTCGAGCCACCTTCGCCAGGAGACGGCATGTGGTTGTCACGCTGTGGGCCGCCGGTCACGATCTTCTTGGTGGTCTCGCTCATGTGGACCAACTCCTTGTATCTGATGGCGGGGAGGTCCCGAGCACGTCCGGCGGCTCCCCCGTGGGCCGCCGGACGCACCCCTTCAGGCCGTACGCCTCCTCCGTGGGAGGGGGTTGGGCCTGTCGACTCGCCTGCCCCCCGACGCGGCGGATCGACATGCATAAGCATGGCGGGTGGCGATAAACAACTGATGAACGCCTGCTGCTGGCGGCCGTCGAGCCGCTATGCGGCAACGGCGGGAGCCAGCAACTTTCGTACCTCGGCGGCCTCGGGGGAGCCCAGGGAATCGAAGATGCCCAGGGCGTCCTGCCAGCACGCACGGGCGCGGTCGGTTTGGCCCAGGGCGTCCAGTGCGCGGCCCAGAACCGTCAGTACGTTCCCCCGCCGCCACTCCCCACCGACCACACGCAGGGCGAGAGCCTGTTCGGCATGGGTGGCCGCCTGCGCCGGACGACGCGCCGCCATGTAGGCCTCGGCCATCCGCAGGTGGGTCGCGCCTTCCCACATCGGCTGGTGGCTCTCGTGAAACAGGGCGAGGGCCTGGTTGAGCTGGTCCAGCGCCTCCGTGATGCGTCCGGCACCGGTCAGTGCCATGGCCAGGGCGTAACGGCCGTTCGCCAGCCGCATGGTCATTCCCAGCTCCGCGTAGATGGCCACGCCGCGCTCGGCGAGCCGGATCGCGCTATCGGTCCGGCCGAGCACCAAATGAGTCCGCGACAGGTTGCACAGCGCGCTGGCTTCACCGTTGACGTTGCCGTCGGCTTGGAAAGCCTCGATCGCCTGGTTCAGGTAGACCTCGCCTTCTTCGTGGCGGCTACGGAAGACGGCGATGATGCCAAGATCGTTGGGGGCGAAGCCCTTGACCACATGGTCACCCGTGGTCCGGGCGATCTCCATGGCACGCCTTGCGTTCTCGTCGGCCTGCTGGAAACGGCCGGTCACTGTGTACACATGGGTGAGCATGATGCGGGCGCGGCCCTCGGCCCAGGCGTCTCCAGTGGTCTGCGCGGCTTCGTGCACGGCGGTGGCGGCCCGTTCGTAGCGCAGTGAGTGGATGCCGGAGTCGGCAAGGTCTTTGGCGACGAGCAGCAGGTCGGCCGCGCGGCGCAGCGTGTCGCCGTCGGCCGACTGCTCCACGCAGGACAGCAGGCAGTCGGCCTCGGCGAAAAGCCAGTCCAGTGCGGCAGCGTGATCGCCGAATTTCAGGCCGGGGTGCTCGGTGGCGGCCAAATGCTCCACGACTCGGTCGCCAGGGCGGGCCAGGGCGAACACCCGGGCGGTGGTGGCCAGGTAGAAGTCCAGCAGCCGGGACCGCGCGGCGGACCGCTCCGAGGTGGGGTCCTCGTCGCGCTCCGCGCAGGTGCGCGCGTAGAGGCGCACCAGGTCGTGGTAGCGGTAGCGGCCGGGAGCGGCGGATTCCAGGAGGGAGGTGTCGACCAGGCACTCCAGCAGGTCCTCGGTCTCCTCCGGGGTGCGGTCCAGCATGGCGGCGGCGGCCTGTACGGAGATGTCGGGGCCGTCGGCCAGGCCCAGCAGGCGGAAGGTGCGGGCCTGCTCCGCCTCCAGCTGGCTGTAACCCAGCTCGAAGGTGGCCTTGACGGCCTGGTCGCCGGCCTGGAGCTCGTCCAGCCGGCGGCGTTCGTCGGCGAGCCGACGGGCCAGGAAGGAGACCGTCCAGGTGCGGCGGGCGGCCAGGCGGGAGGCGGCGATGCGGATGGCCAGGGGCAGGAAGCCGCAGGCCGCGACGGTGTCCATGGCGGCCTCGCGCTCGGCGCCCACCCGGTCGGTGCCGACGATCCTGGTGAACAGCGTCATGGCCTCCTCGGGGCTCATGACGTCCAGGTCCACCAGGTGCGCGCCGGCCAGGTCCACCATCCTTACCCGGCTGGTGATCAGTGCCGCGCAGCCCTCGGTGCCCGGCAGCAGGGGGCGCACCTGGGCGGCGTCGCGGGCGTTGTCCAGCAGGGTCAGGATGCGGCGCCCGGCCAGCGTCGAGCGGTAGAGGGAGGCCCGCTCCTCCACCCCGTCGGGGATCGCGGAGTCCGGGGTGCCAAGGGCCCGCAGGAACGCGCCCAGGACCGCCTCCGGCTCCGCCGGGGCCGGGCCCGCGCCCTGGAGGTCGGCGTAGAGCTGGCCGTCGGGGAAGCGGTCGCGGGCGGCGTGGGCGACGTGTACGGCCAGGGTGGTCTTGCCCACCCCGCCGATGCCCGCGACGGCCGAGACGGCCATGATGCGGCTCTCGGCGGTGACGAGCTGGTCGCCCAGCTCCGACACGAAAGCGGTGCGGCCGGTGAAGTCCGGTACGGTCGCAGGCAGTTGCGCGGGCCGTACGAAGGTGGCCGTGCCCGGCGGCGCGGACTCCTCGACGGGCCGCGCCAGCTCCTCGTCGGCCCGGAGGATGCGCTGCTGGAGCTCGGCCAGCTCCGGGCGGGGGTCCACCCCCAGCTCCTCGGCGAGCAGCCGCCGGGTGTCGGCGTAGACGGCCAGGGCCTCGGCCTGGCGTCCGCTGCGGTACAGCGCCAGCATCAGCAGCTCGCGCAGCCGCTCGCGCAGCGGGTGCTCGGCGGTCAGGGCGGTCAGCTCGCTGACCACCTCGGCGTGCGAGCCGAGCTGGAGGTCGAGGCCGAGGCGGTGCTCCAGCAGGGACAGCCGCCACTCCTCCAGCCGGGCCCGCTGGTTCTCCGCGTACGGCCCGGGGAGGTGGGCCAGGGGCTCGCCGTCCCACTGCGCCAGTGCCAGGCCGTACAGCTCGCGCGCCCGGTGGCGGTCGCCGCCGGAGGCGGCCTTCTCCGCCTCCAGGGCGTGGGCGGCGGCCGTGTCCGCGTCGAGCTCGGTGCCGGGCCCCAGCCCGATCGCGTAGCCGCCGGACTCGCTGACCAGGGCCTCGGCGCCGAGCGCCTTGCGCAGCCGGGAGGCGTAGGTGCGCAGCGCCGCCAGGGCACGTTGCGGCGGCTTCTCGCCCCACAGCGCGTCCACCAGCTCCTGCGCGGTGGCCGTCTGCCCGCCGCGCAGCAGCAGGGCGGCCAGCAGGGCGCGCTGCTGGGGCGAGCCGACGCCGACCGGCTCGCCGTCCCGCCAGGCACGCACCGGCCCGAGCACGGCGAAACGCAGCCGGTGACGATCGTTGTCCGGCTGCCGCAGTCGTTCGCGCCCGGTGTGCCCCTCGCCGTCCATGGTGCCCCCTGCGAAGTGTGACGACCCGCAGCGCACAGTGTGCCTTGTCAAGGGCCGGTACGTCAGCCGCGCCCCCGCCTCTCCTCACAGTCACCGCAAACCCGCGACAGAAGCGGTAGTCGATGCCATGACAGATGACGAGATGTCCGACCACGGTCAAAAGCCTTGCCCGTCATACGAGTTGACGAAGAACTGTGTAATCCACCGTCAAATCGACTCCAGCCAGAGGGGATTGGTCATCGCGGCCATCGGCCCCGGCAGTCCCGCGCCGCCGCCCCGGCCCGGATGACGCACCTCGGCGCGCACATACGCGGCCAGCGAGGCGGTGGTGCGCCAGACGACCGTGCCCGAGCCCGAGGCGGGCAGGCGCTCCGAGCGCATCTCGCCCTGGTCGGTCAGCAGCCGCACCGTGCCGTCCGGCACCCCCGACACCTCCAGCCGCACCGCCACCGCGGCGTCCGGCGCGACGCGCAGCCGCTCCCCGATCCCGGCGTGCTCGCCGCGCGGGCCCGCGGCCGACAGCTCCAGACCGATCCTTGAGGACTCCGCCAGCCAGCTCCGTCCCGCCCGGATGCCCTCCAGCACGGCCGCGCGCGACAGGTCCCCGGCGTGGACGACCGTCTGCGGCAGGCCGACGACCTGCGGCTCGCGGTGGGCGTCGCTGTTGCCCATCGCCGGCACCCACCGCCCGCGCCCGTCCCCGCCTCCCCGGCGGCAGGACTCCACCAGCATGTTGTCCCAGGCGGCCAGGGCCGGCTCGTCGTCGGCCGTCCACGGCCCGTTCCACACCTCCACCGCGTCCGCCTCCGCGTAACCGAACTTCCACTGGCAGCCCACGAAGGGACAGTTGGGGTGCGCCGGGACGACCAGCCCGCCCGCCTGGTGGATCCTGCGCACATACCGCCCGTACGCGTCGTCGCGCGCCCGGTAGCGCCAGTCGACGAAGGTGCCCGGATCGACGCCGAGCGCCAGATAGTGGCCGTTGCGGGTGGTCACCTCCTCGCCGCACAGGATCAGCAGGTCCTCCCCCCACAGCCCCTCCCAGGCACCGTGTCCGGAGGTGGTGTTGTGCTCGGTGGTGGCGATGAAGTCCAGCCCGGCGGCCCGCGCCGCCGCCGCGACCTCGGCCGGGGTGCGCCGCCCGTCGGAGTGCACGGTGTGCAGATGGCAGTCGCCCCGGTACCAGGCGCGCCCCCGCCCCCCGGCCCGCTCCGGCGGATACCCGGGCCTGGGAGTGCGGCCCTGCTCCCCGTACCGCAGCGTGACGGTGACCTCGTACTCCATGCCCTGCGGGGCGACGGTGTACGGGCCCAGCACCACGTGCCAGGTGCCCGGCCGCACCGGGCCGGGCAGATACCCGGGCGTCGCACGCTCGGCGCTGATGGCGAACTCCGTGCGGAAGCCGCCCGACCAGCCCCGGAAACCGCGTCCGCCCGCGGCCGTGCCGCGCTCGTCGAAGATCCCGATGTCCAGGGCGTTGCCCGGTGTGCCGGAGGGCACGGCAGGCTTGTCGTAGGAGTACGAGACGGCGAGCTCCCGCACCCCGCGCGGCACCTGAACGGGCAGATGGACGAAGTCCGGTGCGCCGTTGGGAAGACGGCCGCGTACCGTTCTGCTCTCCTCGCCGCCCCCGCCTTCCCCCGCGCGCTCCTGCGCGTGCGCGAAGCTCACGCCCTGGAGCGTGAGCGCGCTCGCCGCCCCCGCGGCGGCGGACAGCCTCAGTACGTCGCGCCGGTCCATATAAAGCCCCCGCCCTGTCGCCTCCGATGTGGTGCCGGTCACTTTTCCACGCATGGGTGACGGGCGGGAGAAAGCCTGTGGACAACCCGTCCGACACCGCGTGACGGCGGGCGCGGCGGCGGGAAGCAGAGGTGAGGGACACCCCCCGCCCGCCTCCCGGCCGGTGCCGGGGGCGCTCGTATGCTCGCACCATGACTTCGCCGAGCGGGCAGGCAGCCCCCACCGCACCCACCGCCAACGCCATGCGGCGCGCCCTGCGGCGGGCCCGGGACGGGGTCGCGCTGGACGCGGCCGAGGCCGCCGTGCTGCTCCAGGCGCGGGGGGAGGACCTGGCCGATCTGACGGCCTCGGCCGCCCGGGTACGGGACGCGGGCCTGGCGGCGGCCGGACGCCCCGGGGTGATCACCTACTCGCGCAAGGTCTTCATCCCGCTCACCCGGCTGTGCCGGGACCGCTGCCACTACTGCACCTTCGTCACCGTGCCGGGGAAGCTGCGCCGCGAGGGCCACGGCCCCTACCTCTCTCCGGACGAGGTGCTGGACATCGCCCGCCGGGGAGCGGCGACGGGCTGCAAGGAGGCGCTGTTCACCCTCGGCGACCGGCCCGAGGACCGCTGGCCCGAGGCCCGCGAGTGGCTGGACGCGCACGGCTACGACGACACCCTCGCCTATGTGCGCGCCATGGCCATCCGGGTGCTGGAGGAGACCGGCCTGCTGCCGCACCTCAACCCCGGGGTGCTGACGTGGACGGACTTCCAGCGCCTCAAGCCCGTCGCCCCGTCGATGGGCATGATGCTGGAGACCACCGCCACCCGGCTGTGGTCCGAGCCCGGCGGCCCCCACCACGGCTCGCCCGACAAGGAGCCGGCCGTCCGGCTGCGGGTGCTCCAGGACGCGGGTCGCTCGTCGGTCCCCTTCACCACAGGCATCCTCATCGGCATCGGCGAGACGTACGCCGAGCGTGCCGAGTCGCTGTTCGCGATCCGCCGCGTCCAGCGGACGTACCGGGGCGTCCAGGAAGTCATCGTGCAGAACTTCCGCGCCAAGCCCGGCACCGCCATGGGCGGCATGCCCGACGCCGAACTGGAGGAGCTGGCCGCCGCCGTGGCCGTCGCCCGCCACGTCCTCGGTCCCGCCGCCCGCATCCAGGCCCCGCCCAACCTGGTCGGCGGGGAGTACGCCATGCTGATCGGCGCCGGGATCGACGACTGGGGCGGCGTCTCCCCGCTCACCCCCGACCACGTCAACCCCGAGCGCCCCTGGCCCCAGATCGACGAACTCGCCGGGCACACCCGCGCCGCCGGCTTCGAGCTGCGCGAACGCCTCACCGTCTACCCGGAGTTCGTCCTGCGCGGCGAGCCCTGGCTCGACCCGAGGCTGCTGCCCCACGTCACCGCCCTGGCCGACCCGGACACGGGCCTGGCCCGCGAGGACGCCACCGTCACCGGCCGCCCCTGGCAGGAGCCCGACGAGGCGTTCACCGCCGCCGGCCGCACCGATCTGCACCGCACCATCGACACCACCGGCCGCACCGCCGACCGCCGCGCCGATTTCGACGAGGTCTACGGCGACTGGGAGGCGCTGCGCGAGAGCGCCGCGCCCGGCATGGCTCCGGAGCGGATCGACGCCGACGTACGCGCCGCCCTGGCCACCGCCGCCGACGACCCCACCCGCCTCACCGACGACCAGGCCCTCGCGCTGCTCCACGCCGACGGGCCGGCCCTGGACGCGGTGTGCCGCATCGCCGACGACGTGCGCCGCGACACCGTCGGCGACGAGGTGACCTACATCGTCACGCGCAACGTCAACTTCACCAACGTCTGCTACACCGGCTGCCGTTTCTGCGCCTTCGCCCAGCGCCGCACCGACGCCGACGCCTACACCCTCTCCCTGGACCAGATCGCCGACCGGGCGGCGCAGGCGTGGGAGGTCGGCGCGGTAGAGGTCTGCATGCAGGGCGGCATCCACCCGGACCTGCCCGGCACCGCCTACTTCGACATCGCGCGGGCGGTGAGGGAACGCGTGCCCGGCATCCATGTGCACGCCTTCTCCCCGATGGAGGTCGTCAACGGCGCCACCCGCACCGGCATGTCCGTCCGGGAGTGGCTGACGGCGGCCAAGGAGGCCGGGCTCGGCTCCATCCCCGGCACGGCCGCCGAGATCCTCGACGACGAGGTGCGCTGGATCCTCACCAAGGGCAAGCTGCCGGCCGCCACCTGGGTCGAGGTGGTCACCACCGCGCACGAGCTGGGCCTGCCCTCGTCCTCGACGATGATGTACGGGCACGTGGACCGGCCCCGGCACTGGCTGGGCCATCTGCGGCTGCTGGCGCGGATCCAGCAGCGCACCGGCGGCTTCACCGAGTTCGTGACGCTGCCGTTCGTCCACACCAACGCCCCGGTCTACCTCGCCGGGATCGCCCGCCCCGGGCCGACGGTGCGCGACAACCGGGCGGTGACGGCCATGGCCCGTCTGCTGCTGCACCCGCACATCACCAACATCCAGACCAGCTGGGTCAAGCTGGGCGCCGAAGGCGCGGCCGAGATGCTCCGCTCGGGCGCCAACGACCTCGGCGGCACGCTGATGGAGGAGACCATCTCCCGGATGGCCGGCTCCTCCTACGGCTCCTACAAGTCCGTCCGGGACCTGGTCGCCATCGCCGAGGCCGCCGGACGCCCGGCCCGCCCCCGCACCACCACCTACGGCGAGGTCCCCGGCGAGCGCGTACGGGCCGCCGAGGCGTCCGGCGGGCGCCTGCCGGAACTGCTGCCGGTACTGGAGGAGTGAGCGGGCCGGGGTGCGTCCGGTGCCTTCGCGGAAGGGACGGGACGGGCGGGCGCGGGGCGACTTCCGGCCGTCTTCCCGGGATCTGCGGCCCCCGTCCACCTGCGGGCCGCCTCCGTCCGCGCACCCTCGATTAAAGTGCGGTCCGAAACCGACGGGGACAGGACACGGGAACGGACCGGAGCGGACGAGAGCCGAGGGGCGAACGGGAGGGGACGGCACGGTGACCGCGACACCTGGCGGTGGCATCTGGGGCCGCACCGAGCAGCAGGACTTCCGCAGCCGGGTACGCGGCTGCCTGCTCGGCGGCGCGATCGGCGACGCGCTCGGCGCGGGAGTCGAGTTCGACTCGCTCGACGCCATCCGGACCGCCCACGGCCCCCAGGGGGTGACGGACTACGTGCCCGCCTACGGGCGGCGCGGCGCCATCACCGACGACACGCAGATGACCCTGTTCACCGTCGACGGCCTGATCCGCGCCCACGTCCGGCGCGACACCGGGGCCTGGCACCCGCCGACCGACGTGCACGCCGCCTACCTGCGCTGGGCCGCCACCCAGCGCGACTGGGGGCCCGACGAGCGCCGCACCGAGGACGGCTGGCTGGCCCGCCAGGAGTGGCTGTACTCGCAGCGCGCCCCCGGCCGCGCCTGCCTGACCGGGCTGGCCGACAGCCGGATGGGCACACTGGAGGCACCGAAGAACCCCGACTCCAAGGGCTGCGGCACCGTCATGCGCTCCGCGCCCTTCGGCCTGCTCGTCGGCTGGGAGCCGCAGCTCGTCTTCCAGCTCGCCGCCGAGTGCGCCGCCCAGACCCACGGCCACCCCACCGGCTACCTGGCGGCGGGCGCCTTCGCCGTCATCGTCCACGCCGTCGCCCGGGGCGAGAGCCTGGACGCCGCGGTGCAGCGGGCCCTGGCCCATCTGGCGGCCCACCCCGGCCACGAGGAGACCACGGACGCCCTCAAGTACGCGCTCGGCGCCGTACGCCAGGGCCTGCCGACCGCGGAGCGCGTGGAGTCGCTGGGGGAGGGCTGGACGGCGGAGGAGGCGCTGGCGATGGGCGTGTACTGCGCGCTGGTGGCCGAGGACGTACGCCACGGCCTGCTGCTGGCGGTCAACCACGGCGGCGACTCCGACTCCACCGGCTCGGTCTGCGGCAACCTGCTGGGCGTGATGCACGGGGAGACCGCCCTGCCGCCGAACTGGGTCGCCGAGCTGGAAGGGCGCGCCACCGTGCTGGAACTGGCCGACGACTTCGCCATGGAGATGACCCAGGGGCCGGCCCTCCACAGCCCGGCCACTCCGGCCGGCTCACCGGGCTGGCTGACCCGTTACCCGCGCGCCTGACCGGGCCCCGGGTGCGGCGCCCGGGAAACACCGAACCCCCTCGGCCGGGACGGCGAACCAGTCGAGAGGGCTTCGGCCGCGGTGCCGCGCGGCACCGCGAGGCACCGCGCCGCCGTGGTGCGGCGCGCGGCGTGCGGGAGCGGTCAGCGCCGGGTGAGCGAACCCTGGCCGAGGGCTCCCACGAACGCCGTCCACGAACCGGGGACGAAGTCCAGCGACGGTCCCTGCGGGGCCTTGGAGTCGCGCACGGCGACCGCCCGCTGTTCGGGGGACCGCACCTCCACGCACGCCCCGTTCCCGGCGGAGTGGCTGGACTTGGTCCACCTGTCGGTCATGCCCTGTCGGATTGCCATGTCTGCTCCGTTTTCTCCCAGACGGTGAAAATCGCCGGTTGGGCCCGGCGTGCGGCAGACGGTACCCCCCAACTGGGGCCTTTCTTAACGCCGTTCACTCGACCGGATGGCATATTCCAAACAGCTCTTCACATCGACGCGCCGCCAGGTGTAGCTTGCTGCGCCGCCCGTGTGCCACCCCTGCGCAGTCCCCGCGTCACCGGTGCGCCGGCCTCAGCCCCGGGTGTACTCCTTGGCGATGCCCTCGACGAACTCCCGGGTCTGCTCGACGTTGAGGGCCTGCGCCCGCAGGTGCTCGTACATCACGCTGTAGTTGTGCACGTCGCCGGCCTTCTCCAGATAGAGGTCGCTGGTGACGCCCTCCAGATAGACCACCGTCGAGTCGGCCGCGTCCGGGAACTCCAGGATCGCGTACTGGCCGTTGAGCCCGGGGTGCGCGCCCATCGCGAAGGGCAGCACCTGCACCGTCACATGGGGCAGCCGGGAGAGTTCGAGCAGATGCTCCAGCTGTTCCCGCATGATCTGCTTCCCGCCGACCGTCCGGCGCAGCGCGGCCTCGTCGATCACCGCCCACAGGCGCAGCGGGCTCTTCCGGTCGTGGACGCGCTCCTGCCGGCGCAGCCGCACCTGCACCCGCTTCTCCACGTCCTCCGCCGACGCCTCGGGCAGCGCGCCCGCGACGACGGCCTCCGCGTACCGAGGGGTCTGCAGCAGCCCCGGCATGACCTGCGGTTCGTACACGCGCAGGGACGCCGCGTCCGTCTCCAGCCCGATGTACACGCTGTACGGGATGTCGCCGAACGCGTGCCACCAGCCCTGCTGCCTGGACTCCTTGGCCATCTGCATCAGCGAGTCGACTATCCGCTGGTCGTCGACCTCGTAGACGCCGCACAGATCGCGGACGTCGCGCTGGCTGATGCTGCGGCGTCCGTTCTCCAGCCGGCTGATCTTGGACTGGGACACCAGCAGCCGGTCGGCGACCTCCTCGGCCGTCATGCCCCTCTGCTCACGGAGCCGGCGCAGCTCCTGACCCAGCCGGCGCCGCCTTACGGTGGGATTGACACTGGATGCCACGGTGCGCACACCTCCGCTTACGCCAATAAGACCGCTCCTGGAGCAGATTGCCACCAATGGCCGCGTCCGCGCTGGAAAACCGCCACACAGGGTGCGCACACGCACGCGCGGGGTGGCGGTCCGCACTCCGGGGTCGGAGTGCGGACCGCCACCCCGCGCTTCGCGGCCGACGGATCGGATTTCGGCCGAGTTCGGGAAATCCGCCGGGTGCCCGCCGGGTGCCGCCGGTGGGGGTGCGGCAGGGTCAGCGGGCGCCCGCTCGGGCCATCCCGCCCCGCCGCGCCTGTCCGGCGAGCGGCTGCGGCGCGGCGGACCGCGCCGCGGCCCGTCCGCCTCCCGGCCCGCCCGCGCCCCTGCCGGGGGCGGTGCGCCGGGGCTGTGCGACCACGCCGTTCTGCACGTCCATCACGGCGTGCGCGACGAGGCCGCCCATCGGGTCGTGCCTGATCAGATCCCTCAGCCGGGAACGGGATGACCGTCCCTCGTTGCCGGGGTAGAGGTGCTTGCCGAGGCCGACCGCATGGGCCAGCGCGGCGAGTGCGGCGGTCCGCGGGTCCGGCGGTACGCCGGTGCGGATCGCGTTGTCGAGCCGGGCCCTGATCTCCCGGCTCACGGCCGTGTCCGTCGCCTGGTAGCGAGTCGTCGGCAACACCCCGCACATCTGGCTGGATACGGCATGGACCATGCCGCAGCGCTCCAGGTGTGTGAGATAGGTTTGGCGCAGCCCGAGTCTGGGCCCGCCGATCCAGTGGACCGCGCGGACGGGGCTGCCGCGTCTGCGCAGCAGCTCCAGCGCGGAGTCCAGGGTCGGATCTCCGGTCGGCCGTGGCAGCACCACGGCTATGCGATCCCCGTCAGGGGCTATCCGTCCTGCGAGAGCCAGCTCCACGAGCTGGGCCCCGGCCAGGCCGAGGTCGAGCGACTGCGGCTGCGCCGTGGTACCCGTGGCCGGGTCCAGGGCCAGCAGCAGAAGCTCCTCCGGAATTGTTCTGCGGCTCCTGCCCATCCATGCCTCCCCGCGTGGATGCATGACAGGGTGACCCCTCTCACAGAGGTCTGTCGAGAGCGCCTGGGCGCTTTGTCATGGAACCAATAGGTATGTCGTTACCGTCTGGCAATTTAGCGGGCCCTCGCGGCCGCGAAACGGGGCCGGAGTGCCGGGGGAGGACCGGCGTTCAGGACACTGTTTACTGATACGACGAGTGGCGACACCAAGCGGGAGGCATAGGTGGCGGGCAAGTCCCCCGACAGTTCGGAACGGCAGACTTCGTTGGGGGAGACGACCGGAGAGGCCGGAACGGTTCCCGGGCAGGCGCGTGATCCCCGCGTGGCGCTGTACGAGGCGCCCCGGGACGAGGACGGGGCCGGTGGCGAGGAGCCCTCGCCGAACGGCGACGGCCCGGCGGGAGAGGCCGGAGAGGCGGGAGAGGCCGGTTCCGCCGAGGGCGGTGCCACGGCGGAGGCAAAGGCACAGGGATCGGGGCCGGAGCCGGAGGAGGCCGGGAAGCCGGAGGCCGTCGGTGAGGACGAGCCCGCCGGTGGGGAGTCCGGGACCGGGCCGGTGGACCAGGCGACGGCGGTGTTCCGGGCTCTCGGGGACAAGGCCGAGACCGGTAGGACCGACGAGGCCGGTGAGGACACCGACACCGAAGTGGAGACCGGCGGAAGCGGGACTTCCCAGGACGCCGACGCCGACGATGCCGAGGAGGCGGACGGCGGCACCGACCCCGCCGAGGACGGCGGAGCCGAGGCCCGGCCGGATCAGGCGACGGCGGTGTTCCGCGCCCCCGGGGACCCCGAGGACGGGGCCGGGAACAGGACCGAGGAGAAGACCGGGGACGACAGAGACGTCGGGGACGACGGGGACGACGAGGGCGGTGAGGAGGCCGGGGCCGACCGGCCGGTCGACCAGCCCACCGCGATGTTCCGGGTGCGCCCGGAAAGCGACTCCGAGGAGCCGGGCCCGGAGCGCTCGGAGAAGACCGCGGACCCCGGGAGGCCGGGGAAGGCCGGGGAACCGGGAGAGCCGGAGAGGACGGGGAAGCCGGAGAAGACCGGAGCCCCTGGGAAGGCCGGAGCCCCCGTGAAGGCCGGGGAGCCGGCGGAGAGCGACGCCGAGCGGACGAGCCGCTTCGTACCGCTGAGGTCCGCCGACGCCCCCCGCGTGCCCCCGGCCGTCGTGTCGCCCGAGCAGCCGCCGCACACGCCGGGCCCCGAACTGCCGGAGGCCGAGCGGACGAGGCAGCAGCCCCTGCCGCCGCACATGCCCCTGGAGCTGCTGGCCGAGCTGACGAACAAGCCCGCTCCGCCCGAGACCCCGGTGCGGGTCGCCCTGCGGCGGATCAAGATCTGGTCGCCGCTGGTCCTGCTGCTGGTGATCGTTCTGGCGGTCGCGCAGCTCATGCGGCCGCTGCCCGCCCCCGAGCTGGTGCTCACCGCCTCCGCCACCCACACCTTCGAGGGCGACGAGCCCGCCCTGGAATGGCCGCCCGAGGGCCAGGCCGTCGTGGAGGTGGAGGGGCTCGGTTCCCTCGGCTCGTACGGCGAGGAGAAGCCGGTGCCGATAGCCAGTGTGGCGAAGGTGATGACCGCCTACGTCATCCTGCGCGACCACCCGATCGAGGCGGGCGAGGAGGGCCCGAGGATCCCGGTCGACGCGCAGGCCGAGAAGGACGCGGGGCTCAGCGCCCAGGGCGAGTCGACCGTCGAGGTGGAGGAGGGCGAGGAGATAACCCTCAACGAGGCCCTCCACGCCCTGATGATCGCTTCCGCCAACAATGTGGCCCGGCTGCTGGCCCGCTGGGACTCCGGCGGCTCGGAGAAGGCGTTCGTGGAGAAGATGAACGCCGCCGCCGAGGAGCTCGGGATGGAGAACACCACCTACACCGACGCCAGCGGGCTGCGCGAGGACACCGTCAGCACGGCCGCCGACCAGGTCAAACTCGGCAAGAAGGTCATGGACTACGAGGCGTTCCGGGAGATCGTCAAGAAGCCCTCGTACGAGGACCGCAACGGTGTCGGCCACCGCAACTGGAACGGGCTCGTCCCGTACAACGGCGCGGTCGGCATCAAGACCGGTACGACCACCGCGGCCGGCGGCAACCTGCTGTTCGCGGGCGAGAAGGAGGTCGGCGGCACCACGCAGCTGATCGTCGGCGCGATGCTGGGGCAGCACAGGCCGCCGATCATCGACACGGTGATCGCCGAGAGCCGCGAGCTGCTGGTCTCCGCGCAGGAGGTCCTGAAGTCGGAGAAGATCGTCGCCAAGGGTGACGTGGTGGGCTACGTGGACGACGGTCTCGGCGGCCGTACACAGGTGGTCGCGACCGAGGACGTCTCGGCGGTCGGCTGGTCCGGCCTGAAGGTGGAGCTGGCCCTGACCGACGGCGGCAGGGGCGTGCCGGGAACGGCGGCCCCGGGCGACACCGTCGGCACCCTGACCGTCGGCAGCGGGCCGGGGCAGGTGAAGGTCCCGGTCGCCGTCCGGGGCGAGCTGGCCGAACCGGACCTGGGAACGCGGCTGACCCGCGTCCTGTGACGCGCGGGCCGCGGGGCCCGTACGCGGGGCGCGGTACGGACGGAAGGCACCGTCCGTACCGCGCCCCGCGCGCGTCCGGTCGGCCCGCCGTTACCCAGCCGTGCCCCCGGCCGGCACATGTCCGGGCCCGCGGCGGTAATCCGTAGGGCCATGGCGAAGACGTGGTGGGCCGTCGCACGGGGCATGGCCAAGGAGTTTTTCGACGACGAGATCCCGGACCGGGCGGCGACCCTCACGTACTACGGCGTGCTGTCGATCTTCCCGGCCCTGCTGCTGCTCGTCTCGCTGCTCGGCGCGTTCGGCGAGACGGCGACGGAGTACATCCTGGAGAACCTCCAGCGGCTCGCCCCCGGCCCGGCCCGCGAGATCCTGAGCGACACGGTGGGGGAGATCCGGCGCGGCAGCGGCGGCGGCTTCGTGGCGGTCCTCAGCCTGCTGGGCGCGGTGTGGGCCTCCTCCGGCTATGTCGCGGCGTTCATCCGCGCGGCCAACCGCGTCCTCGACATCCCCGAGGGCCGCCCGGTGTGGAAGCTCACGCCGCTGCGGATCGGTGTGACGCTGACCCTGATGGTGCTGCTCGCGGTGAGCGCGGTGATCGTGGTCTTCACCGGCGGGCTGGCCGAGCAGGCCGGAAAGGCCGTCGGCATGGGCGACCAGGCGCTGCTGGTGTGGTCGGTCGCCAAGTGGCCGGTGCTGGTGCTGCTGGTCGCGGCGATGATCAGCATCCTGTACTGGTCGGCCCCCAACGCCCGGCTGCGGGGTCTGCGCATGGCGCCGGGCAGCGTGCTGGCCGTGCTGCTCTGGCTGGCCGCCTCGGCCGGCTTCGCGGTCTACACGGCGAACTTCGGCTCGTACAACAAGACGTACGGCACCCTCGCCGGCGCCGTGGTCTTCCTCGTCTGGCTGTGGCTGTCGAACCTGGCCATCCTGCTCGGCCTGGAGCTGGACGCCGAACTGGCCCGCCGGCGGGCGTACGCGGACGGGTTGCCGAAGGGGGAGGAGCCGTACGTGGAGCCGCGCGACACCGCCAAGTGGCCGCGTTCGCTGCGGCTGCGGCTGCGGCGCCTCAAGTGGCTCAGGCGGCAGCGGCGCGGAGACGAGCCCGCCCGCAACGCTCCGGAGCGGGAGCGGGAGCGGGAGGAGCCGGGCCGGGGCCGGGCCCCGGGCTCGCGCCCGGACCCGGAACCGGATGCCTCACGCGGCCATACGCTCGACAAGGCGGCGGACTGACGCCGGCGTCCGCGGGTCGTGGCGCAGCGGGTGCCGCTGCCGCGACACCTGCCGCCGCCGCAGCACCTGCCGCCGCCGCAGCACCGCGGCGGCCACGGCCAGGGCGAGCACGGCCCCGCCCGCCACGGCCAGCGGCACGGCGTTGCGCCGGCCCGCCCGTACGGCGCCCGACGCCTTGCGCTGCGCCAGGGCCCTGACGTCGGCCTTGGCCGCCAGTTCCTCGATGGTGTCGCCCAGCTCCCGGCGCGTGCGGTCGATCCGCTCGCGCAGCTCGGCGGGGGTGTCCGGGTCGGCGGGAATGCCCGGTGTGTCCGGGACCTCCGCCTCCCTGGTGTCCCTCGAAACGCTCATCGTCGTACCCTTCCCCTGATCTCGTCCAGGTCGTCGTGCACGCCCCGCAGCGCCCGCTCGGGCTTGGCGGGCGTCGCCCTGCGCATCTGCTGCCGTCCCAGGACCGCCAGCACCCCGGCGACGAGGAACAGCACCGCCATGATCACCAGGGCGGACAGCCACACCGGCCACACCACGGACAGACCGGCGATCGCGGCCGTCACACCGGCGCCCACCGCGTACAGCGCGACCACCCCGGCGCCGCCGAGCATGCCGCCGCCCATCCCGGCCCGCTTGCCCTTCTCGGACATCTCCATCTTGGCGAGCTGCAGCTCCTCCTTCATGAGCTGCGACATCTGCGCGGTGGCCCGCGCCACCAGTTCGCCGACGGAGTGCTCCTGACCGGGGCCGTGCCCGTGCTTGTGTCCGTCCATCCGCTGCATCGTGCTCATCGTCGTCGCGCTCCCCTCATGGGTCAGCACTCCGAGTACCTCCGCTCACCGCCCGCTAACCCGGCCTCACCCGTTCGTCACGGCGTCCGGGGTGTCCGGCGCCGTCCGGCACGGCCTCCGGGGCGGGCGGGAATGTGTCCGGGGAGGCCGGCGGGTCACCCGCCGGGTCGGCGGGCGGAGCGTTCGGCGGCGAAGACGTCCTCCAGCCGGTAGAGCAGGGCGCGCCCCTGCCGCCCCGCCGGGGCGAGGCGGCCGAGCTGCACCCACTTGCGGATGGTGGCCGGGGTGACCGACACCTCGCGGGCAGCCATCGCCGCGGTGACCAGCATCAGGCGCCACCGCCCCGCGGTCCGTCCGGCAGTCCGTCCGGCGGCTCGTGCGGCAGCGCGTGCCGCGGCCAGGAGTGCCGGTGGGCGGGGTCGGTGCGGCAGGCGCACCCGGGGTCGTCGCAGCGGCAGCCGGGGTTGATGCACAGCACGGCCCGGCGCTCGGGGAAGGCGCGCAGGGAGACGGAGGCGCACCACGGGCAGCGCCCGTCGACGGCCGTCATCGCCTCGCTGCCGCCCAGCGCCCGCGAGCAGCGGCGGCTCATCCTGCGGGCCTCGTCCAGGACGTGCTCGGCGAGGACCGCATCGCGGCCGATGCGGTCGAGCAGGCCCAGCAGGCGCCCGATCCGCCGGGGGATCCGTGCGCGCTGCGGGCGGGGGAGGCCGAGCCTGTCGTGCACGGCCTCCTCCAGTTCGGTGACGCCGTCGGTGATGTCGCGGATGGCGTCGGAGATGTGCAGGCGCAGCGGGGCGGTGGACCGGGCGCCCCCGGCGGGGCCGGGGGTCGGGCCGGGTACGGCCGGACTGCGGCCGCCGGGCGCCAGTTCGGCGAGGAGCTCGGGGAACTGGCGGCGCAGTGCGCCCAGCCGGCGGGCGGTCTCGGTACGGACGGTGCCACTCATGCGGTCCTCTCCTTCCGGGTCGGCGCCGGCCGGTGCCGTAACGGCTCGCGGCGGCCGGGGCCCGCCGGTGTGCGGGTGGCGGATGCCATGGGCGACTCCCTTGGTGCGTGTCACTGTCGGTGCGGGAGTACACGATCCTACGTTGCGCGCTGGCACGCAACAAATATCCGCCGAGGTTCGCCGGATCTCCCATTTCGCGCTCGATAGCACGTAATGCCGTGCGCGAAAGCACGTTATGCTGAGGGTCCACGAAGGGGGCGAGCCATGGCCGCAGCGCAGGATCTGGAAGCTTTCGCGACCTGGATCGAAGGGCTGATCCGGGAGCGGGGTTACGACATCGACAGCCCGCGGGGTGGCGGCAAGTCGCGTCTCGCCGACGCCGCCGGCGTCCACCGCGCGGCGATCACCCGGCTGCTGCAGCGGCACAGCATGCCCGATCTGGAGACCATGCGGCGGCTCGCCCGGGTGCTGAGGGTCCCGGTGCGGGAGATGCTCGTCCGCTCCGGTCAGCTCACCCCCGACGAACTGCCGCTGCCGCCGTCCGCCGGGGGTCGCGCGGACGGCGGGGCGGAGGAACCGCTCACCCTGGAGCGCGCCGCCGAACTGCTGGGCATCCCGGCCGGGCAGCGGGAGATGTTCGTCAGGGTGGCGAGCCAGTTCCTGCCCGAGGGCGGCCCCGCGGAGCCTCCCGCGCGCCGCCGCGCCTGACCGCGTCGCCGCGCGATCCCTCCTTCCCCCGGCCCGGTCCCGCGTTCCACGCGGGGCCGGGCCGGACTGCCGTACGGGTCGATGACGGCCGTCGGCAACGGTCGCCGCCCGCCGGTCGCGGTACCCCCCTTACGCGCTTCGCGCCCGCTCCCGGACGGTTTGGCGCGGGCTCTCCGGAAAGTCGCCACGCCTTATTAGTTGCGCGCTCGCACGATCTGGTTCACACTTGGACGCAGCGGCGGAGCTGTGCCCGTATCCCGGGCGCGGCCCGCCGTTCGTCATGGGCGGGCTCCTGCGGCCCGCCCGCCCTCTTCAAGGAAGGAGGAGGCGTGTGGTTGATCCGCTGCTGGCGTTCCCGGACGTCGAGCGTCTGATCGTCGACTTCCTCGGCGACCGGCCGGAGCTCACCGGAGTGACGGTGGACAACGTCCCGCCGGCCGGGTTCGACGGAACCCAGCGCGTGGTGCTGGTCTCCCGGGTGGGCGGGGCGTGGGTCGACGACCTCCACCTCGACAACCCCCTGGTGGAGCTCGAGGTCTACGGGCCGGACAAGACCACGGCCCACACCGACTCGCTGGGCATGCGCGCCGCGCTGCTGCAACTGCGCGGCACCACCCACGGGACGGCCACGGTCACCGATGTGGTCGAGGCGGACGGCGTCCGCTGGCTGCCCGACTACAACCGGCTCGACGCCAACCGCTACCTGACCACGGTGCGGTTGTCGCTCACTCCGGTCCAGACCGGCTGAAGGCCGCCGCGCCGGCATCGCCGCGCCGACACCGCCGAACCAACACCGCACCACCCCGTCACAGGGCCCCGCACGGAGCGGGGCCCTTCGCACGAGCGCGGAAGACGCGATCCGCGCTCCGAACCGAGGAGTCGCCTCACATGGCAGGTATGAACCCCAACCAGATCCGCGTGGCCGGCAACGGCCGCATCCTCGTCGCCCCGGTGGGCACCGCCGCCCCGGCCGACACCGCCTCCGAGTGGGGCACCGGCTGGACCGATGTCGGCTACACCAGCTCCGACGGCGTGAAGTTCGGCCGCAAGGAGAAGACCTCCCAGGTCGACACCTGGCAGTCCGTCGGCCCGGCCCGCTTCATCTACGAGGACCGGGACATGACGGTGAAGTTCAGCATGCTCCAGTTCAACCCGGACACCCTGCCGCTGTACTTCGGCGGCGGCGAGGTCAGGGAGACCGCGGCCGGCTCGGGCGTCTACCAGTACGACGTGCTCTCCGACCCGATCCCGGACGAGCGGTCGCTGGGCCTGGAGTTCACCGACGGCGAGGAGGTCGTCTACCGCTTCGTCCTGCCGCGCGGTCAGGTCACCGACACCGACGAGGTCGAGATGAACCGCAAGGGTTCGCTGAAGCTCGGCGTCACCTTCACGGCGATGGCGGTTGACGCCGCCACCCCGCTGGCCACCTGGCTGGTCAAGGACCCCGACTTCGTCGGCACCACCCCGGCCTGACCGGTCCCGCACGCGGAACCGCACGGCAAGCACAGCACCGGCGCCGGGCCCCCGGGCCCGGCGCCCTCCGCTTCCGTCCCGATCCCGACACCCCGACACCCCGGCAAGGAGCCGACCAGACATGACCACGTTCGACGTCAACGCCGCACGCGCCCAGCGCACGGAGGCCCTGGGCCGCGCCTGGACCTTCACCATCGACGGCGACACCTTCGAGATGCCCGGCGAGCTCAGCCGCCGTACCGCCCGCGCCCTGCGCGAACTGGACGACAACGACATCGACGGCCTGCTGCGCCTGCTGCTGGGCGAGGAGCAGTTCGACCGCTTCGACCGGCACGACGTCTCCATGCAGGACGTGGCCGCGATCCTGGAGGCGTACGGGAAGGCCACCGGGCTCGGCCTGGGGGAAGGCTGAGCCTCGACGCGTTCGTCGACGAACACGCCGAGGCACTGGAAGCCGACCTGCTCCGGTACTACGGGGTCGATCTTTTGGACTGGTACCGCGGCGGGCTCTCCTCCCGCCGCCTGGCCGTCCTGATCCGCCATCTGCCGCGCGACAGCGCGGTCAACCTCGCCGACCACGGGGAGGCGGCCCAGTGGGGCGCGGCCGAGCATCTGCTGGCCGCCGCCGTGGACCATCTGGCGGCGGCGAACTGGATGACGGCCGCGCTCCACCGCGACGAGGACGACGAGCCGCCGGAGTACCCGGAGCCGGTCCCCCGGCCCGGACAGCGGCCGGAGGAGCCGGAGCGGCCGGAACCGGAGGAACAGGGTCCGGAGGAGGGGGAGTTGGGCGACACGCCCGGCACCGAGCCGGAGCGCGCACCCGCCTCGGGCCCCTCCGCGCGCGAGCTGGCCCGCTTCTTCGGCTGACGGAGGCCGCCCACCGGGGCCGTCCGCGTCCGCTTCCCGGCGGCGGGGCCGGCCCCGGTCCGTACCAAAACAAAACTGTGTTCGATTTTTTGCTCCATGCGGCCGTATGATGACGCTGGGTACGCAACACCCCCACCTCCGTTGCGCGCCCGTGACCCCCGTGTACGCATCCAAGCAGGTCATATGGCACCACAAGCCGGAGAGGGTGATAGGGGTGGCGACGGAGAGCTACGAGACCGGCCAGGACACGACCCGGGCGGAGGCCGCCGGGGAGCTCCAGCGACTGCTGGGCGGGATATTCCGGCGCCTGGACGGGCCCGCCGCGGAGCAACTGCTCCTCGCGGTCCGCGCGGAGCTGGACGCCCGCGACGCCCGCGCCTACGCCGCCGGCTGGCAGGACGCGATGGAGGCCGCCGGGGGCGAGCGGGCCGGGTGAGGGGGTGCCGGGGCCGGGCCGGGGCGCCGCCTCCCCGTCCCGGTCTCAGACCAGCAGGTAGTAGAGCCCGATGGCGCCGAAGGCCAGGCTGACGCCGATCGGCACCATGCAGAAGGCGTAGAACCCCTTGGGTGGCGTCTCGCCGTTCACGACCGCCTGGGCCTCGCCCCGCGGATCGTAGTAGACCTCGGCGGTCTCCCCCAGCTGCACGGGGACGGTCGGACGGGCGCCGGTGGACGCGAACCGCCGCTCCCCGTCGGCGTCCTCGTAGGCGATGATGCTGGACACCCAGCCGCCCGAGGTCCAGCGCATGTTGACGCACTCGCCCGTGGTGCGGACGCCGGAATCCCCCCGGGCGAACCTGTCGTTCCGCAGGTGCGGAAGCAGGAGCCTGACCCCCAGGGCGCCGATCGCGATGCTCAGGGTCGTGAGGAGCAGGCCCAGAAATTCCATCCCGTCAGATTACTTTTCCGTCCGGCGCCCCGTCAACGCCCGCCCGGAAAAGGAGAATCACGATTTTGTGGCGTGCTCCCGCGAATGGCGGGGTGTTTGTGGCGCGGGCCTTTCGGAGCGGGTTGATCGAACAGGAGGAGAAATGGCGGAAGCCGACGGAGAAAGCGTTTACATCGCGCCGGGCGCCGAGGACACGGCCAGTGCCCTTGAGGGATTCCAGCAGTGGTGGTCCGAGCACTTCAAGGACGTCAACGACTCGGTGCAGGTGCTGTACGCCAGTTTTCAGGCGCTCAAGACAGACATCTCGTTCGGCACCTTCGCCTATGACCTGGTGAAGTTCGACGAGAGCGGATTGACGGTCGCCGGTGCGCAGGTCTGGAAGCCGAACTACATCCAGAATTTCGAGGCCGAGATGAACCGGAGGTGGCCGCAGCTCGGAAACGAGCCCCCGGTCACCAGGGCGGAGGTCGAGCAGAGCGTCGCGACGGTCCGCCGGACGGCGGATTCCGCGCGTGAGCAGGCCCAGCGGGCGTCGAGCGACCTGAGGAACATGCGTCAGCGGGTGTCCGAGGCACGCGCACCGCGGCAGGAGCCGAGCCGGGGATTCATGGGACTGGGCCGCACGCGGGGGGACATCGCGCGCCTGCGTACGGAGATCGAGTCGTTGAGGGCCGCTCTGGGCTAGGGCCGGCGAGCGGGCCCGGGAGGGTAGACCATGTCACTCAGCAGTGCGCTGCAACGGGCCTCGGGCACGTTGCGGCAGTTCAAATCGGCCTCGGACACGGCCGGACGGGCCGCGACCGGCCTGGGCCGGCAGGCGGCCGCCGCGGACCGGAGCGTCACGCGGATCACCACCGGCGCGAGACGCACCAACAAGGAACTGACGACGATGAAGAGGGCGGCCGACCAGGCCGCCCTCTCCGTTTCCAAGCTGGGCCGCGAGGCCGTCAAGAGCGGCCCGCAGATGACGCGGATGCAGCAGGGGGCCAAGAAGGCCTCCGGCGGGTTCAAGCAGCTCAACAAGGAGATGAAGGGCAACATCTTCGGGATGCTGCTCTCGCTGCTCACACCGGTCATCGAGAAGATCGTCGCGATGGCCACCCAGTCGAAGACCATGCAGCGGGTGATGAAGAAGGTCTTCACCGTGGTCGGCGAGGTCCTCAAGAAGGCCATGAAGGTCATCGGACCGCTGCTGAGCAGCCTGGGCAGGATCTTCAAGTCGGTCTTCAACGGCATCAGGACGGCCGTGTCGGTGGTGGTCAAGGCCATCGTGAAGGTGGTCAGGACCTACTTCGCCATCTGGAAGGCCGTCATCACCACGGCCGTCCGGGCCGTCCGCAACACCATCGGCGCCGTGATGAACGGCATCAAGAGGGTCGTCCAGCCCGTCGTCAACTGGATCAGGACCACGATCCCGGCAGCCTTCCGCGCCGTGCGGGACAGGATGAGCCAGATCTGGGGACGGCTCTCCGGCATCGCCTCACGGGCCTTCGGCAGGGTCAAGAACGGTGTCAGGGGGCCGGTCAACGGCGTCATCGACATCATCAACCGGGCGATCCGGCGCATCAACGGCATCAGGGTGTCGATCCCCGGCTGGGTGCCGATGGTCGGCGGCAAGACCTTCGGCGTCAGCCTGCCCACCATCCCCAGACTGGCCGAGGGCGGTGTCGTCACCCCCCGCTCCGGCGGTGTGCCCGCGATCCTCGCCGAGGCGGGCGAGGCCGAGGCCGTACTTCCGCTGTCCAGGCTGGAGTCGCTGCTGGGACTGACCGCCGCCCGGGCGGGCCGGGGCACGCCCGGGCCCTACGGCACGGCAGCCGCGGCGACCGGAGCCGGCCGGCTGCACATCGAGCACTACTACGCCGCCGAGACCGGCGACCCGCAGCGGACCGCCGACGCGCTGATGCTCCTGGCCAAGGCCCGCGGATGAGGGCCGGGCGCGCACCACACCCGGGGACGGAAGGAACGGGGAGAACGGGGAGAACGGGGAGAACGGAAGGAGGTGGAGGGCCGTGCCGCTGAACCAACTGACCGCGGCCCGGCCCGCGTTCACCGGCTTCGGCGGAGCACTGGGTCAGGCCCGCGCAGGCCTGGCCGCCAACACCCGGGCGGTGCGGGCCGCGCAGCGGGCGGCGGCGGCCGTACGCGGATCCGCCCAGCGCTCCGCGGCCGAACTGCGGCGCACGCTCCCCGCGGCCGGGGCCGCCGGCCAGGGACTGGCGGGCCTGGGGCGCCGGGCGGGCGCCGCGCACCCGCAACTGACCGCGGCCCGGCCCAAGGCGGCCGCCGCGAACCGGGAGCTGAAGCGGATCAGAAGCGGCGCGGCCCGGGCGGCGACGCTCTCCGGCGGCATCTCCAAGGGCGCCGGCCTCTTCGGCCGGCTCGGCGGCGTGTTCGGCGTCGGACTGCGCCTGGGCGCCGGGGTGATGAAACTGGTCAACACCGTGATGAAGGCCAACCCCTGGGGGCTGGCGCTCTCCCTGGTCGCCCCGCTGGTCCTCTACCTGGTCGACGCCGCCGCGCGGTCCGAGGCCGGGCAGCGGATCGTCCAGCAGGGCAGCGCGGCCCTCATGCAGGGCGTGCGGACGGTCGCCAAGGTGATCGAGCCCGCCGTACGGACGGTGGTGAAGATCGCCACCGGCTACGTACGGGGCTACCTCACGGTCGTCACCGCGGTGGTGAAGTGGCTGGCGAGCATGGTGCGCGACCCCATGGGCACCCTGCGCAGGACCGTCTCCTCGGCGGGCGGCGCGCTGCGCTCGATCGCCGGCCGCACCATGGGCCGGATCAGGGGCGCCGTCCGCTCGGCGCTGAACTGGCTCACCACCGGGCCGCGCCGGATGTTCGACCGGGTCGCCGGAGCGACACGCCGCGTGCTGGGCGGGATCGCCGGGTTCCTGGAGTCGGGCATGCAGTTGGTGCTGCACGTCCTCAAGGCGCCGATCAACGGGCTGATCGCCTTCGCCAACTGGCTGATCGACGGCCTCAACAGCCTCAGTGTCAGCGTCCTCGGCAAGAAGTTCGGCGTGAACATCTCCAGGATCCCGCAACTGGCCGCGGGCGGCGTCGCCCTGCCCCGGCGCGGGGGAGTGCCGGCGGTCGTGGCCGAGGCGGGCGAGGCCGAGGCCGTACTGCCGCTGCCCGCGCTGCGCCGGCTGATGGACCGCGCCGCCCGCCACACCGCCTCCGCGCGGATGCGGGGCGGACGGATCGAGCACTACACCGAACCCGCCGAACGCGGGCCGCTGGGCGTCGCCGACGACCTGCTCTTCCTCGCCCGCACCGCCCACCCCGCGCAGCCGGGCGCCGCGGTGCCGGCCGCGGAGGCGATCGCGGGGACGGGGGCGGCGCCGTGAACAGGAAGCGAGGACACCGAACGTGATCGACACCGGACAACTCCACAACGGCCAGGACACTCCCCCCGGCTCACTGATCACCCACGACGGGCAGATCCAGTGGGCCGGGGCTCTTTTCGGCCCCGGCACCCCCTACCAGATCGACGCCAAGGGCATCACCGGCTGGGACGACCTGCCGGACCTGGAGACCGGCGATGTCGCCCTGCCCGACCGCCACGGCGCCTGGCCCGGCGCACGCTGGGCCAAACCGCGCACCGTCTCGGCGACCGTCTGGCTGCTGCCGGACACCGCCGGGCAGGCGCGCGGCACGATGCGCGGCTTCCGCGCCGCCACCGTCCCCGACGGCGGCGAGCGGTGGCTGGCGGTACGGCTGCACGGCGAGACGCTGGCCTGCCGCGCCCGCGTCAGCCGCCGCGTCGTGCCCCAGGACCGCGGCTACGTGGTGCAGGGCGCGGCCAGGGCCGAACTGCAGTGGGTGGCCACCGACCCGCGCCGCTTCGGCGTCCGCGAGCAGCGCGCCGTACTGCGCCTGCCGCAGCCGGAGAGCGGACTGGCGTGGACGGCCCCAGGCGCCCCCGAGCCCGGACCCGGCACCGGGGCGGAGGCCGGCCTGGTCTGGCCGCTGGACTGGGGCACCACCGGCTCCACCGGCACCGTGACCGCCCACAACTCGGGGGAGACGGCCGCGCACCCGGTGATCGAGTTCCGCGGCCCGGCGCACCGCCCGTCGCTGACCCGGCTGACGGACGGGCTGCGGCTGAGCTACGGCATCACCCTTGCCGCCGGCGAGGTGCTGACCGTGGACACCCAGGCGGGGACGGTCGTCCTCAACGGGACCGCCTCCCGGCTGTACACCGCCACCGCACGCTCGGCGCCCGAGCAGCTGTTCCTGCTGGAGCCCGGGGCCACCCCGCTGGCCTTCCGCTCCGACGACACCGTCCCCGACCCCGGCGCCACCGCCACCGTGCGCTGGCGCGACGCCCACTGGTGACCGGCGGCCCGCCGCCGCACCCGCACCCGCGCCCGCACCACATCAACCCACCACGATCCACACGGCCCACAGGAGGAACCCCATGCCCGTGCGCACCGCATGGCTGCTCAACCGCACCGAGGACGGCGCCGGCCAGTCCCGCGCCGACACCCGCCTGACCCCGACCGGCACCATGACCCCGGCCGGCCAGCTCGCCTCGCGCGACGGTGTGATCCCCGGCTCCCCGGACGGCGCGTGGGCGCTGTCCGGGCTCTACGTCTACGGCCAGTCCGCCGGCATGACCGCCACCGTCGCCTCCGGCCGGGCCGTCGTCCAGGGCGACAAGTCCGCCGGCGCCTACCCCGTCGCCCTCACCGAGTACACCCCGGTCACCTTCGCCGACGGCGACCCCGACAACCCCCGGATCGACCTGGTGGTGCTGCGGGTGTACGACGAGACCCAGGACACCTCCTCCGGCCGCACCGAGGCGGCCGTGGAGATCGTCCAGGGCGCCCCGGCCGCCACCCCACAGGCCCCCGCCACCCCGCGCGCCGCACTCGCCCTGGCCACAGTCCTGGTGCCCGCGGGCGCCTCGGAGGGCACCGGCGGCATCGACTGGAACTCGGCCGTCGGCGACCTGCGCCGCGCCACCGTCGCCGTCGGCGGCATCGTGCCCGAGGACTGGCCCAGGGACATCCCCGGCAGCTACCCCGGCCAGTACCGGGACGTCGGGGCCGGCGGCCTCCAGCGCTGGGACGGCACCGCCTGGCAGCCCTACCCGCCCACCCCCAGGTGGCGGGAGTGGACACCGCGCTGGACCACCAGCACCGGCGCCGGCACCCCCTCGTTCGGCAACGCCGCCGTCGAGTGCCGCTATGTGCACACCGGCACCCTGGTGCACGCCTCCTTCAACGTCTACTTCGGCTCCACCACCGTCTTCGGCACCGGGGGGACGGGCGACAACTGGCGCTTCTCGCTGCCCGTCCGGGCGGCCGGAGCCAGCCAGGCGACCGGCTTCGCCGGACTCCAGGACGGCACCCGGGCCCGGCGCATCGCCCGGATACGCCTGACCACCGCCGACCACCTGGAGATGGAGGTCTCCTCCGGCGACCTCGACGGCACCGTGGCCGCCCACAGCGGTCTGGTGGACGCGGTCACCCCGTGGGACTGGTCGGCCGGCACCCAGATCGCCGGAACGCTCGTCTACGAGTCCGCGGAGCCGGCCGAGTGAGCGGGCGCACCGCCGTCCACCGCGCCGTCTTCTGCGACCTGCGCACCGACCGCGTGGTGGACGTACTGCCGCTGACCGAGGCGAAGTACGACGACTACATCGGCAAGCCCGGCTCGCTCACCGCCACCGTCCCGCTGCCGGACGAGGCGCTCGCCCGCCGGGCCCGCGCCGCGCTCCGGCCCGGCCGCACCGCGGTCTGGCTGGAGCGCGACGGGGACGTGCGGTGGGGCGGCGTGCTGTGGACGTGCACCCCGCAGTCCGACGAACAGGGCCGGACGAAGGCCGAGTTCCAGGCCGCCACCTTCGACTCCTACCTCGACCACCGCATCCTCTCCGGCGACGTGGTGGGCACGGCCACCGACCAGTTCGACATCGTCCGCGCGCTCATCGACCACGTACAGGCGCAACCGGGCGGCGACATCGGCCTGCGGTACGGGAGTGAAGTGTCCGGGGTGCGGCGGGACTTCGCCCACGCCTACACCGACCTGGCCCGGGTGCGGGAGCTGATCGACAAGCTGGCCAGGCTGGACGACGGCTTCGAGTGGCGCGTGCACTGCCACCGCGACGCACAGGGCCGCCGCGTCAAACGGCTCCAGCTCGGCCACCCCCGGATCCACACCGGGCACGCCGACATCGTGCTGGACCACCCCGGCGCGGTGCTCACCTACAGCCTGCCCTCGGACGCCACCGTGCAGGCCAACGTATGGGTCGCCAGAGGGGAGTCGGCCAACTCCGACCAGTCCCAGGAGTCGGTGCCGCTGGCCGCGCGGCGGGTGGACGCCGACGACATCGCGGGCGGCTGGCCGCGGCTGGAGTCCAGCTCCGACCACACCTCCGTACGCGACCAGGCCGTGCTGGACTCCCTGGCCCGTGCCGAACTGGCCCGGCACCGACGCCCGGAGACCATCCCGCAGATCACCGTGCTGATGGACGGCCGGATCTCCCCCGCCCTGCTGGGCGCCCGGCTGCGGCTGCGCATCCGGGACCTGTGGCACCCGGAGGGGGCCGACGACCGGTACCGGATCGTCGGGCTGGCCGTCACCCCGCCGCAGCGCACCAGGGCCGAGACCGCGACCCTCTACCTGGAAGGAGCCTGACAGGTGGCGATCATCCCCACCGACCTGCTGGACCGGCTGCGCGAGCTGGAGCGGCAGGTGCGGGACCTGATGGGCAGCGCCAACAGCAGCCCGCCGATGAACCGCATCAGCGGCGGCGACGTCGTCATCGGCGACGGCGGCCGGCTGCGGGTGCGCACCCCCGGCGGCGAGGACCTGCTCTACCTCGGCCGCGTCCAGCCGGACCGCGTCGGCGGCGAGCCGCAGCAGGGCCTGGTGGTGCGCCGCGACGACGGCTCCCTGGCGCTGACGGTGTGGACCGGCAGCCCGGACACCCTGCCCGACCAGCCGGTGCAGATCCTCGACCGCAAGGGCAACGTGGTCGTCGCCGACGACGCCCGGCGCCGCGGACTGGCCCGCCCCTACGTGCCCTACCCGCTGCCCGCGCCGGTGGCGGTCGGCCGCTGGGAGTCCACCGCTGCGACCTCCTGGACCCCCCTCTTCCGCGGCCCCGGAATCGTCCAGCACCCCAGACTGCACTGCCGCATCGCGGCGGAGGGCGCCGAGGGCGCCGAGGTGCGGCTGCTGTGCGACGGCGAACAGGTGGGTCCGGCGGGCGGGCCGGACGGACTGGAGTTCACCGAGGTGCTCGGCGCCGACTACGGCGCGACGGTCACCTTCGAGGTGCAGGCCAGGGCGGCGGCCGGGGGCACCGTGCGCTGCCGCCCGCTGGCCTTGTACGGCGTGCAGTCCTGACCGGCCGCCGCCCCGCCCCGGCCCGCACGCATCCGCCGCCCCGCCCCGCACCCGCCGCCGGTCACGCGCCCGGCCGCGCCCGCGCCGCGTTCCGCAACGACACGCAAGGAGACATCCGCATGCTGCCCGATTCCATCCCCGTCGTCACCGTCACCGCGCGGTACCTGACCCCCGACGGGCGGCCGATGACCGGCACCGTCGAGTTCCGGCCGCCCGCACTGCTCACCCACGCCGCCACCGACGTCATCCTCGGCGGGCCGACCGTGGCCGCCCTGGACGCCGAGGGCCGCATCAGCACCGTCCTGCCCGCCACCGACGCAGAGGGCTGGAACCCGGCGCGGTGGACCTACACCGTCACCGAACAGCTCTCCGGGGTGGGCCGCAAGCGCAGCTACCAGATCGTGCTGCCCGCCGCCGAGCAGCAGGTGGACCTGGCCGACGTCGCCCCGGTGGACCCCGCCACCCCCGACTACGTCGCCGTCCCCGGCCCGGCCGGCCCGCCCGGCGAACCGGGCCCGGCCGGACCGCCCGGAGAGCCGGGCGCCGTACGGTCGGTCAACGGCCGCACCGAGGCCGACATCGTCCTGGACGCCGCCGACGTGGCCGCCGTGCCGGCTGCCTCGGCGGGCGCCCCCGGCGGCGTCGCCACACTGGACGCCCAGGGGCTGGTGCCCTCCGGTCAGCTTCCGGCCGGCACCGGCGGCGCGGTCGCCTCCGTCAACGGGCTGACCGGCGAGGTGGTGCTGACGGCCGCCGACGTCGGGGCGCTGGACCAGGCCACCGCCGACGGACGCTACCTGGCCGCCGACGACGCGCCGGTGCTCTCCGTCAACGGCCGCACCGGCACGGTGGAACTGAGCGCGGGCGACGTCTCGGCCGTGCCCGCCGGACGGGCCGTCCTGCTGGACGGCGGCCAGACGGTCGGCGGCGCCAAGACGTTCACCGTCCCGCCCTCGGTCCCCGCCGACCCGGCCACCGGAGACCAGCTCGCCCGCCGCTCCTACGTCGACGCGGTCTCGGCGGCCGGCACCTGGTCACCGGCCGCCATGGGCTTCGCCGGCTGGTCCTTCGACCCGGCCGCCACCGCGGCGACCTCGGCCCAGTACTGCATCAACGGCTGGCTGTACCTCATCGGCATCCCGCTGCACGCCCCGCACACCGTCTCCAACGTGGTGTTCTACACCCCCGGATACGTCGGCGGCACACTCGGCGCCAACTCCTGGGCCGGCCTGTACACCGGCGCCGGGCAGCGGGTGGGGGTCACCGCGCCGCTGTCCCAGGTGATCCCGGCCAATGAGGGGCGCACGATCGTCATCCCGCTCGGCGCCCCCTACGCCGCACAGCCCGGCAACTACTGGATCGCCCTGCTGGTCAACGGCCCGGCCGACAAGAACGACGGGCCCGCCTTCGCCCGCGGAGCCAGCATCGGCAACGCCCCGGCCGGCAGCGCCCGGATGCCCGGCGCGTTCATCCGGCACGGGCGGCTGTCGAGCACTGGGCAGACCTCGCTGCCCACTTCGTTCAACCCGACCAGTGTGGTCGCCGACTCCAACGCGATCTGGGCGGCCCTGTCCTGAGCACCCGTCCCGACCGCCCGCCCGACCACTCGTCCGACCGTCCGCCCAGTCCGCCCCGACCGTCCGCCCGAGCCCCGCGCCGCCCGGCGCGGGGCTCCTTTCCGTACCGGAGGTGCCCATGGCAGTACCGCTGACCCCCGGCCGGCTGCTCGCCGCCCTGCGCGACGAGGACCTGCACACCACCGAGCACCGCGACTGGCGGCGCCACCACCGCAACCACAAGGGCGCCTGGGGACCGGTGAACGGGGTGATGATCCACCACACCGTCACCCGCGGCACCGCCGCCACCGTCGACCTGTGCTACGACGGCTACGCGGGCCTGCCCGGCCCGCTGTGCCACGGAGTGATCGACAAGGCCGGCACCGTCCACCTGGTGGGCGGCGGCCGCGCCAACCACGCCGGGCTCGGCGACGGCCGCGTCCTGCGCTCCGTCATCGCCGAGACCGCCGCCCCGCGTCCGCAGAGGGACGACACCGACGGCAACGCCCGCTTCTACGGCTTCGAGGCGGTCAACCTCGGCGACGGGAAGGACCCCTGGCCCGAGGAGCAACTGGAGGCCATCGCGCGGGCGGCGGCCGCACTGTGCCGCGCCCACGGCTGGAACGAGCGCTCCGTGATCGCCCACAAGGAGTGGACCCGCACCAAGATCGACCCCCGCGGTTTCTCCATGGACCGGATGCGCTCGCGCATCGCCCGCCTCCTGGCCGCGGCCCCGCCCGCCACAGGCGGCGGAGCGGACCGAGCCCCCGGCACCACCCCCGTCCACCAGCCGTTCCCGGGAGCGCGGTGGTTCCGCGCCCGGCCCCGCTCGCCGATCGTCACCGCGATGGGACGGCGCCTGGTGGCCGAGGGCTGCTCGCAGTACGCGGTCGGCCCCGGACCGCAGTGGACGGACGCGGACCGGCGCTCGTACGCCAGGTGGCAGCGCAGGCTCGGCTTCACCGGCTCGGACGCCGACGGCTGGCCGGGCCGGACGTCGTGGCGGGCGCTGCGGGTCCCCCGGGTGTCCTGAACACACCGCCGTCGGCGCCGCGGTCACCGTCACCGCGGTCACCGTCACCGCGTCGATCCCGCGCCGCGACCCGCATGGACTTCCCGTGCGGGTCGCGCGGAGGACGTGCAGGAAAGGAAACACCATGTCACAAGAGGCCAAACGCGCCCTGCGCACCGTCGTGCAGACCGCCGTCGGACTGGCCGTCGTCCTCCCCGCCGCCGTGGACGCGGCCGGGATCCCGCGCACGCTGCCCTGGGTGGCGGGAGCCCTGGCCGCCGCCGGCGGGCTCGCGCGGCTGATGGCCGTGCCCGGAGTGCAGGCCCTGCTGCCGGCCTGGCTGCGCACCTCCCCTGAGGGTCCTTCGGCGGCGGACGGCGGAGGGGAGCGCGCATGACGGACACCGAACCGAACAGCCCCGTCGCCGTCGCCGTGGAACTGGAGCGACTGCGCGGCACGGTCGAGGCCGGCTTCGCCCGGGTGGACGGGGCGCTCGCGCTGATGGTCCAGCGCAGCGACCAGAACGACAGGCAACTGGCCGACCACGAGGCGCGCCTGGACGCGCTGGAGCGTTCCCGGTGGCCGCTGGCGAGCATCACCGCCCTGGCCGCGGTGGGCGGCCTGGCCCTCGGCGCCTGGCAGCTCACCGGCGGCTGAGTACCCCCTCAGCCCCGCCCGCGCCCGCCCGCCCGCGTTCACGCCGACCGCGCGGGCGGGGTTGGGCGGGGTTGGGCACGGAAAGGAACGGGACGAATACACAAGGTCGCTGCTCTCGCATCGCACCGCCCCACGGACCGGGGGCCGAACCGCCCCCGTACGGAACGGAGTCGACCCATGGCCACCATCCCCCGACCCGTCCGGGCGGCGGACCGGTCCCACGCCGTGGTGATCGGCGCCGGCCTCGCGGGGCTGACGGCGGCCCGCGCGCTCGCCGACGCCTACGAGCGGGTGACGGTGCTCGACCGGGACACGCTCCCCGCCGAACCGGCCCCGCGCCGCGGCGTACCGCAGAGCCGGCAGCTCCACGTACTGCTCGCCCGCGGCGCGCAGGCGCTGGAGGAGTTGTTCCCCGGTTTCCTGGAGGAACTGCTCGCGGCGGGGGCCACCCGCGCGGACACCCAGGGTGAGGCTCACTGGTACCTCGACGGCCACCTCCTGCGTCCGGCGCACTCCGGGGTGATCTCGTACGGTGCGAGCCGGCCCCAGGTCGAGCACCACGTACGCGCACGCGTCGCGGCGCTCCCCGGCGTCACGATCAGGGAGGGGACGGAGGTGCTGGGCCCGGTCACCACGCCCGACCGCGGCCGGGTCACCGGAATCCGGGTGCGCCCGCGCGCCAAGGACACCAAGGACACCAAGGAGACCGAAGAGGAGACGATCCCCGCCGACCTGCTCGTCGACGCCTCGGGCCGGGGCTCCCGGGCCCCGGTCTGGCTCGAGGAACTGGGTTACCCCAGGCCGAGGCAGACGCGGGTACGCGCCGACGTCGTCTACGTCACCCGTCACTTCCGGCGCGAACCCCACCACATCGGCGGCCGCAGCGGCGTCGCGCTGGTGCCCTTCCCCGGGTTGCCGCGCGGCGGGGCCATCGTCTCCGAGCGGGAGGACCGATTCGCGGTCGTCCTGTTCGGCCTGCTGGGCGAGGAGCCCCCGGCCGACGAGGCGGGCATGCTGGCCTACGCCGAGTCCCTGCCCGGACCGGACGTGGCCGAGGTGCTGCGCACCGCCGAGCCGCTGAACGAGCCGGTGAGGATGCGCTATCCGGCCAGCGCGCGCCACCACTACGAGAAGCTGGACCGCCACCTCGGCGGCTTCCTCGTCACCGGCGACGCCCTGTGCAGCTTCAACCCCACCTACGGCCAGGGCATGACGGCGGCGGCCCAGCAGGCGATCGTGCTGCGCGCGCTCCTCGCCCGGGACCGGGACACAGGCGGGCTGCCCCGGCGCTTCTTCCGCGCCGCGGCCAAGGTCGTCGACACCCCGTGGCTGCTGGCCGCCGGCGGCGACCTGCGCTTCCCCGAGGCGGAGGGCAGGCGCGGCCCGGCCGACGGACTGCTGGACCGGTACCTCACCCGCTACCGCGCGGCGGCCTCCGCCGACCCCGTACTGGGCCGGACGTTCCTGTCGGTGGCCCACATGCTCCAGCCGCCCACCCGGCTGATGTCGCCCGGCCATGTGCTGCGCGTACTGCGCGCGCCGAGGAGGGCCGGCGGGCCGGTGGGCGCGGAGTCGTAGAGAAGTCGTGTACGCGACAGGAATGGCGTGCACGGGTCTTGCCCGGCGCCGGTGACCGGTCAGTAACCTGCGATCCCCCCCACGATCCCACGGCGCAACCGCCTCCAACCCCCTTCCCTCCACATCCACTTGAGGTCGCAGTGAAGAAGAAGTCACTGGCCGTCGCGGCAACCGCGGCATCCGCGCTCGCACTCACCCTCCAGGCCCCGGCCGCGGCGGCCGAGGCGTCCCCCTCCGCCTACGGCCCCGGCAGCAACCCGATCCTCTTCGTCCACGGCTGGAACAGCAGCGGATCCACGTGGAACACCATGGCCGACCGCTTCCGCGCCGACGGCTGGCCCACCAGTCACCTGAAGCAGTGGACGTACAACACCGGCCAGTCCAACGCCACCACCGCCCAGCAACTCGCCACCGAGGTCGACCGCCTGCTCGCCGCCACCGGGGCGAGCAAGGTCGATGTGATCACCCACTCCATGGGCGGCCTCTCCTCGCGCCACTACGCCAAGAACCTCGGCGGCGCGGCGAAGATCGACGCCTGGGTCTCCCTCGGCGGCCCCAACCACGGCACCGACATGGCCAACTGGTGCTTCCAGACCTCCTGCACCGAGATGCGCATCGGCTCGAACTTCCTGAACTCGCTCAACTCCGGCGACGAGACACCCGGTTCGGCGCGCTACGTCACCTGGTGGTCGCCCTGCGACAGCGTCATCAACCCCGACAGCAGCGTCGCCCTCTCGGGCGCGGTCAACACCAGGACCGCCTGCCTGTCGCACTCCGGGCTGCTGAGCGACGCCACGGTCTACGGCCAGGTCCGGGACACGGTCGACAGCTGACCCCGGGGGACGTCCCCCGGCCCGCCGACCGGGGGACGTCCACCCCCAACAGGCCTGCCGTACGGCCGCGTTATCCGCTGGAGCGGCCCCCTCCGGCCGCTGTACGGTGCCCGCCGTGCCACCGCCCGCCGAACCCGGCCCGCCCCGCCCCGCCTCGTCCCCCGTCACCGCCGACGACCTCCAACTCACCGTGCGCCGGGCCGTGGACGCCCTCCGCCCGGCGCCCGCGGACGGCTGGGGACGCATGGCCGGGACCCTGGAGTGGGACTGCTGGGAGACCGTCGAGCACCTCGCCGACGACCTCTTCTCGTACGCCGTCTACGCCGACCTGCCCGGCCGCCCCGCCCGGCCACCTGGCGCTGGTACGGCGAGCCGCGCCCCTGAGCGCGTGTCCCCGAGCTAGGCACCGCCCCGCCCGTGCCTCTACGGCGAGGAGACGGCCATGGCGTGGACCCCGAGCATCACCGCCAGGGTCAGAAACGCCACGGCGCACACGGAGACCGCGTACCGCAACCGGGGAACGATCCCCGCCGCCGCGCAGACCCAGGCGCCGAGCACCAGCAGCGGAAGCCACGCCCCCGCCCGGTCGTTCACCTCGTGGCAGTGCTCGACGCGCGGACCGCTCTCACCGAAGTGGAAGGCGCAGTCGCTCCCGAAATTCTCGGTGCCCAACCCGGTGAACCCCCACCACACGGTGGCCAGCACACCGGCGAGCACCGCGAGGACCAATCCCGTCAGCCCCTCGCCCCGCTCCACAGACGTGTCGTCCTCCCCGTCGTCCTCGTCCGCACCCATCCCCTCTCCCTCCCCAGGACGATCCGGAAGCCGAGGCCCCCGAACGCCGCGTCCTCCCACGCGGCGCACCGGCGACGCCACGGCCACCGCCGGGGACGCACCCCGTGCGGTCGCGGTTCCGGCGTGCGCAGTGGACCCCCCTCCCCGGCGGGGAACAACCCGGTGAGCACCGTTGGCAGTGCGTGGAGGAAGGCGCTGGGCGACGCGCGTACCTCCCGGTGTTGTGCAGTGTGTACATGACTGCTTCACCCTGGGAGGCTGGTCGCATCCCCCTCGTCCCTCTGGCCGAGGCCCGCGCCGATCTGCCCAAACTCGCGAACCTGGCCCACTACACCGGACGCCCGACGATCCTCACCCGCTACGGGAAGCCATGGGCCGTCATCGCCCCCGTGTCCGCCCTCGCCCACCTCGCCGATGCGCCCCCCGAAGGCAGCGAGGACGTGGTGGAGGTGTCCGAACGCCTCGCCGCTCTGGGAGGGAGCACCGTGACTTCGGAGAGCATCCTTGCCGCACTGCGCGACATCCGTGAGGAGCAGGGGGAGGGCGAGGCGTGACCGTGGTGGACGCGTCCGCCGTCGTGGAACTCCTCACCTGACACGTTCCACGCGGTGGGACCGAGGACTATCACGCCTTGGGGCGCTTGGACGGAGGCCGGCTCCGGGCGCAAAGCTGTGAGCGGGCGGGCGGAAACCCGTAGCCTGGGGGCGACAGTGCTACGCCACCCGACCAGTTGCGGAGGGGATGCCGATGACCACAGCTCCCAGCGGTGGGCCCCACCCGCCGTCCCAGTCGTCGTCGCATCCGCTGCGGACCATCCGTGACATCCGGGAGTCCCTCCCCGAGGACCAGCGTCGGCACTTCGACACGGAACTCACCGATACGGAGATCGAGGCGCTGCCCGAGATGCTCCACCGCTGGGTGACGCTGAGCAACGACGGCTTCGAGGAGTTCCTGCTCTCCGCTCCCTTCGAGGGGCTGGACTTCGGCGCCCGCTCCTACGACGAACATGCGGACACTGAGTGATCTACCTGCTCGACACCAACGTCGTAGCCGAACTCACCACCCGGGCGAGGCCTGACCCACGCGTCATGGCCTGGTTCCGGTCCACGGCCAGGCCCAATCGCTTTCTGAGCGTGATCACCGTTGCCGAGATCGAGGCAGGGGTGGCCGCCACTCCGGATCCCGTACGGCAGGCCCGCTACGCCCGAGCGCTCGCCGCGGTACGGCACGAATACCACGACCGCGTCGCGTCGATCGGCGGGCCGGAAGCGGCCGCCTACCTTGCGATCCACAAGACGCTCAAGGCCGCCGGTGCGGGCATCGACCCACCGGATGCCCTGATCGCCGCCACCGCCCTGGCCAACGGCTGGACCGTAGCCACCCGGAACGTCAAGCACATGGCCCGGACCGGGGCCCTGGTGATCAACCCGTGGGAAGAGAAGCTGTAAGCGGCACCCGTGGTCACGATTCACTCTGTTGACGCCGAACGCGGGGCGGTTCATCAGCCACATGGACCGGCTTCTCAGGAGACGTCCCGACCACGGCTGACCGCTGCCGTTGACGCCGGTGTAAGACGTGGAGTCCCGGACCGTAGTCGGTTCCGGGGCTCCGTGGTGTGGCAGGCGATGGTCTCGGGGCCTCGGCGCTCGACCAGTTCGCGGGCCGCACGAAGGGCTTCTTCCTTGAGCTGCTCCAGCGAGGTGCCCCAGCTCTCGTCCCAGTCCGCCAACCGGATGGCACACATGACGACCGGCCGCAGTTCCTCGGGATAGTCGAGGTCCATCGCGACTTCGGCCCAGATCAGATCGGCGCCAACTGCCGGATCCAGAGAACCGTCCACGACCTGATCGGCCAGCCAGTAGGCCAGGGCCCACTTGGCGGCGGTCGGGTCCGCGGGAGCCTCGAAGCCGATCCCCAGCTCATCCTCCACGTGGTCGAACAGCTCCCGAGCACAGTGCTCCTCACGGCGACCGAGGCCGGCCAGGAGCGGAAGCGACGGCGAGTCGACGTCGGCCAGGAGTGCGTCGACGGCGGCTTGGATGAGGCGGTCGGAGCCGACGTGCCGTCCGAGAGCGCGCGCCTGCGCGAGTGTTCTCAGCTGCTTAAGGGCCTGGGCCTTGGTGACACCTGGCACGTCTAGCCCCCGTTGATGTCAGTCGTGGATGTCAAAGGCCACCTAGGAACGTTCCTAGGTGGCCTTTGCGCTGGTGCCCCCGGCAGGATTCGAACCTGCGACACCCGCTTTAGGAGTTTTCCCTGGATGGGGCTGTGACCTGCGGAAACGCGACTCGAAGGGGGTCTGAGCAGGGAAAACGCTCCTCCGCGGTTCTCACGTGTTCACGGTGCTTCCCGTCCTCGTGTGTGCTGAATACGTGTCGGTGGGTGCTGCTCTGTCCAGCGCAGGCGTGGACGGCTCGGCGGATGTCGGCGGGCAGCCGGAGGGAGGCACAGGCGTCTCGTCAGACCTTCTCGATTCGCACGGAGTGGCCTGCAAGGAGCTGGTTCATGTCGTCGGTGTCGGAGGTGAAGACGGCTGCTTCGGCTCCCTGCGCGGCTTCCCGCCCGGCCACAGCTGCCAGGGCGGCGTCGATGGCGTACTTGCGCCCGTGCAGGCCGGCGGCCTTCAACATGTATCGTGCCAGGGAAATCACCTGCTCGTCAGTGTGGACGATGCGGATCCGGGACAGCGTCCAGTTCCACAGCGCCTGCCGTGACGCTTCGCGCGGGTCCCATGCCTCCAAGGTCGTGAGGGCTGAGGTGTTGATCGGGATGTCGAGCTGCGGAGCCGTCTTGATCAGCGCGGTCATCTCCCGATCGCCCTGAACCGCCTTGGAGAGAGCCTCGGAGTCGAACACGAAGACGCGCTGTCGCGGCCGACGCAGCTTCGCTCGGGCGGGACGGCTCACGCGGCCGCACCAGGACGCGACTGCTGCTCGTCATGCCAGCCGTCGATGGCGGCGATGCGGTCCAGCGCTGCTTGCTGCTCGTCGTCCGTCACGGCGCCGTGCTCCTCCTCGAGACGTTCGGCCAGCTCCCGCAGCCGGTCCATGGCGTCCTGGTGAGCCGACCCCGGCCCGGTCGGGGTGGGCGGGCCTGCCTCCGAGGTAGTCGCCGCTGCCGGCGGTGCCGTACTTCTCCGGTCCGCGTTCCACCTCGCCCGGCCCCGGCCTCAGCGCGATCCGGAACCCGACGGGCGCCAACTCCTCGTCGGGACCGAACCGCCACAGCGCGCGTCCCGTCGTCCCGGGCGGCCCGATGACGGCGAAGTCGGGGCTCCGGCCGCCGGGCTGGACGAGCAGGACGGCCTCACCGCCCTCCGCGTCCAGGCCACCGGTCTCGTAGTCGTCGCAGGACAGCAAGAGGTAGGCCCTCCGCCTCTCCTCGCCGGGCTCTGCGGGGACCGGGAACTGCCCGACGAAGTCCAGCGGCTCCCCCGTCCTGGGGTACGCGGGCCAGCGGGGCTCGTCCAGCCACGCGGGGGCGCTACCCAGCTTGGCGACGGCCTCGGTGAGGGGCTCCTCGGCCGGTTGGAGGGTCGTCTCCGGCCGGGGAAGGTATGCGGCGTCGTGCGGGCCTTCGACCCCCTCGCCGGGGCGCGGCAGCGGCATGGCCGGACGGTGGCTCCGGGCTCCGACAGCCGGGGTGAGGCTCGCGCGCCCAAGGGGGGAGTGGACTCCAGGTGGACTCCGGGCCCGTAGTGGCACGTGCGTGGCACGGAAGCGGACACGCGGAAGGGCCGGTTGCAGAGGATCAAGCCTTGCGAACCAGCCCTTCGTCGTGTGCCCCCGGCAGGATTCGAACCTGCGACACCCGCTTGAGGAGTGAGATCGAATCCTTGCCGGGGGTGCCTGGGCATGCCGCGTGGTGTTGTTCTGCCTGATCAGCGCCTCGCGGCATGAGGGGAGGTCCACTGTGTGACGGCTCGTCCCGCGCCGTCCGCTCACGCAGCGCTCACGCGTGCCGGACCCTCCTATCTGATGAGGGTTGGGGCTCCCCTTCCGGTGAGTCCGGGGGAGGATTCACCCGGGGAGCTGCCGGGGCTGGGAGGCCGCGGTGCAGGTATACATGGTATCCATGCGCACCGCCGCAGGTCGCAGGTCGCTGTCATGGACGAGGGCGTCCGGATGGCGGTGAATCGGAACGTGCCCGATGGGCGGGAACCGGTGCTGGGGCGCTTGGTGATCTGCGGGTGGGCACGCCGGCTGCATCTGAGGCAGCGTTCGTCTGGGGCTGACTGGAGCATTGCCGCTGTCGGCAGCCTCCCGACCGGTGTGGGCGACGTGCTGGAGTCCATCGATGCATTCCAGCACGTCGTCGATCAGGCCGGCTCCGCTCTGTTGAGCCCAGCGTTTGGGCGGGCCCGGCATGCGACTGGCCCGGTTGACCCAGCCCTGGCGCTTCCCTGGGCGGCGGCATATGCTGTTTCATGCGGGTAATCCGCATCAGAGAGCGTAAGGCGGCATCCGAGGCATCGCCTTGCAGGGAGGTTCGCCGTGCTGCTCAGCTTCCGAGTGGCCAATCACCGGTCGATCCGTACCGACCAGGAGCTGTCGTTGGTGGCCACCGAGTTCAACGACGGTTCCGGCCGTGAGACCGAAGCGCGGCTTGACGGCAAGCCCGTTTCCGTGCTTCCGGCTATCGGCGTCTTCGGCGCCAACGCCTCCGGCAAGTCCAATGCTTTGGCGGCGCTGCGTTTCATGCGCCGTGCGGTGCTGGAGTCCTTCGCCGACTGGGGCAAGCATCCCGACACAGTGCCCCGCGAACCGTTCGCGTTGGACCCCGAGGCGCGCGAGGAGACCAGCTTCTTCGAGGTCGATCTGTTGCTGGGGCCGCGTGACCACAAGACCCGCTACACCTACGGTTTCGAAGTTTCCGACGAGTGCGTCGTGGCCGAATGGCTGCACGCGTACCCCTCGGGACGCCGCCAGATCTGGTTCGACCGGGAAACCGGCCGACCGGAGGACGAAGGGGGAGAATTTAAGTTTCCGGGCTCCGGCCTGCGCGGCCGCAAAGACGAGATCAAGGAGCTGACCAGGCCGAACGCTCTGTTCCTCACCGTGGGCGCGACCTTGAACCACCCCCAGCTAGCCGCTGTGCACCGCTGGTTCCTCAACAACCTGTGGCTGGTCACCTCCCAGCACGACGTACCGGCGCGCACCGAATGGACCCGGGAACAGCTAACCGCAAAGACTGCCAGTGCCCATTTCCGTGAGCGGCTGATCCGGCTGCTCGCCACCGCGGACCTCGGTATCACCGGACTGACAACCGACCCCGACACCGGTGAGGTGCAGCTGCTGCACCGTACCCCCACTGGTGAGGCTCAGGCCCTGGACTTCTGGCGGGAGGAGTCACTGGGCACGCACGCCTGGTTTGCCTTCCTGGGCCCTCTGCTGAATATTCTCGAACGGGGCGGCACCCTGCTCGCCGACGAGCTGGACTCCAGCCTGCACCCACGGCTTGCGGCTGAGGTGATACGCCTCTTCCAGGACCCGGACGCCAACCCGCGCATCGCACAGCTGATCTTCACCACCCATGACGCCACCCTGCTGGGACCCTCCGTTGCGGAGCGCCCGCTTGACCGCGACCAGGTCTGGATCACGGTCAAGAAGAACACCGGGCAGAGCGACCTGTATCCGCTAGTCGCTGCCAAGGTCCGCAAGGATGACAATCTCGAAAGGCGGTATTTGCACGGTCACTACGGTGGCGTCCCACGGGTCGGCGCGGGTGAGTTCGCCAGAAAGCTGGCTCTGCTGGAAGGTGAGGGGAAGGCCACCGCGTGAGTAAGAAGCAGCAGGATCGCGGTACCAGGCATGCACGTCGCCGCCGCGGCGCGGATGCTTCCCCGCCCGAGGTTCGTAGGCCCGTGGGGTCGTACGGCGACAAGTCGCAACGAGTCGTCTATGTCGCTACCGAGGGCAGCAAGACAGAGCCTGCCTATCTCGACCTGCTCAACAAGACCTTCGGCGACGGCGACGAGAAGGTGGGCATACCGGGGTTCTTTCTGTACTACTGCCATCCGGGCCACTCCAATGGCCTGCGCCCCTCTCAGGTCGTGCATCAGGTGATCAGCAAGGCTGGTGGTCCTGGCACTGAGATGTGGGCCCTGTTCGACCGGGACGCGGCGGACAACCGTGATGCCGACATCTACGAGGCGTTCCGCGTCGCCCGGGCAAAAGGTGTCCAGACGGCGCTGTCCCACCCGTCCTTCGAACTGTGGCTGCTGCTCCACTTCAAACCATGGCACAGCCAGGAGGGTGGCATCGACGACAAGGTCAAGGAGCAGCTGCGCCGGCACCCCGACGCCAAGGGATTCCAGGATTACGACAAGGCGTCCGGCGAGCGTGGCAAGGGACTCGACGGCCCTCGGGGACAGTCCTTAATGAAGCAAGAACGCCTGGCGACCGCCGTTCGTAACGCGCGCAAGCTGGTCGACTCCTGCACGCATGGCGACTGCTCGGCCAAGCGGGTCGACCAAGTCTCAAGGGAGTACCCGCGGCAATCCGGTCATGCCGATAGCTGCGACCCGCTCAAGCGCGACCCGTCAACCGACGTCTGGCGGCTGCTGACGGCACTTGGGATCGGAAATGACACCAAACAGTACTGACCCCGGGAAGTTGTGTGGACTATGCCCCGACCTCTCTGTCCGGCAGGGGTCTAGGCTTCCCCAGTTGCGCCCTCCCGGGTGCCGTCGGAGATCGAAGGAATCGGCACGTGGCCACAATCACCCTGCCCCAGCTGGAGCGGCATCTGCTCGCCGCCGCAGACATCCTGCGTGGCAGGATGGATGCCTCGGACTACATGGGCCACATCTTCGGGATGCTCTTCCTGAAGCACAGCTCTGACGAGTTCCAGCCACAGTGGGAGAACGTTCACAACGAGGCGCTGGCCCGCACCGGGGATCCGACCAAGGCCCTGGCCCGGGCCAACGATCCGGACTCCTACCCTGACCTCTATGTGCCGCCCCGGGCCCGCTGGTGGGTCGGCCCGCATCATGATCCGGAGGACCCCGACGGCCCGGCACCCGGGCTCTCGCAGTTGACGAAGTACGTCGGCGAAACAATCAACGTGGCGCTCAAGGCGCTCCAGGACGCAAACGACACCCTCACTGGAATTGCCGCTCACCTCGATTTCAGCGGTCATTCCAACACCGATCTGCGTTCCCTGATCCGTCACTTCTCGCTGTACCGGTTGCGGAACGAGGACTTCGCGTACCCGGGCATGATCGGGACGGCGTGCGAGTACCTCCTTGGCGAGTTGGCCGACTCGGCGGGACGGCGCACCCGTGAGTTCTACACCCCGCTTTCGGTGGTCCAGATGATGGTCCGGCTCGTCGACCCGTGCCCTGGCGACACCGTCCACGATCCCTGCGCGGGGACCGGTGGCATGCTGATCGCAGCCCGGGAGTACGTCGAGGGTCACGGCGGCGATCCCCGCCAAATCATGGTCTACGGCCAGGACACGAACGGGACCTGCTGGTCCATGGCGACCATGAACATGCTGCTGCACGGCAGCCGGGAATTCGAGCTGAAGCATGGGGACACTCTGGCCGACCCGCAGCACCTCGACGAGCACCAGCGGCTGCGGAAATTCACCAAGGTGCTCTCCAACCCGCCGTTCGCTCTCAACTACGACCCCCAGCTGGTTGCCAAGGCGGACAGGGAACATGGCGAGCGGATGCGCTGGGGTTGGGTCCCTGGCAGTGGTAAGCGGGCCGAGCTGATGTTCGTCCAGCACATGGTGTCGGTGCTGGAGGAGAGCGGTATCGCTGCCACGATCATGCCGCAAGGCGTGCTCTTCCGGGGCGGTGGTGACCGCCTCATTCGGGAAGGCTTGTTGCGGAACGACGTGATTGAGGCCGTGATCGGCCTCGGGCCTAACCTCTTCTACGGTACCGGTATCCCTGCCTGCGTGCTGGTCCTGCGCTCGCCGGGCGGCAAGAGCGCGGAGCGCGCGGGCAAGGTGCTGTTCATCAACGCCGACCGCGAATATGTGGTGGGACGCGCCCGGAACGAGCTCGGCCCGGCGAACGCCGAGCGGATCGTGGACACCTTCATCCGTTATCGGGAGCAGGGCGGCTATTCGCATGTGGTGAGCGTGGACGAGCTGCTGGAGGCCGACGCCAACCTGAACGTCGGTCGCTGGGTGGACAACGCGTCGCCGGCGGAGCCGCAGGACGTACGAGCGCATCTGCACGGCGGGGTGCCGAAAGCAGAGGTGTCGTCGGCAGCCGATCGCTTCCGCAGGTACGGCGTCGACGACCTCGGGACGCTGTTCGCCGAGCGCGCGGACGACCCGGACTACTACGACTTCCTCCCGGAGGGGGCGAAAGCGACGGCCTCGCGCATCCCGAAACTGACGGCGGCACGCGAGCGAGTGCTGCGCGAGGCGTACCATCGCTGGTGGCAGCAGCTCACCCCCACGTTCGTCGAACTACCAGGCCGGAGCGGTCTGATGAGGCTCCGTGGCTCGCTCATGGACCACTTCACCGCTTCGGTGGGCGAGATCGGGGTGCTGGATGAGTTCACCCCGCGCGGCATCATCGCCGAGTGGTGGACGTCCAACCAGTACGACTTGAAGGTGCTCGCGGCAGGCGGCTTCGCGCGCGTACTCCAGGGCTGGGTCGATTCCGTCGAGGAGATCGTCGAGCCGATGGCGGTGGGGGACGGTGCGGGCGGCAGGGCCAGCGCCGCCACGACCGCGGAGCGCCGCCAAGCCATGGAACACCCGGTGGTACGGCAGCTGATCCCGGCATTCCTGGCGGAGGTAGGCATGGCGGACACAGCCCTAGCGGTGGCGGACGCAGCGTACCGGACGCCGCAGGACACAGTTGATGACGCCACGGGGGCGGGCGCCGATGCGGGCAAGCGGAAGAAGGAGCGCGCGGCGGCTGCGAAGCGGCGCAGGGAGCTCGACAAGCGGTTTCTGCCCGAGCTGCGAGCGACGGCCGAGCAGGCTCTTGCGGGAGGCACAGCGGACGAGGTGGTGCTCGCGGTATTGGGCCGGGACCTGGCCGACCGACTGGACGCGGCGGTTACAGCGGGACGGTCGGAGCTGGTCGCGGCGTTCCGGACCTGGGCGCACAAGTACGCGGTCTCGCTCGCGGACGCGAAGAAGGAGAGCGAAGGAGCCGATAGGGAACTCGCCGAATTGCTGACGGGCCCGGTCATGCGCGGTGAAGTGTTCGACTCCGGCTGTCCGACCGTTCCGCTGGGCAGTGTGCTGGGGCAGCGGCCGAGCCGCGGCTATGTCGGCCCAGAGGTTCCGGAGCGGACGGGTGTACTAGCGCTCGAGCTGGGGTGTATCACCGCGGAGGGCTTCGTTCCACGCCAGTTGAGGCGAGCCCCGGATGATGCCTATACCCGGCGCTTTCGGCTAACGGAGGGGGACGTGCTGGTGGCGCTGGCCGGTAGCAGTGATCTAGTGGGTATGGCCGGGCGATATCGTGATGTCGGACAGCCCTGTATCTATCCACACTTGATGACGCGGCTCCGACCCGATGCGAGGAAGTGCTTGCCGGAGTACCTGGAGGTCATACTGCGTTCGGAGCCGGTGCGCCAGTGGGTACGCGCCAGTGTGCGCAGTAGCAGCGGCATGGCGGTGATCAGTCCTGCGGCGGTGGAGGAGATCCCGATTCCGCTGCCGCCCCTGGCCGAACAGGCTCGAGTCGTGACCGCGCACGCCGCTTTCGAGCGGCGCGCGGCGGCATTGCGGAACGAGTTGGCGAAGCTGCGGGTGACGCAGCGCGGTGTGCTGGGAAACCTGTTTGGCGAAACGTCTTAGAAGTTACCTCATTTGGCTGGGTAGGCTCTTGGCCGTGGCAGGGATTGTTGAGCGGTTGGTGCCGGACGAGTTGTGGGAGCTGTTCCAGCGGGTGGTACCGCCCGCCCCGACCCGGCCGCAGGGCGGCGGCCGCCGCCGACACGGCGACCGGGAGGTGCTGGCCGCGATCATCTTCGTGGCCACCTCCGGCTGTACCTGGCAGCAACTGCCGTCTGCGTCGTTCGGACCGTCCGGGGCCACCGCGCACCGGCGGTTCACCGAGTGGACGAAGGCCCGGGTGTGGGCCAAGCTGCACCGCCTGGTCCTCGACGAACTCGGTGCCCGCGGTGAACTGGACTGGACCCGCTGCGCGATCGACTCGGTGAACCTGCGGGCGATGAAAAGGGGGACCTGACCGGTCCGAATCCTGTCGACCGGGGCAAGTACGGCTCGAAGATCCATCTGATCACCGAGCGGACCGGTCTGCCCCTGTCCGTCGGCATCTCCGGCGCCAACACCCACGACAGCCAGGCCCTGATCCCGCTGGTGCAGGGCATACCCCCGATCCGCTCCCGCCGCGGGCCGCGCCGACGCAGGCCCGGCAAGCTCCACGCGGACAAGGGCTACGACTACGCCCACCTGCGGCGATGGCTGCCCCAGCGGGGCATCGGGCACCGCATCGCCCGCAAGGGCATCGAGACCTCGCAGCGGCTGGGCCGGCACCGCTGGACCATCGAATGCACCATGGCCTGGCTCGCCGGCTGCCGCCGGCTCCACCGCCGCTACGAGCGCAAGGCCGAACACTTCCTCGCCTTCACCAGCATCGCCTGCACCCTCATCTGCTACCGCCGCATGAACCGCTTGACCTGCACCGAGGACACGGCCGTGTGCAGGATGATGGCCCGGTGACCAGATCCGAGCAGATACGGGACGCGGCCCGACTGTGGCAGGAGCACCTCGACGCCGGCTTCCCCGCCGGCCTGCGAGGTGTCGAGTTCGAAGGCATCGACATGGTGATGCTCGACGCGGATACCGCAGGCTGCGTCTGCACGTGGCTCAACAACGGCGGCGCCCTCGATCCGGAGCGCAGACGCATCCTGCAGACCCGCCTTGAGGACCTGGCTCGAGTCATTCCGCAGATCAGCGCCCCATCCGGCCGCCAGTACTACCAACGGCTGCACCGGCTCGCTCTACTCGCTTCGAGTGCCTCAGACGCCAAATGAGATGACGTCTTAGGGGCATGGGGCATGCTCGTGGATCGGCGTGATCCGCTCCGGTTAGGTAGTGTTCCGCTGTCCCCCTCCTCCCGGTGAGCATGGGGAGCGGGCCGAGTCGTTGGGGGCGGGGGTTGGCGCGACGAAAGCGAGCGCGCGGCAGTCAGCCGCTGGTCGGGCTCCTCACCGCCATGGGCTGGACCCGGCACGAATGTCCCGGCGACGACGAGGGGTTCGGGCCGTGTCGGGAGTGCTTACTGGCGGCGGTCGACCGGCTCAACCCGGGCGCGGACGGTACATGCTGGCTGACTGATACTCAGCTTGAGGCAGTGTGGGCAGCGGTGGGCGGTGCCGGACGGCCGGAACGGGTCGAGGTAGCCAACATCCGGCTGTCCCGGCTGCTTCGCACCGGAATACCCGCCCAGAACCTGCCCGACTGGCATGACGGACTACCAGGGCTTGTGCGCCTGGTCGACTGGGAGGACCCCACGCCGGGCAACAATGACTTCCGGCTGGCTGCCGAGCGCGGCATCGACGGTACGGCGGCACTGGACCTGGTCCTCCGGGTGAACGGGCTGCCCTGGGTCGTCATTGTCCATGAACCGGATATGCCGGGCGTCGTCGACTACCTCATCCACCGGATCTTGGACCTCGCCGGGGTCGGCCGCGGATCCGTACCGGCGCGGCCCGGACTGGCCCGGTGTGCTCAGCTGCTGGTGGTCATGGATGGGACGGACGCCCGACTGGGCACCATCACTTCTTCGGCACGGGAGTTCGCGGCCTGGCGTACCGTGGTCCCGGCGACCGAGGAGCAGGTACGCGCCGAACTTGGCTGTGTCGTCGAGCGTCCGCTGCAGTCCTGGGAAGCACTGACCGCCGGTGTGCTCCGCCCGTCCCATCTGCTCGGCCTAGTACGGAACTTCTTCCATGAAGAAGAGTGGGGGGCGTTCGCGGACGAGGACCGGACAGCGGTCAAGACCGTGGCGCGCTATCCGCAGTACCGCGCCGTGCACCGGGTGACCGACATCCTCACCGACCGGCTAGGTGCCCCGGCAGACGACGCCACCGCCTCACGGGCCGGTCTGGTCTGGAACTTCGAGGACTCTGGGACGGAACAGACCCTGGGGTTCCTCATCCGTCGGCTACGGACGCATGCGCAGCTCGCCGATCACATGATCGTTGTGGTCACGCACCGCCGGGAGCGGGAGTGGCAGCTCATCAATGCTCTGAAAATGGATGAGGTCAGGGTCATCCGGCCTCAGGCGTGGTCGACCACTCGCGCCCTTGCCCTCGGCACCCCGGACGTGATCACGCTGACCACACAGAAGCTCGCCGCCGTGCGAACTTTGACCGGCGATCCGTATCCGGGGCCCGAGGAGACGGCACCGCCCGTCACCGTGAACACCCAGAGCAACATCCTGGTGATCGTCGATGAAGCGAACCGTGTCACCGCTCAACATGCCCGGCTACGCGAGCTGCTGCCCAACGCGGCCTTCATCGGCTTTGCGGACACCCCGGCCGACAGGCGGTCGCAGGCCGTCGCCATGCACCTCTTTGGCGGGCTCGTCGACGTCTACACCGCCCGGGACGCCCTGACCGACGGTGTGCTGACGCCCGTGCTGTACGAGCCGGCCTCGGCCTTGGACTACGGCAAGGCGGAAGCCGGAGACCTTATGGCCAGTGCACCGGACCAAATGTCCGGCGCGGGTGGCGAAGATCTGTCGACCAGGGCCGCCCGAATGTTCCGGTACTGGGCTTTTACTGGGCTGCGACACGGCGTCGCCGCGCAGGTCGTTGCCTCCTCTCGGGCGGACGCAGACCGGTATTGCGCCGCGCTGCGCGACGCCCGCGACCAGCTGCTGGTGGAGATAGACGACCTGGACCCCGACCTGCTGAGCGACCCCGCCGCGGAGGACTACGCCACCGAAGAGCAACGAGCCATGCTCGGCCTGTGGGCCCATCGCCATGTGCTGGCCAGGATCGACCCGCGCGCGTCCATCACCGTAAATGCGATGGACCCACCGGAGTGGCAGCGCTGGGCCGAACGCCGCAGGTGGGGGTCCGACCCCATCGGTCTGGCCGAGGCGGTCGCCGAGCGTCAGCCGGACCCCTCCTGGGGAGCGGACCCGCATGATGCGGCGACGCCGCGTACCAGCTCCGCCGCCGGGTCGCACGAGCCAACGTCCGGCGCCCCGACCCGCAACGCCCGCGCCCTGACCGTTTTCACCGTGGTCCGGTCCAGGCTAGAAGAGGTGGACAACAGTTGGAACGGGCACCTGGTGTTCCTCGACCGTGGCATCTCGGCCGCCGCGCTGTGGCAGATCATGCGTGCCCGGCGCCCAGGAGACCCGATACACCGCGTCGTCGACCATGCGGACGCGATACCGGGCCTGGAGCGAGCGTTCGCCCGCTATGATGCCGACCACCTGCGTGATGTCCTGGGCTTCGAAGAGGCCCCGTACCGGGACCTGTGCAAGGACCGTGAGCAGGCGGTGGCCGAGACGCTGTGGCGCGTGCACCGCGAGATTCGGGAATTCCTCAACTCTCATGGCTCCGCGGAAGGAACCGTACGTGGCACCTCATACGGCATCGACGCCCTGCGCACTGAATCCCAGCGGGAAGACCTCCTGGCCGCCCTCGCGGATCCGCTGACGCATGCACGATTCATCGGCCTGGTCCGGCGGTTTCTCACCGCACTCAACTCGGCACCGCCCGCGAAGGCGGAACCAGTCTATGCCGAATTCGCCGGATGGCTGGGCGTTGTGCAGTACGTGGCATGGAAGCGCCACCGCCCCGACTCCCGGTACTTCGTGCCACGCGCCTCTGGGGCCCATGTGGACGACCTGGTCGAGCGCTGGCTTGAGGAGACGCGTACGCGTTATCTGGTCCCGCCGGAGCGAATGACGGCTCCGGACTTCCTGGAGCGGGTTAGCGCGAACGCCGACCCTCGAGCCCGGATCGCCTATCTTCTGGCCGCCTTGTGGGCCCAGCTGACGGACCGGCCACTGGCCAATCCGCTGCGACAGCGGCGGTTCGAGAACCGACTGGCGGCGATCCTGCGAGTGGCCAACGTCGGTGCCGACGCGTCCGGTACGAAACGGACGGCCGAAGCGCTGCTTGTTCTGGCCCGGGACATCCTGGCCGCGGAACGCGACCACACCCAAGCGACGTCCGTCTTGGCGCTCACACCCGTACAGCGGGTGCTCGTGCTACTGAAGCATGCTGTCTCCGGACAACGACAGCCGGACGGCACGGCTCGGGTGGCAGTGCGGGACGCTGCCATGGCTGTCACGTCCCAGATCGTGTCCGAAGCCCGGTCCCCGCACTTCGGCAGACAGCCGACGGCGCGGAACCGGTTGCGCAAGGAGCTGCGACAGGTGCTGGAGGAGCAGCTGGGGTTGGACTGGGACGCCACCGGGCCACTCGCCGTACGTCTGGTGGAATTGGCCGTCGAGCGCCGGGAGGAATTCATCCGCCACGCCTCGGACTCGGCTGGCGCTGGGAATGCTGATAAGGCTGGGAACACTGACGTGACCGGGAGCTCCGACGGGGCTGGGACAGCGGGGGCCGTGGTGCTCCCCTGGCCAGGGGTGGCGGGGCCCGCTGGCACGAATGCCTAGTACTGCCAATTGCGTTGAGACTCTCAGCGACGGGTGAAAACTGACCGCTGATCGGCGGATGAACGGTGACCTACCTCGCGATCTCCTGATGATCCTGACTTTCATCGAGGGTCAGGAGGAGAGGGTGACTCAGGTGGAGGACTGGACTGAGATCCGCCGGCTGCACCGGGCCGAGGAGATGCCGCTCGCTGTAGTGGACGGCCGCGGGGTTAGCAAGCGTCGATGTAGCGGCCGACCAGGTCGGCGAGACTTTCGGGGCACCCCGCGCCAGGAGGCTGCCGCGCCGCCGCTGTGATGGCGGCGCGGGAGACCACTCTTATGGTGTGGCCAAGGCCTCTGGGCGGCGGATCACCACCGAGATGCCGCGGATGCCCACTGCAGACCCGTTCTCGTGCCGACATGCGCCACCAATCCGCAGGGCGCTGTCTTCGGGGCCCTGCGGGACCTGAGCGTGCTCGTCGTCCACGATCAGCTCGGTGAGGACCTGATCCTTCAAACGGTCTCCCCGAGCCGCGGAGACGGCAGTGTCGTCCTGGCAGCGGTCCGCCACGCGCCGCCAGCGGTCGGCGGAATCCGGATCACCGCTCCACATCCACAGACCTGCGGCTGCCCGTGCCACCTGGGCCATGAACTCGGTTCCGCCCACGTGGACCGAGCGTGCCTGCTTTGAGCCCGGCGACCCGACCCACGCGTAGTCACCGATGACCGCTTCGAGGTAACCGTCCTTCCCATCGAAGATCAGGAGGCCAGCACCGCTACCCGTCGGCTCCTTGGCTGGTCTCACGAGATCCCGGCCCAGACGTTGCGCAGCGTGGTAGCCGATCCGGTTCAGTAGGTCGACGACGTCCTGCGGGGTGGTCCCCTCGTCCGTGTCGCCGTAAAGGACATCCACGCGCACTCCGCGCGACACGGCGGCTTGGATCACATCGCCGAGCTTCGACAGGCTCTCCACATTCACCGTGGGCGAGGCGATCAGGACGTGGTTCGCCGCTGTGGCCAGTGCCTCGGTGATCAGGAGTTGGTGGGACTCCTCGCCGGACAACTCCGAGAACAAGGCTGCTTTGACCGATCGTTCCGTGAAACCGTCACCGCCGTTCCCGAGAGGATCGGCTTCGTCCAGCCAGGGGAAAGAGGCGTCTGTCTGGGGGAGTGCTGGGACCCCGACCGCGGAGGTCGGGGACCTCCGCCCCGCGATGCTCAGCGGTGTCGGGCGGTGCGCCTGGCCGGTAGCGGGCGGCGCAGCCGGTACCAGGGGTGATTCCTTCCTGGCGGTCTGCGGCGCCGGTTGGAGGTTCGGGGCGGCCTTCAGCTCCTCCTGCCTGGTCTGTGCCACGGTCAGGATCTCGGCCGACAGCGCCTGGTGCCAGCTCCGGGGAAGTCCCGTAATGGCCCGGTCGGCGAGGTCGACGCGGACAGGGAGGTAGCGGCTGAATGTCACGAGCCTGGGCCGTCCGATGCTGCGCACCCATTCGCCGCTGGCGCGCGGCAGCAGCTTCTGGATCTGGGACTCATCCAGCGTGTTGCGCAGGATGCGCCGGGGAGTGGACGGGTTGAGGTCCGGTCGCGCCTCCTGCTTCGAGACGGTCAGTACTTCACCGCGCCTGGCCAGTTGGCCTGCAGTGCGGTCGAAGACAACTGTGCAGGGCGGGGCTGGAGCCACGACGACCGATGCAGGGTCCTTTCCCGACGAGCACGCCTGCTGCCCTTCGTCAGTAAGGACGAAAGTGGCTTCCCGGCCGCTGGTGACGGCGACCCAGCCAGCACCGACCAGAGTCACTAGGGCTTCGACCATTAGTCGTTCGTGGACCCGGAATGTGTCGCACAACGAGGTCAGGGTTGCGCCCTGGTGGGGGGCGACACCAGCCTGTGCGGCGATCTCCTCCAAGACCCGCCGCTCCAGACGGCTGTACGGGCGGCCCCGGGCCACGCTGAAGTTGACGCTGAACATGCTCACAGGTACGAGGACGATCACGAGTTCTCCCTGAGGTCAGCCGGGATACGCACAGCCCTGCCGTCCAGGAACCATTCGTCGAGCAAGGTGACGATCTTCTTGAAGGACCACAAGGGCTGGGACTCATCCGCGAGAGGTACTGCCTGCACCTGGTGGAGGAAGAAATCCCAGGACCCGACGAGGATCAGCAGGCGCTCCGCCCGCGAGAGGAGCACGTTCATCCGGCCCGGGTCGTCGAGGAACCCCAGGCCGCGGCCGATTTCCTCCTCGTTGTTGCGGACCAGGCTTATGGCGACGACGTCCGCCTGGTTGCCCTGGAAGGAGTCGACGGTGTGGGCGGGGAACCGGTTGCCGTCGATCGCTTCGGCTTTGAGACCGAGCTGAACCTGTAGTCCGGCAGGCAAGGGCGTGCCCCGCAACTGCTGGCTGAGCAGGCTCACCTGCCGGGAGTACGGGGCCAACACCGCGAGCTTGCCCTGGCACCCGCCATCTGGTCCCAGGGCTCGGAGGAAGTTGGCGAGCGCGCGCGCCTCCGCTGGATTGGTGTACGGCGACTGGCCGCTGCTCGGGCCAACCTCGCGGGTGGCGGCGCCGTTGCGGCACCACGGTACGTCGAGCCAGACCACGGCCCGGTCACGGATGCCGTGCGGGGTGTGAAAGCCGTGACGCACGCGCTCCACCGGTTCGTCTTTCTTGTCCAGGGTGCGGTTCACCAGTCGCCCCTGGTAGTACGCCTCGGAGATGAGCTGGCCGATGTCCGGGTGCATGCGGTGCTGGCCGATCAACTGCCCCGCAGACGCTCCCTTCGCTTCGGTGTCCGTGACGAGACGGTCGGTACCCGTGGCCACGGCGCAGTACTCGTACAGGCGGTGGAAGGTCCTCAACCACTCCTTGGCGTACTCGCGGAACTCATCCCGGTCTGTCTGGCTGCGCCGTTCCCACGAGTCGAGCCATTCCTGGTCAAGCAGGCCGGACGCCCTTACTTTGAGGCGGCTGAGGGTCTGCGCCACCGGGTCCAGCTTCTCGATTCCCTGCTGGTAGTCCTCGTATCGGTAGGGATCCAGTTGCTTGTGGTCGCCGATCAGCAACCAACGGTGGCCAGCCTGCAGCGGTAGTGCGAGGTCGAACGCGTGCGCCTTGCCCGCCTCCTCGACGATCGACCAGTCGAACGCCTGACCTGCGGCGAGGGCGACCAAGTCGTGGGCACTAGTGGTGCAGTACGTGAGGTTCGCGCCGCGTTTGACCAGTTCGACGAAGTCCGACGAGCGGCGGCCGAGCTCCCCCTGCTCCTGCATCATGTTGATCTCACTGACCATGGCCTTCGCGTCCTCCAGCCAGGCGAGCTGAACTTCGCTGGGGGAACTCATTGCACTGAGCTGAGAGATGCTGCGCTGGAGAACTTGCCTGGCCACGCCCTCGACGCCGTCCTCCGGCAGTGTGGTTCCGGCCTTGTGGGGACCCCGCAGCCGGATCTGCAGCGGCCTGTCGGCTTCGGGCACGTCCTGGAACGCCTCACCCACCTTCGACCTGAGCACGTCGACGGCTCCGTGGGCCTGGGCCGTGACCAGTACCTGGACGACGGGATCCTCCGTGAGGATCTCGCGCAGCAGCCAGGCGACGAGGGTGGTCTTGCCTGTACCGGGCGGCCCTTGGAGCGTATATATGGGCCGCACTCGGAGGATGTCCTCGATGCTGGCCCGTTTGGGCTCGTCGACCCGTTCGTGGGGGAGCACGACGGGAAGCTCGGAAGCGCCTGTGTCCATGCGGACGTGGCTCGGGGTGGCCAGCGATCGAAGGAGGTATCCGTGCTGGTCGAGGGCGTCGATGGCCTTCTTGCGACGCTGGAACAGGCTGATCTGGCCGGGCATGCCAGCGCTGCGGAGGAATCCCTCCTTCTCCAGCTTTACGCGACTTTTGCTCAGACTGGGGCGGCTGAGTGTGACGACCTCGGTCGCCTGGTCCATGGCATCTACCTGCCATACGTTGCCCTCGTCGTCGGAGTGGGGGTCTCGGGGCGGGAGTTTCAAACGGGCGCCGTCGCGGGCTCCCGACAGGATGACCTTGGACCGGTCGCTGCCCCTTACCTCCTTCTGCAGGAAATCGATCAAGTCCACGCGGAACGCCTCGAAGACTTCGTGTCCTTCCGGGCGCGCGCGCTCCTTGACCATGGCCCACTCCACGCCGTCCTCCAGCCACGGGCCGCGGACGACCTCGTACGGGAAGATCTGTGAGTCCAGGAGGAGCAGTTCGATCTGGTTGCTCACACGGACGAACTCGTGAAAGCGACTGAGTTCGCGTGAGACCTGCGCACTGCGGTCGATCTTCGGCAGCACGGGCTCCCATGACGTGGCGTTCTGCGCGATCGTACGGTCGCGGGCCACCTCGTCCCTGGCATAGGCGAACACGCGGCCGGGCGGGAGTTCGCGGAAGCTGTCGTCGCCCTCGCTGAAGAGCAGTGGCTGGGCGGACCGGCAGTCCGCGACCTGCCAGCTGGACGTGCCGTCTTTCCCTCGGTGCGCCGTGATCTTCAGGCTGAGCCTGCCGCCGACAAGGATGAAGTACGGCCTGCCCGGGATGGCGTACAGAAGAGGCTTCTGCAGGTCCTGGCGGACGAACTCGCACGCTTCCTTTCGGTGGACCGGATCCCCAGGAATAAATGTCCCCATGGGGTCGAGCCGCAAGTGGTCACGCAGTCCGCTCTCCATCAGGTGATCGATGAACTCCGGCCGCCGCAGATCGAGGGCCAGGACGTACTGCACGTCCTCCTGCTGGGTGCGCAGGGGGCTCGCTAGGGCCCGCGTGATGTCCTGGATCCGACTGATGATGTCGTACGGCGCGGTCAGGCGCTCAAGCGGGTCTGCGGCGACGAGGTCCAGCAGCAGCTTGCGTTCGGCCTCGGTCAGCTCATGCTTGGCAGTGTCGATGGTCTTGAGCACCCGTGCGTGACGCTCGCGCGGGGCATTGGTGGTGAAGCGTTCGAGGTCGAGCAGTAGCCGTGCGCAGAGGATGCCGAAGGCGAACCAGTCGTCGTCCTGACGCCAGGCAGTCACGCCTCCCGTGGTGCGCTCCGGTGGAACCGGCCAGCCGGCAGGGGGCTGAGTCCCCACCGGACGGCCCAGTTTGACGGACCATTCGAAGCCGCCGAGCCGAAGGGATTCGGCACCGAGGTCCTCGTCGAAGAAGAGGGAGTCGAGGTCCACGCCCCGGTGCAGGACCTGTCGCTCGTGCAGCAGGTTCAGCCCTGTGGCGACGCGCAATAAGCCGCTCCACAGCTGTTCGCGCGTGGCCGTCCCGCGGTTCGAGAGCCACGAGTAGCGGGCGCGGTGCTGCAGCGCGTCGGCGACGCGCTTGTAGCCCGGTGACTCCAGGACCATAACGAAGCACTGGTGGTCCCGGTCGAGGCCAGCGTCCTTGAGTACGACCAGTGCGTCGTCCGACCTCGGGCTGCTCGCGACCTTGTACAGGGTGCGCAGTTCCTGGTCCCACAGGGCGCGTTGCACCCGGTCCGGTTGCTCGCCCTCGTATGTCCATGTCTTGAGCAGGTACGTGTAGCCGTCGCTGAACGCCTCCCAGACCTGGGACTCGCCGTCACCTGCGTGTGGACCCCCGGTGATTTCGTACCTGTTCCGCAGAAGCAACGTCCCGACGGTGGGAGTTGTCATGCATCCACCTTCACGAGCTGGAGAGCGGGTAAGTAGACACCGTGGAGGCCTGACTCGGCCGCACGGGTAGGATGTGATCCTACTCACGGGAGCTGAGCCGCTGCGGTCGGTTCCGGATATGCGCTCTCGTCGGCGTTGGTGTCGGCCTGGCGTGCTTGCGCGGCTCCCGGTGCTGCCTGCCGCTTGATCGGCAGCTACGAGCCGCATCGGCCCAAGGCAGGTGGAGGCGCGGATCGCTTCCGATGGGAGGAAGTCTTGGACCTGTTGGAAGCCGAAATTGGGTAGGACGGACACGTCCTGGTGCGCAGGGCTGTGATCACCGCCCTTGTGCATGTGGTGGTTGCGGGGCCACAGCGGTTGCTGCCGAGTGGACGGGAGCAGCAGAGCGCTGTGCTGTGGCGCGAGCTTGTGCTGCACGGGCTCGTGCGCTGGGTGCTGGCCTTGTGCCGAGGCGTCGGATGCGCCAGGTGAGGGTCCTGGCGGGGGAGCGGGCGTTGTCCAGGGCGCGCTGGCGGGCGGCGTGCTGGAGGAGCTGCCGGGGGACGTGGCCGACGGTCTCGGCTTGGGTGAGAACAGCGGCCAGTGCTGGCCAGGCGGGGTCGTCGAGGACCCGCTCCGCGTAGTTCGGCAGGACGGCTCGTATGTGCTGAGCGTGGCGTTCCACAGTGCGGGCAGGTGGCTTGTGCTGGGCCAGGGCGGCCAGTGATTGAGCCACAGCCTGCTGGTAGGCCGCCTGGAGATGGACCAGGGCTTGGTGAGCGGCGGCAACCTGTTGGTCGTGCTGGCGAGCCTGGTGCCAGCGGGCTGCAGCGATGACAACGAGGACGGCGACGTCGAGGAACATCGCCAGTCCGTCACCGGTGATCGGGGCCGTTCGCAGCGCGCGTACGGCGCCGCGCAGGGCACGGGCCTGCCCTTGCTTGGCTCGGATACGGGAGCGGGAGGCGCGTTCGAACACGCTGGCAGCCTGCTGAAGCTGCGATCGAAGGTGTCTGGGGGCGAGAAGCGGAAGCATGTCAAGGGCCTCGCCAAAAGCCGCGATGTGTGCCTGGGCCGCCGTGTCGTGGCCCCGGTCGAGGTGGTGGGGGATGCGTTCGGCCGCCGCGGTGGCCTGGTGCCAGAGGTTCGGCCTGCGCAGGCTGCTCGACTCGATTGCCGGTGGGGTTTCGATGGCGGTGAGGCGTTCCGCGATTTTGGGGTAGGACAGGTCGGAGGCGAGGGCGGAACCGGAGAACCAGACCGGCTGGCCGGCGGCGTTGGTGTCGCCTTCGGCGGCGACCTTGTAGCCGCGGACGTCGCCGGAAGGGAAGTGCTGGACGTCGACGAGGACGCCCTCGACGCCGTCGAGGAGGTGGAGGAACTCCTCCGGGCTGGTGGCGATGGAGACCAGTTGGCGGACGGTGGTGCGCAGGCGTTCGCGGGAGGTCTTCTGCCGGCCGTGGCGGCGGGCCTTCTCCTGCTCAGCCCGGGTGGGCCGTTTGGCGGCGGTGCGGTCACCACGCACCACCTGGCGCAGGCCGTACTCGGCCTCGATCGCCGCCAGTTCGCGGTCGGCGGTGAGATAGTCGTTCCAGTGGCGGGCCTCTCGCAGGTCGCCGCGGACGGTGGTGGCGGCGATGTGGATGTGGTCGGGTGCGTGGCGCACGGCGACCCAGCGGCAGCCGTCCAGGTCGCCGTGTGGCGCGATGCCGGTGGCCGCCACAACGCGGCGGGCGATGGCAGCCCACTCCCGATCGGTGAGGTGGCGGTCTTCAGGTGCGGCGCGCAGAGAGCAGTGCCACACGTGCCGCTCAGGCGCCCGGCCCAGGCGGCGGGCTTGCTTGACGCGCAGGTCGAGGTCGGCCACCAGGAGCTTCCTGGTGGCGGCGGGGTCGGTGGTGCGGCCGGGGTCGGGGGCGAAGCCGTCCCAGGAGGCGACCAGATGCGGGTCGGTGTGCTCGTTGGCCCGGCCGGGGCCGAAGAGGTAGCGGATCAGGCCAGCGGTGTTCTTGCCGCTGCTGATCTTGGCGATCACCGGGACGCCTTCCCGGTGACGGCCTGGTTCGCGGCTGTCGCGATCTCGCCGACGGCGGCACGGACGCTGGTCAGGGTGCGTTCGGCCTGGGCCAGGGCGGCGGTGTCCCCAGGGTGGGGGTGGCCGCCGGAGTTGAGCTTGCGGGCGATCTGGTTGACGTTGGTGCCGACCTTGGCGACCTGCTCGCGCAGGGCGGTCAACTCGTCGATGTAGTCGTCCAGCGCGGTGCGTTGGCCGGGCAGTGTCAGGTCGCCGCCGAGATAGGCCATGACTGCGGCACCGACCAGGTGGGCACCGGCGATGTTCAACGACCTCGCCCTGGCCACGATCTTGTTCTTCTCCTCGGCGCTGTAGCGCACATCGACGCGCTCCTTGCGCTGGGTGTCCTGGCGTCGGCGGCGACGGGCGATGCGGTGCAGGGCAGCGGCTTCGGCCGCGCGCGGCAGCGACCCGGCGGACTCGGCGAGCGGCATGGCGGGCTGCTTTCCCTCGGGCGTCCCCTGGTGCCCGGCCTCCTCCGCCACCCCCGGGGCGGAAGAGGTCGCGTTGGACCGTCCCTTGGACGGTCCAACGCTATACCTTGCTGGCCGGGTGGCCGCAGTGGTCGCCTCCTGCTGGGAGAGGCTCTGATGGTGCTGGTCGGGCATGGTGGTGCTCCGGAAGTCGTGTGGGGTGGGGCTTCGTCACGTCCGTCGCATCCGTCGCAGGGCTGGTCAGGACAGGTACGGACCGGTGTGCAGGTACGGACAGATCCGTTGCGGCGAGGAGATCCGTCCCCGCGCTGACCTGCGCGGGGACGGATGCGACGGAGCGAGACGGACCCGGCGGGGAAGTGGGTCAGCGGGCGCGCGTAGGGCTGGCAGGGCCGCCCGGCGGGCCGATGGGCAGCGATCCGGACAGAGGAGCGGGCGGCGTGCCCCGGGCCGGACGTGCGGCCTCGTGCCCGGGCGCAGGGGCCGGTTGGGCAGGGTCGGGGCAGTAGCGGGCCCAGGCGTCCAGGAACTGGTTACGGGCGTATGCCTTGGCCTGGCGGCCCTGCTCGAAGCGGTGGTTGGCCGGGCTGATGCCGAAGTCCCGGAGCAGGTTGGCCAGGTGGTAGGCGTTCAGGCCCTTGGTGCCGTACTCGGCCCACGGCGCCTCGGCGTCTTGGGCGAGGGCGGCGAGCACGTCCTGACTGCGCAGCGCCTCGGGATCGCCTGCCTGGTCGAAGACACGGCGGATATCCCGCAGCAACCGCGTCTTCAGCGTGGTCTGCTCGTCCTGGACCACCTCGTTGCGGGTCATCGCCAGGCAAGCGGCCCGCGCGCTCGCGGGCCAGTGGCCACCGGCCAGGTCGGCGACGATCACCAGCGGCTCCCAGGTGTCCGCGGCCCGGTCCTCCACCGGCATCGCCGGCACCAGAGCGGCGGCCGTTCCGCGCAGCGGGGTCAGCCAAGCGGCCAGCTTCTCGCGCAGCGCGTTCAGCTCGGGAGCGGAGTACCGCGAGCGGAACGGGGCGATCCGCTCGCCGGGCTTGCGTTTTTGCATGCGGAGCACCACCGCCCGGTCCATGATCGTGTCCGGCAGGTCGCCGATCCCGGCCAGCGCGGCCATGGCGAAGGTGGGGAATGCGGTCGGCTTGTGCTCCGGCCCGGAGATCCGCCAGGCGGGCCGGTTGCGCTGGTGCCCGGCGTTCAGCAGACCGCGCAGGTCCTCCTTCTCGCCCGCCTTCGGGCCGAAGATGGTGTCGGCCTCGTCCACCAGCAGCGTGGGCGGGTTCTTGCCGATGACCCGGAAGACCACCGCCGGGGAGGTGTTCACCGTCATCATCGGCTGGTGCACGGTCTCGTAGAGCACGTCCAGGACCCGGGACTTGCCGCACCCCTTGGTCGGTCCCACCACCGCCAGCCGGGGCGCGTGCTGGAGGGCGGGCTGGATGTGGGAGGCCGCCACCCACAGCGTGACCGCGGTCAGCGCCTCCTCGCTCGGCAGTACCACGTACCGGCCGATCGCCGCCCGCAACTCATCCAGCACCACCGCCCCGTCCCCCGACACCCGGGGACCGGTCCCCTCTCGGTTCCCGGTCCCCGACCCGCCCTCCGGGACCGAGGTCCCCTGCTGCGCGGTCCCCTGCACGGGACCGTCGGTCCCCGGGGACCGACGGGGACCACGGTCCCCACGACGGCCCCCCAGCGCGGTCCCCGGTGAGGGCCGGGGACCGGAGACCGTCGCCTCAGCACTGTGAGTACCGGTCCCTGCGGCGGTCCTCTGGGGACCGCCGTCACGGTCCCCGGTCATCGGGCCTTCTACCAGCGAGTTTCCGCGGTCTGGTGCTCTCCGGTCCCCTTGTGGCAGGGACCAGGAGTGGGGACGGTTCCCGCCACCAGGGGACCGGGGACCGTGCTCCTTCTCCGAGCCCTCGGTGCGACGGTCCCCACGTTGATCTGCGGCAGAAGAAAGGCCGGCCCCCGCCTCCGGGGACGGTGCCTCAGTCTGGGGCGTACGGGCCGGGGACGCTCCCTGGCCCGGGACGGCGACCGCGGGCCAGGTGATCTGGGGACCGGCGTTTGTGGTGGGGGACGTAGAGTCCTCCATAGGCATTCCTCTCTCGGTGGGGCAGGACGGGCAAGGTCCTGCCCCACCGAGTCGTCGTTCAAGGACGGGCGATCACTCGAGGGGGCTGCGGCCCTCGGCGTTGACGTGGCGAGGGCTGTTCTGTCGCCGCGCGGTCATGCCGTCAGGCTGTACGGCGACTGCCGGTTGAGCCAGGCGTCTACATCACGCCAGCGGTAGCGCAGATGCCGGCCGACCTTCAGTGGCGCCGGGCCGGTGCCCCGGTACTTCCACTGGTACAGCGTCTTCACCGGCACCCCGAGATAGGCCGCCACATCGGCGGGAGACGCGAGCGTGCCGCGTTCACAGGCAGGGGATCGATCCAGGTGGTCGGGCAAAAAAGTCTCCTGTCCGAGCAGATTTCGCGGGGCGGCTACGGTGGAATTCGCCCAGACCTCCGATGTGGGTGTCAGGGCCAGATAACTGTAGAGGCGAATCGCCGGTGGACCAAAAAGACGTATCGTTTTCCGACCCCTTCGAAGGTGTCGCAGCAGCGGCCTGAGGAAACGGCGAACACGCAGATGGGAGAGGGGCCAGGTGCTACCGCCACTCGGCCTGTCCTGGAGCAGCGGGGAACATAGCACGGTAATCAGAGCGCGCAAAATAGCCGCCCACGCACTGAGGGGGACGTGAACCTGCGACTTCTGTAGATGTTAAGAAGCAACTCTTGCCAAGCTCGCTCAATCCAAGCTACAGCTATGCGTCGTGGCTGCTGACCGCATGGAATTGGAGCCGCCAGAAAGCCGTCATGTTATCGGCGTGGAGGAAGGAGCCTGATGGCGCGAGTCTGGATAGAGGATCGCAACGGGCACGCGGCGTACGCGCAAGCCGTGGCGGCGGCCAGGAAGGCGGGCCGTACGCCGCCCGGCCGCTACCGCGTGCGCTGGTACGGGCCCGATGGCAAGCCGAAGATGAAGACCGTGGCCCGCAAGGCCGACGCCGAAGCCGAGCGGACCAGGCTGGAGACCCGGCTCACCGACGGCTCCTATCGGGATCCGGCCGCCGGGCGCGTGAAGTTCGCCGAGGTCGCCGACTCCTGGCTGGCCGCCCAGATCCACCTCAAGCGCTCGACGCGCAATCGCTATCGGGGGGTTCTCGATGTCCATGTGATCCCGCGGTGGGGAACGACGTCCTTGGACCGCATCCACTTCGAGGACATCGCCGAGTGGCTCGGCGACATGCTGTCCGGCGAGGTGACGGGAGGCAGGAAGCTCAGCCCTCGCTCGGTACGGAAGGCATACGTCGTCCTCAGCCGGGTTCTTGGCTACGCGGTCCAGTCCCGTCGTCTGGCCGTCAGCCCGGCCGTCGGAGTGCCCCTCCCGAAGGCAGCCCCCACCGACCACGTCTATCTCGATGACCTACAGGTGGACGCACTCGCCGACGCGGCAGGCGCCTACCGGGTGTTCATCCTGCTGCTGGCCTACACGGGGCTGCGCTGGGGTGAGGCGTCCGCACTGAAGGTGGGACGCGTCGACCTCGACGCCTGCCGTGCCCATATCGTCGAGGCGTACGTCGAGGACAACGGCAAGCTCTACCTCGACACCCCCAAGAACCACGAGCGCCGGTCCGTCCCGATCCCCCGGTTCCTGGTTGAGGAGCTGAGGCCCCATGTCGACGGGCGGAGCGAGGCTGAGCTCCTGTTCACGGCTCCGCAAGGCGGGCCGCTGCGGGCCCGGAACTTCCGGCAGCGGTTCTTCGCGTCAGCCGTCACCAAGGCGGGGCTCGGTCACCTCGGACTCACGCCGCACAAGCTGCGCCACACGGCGGCCTCCCTCGCCATCGCCAGCGGCGCGGACGTCAACGTCGTTCAGAGCATGCTCGGTCACAAGTCCGCGACACTGACGCTGGATACGTACGGCCACCTCTTCCCGGACCGCCTCGACGAGGTCTCGAAGAAGATGCACAAGCGCCGTGCCAAGCAGCTGGCCAAGGCGAGAGGCAAGTTGGAGAAGGCAGAGAAGAAGGCCCGCAAGGCCGCCGAGGCGGTGGCGATCCTGGAGGACGCCACAGCCTGATATGTGCCTGATCCGTGCCGGGGCGAGAGTAGCCCGTGGAGCGGATCCACTGCCCCGTCCGATGGCGGCCACTTCGGTGGAGCTCGGCCTTGTTCCCAGGGAGGCAGGCGCTGAGTCTCAGGAGCGGGGCACTCGTCGGTCAGAAGGGGAGGCCATCCCGGTCCTCCGGCAACAGATCCCATCCGGACGTCGACAGGTCGGGCGGGGTGTCGCACCATCCGAACGGATCCCGCCGGACTTCCAGTCCAGTGGTGTCCTCGCCCCACGCGGCAAGGGCTTCGATCGCCCGGTCGCGGTACTGCCACCGTGCGCTTATGACCAGAGTTTCTCTCAACAGCGGGATCAGATCAGTCCGGCGGCTGAGCAGGTGTGGGTCGTCGAGGAGCGGAATGCAGGCGGCGATGGCCGCTTCGCGCACCTGCGGATCGGGGTCGCCGAGGCAGTCGGAGACCGCGGCGAAGAGCGCGGGGCGAATCTCGCGGATCCGGCCGAACGGCGGATAGTCCTCGGGTGGGAACCCGTGGTGTCTGCTGATCGATTCGGCCTCGTCGGTGACCTCGTTGGCGGCCGAGCCCAGCCAGTCCAGCAGTTCCGCTCGCAACGGGGCGGGGGAGGTGCGCGGCAACACGTTGACGGTTGCGGCAGTACGCGGGTCGGAGAGGACGCCGGCCACATAGAGAGCTGCCGGTGCCGTTGCGGAGTACAGGGTGGTCTGATGCAGCACCGCATGGTCGAGATGCTCCAGAGCCCTTGAGCGGACACCTTGGTCTGCGTCCAAGAGCGCGATCAGCTGCGCGTGAGTGTCCTCCGCCGACCCGTAGGCGTGCTCCAGGGCACACCAGTCTGTCTCGGCCAGCACTGCGGTGGGATCAGGCAGAGGAACCGGGTTCACCGATGCTCCCGCCGTGCTCGGTCTATCGCTTCGGCCGCTGCGTCCCCGGCGAGCTGCCGGATCTCTTCGGGTACCTCGCGCTCGTCGATCACGAAGAGCCTGCCCCTGACAAGCCTCGTGGCCGGCTTCCAACCGAGGCGGCGGCCGGCCTCGCGTGCTGCGCGCCGGACATCTTTGAGGTCGCCCATCTCCTCAAGCGTGTCGCGGCCCAGGACCAGATGGCCGTAGTAGCCCTCGTACTGCGGCTTGAGGGAAGTCCTCATCATCGACTCAAGGTGGTCGACCAGCTTCTCGTACCGGCGCCCGGCCAGCTCGTCCTTCGCGGGCATCTCGTGGCAGCTCCCCACCCTCTGCGCGCACGGCGTGTGTGCCATATGTGTGCTGCGAGCTCAGAGGCCCTCCCGCCCGCTGGGCGGAAGGGCCTCTGACCTGGTGTTGCTCTGTGCCCCCGGCAGGATTCGAACCTGCGACACCCGCTTTAGGAGAGCGGTGCTCTATCCCCTGAGCTACGAAGGCGTGACGCAGGACAGGTTAGCGGATGAGTGCGAGGCGTGCCGAACGTGCCCGGCGGGTCAGTACGTCAGGCCGTGTCCGAAGGGGTAGAGGGTGCCGGTGGAGTCGGCGTCCGGGACGGCGACCGGGAGCCGGCCGGCGGGGGAGAGGTCGCCGTAGGCGGTGCGGACGGCGGCTTGGAGGGAGGGGGCGCCGTAGGAGTAGGTGGCCAGGTAGGCGGGGACGCCGGGGAAGCGGCGGATGTCGTACGGGTTGCGGACGGCGACGGCGACGACGGGTGTGCCGGTGTCCATCAGGGCCTGGACCAGCCTCGCCTGGGCGGCGCCCTTCTCCGAGCCCGCCGCGGCCGCGTTGACGGAGACGATCACCAGGCCGTGGCCCGCCGCCGCGCCGGCCGCTTCGGTGATGCGGTCCGCGGAGGGGATCGCGCCCGTCTCCAGGACGGTGGCGCTCTGGCCGGGCCGCTCGGCGACGGCGTCGGCGAGGGCCCGGGTGGTGCCCACCCCCCAGCCGGTGACCAGGACGGAGCGGGCGCCGGAGGGCAGGGGGAGGAGGGAGCCCTCGTTCCTGACCAGGGTGACGGTGCGGTCGGTGATGGCCTGGGCATCGGCCCTGTGGCGCTCGGCGCCGACGGTGCGCACCGCGTGCTGCTCGTCCACGTACGGGTGCCGGAAGAGGTCCCGGCGGAGCTTGTGCGCCAGGATCCGCTCCACCGAGGCGTCCAGGCGGGAGACGGGGATCTCCCCGCCGCGTACGGCCTCCAGGACGGCGTCGTAGGCGGTGTCCAGCTTCGGCGCCAGGACGAGCTGGTCACAGCCGGCCATGAGGGCCCGGACCGGCGCCACGTCCGGCGGGAACTGGCCCGAGGCGCCCTGCATGTCCAGGGCGTCGGTGACGATCAGGCCCTCGAAGCCCATCTCCTCGCGCAGCAGCCCGGTGACGATCGGCTGCGACATGGTGGCCGGAACGCCCGACGGGTCCAGGGCCGGGACGACGATGTGGGCCGTCATGATCGTGTCGACGCCGCGCGCGATGGCGGCGCGGAAGGGGGGCAGGTCGATGCCCTCCAGTTCCTCGCGGGTGTGGTCGATCCGGGGGAGGCCGGTGTGGCTGTCGGTGTCGGTGTCGCCGTGCCCGGGGAAGTGCTTGGCGGCGGAGGCGATCCGGCCGCGGTGGTAGCCGCTCACCGATGCGTCGACCAGGGAGGCGCACAGGGCGGGATCGGAGCCGAAGGAGCGGACGCCGATGACCGGGTTCTCGGGGTTGACGTTGACGTCGGCGACCGGGGCGTAGTTCTGGTTGACGCCCACCGCCGCCAGCTCCAGACCGATGATCTCGGCCGAGCGCCGGGTGTCGGCGGTGGACCGGCCCGCCGCCAGTGCCATGTTCCCGGGCAGGAGGGTGGCGGGGTCGGTGAGGCGGTAGACGACGCTGCCGCCCTCCTGGTCGATGGAGACCAGCAGCGGCACGCGGGCGCCGGCGCGGCGCGCGGCGCGCTGGAGGCCGTTGGACAGACGGGCGGTCTGGAGCGGGTCGCGGACGTTGTCGGGACCGCGGCGGGCGTCGAAGTAGATGACCCCGCCCGGCCGGTACTTGGCGATCACCTCGGCGGGGGTGTCCACGCCGTACAGGGTGCGGTTGCCCGCGGACGCGGTGTCGGCGGCCTGTCCGTAGACCTCGACGACGAAGAGCTGCCCGACCTTGTCCTCCAGGGACATGCGGCGTACCAGGGCCCGGGCCCTGGCTCTGGTGCGCGCGCGGTCGCCGCCGCCGGAGGCGGCGGTCCGTCCGGCGGCCGGGCCGGTGCCGGCGTTCGCCGGGGAGGAGAGGGCGGCGGAGGCGGTCAGCGCCGCGGTGACACCGAACAGACCGGTGGCGAGGGCTTGTCTGCGGCTGGGAGTCGCGGGCTGCTGCATCGGGTCTCTCCTCACATGGGCGGACGGAGCGGGTGGGGCCGGTGGTGCGCGTGCGGAGGGGACGGCATGTGGGGGTGTGCGCCGGAGCCGTGGCGGCCACATCGTTCCAGCGGGTCGGGCCCACGGCCAGAGGGGTGCGGGACTGTCAGTGGTCGGGCCATTGGCGGGACGCGGACATGAGGCGCGGGGGAGGGGGCGGGGCCGGGCCGGGAGGGCGGCTTCGGGAGATGGGACGGGGAGGCGGTTCGGGAGGGTCCACCGGGATTGTGCGGTGGCGGCCGGCGCCGGGCGTGGCGACGCGCGGCGGTGGCGCGGCGCGGTGGTCCCGGAGGGTGACGGGAGGAGGCGTCCGGCGGGCGCCGTGGGCGGGTGGCGCCGTGCCCCCTGACACCGGGGGCCTCAGGAGTTCAGCGGCCTCTCGTACCAGGCCACGTCCCAGTACCGGCCGAACTTCCGGCCGACCTCGCCGTACGTGCCGATGTGGCGGAAGCCGAAGCGGGCGTGGAGACGTACGGAGGCCTCGTTGGGCTGGGCGATGCCCGCGTAGGCGCGGTGGACGTCCTCGCCGCCGAGGGCTTCGAAGAGGTGCTCGTACAGCAGGGTGCCGACGCCCCGCCCGCACGCGTCGGGAGCGAGGTAGACGCTGACCTCGACCGAGGTGGAGTAGGCGGACTTGGGGCGGAAAGGGCTGCTGGTGGCGTAGCCCTGGACGCGGCCGGATTCCGCGTCCAGGGCAACCAGAAGGCGGTGCGGGCCGTCCTTGGGGTGGGAGAGCAGCCAGGGACGTCTGGTCTCGGGGGTGAGGGGCTCGGTGTCGAATGTGACGGGGGTCTCGCGGACGTAGTGGTTGTAGATGTCCGTCAGCCCCGGAAGGTCGCCTTCCTCGCCTGCTCTGACCTGGACTTCCCCGCGTTCCGTCATGGAGGGCCCCCTCTGTGTGGCGGCGCAGAATACCGCAAGATCCGGAAAAACGATGCGCGCCGTGGGAATTCTGTCCGGATTGAAGTCGTTGATTCCATCGGAACGGGCACCCGAACCAGGAGACGCCGGGTGGCTGGACCGCCACCGACCAGTTGTAGACCACGACTCGCAAGGGAGTACGCATGGCAACCCGTGCCGTCGCCCGTCGTCAGGCCGACCCCAACGGCGCTGACGAGGCACGACCTGTACGTACCTCGTCTGCAGGGGATGTAGCGGACCGGGACCTGGTCGGCATGTACCTCGACGAGATCGCCCGCACCCCGCTGCTGGACGCGGCGAAGGAGGTCGAGCTCTCGCTCGCCATCGAGGCGGGCGTGTACGCCCGGCAGATCCTCGACGGCCAGGCCGAGCCCGTCTCGGGTGACTCGCCGGCCGCGACCGCGACCCGCGAGGAGCTGGAGGCCGTGGCCGCCGAGGGCGAGCGCGCCAAGGATGTCTTCATCCGCTCCAACCTGCGTCTGGTCGTCGCCGTCGCGCGGCGCTACCCCCGCAGCGGCCTGCCGCTGCTGGACCTGATCCAGGAGGGGAACGCGGGCCTGGTGCGGGCGGTGGAGAAGTTCGACTACCGCAAGGGCTTCAAGTTCTCCACGTACGCGACATGGTGGATCCGCCAGGCCATCACGCGGTCGATCGCCGACCAGTCGCGCACCATCCGCCTCCCCGTCCACCTGGTCGAGGAGCTGGGACGGATCCGGCGTGTGCAGCGGGAGTTCAACCGCGAGCACGGCCGCGACCCCGAGCCCGCCGAGATCGCCGAGGAGCTGGGCTCCAACTCCGAGCGCATCACGGACGTGCTGGACTGGGCGCGCGACCCGGTCAGCCTGAACATGTCCGTGGACGACGAGGGCGAGACGCAGTTCGGCGACCTGCTGGAGGACACCTCCGCGACCTCTCCCGAGGACTCCGTGCTCGTGATGCTGCGGCGCGAGGAACTGGAGGACATGATCGGCCGGCTCGACGACCGGACAGCCTCCATCATCCGGGCGCGCTACGGCATCGAGGACGGGCGCGAGCGCACGCTGACCGAGGTCGGCAAGCAGCACGGCCTGACGAGGGAACGCATCCGCCAGATCGAGAAGCACGCCCTGCTCGAACTGAAGAAGATGGCCCATGACACGGGCTTCGACGCGGCGGCGTGACGGCGTCCGGCGCGGTGTGGCACACCGCGCCGCGACGGGACACGATCGAAGACGACCGAACACGCCCACTGGACAGGGACCCCGGCGCACTCCCCCCCCCAGCGCCGGGGTCCCGCTGTGTCCGGAGCCCGTGACGCCCGGTGTTCCGGGCGTGCGGGGCGGCGGGCGGCGAGGCGGTGCCGGAGATCGGAGCAGGATGTCGGGTTCGCGACCGGGAGCCGGGGCCGGGAGCCGGGGCCATAGCGGCTCAGGGGCGGCCGTAGAGGTCGTGGTACGCCGGGAACACCCCGCCCGGGCCGTCCACGCCCTCCGCGGCCCGTACCGCTTTGACCACCGCACGCGTCAGGGTGTCGGCGCCGGCCGCCAGCACGTCGTTGATCTCCTCCGCCTCCGGGCGGCGCGCACCGGTGGACAGGGCGAAGACGGTGTCCCCGTCGGTGAGCAGATGCACCGGGCGGACCGCGCGGGCCAGCCCGTCGTGGGAGGTGCCCGCCAGCTTCTGCGCCTGGGCGGGAGTGAGCTCGGCGTCGGTGGCCACCACGGCCAGCGTGGTGTTGAGCGGCGGGCGCACCGAGGCGGCCGAACGGCGTTCCGACTCCTGCTGGGCGGCGGCCAGGGACCGCAGCGCCTCGGCGTGCTCGGCCTCCGAGGGGAAGGCCGGACGCCCGCCGTACAGCTCGCCGTAGAGCACGCCCGTGGCCGGGTCCAGGGTCGAGCCCACCGCGTTGACCACGGCCAGCGCACCCACCGTGGTGCCCGAGGGCAGAACCGTGCTCGCGGTGCCCACCCCGCCCTTGAGACCGCCCGCAACGGCCCCCGCGCCGGCTCCGACACTGCCCTGGGGGACCGGCTCGCCGACGCTCGTACGGGCGGCCGCCTCGGCCGCCTCCCGGCCGAGCGCGGCGTCGGGGCGGGCCCGCCAGGAGCCGCCGCGGCCCAGGTCGAAGAGGCAGGCGGCCGGGACCACGGGCACCACCTGATCCGGCTCCGGGCCGACGGGGAAGCCCCTGCCCCGCTCCTCCAGCCAGGCGGTCACCCCGCAGGCGGCGTCCAGTCCGAAGGCGCTGCCCCCGGTCAGGACCACGGCGTCGATGCGCTCCACCAGATTGCGCGGGTCCAGGGCGTCGGTCTCCCGGGTGCCGGGCCCGCCGCCCCGCACGTCCACGGCGGCGGTCGCCCCGCCCTCCGGGGCGAGGACCACGGTCGTGCCCGTCAGCCAGCCGTCGCCGATCCGCTGGGCGTGGCCGACCCGCAGGCCCTGGACATCCGTCAGTGCGTCGTTGACCCTCGAGGCGCTCATAAGGCCATGATCCTCCTCCCCGGAGCGGACCGGGGCCGCCGTACTCTGGAGGGATGAGCACCCCCGCCACTCCCGGTTCCGGCCATGGCTCCGCGCCCCGCGACCCGGCCTCCGCGCTGGACTTCTCCGATCCGCTGAGCCGGCCCTCGGCCGACGACACCGACCGCGGCTGGGGAGAGCGCCCGGAGGCGGGCGGCGACGGCGGTGCGGGCGATCTGGCCCGCTTCCTGGACGAGAAGCCCCCGCACCACCTCTGAGGCCACCGGCGGGACCTTCCGCGGGGCACTGCGGGGGACGCTCGCGTCAGGGCTTCTTCGAGATACCCCCAGATGTGCCGGACGCACCGGACGGCCCCTCGGAGCCCGGCCCGGCACTGCCCCCGGAGGCGTTGCGCTGCGCCGCCAGCAGGGCGGCGGCGTCCGTGGTGCCGTTGCCGTCGCGCTGGGCCAGCAGCGCGTCGCGGATCTCGGTGAGCAGCTCCACCTCGGTCTTCTGGACCGGAGTCGCGGCCGCTTCCGCGGCCTCCTTGGCGCTCAGGGCGTCCAGCCGCTTCTTGAACCTGTTCATCGGCACGATCATCAGGAAGTAGACGACCGCGGCGGTGATCAGGAAGGTCAGCGCGGCGCTCAGCACCGAGCCCCACTTGATGGCGATGCCGCTGAGGGCCGCGCCGGTCGCCTCGTCGAACTCGCACGGGCCCTGGAGACAGGACTGGTAGCGGTCGAGGTCCTTGGGCCCGATGGAGCCCACCACCGGGTTGATGACGCCCTCCACCACCGAGTTCACGATCTTGGTGAAGGCCGCCCCGATGACGACGGCAACGGCCAGATCGACCACGTTGCCCCGCATCAGGAATGACCTGAACCCGGCCAGGACGCCCTGCTTCTCGCTCAAGGGACTGCCTCTCCTCCGCACACGCGCTCCGGCCTCCGCCGGGTGAACGCAGCACACGCTGCACGAACACCGCGCGCACTGTCCAGCCCGGGTCGCAGTCCGGGCCACGGTCCGGGCCCTGGCGGCCGGCGGTCAGCACAGCGTCACCGCCAGAACGGAGTGCGCCGCCGCGCCGGCGAGCCGGGCGGCCGTCGGCCGGGGCACCGAGAGCACCACCAGCGCCCCCTCCCGGCCGCCGGGGCCGGCCTCCGGCCCGGAGGCCGCATCGGGTACGGCCGCCACCCGCACGTTCCGGGCGATGGTCCGTGCGCTGTCCGCCGGGCCGTCGGCGGGACCGCCTGCCGGGGCGTCGGCGGGTGTGGCCAGTACGTCCACCCTGTCCCCGGGACGCAGCAGCCGCACCGCCTCCGCGTCCGGGATCCGCACCGGGGCGTCCACCGTCGTGCCGCCCTCCTCCTCGTCGGGAGAAGCGGGCGGGGGCGGGGCTCCCGGCGCTTCTCCGGTCGCGGGCCGGGCCGCCGGGAGCGCACGCTCCCCGTCCCTGTCTCCGTCCCCGGGGTTCCCCCAGAGGACGGCCCCCGCGGAGGCGAGGGCCAGCAGCAGAGCCACCGCCCGGAACCACCGGCCCGCCGCCCGGAGAGGGCCGAGCGGGCCCCGCCCCGCGCGCACCGGTTCGAACTCCGGCACCGGGCCGGCGGCCGGAGGGCTTGAAGGAGGAGGCAGGGAGTGGGGTGTGGAGGGGGACGGGGGCGAGGACGAGGGAGGAGTGGAGTGGAAGGAAGAGGACATCACGGTCACCGCCTTGTGGTGGAAACACCCCAACGATGTCCGGTTCCGCGGCAGTCCGCCGGGCCCTGTGGGCTACTCACAGGTTGTGGACAACCCGCTCACTCGCACGAGGGACGTGAGCCGCATGAGCCGCCCCCGCCACCTGCCACGCCGCTCCCGCCGTCCCGGCCGACGGCCCCTGGCCCTCAGGGAAGCTCGATCCCCGGGTCCATCCCGTCCAGCGCCGTCGCGCAGGCGCAGTCCCGCTCCGCGGGCAGCCCGGCCACCGTGTCGAAGAGCACCTCGCGCAGCCGTCCGACGTTCTGCGCGAAGACCTGGAGCACCTCCTCGTGCGAGACGCCCTCACCCGTCTCCGCACCGGCGTCCAGGTCGGTGACCAGCGCCATCGAGGAGTAGCACAGGCCCAGTTCGCGGGCGAGGATCGCCTCCGGGTGTCCGGTCATCCCGACCACCGCCCAGCCCTGCGCCGCGTGCCAGCGCGATTCCGCGCGGGTGGAGAAGCGCGGTCCCTCGATCACGACCATGGTGCCGCCGTCCACCGGCTCCCAGCCGCGCCCGCGCGCCGCCGCGACGGCCGCCGCCCGGCCCGTCTCGCAGTAGGGGTCGGCGAAGGACAGGTGCAGCACGTTCGGCACCGAGCCGTCGGGCAGCGCCTCGCCGTCGTAGAAGGTCTGGACGCGCGACTTGGTGCGGTCCACGAGCTGGTCGGGCACCACCAGCGTGCCGGGGCCGTACTCGGGCCGCAGACCGCCCACCGCGCACGGCCCCAGCACCCGCCGCACACCGACCGAGCGCAGGGCCCACAGGTTGGCCCGGTAGTTGATCCGGTGCGGGGGCAGATGGTGTTTGCGGCCGTGCCGGGGCAGGAAGGCCACCCGGCGTCCGGCGATCTCGCCGATGAAGAGGGAGTCGCTGGGCTCGCCGTACGGCGTGTCCACCGCGACCTCTATCACGTCGTCCAGGAACGAGTAGAAACCGGACCCGCCGATGACACCTGTCTCCGCCTGTGCGCTCATGGCCGAACACACTAGCCCCCCATGCGGCGACCCCGCCCCGGTGCGCACCGCTGCGGGGGCGGGACAGGCCGGTTCCGGCTCCGGGCCGGAGGGCGGCAGGCGGTGGGGTCAGGCCGCCGAGGAGCCGGCCTTGGACGACGAGTCGCCGGACGAGCCCGAGCTCTTCTCGGAGGAAGAGGACGACGACGCCGCCGCCGACGACGCCGACGACGAAGACGCCGCCGACGAAGAAGACGAGGACGACGACGGCGAAGAGGACGACGACGTGCTGCCGGACGAGGAGCCGCGGCTGTCGTTCCGGTAGAAGCCGGAGCCCTTGAAGACGATGCCGACCGCGGAGAACACCTTCTTCAGGCGGCCCTTGCAGCTCGGGCATTCGGTGAGCGCGTCGTCGGTGAACTTCTGAACCGCTTCCAGGCCCTCGCCGCACTCGGTGCACTGGTACTGATAGGTCGGCACTTGCTCCTCCTGGCACTCTTCCTTGTGGAGTGCTAACGACGCACCATGGTGCAGTATTCCGGCGGCTTAGTCCACCGGGAGCGGCGGACGGTGACTCTCGCCACGCCCCTGCGTGCCCCTCCCGTCCTCCGTCCGGAGCCCTCCGTCACCCGGTTCGCGGTCCCTCCCCGTCGCCCGTCCGCCCGTCGTCCGGCCTCAGCCATCCGCGCAGCGCCGCCACCGTGACCAGCGCCAGAGCCGTGGCGGCCAGCGGCACCGTGAACCCGGCGCTCGCCCCGAAGCCGTCCGTCAACTGCCCGGCGGCCGACGCGGCGCCGGCCTGGCCCAGCGCCACCGCGCCGGCCATCCAGGTGAACGCCTCGGTGCGCACCCCCGCCGGAACCAGCCGCTCCACCAGGGTGAAGCCGGTGATCAGGCTCGGCGCGATGCCCATGCCCGCCAGCAGTCCGAGGACGGCCAGCAGCGGGACCGCGTCCACCGCCCACAGCGGCGCGGTGGTCAGCGTCAGCAGCGCGTACGCCGCCAGCAGCCGCCGCTGCGGGGCCGATCGCCAGGTCAGGGCGCCGAAGACGAGACCGGCGAGCATGTTGCCCGCGGCGAAGATCCCGTACAGCACGCCGTTGAGGCCCGGCTGCCCGATGGAGTCGGTGAAGGCGGCCAGCGACACCTGCATCCCGCCGAAGACCGAGCCGATCCCGAGGAAGGCGACGATCAGCACCCGCACGCCCGGCACCGACAGGGCCGAGGCGTGCGGCGCGCCGTCCGCTCCCCGAGCGCGGCGGTGGGCGGGGGGCGCGGTACGGCGCTGGGCCGCGAAGACCAGCCCGCCGACGACGGTCAGGGCCGCCTCGGCGGCCAGCCCGGCGGCCGGGTGCACCCCGGTGCACAGGGCGGTGGCCAGGACCGGGCCGATGACGAAGGTGAGCTCGTCGGTGACGGACTCGAACGCCGCCGCCGTCGACAGCAGCCGGGCGCCGTCCGGCCTGCCCGTGCCGCCCGGCGGACCCGAGCCGCCCGGCGAGTCCGGCCCGCCCCTGAGCAGATGAGCCCAGCGGGCCCGCACCATCGGGCCGACCTGTGGCACCGAGGCGCCGGCCGGCACGGCCGCCAGCAGCAGTGCCCACAGCGGCGCCCGGGACAGCGCCAGGGCAGCCAGCACGCCCACGGCGGCGGCGTGCAGCAGCACCCCGGGCACCAGGACCGCGCGCTGGCCGAAGCGGTCGGCGAGCCGGCCGCTGCGGGGTGCGAACAGGGCCATCGACACGCCGGTCACGGCCGAGACGGTGCCCGCCGTGCCGAACGATCCGGTGGTGTCCTCGACCAGCAGCACGATGCCGAGCGTCAGCATCGCGAAGGGCTGGCGGGCCAGGAAGCCGGGCAGCAGGAACGTCCACGCACCGGGAGTGCGCAGCAGGTCCCGGTAGCCGGGCTTCCGGTTCGTGACGGGAGTGACCGTGGTGGCCACGGCCGTACCTTTCTGCCGCCTGGTAGCGCGCCGCCGGCCGTACGGCGCACGGCGGCGCGGTACGGCGGGGGCACGCCGAAGGCCGTCCTCTCGCACGGACCGCGGCGTGTGGTCGGCCGGGCGGCCGTGCCGGCCCTGCATCAGGCGGGGTCGAAACTCCGGTAGCTCCGAAAGTCGGACAAACGTACGGCCTCAGGGTAGCCGATCACCCCGCGGGTCCGCCCCCGTCCCGTACCTGCCCCGTCCCGTACCTGCCCCGTCCCGTACCTGCCCCGTCCCGCAGATCCGCCCTCGTCCTGTCTCCCTCAGCCCCTCCGCAGCGCCGAGCTGCCCGCCGTCCCCAGCCAGCCCGCCAGCTTGCCGCCCCGGCCCACGGCCATCAGCCGCCGCTCGGTGGCGTCGCGCACCGCGTCGGTGGCGATCACCAGCAGCTCGTCGCCGTGCCGCAGGACGGTCGAGGGCGAGGGCACGAAACTGCTGCCCTCCCGTACCACCAGGGTGACCGCCGCGCCTTTCGGCAGCCGCAGCTCGGCCACCTCCACGCCCTGCATGCGCGAGCCGCCGGGGATGGAGACCGCGATCAGATGCCCGCGCAGCCGCTCCAGGGGAGCCGACTCGATCTCCAGATCCTGTGTGTCGCCGGCCTTGTCCAGCCCGAGCCTGCGGGCGACCCACGGCAGGGTCGGCCCCTGGAGCAGGGTGAAGACCGCGACCAGCACGAAGACGATGTTGAAGATCCGCCGGCTGCCCTGCACCTGGTCGACCATGGGGATCGTCGCCAGGATGATCGGCACCGCGCCGCGCAGCCCCGCCCACGACATCAGCGTCTGCTCCCGCCAGGGGAGCCGGAAGGGCAGGGAGCACAGCACCACGGACACCGGCCGTGCCACCAGCGTCAGCACCAGCCCGACCGCCAGCGCCGCCCAGAAGTCGCGCAGCAGCTCCGAGGGGGCCGCCAGCAGGCCGAGCAGCACGAACAGGCCGATCTGCGCGATCCACGCCATGCCGTCGGCGAACCCCCGGGTGGCCGGGCGGTGCGGCAGCCTGGAGTTGCCCAGGACGACCGCGCTGACGTAGACCGCCAGGAATCCGCTGCCCTGCGCCAGCGCGCCCCCGGCGTACGCCAGGACGCACAGCGCCATCACCGCGATCGGATACAGGCCGGAGGCGGGCAGCGCGACCTGCCGCAGCGCGTACTCGCCCAGCTTGCCGACGGCCAGGCCCACCGCGAGCCCGATGGCCAGCTGCAGCGCGATCTGCCCGAGCAGGACGTACCACGACTCCATCGGGCCGGCCGAGGCGAAGGCGACGACCAGGATCACCACCGGGGCGTCGTTGAACCCGGACTCCGCCTCCAGCATCCCCGTCAGGCGGGGCGGCAGCGGCACCTTGCGCAGCACGGAGAAGACGGCCGCGGCATCCGTCGAGGAGACGACCGCCCCCATGATCAGCGCCGGGCGCCAGTCCAGTCCCACCAGATAGTGGGCCCCCGCGGCGGTGACGCCCACGCTGATCGCGACGCCCGCCGTCGCCAGCACGGCCGCGGCGGGCACCGCCGGGCGGATCTGACGCCACTTGGTGCCCAGACCGCCCTCGGCGAGGATCACCACGAGCGCCGCGTAGCCCAGCACCTGCGTCAGTTCGGCGTTGTCGAACTCGACCCCGAGGCCGTCCTGTCCGATGACGAGCCCGATGCCGAGGTAGATCAGGAGGCTGGGGAGCCCCGTGCGGGAGGAGAGCCGGACGGCCGCGACGGCGACGAGCAGGACGAGCGCGGAGACCAGCATGAGTTCGTTGAGGCGGTCGACAGTCAGAAGCGGATCCTTCCGTGGGCGTGCGGAGGCAACGGCCGGGACCCGACCGCCGGGAAGTTATTTCTTTGCCTAACAATTTACCATTGCTTGAATCTCCGGCTCCTGATGCGCGGACTCCCTGCCGACCGGCGACCCGGCTCGTCCTATGGTTGCTCCAGCACCTCTGGTCCCACCCTGCCCTCGAAGGACAGCGATGCCCGCCAAGAAGACCCCGCGACGCGCCCGCCTCCTCGTGATCGCAGTCGTGCTGCTGCTCGTGGCGGGCGTCGGCTACGGCGCCTACTGGAGCGTCGGCACCGTCCGCGCGTCCTTCCCGCAGACCACCGGCTCGATGGAACTCGACGGCCTCTCCGCCCCGGTCACCGTCAAACGCGACGAGCACGGCATACCCCAGCTCTACGCCGACAGCGCCGAGGACCTCTTCCGGGCCCAGGGCTACGTCCACGCCCAGGACCGCTTCTGGGAGATGGACGTACGGCGGCACATGACGGCCGGCCGGCTGTCGGAGATGTTCGGCGAGAGCCAGGTCGAGACCGACGCCTTCCTGCGCACCCTGGGCTGGCGGAAGGTGGCGCAGGAGGAGTACGACACCAAGCTCTCGGGGACGACCAAGAAGTACCTGCTGGCCTACGCCGAGGGCGTCAACGCCTACCTGGGCGGCCGCAGCGGCGCGGAACTCTCCCTGGAGTACGCGGCCCTCGGCCTCGTCAGCGACTACAGGCCGCACAAGTGGTCGCCGGTGGACTCCGTGGCCTGGCTCAAGGCCATGGCCTGGGACCTGCGCGGCAACATGCAGGACGAGATAGACCGGGCCCTGCTCTCCAGCCGCCTGACGAACAAGCAGATCGAGGCGCTCTACCCGGACTACCCCTTCGACCGGAACAAGCCGATCGTCCAGGACGGCGCCGTCAGCGCCCTCGACGGCGCCTACGACCCGAAGGGCACCGCGGCGGAGGGCGGGAACGCCGCGCGGAACGGCACCACGGCCCCCGGCACCACGGCCCCCGGCGGGACGGTCTCCCCCGGCGGCGCCGGCCAGGGCACCGAGACCGGTCAGGGCGCCCCGGCAGGTCAGGCGGGCCAGGGGGACCAGGCGGACCAGGCCGGTCAGGGCGTGCGGACCCAGCTCGCCGCCCTGGCCGCCTCCCTCGACGCCGTCCCCGCCCTCCTGGGCCCCAACGGCGACGGCATCGGCTCCAACTCCTGGGTCGTCTCCGGCGAGTACACGACCACCGGCAAGCCGCTGCTCGCCAACGACCCGCACCTGGCACCGCAGCTCCCCTCCCTCTGGTACCAGATGGGCCTGCACTGCAATTCGGTCGGCGAGGAATGCCCCTTCGACGTCGCCGGCTTCACCTTCTCCGGCATGCCGGGCGTGATAATCGGCCACAACCAGGACATCTCCTGGGGCTTCACCAACCTCGGCGCCGACGTCACCGACCTGTACCTGGAGAAGATCGAGAACGGGACGTACCTCTACGACGGGGAGAAGGTCCCGTACGACACCCGCGAGGAGGTCATCAAGGTCGCCGGCGGCGAGGACCGGAAGATCACCGTCCGCTCCACCCGCCACGGCCCCCTCGTCTCCGACCGCAGCAACGAGCTGGCCGGCGTCGGCGACCACGCCCCGGTCGGCGACGTCGCCCCCGACCGCGGCAAGGGCTACGCCGTCGCGCTGCGCTGGACGGCGCTGGAGCCCTCCAGGACCATGGACGCGGTCTTCGAACTGAACACCGCCACCGACTTCAACGGGTTCCGCGAGGCCGCCCGGAAGTTCGCCGTCCCCTCCCAGAACCTGGTCTACGCCGACACCGAGGGCAACATCGGCTACCAGGCGCCCGGCCGCATCCCGGTCCGCGCCGAGGGCCACGACGGCCGCTACCCGGCACCCGGCTGGAACCCGGACTACGAGTGGGAGAGCCACATACCGCAGGAGGCCCTGCCCTGGGAGTACAACCCGGAGCGCGGCTACATCGTCACCGCCAACCAGGCCGTGATCGACGCGGAGAAGTACCCCTACCCGCTCACCGAGGACTGGGGCTACGGCGCGCGCAGCCAGCGGATCGACGACCTCATCCAGTCCAAGATCAAGGACGGCGGCAAGGTCTCCACGGACGACATGCGGACCATGCAGCTGGACAACAGCAGCGAGATAGCCAAGATCCTGGTGCCCTACCTGCTGAAGATCGACATCGAGGACCCCTACGTCCGCCAGGCGCAGGAACTGCTGGAGGGCTGGGACTACACCCAGGACGCCGACTCCGCTCCCGCCGCCTACTTCAACGGCGTGTGGCGCAACCTCCTCAAGCTCGGCTTCGGCAACAAGCTCCCCAAGGAGGTCCGCGTCGAGGGCGAGTGCCTGCGGGTCCGCCCGGCCGACGAGTCCGGCCCGATCGAGGACCTGAGCGGCAACCCGCGCACCGTCCGCGAGTGCGGCACGCGCGCCCCGTCCTCCGCGCAGCCCGACGGCGGCGACCGCTGGTACGAGGTCGTGCGCACGCTGCTGGACGAGCCCGACAGCGGCTGGTGGACCCCCGGCAGCCGCTTCGAGGAGGGCGAGGGCGACCGCGACGCGCTGCTGGCCCGCGCCATGAAGGACGCCCGCTGGGAGCTGACCACCAAGCTCGGCAAGGACATCGAGACCTGGAGCTGGGGCCGTCTGCACCGGCTGATGCTCCAGAACCAGACCCTGGGCACCTCCGGCCCCGGCTTCGTCCAGCACCTGCTCAACCGCGGCCCCTGGGACCTCGGCGGCGGCGAGGCGGCCGTCAACGCCACCGGCTGGAACGCGGCGGGCGGCTACGAGGTGATCTGGGTGCCGTCGATGCGGATGGTGGTCAACCTGGCCGACCTCGACGAGTCGAGCTGGATCAACCTCACCGGCGCCTCCGGCCACGCCTACCACTCCAACTACGTGGACCAGACGGACAAGTGGGCCGATGGCGAGCAGCTGGACTGGGCGTTCAGCCGCAAGGCCGTCGACGACGCGACCGAGGACACCATGGCCCTCACCCCGTCCTGACGCCGCGGGCGCCCGGTCTGCCGGACGCCCGCGCGGACACCGCCGCGAGCCCCGCGCCCGCCGGTCTCACGCCGTGAAGCGGTGCACCCCCTCGGGGGTCACCGCGGCGTGCACCGGACGGTCGTGGGGCTCCGCCGGTACCCGGCGCAGATACTCGCCGGAGTGCAGCAGCACCACCAGCGCCGGGGCGGCCCCGGACGCCTCGATCCGGGCCAGCACCCGGTCGTAGCTGCCCCCGCCGCGCCCCAGGCGCATCCCGCGCCGGTCCACCGCCAGCCCCGGCAGCAGTACGACGTCCGCCCCGGTCACGGCCTGCGGCCCCAGCCGCCGCCCGGTGGGCTCCAGCAGCCCCCGGCGGGCGGGGGAGAGGAACTCGGCGCCCTCGTACGCGGCCCAGTCCAGGTCGTTGTCCGGCAGCAGCACCGGCAGCAGCACGCGTACGCCGCGCCAGTGCAGTTCGTCCACCAGCGCGCGGGTGTCGGGCTCGCGCCCCACCGAGACGTACGCGGCGACGGTGCGCGCCCCGGCCAGCTCGGGCAGTTCCAGGGCGTGCCGGGCGAGCGCGCCGGCGAGCCGGTGGACACCGTCCTCCGGCAGGTGGGCCCGCGACGCCAGGAGGGAGCGCCGCAGGGCCCGCTTCTCACCGGCCACCGTCCGCGGCCCTCCCCCCGGTGCCGTATCCGGTGCCGCGTGCGTACCCCGGTGTGCTCCGGTGGTTCCGTCGTCCTTCACGCCGTGTTCATCTCCCCGGCTCGATTACGCCAGTCCCTCGCCATGGCAGGCGCATTATCATCCTGATGGCGCGCCAGCGCGGCCCCGAGCGCCGGGACATTTACCCGTAAACCGCAACGGACCAGTCAGACATGCGCGTTACGTGACAAACCAACGGCTATGGTGCAGACATGACTACCTCGCGTACACGGCGGATCACCAAGGCCGTCATCCCGGCCGCCGGGCTCGGCACCCGCTTCCTTCCGGCGACGAAGGCCACCCCGAAGGAGATGCTGCCGGTCGTCGACAAGCCCGCGATCCAGTACGTGGTGGAGGAGGCCGTCACCGCCGGCCTCCCCGACGTCCTGATGGTCACCGGCCGCAACAAGCGCCCGCTGGAGGACCACTTCGACCGCAACTACGAACTGGAGGAGGTGCTGCGCAGCAAGGGCGACGCGACCAAGCTCACCCGTGTCCAGGAGTCCACCGACCTGGCCACCATCCACTACGTGCGCCAGGGCGACCCCAGGGGCCTGGGCCACGCGGTGCTGTGCGCCGCCCCGCACGTCGGTGACCAGCCCTTCGCCGTCCTCCTCGGCGACGACCTCATCGACGCGCGCGACCCCCTGCTGTCGAGGATGATCGAGGTCCAGGAGACCTACGGCGGCAGCGTCGTGGCGCTGCTGGAGGTCGACCCGGAAAGCATCCACCTCTACGGCTGCGCCGTCGCCGAGCCCACCGGCGACGACGACGTCGTGCGCGTGTCGGACCTGGTGGAGAAGCCCTCCCGCGAGGACGCCCCCAGCAACCTGGCCGTCATCGGCCGCTACGTCCTGGACCCGGCCGTCTTCGAGGTGCTGCGCAAGACCGAGCCCGGCCGCGGCGGCGAGATCCAGCTCACCGACGCCCTCCAGACACTCGCCGCCGACCCGGGAATCGGCGGCCCGGTCCACGGTGTGGTATTCAAGGGCCGCCGCTACGACACCGGCGACCGCGGGGACTACCTCCGCGCCATCGTCAGGCTGGCGAGCGAGCGAGAGGACCTGGGCCCGGACTTCCGCGCCTGGCTGCGAGACTTCGTCAAAGAGGAGCTGTAGGCACTTGAGCGGTACCCGGTCCGTCGACGAGCACCTGGCCGACATCCTGCGGTCGGTCCGGCCGCTGGAACCCATCGAGCTGCATCTGCTCGACGCCCAGGGCTGCGTGCTCACCGAGGACGTCCTGGTGCCCGTCTCCCTGCCCCCCTTCGACAACAGCTCCATGGACGGCTACGCGGTGCGCGTCGCCGACGTGGAGAAGGCGGGCGAGGACGCCCCGGCGGTGCTGGAGGTCGTCGGCGACGTGGCGGCGGGCGCCGGCCGGCTGCCCGAGGTCGGCCCCGGCCGGGCCGCCCGTGTGATGACCGGCGCGCCGCTGCCGCCCGGCGCCGAGGCCGTCGTCCCCGTGGAGTGGACCGACGGCGGCGCCGGCGGCGGCCGGGCCGACGCCATGGCCGCCCACAGCGCCGACCCGTCCGGCGCGGCCGGCGAGGTCCGCGTCCACCGCCCGGTGACGGCACGGCAGTACGTGCGGAGCAAGGGGAGCGACGTACGCGCCGGCTCAGTCGCCCTGGAGGCCGGCGCCGTCCTGGGCCCGGCGCAGATCGGCCTGCTGGCCGCCGTCGGCTGCGGCACCGTCACGGTACGGCCGCGCCCGCGCGTGGTGGTGCTCTCCACCGGCAGCGAACTGGTCCGCCCCGGCGCGCCGTTGGGACCCGGCCAGATCCACGACTCCAACAGCTTCGCGCTGACCGCCGCCGCCCGCGACGCCGGCGCCATCGCCTACCGCGTCGGCGCGGTGGCCGACGACGCCGCCACCCTGCGCACCGTCATCGAGGACCAGCTCGTGCGCGCCGACGCCATCGTCACCAGCGGCGGCGTCAGCGTCGGCGCGTACGACGTGGTCAAGGAGGCGCTCACCGGCCTGGAGGGCACCGTCCTGGGCGGCGCCGAGCCGCCGGGCGGCGAGGACGGCGGCGACGGCGAGGACGCCGGGGGCGAGGGTGCCGGGAGCGCCGAAGGCGCCCGCGACACGCCGCGGCCCCCCGCGCGCGTGGAGTTCCGCCGCCTGGCCATGCAGCCCGGCAAACCGCAGGGCTTCGGCCTGGTCGGCCCCGACCGGATCCCGCTGTTCGCCCTCCCCGGCAACCCCGTCAGCTCCTACGTCTCCTTCGAGCTGTTCGTCCGTCCCGCCCTGCGCGCGCTGATGGGGCTGGAGCCCGTCACCCGGCGTACGGTCACCGCCCGCCTGGAGTGCGAGGAGCCGATCGCCTCCCCGGAGGGCAAGCGGCAGTTCCTGCGCGGCCGGTACGAGCCCCCGGCCGCCGGGGAGGAGTCGGGCACGGTCCGCCCGGTGGGCGGCCCCGGATCGCACCTGCTGGGCTCCCTGGCCCGCGCCGACGCGCTGGTCGTCGTACCCGAGCGGACCACCGAGGTCGCCCGGGGCGACGAACTGGAGGTCGTGCTCCTGGACTGACGCGCCGGTGCCCGCGCCGCGGCGGGTACCGTTGACGTCCGGAGCGGACCGACGCGGGAGAGCGATGAGCAGCGCGCGACAGGGGAGTCCAGCAGGCGGGGCCGCCGGCCTCACCCACATCGACGAGGCGGGCGCGGCCCGGATGGTCGACGTCTCGGCCAAGGACGTCACCGCCCGCACGGCGCGCGCCACCGGCCGCGTACGCGTCTCCCCCCGGGTGGTGGAGCTGCTGCGCGGCGAGGGCGTGCCCAAGGGCGACGCGCTCTCGGTCGCCCGTATCGCCGGGATCATGGGAGCCAAGCGCACCCCCGACCTCGTACCGCTGTGCCACCCGCTGGCCCTGTCCGGGGTGAAGGTCGACCTCGCCGTCGCCGACGACGCGGTGGAGATCGCGGCGACGGTGCGCACCACCGACCGCACGGGTGTGGAGATGGAGGCGCTGACGGCCGTGTCGGTCGCGGCGCTGACGGTCGTCGACATGGTCAAGGCCGTCGACAAGGGGGCCGTCATCACGGACGTGCGGGTGGAGGAGAAGACCGGGGGAGCCTCCGGGGACTGGAGCCGCGACCGATGACCGAGCCCGTGCCCGGGTCCGAGCCCGCGCCCATGGCCCGCCGCGCCCTGGCCGTCACCGTCTCCAACCGCGCCGCCGCGGGCGTCTACTCCGACACCACCGGCCCGCTGCTGGCCCAGGCCCTGGGCGCGCTGGGCTTCGCCACCGACGGCCCGCGCGTCGTCCCGGACGGCGAGCCCGTCCAGGACGTGCTGCGCGAGGCCGTCGCCGACGGCTACGCCGTGGTGCTCACCACCGGCGGCACCGGCATCTCGCCCACCGACCGCACCCCGGAGATGACCCGGGCCGTACTCGACCACGAGGTCCCCGGCATCCCCGAGGCCATCCGCGCCGCCGGCCTGGCCAAGGTGCCCACCGCCGCCCTCTCGCGCGGCGTCGCGGGCGTCGCCGGCCGCACCCTGATCGTCAACCTCCCCGGTTCCACCGGAGGCGTACGCGACGGCCTGGCGGTCCTGGAACCCCTGCTGCCGCACGCCGTGGACCAGATCCACGGCGGCGACCACCCCAGGAAGGACGCACCCCACTGAACGCACCCTGGCCGGTCGAGCTGGCGGACGGTGACATCACCCTCCGCCCCATAAGGCTGCGCGACCACCGCGTCTGGCGCGAGGTGAACCAGCGCAACCGCGACTGGCTGCGCCCCTGGGAGGCCACCGTCCCGCCCGCCCTGCCCGGCCGTCTGCCGCCGCGCCGCCCGACGTACCGGCAGATGGTCCGGCATCTGCGCACGGAGGCGCAGGCGGGCCGGATGCTGCCCTTCGTGATCGAGTACCGGGGACGGCTGGTCGGCCAGCTCACCGTCGCGGGCATCACCTGGGGTTCGATGTGCTCGGGCCACATCGGTTACTGGGTCGACCGGGAGGTGGCCGGACGCGGTGTGATGCCGACGGCCGTCGCGCTCGCCGTGGACCACTGCTTCCGCACCGTCGGACTGCACCGGATCGAGGTCTGCATCCGCCCGGAGAACGGGCCGAGCCGCCGGGTGGTGGAGAAACTCGGATTCCGCGAGGAAGGGCTGCGGCCGCGTTATCTGCATATCGACGGCGCCTGGCGCGACCATCTGGTCTACGCGCTGACCACGGAGGACGTCCCCGACGGCCTGCTGGAACGCTGGCACCGGCGCTCTCTTCCCGGCGCCTCGCAGAAATAAAATAAATGTTCGATATTGCCTGAGGGTAAGACACCTTACAGTCATCGACCGGACACATTCGCGGAGGCAGGCCGCCTTAATCGCAAAAAACGGTTGAGATATCAGCCGGATCGTGCGACACACCGCGCCAATTGGCGTATCACCTTCGCGAAACCCCTCTACCGTGTGGTGGGTGAGCAGCAGCGGCCTCATCTACGCAGTCATCGTCGGGGCCTGGGCCGCCTACCTGGTGCCGATGTGGCTCCGCCGGCAGGACGAACTCAACGAGGCTCGTCCGACGGAGCGCTTCGGCACCGCCATCCGGCTGCTGTCCGGCCGGGCTGGCATGGAGCGCCGGTACGCCAGGAACCTCAGGGGGGCGTCCGGGGACGGCGGCCCCGCCGACGGTGACGACCAGGGTGCCCCGGGCGTCGACGTCCGGGCGCTCGCCGACCCCGTGACCGAGCACATCACGGTCCCCGGTCCCGCGACGGTCGCGCGCGCCGAGGCCCCCACCGAGGTACGCCGCCCCCAGCGGGAGCAGAGGGAGCAGCAGGAGCAGCAGGACCGGCGCGGCGGGCAGCCCCGGCCCGGCCGGCCGGACCAGCCCAGCCGGCCCGGTCAGGGGCAGAAGGGCCGGGCCAAGCTCCTCGCCCGCCGCCGGCGCACCACGATGGTGCTCTTCCTCGCCTTCACGCTCGGCGCGATCGTCGCGGCGGTCGGAGGCATCGCGTTCCTGTGGGCCCCGGCCGTCCCGGCCGGGCTGCTGAGCGCCTACATCGCCCATATGCGCGCCCAGGAGAAGCGCCGCTTCGAGTTCGTGATGGACCGGCGCCACGCCGAGGACGCCGCCCGCCACCTGCGCGAGCGCCGCACCGACCGCATGGACCGCGCCGACCGCATGGAGCGGGCGGACCGCGCCACCGGCAGCCGTACCGTCACGGGACGCACCGCCACGGGCCGCAACGCCACCAGCCGCAACGCCTCCGCCCACACCCCCGAACCGGCCCCCGAGTCCGCCGCCTCCGACCCGGAGGCGGACGAACGGCGGGCCCTGGTGGAGCAGACCGACCACGCCGAGTGGGTGGACGCCCAGCGTCGCGAGCGCACCCCCGCCCCGGCGGAGAGCGGCTGGGAGCCCACCCCCGTACCGCTGCCCACCTATGTCAACGCCCCCGTCGCCCCGCGCACCGCCCGCGGCGTGGACCTGGAGGCCCCGGACGCCTGGAGTTCCGCCCGCTCCACCACGGCCTCCTCCGAGCCCGCCCGGCCCTCCGCCCCGTCCGCCCGACCCTCCGTCCCGGCCTCCTCTCCGCGCCACCGGACCCCGCTCTTCGACCAGTACGCGGACGAGGACCGCCCCCGCGCGGCCAACGAGTGACCCCGTCCGCCCCGGGCGCCTCCGTCGTCCCGCCCACCGTGACCAGCACGGGAACGGATTTCCGCGCACGGGCATGGGGATGCTAGGGTTTCACCCGTTGCAAGGGCCTGTAGCGCAGTCCGGTAGCGCACCTCGTTCGCATCGAGGGGGTCAGGGGTTCAAATCCCCTCAGGTCCACACAGCGGCAAGAAGCCCCTCCCGGCATCCGGGAGGGGCTTCTTCGTTTTCCGCATACACCGGCTCATAAGGCCGGGCGTTCGAGTCACCATGACGACTCTGATGTCCTCGGTATCCGCACATGGTGCCGGCGTGTGCAGGTGAGTGTGTTCGCAAACCCCTGGGCTGCGGAGTTTCCGGAAGGCCGGGCGGAACCTGGCGTACTCGGGATATGACGACTCGGAGGATCAACATCACCGTGCCGGAGGAACCGCTGGAACAGGGCAAGGGGTACGCCGAGGTGCGTGGGGTGGCCGGTTGCGTCGAGACTGCCGCCGCTCACCGGGACGCCGTGGGGCGGCTCCACGAGTTGGCCGAGCGTCTGGAGGAAGAGCACGGCGCTGTGACGGACGACGAGCAGCGGGCGGCGCTGGACCGCATCGCCGCCATCGACGGCCGGCATGACGAGCAGAGGCCACGCTCGGGCGAAGTCGTGTGAGCCGCACGGCCGCGACGGCGCGTCCCCGTGTTCGACTCCGTGGTGCTCCCGGAGCGGTCCGGAACGACCCGGTGAGGCGGGTTCGGCGGACGGTGCCGCTGGGGGGTGACGGCTCCTGGTCCGTTACTCGCCGTCCTTGTCGGCGGGCGGTTTTTGCGTCACGTACGTTCCCTTCGCGGGGAGCGTCACCACGAGTCCGCGCTCCCGGAGTTCGACGAGAGCACGTCGAATCGTGCCTGCGGCTACGCCGTACTGCTCAGCCAGATCGAGCTCACCGGGCAGGCGGGCCCCAGCCCGGAGCTGTCCGCTGCTGATCTTCTGCTCGATGGCGTTGGCCACCTGTACATACACGTATTCCGGACGTCCGGGGTCGATTTCCTCCATGCGATGAAGGTACGCAGTGGGGTGCGGCGGGGCGCTCTGGGGAAGTGAGTGCAACTGTATGCAGTTGTATGTACTGGACTAGAGTGGTTGTATAAGCAAACAGAAACCCCGGCGACGGTAGGCGCCGTCCCGGGGCATGGCCACCAACTTCTAGGGAGTTGATGACGTGCGGAACACTATCGCGCGTTTCCTGGGCTGGGCCCTGAGCCCTGCCCTTCTGTGGGCTCTGACGCTGCTGTTTCCGGCCACCGGGAGGCGCCGGAGGGGGCGGGCGCCAAAGCGCCGGGCGGCCTCGGTGCGCGCCCTCCGGACCGGCGGGAGCGCGGCCTGCCCGGCCGTGGAGGCGGAGCCCGCACGGCAGGCTCCGCAGACCTGCGGGGAGACGTCGGACGTGGCACACGTTCGGCCGTACTGGACGGCGCACGAGCGGTCGGTGCGCAGGCGGGGCCGGCGGGTGCTGTGGATGGCGACGGTGGGGCTGGACCTCGACACGCGGAACATCCACCTCCGGGCGCACGGCGTCCGCGCCCGGCCCGTCCTGGGACCCGGCTGGACCGTGACCGGAGGCGGCCTGTGAGCGTGGCGGGAAGGGCCGCGGAGGAGGCCGGATACATCTCCGTGCGCTGCGCGATCGGGGCGCACGGAGAGTGCGTCGAGGCCGAGCCGGGGGAGAGCGGCGTACCCGGAGTGCGCCACCTGGCGTGCGGCTGCCCCTGCCATCCGGGGCGGGAGGAGAGGGCGGCGCCCGCTCCCGTGCCGCCGCCCGGTGGTGAGGGCTGGTACCGGCTGTGCTGGGCCGGCCGCCCCGACAGGGAGTTGGACCGGCTGTTCCCGAGCGTGTCCTATGGGGTGCTGATCGGCCGGGACGTGCCGGTGATGCTGCGCGGGATGCGCGGCTGCCTGGCCCCGTCGGTCTTCCATGACCCCGCCCGCGTCCGTGAGCGGGCCGACACCGGACAGGGCTGGTCGTACGAGGACGGCAACCTCACCGTCCACGCCCACCGCATCGCCGAACCGGCAGGCCCGCAGCCGCTGTTCGGCGGCGCGGAGTGGAAGGGGGCGGGCCGGTGACGTCCCAACGCGGGCGCCGCGGGCGTCTGGAGTCGTGTACGTGGACCACTCTCCTGGTCACGGTCTCGGCCGTCGCCATGGTCCTGCTCCTCCAGGCCGCCCACCGTGGCTGAGGCAGGGCAGGCGGTCCGGCCGCAGGCCATGGGATCGGTGGCCTCCCAGGCATTCCGGGAGGCCACCGACACCACGGTGGCACCGGCCGGTTTCCTGCCGCGGTCCGTCGTTTTCCGCAGTCACCGGCCCGCGCGGTTTCAGCCGGTGGCGATACGCGCCCCGGGCACCTGTTTCCCGGGGGCACCTTCGGACAGGGTGGACGCCATGACTGTGGGATTCAGCGGTGATGTCGCCGAGTACTACGCGAAGTTCCGCCGTGGGTACCCGCCTCAGGTTCTCGACGCGCTGCAGGGAGCCTTCGAGCTGACCACGGACGACATCGTGCTGGATCTCGGGTGCGGGACAGGCCAGCTGGCCGTCCCGCTCGCCTCGCGGGTCGGCTCGGTCATCGGCATGGATCCCGAGCCGGACATGCTGCGGCTCGCCAGGGACGCGGCTGCGAGACATGGCGTGCGCAACGCGAACTGGGTCCTCGGTGCCGACACCGATGTCCCCGCGCTCGGTGAGCTGATGGGGCGGCGGTCGCTGGCGATGACGGTCATCGGGCAGGCACTCCACTGGATGCGACACGGAGAACTCTTCCGCGCGCTGTCGCCACTGATCCGCCCAGGAGGAGGCATCGCGGTGATCGCCAACGGGACGCCCCTGTGGCTACAGGACAATGACTGGTCCCGCTCACTGCGGTCCTGTCTGGAGGACTACTTCGGCACGAGGCTGGAGGCCTCCTGCGGCACCGGAGCGTCGGATCGGCTTCGCTATGCGCAGGCACTGGAGGCCGCCGGGTTCGAAGATGTGCGGGAAATCCTGATCGAGTACAGCGATGAGCTGACTTTCGACCAGCTCGTCGGCGGGGTCTGCTCCGCCATCCCCGCGGACGAACTGCCCGGACCGGAAGCCCGGCCGGCCTTCGCGGAGCGCATCCGCCGGTCACTTCCACCGGGCCGGTACTTCACGGAGGAGGTCGTGGTCTCGGTGCTCGTGGGCCGGAACAGGTGATCAGCCGCCAGCTGCCCCGGCTCGTGCCCGTGCCCGTGCCCGTGCGGTGGCGAAGGCAGGACGCGGTGCCGGTCTCGCCGCCGGACTCCTGAAGCGGGTGTCATGCACCGGCTCGGGGCGGGAGCGGGCCTGCCCCTCGGCGCGAGGTCGGCGGCGGTGTGTCAGGAGATCTCAGGTGTCCCAGCGGACCAGGGAGAGCTGCGGGCCGCCGGTGAGGTAGCTGCGGAGGGCGCCGGATGTGGAGGGGACGAAGTTCTCCGGGAGGGCGTCTGTGGGGACCCAGCGGACCTGGGAGTGCTTGCCCGGTTCGAGGTTCCCGGGCTCACCCGACCACTCGTGGGCGGCGAAGACGACGGTGAGGTAGCCGTTCGGGGACTCGACACCCCAGGCCCCGTGGACGACATGGGCCAGGCTCAGATGCTCGGCCTTCACCACCAGGCCGGTCTCCTCGCGGAGTTCGCGTACGGCGGTCCCGGTGACGGGCTCGCCGGGGTCGCTCTTGCCGGTGGGCAGGTCCCACATCCCCCGCGCGAACTTGGCCCGCGGGCCGCGCTGGAGGAGGAGGACGCGGTCGGCGGCCCGGTCGTGGACGATGACGGCCGCCACCAGCAGGGTCATCGATTCGAGCGCGGGCGGCAGAGCGGTGCGGGTCTCGTGCTCGGGCTGTGCCACGGTGATCCCTTCGGGAGTCGGGTCCCCGAGCATGTCAGGCCGGGCGGTCCGGCGGCCGGGGTTCCGGCGGGGCGGTCAGCATGTCGAGCGCGTCGCGCAGGCCGCGGGGGCGGGCGATGCCCGGCAGGCGCAGCCCCCGCCAGCCCGGCCCGGCGACCAGTACGGCGGGGCGCACGCGGGCGCCGCGCACGCCCCAGGCGGTGGCGCGCACCCGGCGGACCAGGACGGGATCGGCGGTACGGCGGGTCTGGGACCACAGGACGACGGCGGACGGCCCGGTGCGCCGCACCGCCTCCTCCATCGCCCCGGCCGGGACGGAGGCGCCGAACATCCGGATGCCGGCGCCGTGTTCGGCCAGTGCGGCGGCCAGGACCTCCAGCGGGAGGGTATGGGTCTCGTCGGGCGCGCAGGCCAGCAGCACCGGGGCGGAGGGCGCGGATGGTCCGGAGGGTGCGCGGGAGGCGGGGCGCGGCCGGACCGTCACACGGCGCAGGGCCGAGGAGACGTGCCAGGACAGCAGGTGCTCCACCTCCACGTAGCGCTCGCCGGAGGTGACCCACTTGCGGCCCGCCGCCCGCAGGGTGGGCATGATCACCTCCTCCCAGGCGCCGGCCACGCCGTGCGCGGCGATCGCCCGGTCCAGCAGGTCGTCGAGGGCGGGGGCGTCCAGGCGTACGGCCGCGCGGGCCAGCCCCCGGCACTCCCGGCTCACGCTGCCGCCCACGGGCAGGGTGTTGCCGCCGCCCGCGCGGGCCGGTACGGAGGGTGGTTCGGCGGGCTCCGCGGGTGATGCGGACTCCGTGGGGTGTGCGGGCCGCGCGGGCGCGGGGGCCGCCGGGCCGGGGGAGACGGCGGCGCGCGCCTGGCGGGCGGCCTCCGCCGGGGGCACGCCGGAGGCGGTCAGACGGCACATGGCCTCCAGCACCGCGATGTCCCCCGGCGACCACCGCCGGTGCCTGCCGCCCTCCCGGACGCTCGGCCCCAGCCCGTACCGCCGGTCCCACGAGCGCAGGGTGGTGGGCGCGACGCCCAGCCGCCGGGCGACGGCGCCGGTGCTGAGTCCCGCCTGCCCGGGCACTGCCTGCCCGGGCAGGCGGTCATCGGTTTCCGGAGCATCCGCCATGCGTCCAGGGTAGTCGACGCAGAAACGATGCAACTTGCCGTCAATCGTCATGCGCTCCACCGTGGAACCACCGAAGCGCACCCCGCGCCCGGTGGGAGGAGCGAAGCCATGACGCTCGCGACGGTCCAGGTGGCGGCCCCTCGTACGACCCTCCGCCCGGACACGCTCACGCGGCCGCGCCGGCCGGCCCCCCAAGGCGCGGCCGCCTCCGAGGAAGATCTGGCCAATGCCCTGGCGGGCGGCGAGGAATGGGCCCTGGCCGAACTCCTCGAACGCCGGGGCACGCTCGTCCACACCCTGTCCGCCCGCGTCCTGTCCGCCCGCGTCCTGGGCGACCGCCAGGACGCGGAGGACGTCATCCAGCAGGCCTTCCCGGCCGCCTGGCGCGGCCGGGACACCTACCGGCCCGAGCGCGGCACACTGCCCGGCCGGCTCGTCGGCATCACCCGCAAGGTGGCGGCCGACGCGCCGACCGCCCGCGCCCGGCGCCGCGAGCCGGCCGCGGCGGGCTCCACGTTCCCACCCGCCGTGGCCGGACCCCATCCGGACGAGGTCCCGGACCGCCTCCTGGTCGCCCACGCGCCGGCCGGGCCGCCCACGCGCCGTCCGGTACCCCCTGTGACCCTCCGTTGACTCCCGTGAGGAGACGGCAACCATGAACATCCGGGACGAACTGCCCATGGACCACCGGCTGGCCCGTGTCTACCGCTACGGAGCCGCCGTCAGCGGCGTCATCCTGCTGGTCTTCGGGATCCTCGGATTCGCCAACCGGCTCGACTTCTTCGACACCACCGGTTCCGAGATAGCCGGGCTGTCCAGCAACGGCCTGCTGAGCCTGATCTCGGTGACCGTCGGAACGCTCCTGATCGCCGGAGCGGTCATCGGCGGCAACTTCGCCTCCACGCTCAACATGACGGTCGGCGTGCTGTTCATCCTCAGCGGCTTCGTCAACCTGGCCCTGCTGGAGACGTCCGCCAACATCCTGGCGTTCCGCATGCCCAACGTCATCTTCAGCTTCCTGATGGGCCTGGTCATCGGCACATTCGGGATGTATGGGCGGATAAGTGGCGGACTGTCGCACGACAACCCATACTGGCTCAGGCGCCACCCTGAGCAGGCTGCCGCCGAGGAGGAGCGCAGGCGCCGCCTGGCGGCAGCGGGGATCGGCGCACCGGGCCGCACCCCCGAGGCCCTCGGAGCAGGGGGAATGCGGGGAACCGGCCCGGACCGGCCCGCTCTGAACCGTGACAATCACCGTGAAAGCGCCCGTGAAAGCGCCCGAGGAAGGGCGTAGTGGCACGCCGACCGACCAACCCCCACAACAGGCGACGGACCGTCAATCCGTGGAATCCGTCGCGAAGTGCATCCGAAAGGGCCGGCAGTCCGGAAGAGAGGGTGAAGTCCCGCGTCCGAGCGGGGCTCCCACGAAGGGAAATCCCGATGATGAACTCGCGCAGCAGGAAGATCGCCTCCGTCACCGCCGGTGCGTGCGCACTGTCCCTGGCCGTGGCCGTCCCCGCCTCCGCGGACAACCACACGCAGGGCGAGAAGGCATCGGTCTCGGTCTTCCACGGCGTCCCCGGCCTCACCGTCGACGTCTACGCCAACGGCAACGAGCTGCTCCCCGACTTCGAGCCCGGCACCCTGACCGAGCCGCAGTCCCTGGACCCGGGCACCTACGACATCGAGATCTTCGCGGACGGCGAGGGCCCCGACGGCGACCCCGCCATCCAGGAGAGCGTCGAGGTCCCGGCCGGCGCGAACGCCACGCTCGCCGCACACCTGAGCGCGGAGGGCGACCCCATGCTCACCACCTTCGTCAACGACACCTCCGACGTCCCCGCCGGGCAGTCCCGGCTGACCGTCCGCCATGTGGCCGCCGCTCCGGCCGTGGACGTCCGCGCCGGCGGGGAACCGGTCATCGAGGGCCTGACCAACCCCAACGAGGAGTCGCTGGAGGTGCCCGCCGGTACGGTGAGCGCCGACGTGGTCCTCGCCGGGACCGATACCGTGGCCATAGGCCCCGCCGACCTGGAACTCGGTGAGGGCGCCAACACCGTCGTCTACGCCTGGGGCAGCGCCGAGGACGAGAACCTCGCGCTGAAGACGCAGACGATCAGCGGCATGGCCTCCGCGCCGGGCGGCGTGGACGCCGGTGAGAGCGGTGCGATGGCCGCGGACAACGAGTCCGCCACCGCCTGGCTGACCTGGGGCACCGCGGGCGCCGTCGCGGTCGCCGGTCTGCTGGCCGCCCGCCGCCGCTACGCCAGGGACAACTGACGGCCATGCGTGCCCTCATCGGGGGTGGGCGGCCCTCCGCGGCGGCCGTGACGGCCGCCGCGGTGGTCGCCGTCGTCCTGGCGGCGCTGCTGGCCTGGTCGCTGCGGCCGTCCGGAGCCGTGGTGCCGCAGGACTTCGGCGACCGGCCGCGGGCCCAGGAGCCCGCGGCCGGGGCGCCGTTCGAGGTCCACGACAGCGAGGCGGACGACGGGGGCGGCGCGTCCGCCCCCGAGCCGGTGGCCCTGAGCATCCCCCGGCTCTCCCTGGACGCCCGCGTCCAGGACGTCGGGGTCGAGGACGACGGCACGGTGGAGATCCCCGAGGACGCCGGGCAGGCCGGCTGGTACCGCTACGGCCCCGCGCCGGGTGCGCCCGCCGGCTCCGCCGTCGTCGTCGGCCATGTCGACGACCGCACCGGCGACCTGGGCGCCTTCGCCAAGCTGTACGGCGTCCGCGAGGGCGACGACATCACCGTCGAGCGCCAGGGCGCCCCGCCGCTGCGGTACGAGGTGACGGCCCGTGAGGTGGTCGACCAGGACAGCCTCCCCGACGAGGTGTTCCGGCGCGACGGACGGCCGGTGCTGACCCTGGTCACCTGTGCGCCCCCGTACGACCGGGAGAGCGGCGGTTACCAGAAGAACCTGCTGGTGTACGCCGTCCCCGCCGGGGGGTGAGGCTCGGGGGCGACCGGGGCCGGGCCGCCGGCACGGTACGGTCCGGCGACAGGCCGCCACGGCGGCACGGCGGCACGGCGAGGAGGAGGACGGCGTGGACCGCTGTGACCCCACCCTGTCGGCCGCGCTCGCCTTCGAAGAGGCCTCCGAACAGGAGACCCGTGCCGCCGAGCGGCATCTGGAGCACTGCGCCGCCTGCCGCGAGGAGCTGGCGGCCCCGCGGGAACTGGCGGACACCGCCCGCCGCGCCGCCCCCGCCGACGGCACCGGTCCGCCGCGAACACCGGCGACGGGGTGTACCGCGGGTAACCGAAACGAGACCGGGACGTGACCTCGGCGTGGGCAACCCCGCCGGGGGCCCGGAGGTCGGGGAACCCGGGCGCGGAGAGCGAAGCGTGCGCATCGCGTACGCGCCGTGCGCGCCCGGACAGTTCCGACCACCGAGGAGATGCGAAGAGTGCGACGCCACTCGAGGCACAGACTGTGGCAGCGGGCCGTCGGCGGCCTGACCGTCGCCGGAATGCTGGCCGCCGGCACCGTCGGCACGGCCAACGCGGAGGAGCCCGGAGGCGCCGCGCCGATCCCGGTGGCCTTCACCGGGCCCGACTCGTTCGACCTGTCGCTCCAGGCGGGGAAGCCCGCCGAGGGCGAGGCACAGATCGAGGTGGGGCTCAAGGCACCCGGCGAGGTCGATCCCGACCACGAGGGCGTCATTCCCCCCATCCACCAGGGGGAGTACACCGTCACCATCGACGCGACCGGCCTGGAGGGCGTCGCGGACGTGAAGCTGCCCTGCGAAGCCGACGGACTGGTGGCCGTCTGCTCCCAGTACACGGTCTACGCGGGCGGGGACCACAACCCGAGCTGGTGGATCGGCCTCGCGCCCGGCGCGGAGAGCGAGGCCGGGGACACCGGCACCATCACCGTCACCGGCGAGGGCGAGGGACTGGAGTTCACCGAGCACAGCATCGACGTCCTCGTCGGCGGCCCCGAGTTCCGCATGCGCACGCTCACCGAGCCCGAGGGCTTCGCCGCCGGCGACACCTTCGAGGCCCCGCTGGGCTTCCGCAACACAGGCGGCATGGCCGCCGACGGGGCCGTCCTGCGGTTCACGGGCTCGCGCGGACTGTCCTTCCCCGAGGAGTACGGCAACTGCGCGTACGCCGTGGAGAACGAGGACAACCTGATCCGGATGCGGCACGTCGCCCTGTGCGCCTTCGAGGGCACCTTCGAGAAGGGCGCCTCCTACGAGGTCGGCGAGCCGGTGAAGGTGAGGACCGCCGACTTCGCGCTCCACGACATCTTCTCCTACAGCTTCACCGCCCTCTCCCCCGAGGAGGCGGACCGGCTGCGCGCGGACGGTGACTACCGCCAGGGCGAGGGCGCCGAGCTGACGATCAGGCAGGCGGAGGGCGGCGGCGACTACGCCCGGTACGCCGAGCTCGACTTCCCGAGGAAGAACACCTACGACCTGGACCTCACCGGCGACCGGGCGGACGGGAAGAAGGGCGAGACGGTGGCGGTGGACGTCGCCATGCACAACCGCGGCCCGGGCTGGATCGGGTCGCTGCGCGCGGGCGGCGAGCCCATCGGCTTCACCGTGGACATCCCCGAGGGCGCGACGGTGGCCAAGGCGCCCAGGGCCTGCGGCCCGCACAACATCGAGGGCGTGGAGCAGCCCGACAGCTACCTGTGCTGGGCCGACACCCCGATGCTGGAGGACAGCCGGGAGGACTTCGCCTTCGAGCTGCGGATCGACGAGGTCGTCGAGGGCGCCAGGGGCCGGATCCACATGCCCAAGTGGGACAACCCCTGGGAGGGGAACCCCGCCAACGACGACGGCTGGATCGTGCTCAACGGCACCGGCGACGAGGAGACCCCCGGCGACGGCGACTCCACCGGCGGCACGGGCGGCTCCGGCTCCGGCTCCGAAGGCAAGGGCGGCGGCGACGGTGACGGCAGGAACGGCGGTGAGGACGGCGGCAAGGGCGACGGCGACGGCGGCTCCACCGGCTCCGCCGGGACCTCCGACGGCACCTCCGGCGGCGAGAGCGCGGACGGCAGCCTGGCCTCCACCGGCACGACCGCGCTGACGGCGGGCGGACTCGCCCTGCTCCTGCTGGCCGCGGGCGGCGCGGCCGTGGTGATCGTGCGCCGCCGCCGCGCGGCGGGCGCCGGCGCGGACGGTACGGGCGGCGCGGCGGCCTGACCGACCGCGCTCCCGCAACACACGGGGGTGCGCCCGCCGGAACCGGCGGGCGCACCCCCGTGCGCATGCCCTCAGCCGGCCGGTACGCCGATCGGACCGCCGTCGGCGGGAAGGCGTTCCACGGCGCCGGCGAGCGCCTCGGCGTCGGCCGCGTCCAGCCCGATGCCGAAGACGTCCCGCAGGACCTCGGGCACCTCGCGCGGCCTCAGCTCCCGCACCCGGCGCGAGCCGTCCGCGCGGGCGGTGGTCACCCAGCTCGTGCCGTACAGCGCCTGGCGGACGTCCGGGCCGGTGCGCTGGACGATCGGGCGCCGGACGAACGGCGAGCGGGGATGGGTGGAGACGTAGTGGCTGCCCACCTCCCAGTCGATCGCGTACCGCGGGTCCAGGGTGAAGGTGTGCAGGTCGCACCAGTCATCCCCGGCCCCGCGCCGCTCGTGCAGCACCCACTCCCGGGCCTTTGCGGTCGCGCCCAGGGGGGTGACGGTGCGCTCCAGCCGGAACTCCCATCCGCTGCCGGAGGTCCGCGCGCCGTCGGCCAGCTCGACCGGCTCCAGCGGACTGCCTCCGAAGCCGACGTCGCAGATCCACACCCGTCCGGTGTCCGCCGTCCCGGCCGTCTCCACGCGCAGGAGGGCGTGCGTGGCGGGGCGTACGCGGCCCGAGCCCATGCCCACCCGGGAAGTGAGGCCGCCGACGCCGAAGCCCAGCCGCTCCAGGGCGGCGGCGAAGAGCCGGGCGTGCTCGAAGCAGTAGCCGCCGCGCGCCCGGCGCACGATCTTGTCCTGGAGGGCGGGCAGGCCGAGCGGGACCGGCCGGCCCAGGACGATCTCCAGGTTCTCGAAGGGGATGCCCAGCACGTGCGCGCGGTGCAGGGCGCGCAGGGTCGCCTCGGTGGGGGAGCGGTCCCCGGTGTGGCCGATCCGGGCCAGATAGGCGTCCAGATCCAGCTCCGCGCCGTTCCAGCGCCGGTCCGAGCCGTCCTCGCCGGTGTTCTCCGCGTCCGTGCTCTCGGCGTCCGTCATAGCCGTACGTCCTCCCCGTCGTGTACGTCCGCGCGGGTCGGCGGGCGCCGGCCTGCACGAACGAACGTATGACCTCAAGCGGGCTTGAGGTCAAGGAGCAGCCGGTCCCTCGCGGAGCCCTGGCGCCGAGCCTCGGCGCGGAGGCTCAGCGCAGGGGCTTGGCGTAGCAGCGGCTGTCGGGCTCGTGGCGGTAGACCCCGAACTTCTCGGTGAGCGTGTAGCCGCTCGACTCGTACAGCGCCATCGCCTCCGGCTGCTTGGTGCCGGTCTCCAGCACCATCCGCAGCCGCCCCGCCTCCCGCGCGTCCTCCTCCAGCAGGGCCAGGATGCGGCGGGACAGCCCCTGGCGCCGCGCCTCGCGGATCACGAACATCCGCTTGAGCTCGGCGTCGCCGTCGCGGTAGTTCTCCCCGTTCTCGTCCATCGCCCGCCAGCCGCCGGTGGCCACGGGCCGGTCCCGCTCGTCGTACGCGATCAGGAACAGGCCGCCGGGCGGCGAGAACATCCCGGGGTCCAGCGGTGTGACGTCGCCCTCGCCGCCGTAGCGCTCGGCGTACTCCAGCTGCACCAGATCGGTGAGCTTCGCGGCGTCGGGGTGGTCGTAGGCGACGGGCGTGATGCGCATGTCCGCATCGTAAGGTGCCGGGGTGCTGACGATTTCGACGGTCAATGTGAACGGGCTGCGCGCCGCCGCGAAGAAGGGCTACACCCAGTGGCTGGCCGCCACCGAGGCGGATGTGGTGTGCCTGCAGGAGGTGCGCGCCGAGCCGGACCAACTCCCCGGCGAGGTACGCGATCCGGAGGGCTGGCACGCGGTGTACGCCCCCGCCGCCGCCAAGGGGCGCGCGGGCGTGGCGGTGCTCACCCGGCGTGCGCCCGAGGAGGTGCGGGTGGGGTTCGGGGTGAGCGAGTTCACGGACTCCGGCCGCTATCTGGAGGTGGATCTGCCGGGCCTGACCGTGGCCAGCCTCTACCTGCCCTCGGGCGAGGCCGGTACCGAGCGGCAGGAGGAGAAGGAGCGCTTCATGGCGGCCTTCCTGCCCTATCTGGCCGGGCTGCGCGAGCGCGCCGCCGCGGCCGGCCGTGAGGTCCTGGTCTGCGGCGACTGGAACATCGCCCACCAGGAGGCCGACATCAGGAACTGGAAGGCCAACCGGAAGAACTCCGGCTTCCTGCCCGAGGAGCGCGCCTGGCTCGGCCGGGTCTTCGACGAGGCCGGCTACGCCGACGTCGTCCGCCGCCTCCACCCGGACCAGGACGGGCCGTACTCGTGGTGGTCCTACCGGGGCCGTGCCTTCGACAACGACGCAGGGTGGAGGATCGACCTTCACGTCGCCACCGAGCCGCTGGCGCGGCGGGCGGTGAAGGCGTACGTGGAGCGCGCGGCCGACCACGCGGGCCGGTGGAGCGACCACGCGCCGGTGACGGCCGTCTACGCGCCCTGACGGCCGGAGGCGCCGCCCCCGTCGCCGTCGTCCCCGTCCCCGTTGCCCGCGCCGCCCTCGCCGCGCCCGCCCGGCAGGAGGCTCGTGGCCAGCCGGCGGGACTCCGCCAGCAGGGGGCCCAGCACCGACAGCCCGTCGGGTACGGCGGTGGCGTGCCGGGGGAGCTCGGCGCGGAGCCGGTCCTGCTCGACGCGGATCTCCCCGACGGCCTCGCGCAGTTCGCGGCGGGCCGTCTCGGGGGCGTCGCCGGTGACCGTGCGCCCGTAGGCGTCCAGGGCGGCGGCCACCCGGTTGAGGAAGCCGGCGTACGGGCGGGTGACCTCGTGGCCGGGACGGGGTACGTCGTCGCCCTCGTCGGCGGCCTCCAGCAGGGTCCGGGTCAAGGCGGTGAGGCGTTCGGCGACGTCCTCCAGGGTGGCCAGGGTCTCCTCGTACACCGCCGTCAGCCGTGCCGCCTCGGCGCGGCGGCGGCTCTCGGGGTTGAGACGCATGCTCTCGCGGCTCCAGCCGACCGCGGACTCCACGCCGCGGATCAGCCGGGGCAGCCGGCAGGCCCGGTCGTACCAGGCGCGGACGCGGTCGTACTCCCAGGGCTCGTCCAGGCCGTCCGCGACCTCGGTGACGATCTCCCGCGCCTCGCGGACGGCGGAGTCCACCGCCTCGCGCGCGCTGCGCAGATGGATGGGCGGCAGGAGCAGCGCGTTGACGCCGACGCCGACGGCAGTGCCCAGCAGGGCGGCCAGGACGCGGGAGACGGCCGAGTCGAGCGTGGCCTCGCCGGGGACGAGGGTGAACAGTGCGGCGGTGGAGGCGTAGATGCCCTGGGCGCCGAAGCGCGGCCAGTTGCCCAGCAGGGTGGTGACGGGCAGGACGAGGATCATCACCAGTACCGGATGGCCCAACGGGATGACCAGAGCCGCGGCGAGCACCGTGCCGACGGTGATCGCCATCGTCTGCTGGAGCCCCTGCCACACCGAGCGGTAGACGGTGGCCTGCACCAGGACCACCGCCACCCAGGGCGCCATCAGGGCGAAGGCGTCGGGCAGCAGCCAGGCGGCGGCCAGCCAGGCCAGGACGGCGGCGAGCGCGGCCTTGAGGGACTGGACGACGGCGTCGCGCTCCCGGCCCGGTCCCTGCCAGGCGCGGTGCAGGGAGCGGCCGCCCCAGACGGCCTCGGCCCGCACCGCGCGTACGGCGCGGGTCGTGGGGGAGGGGTGGTCGGAACGCGACGTGGACCCGGACTGTGTGTGCACCATCGGGATACGGGTTGCCGCGCGGACGGCGGTCATACATGCACTTAACGAGCATGGCGCGACAAAAGGGGCGGGCACCGGTCGGCCAGCGGTCGGCCACCGGCCGGTCGCCGGTCAGTCGCCGGACGGGCTCCCCGGCTCCCCGCCCGCTCCCGGTCCTCCGGGTTCCCCGCCCGGCCCCGTTCCCGTCCCCCTGTCCGGCCCGTCCGGCCGCGACCAGCTCTCCAGCTCCGCGCGGACGCGGCGGTCCATGGCCAGTGCCAGTTCGACGTCGACCACCTGCTTGGCCAGCGGGCGCAGCCGGTCCATCACGTCCGACAGGCGGCGGAGGTCGTCGGGGGAGAGCTCGCGGACGCCGGTGAACAGATGGGCGCGGACGAGGTTGGTGAACAGGTCGGCGACGGCGTCGGCGTGCTCGCGCACCACGCGCCCGGCCTCCAGCACGGCCCCCAGCGGGATGCCCTCGCCCACCAGGGCGGTGGAGGCGTCGAGCAGGCGGCGGCTGACGTGGACGACCTCGTCGCCGTCGACGGCGACGTAGCCCAGGTTCAGGGCGGCGGCGAGGTTGTCGGAGGTGACCTCGTCGGGGAAGTGCGCGGCCAGGTCCTCGGGGGTGAGGCGGACGGGGGTCTCCTCGGACCAGGGGGAGACCAGCGCGCTCTCCAGGCCGAGCAGTTCGGCCGCGCCGCCCGCGTCCCGGCCCTTCTCGAAGGCGTCGATCAGGTCGGCGATCCCGCCGAGGGTGTGGCCGCGGGCCAGCAGTGCGGAGATCGTCCGCAGCCGGTTGAGGTGGTGCTCGTTGTACCAGGCGATGCGGCCCTCGCGGCGCGGCGGCGGGAGGAGTCTGCGCTCGCGGTAGAACCGCAGGGTGCGCATGGTGATGCCGGCCGCCCCGGCGAGTTCGGCCGTGCGGTACTCGGCGGGCGGGGCCGTGCCGTCTCCTTCCGGTCCGGTCCGCGTGTGCGCCGCGCCGTCCGTCCGTCCGCTGTCCGCCGATGTTCTGTCCGCCACACCGGAGAGCCTATGCGGCGCCGGCGGCCGGACGTCCGGGCCAGGGGTGCAACCAGCGGTAACTTTCCCCTGCCGCACCCCTACCCATGGGTACGTTCCTGTTCTACTCTCCAACCATGCCAGTGATTACTGGCATGTTTCGCGGGTGAGACCACGCAGGACAGCAACACGCAGGACAGCAAGCAGGACACACCGGAGTCGGGAGGCGGCATGGCCGGACACGAACACGTACGGGTGGCGGTGATCGGGTCGGGATTCGGCGGCCTGGGCGCCGCCGTACGACTGCGCCGCGCGGGCATCACGGACTTCGCCGTACTGGAGCGCCGCGACTCCGTGGGCGGCACCTGGCGCGACAACAGCTACCCCGGGTGCGCCTGCGACGTGCCCTCCCACCTCTACTCGTTCTCGTTCGCGCCCAACCCCGACTGGCCGCGGAACTTCTCCGGGCAGGAGCACATCCGCGCCTACCTGGAGAAGGTCACCGACACCTTCGGGCTGCGCCCCCACATCCGCTTCAACTCCGAGGTGCTGAGCGCCCGCTGGGACACCGGGGCGCTGCACTGGGAGATCGAGACCGCCCGCGGCACCCTGACCGCCGACATGCTCGTCTCGGCCACCGGCCCGCTCTCCGACCCCAAGATCCCCGACATCCCCGGCCTGGACGGCTTCACCGGCAAGGTCTTCCACTCCGCCCAGTGGGACCACGACTACGACCTGCGCGGCAAGCGCGTCGCCATGATCGGCACCGGCGCCTCCGCCATCCAGATCGTCCCCTCGATCCAGCCACTGGTGGACAGACTCACCCTCTTCCAGCGCACCCCGCCGTGGGTCATGCCGCGCATGGACCGGGAGATCACCGGAGCCGAGCGCTGGCTGCACGCCAAGGTGCCCCCCACGCGCGCGCTGCGCCGCCAGATGCTCTGGCTGATCAGGGAGTTCCAGGTCGGCGCCTTCACCAAGCACCCCGCACAGCTCGGCCTGGTGGAGAAACTCGCCAGGCACCACATGACCAAGGTCGTCAAGGACCCGGTGCTGCGCGCCAGGCTGACCCCCGACTACCGCATCGGCTGCAAGCGCATCCTGCTGTCCAACACCTACTATCCGGCCCTGGTCCAGCCCAACGTGGACGTGGTCGCCTCCGGTTTGAAGGAGGTGCGCGGCAACACCCTGGTGGCCGCCGACGGCACCGGGACCGAGGTGGACGCGGTGATCTTCGGCACCGGCTTCCACGTCACCGACATGCCGGTCGCCCGGCGGATCACCGGCGCGGGGGGCATCACGCTGGCCGAGGCCTGGAAGGACGGCATGGAGGCGCTGCGCGGCTCCACGGCCACGGGCTTCCCCAACTTCATGACCGTCATCGGGCCCAACACCGGCCTCGGCAACAGCTCGATGATCCTCATGATCGAGGCGCAGCTCAACTACATGATCGACTACCTCGGGCAACTGGGGACGCTCACCGCCGGACCGGGCGGCCGGGCCGCGCTCGACGCCCGCCCCGAGGCGGTGCGCTCGTGGACCGACCACGTCCAGCGGCGGATGACGCGCACCGTGTGGAACACCGGCGGCTGCGACAGCTGGTATCTGGACGCCAACGGCCGCAACACCACCGTGTGGCCGGGCACGACCGGCGAGTTCAGGAAGGTGACCAGGCGCGTGGACCTGGCCGAGTACGAGGTGCTGCGGGCCCCGGCCCGCTCCGGACAGCGGAAGGCGGAGGCGACCCGATGAGCCGTGGACCCCGAGCGACCGGCGGGCCGTACGCCCCGCCCACCCCCCGCCGAGAGCTGACCGTGACCTCCGCCGACGGCTCCCGGCTGCACGTCGAGGAGCACGGGCGCGAGGACGGGCCGACCGTCGTCCTGGTGCACGGCTGGACCTGCTCGACCGCCTTCTGGGGCCCCGTGGTCCGGCGGCTGGCCGACGACCACCGGGTGTTCGTCTACGACCAGCGCGGCCACGGCCGCTCCCCGGCCGTCGGCCCCGACGGCTACAGCACCGACGCCCTCGCCGACGACCTGTGCGCCGTCCTGGACACGGCCGGGTCCCGGGCGGTCGTCGCCGGGCACTCCATGGGCGGCATGACGGTCATGGCCGCCGCCGGGCGCCCGCAGCTGCGCGAGCGCGTCGCCGCCGCGCTGCTGTGCAACACCGGCAGCTCCCGGCTGCTGGACGAGTCCACCGTCGCTCCGCTGAGAGCGGGGAGGCTGCGCCACCGGATCCAGAAGGCCGTCCTCGGCTCCAGCCTGCCGCTGGGGCCGGTGACGCCACTGGGCATGCGCGTCCTGCGGTACGCCACCATGGGGCCCGGCGCGACGAAGGAGCAGGTTCAGGCGTGCGCCCGCATCGTCCACGCCTGCCCGCGCACCGTGCGTGCCTTCTGGGCCCGGAAGGTCCTGGCCGTGCTGGACCTGGACGCCAACCTCGCCTCCCTGGACCTGCCCGTCGGCGTCATCGCCGGCGAGAAGGACCGGCTCACCCCGCCGGTGCTCTCCCGCCGCCTCGCCGAGGCGCTGCCGAACTGCACCGGCCTGACCGAACTGCCCGGCCTGGGGCACATGACGCCCCTGGAGGACCCCGACGCCGTCACCGGCGCGGTGGCCGCGCTGGTGCGCGACCACCTGGCGGACGGCGTACGGCGGGAAGCCGAACAGCGGAACACACCGCCGGCCCAGGCGCCGGCCGGGAAGGAGAGCGCGTAATGGCACGCAGGGACCTCCAGGGTCAGGTCGCGGTGGTGACGGGCGCGGCCCGGGGCGTGGGCGAACTCCTCGCCCGCAAGCTGGCGGCGCGCGGGGCGCGGCTCGCGCTGGTCGGGCTGGAGCCGGACGAACTGAAGAAGGTCGGTGAGACGCTGCCGACGGACTCCGCGCACTGGCACGCCGACGTCACCGACCACGCGGCCATGTCCCGGGTGGCCCGCGAGGTGCGCGAGCGCTTCGGCGCGGTGGACATCGTCGTCGCCAACGCGGGCGTGGCCACCGGCGGCCCCTTCACCGACTCCGACGAGACCGCCTGGCGCCGGGTCATCGAGGTCAACCTGCTGGGCAGCGCCACCACCGCCCGCGCCTTCCTGCCCGCCCTGATCGAGTCGCGCGGCTACCTGCTCCAGATCGCCTCGCTCGCCGCGCTCACCCCGGCCCCGATGATGACGGCGTACTGCACCTCCAAGTCGGGCGTGGAGGCCTTCGCCCACAGCCTGCGCGCGGAGGTCGGCTACCAGGGGGTGCGGGTCGGCGTCGGCTACCTGAGCTGGACCGACACCGACATGGTGCGCGGCGCCGACCAGGACGAGGTGCTGCGCGACCTGCGCGGCCGGCTGCCCTGGCCGGCCGGCAGGACCTACCCGCTGGGCCCGGCGGTGGACCGGATCGTCACGGGCATCGAGCGGCGCTCGTTCCACGTCTACGGGCAGTGGTGGCTGCGCGGCATGCAGTCGATCCGCGGCTACCTGCCCGGGGTCATCGGCCGGGTCGGCCAGCGTGAGATGAAGCACTTCGCGCCCCGCCTGGCCGCCTCCGGCGGCGGTCCGCGCGGCCTGGTCGGCGCGGGCGGCGCGGCGGACGAGAAGGAGCGCACGGAGCGCACGGAGGGCTGAGGCACAGAAGGCCGCTCAGGCGCGGAAACGGGTGAACCCGCGCGGTGGGCGGACGGAGGCCGGTCATGTCCCGTCCGCCCCCGCCCGGTCGTCCTCCCCGGCGCCGAACACGTGCAGCACCAGGCCGGTCTCGCCGGGGGCGGCCGGTATGTGCAGGGTCTCGTAGTCCAGGGTGATCAGTCCGGCCGCCGGGTGCCGCAGCCGTTTGCGCCCCGCCGTGCACATCACGACCTCCCCGGTGGCCCAGATCCGCCGGAAATCGGAGCTGTGCGCGGACAGTTCGGCGAGGAGCGCGGCGAGTTCCCGGTCCTCGGGATAGCGCCCCGTGGCGACCCGCAACTGGCCCACCGCCTCCACCGCCCTGTCCTCCCAGTCGGGGAAGACGGCCCGGGAGGAGGCGGGATCCAGGAAGAGGTACCGGGCCTGGTTCCGCTCGCGGCGGCCGGGGCCGCCCAGGCCGCCGATCAGCTCGGCGCCCAGCTCGTTCCAGGCCACCACGTCGGTGCGGTGGTTGGTCACGAAGGCCGGCAGATGGGCCATGGAGTCCAGGATCCGCCGAAGCAGGGGACTGACCCGGGTGCGGGGCGCGGGCCCGTGCCGGCCCGCGGTCAGGGTGTCGAGGTGCCCGCGCTCCGCCGCGTCGAGGCCGAGTGCCCCGGCGAGCGCGTCGAGCACCTCGGGGGAGGGCTGGGTGGCCCGGCCCTGTTCGAGGCGTACGTAGTAGTCCACGCTGATCCCGGCGAGCTGGGCCAGCTCCTCGCGGCGCAGCCCGCGCACCCGCCGCCGGCGGCCGCCGGGGAGGCCGACCTGTTCAGGTGTGACGCGCCCCCGGCGGGCGCGCAGGAAGGCGCCGAGCGCCCGCCGGGTGTCACCGATCCCGTCGATGTCTCCGATCCGGTCGGTTCTGCCGGTCCCGGTGCCTTCGGACCCGTCGGCCCTGCCGGTCCCGTCGATGAGGTTCCCGCCGTCCATGCGCCCAGTATGGGTGGCCCTCGCGGTACCAGGACCACCGTTCCACCGGTCGAAGCGGGTACTGGCTGCCCGAACGCGCCCGGGGGAGTGTGGCGGCATGACCGAAGCCGTATCGCAGCAGCGCAAGAAGATCCTCGTCGTCGGCGCCCACCCCGAACCCCGCTCGCTCACCGCCTCCCTGACCGCCTTCGCGGCCGGGCACCTGCGCGGGGCCGGGCACGAGGTGCGGATCTCCGACCTCTACGCGATGAAGTGGAGGGCGGCGGTGGACGCCGACGACTTCCCCGGCCACCCCGCCGACCGGCGGCTGGACCTGCTGGCCGCCTCGGAGGAGGCCGTCCGGACGGGGCGGCTGTCACCGGACATCGCCGCCGAGCAGGAGAAGCTGCGCTGGTCGGACGCGGTGGTCCTGCAGTTCCCGCTGTGGTGGTTCTCGGTGCCCGCGATCCTGAAGGGCTGGATGGACCGGGTGTTCACCCGCGGATTCGCCCACGGCCCCGGACTCCCCCCGCCCTACAGCGAGGGCGTCCTGGCGGGGCGGCGGGCACTGATGTCGGTGACGGCCGGCGCCCCGGAGTCCTCCTTCTCGGACCGGGGCGTGCACGGGCGGCTGGCGGACCTCCTCCACCCGTTCCAGCACGGCCTGTTCTGGTTCACCGGCATCGCGCCGCTCGAACCGTTCGCGGTGTACGACGCGAACGTCCTGTCCCGGGAGCGGTTCGAGGCGGCGAAGCGGGAGTACGGGCGGCGGCTCGACCGGCTCTTCACGGACGAGCCGGTTCCGTACCGGTCGCTCACCGGCGGCGACTACGACCGCGGCATGCGGCTGCTGCCGGGCGTGGAGGCGCCGGGGACGAGCGGTCTGGACCTGCACGTCCGTCCGCGCGGCTGAGCGCCCGGCAGCAGCCGCCCGGCGCTACGCGCCCGGCCCGTCCTCCCCGCCGCGCTCCGCACGGCTGTCCGGAGCCGGCTGCCAGGCGTCCTGTTCGCGGTCGCGGCCCGTGCGCCACGGGGGAGGGGCGCCGCCCTCGCGGGAGGCGCCCCGTACGGCCCGGCGCCCGCCCCCGGCCTCCCGGGTCCCCCGGGCCTCCCCGGGCCTCCCGGAGTCGTCCGAGTGCTTGTCCGGCTTGCCCATACGCGCTCCCGGAACTCGTCGAAACGGTCGGTCACCACCAGGCTGGCACGGCCGCGCGGACCCCGCACACCGGGCGGTTCACGGCCGCGGCGGCAGCGGGGGGCGGCTGCGGTCGGGGACGTCGTCGTAGCCGGGCGGGGCGGCGGCCGGATGGCGCTCCAGCAGGTCCAGCGCGGTGCGCACGGCCGTCTCCAGCATCGGGTGGTGGTCCTCGGCCCAGTCCGTCGGGGTGCGCAGCACCTCGATGTCGGGCTCCACGCCGTGGTTCTCCACCGACCACTTGTACTCGTCGAACCACGCCGCGTTCATCGGCACGGTGATGACCGTGCCGTCACCGAGCCGGTGGCGCCCGGTCATGCCGACCACCCCGCCCCAGGTGCGGGCGCCGACCACCGGGCCGATGCCCAGCAGCCGGAACGCGGCGGTGATCATGTCGCCGTCGGAGGAGGTGGCCTCGTCGGCCAGGGCCACTATCGGGCCGCGCGGGGCGTTGGAGGCGTAGCTGACCGGCTGGGAGTGGCGCACCAGGTCCCAGCCGAGGATGGTGCGGGTCAGCGCCTCGACGACCAGTTCGCTGATGTGGCCGCCCGCGTTGCCGCGCACGTCCACGATCAGCGCGGGCCGGGAGACCTCCATGCGCAGGTCGCGGTTGAACTGCGCCCAGCCGGAGCCGCCCATGTCCGGGATGTGCAGATAGCCGCACCGGCCGCCGCTGAGCCTGCGCACCACCGCGCGCCGCCGGCTCACCCAGTCCTGGTAGCGCAGCGGGCGCTCGTCGATGAGGGGGACGGCGGCGACGCGGCGGGGACGCCGCGGGGCGGCGTCCGGGCCGTCGCCGGGGTCGGGGGTGAGGAAGGCCAGCTCGACGGTGGTGCCGCCGGCCGCGGCCAGCAGCGGGAACGGGCCGGCGTCCGGGTCCACCGGGCGTCCGTCGACGTGGGTGAGCACCGCCCCCTCGCGGATGCCGGAGCCGGCCAGCGGGGAGCGGGCCCGGGAGTCGGAGGAGTCGCCCGGCAGGATGCGCTCCACCCGCCAGCGGCCCTCCCCGTCGCGGGTGAAGTCGGCGCCCAGCAGCCCGATCGGCCGCTGGTAGTGGGCCGGTCCCTCGTTGCGCCGGGCCGGCGAGACGTACGCGTGGGAGGTGCCCAGCTCGCCCACCGTCTCGCGCAGCAGGTCGGCGAACTCGTCCGGCGAGGCGACCCGTTCGACCAGCGGGCGGTACTGGTCCAGGATCGCGTCCCAGTCCACGCCGGACATGCCCGGGTCCCAGAAGTACGAGCGCATGATCCGGCCCGCCTCGTCGAACGCCTGCCGCCACTCGGCGCGCGGATCGGCGTCGTGCAGGATGCGGCGCAGGTCGAGGTGGGTCGTGGAGTCGCCGTCGGAGGACTCGGTGGCCGGGACGGCCCGCAGGTCGCCCTCGTCGTTGATCACCAGGCGGGTACCGTCGCCGCTGACCGCGAACCAGTCGATGTCGCCGGTCAGCTCGGTGCGCTTGGCCTTGACCAGGTCGAAGTGCTCCAGGGTGGGGCGGCCGGAGGTGTCGGCCGGGTTGGCGAAGGTCTCGCCCAGCGCCCCGGAGATCGGCCAGCGCAGCCAGACCAGCCCGCCGCCGCCGACCGGATGGAGCGAGGAGTACTTCGAGGCCGCCACGGGGAAGGGCGTGACGCGGCTGGCCAGCCCCTCGGCCTCCACCAGCACCGTCCCCTCCTCCCCGGCCGCCTCGCCGAGGGCGTCCGGGTCCAGACCGCCGGCCGCCGGGCGGCCTTCGGGGGAGAGGGCGAACGGCGAGGGAGTGGCCGACGACAGCGGCACCAGATACGGGCGGCAGCCCAGCGGGAAGGACAGGTCGCCGGTGTGTACGTCGTATACCGGGTCGAAGCCGCGCCAGGACAGGAAGGCGAGGTAGCGGCCGTCACGGGTGAAGACGGGCTGTTCGTCCTCGAAGCGGCCCTCGGTGACGTCCAGGACGGTGCGGTCGGACAGCCGGGCGATCCGGATGCGGGTGAGCGCGCCGTCGGTGCCGGGATGGGCCCAGGCCAGCCACTGGGAGTCGGGGGAGAAGGCGAGGTGGCGGACGGAGCCGTTGACGGAGCGGACCAGTTCGGCGACACCGGCGGCTTCGGAGGTCCCGGAGGTTCCGGTGGCCTCCCCGTCCCCGTCCCCGCCCCCGCTTCCGTCCCCGGCGTCCACCAGCAGCAGCCGCCCGTCGTGCGAGGCGACGGCCAGGGTGGCGCCGTCCGGGGAGGCGATCAGCTCGTGCACCCGCCCCAGCCGCCCCGCGGCCAGCCGCACCGGCTCGCGGGCGCCGGTGGCCCGCGGCAGGTCGGCGATCTCCACCGCGTCCTCGCCCTCGGCGTCGGTGACGTAGGCGATCCGGCCGGTGGAACCGAGCATCTCCGGCAGCCGCACCCGCACACCCGGGGTGTCGGCGATCACCCGCGCCGGGCCGTCGCGGTGGGTGAGCCAGTACAGGCTGCCGCGCACCCCCACCGCGCTGGCGCGCCCGGTGGTGTCCACGGCCAGGGAGTTCACATGGCCCGCGGCCGACACCTGGTAGACGCGGCGCCCTGCGCGCGGCCCCGCCAGCCGCACCGGCAGCCGGCGCGGCTTCGCGTGCGGCGAGAAGTCGTCCACCAGCCACAGCTCGCCCGCGCACTGGTACACCACGCGCTCGCCGTCGGTGGAGGCGTGGCGTGCGTAGAAGTCGGCGTGGTCGGTGTGGCGGCGCAGACCGGTGCCGTCGGGCAGGCAGGAGTAGAGGTTGCCCACCCCCTCGTGGTCGGAGAGGAACGCGATCCGGCCGCCGACGATCATGGGGCAGTCCAGATGCCCGTACAGCTCGGGCACCAGGCGCTCGCCCTCCAGCCACAGCCGCCCCATCGCGCCGCCGCGGTAGCGCTTCCAGGAGGCCGGTTCGTGCGGCGGGGTGCCGGTCAGCAGCAGGGTGCGCCGCTTTCCCGCCAGGTCGGCGACGGCGAGGTCCGACACCGGGCCCCAGGGCAGCTTCTCGCCCGGACCGCCGCCGGTCGGCAGCCGGTAGGCCCAGGCGAAGTGCGAGAACGGCTGGCCGTGCGAGGCCACGGCCAGGATGTCCCCCTCGGGCGTCCAGCCGCGGACCTGGGTGTCCACCGCGCCCCAGTACGTCAGCTGCCGCGACGGCCCGCCGTCCACCGGCGTCAGGTGCACCTCGGGGTCCAGGCTGCGCCAGTTCGTGTACGCGATGTGGCGGCCGTCGGGGGAGAAGCGCGGGTGCCCGAGGCGGGTGCGGTCCACCGTCAGGCGCCAGGCGCGCGGCGGCCGGGCGGCCCCGGGCGCGAGCGGGGCGATCCACAGGTCGTCCTCGGCGGTGAAGCAGAGCAGTTCGCCGTGGAGGTGCGGAAACCTGAGGTACGCCCCGGAGGGGTCCGGGGAGGGGGGAACGGAGGTGCCTGGGGATCCGGAGGTCGCGGTCATCCCTCCCATGGTCGGCAGCCGGGCGGCGGGCGGCAACTCCTGGGAGCGGCGCGGCGGTCGGCGATCCGGGTCTCACCGGCGGGGACCGGCGGGCGTGTGAGCGGGCGGGCGGCCCGGGGCCTGCCGCGTCCGCGGGGGTGTCTTCCGGTCTTCTCCGGAGGGGGCTTCCGGGGCTTTCGGGGCCTCCGGCGCCTGCGCGGCTGCTGCCCGGCTCTGTGCGGTCCTGCGCGGGGCCGTGCTGTTCGTGCTGTTAGTGCTGTTCCTGCGTGGGGCGTGCTGTTCGTGCTGTTACTGAGGGGTCCTGTCGGTGTTGGTTCCGGCCGTCTCCCGGCGCCTGCTTGCCGAAGCGCCGGACGCGCGGCCGCCGCCTCAGCCCAGCAGGGAGGTCAGCCCGCGGTCCAGGTCCAGCTCCAGGTGTTCGGAGCCGCCCGGCACCACGCCGTACGTGCCGTGCAGGAAGCGCAGCAGACCGGTGGTGTCGAACTCGATCACCGCGACCCCCTCGGGAGCGCGCAGTTCGATGACCGTCCGCTCGGGCCGCTCGGGGCCGGAAGGCCGGATGTGCACGTCACCGAGGCCCACCGCGGCCCGCAGCCCATCCTCCAGCAGTTCGCGGGAGAACACCCAGGCGACCTCCTGCCCGTCCAGGGAGACGTCGGGTGGGAAGACCAGACTGACGGCGAAGGGATCGTGGCGGTCGTAGCGCAGCCCGACGGTCACCTCGCGGGTGACCGAGGGGACGGTGATCAGACGTGCCTGGACGCTGTGGTCGACGACTGCGCGCATGGGGTTGCTCCTTTTCCGGGGGCCTTTTCTCCTACGACCCCGTCAGAGCGTTTTCATGACGGCATACCGCAGGTAATCGATGTGAGTTCCGCAACAGTTTGGTGAAGATCCGACATTGATGTCGTCTTCCCCCGGACCGGGCAAGTATCCCGATCCACCGGCAACCGGACGGGGTGGAAACGCTGGGTCCTCCCGCCTGTCGCCCTGCGTGACACCCGTCCGTCGCACCCCTCGGGCCCGTTCAGTGGCGACAAGGGCGCTCTTGCGAAGAGGTTGCAACTACTCCTTACCATCGAGGTGTAGAGCCGCCCCGGCTCTCCGCACCCGCCGGCCGCGGTGCGGCGGGGCCGCGGCCGGCGGTGGAAGCCCGAGAAGCGGAGTCCTGCCATGCACGTGCCCGACGGATTTCTCAACGCCCCGGTCTCGGTGGCCACCGGCGCCGTCGCCGCGGCCGCCGTCGCGGTCAGCCTGCGCGGCGCCCGCCGCGAGCTGGCGGGTGCCGCCGCCCACCACGGAGCGGAGCGCACCGCGCCGCTGGCCGGTCTCGTGGCGGCCTTCGTCTTCGCCGTGCAGATGCTCAACTTCCCCGTGGGCGCGGGCACCAGCGGCCATCTGATGGGCGGGGCGCTGGCGGCGATACTCGTCGGCCCCTACACCGGGGTGCTCGCCCTCTCCGTCGTCCTGCTGATGCAGGCCCTGCTCTTCGCCGACGGCGGCCTCACCGCGCTGGGCACCAACATCACCCTGATCGGCGTCGTCACCGTCGTCGCCTCCTACGCCGTCTTCCGCGCCCTGGTACGGGTCCTGCCGCGCCGCCGCGGCTCGGTCACCGCCGCCGCCTTCGTCTCCGCGCTGCTCTCCGTACCGGCCGCCGCCGCCGTCTTCACCGGCCTGTACGCGCTCGGCGGCACCGCCGAGGTCCCCCTGGGCAAGGTCCTCACCGCGATGCTCGGCGTCCACACCCTGATCGGCGTCGGCGAGGCGCTGATCACCACCGCCACCGTCGGCGCCGTCCTGGCCGTCCGCCCGGACCTGGTGTACGCCGCCCGCGGACTCGCCCGCCCCCTCGTCCTGCGCAGCGGCCCGGTCGCCACCCCCGGTGCGGGCCCCGTCCCGCAGGCCGCCACCACCTCCACCACCACCTCCACCACCACCTCCACCACCACATCCGGCACCACATCCGGCACCGACGGGCCCGCCGAGGCCCCCGCGCCCGCCACCCGCCCCGCCTCCGCCCGGAAGGTCTGGGCGGGCGGACTGGCCGCCACCCTCCTGTGCGCCGGCGTCGTCAGCTTCTACGCCTCCGGTGCCCCCGACGGCCTGGAGAGGGTCGCCGGCGAGTACGGCATCTCCACCGAGGAGGAGGAGCACGGCCTGGCCGGCTCCCCGCTCGCCGACTACGGCATCGCCTCCATCGCCGACGAGCGCCTCTCCGGCGGACTCGCCGGCGTCATCGGCGCCGGCACGACGCTGGCCGCCGGCACCGGAGTCCTCGTCGTCGCGAGCCGCCGCAGGAACGCCAGGGCCACCGCCGGAGCAGCCGCCGCACCGGCCGCGGACGGCGGCGCCGGCCGGGCGGAGAGCGACACCGGCCGCACCCCCGCAGGGAACGCCTGAGATGGGCGCCGGACACGCCCACCGGCTCTACCGCCACGGGCACTCGCCCGTGCACCGCCTCCCCGCCCACACCAAGATCGCGGCCGTCCTCGCCTTCGTCCTCACCGTCGTCGCCACCCCGCGCGAGGCGATGTGGGCCTTCGGCGCCTACGCGCTGCTGCTGGCCGCCGTCGCCGCGCTCTCCCGCGTCCCCGCCCGCCACCTGCTGACGCGCATGCTGATCGAGGTGCCCTTCGTCGCCTTCGCGGTACTGATGCCCTTCGTCGCACAGGGCCCGCACGTGGAGGCGCTGGGCATGTCGCTGAGCGAGTCCGGCCTGTGGGGCGCCTGGAACGTCCTGGCCAAGGGCACCCTCGGCGTCGCCGCCTCCGTCCTGCTGGCCTCCACCACCGAGCTGCGCGAGATCCTGCTCGGCCTCCAGCGGCTGCGCATGCCGCCGCTGCTGGTGCAGATCGCCTCCTTCATGATCCGCTACGGCGACGTGATCGCCGACGAGATGCGCCGGATGCGCCTGGCCCGCGTCTCGCGCGGCTTCACCGCCCGCGGCGTGCGGCAGTGGAGCGTGCTCGCCAAGACCGCCGGGGCGCTGTTCATCCGCGCCTACGAGCGCGGCGAGCGCGTCCACCTGGCCATGGTCAGCCGCGGCTACACCGGCACCATGCCCACCGCCGACGAGACGGCCGCCACCCGCACCCAGTGGTCCTCTGCCGCCGCCCTCCCGCTCGCCGCGCTCGCGGTCTGCCTGATGGGATGGTGGACGCTGTGACGGCAACCGATCCGCGAGACGAACCACTGAACGAGCCTCTGAACGAGCCGCGAACCGACTCGCGAGGCGAACCGCGAGACGAACCGGGAAACGACCCCGCCCCGCCCCCCTCCCTGGAGGTCTCCGGCCTCGCCTACGCCTACCCCGACGGCCACCAGGCCCTCTTCGGCGTCGACCTCACGGTGGCGCGCGGCGAGCGCGTCGCGCTGCTCGGGCCCAACGGCGCCGGCAAGACCACCCTCGTGCTCCACCTCAACGGCATCCTCACCGGCGGCGCGGGAAGCGTCACCGTGGCCGGACTGCGGGTGGACCCCTCGGACCGGGCCGCCCTGGCCGAGGTCCGCCGCCGCGTGGGCATCGTCTTCCAGGACCCCGACGACCAGCTGTTCATGCCCACCGTCCGCGAGGACGTCGCCTTCGGCCCCGCCAACGCCGGGCTGCGCGGCGCCGAACTGGCGGCCCGGGTGCACGACGCGCTGGCCCTGGTCGGGATGGAGGAGTACGCCGACCGCCCCCCGCACCACCTCTCCTTCGGCCAGCGGCGCCGGGTGGCGGTGGCCACCGTGCTGGCCATGCGGCCGGAGATCCTCGTCCTGGACGAGCCCTCCTCCAACCTCGACCCCGCCTCCCGGCGCGAACTGGCCGACATCCTGCGGTCGCTGGACGTCACCGTGCTCATGGTCACCCACGACCTGCCCTACGCCCTGGAGCTGTGCCCCCGCTCGGTGGTCCTCAGCGAGGGCGTCATCGCCGCCGACGGCCCCACCCGGGACCTGCTGTGCGACGAGGCGCTGATGCGCGCCCACCGCCTGGAGCTGCCCTTCGGATTCGACCCCCGGTCGGTGTCGCCGTCGCACACGTAGCACCATGTACGACGGCACACATCGGTGCACACATCGGCACACGCATCACCTTTCGACCGGCGGGAGCACGAAGACAGTGGTGGACGTCCAGGGCACGGTGGCGGACGGCTACGAGCCGGTCCGCGACGCCTTCCGCGCCAACCTGACCGAGCGCGGCGACCGGGGCGCGGCCGTGGCCGTCTACCGGGACGGGCACAAGGTCGCCGACCTGTGGGGCGGCCTGGCCGACCCCCGCGGGCGGGAGCCCTGGACCGAGGGCACCGCCCAGGTCGTCCGCTCGGTCACCAAGGGCCCGGCCGCCGCCGTCCTCCACCTGCTGCACCAGCGCGGACGCCTGGACCTGGACGCGCCGGTGGGCACCTACTGGCCGGAGTTCAAGGCGGCGGGCAAGGAGCGCGTACCGGTGCGCCACCTGCTCACCCACCGCGCCGGGCTGCCCGCCCTGGACACCCCCCTCACCCCGGAGCAGGCGCTCGACGGCGTCTCCGGGCCGTCCGCCGTCGCCGCCCAGGAGCCCGTCTGGGAGCCGGGCACCGCCCACGGCTACCACGCGCAGACCTACAGCTGGCTGCTGGGCGAGCTGGTGCGGCGGGTCACCGGGCGGAGCCTGGGCCGCTGGTTCGCCGAGGAGATAGCCGCACCGCTCGGCCTCGACCTGTGGATCGGACTGCCCGCCGACCAGGCGCACCGGGTGGGCCGGATCGCCGAGGTGGAGGCCCCGCCCGCGCCCGCCTCCGCCGGGCTGCGGGTGCGCCCCAAGCGCGAGGTCGCCGACGCCTGGCGCGACCCGCACTCCCTCACCCGCCGCGCCTTCGGCGCCATCGACCCGCAGCCCGACGAGAACGCCCCCGCCTACCGGGCCGCCGAGCTCGCCGCCTCCGCCGGCGTGGCCACCGCCCGCTCCCTGGCCCGCTTCTACGCGGCGCTCATCGGCGACCTCGGCGACGGCACCCGCCGCCTGTACGCCCCCGCCACCCTCACCCAGGCGCGTACCGAGGAGTCGGCCGGACCCGACCGCGTCCTGCTGGTCGCCACCCGCTTCGGTCTGGGCTACATGCTCCACGGGCCGTCCTCGCCGATGCTGGGCCCCGGCTCCTTCGGCCACTCCGGCCGCGGCGGCTCGCTGGCCTTCGCCGATCCGGAGACGGGGCTGGCCTTCGCCTACGTCACCAACTCCCTCCAGAAGTCGGTCACCTCCGACCCGCGCGCCCAGGCCCTGGTGCGCGCGCTGCGGAAGTCGGCGGCGCACGGGGACGGTTGACCGGCCCGGCGCCTACGCTGGCCCGATGCAGCGGTTCGAGGAACGCCTGAGGGGCTACGCGGTACTGGTCACCGGCGCCGGGCGGGGCATCGGCGCGGCGGTCTGCCGGCGGCTGGCCGCCGAGGGCGCCCGGGTGCTGGCCACCGACATCGACGGCGAGAGCGCCGAGCGCACGGCCCGGGAGGTGGCCGGGGCGGGCGGACAGGCCGGGCACACCGTCTGCGACGTGGGCGACGACGCCTCGGTACGGGCGGCCGTCGCTCACGCGGTGGAGCGGTTCGGCGGCCTGGACGTCCTGGTCAACAACGCCTACGGCATCCAGTCCGAGCCCCCGCTCTTCGAGGACCTGGCGGAGGAGGAGTGGCGGCGCGGCCTGGACCTCACCCTCACCGGCGCGTTCCGCTGCGTCCGCGCCGCCCTGCCCCACCTGGCCGCCGCCCCCGGCCGGCGCGGGGCCGTCGTCAGCGTCGGCTCCGTCAACGGCGAGCGCGACTTCGGCGGGCACGCCTACAGCGCCGCCAAGGCGGGGCTGGCCTCGCTGACCCGCACCCTGGCCGGGCACGCCGCCCCGCGCGGCGTACGGGTCAACCTGGTCGCGCCGGGAACGGTCGCCACCCGGGCGTGGGAGGGCCGCGACGAGGTGCTGGAGCGCGCGGCCCGGGAGTACCCGCTGGGCCGGGTGGGCCGCCCCGAGGACATCGCCGCGGCCGTCGCCTTCCTCGCCTCGGCCGACGCGTCCTGGATCACCGGCCTGACCCTCCCCGTCGACGGCGGGCTGCTGGTCTCCAACCTCGGGCTGCGCCGGGCGCTCGGCGGGGAGGAGCCCGGCTGAGGGGGCCGCGCGGACCCGTAGTGCTCCGGCCACGCCGACGGAACGGAATCTTCCGTCCCGCGCCCCCGGCCGCAGCGGCCGCACCATCGTCCTCACGATCCGGCAGACCCGCACACGGACCGGTCGTACCACCCGCGTAGCGACGTCGGCCTCCGCCGACGGTCCTCAGCCCGCCGGACGGACCACCGTGGCGCCCGGCGCCGGGCTCGTGGCGGTGTGGGCGGTGCGGCAGACGCCCGAGGTGCGCAGGGCGAAGGCGATGTCCGAGGCCGCCGCCGCGTCCTCGGCCAGGAAGGCGCAGGTCGGGCCGGAGCCGGAGACCAGGGCGGCCGACGCGCCCGCCTCCGTGCCCACCGCCAGGGTGTCGTCCAGGGACGGCAGCAGGGAGACGGCCGCGGGCTGGAGGTCGTTGGACAGCTGCCCGGCCAGCGCGGCCGCGTCCCCGGTGCGCAGCGCGGCCAGCAGCTCGGGGGACGCCTCGGGCGCGGGTACGGCGTCGGCGCCCGCGCCGCCGCCGCGCGCCTCGCGCAGCCGGTCGCACTCGCGGTAGACGGCCGGGGTGGACAGCCCGCCTTGGGCGACGGCGAACACCCAGTGGAAGACGCCGCCCACCTCCAGCGGCGTCAGCAGCTCGCCCCGGCCCCGGCCCAGCGCCGCGCCGCCGACCAGGGAGAAGGGCACGTCCGAGCCCAACTCCGCGCAGATCTCCAGCAGTTCATCGCGCGAGGCGCCCGTGCCCCACAGTGCGTCGCAGGCCAGCAGCGCGCCCGCCGCGTCCGCGCTGCCGCCGGCCATGCCGCCGGCCACGGGGATCTCCTTGTTGATGTGCAGATGGACGTCCGGCACGATGCCGTACCGCGCGGCGAGCGCGTCGGCTGCGCGGACGGCCAGATTGGTGCGGTCCAGCGGCACCTGGTCGGTGTCCGGCCCGGAACAGGTCACGCGCGGGCCCTCGCCGGGGGCCGTGGCGGTGGCGGTGACCTCGTCGTACAGGCCGACGGCCAGGAAGACGTTGGCCAGGTCGTGGAAGCCGTCCGGCCGCAGCCCGCCGACCGCGAGCTGCACGTTGACCTTGGCGGGTACGCGTACGGTGACCGGCGCGGCGGTACGGGGGGTGCCCGTGCCGGCCGTCTGTGCGGTGCTCATGCGCTGGTGGTGCCCTTCCGCTCCGCGATGGCCGCGAAGTCCTCGATCGTCAGTGACTCCCCCCGGGCGCGGGGGTCGATCCCCGCGGCCGTCAGCGCCGCCTCGGCCGCCGCGGCCGAGCCCGCCCAGCCCGCCAGCGCCGCGCGCAGCGTCTTGCGCCGCTGGGCGAAGGCGGCGTCCACCACGGCGAAGACCTCCCGCCGGCCGGCACTGGTGCGCGGTGGCTCGCGCCGGGTCAGCGACACCAGCCCGGAGTCCACGTTGGGCGCGGGCCAGAAGACGTTGCGCCCGATGGCCCCGGCCCGCCGCACCTGGGCGTACCAGGCGGCCTTCACCGACGGCACCCCGTAGACCTTGGAGCCCGGTTCGGCCGCGAGCCGGTCGGCGACTTCGGCCTGGACCATCACCAGGCCGTGCTCGATCGACGGGAACGTCGCCAGCATGTGCAGCAGGACGGGTACGGCGACGTTGTAGGGGAGGTTGGCGACCAGCGCGGTGGGCTCGGGGCCGGGCAGTTCGGTGACACGCATCGCGTCGTGGTGGACGAGCGCGAAGCGGTCGGCCCGGCCGGGCAGCCGGGCGGAGACGGTCGCGGGCAGCGCCGCCGCCAGCACGTCGTCGATCTCCACCGCCGTCACCCGGGCGGCCTCCTGGAGCAGTCCCAGCGTCAGCGACCCCAGCCCCGGGCCGACCTCGACCACCACGTCCTCGGGCGTCACCCGCGCGGTCCGCACGAGCCGGCGGACGGTGTTGGCGTCGATGACGAAGTTCTGGCCGCGCTGCTTGGTGGGGCGCACCCCCAGCGCGGCGGCCAGCTCGCGGACGTCGGCGGGGCCGAGGAGGGCGTCGGCGCCGGGAGCGGCGCCGACGCCGGTGTCGGCGGCGGTGTCGGCACCGGTATCGGCGTCGGGGGAGGGGGAGGGGGCTGAGCTCACCGGTGCAGTTTACGGCCGCACACCGGCCAGGGACTCGCGCCCTTCTGCACGTACAGCTTCTTCGCCCGGTAGGTCTGCTCGGCCGGCGGAGCGTCCTGCGGACGGCCCTTCCCGCCCAGGGAGCGCCAGGTGCGGGTGTCGAACTGGTAGAGCCCGCCGTGGCCGCCGGGGCCCACCGCGTCCGGGCGGCCGCCGGACTCGCAGCGGGCCAGGGCCTCCCAGTCCAGACCGTCGGCGCCCCGCACTGAGGAGGGCGGCTCGGCGGTGCCCACGCGCACGATCTGCGGCCTGGGCGCGCGCACCACCACCGCCTCGGTGAGGCGGGGCCGCTGCCGCACCCCGTTGACCGTGCGCACCTCGTAGGTGAGCCGGCGCAGCCCCGGCGCGCCCGCCTGCTCCACCACCTCGGTGCCGCGCGGCAGCGCCGGGTCCTCGCGCCGCTCGGTGGTGTACGGGACGGGCTCGTCGCGCACCCGCTCGGTCTCGGTGATGCGCAGCACGGTGACGGTCTGGCCGTCGCGGGGCACGGAGTCCGGGTCCACCGAGGCGCGGTCCGCGCCGCGCAGTTCGACGCCCGCGTCGGCCAGCGCCCCGCGCACGGTCGCGGCGTTGGTGCGGACGGTGTGCTCGCGGCCGTCGGCCAGGACGGTCACGCTCCGCTCGGTCCACACGGTCAGCGCCAGGCCGTCGCGCCCGATGCGCCGGTCGCGGGGCACCGACGTGCGGGCCCCCTCCGGGCGCACCCCGATCCCGCGCAGCGCCGCCTCCACGGTGGCGGCGGTGGTCCACACCCGCCGGGGGCGGCCGTCGAGGGTGAGGGTCAGCGGGCGGCCGTAGCGGACGGTGACGCTGTCGCCGTGGGAGAGGGACTCGCCGGGGGCGGGGGAGACGGCGTCGTGCGCGCCGACGGACACCCCCTCGTCGGCCAGGAGCTCGGAGACGTCGTCGGCGAAGGTGTGGAGGGTGCGCGGTCCGTCCTCGCCCTCCACCGACAGGCTGACGGCCTTGTCGTCCACGACGAAGGCGCAGGTGCCGCCCGCCAGGAAGGCGACGACGAGTGCCTGCGGCAGCAGGCGGCGCAGGACCTCGGGTCGCTGGGCGGCCTTCCGCTCCCGTGCGGCCCGGCGGGCGGCGGCCCGGCCGCCGGCCGGGCCGTGCGCGGGGCCGTTCGCGGGGCCGTTCGCGGGGCCGTGCGCCTGCGGGGGGACGCCCGGGGAGATGTCCGGATAGGTGTCCGCGGGGCCGCCGGTGGGCTGCCGGGGCAGCCACAGGGCGGGACCGAAGGCTCCGGAGTGTTCGGGGTGTCCGGGGTGTCCGGGATGCCCAGGGGGCTCCGGGCGCGGGGGCGCCTCGGGCGGTCCGTACGCGCCGAGGTCCCCGTACACGCCGTACGGCGCGCCGTGGAACTCGTACGAGGGCCGGTAGGTGTCGTACGGGTCCCGCTCGTACTCCGGCCCGCCGCCGTACCCCTGGCCGCCGTACTCCCACGAGTCCCACGGCTGATGCGGCCGGTGCGGCGGCGGTGCGGAGGGGTACGCGTACTCGTACTGCTGGATCCCCTGCGGATGGCTCACGACGTACTCCCAAGCGGTCCTGGTGGCGGGCCGGGACCCTAGCGGAGCATTCGTCACTCTCCCAAGTCGTACGACTACCCGTCGTTGCGAAAAGCGGGCCGCCGTGCCGCGCGCGCCCGCCGCCGCGCGCCCGTCAGTAGCCGAACGCGCGGGCCGTGTTGGCCGCGACGTGCTCCGCGAGCGCGTCCTCGTCCAGCCCCTTGACCTCGGCCATCGCACGCAGCGTGTACGGGATCATGTACGGCGCGTTGGGGCGCCCGCGGTACGGGGCCGGGGTCAGGAACGGCGCGTCGGTCTCCACCAGCAGCAGCTCCGGCGGGGCGGCGGCCAGCGCCTCGCGCAGGGGCCGCGCGTTCTTGAAGGTGACGTTGCCGGCGAAGGACATGAACCAGCCGTTCGCGGCGCACACCCGGGCCATCGCGGCGTCGCCGGAGAAGCAGTGGAAGACCGTCCGCTCGGGCGCGCCCTCCTCCCGAAGGACCCGCAGCACGTCCTCGTGGGCGTCCCGGTCGTGGATCACCAGGGCCTTGCCCAGCCGCTTGGCGGTCTCGATGTGGCGGCGGAAGGAGTACCGCTGGGCCTTCCGCCCCTCCTCGCCGGTCCGGAAGTGGTCCAGGCCGCTCTCGCCGACGGCCAGCACCTCCGGCCGCGCGGCCAGCTCGGCGATCTCCTCCAGGGCGGCGTCCAGCGCCTTCCGCCCCCCGTCCCGCTCCAGCCGCGGCGCCTCGTTGGGGTGCAGGGCGACGGCGGCCCACACCGCGTCGTGCTCGGCGGCCACCCGCGCCGACCAGCGGGACCGCTCCAGGTCGCAGCCGACCTGCACCAGGGTCGTCACGCCCACCGCGGCGGCCGCGGCGACGGTCCGGGCGACCGTGGCGTCCTGCATGTCGATATGGGTGTGCGAGTCGGCGACCGGCACGTTCAGCGGTACGGGCGGCGGCGCGGGCTGCGCGGACTTCTCCATGGGCGCGATCCTAGGACGCCCGGCCGGGCCGTCCCACGCCCGCCCGGCGTCACCTCCACGGCAGGGCCCGCTCCGCCTCGTACACCCGCCCCGCCCGCATGATCCGCACCACGTGCGAGTCGCAGTTCGGGCAGGCCGGGTGCGTCAGCGGCGACGGCACCCGCCCGCCGTCCGCCGGATCGTGGTAGGTGACGAAGGGGCGTCCGTCGCGGTCGGTGTGGTGCCGTATCCCGTACGACCGCTCCCAGCCGTGGCCGCAGCGCAGGCAGGCGAAGGAGTACTCCTCGTGGGTGGTCGTCTCCCTGGGGTCCATGGGATCCTCCTTCCGGTTCTCCTTCCTACCAGTGGACTCCTTCCCGGCCGGAAATGCACGATTCTGCCCGTCCGTCCCCGTCTCGCCCCTTTCCGGGCCGGGCTCCCGCCCGCCGTCCGGACCGCTCAGACCGTTCCCGCGTTCTTCGCCGCGACCACCGCGTCGAAGACCTCCCGCTTGGGCAGCCCCGCCTCGCGCGCCACCTCCGCGATGGCCTCCTTGCGGCGCTCCCCGGCGGCCTCGCGCACCGCCACCCGGCGCACCAGCTCGGCCGCGTCCACCGCGCCGGGCGCCTCGGCGGGCGCGCCCTCGACCACGACGGTGATCTCGCCCCGCACGCCCTCCTCCGCCCAGGCGGCCAGCTCGCCCAGTGTGCCGCGCCGCACCTCCTCGTAGGTCTTGGTCAGCTCCCGGCACACCGCGGCCCGGCGGTCGGCGCCGAAGGCCTGGGCCATGGCGGCCAGTGCGGCGGCCAGCCGGTGCGGGGCCTCGAAGTAGACCAGCGTGCGGCGCTCCCCGGCGGCCTCGCGCAGCCGCGCCAGCCGTTCTCCCGTCTTGCGCGGCAGGAAGCCCTCGAAGCAGAACCGGTCCACCGGCAGTCCCGACAGCGCCAGCGCGGTCAGCACGGCGGACGGCCCGGGCACGGCCGTGACCCTGATCCCGCGTTCGACGGCGGCGGCCACCAGCCGGTAGCCGGGGTCGGACACCGACGGCATCCCCGCGTCCGTGACCAGCAGCACCCGGGAACCCTCCGACAGCGCGTCGGCCAGCTCCGGGGTCCGGGCGGCCTCGTTGCCCTCGAAGTACGACACCACCCGGCCGGAGATCCGCACCCCCAGCGCCTGGGTGAGCCGCCGCAGCCGCCGGGTGTCCTCGGCGGCGACGATGTCGGCCCCCTCCAGCTCGGCCGCGAGCCGGGGCGGTGCGTCGGCGGTGTCGCCGATGGGTGTGCCTGCCAGTACGAGTGTTCCGCTCACCCCGCCATCCTCGCAGCTCCGACGGGGGCCGGGGCCGGTGCGGCACCTCCCGCCCGCCGGTGCGCGGCACCGCGCGACGGGGCCGTTCCCTACGATGGCCCGCGTGACCAGTGACACCGCGACTCAGGCCCGGCCCGGGGAGCCCGTCGGGGAGCCGACCCCGACGTGGCGCGGGCGGCTGCGGCGCTACGGATACGCCCCGCCGCCCCGGGCGGGCGCACGGGAGCGGCTGGTGCCGCCGTACCCGGAGCCCGGCCGCGGCCGGGTGTGGGGACTGTTCGGACTGGACGGGGACGACGCGCGGCTGCTGGGCCGCCGGACGGCGTGGGGCGGCCCGGTCCTCGTGGCGCTCCTCGCCGGCCTCCTGCGCTTCTGGAACCTCGGCTCGCCGCACGCGGTGATATTCGACGAGACCTACTACGCCAAGGACGCCTGGGCGCTGTACCGGCTCGGCTACGAGGGCACCTGGCCCGACGGCGCCAACGACACCATCCTCGGCAACCCCGCGGCGGCCCCGCTGAGCGAGGCCGCCTCGTACGTGGTGCACCCGCCCGTGGGCAAGTGGATCATCGCCATGGGCGAGGCGGCGTTCGGTCTGACGCCGTTCGGCTGGCGCTTCATGACGGCGGTGCTCGGCACGCTGTCGGTGCTGATGGTCTGCCGCATCGGGCGCCGGCTGCTGCGCTCCACCGCCCTGGGCTGCCTGGCGGGGCTCCTGCTGGCCGTGGACGGCCTGCACCTGGTGATGAGCCGCACCGCGCTGCTCGATCTGGTGCTGATGTTCTTCGTGCTGGCGGCCTTCGGCTGCCTGCTGATCGACCGCGACCGGGCCCGCGCCCGGCTCGCCGCGGCCCTGCCGCCGGACGGGCGGCCCGACGCGGACGCCGGCGACCGGCTGGGCCTGGGCGCACGCCCCTGGCGGCTCGCGGCCGGCCTCTGCCTGGGGCTGGCCTGCGCCACCAAGTGGAGCGGCCTGTACGTCCTGATCGCCTTCGGGATCCTGACGGTCCTGTGGGACGCCGCCTCCCGGCGCACCGCCGGGGCCCGGCACCCCCACCGGTCGATGCTGCGCCGGGACGCCGCCCCCGCCTTCCTCTCCCTGGTGCCGGTCGCGGTCGCCGTCTACGTGGCCTCGTGGGCGGGCTGGTTCGCGGGCCGGGACGGCTACTTCCGCACCTGGGCGGAGGGGCGCCGGGGGCTGTCGCCGGAGTCGCTGCCCATCCCCTTCACCGGCCTGAAGCTGCCCCTGCCCCAGTTCGACATGACCTGGGTTCCGGCCCCGCTGCGCAGCCTGTGGCACTACGAGAGCGAGGTCTACAGCTTCCACGTGGGGCTGACCTCCGAGCACACCTACCAGTCCCACCCCTGGAGCTGGCTGGTGACCGCCCGCCCGGTGTCGTACTTCTACGAGTCCTCCGACAGGGGCGAGAACGGCTGCACGGCGGAGGGCGGCTGCGCCCGCGAGGTGCTCGCCCTGGGCACCCCGCTGCTGTGGTGGGCGGCCTGCTTCGCGCTGCTGTACTGCCTGTACCGCTGGGCGCTGCGGCGCGACTGGCGCGCGGGCGCGATCCTGTGCGGGGTGGCGGCGGGCTGGCTGCCGTGGTTCCTGTACCAGGAGCGCACGATCTTCTACTTCTACGCGGTCGTCTTCGTGCCGTTTCTGTGCCTGGCGCTGGCGATGATGACCGGGGCGATCCTCGGTCCGCCCGGCAGCACGGAGCGGCGGCGGGCGGTGGGCGCGGTGGGCGCGGGTGTGCTCGTGCTGCTGATCGTGTGGAACTTCGTCTACTTCCACCCGCTCTACACCGGGGTGCAGATCCCCAAGGACGCCTGGCAGTCCCGTATGTGGCTGGACACCTGGATCTGACTCCGGCCCGGAGCCGGGGAGCCCGCGGGGCCGGCGGGGCCCGCTGCCTCGGCGAGCCGGCGGCGAGCGCGGCTACGGCGGGAAAGCGGCGCCGCCCGCCGGTGAGCCCGGCGGGCGGCGTTCCGAGGCGGTCCGACGCGAGGCGTCAGGCGCTTCAGTGCTTCTTGACGGCGTTCATGTTCTCGTTCTCGTTCTCGCCCTCCTGCTTCTGGCCCTGGCCCTGCTCGGCCTTCTGGCCCTGGCCCTGACCCTGGGCCTGCTCCTGCTTCGGAGCGACGTGGATGTCGGACTCCTTCTCGACCTTCACGACCTTCTTGATCTGGACCTCCTCCTTGGAGTTCCGAGAGCAGTCGAGGTTGTTGATGTCGCTCGACAGGATCGGGAGGTTGACGACCTCCAGGTTCGGGCAGGGCAGGATCTGCGCGTTGTTCTCGAACTTGGCCTCACCGGCGTGGGCGCTGGCGGCCCCACCCGCGAGGGCCATGGCGGCGGCGAAAGAAACGACGAGCGTCTTCTTCAGCATCATGCTGTCTTGTCTCCTTGACGAGAGAAGGAAGGTTCCGATGTCCCCGGCCGCCGCCGAGCGGCCGGATAACCGGTTTCCGGATTGCGGCCGCAGTTCGGCCGGCTCACCGGAAAGGCGGGAGTTGCCCCCACGTCGGCGACATTAACCCACCGAATCCCCGATTGCGCGCTTCCACGTTTCTGCGTGTCCTGCGGAAAACGGGTCCGAGGCATCTTCGATGGGCGCACTACCTGGGCTTATGTGTCGCCACTGCGCCAAGCGGGTGTTGTTTTCGGCTATATGCCGCGAGCGTGTCAGGGAAAGGCGAAAGGCCGCCCCGGTGTGCCGGGGCGGCCTTTCGGCGGTGGTGTGCCGGTGGTCCGGTCGACTCCTCAGTCCCTGAAGGACTCGTAGGAGGAGACCTTCTTCGACTCCACGTAGGTGACGGAGCAGTCGAGGTTGTTGATGTCCGCCGACGCGATCGGGACGTTCAGCAGTTCCAGGTTGACGCAGGGGAGGATCTGCGCGTTGTTCTGGAACTTCGGGCCGTCGTTGGCCTGGGAGACGCCGGCTCCGCCGATCACCAGGGCGGCGGCGGAAAGCGCGACGGCGGCGGTCCGCTTCATCTTCATGGCATGTACCTCCAATGTACGAAGCCGCTTCACGGGCTTGTGTGCGTAATGCTAGGAACTGGCGAGCCGAGTACACGGTAAGCCCTGCCGCGCGCCGCGCTGATATTTTCTGCTCCATACGTGTCACGGGCCCGCGCCGCCGGCTGCGGCGCGGGCCCGTGACGTTAATTGCCGGAAGGAGGATCGGCCTTCTGCTTCGCAGTGACAACGACGGTGATGGGCGGGGGTTGTGCTTCCGAAAGGGTGAACAGGGCGATGCCGGGCGCGTCGAAGGGCAATCGGAACGCTTTTCCCGCTGTTCATCTTCGGAAAAGCACACTAATCATTCTCGTGGTGGACGGGAAAGTCCCGCGGTCGTTTCGCGGAGCCCCACCGGGCGCCGGTCCGCACGCCTGGCCCCGGTCCGTGTCGCCCATGTGCTCTAGGGTTCTTCGCACGGGCCCCCGGCGGTGTCGGTCCGGGGCAGGGGCGGAGATTCGGGAGACTCATGCGTGACGGTCGGAAGGTGGCGGTGATCGGAGCGGTCTTCACCGCCGTGGTCGGAGCCGCCGGGTTCGGGGCGTACACCCTGATCGGCGACAGCGGCGCGGCCGGCGGCCAGAGCAGGCAGGACGTGGCCTTCTCCGAAGGCCGGACCGGTGAACCGGCGGCCGAGACGGGCCCGCCCTCGCCGAAGGAGGTCCGCGAGACCGCCGCAAGGTTCCTGAGGGCCTGGCAGGAGGGGAAGGCCGACGAGGCCGCCGCGCTGACCGACGACGAGGCCGCCGCCGCCAAGGCCCTGACCGGTTTCCGGAAGGACGCCCGGGTGTCGGGCGTGCGCCTGGAACCGGGCACCGCCGCGGGCGCCGACGTCCCGTTCACCGTGACGGCCGAGGTGGAGTACGACAAGGAGGAGAAGCCCGCCGCCTGGACGTACGAGTCGGAGCTGACGGTCGTACGGGACGACGACAGCGGCGAGCCCGTCGTCGACTGGGAGGCGTCCGTCCTCCACCCCGAGCTCACCGGCGGCCGGAAGCTGGAGACCGCCGAGGCCGGGGCCCCGCCCATCAAGGCCCTGGACCGCAACGGCGCCGAGCTGACGGCCGAGGAGTACCCCGAACTGGCCGCGACCCTGGCCGACCTGCGCAAGCGCTTCGGCGACAGGACCGACGGGAAGCCGGGCTACGAGACCCGGATCACCGACGCCGCCGGCAAGGAGGTCAAGACGCTCAAACGGCTCAGCAAGGGCACCCCGGGCGAGCTGAGGACCACGCTGGACGCCAAGGTGCAGAAGGCCGCCGTCCAGGCCGTCGCGGGCAAGCCCAAGGCGTCGGTCGTCGCGCTGAAGGCCAGCACCGGCGAGATCCTGGCGGTCGCCAACACCCCGGCGAAGGGCTTCAACACCGCCTTCAAGGGCTCCCTCGCCCCCGGCTCCACGATGAAGATCGTCACCGCGTCGATGCTCATCGAGAAGGGCCTGGCCTCCAGCGCGAAGCAGCACCCCTGCCCCAAGTACTTCACCCACGGCGGCTGGAGGTTCCAGAACCTCGACAAGTTCGAGATCAACGGCGGCACCTTCGCGCAGTCCTTCGCCGCCTCCTGCAACACCGCCTTCATCAGCCAGGCCGGCGAGCTGTCGGACGACGACCTCACCAAGCAGGCCCGCGACGTCTTCGGCATCGGGCTGACCTGGCAGGTCGGCACCGCCACCTTCGACGGCTCGGTTCCCGTGCAGTCCGACGCGCAGATGGCCGCCTCGCTGATCGGGCAGGGCGGGGTCAGGGCGAACCCGCTGATCATGGCCTCGGTGTCGGCGACGGTGAAGAGCGGTGTCTTCCGCCAGCCGTACATCGTCTCGCCCGAGGTGGACGGCCGCGGCCTGGCCAGGGCCCCGCGCACCCTCTCCCCGGCCGTCTCCCAGGAGCTGCGCTCGCTGATGCGGCTGACGGCCACCAGCGGTTCGGCGGCCGAGGCGATGGCCGGCACCAGCGGCGACTTCGGCGCCAAGACCGGCTCGGCCGAGGTGGACGGGCAGAAGAAGCCCAACGCCTGGTTCACCGCCTACCGGGGCGACATGGCCGCCGCGGCGGTCGTCCCCGCCTCCGGCCACGGCGGCAAGAACGCGGGCCCGGTCGTCCGCCAGGTGCTCAACTCCGTCGGCTGACCCGGCCTCCGGCACTCCGTACGGCCCGCGCGAGACGGCATCGCGCGGGCCGTACCCGCTGCGGGCAGGAGACCGGGCGTGGCCCCGGGCGGAATTCCGGGGCGGGGCCCCGCGTGAACTCTGTGTGACGGACATCTCCCCGAAGCCGCTGCGGAACGATACGGTACGGCCCCGAAACGCAAGACCGGCGCCGCGCGAGAAGGCGGCTTCGGAAGAAGGGGGGACCCGTGCCCACTGACTACGCGTGCCAGGCGGCGGCCGAACAGGCCGCCCGCGGCATCGCGCCCGTACGGGCGCTTCTGCTGCCCGCCCAGCGATCCGCTCCGGCGCAGCAGGAGGAGGTCTCGGTCGTCATCCGGTCGTTCATGGGCCCCGGCGCGGGCGGCAGGACGCCCGCGCCGGAGGACTCCGCGCCGCGCGTCGAGCCCGTCGGCGCTCCCATGGGCGCCGCGGTCCTGCTGAGCTTCCTCGACGGCCTGCGGGCGGATCTGAGCGGTGCGCTGGTCGACTGGTACTCCTCGATCCCCGCGCGACTCCCCGTGACGCTGGGCGCAACCGATTCGGAGCCGTCGGGCCAGAGCTCGGCGCGGCTGCCGAACGGCTGGCAGTCCCTGGCCGATCTGCAGAGCAACGCCCAGGACGTGCTGACCGTCCTGTCGAGCCGGCCGGGCGACGGCCGCCAGGTCGGGCCCGCGGAGCTGAGCTGGCGGCTGGCCCTGCTGGAGGACGCGTTCTCCGGAGCGCTGCGCCGGATGGGCGTCCCGGAACAGCCGGCGGCGGACTGCGCCGCCGAGCTGGCGGTCGCCACCGGCTCGCTGTTCGGCCTCAACCGGCCGACCCCGCGCTCGGCCCCGGCCCAGCACAGCCCGTCGTACTGAGCCGGCGGCCTTCGCGGGGGTGTTCCGCGCTGGTGTGCGGGCTCGTGCGGTGCCCCTGCGGGCGGAGCGGTCGCCCGCAGGGCGGGCATGAGCGTGTGCCCTCGGGCGGCGACTAGGCTGAGAGGCTGACCAGCCCACCCGAAGACCACACCAGCCCGGCGTGCCGGGCAACGGGAGCCCCATGGCCACGAACCTCGTCAATCTGGAAGCCGTCGGCAAGGTGTACGGCACCCGTGCGCTGCTCGACGGCGTCTCCCTCGGCGTCAGCGAGGGAGACCGGATCGGCGTCGTCGGGCGCAACGGCGACGGCAAGACCACCCTCGTGCGCATCCTGGCGAAGCTGGAGCCCGCCGACGACGGCCGGGTCACCCACGCCGGCGGGCTGCGGCTGGGCGTGCTCACCCAGCACGACTCGCTCGATCCGGCCGCCACCGTCCGGCACGAGGTCATCGGCGACATGGCCGACCACGAGTGGGCCGGGAACGCCCGCGTCCGCGACATCCTCACCGGCCTCTTCGGCGGGCTGGACATGCCCGGCTTCCCGCAGGGCCTGGACACCGTCATCGGCCCGCTGTCCGGCGGCGAGCGGCGGCGGATCGCGCTGGCGAAGCTGCTCATCGCCGAGCAGGACCTGATCGTGCTGGACGAGCCCACCAACCACCTCGACGTCGAGGGCATCGCCTGGCTCGCCGGGCACCTGCGCGCCCGGCGCTCGGCGCTGGTCTGCGTCACCCACGACCGCTGGTTCCTGGACCAGGTGTGCACGCGGATGTGGGACGTGCAGCGCGGCACCGTCCACGAGTACGAGGGCGGCTACAGCGACTACGTCTTCGCCCGCGCCGAGCGCGAGCGCATCGCGGCCACCGAGGAGGCCAAGCGGCAGAACCTGGTCCGCAAGGAGCTGGCCTGGCTGCGGCGCGGCGCCCCCGCCCGCACCAGCAAGCCCCGCTTCCGCGTCGAGGCCGCCAACGAGCTGATCGCCGACGTGCCGCCGCCGCGCGACAGCGCCGAGCTGATGAAGTTCGCGAACTCCCGGCTGGGCAAAACCGTCTTCGACCTGGAGGACGTGACCGTCCAGGCCGGGCCCAAGGTGCTGCTCAAGCACCTGACCTGGCAGCTCGGCCCCGGCGACCGGATCGGCCTGGTCGGCGTCAACGGCTCCGGCAAGACCTCGCTGCTGCGGGCGCTGGCGGACGCGGCGTACAGCGGCGGCGAGAAGCAGCCGGCCGCCGGCCGGATCAAGGTCGGCAGGACGGTGCGGCTGGCCTACCTCTCCCAGGAGGTCGCCGAACTCGACCCCGCCTGGCGTGTGCTGGAGGCCGTGGAGCGGGTGCGCTCGCGCGTCGACCTGGGCAAGGGGCGCGAGATGAGCGCCTCCCAGCTGTGCGAGCGCTTCGGCTTCGGCAAGGACAAGCAGTGGACGCCCGTCGGGGACCTCTCCGGCGGTGAGCGCCGCAGGCTCCAGATCCTGCGGCTGCTGATGGACGAGCCGAACGTGCTGTTCATGGACGAGCCGACCAACGACCTGGACATCGAGACCCTGACCCAGCTCGAGGACCTGCTCGACGGCTGGCCCGGCTCACTGGTCGTCATCTCCCACGACCGCTACTTCGTCGAGCGGACCACGGACCGGGTGCACGCGCTGCTGGGCGACGGCACGCTGCGGATGCTGCCGCGCGGGCTGGACGAGTACCTGGAGCGCCGCGAGCGGCTGCGGCAGGCGACCACCGCGCCCGGCGCCCCGGCCGCGGCTCCGGCGGGGCAGGCGGCGGCCCGGCCCGCCGCCAAGTCCTCAGCCAAGCCCGCGGCCCTCTCGCGTGCGGCGCAGAAGGAGCTGCAGCGCATCGAGCGCAGGCTGGAACGGATCGAGGAGCGCCAGGCGGTGCTGCACGCCGAGATGGCCGAGCACGCCACCGACTTCGAGAAGGTCGCCGGTCTCGACGCCGAACTGCGCGAACTCACCGATGAGCGCGACGACTTGGAGACGCGCTGGCTGGAACTGGCCGAGGAGGGCTGACCGGCGGCGGCGGAGCCGGCCCCGGCGGACGGTAACGGCCAGGTCGCGGGCCGGTCTCACCTGATGGCCCGGAACGGGAACCGGAGGCGGCTTTCCGGGTGTCCGGTGATAGAAAGAATTTCCTTCCGACCGTCGGCGCCAAGAGCCGGCAACAGCCGAGAAGTGGCGGGCCGTGTCCGATTCGCTCTGCCCCACGGGGGGCGAGGGGCTGGGCAGCCGGTCCGCGCGTGAATGAGGAAACCCATGTCGCAGCCGCCTCCGCCACCACATCAGCCGCCGTCCGGCGGTTTCGGCCCCCCTCCGGAGCAGCCGGACGACCGACCGGAGCAGCCGGAGGGGGCGGAGCAGCAAGAACAGCCGGAGCAGCAGGAGAAGTCGGACCAGCAGGAGAGTGCGGAGCGGAAGGAGACTCCGCAGGTTCCGCTGTCCAAGTCGCCGCAGCCTTCGGCGGACCGGCCGGACCGGCCGGACCAGCCGGACCAGCCGGGGCAGTCGCCGCAGACGCCGCCTCCGGGCCCGCCGTCGTACGGCTACCCGCAGCAGCCCGGCCAGTTCGGCCAGGCACCGCAGTTCCCGCCCAACCAGCCACCGCCGCCGTACGGCTATCCGCAGCAGCCGGGGCAGATGCCCCAGGCACCGTACGGCCAGGCCCCCGCGTACGGGCAGCCACCCGCGTACGGCCAGCCCCCGGCGTACGGCCAGCAGCCCGGATACGGCCAGTACCCGACGCAGCCCATGTACGGCGGCGGCGTGCAGCCGCCCGGCGGCGGCAGCAAGAACGCCAAGATCCTGGCCGTCGTCGCCGCGGTCGTCGCGGTCCTGCTCGTGGCGGGCGGCGGTGTCTGGCTCCTGACCAAGGACGACGGCGGCACCGAGGCCAAGAAGGGCGACAAGGGCACCACCCAGGGCGCCGACGGGGGCTCGGGCGACTCCGGAGGCTCCGGTGACTCCGGCGACTCCGGCGGTTCCGGCGGCGAGAAGGGCCTGATCGACGCCGAGCTCGCCTGGACGGTCGACCCGCCCAAGGTGGACAAGCAGGACATCATCGCGGAAACGCCCGGCACGTGGTTCGTGGGCGACAACCTCGTCAAGGCCACGACGAGTTCCACCACGGCCTACGACATGAAGACCGGCAAGGTGGCGTGGTCCATCGACATGCCCCGCCCGAAGGACTGCACCGCCGCCTTCGAGATGTCCGAGAACAGGACCGTGGTCCAGTACGGCCGGCGCTGCGAGTTCGTCATGGGCATCGACCTGGCCGCGGGCAAGAAGCTGTGGAACAAGGAACTGCCGTCCAAGCGCGACAGCTCCTCGGAGTTCAGCTACACGGAGATGGCGGTCAGCGGCGACATCGCCGCGGCGTCCTGGATCGGCAACGCGGTCGGTTACGACCTGTCGACCGGCAAGGAGCTGTGGCAGCAGGAGGAGGGCTCCGACTGCAAGGACCGCGGCTACTCCGGCGGCGGCCAGCTCGTCGCCAAGCTGGAGTGCGGCTTCGGCGGCTCGCAGAAGGTCCAGGGAGTGGGCCCGGGCGGCAAGAAGAAGTGGGAGTGGAAGGTCCCCGACGGCATCGACGTCCGCAAGGTCCTCTCCACCGACCCGCTGGTCCTCGGGGTCAACGCCGGGGGCGAGTCCAGCATCGACATCACCGACGTGATGGTCCTCTCGGACAGCGGCAAGCTCAAGGAGAAGATCACCATCAAGAAGGAACGCCACGAGCTGGGCTGCCGGGGCATCACGCTCAGCAACTGCCCCGGCACGGTGGTGGACGGCGAGACCATGTACATCTCCTCGAAGCCGCACCAGGGCGGCGGGTACGGGCAGACCAGCGAGATCATCGCCTTCGACCTCACCACGGGTAAGTCGAAGTGGCTGGGGGAGCCGACCTCGGGCGGCCGGATCGTTCCGGTCACCGTGGAGGACGGCGCGCTGCTCGCCTACGAACTCCCCGGCTACGACAAGCCGGGGCAGGTCGTCACGCTCGACCCGGGCAGCGGCAAGCCGTCCCCGCGGATGAAGCTGCCGGCCGGCAGTGCGAAGAAGGAGTACGACATGGCCAGCGGCTCCGATGTGCACCCGTTCTGGAAGGACGGCCACTTCTTCCTGGTGAACCACAGGTTCTACGCCTCCGCCGGGCTGAGCGACCTGGCGATAGCCGCCTACAACTGAGGTTCCGCGGCCGTATCCGGCCCCTCGCGGCGGCCCGCCGCCACCGACGGCCCCGCGCCCCTTCCTGTGGAGGGGCGCGGGGCCGCTCGCGTGGGTCCGCGGGAGGTCCCGCCGGTTCTTGCCGGAAGGGGCGCGGGATGCGGGGGGAGCGTGTAGCTTCCGGGGGCAAGACGGAGCCGGGCGGCTCGCAGGGCCGTACGGGGCACGGCCCGGCCCCGGAAGACCGGGGCCGACGGAACGACAGGGGTGCGGATGACCGTGCGGCTCATGGTGGTCGACGACCACCGTCTGCACGCCGAGGCGCTCGCCTCGGCGCTGAAGTTGCGCGGGCACCGGGTGCTCGCCGCCGCCGCCCCGGCCGCGGGGGCGGCGGAACTGGTGGTCAGCAGGGCCCCCGAGGTGTGCCTGTGGGGCACGGCGTCGCCCGCCGAGCCCGGGGCGTTCGACCCCGTGGCGAGGATCAGGCGGGAGCGGCCGCAGACCGCCGTGGTGGTGCTGGGCCCGGTGCCCAGTCCGCGGGGGATAGCGGCGGCGTTCGCGGCGGGGGCGTCGGGCTACATACGGCACGACGAGCGGATCGAGGGTGTCGAGCGCGGCATGGCCAGGGCGCGGGCCGGGGAGGCGGCGGTGGCGCCGCAACTGCTGCGGGGCGCCTTCGCGGAGCTGCTCAACCCGAGGACCGAGCCGGACGACGAGGGCGTCAGGCTGCTGCGGATGCTCACCCCGCGCGAGGCCGAGGTGCTGGTGCGGGTGGCGGAGGGGGAGGACACCCGGGCGATCGCGGTGGGCATGGGGGTCGCGCCCAGCACGGCCCGTACCCATGTGCAGCGGGTGCTGATGAAGCTCGGGGTCGGGTCGCGGCTGGAGGCGGCGGCACTGGCGGCCCGCACCGGGCTGCTGGACCGGGTGGCCGGCGGGCACGGCGGTGCGGACCGGGGTGCGGACCGGGGTGCGGGGCCGGGCTGACGCGCCGGCCCCGCACCCGTACCCGCCGCCGAGCCCGGCCGTACGGCGGCGGACGCGCGGGTCACTCCCCGGCGGGCGGCGCGCCACCGGGGTCGCCGCCCTCGGCCTCCCGCCGGGACGGCGGCGGAACCGTCGGGCTCAGCCGCAGCCAGAGCAGGAACAGCAGTCCCAGGACCAGCATCGACAGCCCGGCCCAGAGGTTGATGTTGACGTCCTGGGCCTTGGCCAGGTCGGCGTCGGAGACGAAGAAGCCCGCGATGGTGACCAGGAGGCCGTAGACCACGAACAGCACGCCGATGACGCGGCGGATGTCGAACAGCCGGGCGGCGCTGGCCGACCGCTCCTCCAGGTCGCGCTCCTCCTCCCGCCAGTCCGGCTCCGGATCGCCCTTGCCGGCGCCGGGGACACCGGGGTCGGCGGGGTCGGCGGGGTCGGCCGGGTCGGAAGGACCGGAGGGGGTGCGGGAGTCCGAGGGACCGCGGTACTCGTGGGCGCCGTGCGGACCGCCCGCACCGTCGCCGCCGTTGCCCTCGTTGCTGCCGTTGCCGTCGTTCGTCACGGTGGATCACATCCTTCGCTGTGCGGTGCGCGGGGCGCTCAGAAGGAGAAGGGGAGGTAGCAGAGGGCGGCCAGCACGATCGCGCCCCAGCCCAGCAGTGCGGGCCTGCGGTACCAGGCCTCGTCGCCCGCGGCCGGGGGCTCGGCCACCCCGGGGGCCCGGGTGCCGTACACCAGACCGGCCAGCCGCTCGACGGGCTTGGGCCTGGTGAGGGGGGTGAGGACGACGACGACGAGCGTGCCCGTGACGAAGGCGACGATGGCGGAGACGAAGTTGGCGCCCTGGTCGGTGGGGATGTCGATCAGTCCGCCCCGGTAGAACCAGAAGTAGTTGACCATCGCCGAGACCGTGCCTGCCAGCAGCCCCCAGAAACCGGCCGCGGCCGTCATCCGCTTCCAGAACATGCCGATGATGAAGACGGTGAACAGCGGCACGTTGAAGAAGGAGAACAGCGTCTGGAGGTAGTTCATGATGTTGCTGAACGTCGCCGCGATGAACGCCGTCCCCATGCCCAGCAGCACACCGACCGCGGTGACCACGCGCGCGGTGGCCACGTAGTACGAGTCCGGGCGGTCCTTGACCAGGTAGGGCCGCCAGATGTCGTTGGTGAAGACGGTGTTGAAGGCGGAGACGTTGGCGGCCATGCCGGCCATGAAGGCGGCGAGCAGACCGGTCACCGCGATGCCCAGCACGCCGTTGGGCAGCAGGTCGCGCATCAGCAGGGGGACCGCCTCGTTGTACTCCAGGCCGCTGCCCGGTCCGATGTCCGGCGCCACCACCAGCGCCACCAGACCGGGGATGACGACGATCGCCGGAATGAAGATCTTGGGGAAGGCGGCGATCAACGGGGTGCGCTGGGCGGCGGAGAGGTTCTTGGCCGACAGGGCGCGCTGGACCTCGGCGAAGTTCGTCGTCCAGTAGCCGAAGCTCAGGGCGAAGCCGAGGCCGAGCACGATGGTGAGCCAGTTGGCGCCCAGCGGGTTGTCCGAACCGATGCCGGTGCCGCCCCAGGCCGAGACGAAGTTGTCGCCCTGCGAGGCGGTGAGCGAGTCGCTCAGTCCGCTCCATCCGCCCACGCGGACCAGGGCGAGGACGGTCAGCGGGATCAGCCCGGCCAGGATCACGAAGAACTGCACGACCTCGTTGTAGATGGCCGAGGACAGACCGCCCAGGGTGATGTAGAGCAGCACGAACAGGCCCGAGACCACGATGGACACCCACTGCGGCCAGCCCAGCAGCGCCTCCAGCACGATGGCCAGCGCATAGAGGTTGACGCCCGCGATGAGCACCGAGGCGGCCGAGAAGAGGATGCCGCTGAGCAGGTGGGACGAGGGTCCGAAGCGGTGCAGCAGGAACTCGGGGACCGAGCGCACCCGGGACCCGTAGTAGAAGGGCATCATCACCAGGCCGAGGAAGACCATCGCCGGGATGGCGCCCACCCAGTACCAGTGCACGGTGTAGACGCCGTACTGCGCGCCGTTGGCCGCCATGCCCAGGATCTCCAGCGCGCCGAGGTTCGCCGCGATGAAGGCGAGGCCGGTGACCCAGGCGGGCAGCGAGCGGCCGGAGAGGAAGAAGTCCAGGCTGGTCTTGATGCTGCGCCGGGCGGCGAACCCGACTCCGAGGACGACGAGGAAGTAGATGGCCAGGATCGTGTAGTCCAGGGCGTTCGTGGGGAGCCGAAGATCCTGGGCCAGCTGGTACGACGGCATGAGCAGGTCGCCTCCGTGGCGTGACGGGGCCGCTGTGGGGGGAGGCCCCTTGACGTCAATGTTCACTCATGGTTTTTTATGTTCGATTATGTTTGGGTCGCAGTATAGGGAGACCCCGCGTGAAAAAGACCCCGACCCGCCTCGCCGACGGCCGCGAACTCGTGTACTACGACGTTCGCGGCGGCCCCGGCGCCATGGGACGCGACGCCGTGGACCGGCGCCCCCTGGACGCCGTCGCCACCGCCTCGGAGATCCGCCACGACCCCCTGCTCGGTGAATGGGTCGCGGTCACGGCGCACCGCCAGGCCCGCACGTACCACCCGCCGGCCGACGAATGCCCCCTGTGCCCGTCCCGCGACGGCCGCCTGACGGAGATCCCGGCCGAGGACTACGAGGTGGCCGTCTTCGAGAACCGCTTCCCCTCCCTGGCCGGCCCCCCGGGGCCGGCGGAGGCCGAGGACGGGGGCGGCCTGTTCCTCCGGGCCCCGGGCGCCGGGCGCTGCGAGGTGGTGTGCTTCACCTCCGACCACGACGCCTCCTTCGCCGACCTCACCGAGGAGCGGGCCGCCCTGGTCCTGGACGCCTGGACCGACCGCACCGCCGAGCTGTCGGCGCTGCCGGGCGTGCGCCAGGTGTTCTGCTTCGAGAACCGGGGCCGGGAGATCGGCGTCACCCTCGGCCACCCCCACGGCCAGATCTACGCCTATCCCTTCGTCACCCCGCACACCGGGCGCACCCTGCGCTCGGCCGCCGCCCACCGGGAACGCACCGGCGGCAACCTCTTCGAGGACGTCGTGGCCGCCGAGCGCGCCGACGGACGGCGCGTGGTGCTGGAGACCGGCCACTGGACCGCCTTCGTGCCGCACGCCGCGCGCTGGCCGTACGAAGTGCACCTGTACCCCCGGCGGCGGGCGGCGGACCTGACGGAACTGGGCGAGGAGGCCCGCGCCGAGTTCCCCGGCGTCTACCTGGAACTGCTGCGGCGCTTCGACCGGATCTTCGGCCCCGGCGAGCCGCCCACGCCCTACATCTCCGGCTGGCACCAGGCGCCACTGGGTCCGGACGGGGGAAAGGACTGGGCCGAACGGGCGGACTTCGCCCTCCACCTGGAACTCTTCACGATCCGCCGCACGTCCGGGAAGCTGAAGTACCTGGCGGGCTCGGAGTCCGGTATGGGGGTCTTCATCAACGACGTGCCGCCCGAGACCGCGGCGCGGCGACTGCGGGAGGTGGCGAGCCGGTGAGCGGCACGTATCTGGTGACCGGCGGGGCCGGCTACGTCGGAAGCGTCGTCGCGGCGCACCTGCTGGAGGCCGGGCACCGGGTGACGGTGGTGGACGACCTGTCCACCGGCTTCCGCGCGGGCGTGCCGGCGGGTGCTGACTTCGTCCAGGGGCGCGTCCAGGACGCCGCCGACTGGCTGGACCCTTCCTGTGACGCGGTGCTCCACTTCGCGGCCAGCTCCCAGGTCGGCGAGTCCGTCGTCCGCCCCGAGAAGTACTGGCACAACAACGTCGGCGGCACCATGGCGCTGCTGGACGCGATGCGCGGGGCCGGGGTGCGCACCCTGGTCTTCTCCTCCACCGCCGCCACCTACGGCGAGCCCGAGGAGACCCCCATCCGCGAGGACGCCCCCACCGCCCCCACCAACCCCTACGGCGCCTCCAAGCTCGCCGTCGACCACATGATCGCCGGCGAGTGCGCCGCCCACGGCCTGGCCGCCGTCTCGCTGCGCTACTTCAACGTGGCCGGCGCGTACCGAGGCGCGCACGGCACCCTGGGCGAGCGGCACGACCCCGAGTCGCACCTCATCCCGCTGGTGCTCCAGGTCGCGCTCGGGCAGCGGGAGGCGATCTCGGTCTACGGCGACGACTACCCCACCCCCGACGGCACCTGCGTGCGCGACTACATCCACGTCGCCGATCTGGCCGAGGCCCATCTGCTGGCGCTGGAGGCCGCGGCGCCCGGGGAGCATCTGGTGTGCAACCTGGGCAACGGCAGCGGCTTCTCCGTCCGCGAGGTGATCCGCACCGTCCGCGAGGTCACCGGCCACCCCGTCCCCGAGAAGACGGCGCCGCGCCGCGGCGGCGACCCGGCGTTCCTGGTCGCCTCGGCGGAGCGGGCCAGGCAGCGGCTGGGCTGGCGGCCCTCGCGCACCGACCTGAAGGACATCGTCGCCGACGCCTGGGCCTTCGTCCGGGGCAGGGCGCTGGACGCCGCCGGCGACGCCGGCGACGGCGGCGACGGCGGAGAGGGCGGAGAGGGCGGAGAGGGCGGAGAGGGGAGCGGAACATGAACGGGCCACTGAACCCCGGAGCGGAGGCGGGGGCGGAGTCCGAGGCGGAGGCCGAGGCGCTGAACGCGGCGCAGACGGCGGAGGCCGCCGACGGCTTCCGCGCGGTCCACGGCGGCGAACCCGCCGGGATCTGGGCCGCGCCGGGCCGCGTCAACCTCATCGGCGAGCACACCGACTACAACGACGGCTTCGTCATGCCGCTCGCCCTGCCGCACACCACCCGGGTCGCGGCGGCCCGCCGCGACGACGGCGCACTGGCCGTCCACTCGGCCGACGTGTCGGGCGGCACGGTGCGCCTGCGGGCCGAGAAGCTCGCCCCCGGCACGGTCGGCGGCTGGGCCGCGTACCCGGCCGGTGTGGTGTGGGCGCTGCGCGAGGCCGGTCTGCTGTCCGGCCGGGAGACAGGCGCCGACCTCTACATCCGCAGCGATGTGCCCACCGGCGCGGGCCTGTCCTCCTCGGCCGCCCTGGAGGTCGCCACGGCGGTGGCCCTGAACGACCTGTACGGCCTGGGGCTGACCCCCGAGCGGATCGCTCTGCTGTGCCGGCGGGCCGAGAACGAGTTCGTCGGCGTCCCCTGCGGGATCATGGACCAGATGGCGTCGGCCCGCTGCACGGCCGGGCACGCCCTCCACCTCGACACCCGGGACCTGGCGGTCCGCCAGATCCCGTTCGACCTGGCGGCCGCGGGCCTGCGGCTGCTGGTGGTCGACACCCGCGTCAGGCACGCGCTGGCCGACGGCGAGTACGCCCGGCGCCGGGCGGGCTGCGAGGAGGCCGCGGCGGCCCTGGGGGTCGCGGCCCTGCGCGACGTCCCCCACGGGGAGCTGGACGCGGTGCTGGCCCGGCTGGCCGATCCGGCGCTGCGGCCCCTGGTGCGCCATGTGGTCACCGAGAACCGGCGGGTGGAGGAGGTCACCGACCTCCTCGACGCGGGCGACCCCCGTTCGATCGGCCCGGTCCTGACCGCCGGGCACGCCTCGCTGCGAGACGACTTCGCCGTCTCCTGCCCCGAGCTGGATCTGGCGGTGGAGACGGCCGGCGCGGCGGGCGCGCTGGGCGCCCGGATGACCGGCGGCGGCTTCGGCGGCTCCGCGATCGTCCTGGTGGAGGCCGCCGGGGCGGAGGAGGTCGGCGCGGAGGTCGCCGACGCCTTCGACGCCGCGGGCCACCCGGCCCCGCGGCTGTTCGAGGCGGTGCCCTCGGCGGGGGCGCGCCGGCTGGACGGGTGAGACGCCGGACCCGGACCCGGGTGTGCGCGGCGGGGGCGTGCCGTGCGGCGGCCGGTGCGGTGATCACAATGCGTCGGAAGCGGTCGGACCGCGCCGCGCCGGGCACCACCGGCCGTACACGTCCGGTCGCCGCGGGCCGTGCGGGCGGTCGGTTTTCGCCAACCGGCCCCTTCGGCCGCACCCCGGCCCTACGCTGATGGACGGCACCGGCCGCCGGGGGCCGGTGCGCATCAGGGGGCGGCACACGCCGGATGCGGCGCGCGGGGGCCGGGTACGAGCAGGGCACGGCGGCGTACGTGCGGCCCGTCCGGCCCCGCACCGGGCGCCGCGCCCGAGCGCGGGTGGGCCTTTCGGCGGCAGGGGGTGTGCGTGCAACGTATCCGGGTTCTCGTGGTGGACGACCACCGCATATTCGCCGAGTCCCTCGCCGCGGCACTCGCGGTGGAGCAGGACGTGGAGGTGGCCGCGGCCGGCAGCGGCCCCGCCGCGCTGCGCACCCTGGAACGGGCGGCGGCCGACGGCCGCCGCTTCGACGTCCTGCTGATCGACGCCGATCTGGGAGCCGCTGTGCCGGCGGCCGCCGCCTCGCCACCGGATCCGGCCGCCGCCGCGCCTGCCGCGGCCGGCGGCATCGCCCTGGTCTCACGGGTCCGCACCGACCACCCCGAGGTCCGCACCGTGGTGCTCGCCGAGCGCGACGACCCGCGCCGAGCGGCCGCCGCGCTCCAGGCGGGGGCGTCGGGCTGGGTCGCCAAGGAGAGCTCGCTGTCCCGGCTGCTGCATGTGGTCCGGGGGGTGCTGCGCGGCGAGACGCATCTGCCTCCCGCCCTGCTGACCGGGGTGCTGCGCGAGCTGACCGCGACGCGCAGGCACCGCACCGAGAGCGAGCGGCTGGTGGAGTCGCTGACCCCGCGCGAGCACGAGGTGCTGCGCTGCATGGTGGCCGGGCTGGGCCGCAAGGCGGTCGCCGAGCGGTTGTACCTCTCCCCGCACACCGTCCGCACCCATATGCAGAACGTGCTGGGCAAGCTGGGGGTGCACTCCACCCTGGCCGCGGTGGCGCTGGCCCGCAAGGCGGGCGTCGGCCCGGCGGACCTGGAGCATGTGACGTCGTAGTCCCGCCCCGCCCCGCTCCGCCTCGACTGCCCCGACCGCCCCGCCCGCGCCACGAACCCGTCAGGGGACGTTGTCGAACGGTGCGGTGAGCTGCCGCAGCAGCCCGGCCAGCTCCGCCCGCCGGCTGGGCGGGAGCTCGGCGAGGATGGCCCGCTCCTGTTCCAGCAGCCCGGCCAGGGCCCGGTCGGCCCGGTCGCGCCCGGCCTCCGTCAGCCGGACCAGTACGCCGCGCCGGTCGCTGGGGTCGGGCAGCCGCTCCACCAGCCCCTTCTTCGCCAGCCGGTCGATGCGGTTGGTCATGGTCCCGGAGGTGACCAGGGTCTGGGTCAGCAGCTGGCCGGGGGAGAGCTGGTAAGGGGCGCCGGCCCGACGCAGCGCGGTCAGCACGTCGAACTCCCAGGGCTCCAGCCCGTGTTCGGCGAAGGCGATGCGGCGGGCCCGGTCGAGGTGGCGGGCGAGCCTGCTGACCCGGCTGAGCACCTCCAGGGGCTCCACATCGAGATCGGGGCGCTCGCGGCGCCACGCTGCCACCAGTCGGTCGACCTCGTCCTCCATGAGGACAGTGTAGTAGTTCTGTCGATGTGAAGTCTCTTGACATCGAGATAACTCCGGCGGACCCTGCTGCCATGGAACCAGCCGACCCGATCCGGCGCACCGGCGTCCCGGCGTGGGACCCCGCGCAGTACCGCAGCCACGCCGGCCACCGCCTGCGCCCGCTCCACGACCTGCTGGCCCGCGTCCCCCCTCTGCCCTCGCCCCGGCCCCGCATCGCCGACCTGGGCTGCGGCCCCGGCGAGCCGACCGCTCTGCTGGCCGAACACTGGCCCGCGGCCCGGATCACCGGCTACGACCTGTCCGAGGCGATGCTCGCCGAGGCCCGCGCGCACGCCGGGCCCACCTCCGGGGGCGGCGCCGTGGACTTCGCCCGCGCCGACCTGGCCGCCTGGCGCCCCGGGGAGCCGCACGACCTGATCGTCTCCAACGCGGCGCTGCACTGGTGCCCCGGACACATCACCCGTTTCCCCGACTGGATCGCGGCGCTGCGCCCCACAGGCGTCCTGGCCTTCCAGGTTCCCGGCAACTTCGCCGCCCCCGGGCACACCCTGCTCACGGACCTGTGCGCATCACCGCGCTGGCGCGACCGCCTCGGAGCCGGAACCCGCCGCACCCCCGTGGCCGAGCCCGCCGAGTACGCCGAGGCGCTGGCGGCGCTCGGCTGCGGGACGGACGTGTGGGAGACGACGTACGTGCACGTCCTCACCGGCCGGGATCCGGTGCTGGAGTGGATGAAGGGGACCGCCCTGCGCCCCGTCCTCACCGCACTCGACCCCGACACGGCCGCACGCGAGGCGTTCCTGGCCGAGTACCGCGACCTGCTGCGTGAGGCCTACCCGCCGGGCCCCCACGGCACCCTCTTCCCGTTCCGCCGGATCTTCGCCGTCGCCGTCAGGCGCACCTGAGGGCACGCGCACCCCGCGAACCCGCGCCCGGCGCCCGCCGGGCGGACTTCCGGAAGGAGACACCGTGATCGAGGCGCTCGACCACGTACAGCTCGCCGCTCCGCGCGGATCCGAGGAGGTCCTGCGCGCCTTCTACGCCGGACTGCTCGGCATGGCGGAGACCCCCAAGCCGCCCGCCCTCGCGGCCCGCGGCGGCTGCTGGTTCGAAGCCGGCTCCGTCCGGCTCCACCTCGGGATCGAGGAGGATTTCCGGCCCGCGCTCAAGGCCCACCCGGGTCTGCGGGTGAGGGACGCCGAAGCCCTGGCCGCCCTGGCCGCCCGCCTGGCGGACGCCGGCCACCCGGTGGCCCGGGACGACTCCGTCCCCGGCGTGCGCCGCTTCCACAGCGCCGACCCCGTCGGCAACCGGCTGGAGTTCCTTCAGCCGGCCGGGTGACGGGGCGCGGCAGGGGGGAAGCGCGCGGAAGGCGGAACGCGCGGGAGTCGGCCCGCCGGCACGCCCGTGCGCGTGGGGGCAGGGGCCACCGCCGCCGCCGGCCCGGACGGGCTCAGCTGCGGCGGTGGCCTATCAGGCGCGGCTTGGGCTCCAGCCCGTCCAGCCCGTGCCAGGCGAGGTTCACCAGATGGGCGGCCACCTCGGGCTTGTCGGGCTTGCGGGCGTTCAGCCACCACTGGCCCGTCAGGGCCACCATGCCCACCAGGGCCTGCGCGTACAGCGGCGCCAGCTTCGGGTCGAAGCCGCGCGCCTTGAACTCCAGGCCCAGGATGTCCTCCACCTGGGTGGCGATGTCGCTGATCAGCGAGGCGAAGGTGCCCGTCGACTGGGCCACCGGCGAGTCCCGCACCAGGATGCGGAACCCGTCGGTGTACTGCTCGATGTAGTCCAGCAGCGCGAACGCCGCCTGCTCCAGCAACTCGCGCGGATGACCGCCGGTCAGTGCCCCCGTCACCATGTCCAGCAGCCGCCGCATCTCCCGGTCGACCACGACCGCGTACAGTCCCTCCTTGCCGCCGAAGTGCTCGTAGACCACCGGCTTGGAGACCCCGGCCTTGGCCGCGATCTCCTCCACCGACGTGCCCTCGAAGCCGCGTTCGGCGAAGAGCGCGCGACCGATGTCCAGCAGTTGCTCGCGGCGCTCCTTCCCCGTCATCCGGCGGCGGGTCCGCCGGGTGGATCCTGAGGGCCTGCCCTTGGTACTGCTGTCGTCGGTCGCCACTCCTCCATCATGCCGCTTCGGCGGCCTCCTCCCGGCGGCGGCCGTCGATCCGCTTCCTCGACGGCCAGCGCACGTCGTACGCCCAGCCGGCCTTCTCGAACCAGCGGATCAGCCGGGCGCTGGAGTCGATCTGGCCCTTCAGCACACCGTGCCGGGCGCAGGTCGGGTCCGCGTGGTGCAGGTTGTGCCAGGACTCCCCGCAGGAGAGCACCGCCAGCCACCACACGTTGCCCGAGCGGTCACGCGACTTGAACGGGCGCTTGCCCACCGCATGGCAGATGGAGTTGATCGACCAGGTGACGTGGTGCAGCAGCGCCACCCGCACCAGCGAGCCCCAGAAGAACGCGGTCAGCGCGCCCTGCCAGCTCATCGTGACCAGCCCGCCGACCACCGGCGGGATGGCCAGCGACACGGCCGTCCACAGCACGAACTGGCGGGAGACACGGCGGATGACCGGGTCCTTGATCAGATCCGGGGCGTACTTGTGCTGCGGCGTCTGCTCCTCGTCGAACATCCAGCCCACATGGGCCCACCACAGGCCCTTGAGCAGGGCGGGGACGGTCTCGCCGTAGCGCCAGGGGGAGTGCGGGTCGCCCTCGGCGTCGGAGTACCTGTGGTGTTTGCGGTGGTCGGCGACCCACCGCACCAGCGGGCCCTCCACGGCCATCGACCCGGCGATCGCCAGCGCGACGCGCAGCGGCTTCTTCGCCTTGAACGCGCCGTGGGTGAAGTAGCGGTGGAAGCCGATGGTGATGCCGTGGCAGCCCAGGAAGTACATGCCGGCCAGCAGTCCGAGGTCCAGCCAGCTCACCCCCCAGCCCCAGGCGAGCGGAACCGCGGCCACCAGGGCGACGAAGGGGACGGTGATGAACAGCAGAAGGGTGATCTGCTCCACGGAACGGCGCCGCTCGCCGCCGAGCGTGGCGGAGGGGAGCGGTTCCCCGGACGCCGCGGCGGATTTCGCAGTGCCTGCTGTGTCCTGGGATTTCGTGCGAAGCACGTCGGGACTGATCGTCATAGATCGCTCTCGTTTGAAGCTGGGGGACGGGGGGTGCGTTACTTACGGTCCCGTAACCTACGCAATCGTAAGTATGGCAGCCGTGAGTGCCAGGGCAAGAGGGCCGCATGGTGGACTGGATGATCCACGCACTCCGGCGGCGGCCTATCCTGGGAGTCGTCGGACAACGCGGTCCGTGACCTGCCAGAAGCATCGCCGCAAGGAGCCGCACCTGTGAGCAGTGCCGACACCTCCCCGAACCCGGTTGGCAAGAACCCTTCCCCGGCCGGGGGGGTCCCCACGGCGGGCCGTCCGAGTACCCCGGACGCCCGAAAGGAACCCAGCGCCCCCGAAGCCCCACTGGAGGCCACCCCCGAAGCCCGTGCCGAGACCAGCGCGGCCCTGCGGGCCGACATCCGCCGGCTGGGCGACCTCCTAGGCGAGACGCTCGTCCGCCAGGAGGGCGCCGAGCTGCTGGAGCTCGTCGAGCGCGTACGCGCCCTGACCAGGACCGACGGCGAGGCCGCCGCCGCCCTGCTCAGCCGTACCGACCTCGCCACCGCCACCAAGCTCGTACGGGCCTTCTCGACCTACTTCCACCTCGCCAACGTCACCGAGCAGGTCCACCGCGGTCGCGAACTGCGTACCCGGCGGGCCGCCGAGGGCGGAAACCTCTCCCGCACCGCGGACATGCTCAAGGACGCCGACCCCGCCCATCTGCGGGACACCGCGGCGAACCTCGGCGTGCGCCCGGTCTTCACCGCCCACCCCACCGAGGCCGCCCGCCGGTCGGTGCTCACCAAGCTCCGCAAGGTCGCCGAGCTGCTGGAGAACACCGACCCCAACGAGCGCCGCCGCACCGACCTGCGGCTCGCCGAGAACATCGACCTGATCTGGCAGACCGACGAGCTGCGCGTGGCCCGCCCCGAGCCGGCCGACGAGGCGCGCAACGCCGTCTACTACCTCGACGAGCTGCACCGCGACGCCGTCGGTGACGTCCTGGAGGACCTCGCCGCCGAGCTGGAGCGCGCCGGGGCCCCGCTCCCGCCCGCCACCCGCCCGCTGACCTTCGGCACCTGGATCGGCGGCGACCGCGACGGCAACCCCAACGTCACCCCCGCCGTCACCTGGGAGGTGCTGCTGCTCCAGCACGAGCACGGCATCACCGACGCCCTGGAGCACGTCGACGAGCTGCGCGCGGCCCTGTCCAACTCCATCCGCATCAGCGGCGTCACCGACGAGCTGCGCGAGTCCCTGGAGCGCGACCTCGAACTCCTGCCGGAGATCAGCCCCCGCTACAAGCGGCTCAACGCCGAGGAGCCCTACCGGCTCAAGGTCACCTGCATCCGGCAGAAGCTGCTCAACACCCGCGAGCGCCTGGCCGAGGGCGACCCGCACGTGCCCGGCCGCGACTACCTGGGCACCGGCGAACTCCTGGCCGACCTGGAGCTGGTCCAGAACTCCCTGCGCGAGCACCGCGGCTCGCTGGTCGCCGACGGCCACCTGGAGCGCGTGATGCGCACCCTGGGCGCCTTCGGCCTCCAGCTGGCCACCATGGACGTGCGCGAGCACGCCGACGCGCACCACCACGCCCTCGGGCAGCTCTTCGACCGGCTCGGCGAGGAGTCCTGGCGCTACGCCGACATGCCGCGCGACTACCGGCGGCGGCTGCTCGCCAAGGAACTGCGCTCCCGCCGCCCGCTGGCCCCCCAGCCCGCGCCGCTGGACGCCGCCGGAGCCAAGACCTTCGGCGTCTTCACCACCGTCCGCAGGGCGCTGGACACCTTCGGCCCCGAGGTCATCGAGTCCTACATCATCTCCATGTGCCAGGGCGCCGACGACGTCTTCGCCGTCGCCGTCCTCGCGCGCGAGGCGGGCCTGATCGACCTGCACGCCGGCTGGGCCCGCATCGGCGTCGTGCCGCTGCTGGAGACCACCGACGAGCTGCGCATCGCCGACGAGCTGCTGGACTCGATGCTGTCCGACCCCTCCTACCGGCGCCTGGTCGCCCTGCGCGGCGACGTCCAGGAGGTCATGCTCGGCTACTCCGACTCCTCGAAGTTCGGCGGCATCACCACCTCCCAGTGGGAGATCCACCGGGCCCAGCGGCGGCTGCGCGACGTCGCCCACCGCCACGGGGTGCGGCTGCGCCTGTTCCACGGCCGCGGCGGCACCGTCGGCCGCGGCGGCGGCCCCACCCACGACGCGATCCTCGCCCAGCCCTGGGGCACCCTGGAGGGCGAGATCAAGGTCACCGAGCAGGGCGAGGTCATCTCCGACAAGTACCTCATCCCCTCCCTGGCCCGGGAGAACCTGGAGCAGACGGTGGCCGCCACCCTCCAGGCGTCCGCCCTGCACACCGCGCCCCGCCAGTCCGACGAGGCGCTGGCCCGCTGGGACGCGGCGATGGACACCGTCTCCGAGGCCGCCCACAGCGCCTACCGCGCGCTGGTGGAAGACCCGGACCTGCCCGCGTACTTCTTCGCCTCCACCCCCGTGGACCAGCTCGCCGACCTCTACCTCGGCTCCCGCCCCTCGCGCCGCCCCGACTCCGGAGCCGGCCTGGACGGGCTGCGGGCGATCCCGTGGGTGTTCGGCTGGACCCAGTCGCGGCAGATCGTGCCCGGCTGGTTCGGCGTCGGCACCGGTCTGAAGGCGGCGCGCGAGGCCGGGCTCGACGGCGTGCTGGACGAGGCCTACGGGCGCTGGCACTTCTTCCGCAACTTCCTGTCCAACGTCGAGATGACGCTGGCCAAGACGGATCTGCGGATCGCCCGGCACTACGTGGAGACCCTGGTGCCGGCCGAGCTGCGGCACATCTTCGCCACCATCGAGGCCGAGCACGAGCTGACGGTGCGCGAGGTGCTGCGGATCACCGGCGAGCGGGAGCTGCTGGACGCCCAGCCGGTGCTCAAGCAGACCTTCGCCATCCGCGACGCCTACCTGGACCCGATCTCCTACCTCCAGGTCACGCTGCTGGCCCGGCAGCGCGAGGCCGCCGAGCACGGCGAGGAGCCCGATCCGCTGCTGGGCCGCGCCCTGCTGCTGACGGTCAACGGCGTCGCGGCGGGCCTGCGCAACACCGGCTGAGGCGCGCCGCGCGCCGCCCGTGTCCTGGGGACGCGGATGAGCGTGTGAACGGCGAAGGGTCCCTCTCCCGCCCGGGAGAGGGACCCTTCCTCCTGTCTGCGGCCGTGCGCCTCGCGCAGGCCCCTCGGGGATCAGCCCTGGGTGGCCTTGCGGCGGCGCATCACCAGGTACGAGCCGGCGCCCAGCAGTGCCGCGGCGGCAGCCGCGAGCGCGGCGACGGGGGCCTCGGAACCGGTCTCGGCCAGGTTGCCGCCCTCGCCCGTCGACTCGCCCGGCTCCTCGCCGCCGGCGACGCCCTCGGTGGCCTCTCCGGTCGAGCCATCGCCGGTGGAACCCTCGGTGCCGCCGGTGGTCTCCTCGCCGCCCGCGGCGCCCTCGGTGGTCTCACCGGTGGTGCCCTCGGTGGTCTCGCCCGCGGTGCCCTCGGAGGTGCCCTCGGTGCTCTCGCCGGTGGTGCCCTCGGTCGTCTCACCGGTCGTCTCACCGGTGGTCTCACCCGTGGTGCCGCCGGTGGTGTCGGTGGCGGGGCAGGTGTGGGACAGGTTGAACTCGTCGAGGTCTCCACCCTTGACCTCGGCCTCGGCGGCGACGAGCTTCGCCCCGGGCTCGGAGGCTACGTAGGCGTGCTTACCGAGCGGCTTGCCGAAGACGTCGAACTCGGTGATCGTCTGGGTGCCGCCGGGCTCGAAGGTGACCGTGAGTTCGACGAACTCGGGCTTCTCCTTGCCGCGGGCCGGCAGGACGAAGTGCCAGCCGTCCTTGTCGTCCGGGATGATCTCGGGGCACTCGCCCTTCTCGAACTCGGCCGCGGTGATGGGCAGCGGCTGACGCAGCTCGGGGGAGGAGGATCCCGTCGCGAAAGCGGGGGCGGCCGGGGCCAGCGCCATGCAGGCCGCCGCGGCCACGGCTGCCGCACGCGTGGAAGTGGGAATGCGCATGAACTACCACCTTTGGTGGCGGGGGACATCTGGGACGTGTGGGGAATGAGGGGGGTGGCCGTAGCTTTTCCCGCCGCATGGAACCGGTCAAGCGCGATACGTCGCATCTGTCCCCATGTGCCACCTCTGCCCCAGAGGGTGTTGTGTAACAATCAGATCAATATCAAGATCAAAATGCTTAGAGGTGGGTAGCCCGCCGGGAAACGCAACTCACAGCAGCACGAACGCCGCCCCCATCAGCGCGACCCCCAGCAGCCCGGCCCCCCACGCGGTGCGCCGCATGCCCAGGCCGCCCCCGACCACCGGCGAGGCCAGCACCAGCGCGCCCGCCAGCGGCAGCCACGCGTAGAGCACACCGGCGGTACCGGTGCGCACCACCCCGGCTCCGTCAGGCCCGTCAGGCCCGTCAGGCCCGTCCGAGCCCTCCCGGCCGGGCCACAGCGCCACCGGGAGCCGCTCACCGGCCTCGTACGACACCGGCGCCTCGACGGCGACCTCCGCCCGCGCACCCTCGCCGCCGCCCTCCGGGGCGAACGGCCCCGTGCACGTCCACCCGTCGCACTCGGCGACGGTCATCGTCCCCCGCACCGCGCCGCGTTCGGCCACCGCCTGCCGCGTCCCGTCGAGGGAGACCCACACACCGGCCATCACCAGCACCGCCGCGACCACGCCCATCAGCGCCGCCCGCGCCAGCAGCAGCAGGCCGTACGCGCTCTCACCGGCCCGGCGCGCGGGGCCGCGCCTGGCGGAGGTGCTCGGGAACCCAGGAGACATGGCGGGATCCTGGGGCACGGGAAGCGGACGGTCAACCTCCGCGCGCCCCCGGCGTACGCCGCAGGGCCCCGCGCGGCCCGGGTACGGCTGAGGCCCGGCTCAGGCCCGGCTCAGGCCCGGCTCAGGCCCGGCTCACGAGTTGTACGTGCCCTGCGCCCGCTCCAGACCGTCCACCAGCAGGCACTCCACGGCGTCCGCGGCCCGGTCCACGAAGTAGTCGAGCTCCTTGCGCTCGGCGGAGGAGAAGTCCTTCAGCACGAAGTCGGCCACCGGCATCCGGCCCGGCGGGCGGCCGATGCCGAAACGCACCCGGTGGTAGCCGGGACCGAGGGACTTGGTGAGCGACTTCAGCCCGTTGTGGCCGTTGTCGCCGCCGCCCTTCTTCAGCCGCAGCACCCCGTAGTCGATGTCCAGCTCGTCGTGGACCACGACCAGATGCTCCAGCGGCACCTTGTAGAAGTCGCGCAGCGCGGTGACCGGGCCGCCCGAGAGGTTCATGTACGACATCGGCTTGGCCAGCACCACCCGGCGGCTCCCGGCGCCCGGAGCGCCCAGCCGGCCCTCCAGCACCTGTGCCCGGGAGCGGTGCGCCTTGAACTTCCCCCCGATCCGCCCGGCCAGCAGCTCGGCGACCATGAACCCCACGTTGTGCCGGTTCGCCGCGTACTCCGGACCGGGATTGCCCAGGCCCACCACCAGCCAGGGGGCGTCGGCGTCGCTCATCGTCGTCTCTCTCCTACAGCGGACCTACAGCAAGACCTACGGGGAAGGCACCACGGCCGCCGGCCCGCGCCCACGGCGCGGGCCGGCGGCCGGAGAAAAGAGGGGGCGAACCCCGCGGATCACTCCGCGGCGCCCTCGCCCTCGGCACCCTCGCCCTCAGTGGCCTCGGCGGCCTGCGCGGCCAGCACGTTGAGGACGACGGTGTCCTCCTCGACGGCCAGCGAGGAGCCCTTCGGCAGCGGGATGTCCTTGGCCAGGACGGAGTCGCCGGCGGCCAGACCCTGGATGGAGACGGTCACGGACTCCGGGATGTGGGTGGCCTCGGCCTCCACCGGCAGCGTGTTCAGCACGTGCTCCAGCAGGAACTGGCCCGGGGCCAGCTCGCCCTCGGTGTGCACCGGGATCTCGACGGTGACCTGCTCGCCGCGCTTGACGACCAGGAGGTCGATGTGGACCAGGAAGCCGCGGATCGCCTCACGCTGCACGGCCTTGGGGATCACCAGCTCCTGGCGGCCCTCGACGTCCAGCGTGATCAGCACGTTCGAGTTCTTCAGGGCCATCATCAGGTCGTAGCCGGGAAGGGCCACGTGGACCGGCTCACCGCCGTGCCCGTAGATGACACCGGGGACCTTGTCCTCGCGGCGGAGCCTGCGGGACGCACCCTTGCCGAACTCCTTGCGGACCTCGGCGGAGATCTTGACGTCAGCCATGACGCACTCCTCGTCTCTCAAGTCGGTTCTGTGGCGGTTGCCAGAGCTACTCGGCCACGACTGACCTGCTGCGAAGAGCGCGTCGATAACGGATCACCGTGCCACTGCGGGCACGACTCCCTCGCCGAGCAACTCCACGAGTCTACCGCCCCGGGAAAGCGGGAGCGGACACGGCGGGGGCGCCGTACCGGGCACCTGCCCGGTACGGCGCCCCCGCCGAACCGTTACGCCTGCTCGTCGAAGAGGCTCGTCACCGAGCCGTCCTCGAACACCTCGCGCACCGCGCGGGCGATCGTCGGCGCCATCGACAGCACCGTGATCTTGTCGACGTCCACCTCGCTCGGCGTCGGCAGGGTGTCGGTGAAGATGAACTCGCTCACCCTGGAGTTCTTCAGCCGGTCCGCCGCCGGGCCGGACAGCACACCGTGCGTGGCCGCCACGATCACGTCCTCGGCGCCGTTGGCGTACAGCGCGTCGGCGGCCGCGCAGATCGTGCCGCCGGTGTCGACCATGTCGTCCACCAGCACACACACCCGGCCCCGCACATCGCCGACGACCTCGTGGACGGTCACCTGGTTCGCCACGTCCGGGTCGCGGCGCTTGTGCACGATCGCCAGCGGCGCGCCCAGCCGGTCGCACCAGCGGTCGGCGACCCGCACCCGGCCCGCGTCCGGCGAGACCACCGTCAGCTTGGAACGGTCCACCTTGCCGCCCACGTAGTCCGTCAGCACCGGCAGCGCGAACAGGTGGTCGACGGGGCCGTCGAAGAAGCCCTGGATCTGGTCGGTGTGCAGATCGATGGTGAGGATCCGGTCGGCGCCGGCCGTCTTGAGCAGATCGGCGATCAGCCGCGCCGAGATCGGCTCACGGCCGCGGTGCTTCTTGTCCTGCCGCGCGTAACCGTAGAACGGCACGATCACGGTGATGCTCCGGGCCGAGGCCCGCTTGAGCGCGTCCACCATGATCAGCTGCTCCATGATCCACTTGTTGATCGGAGCGGTGTGGCTCTGCATCAGGAAGCAGTCGGCGCCACGGGCGGACTCCTGGAAGCGCACGTAGATCTCGCCGTTGGCGAAGTCGAACGCCTTCGTCGGGACCACGCCGACACCGAGCTGCCCCGCGACCTCCTCCGCCAGACTGGGGTGGGCGCGGCCCGAGAAGAACATCATCTTCTTCTGGCCGGTCGTCTTGATCCCGGTCACAACACAATCTCCTTGCGAGCATCGATTCGTCGGGGCGCACCACGGTGTGCGCTTCTCACGGTACGCCCTGGCCGGCGCACTTCCGCCAGGTCATCCCCGGGTCACGGGACCGTCGCCGCCCTCCTGGGCGGCGGCCCGGGCCGCCTGCGCGGCCGCGCTCCCGGGACGCTTACGGGCCACCCAGCCGGCGATGTTGCGCTGCTGGCCGCGCGCGACGGCCAGCGAACCGGGCGGCACATCCTTGGTGATCACGGACCCGGCGGCGGTGTACGCCCCGTCCCCGACCGTGACGGGAGCCACGAACATGTTGTCCGACCCCGTCCGGCAGTGCGAGCCGATCGTGGTGTGGTGCTTGTTCACCCCGTCGTAGTTCACGAACACGCTCGCGGCGCCGATGTTCGAGTGCTCGCCGATCGTCGCGTCACCCACGTACGACAGGTGCGGCACCTTCGTGCCCTCGCCCACCTCGGCGTTCTTCATCTCCACATACGTGCCGGCCTTCGACTTCGGCCCCAGCCGCGTCCCGGGCCGCAGATACGCGTACGGGCCCACCGACGCGCCCGGGCCGATCTCCGCCGAATCCGTCACCGCGTTGGTCACCACCGCGCCCTCGCCGACGACGGTGTCCGCCAGCCGGCAGTTCGGCCCGACCTCGCAGCCCGCGCCCAGCCGCGTGGAACCCAGCAGCTGCGTACCCGGGTGCACCAGCGCGTCCGGCTCGTACGTCACCGTCACGTCCAGCCACGTCGACGCCGGATCCACCACCGTCACACCGGCCAGCATCGCCCGCCGAAGCAGCCGCTCGTTCAGCAGCCTGCGCGCCTCGGCCAGCTGCACCCGGTTGTTGATCCCGACGATCTCCCGGTGGTCGCCCGCCACACACGCGCCCACCCGGTGCCCCTGGGCGCGCAGAATCCCCAGCACGTCCGTCAGGTACTCCTCGCCCTGGCTGTTGTCCGTGCCGATCCGGCCCAGCGCCTCGGCCAGCAGCCGCCCGTCGAACGCGAAGACCCCCGAGTTGATCTCCCGGACAGCCCGCTGCTCCTCGGTGGCGTCCTTGTGCTCCACGATCGCCGTCACCGCGCCGTCCCCCGCGCGCACGATCCGCCCGTAACCGGTCGCGTCCGGCACCTCGGCCGACAGCACCGTCACCGCGTTGCCCTGCCCGGCATGCGCCCCGGCCAGGTCCGACAGCGTCTCGCCGGTCAGCAGCGGAGTGTCACCGCAGACGACCACCACCGTCCCCGACGGGAGCACCCCGTCGGCCGCCAGCGCCTCAAGCGCCGTGCGCACCGCGTGCCCGGTGCCCCGCCGCTCGGCCTGCACCGCCGTGCGCGCCTTCGCGTCCAGCGCCGCCAGATGCTCGGTGACCTGCTCGCGGCCGTGGCCGACGACCACCACCAGCTCCTCGGGATCCAGCTCACGGGAGGCGGCCACCACATGACCCACGAGCGACCGCCCGCAGATGTCGTGCAGGACCTTGGGCCTGGCGGACTTCATGCGGGTGCCCTCACCCGCTGCGAGGACGACGACGGCTGCCGGGCGGTTGGCGCTCACGGGTGTGCCCTTCGGCTTCGGGACGGAACTTCGGACGTCTTGTGGACGGATGACGGGACAGGCTGCCGGACCGACACGGAACCCACCCGAAGGACCACTCCCGCACACCCGGCGGCCACCGCCGGTTCACGGGAGGGACCGCGGCGAAACCGCGCGGGAAGGTGTGGTGTCATCCGCAGGATACCCGGGGGGACCCGGTCATTCCGCCGGTGCCCCCTGGCCCGGCACCGTCGCGCCGCCCGTGCCGCCGGGGCTCCCGGAACCGCCCGCACCCCCTGCGCCGCCCGCGGCCTCCGGACCGCCCGCGGCCTCCGCGCCCTCCGCGCCCTCCGGGCCGTCCGCGCCCTCCGCGCCGTCCGGGCCGCGCCCGGTGATCGCCGCCAGACTCGCGCGCACATGCGCCATGTGCTGCCGCACCGCCTCCCGCCGCTGCTCGTGCGCCCGCACGATCCGCTCCGTCTCCCGCTCCACACGCTCCTGCCGCAGCCGCGCCCGCGCCAGCAGCTCCGCCGCCCGCTCCTCGGCCTCCGCCTGGAGCCGCCGCGCGTCCTCCTCCGCCCCGGCCGCCTCACGCCGCGCCCGCTCCAGGACCGCCTCGCCCCGCCCGGACAGCTCCGCGACCCGCTCCTCAACCGCCGACTCGCGCGCGGCCAGCCCCGCCTCCAGCTCCCCGGCCTCCGCCGCCTGCTTCCCCTCCTGCTCCCGCAGCAGCGCCTCACAGCGCTCGGCCATCTCCCGCAGCTCGCGCCCGCCGGCCTCCACCAGCTCCCCGGCCTCCGCACGCGCCTTCGCCAGCAGCTCCCCGGCCCGCTCCCGGGCCCGCCCCAGCAGCGCCTCCGCGGCCTCGTCCGCCTCCCGCCGCGCCCGGGCCGCACCCTCGTGCGCCGCCTCCCGCCGCGCCCGGCCCTCCTCCTGCGCCCGCTCCAGCACGCGGCGCGACTCGTCCCGCGCCCGCTCCCGCAACTCCCCGGCCTCGGCCTCCGCCTCGGACAGGATCAGCCGGGCCCGCTCACCCAGCGCCTCGTACGTCTGTGGAGGCAGCGCGGCGACCACCCCCCGCAGCCGTTCCGCCTCCGCCTCCAGCTCCCCGGCCAGCACCCCCAGCCGGGTCAGGCGCTCCCGCGCCTGATCCAGATCCCCGTACAGCACACCGGTGAAGCGGTCGACCTGCTCGGGCCGGTAACCGCGGCCCCGAACGACGGCGAAACCGTGAGGCGACCTGGACGCGGACGACGCAGACATCGTGAACCCCAACCTTCACACAATCCGGCGGACATCCCACCCAGCATGCGCCATGAGACCCCATGCGCCGCAACCGACACAAACCGCGCGAACGCACAAGGAAGCGCGATCCCCCCGGCACGCCCCCCGACCGGAGGAACACCACGGCAACACCACGGCAACAGCGCCGGGGCGGAGCCGGGGACAGCACCGGGAACACGGCGGGAACAGCCGTGCCCGGCCCCCGCTCGGCGGAGACCGGGCACGAACACACCGGCGAAGGCCCGGTACACGGCGACCGGTGACTACAGCAACCCGTCCCACATCTGCTCGAGCAGCACCGACCACCAGTTCTCCGGCCCGGCCGGAGCCGCCGGATCCAGACACGCCAGCATCCCCTGGAAATCCACCGTCCAGCGGCCCGCCTGCTCCGGCGTCAGCCCGTACCGCAGCCGCCACATCCGGCCCAGCAGCGCCAGACACCGCACGAACTCCGGCAGACCGCTGTTGACGAACTGCGCCACCGCCGGCCCGCCGCCCGCGGGAGCCTCCAACGGCACCGCCACGATGTGCGCCGTGCCGTACTGCACACACAACTGGCGCCCGTAGTCGTTGCCCATCACCAGATACGAGGCCGCGTCCGCCGCGGGACGCACCCCGCGCTCCTGCGCCAGCTCCGCCAGCGTCGGCACCGGACGCCCCGGCTGCGCCTGCGCCCAGAAGAACGGACCGAACTCCACCGGCAGCCCCGCCCACATCAGCGTCTGCGCCACCACGTCCGGCACACCCTGCCGGGAGACCGCACGCTGGTCGAAACGGAACACCGCCTGCGGACCGAACGCCTGCACCAGCTCCTGCGCCACACCGTCCGGCCCGACCGGCGGCGCCGGCTGAAGCAGATGCGGCGGCGGCAACGGCACCCGCACCGGCGCCGGACGCGCCGGACCGTCGGCCACCTGGTGCAACTCCCCCTGATGCTCTATCAGATGACGCACACCCTGCCGGCGGGAGGCCACATCACGCCCGTACGGCGCGGTGTGGCTGATCCGCACCTGCGGCCAGGACTCCCGCACCATCCGAGCACAGTAACCACCGGGAACGTCGCAGCACTCCAGCTCCGTGTGCAGCTCCAGCACCTGCTGCGGCGGAACGTTCATCGCCCGCAACTCGTGCAGGATCTGCCACTCCGGATGCGGAACACCCGGCGCCGAACGGCGGATCAGCTGCTGCTCGGAGCCGTCCGGCGCGCGGTAGCGCAGCACCGCCATATAGCCGGGACCCACCATCGGCACACCGGACGGCTGCTGCGGATAGCCGTACGACGGCGCCCCCGGAGGAACCCCGGGCGCGCCCGGAACACCCGGCGGCGGCGGAGTCCCCGGGCCGACCGGACCTCCCGGACCCGGACCTCCCGGACCCGGACCGCCGGGGCCCGCCAGCATCGTCGCCGCATGGTGCACCCCGCCGCCCGGAGCGGCCGGAGCACCCGGCGGGGGAGTACCGGCGCCACCCTGGGACGCCACCTCGTCCGCCGACACCAACTGCGTCGGCGCATAGGCCGCACCACCGGACGAACCCCCCGGCGAAGCCGCCCCCGCACCCCCCGGACGCGCCCCCGGCACCCCCGGCTCCCCGGGCGGCGGCGGCACGGACGGCCCACCGCCGCGCTTCGGCGCACGGCTGGTGGCGACATCGCCCGGCGCCCCCGGAGCGCCGGGCGGCTGCGGAGCACCCGGCGGCGGGGGAGTACCGGGACCGCCCGCCGAAGGGTCGGCCAGCATCGTCGCCGCATGGTGCACCCCGCCCGCCGGAGCCGCCGGAGCCGCCGGCTGCTGCGGCTGCTCCTCCCGGGCCCCCGGAGCCCCCGCAGCGCCCTGCGGCGAGTCCTGCGGACCACCGACCGCCGGAGCCACCGTCGTCCTCGGCAGCGCGCTGCCCTCCGGCAGCAGCGTCGTCTTCGCCTCCGCGCCCGCCCCGGGCGCCGGATCCGGCCCGCCGTCCTCGTCGTCACTCCCGCTGATCGGCGGCGCGAACACCGTCATCGGCGGTCGCACCGACGCCACACCGCCCCCGCTGCCGCTGGTGTCCGCCGCATCCCACGGCGAACCGGAGCCGGAAACCGGCGCCGGAGGAGGCGTGGACGCGGAAGCGGAGACGGGCGCGGGCTCCGGAGCGGGCGAAGACGCCGGCACGGAACCGCCCGACGACCCGCCCGACCCGTCCGAACCCCCCGGACCGGCGGCCTCACGACGGCCCGGAATCCCCAACTGGTCCGCCGCCTCCTGCAACCACTCCGGCGGCGTCAGCAGAAACGACGTCGCCTCCAGATCCACCCGCCGCGGCGGATCCGCCGCCACCGGCTCGGCCGCAGCCCCGTACTCCTCCTCGTACCGCCGGATCACCTCGCCCACCGGCAACGCCGGCCACAGCGTCGACTCACCGCTGTCCCGCGCGATCACCAGCCGCTGCCGGCCACCGTCCGACGACGGACCGTCCGTACGGTCCTCCGCCCACGCCACGAAACCCAGATCGAACTCCCGCACCCGCACCTCACGGTGCTGATACGCCGGAACACCGCCGTTGACCCAGCGCTCCGCACGCTCCTGCGCCTGCGCGAACGTCACCATCGAGCCTCACCCCTCCACCGGGACGGCACGCGCGAACCCGCCGTCCACCATCAGGCCGGCCACGGTCTCCAACTCCGGCGGATTACCCGCCAACCGCAGCAGGAAGTCGTCGAAATCCGCGCCGCACGGCAGCAGAAGCCCCGCCACCCGATCCTGCACCGACAGCCCGTCCCGGTCCCGCGCGTCGTCGTACGCGCAGAACCACACCGACCCCAGCGCCTCACCACGCACCTTCACCGCGACGATCCCGCCCTGCACGAAGGCCACACCCAGATAGTCCTTCGTCAGGTGATCCCGCAGACACTTGTTCACGTACACCAGATCGTTGACCGCCGCCTCCTCACGCACCGTGAAGAACGGCTGATCCACCAGCAGCCCCAACTCCGCGTCCAGCGCCACCCCCGCCGGAGCACAACCACCCGCCGCCTTCAGAAACGACCGGTACGCCTCCGGCAGCCGGTACCCCAGCGTCTCCTCCACGTCCAGCACCTGCTCCTCGGACACCGCAACCCCGTGAGGCACCTCGAAGTGCACCGGACGCGTCTCCTGCAACGGCCGCGTCCCCCGCTTCCCGTGATCCACCACAGCCGTCGCCAGACCACCGTGATGCCGCAGCAGAGCCTTCACCTCCACCGGCACCAACTCCAGCCGGCGGCCACCCGCCACGTGATGCCACGTCCAGCCGTGCGGAGTCGCCACCGACGGCGACTCCGCCCACAACTCATGGCCCTCCGCGTGCATCGCCGCGTTCGCCGACACATGGTCGGTCAACCGCAGCTCGTCCGCACCGAAACCCTCCGGCGGCTCCGCGATCTCCACCGCCGCACGCGCGAACGGCGAGAAATCCGGATAACCCAGCTCATCCACCCGCACACCGCCCGGATACCGGGCAGCCCGCACCGGATCCGGAAAACGCACGACCTGACCGGCATAGACCGCGTTCGGCGGCGCGGACCCCTCCCCGGAACGAGAACCGGGAGAAACCCCCAACCCAGGCCTACCTGTCGTCATGGCGGTGCCCCCTGCTGGCAACTGGCTTACGGGCGCCGATGGGCGCTGACGAGCACAGCCTATGCGCTACCCCCACCACCGGTCCCGCCCCGTCCACCCACCCCGGCACACCCCGCCACACACCCCGACGACCAACCCGCGACCCCGACACGGCACACTCACAACACGGCCCACCAGGCCGGGACACGCCCCACGACATGCCCCGAAACCGACCCCGCTTTCCCAAAAGCCCACGCATTTGGCACCCTGAACCAACGCCATCGGGGGGATGCGCGGGGAGGAAACCCAACCATGCACGCCACACAACACAACACCGCCGAACACCCCTCGGACCCCCGCATCGGCTGGGGCGCACCCGACGACACCACCCCCGTCCCGCGCCACCGCCGCGACGGCATCATGCCCACCGTCGCCGCCGCCCTCTCCGTACGCGGCCAGACCCTCACCTGCACCGCCGGCAAGGCCGACAACCCCCCGGCCCTCCACCCCCTCGTCCAGGACTACCTCGACACCCTCACCACCCCCCAACGCGAACGCCACACCGGACGCTGCCCCGAAGTCGTCCTCATCTCCCGCCACCTCACCACCGCCGAAGCGGCCCGAAGCAAACGCGCCAGCCGCAAACCCCTCAGCACCGGCGAAGCCCGCAAAGCCCTCAAAGGCGCCAAGATCACCACCCGCCGCATCCGCGAGGACGGCGACCCCGCACACGGCACCTACGCACCCCCCTGCCGCTCCTGCACAGCCCTCCTCGCACACTTCGGCGTACGCCCCGTCGACCCCGCAGGAGAACGGTGAACACCCCCATCCCCCACCCCCGCGACACCACCACCCGCTTCCCCGTCCCCGTCGACGCCGCCCTCCGCGCCGCCGGCTGGACACCCGGACGCCACCACATCGCACAAGCCGAGATCTGGGCCGACACCCTCCGCGCCCACCACTCACCCACCGGACACCAGCACGCCGTCTTCCCCGCCGCCGTCGAAGCCTGGGCCGAATTCGGCGGACTCCACATCACCAGCACCGAACCCGGCCGCCACATCGCCCCCACAGCCGCCCGCATCGACCCCCTGTACGGCCTCCACTGGCCCCGCACCCTCAACGACCTCGGACGCGCCCTCGACACCGCCATCGCACCCCTCGGCGAAGAGGACAACGGCAACGCACTCCTGGCCATCGACGAACAAGGCCGCGTCTACAGCATCGACCACACCGGCGACTGGTACCTCGGCCCCACCCTCGACGCCGCCCTCACCACCCTCGTCACCGGCACCAGCCCCAAACGCCTCACCCGCGATCCGGAATGACCACCGGGACGGGCCTCAGCCCCGGTCCGGAATGACCGCCGACACCCGGAAACCCCCCGCCTCCGTCGGCCCCGACACAAACCCCCCACCCAGCGCCGCCACCCGCTCACGCATCCCCACCAGACCATTGCCCCCACTGGGCAGCCCCGCACCCCGCACACCCTCCGCCGGCGCCTCGTTCTCCACCAGCACCGCCACCTCACCCGCACGACGCGCCAACCGCACCCGCGTACGCGCACCGGCCGCATGCTTGTGCACGTTCGTCAACGCCTCCTGAACCACCCGGTACGCCGTCTGCTCCACCCGCCACGCATACGAACGCACCTCCCCCTCCACCGACAGCTCCACCGACATCCCCGCCGCCCGCGACTGCCCCACCAGCGCCCCCAGCTCACGCAGACACGGCCCACCGGACTCCTCGGAGCCGTCCGCCGGATCCTCCGACCCCGCCGAGTCCCGGCCCGCGGCCACCTCCGCGACCTCCGCCACCCGCGCCAACGGCCGCCCCGCGTCCACGGCCCCCGCCGACGCCTCCCCCGACGCCTGCGCGGACGTCTGCGCGGCCCCCGGCGGCTTCACCTCGTGCGACCGCAGCACACCCAGCATCGTCCGCAACTCCGTCAGCGCCTGCCGCCCCATGTCCCCGATCAACACCGCGTTCCGCGACGCCTTCTCCGGATCCTTCCGAGCCACCGCCTGCAACGCCGCCGCATGCACCACCATCAGACTCACCCGATGCGCCACCACATCGTGCATCTCCCGCGCGATCCGCGTCCGCTCCTCGTTGCGCGCCCACTCCGCACGCTCCTCCGCACGATCCGCCAGCAGCGACAACTCCCGCTCCAGACCGTCCGCACGCTCCCGCAGACTCTCCACCAGCCGCCGCCGCGCCCCCACATACAGCCCCAGCAGCACCGGCGGCGCCGTCACACCCACCGACATCAGCACCGACACCAGCGGAACGAACCACACCGGCGGGTCGTAGCCGTAGTCGTCCCGACCCACGTTCCGCTGAAGCTCCACGGTCGCCACGATCAGCGACCCCAGCCCCTGCATACCGGCCAGCAGAGCGATGATCCGCCGCGGCACATCCGACGCCGCCAGTGTGTACAGCCCCACCGTCCCCAGCACAGCACCCATCTGCGCCGGCGTGACCGCGATCGCCACCAGCACCACCGCGATCGGCCACCGCCGCCGCAGCACCAGCGACAACCCCGCCAGCGCACCCAGCGCCACCGACAGACCCACCGGAATGCCGGCCTCGCGCGCGAACGGAACCCCCTGCGCCGCGCACTCCGCGCCCGACACCAGCGCGAGCCCCACGTCCAGCACCGCACTCCGGCGCCGCGTCCACCACAGCGGCCCCCGAGGCGCGTCACCCCGGCCCTGGTCACGGGCCTCGACACTTTCCCCCGTCTCGGTCATACCGCCCAGCCTACGACCGCCCGCCAGGGGTTTTCGGGGTGGCTCCGCACGCGGAAAACCGTGTGCCCGCCGGCGGACGTGACGACGTATGCGGCGGTGAAAAAGTTACTTTTCACCCGAACCGATGAATCATCCGGATTTTCGAACCACGCACGCTTTTGCGAGTCCAGGATGGCGTCATGGTTCAAGCCAAGACGGAGATGAAGGAGCGCGCCCGCGCCCTGCGCCGCGCGGGCCGCACATACGACGAGATCGTGGCGGAGCTGGGGGTGTCGAAGAGTTCGGTGTCGCTGTGGGTGCGGGATCTGCCGAGGCCGGCGACTCCATCGGAGCGACTGCACCGCATGCGGGAGGCGCGCTGGGCACCGCACCGCCGCGAGCAGGCGATCAAGCGTCAGCAGACGAAGTTGACGGCGGCCAATGAGATCTACCCCATGACGAGCCGGGAGCTGTTCATGGTCGGAGTGGGGCTCTACTGGTCGGAGGGAGCGAAGAGCAAGCCGCACAGGCCGAAAGAGGATGTGGTGTTCGTCAACAGCGATCCTGGGATGATCAAGGTCTATCTGGCCTGGCTCTCCCTGCTCGGGATCGAGGCGGACAGGCGGCAGTTCCGGCTGATGATCCACGAGTCGGCTGATGTGGAAGCCGCCGAACGATTCTGGGCCGACCTGGTAGGGGTGGATGTGTCGTCATTCGACAAAACGACGCTGAAGAAACACAACCCGAAGACTTCCCGCAAGAACGTAGGGGAGGAGTACCGGGGGTGCCTGGTCGTCCGCGTCCGGCGCGGTGCCGACCTGTACCGTCGCATCGAGGGCTGGTGGTACGGCATAGTAGTGGAGGCCGGTCGGAGGTCTGAGCAGATGTCCGATTTGGCGTTAATTGCCATCCCCTGTGGTGTAATCGGCAGCACAGCGGTTTTTGGTGCCGCTTGTCCAGGTTCGAGTCCTGGCGGGGGAGCTCAGAGTTCGAATGAAGGGCCCCGACCCACCGGTCGGGGCCCTTCGTTGTACTCGCGAGCGGCCCCGGCGGCCCCGGCGGCCCCGACGGGCCGGCGGGGCCGCGCCGGGTTGAGGTTGACGTAAGGGGAAAGGGCATCCTCGGGGTCGAGCCCCCTAGGGGGCGGTACCCCCTTCCACCTACCCGAGGCTCGTCCCCTGGCAGGACGAGGGCGGGCGGATCGCTCCCTAGGCTGCTTGATGCAGGGTGCCGCACGGGTGGGGTGGTGCTGGCCCCCGTACGGATACGGCACCGCGCACCATCGCGGCGCCGGACCGGACGCGGCAGGCTCGTCGCATAATCCAGATCAAGACTCAGATCAAGATCCAGGCCAGGACTCAGAGCAGGGTCCGGTCAGTTCAGCGCCGGCCGGCGCCGAGGGCCTCGGGGGAGGCTCCGGCCCGGTGCGGTCGATGGCAGTCGATATAGGAGATATACCGTGACAACGGCTGTAGTGAATCCCAGGACCGGGGGCAGTGGAGGAAGTACGGCTGTTGCCGCGCGGGCGCGGCAGGTCGTCAAGGCGTACGGCGCGGGTGAGACGCGGGTGGTGGCGCTCGACTCGGTGGACGTGGACATCGCGCGGGGGGCGTTCACGGCGATCATGGGCCCGTCGGGTTCGGGCAAGTCGACGCTGATGCACTGCCTGGCGGGGCTGGACGCGGTGTCGTCGGGGCAGGTGTGGATCGGTGAGACCGAGATCACGGGGCTGAAGGAGAAGAAGCTGACCCGGCTGCGCCGGGACAAGATCGGTTTCATCTTCCAGGCGTTCAACCTGCTGCCCACTCTGACGGCGCTGGAGAACATCACGCTGCCGATGGACATCGCCGGTCGCAAACCGGACCGGGAGTGGCTGGACCGCGTGGTGGAGACGGTCGGCCTGTCCGGCCGCCTCAAGCACCGTCCCAACCAGCTCTCCGGCGGCCAGCAGCAGCGCGTGGCCGTCGCCCGCGCCCTGGCCGCCCGGCCGGAGATCATCTTCGGTGACGAGCCGACCGGCAATCTGGATTCGCGTGCGGGCGCGGAGGTGCTGGGTTTCCTGCGGCGTTCGGTGGACGAGCTGGGTCAGACGATCGTGATGGTGACGCACGACCCGGTGGCGGCGGGGTACGCGGATCGGGTGCTGTATCTGGCGGACGGGCGCATCGTGGACGAGATGCTGCGGCCGTCGGCGGAGGCTGTGCTGGACCGGATGAAGGCGTTCGACACGTTCGGGCGGGTGTCATGACCGTTCTGAGGACTTCGCTGCGGAATTTCGTGGCGCACAAGGGCCGGATGCTGCTGAGCGGTGTCGCGGTGGTGCTGTCGGTGGCGTTCGTCTGCGGGACGCTGGTGTTCACGGACACGATGAACACGACGTTCGACCGGCTGTTCTCGCAGACGGCGGCCGATGTGACGGTCTCGTCGAAGGACGCGGGCAGCGGTGAGGCTCCGGCGACGGGGCGGCCGGCGACGGTGCCGGGTTCGCTGGTGGAGGAGCTTGAAGGCGTCGAGGGGGTTGCCTCGGCCGCGGGCGGTGCGTTCAGCACGGGTGTGACGGTGGTGAACGCCGAGAACGAGAACATGGGGTCGTCGACGGGGGCGCCGACGATCGCGAGCAACTGGACCGCCATCGACGAGAGGTCGATGGAGATCACCGAGGGCCGGCTGCCGCGTGGTCCGGGTGAGGTGATGGTCGACGCGGACACCGCCGGCAGGCACGGTCTGGAGCTGGGGGACGAGCTGCGGACGATCTCGGCGCTGGGTGACTTCCGGTCGCGGATCGTGGGTGTGGCGGCGTTCAGGTCGACGAATCCGGGTGCGACGGTGGTGTATTTCGACACCGGCACGGTGCAGGAGAGGCTGCTGGGGGATTCGGACGCCTACACGGATGTGTATGTGACGGCGGCCGGGGGTGTGAGCGACGAGGAGCTGAAGGAGCGTGTCGTCGCGGAGCTGGGTTCGGGGGAGTACAGGGTCCGGACTCAGGAGGAGTACACGGCGGAGGGCCAGGACGAGATCGGGTCGTTCCTGGATGTGATCAAGTACGCGCTGCTGGGTTTCGCGGGGATCGCGTTGCTGGTGGGTGTGTTCCTGATCGTGAACACGTTCTCGATGCTGGTGGCGCAGCGGACGCGTGAGATCGGTCTGATGCGGGCGATCGGTTCGAGTCGCCGGCAGGTGAACCGGTCGGTGCTGGTGGAGGCCTTGCTGCTGGGTGTGTTGGGCTCGGTGGTGGGTGTGGCCGCCGGTGTGGGTCTGGCCGTGGGGCTGATGGAGCTCATGGGCCTGGTGGGCATGAACCTGAGTACGGACGATCTGACGCTGCGGTGGGTCACGCCGGTGGTCGGTGTGGTGCTGGGTGTCGTGGTGACGGTGCTGGCGGCGTACCTTCCGGCGCGGCGTGCGGGCCGGGTGTCGCCGATGGCGGCGCTGCGGGACGACGGTCTGCCGGCGGCGGGGAGCCGGGTGGGCCGGGTCCGTTCGGGTGTGGGTCTGGTGCTGACGCTGGCCGGTGCGGGTGCGCTGGTGGTGGCGGCGGGGTCGGAGGAGGCCGCGGGCGGGTCGTTGTTCCTGGCCGTGGGTGTGCTGCTGACGCTGGTGGGTTTCGTGCTGATCGGTCCGCTGCTGGCGGGCGGTGTGGTGCGGGTGCTGGGCGCGGTGGTGCTGCGGGTGTTCGGTCCGGTGGGGCGGATGGCGGAGCGGAACGCGCTGCGCAATCCGCGTCGTACGGGGGCGACGGGTGCGGCGCTGATGATCGGGCTGGCGCTGGTGTCGTCGTTGTCGGTGGTGGGTGCGTCGCTGGTGGCGTCGGCCGGTGACGAGCTGGACCGGTCGGTGGGCGCGGACTTCATTCTGATGTCGAGTGCGGGTCAGCCGGTGGTGCCGGAGGTCGTGGAGCGGGTGCGCGCCACCGAGGGGGTGGCGCATGTCACCGAGTACCGGTGGCTGGAGGCGCGGCTGACGGGTCCGGACGGGGAGTCGGTGAAGGAGCCGGTGACGGCGGCTTCCGCGACGTATGCCGAGGATCTGCGGGTGGAGACGGTGGCGGGTGAGCTGCCGGCGGCGTATGAGCGGGATTCGATGTCGGTGCCGGAGGATTTCGCGAAGGCGCACGGTGTGGAGGTCGGTGACCGGGTCGAGGTGGATTTCGCGGCCGGTGGTACGGCGGAGCTGACGGTGCGGGCGGTCACGGCGTCGGACACGAGTGTGGATCAGGGCGCGATGTATCTGAGCACCGCGACGGCAAAGCGGTATGTGCCGGAGGACCGGATGCCGCTGAACATGATGTTGTTCGCGAAGGCGGAGGAGGGTCAGGAGGATGCGGCGTATGCGGCTCTGAAGGGGGAGCTGGAGCGGTTCCCGCAGTACGAGGTCCGTAACCAGGCGGATTACAAGGAGCTGCTGGAGGACCAGGTGGGGCAGTTGCTCAACATGGTCTACGGGCTGCTGGCGCTGGCGATCGTGGTGGCGGTGCTGGGTGTGGTGAACACGCTGGCGCTGTCGGTGGTGGAGCGGACGCGTGAGATCGGTCTGATGCGGGCGATCGGGCTGTCGCGGCGGCAGTTGCGGCGGATGATCCGGCTGGAGTCGGTGGTGATCGCTCTGTTCGGTGCGCTGCTGGGTCTGGGGTTGGGCCTGGGCTGGGGTGTGGCGGCGCAGCGGTTGCTGGCGTTGGAGGGGCTGAGGGTGCTCCAGGTGCCGTGGCCGACGATCGCGGGGGTGTTCTTCGGTGCCGCGGTGGTGGGGCTGGTGGCCGCTTTGGTGCCGGCGTTCCGGGCGGGCCGGATGAATGTGCTGAACGCGATCGCCACGGAGTAGTCCGGGGGGTCCGTGAGGGGCTCGCGGGGCGCTGTGGTGCGGCCCGGTCGTGGTGGGTGCGGTGTCGCCGCTCGCCGGGGCCGGGCCGCGGTGCTGTGCGGGTGTTCCGGGGCGGTTCGGGGTGGCGGCTCGTGGGGCTGGGCGGGTGGCGGAAGGGCGACGGGCGGGGGTGTGGTCGTCGTAGGCTGGGACCCCCGGCCCGCTCGGCGTGTCGGGTTGTTGGTGTTGTCCGGGGCGCCGGTGCGGGTGCCTTTGTTGTCCAGCCTCTGGGATGGAACGTCTCGATGAGTCTCACCGGTCTTCTTGATGCGGTCGTGGTGGATCCGGCGCTGGCGGAGGCGGTGCGGGCCGCTGCGGAGGGACGCAGGCGCGAGGTGGATCTGGTGGGTCCGCCGGCCGCGCGGCCGTTCGCGGTGGCGGCACTGGCGCGGTCGTCGGGGCGTCCGGTGCTGGCGGTGACGGCGACGGGGCGTGAGGCGGAGGATCTGGCGTCGGCGCTGCGGTCGCTGATGCCGTCGGGCCGGGAGGGGGAGGTGGTGGAGTACCCGGCGTGGGAGACGTTGCCGCATGAGCGGCTTTCGCCCAGGTCGGACACGGTGGGGCGTCGGCTGGCGGTGCTGCGCAGGCTGGCGCATCCGAGTGCGGACGATCCTTCGGCGGGGCCGGTGAGTGTGGTGGTGGCTCCGGTGCGGTCGGTGCTGCAGCCGCAGGTGAGGGGTCTGGGGGATCTGGAGCCGGTGGGGCTGCGTGCGGGGCAGCAGGTGGAGCTGGACTCGGTGGTGGACGCGCTGGGGGCGGCGGCGTACGCGCGGGTGGAGCTGGTGGAGAAGCGGGGTGAGTTCGCGGTCCGGGGCGGGATTCTGGATGTGTTCCCGCCGACGGAGGAGCATCCGCTGCGGGTGGAGTTCTGGGGGGACGAGGTCGAGGAGATCCGTTACTTCCAGGTGGCCGATCAGCGGTCGCTGGAGGTGGCGGAGCACGGGTTGTGGGCGCCGCCGTGCCGTGAGCTGCTGCTGACGGATCGGGTGCGGGCGCGGGCGGCGGAGCTGGCGCGGGCGCATCCGGAGCTGGGCGAGCTGCTGGGGAAGATCGCCGAGGGTATCGCGGTGGAGGGGATGGAGTCCCTGGCGCCGGTGCTGGTGGACGACATGGAGCTGCTGCTGGATGTGATGCCGTCGGGGAGCATGGCGGTGGTGTGCGATCCGGAGCGGGTGCGTACGCGGGCGGCGGATCTGGTGGCGACCAGCCAGGAGTTTCTGCAGGCGTCGTGGGCGGCCTCCGCGGGCGGGGGACAGGCGCCGATCGATGTGGGTGCGGCGTCGCTGTGGGGGATCGCGGATGTGCGGGACCGGGCGCGTGAGCTGGGGATGCCGTGGTGGTCGGTGAGTCCGTTCGCCCTGGGTTCGGTGGACGCGGTGGATTCGGCGGATGCCGGGGGCGCCGGGGACGCGGGGCCGGGGGCGGATTCGCTGACGCTGGGGATGCGGGCTCCGGAGAGTTACCGGGGGGACACGGCGCGGGCGCTGGCGGACACCAAGGGGTGGCTGGCGGACGGCTGGCGGTGTGTGTTCCTGACGGAGGGGCACGGCCCGGCGGTGCGCACGGTGGAGGTGCTGGGGGGCGAGGGGATCGCGGCGCGGCTGGAGCCGGAGCTGGGTGAGATCGCCCCGTCGTTGGTGCATGTCTCGTGCGGGACGCTGGAGAGCGGGTTCGTCGATCCGGGTCTGCGGCTGGTGGTGCTGACGGAGACGGATCTGTCGGGTCAGAAGGCGGCGAGCCGGGATCTGGGGCGGATGCCGGCGCGGCGGCGCAAGACGATCGATCCGCTGACGCTGCAGCCGGGTGACTACATCGTGCACGAGCAGCACGGTGTGGGCCGGTACGTGGAGATGGTGCAGCGCACGGTGCAGGGGGCGACGCGCGAGTATCTGCTGGTGGAGTACGCGCCGGCGAAGCGGGGGCAGCCGGGGGACCGGCTGTTCGTGCCGACGGACCAGTTGGAGCAGATCACCAAGTACGTGGGTGGTGAGCAGCCGTCGCTGCACCGGCTGGGGGGTGCGGACTGGACGAAGACGAAGGCGCGGGCGAAGAAGGCGGTCAAGGAGATCGCCGCGGATCTGATCAGGCTGTACTCGGCGCGGATGGCCGCTCCGGGGCATGCCTTCGGTGCGGATTCCCCGTGGCAGCGGGAGCTGGAGGACGCGTTCCCGTACATGGAGACGCCCGATCAGCTGACCACGATCGCCGAGGTGAAGGAGGACATGGAGAAGTCGGTTCCGATGGACCGGCTGATCTGCGGCGATGTGGGTTACGGCAAGACGGAGATCGCGGTGCGGGCGGCGTTCAAGGCGGTGCAGGACGGCAAGCAGGTGGCGGTGCTGGTGCCGACGACGCTGCTGGTGCAGCAGCATTTCGGGACGTTCTCGGAGCGGTACGCGCAGTTCCCGGTGAAGGTGCGGGCGCTGTCGCGGTTCCAGTCGGACGCGGAGGCGAAGGCGGTCGTCGAGGGGCTGCGGGACGGTTCGGTGGATGTGGTGATCGGCACGCACCGGCTGTTCTCGTCGGAGACGAGGTTCAAGGACCTGGGTCTGGTGATCGTCGACGAGGAGCAGCGTTTCGGTGTGGAGCACAAGGAGCAGCTGAAGAAGCTGCGGGCGAACGTGGATGTGCTGACGATGTCGGCGACGCCGATTCCGCGGACGCTGGAGATGGCGGTCACGGGCATCCGGGAGATGTCGACGATCACCACGCCGCCGGAGGAGCGGCATCCGGTGCTGACGTTCGTCGGCCCGTACGAGGAGCGGCAGATCGGTGCGGCGATCCGGCGTGAGCTGCTGCGCGAGGGCCAGGTGTTCTACATCCACAACCGGGTGGAGTCGATCGACCGGGCGGCGGCGCGGCTGCGGCAGATCGTTCCGGAGGCGCGGATCGCCACGGCGCACGGGCAGATGTCGGAGGCGGCGCTGGAGAAGGTGGTGGTGGACTTCTGGGAGAAGCGGTTCGATGTGCTGGTCTCCACGACGATCGTGGAGTCGGGTATCGACATCTCCAACGCCAATACGCTGATCGTGGAGCGGGGGGACATGTTCGGTCTGTCCCAGCTGCACCAGTTGCGGGGCCGGGTGGGCCGCGGCCGGGAGCGGGGGTACGCGTACTTCCTGTATCCGCCGGAGAGGCCGCTGACGGAGACGGCGCACGAGCGGCTGGCGACGATCGCGCAGCACACGGAGATGGGCGCGGGCATGTACGTGGCGATGAAGGACCTGGAGATCCGCGGGGCGGGCAATCTGCTGGGCGGGGAGCAGTCGGGCCATATCGCGGGGGTCGGTTTCGATCTGTATGTGCGGATGGTGGGGGAGGCGGTGGCCGACTACCGGGCGGCGCTGGAGTCCGGGGGCTCGGGGGGTGCGGTGGAGGAGGCGCCGCTGGAGGTGAAGATCGAGCTTCCGGTGGACGCGCATGTGCCGCACGACTACGCGCCGGGGGAGCGGCTGCGGCTGCAGGCGTACCGGGCGATCGCGTCGGCGAACTCGGAGGAGGACGTCGCGGCGGTGCGCGAGGAGCTGGCCGACCGCTACGGTCCGCTGCCGGAGCCGGTGGAGAACCTGCTGCTGGTGGCGGGGCTGCGGATGCTGGCGCGTTCCTTCGGGGTGGCCGACATCACGCTGCAGGGTTCGAACGTGCGGTTCGCGCCGGTGGAGCTGCGGGAGTCGCAGGAGCTGCGGCTGAAGCGGCTGTATCCGCGGTCGGTGGTGAAGGCGGCGGCCCGGCAGGTGCTGGTCCCGCGTCCGGCGACGGCGCGGATCGGGGGGAAGCCGGTGGTGGGGCGTGAACTGCTGGCGTGGACGGGGGAGTTCCTGACCACGGTGCTGGGCTGATCGGCGGGCCGGTCCCGAAGTCCATCCGGAAGCCGGTGCTGGGAGCGTTCCCGTAGTCGGTGACCTGCGAGGACCGGCCCGGTTCGCCGGGCCGGCCGGAACGTAGGATCGGGTGCCATGGAGCAGCGAGTACTGGGCAGGACGGGCCGCGAGGTGTCCGTCGTGGGACTGGGTACCTGGCAGCTGGGTGCCGACTGGGGGCAGGTGCGCGAGGAGGACGCGCTGGCGGTGCTGGACGCCGCGGTGGAGTCCGGGGTGACGTTCCTCGACACCGCCGACGTGTACGGCGACGGTCGCAGCGAGCGGCTGATCGGCCGCTTCCTGGCGGAGCGGCCGGGGGCGGACGTGTTCGTGGCGACGAAGATGGGCCGCCGGGTGGATCAGCTGCCCGGCAACTACAATCTGGCCAACTTCCGGGCCTGGACGGACCGGTCCCGCACGAACCTGGGCGTGGAGACCCTGGACCTGGTCCAGCTGCACTGCCCGCCGTCCGAGGTGTACTCCTCCGACGAGGTGTTCGACGCGCTGGACGCCCTGGTGGCGGAGAAGCGGATCGCGGCGTACGCGGTGAGTGTGGAGACGTGCGCGCAGGCGCTGGAGGCGATCGCGCGGCCGGGCACGGCGAGTGTGCAGATCATCCTCAACCCGTTCCGGCTCAAGCCCCTGGAGGAGGTCCTTCCGGCGGCGGCCGAGGCGGGGGTGGGCATCATCGCGCGGGTGCCGCTGGCCTCGGGGCTGCTGTCGGGCCGCTACACCCGCGAGACGGTGTTCTCGCCGGACGACCACCGCAGCTTCAACCGGCACGGTGAGGCGTTCGACCAGGGCGAGACGTTCTCGGGCGTGGACTACGAGACGGGTCTCGCGGCGGCGGCGGAGTTCGCCGGGCTGGCGCCGGAGGGGATGACGCCGGCGCAGACGGCGCTGCGCTGGGTGATCCAGCAGCCGGGGGTGACCTCGGTGATCCCCGGTGCGCGCGGCACCGGGCAGGCGCGGGCGAACGCGGCGGCGGCCGAGCTGCCGCCGCTGCCGCGGCGGACGCTGGAGGCGATCGCCGCCCTGTACGACCGCAGGATCCGTGCGCAGGTGCACCACCGCTGGTAGGGGCGCCCGCGCCGCTGACGGGCGGTGGGGCCGGCCGAAGTGGATGGCGGCCGGCCCCGCCGTCTCCTTTCTCCCTCTTCACGCCATCGGCACCTTGTCTCCCCTTGTCTCCCCTCTTTTCCCCTAGATTCCCTGATGCACCCGTGTGGGTGAATGCTCACCGTTGCCCCGGGTAGCCGGAAGGACTCGTGAGGAACCGGCACGAGGGAGTCGATTCAGTGAGCCAGGCCAACGTCTTCGTCATCGGACTGGACGAGGAGAACATCGAGACGCTGCGCGCGGTGCCGCACGCGGTGGAGTACCGCTTCCACCCCCTGCTGAGCGTCGAGGAGCTCCAGCACGGCGAGATCCCGGTGGCCGAGCTGCTGGAGAAGGCGTGCAAGGAGCTGGACGCGTTCGACGGCGACGTCGACGCCATCGTCGGCTACTGGGACTTCCCCGTCAGCACGCTGGTGCCGATCCTGGCCGAGCGCTACGGGACGCGCGCCACCAGCCTGGAGTCGGTGGTCAAGTGCGAGCACAAGTACTGGAGCCGGCTGGAGCAGCGGAAGGTCGTCGACGAGCATCCGCGTTTCGCGCTGGTGGATCTGGAGGGCGAGCCCCGCCCGCCCGAGGGCCTGCGCTTCCCGATGTGGCTGAAGCCGGTGAAGTCCTACTCCTCGGAGCTGGCCTTCGGAGTGAAGGACGAGGAGGAGTTCGCGGCGGCGGTGGCCGAGATCCGCGAGGGCATCACCCGCATCGGCCGGCCCTTCGAGTACGTGATGCGGCGCCTGCAACTGCCGCCGGACGTCGCCGAGGCCGGCGGGCAGGCCTGCCTGGCCGAGGAGTCGCTGACGGGCGTCCAGGCCGCCGTCGAGGGCTATGTGTACGACGGCGAGGTCACCGTCTACGGCGTGCTGGACTCGATCAACTACCCCGGCACCTCCAGCTTCCTGCGCCACCAGTACCCCGCCTCCCTGCCCGAGCCGGTGCAGCAGCGCCTGCGGGACGTCTCCAGGCGGGTGATCGAGCAGATCGGCATGGACTGGGCCACGTTCAGCATCGAGTACTTCTACGACGCGGCCACCGGCGAGATCAATCTGCTGGAGATCAACCCGCGCCACTCGCAGTCCCACGCCGAGCTGTTCGAGTACGTCGACGGCGTGCCCAACCACCACGCCATGCTCAGCCTGGCGATGGGCCGCGACCCCGACCTGCCCTATCGCGCGGGCCCCTACGCGGTGGCCGCCAAGTGGTACCACCGCCAGTTCGCCGACGGGCTGGTGACGCGCGTGCCGACGGCAGAGGAGGTCGAGCGCGTGGAGCGCGAGGTGCCCGGCGTGCGGATCACCGTCAAGCCCGGGGAGGGGCAGCGGCTGTCGGACATGCCCGGCCAGGACAGCTACAGCTTCGAGCTGGCGCACGTCTTCGTCGGCGCCGACAGCGAGGAGGAGATGCGGGCCAAGTACGACCGCTGCCTGGCGATGCTGCCGTTCGAGTTCGCCGAGGAGAGCGACCGGGACGGCGAGCGGGACAGCGGGAGCGAGTCCGAGCGGGCCGCCTGAGCCGGGCGGAGAGAGGAGGTGGTCCGGCCGTGCGCCATGTGACCAGCCTGCCGTACGCGATCAAGGAAGAGGAGCACGTGTGGATCCCGGTCTCCGACGGGACCCGCCTGGCGGCCCGGATCTGGCGGCCGGTCTCCTCCGACGGCGAACCGGTGCCCGCGGTGCTGGAGTACATCCCGTACCGCAGGCGCGATCTGACCTCGGTGCGCGACTCGATCCACCACCCCTACATCGCGGGCCACGGCTACGCCTGCGTGCGGGTGGACATCCGCGGCACCGGCGAGTCCGGGGGGGTGCTGCGCGACGAGTACCTGGAGGTGGAGCAGACCGACGCCGAGGACGTGCTGGCCTGGCTCGCCGAGCAGCCCTGGTGCGACGGGCGGACGGGGATGATGGGCATCTCCTGGGGCGCCTTCGCCGCCCTCCAGGTCGCCGCGCGCCGCCCGCCGAGCCTGGGGGCGATCGTCATCTCCTCCTTCACCGACGACCGGTACGCCGACGACATGCATTACATGGGCGGCTGCCTGCTGTCGGACAACCTGGCCGAGGCGGGCACGATGTTCGCCCACGGCACCTGCCCGCCGGACCCGGCGCTGGTGGGCGAACGGTGGCGGGAGATGTGGCTGGAGCGGCTGGAGAACACCCGGCCGTGGGCGCTGGAGTGGCTGCGCCACCAGCGGCGCGACGACTACTGGCGGCACGCCTCGGTCTGCGAGGACTACTCGGCGGTGAACGTGCCGGTGCTGGCCTCCAGCGGCTGGGCGGACGGCTACTCCAACGCCGTCACGCGACTGCTGGCGAACCTGGACGCGCCCCGCAGGGGCCTGATCGGGCCGTGGTCGCACAAGTACCCGCACCTGGGGCAGCCGGGCCCGGCCGTCGGCTACCTCCAGGAGGTGGTGCGCTGGTGGGACCACTGGCTCAAGGGCGCCGACAACGGTGCGATGGAAGGGCCGATGCTGCGCGCCTGGATGCAGGAGAGCGTGCCGCCCTCGACCTCGTACGAGGAGCGGCCCGGCCGCTGGGTCGGCGAGCCGTCCTGGCCGTCGCCGCACATCACCCCCACCGCGCTGCCGCTGGGCGCGCACCGCCTCCACCGGCCGGACGAGGAGCCGCGGGAGGCGGAACTGACGGTGCAGTCGCCGCTGTCGGTGGGCCAGTTCGCGGGAAAGTGGGCCTCCTACAACGCGCCGCCGGATCTGCCCTACGACCAGCGCGAGGAGGACGGCGGGTCGATGGTCTTCGACACCGAGCCGCTGGCCGAGCGGGTGGAGGTCCTGGGCGCGCCGAGCGTGGAGCTGGAGCTGTCGGCGAGCGAGCCGGTGGCGATGGTCGCCGCGCGCCTGTCGGACGTGGCCCCCGACGGCCGCGCCACCCGCGTCACCTACGGGCTGCTCAACCTCACCCGGCTGGGCGGCCACGAGGCGGAGCCCGAGCCGCTTGAGCCCGGCCGCCGCTACCGGGCGACGGTGCAGCTCAACGGTGTGGCGCAGGTCTTCCCGCCGGGCCACCGCATCCGGCTGTCGCTGTCCACGTCGTACTGGCCGCTGGCGTGGCCGCCGCCGCGCCCGGTGCTGCTGAGCGTGTACGCGCCCGGCAGCTCACTGACGCTGCCGGTGCGCCCGGTCGCGGAGTCCGACGAGGTGGCCGGGGAGCCGTTCGGCGAGCCCGAGGGGGCCGAGCCGCTCCGCACCCGCCAGGTCCAGCCGCCCGAGCAGCGCTGGGAGGTCTCCCGGAACCTGGTGGACTACGGGTCGGCGCTGGAGATCGTCAAGGACGGCGGGACGGTCCACTTCGAGGAGATCGACCTGGACGTGCACCGTCGCGCCTACGAGCGCTACGAGTTGGTGGCCGACGACTTCACCTCGGTCCGCGGCGAGTCGCAGTGGACGATGGAGTTCTCGCGCGGCGACTGGAACGCGCGGACGGTGACCCGCACGGTGCTGAGCTGCACCGAGAAGGAGTTCGTGGTCGACGCCACGCTCGACGGGTACGAGGGCGAGCGCCGGGTGTTCTCCCGCACCTGGAACGAGACGCTGCCCCGCGACCACATCTGACCGCGCCGACCGCGCCCCCCCTCCCCCTCCCCCTCCCTCCCGGCCGGGTTCCCCCGGGCCGGGAGGGAGGGGGAGGGAGACCGGGTGCCGGGTGCCGGGTGCCGGGGATCAGAGTTCGAGCGACCACTGGGCCGGCTCGGTGGTGAAGTCCAGCAGATCGACCTCGACGTCGAGATTTCCGGCACTGGCGGGGGCGTCGAAGGCGAACCGCGCGGTGGCCTTCTTGCCCGGCAGCAGATTGCCCTCGAAGCCGGAGCCGATCTCGTCGTCGAAGATCTGCTCGGCCTCCACGCCGTTCTCGCCGGCGCGGGCGGAGAGGGTGATCAGGCCGATGTCGGTCTTCTTGCCACCGGTGTTCTCCAGGGTGACGGTCACCTGGTGGGCCTTGTTGCCCTCGGTGTGGCCGAGGGCGTACTCGCCCGGGGTGTAGGAGGAGGCCTCGGAGACGGTGATCCTCAGGCCGCTGCTGTAGGAGGCGGTGTCGCCCGCGGACAGCGGGCCGTCGCCGCGCTCCTGTCCGGCCTCCTCGCCCTTCCCGGTCTCGGAGTCCCCGGCGCTCTTGGAGTCCTCGGAGTCCCCCGAGTCCCGGCCCTTCGTGTCGCTGCCGGACGAGGCCTTGGTGACGGTCGGTTCCTCGACCGCTGCGCAGGCGGTCAGGCCTCCCGCGGCGAGGACGGCGACGGCCGCGGCGGCGATCAGGCGCCTGCGGGCGGTACGGGACTGCTGTGCGGACATGCGAGAACCTTCCGGGCATGTCGGGTCGGGGTGACCCGGACCTTCGAATCGGTGCGACCACTACAGCAAACCTTGTGAATGGAGTCAACCGACATAGAGTTTCCGTGTGAAGTCAACTCTTGTTGTATCTGTTCGGGTCGCCACGAGTGTGCTCGGGCTCTCGGCACGGGGAGGAACAGGCCCGATGGCGGACGAGACGGCACCGGTGGTCGCGGCCGAAGCCGTCCGGCCCGCCCGGGGCGAGCGGGCCTGGCAGGAGATCGCCGGCGCCCCCGGTGGAGCCGCGGCCGCCCTGGTGCGCGCCGGCGAGGAACTGCTGCTGTGCGGTGGGCGGCCGGTTCCCGGCCCGCTCGGTGAACTCGCCGGGGAGCTCGGAGCCGCCGGGGCGTACTCCTTCCTGCTCGACCACCACCTCGACCACCACCTCGACCACCGCCCCGGCTCCGCTCCCCGGAGGGCCGCCCCCACCCCGCCCGGCACCGCCGCGCTGATGGCCGCCCTGGCCGGCCCCGCGGCCACCGTGCTCGACCCCGCCTGCGGATCCGGCGCCCTGCTCGCCGCCGCCGGGAGAGCCGGCGGCCGTCCCCGGCCCGCGCGGCTGCACGGCCAGGAGGCCGACCCGTACCTCGCCCGGCTCGCCGCACTCCGCCTCGCGCTGCTCGGCACCGCCGCGCATGTGCGTCCCGGCGACGCCCTGCGCGACCCCGGGCCGGGTACGGACGGCGACGGCGCGCTCGCGGACGCCGTGCTCTGCCGTCCGCCGTCCGGCGAACAGGACTGGGGGCACGAGGAGTTGGCGTACGACCCCCGCTGGGAGTACGGGCTGCCCGCGCGCACCGAGTCCGAACTGGCCTGGGCTCAGCACTGCCTGTCCCGGCTGCGGCCGGGCGGCACCGCCGTGCTGCTGATGCCCCCCGCCGCCGCCTCCCGGCGCACAGGCCGCCGGGTACGCGCCGCCCTGCTGCGCCGGGGGGCGCTGCGTGCGGTCGTCGCGCTGCCCGCCACAGCCGCCCGCCCGGACGACCCCCCGCCGCATCTGTGGGTGCTGCGCAGGCCGGGCGGGCCGGAAGGCGCCCCAGTCCCCGCGCCCCGGCTCCTGCTCGCCGACGCCGGAGCCCGCCACCGGGCCGGGGAAGACCGCCGGGCGCCGCTCCGGGAGGAGGCGTACCGCACCGTGCTGGACGCCTGGCGGGCCTTCGACCGCGACGGGGACGTCCCCGGGAAGTCCGGAGCCACCGCCTCCGCCCCCGTCATCGACCTGCTCGACGAGTACGTGGACATAGCGCCCGCCCGGCACGCCTTCGCGGCCGGGGGAACCGCCGCCCCGGACTGAGGGGCCGAGCCGGGGGCCGTCCGCCCCGCCGTGGGCCGGAGCACAGCCGGGGACGCGGCCGGAACGCGGCCGGGCATCGGAACGGTATCGGCCCGCGGATACCGGACCGCACTGTCCGCGGCGGTGTATACCCTTCGCACCGAACGACGTCGCACCAGGGAGTCAGAGCGCTGATGTACGGCCCGCCCGCCACCCCGCCCCCCGCACCGTCCCACCGCGGACCGGGGGCCGGGGGCATCGCGCTGCGACTGCTCTTCGCCTCCTTTCCGTTGTGGTCGCTGGGGCTGCTGGCCTGGGTCCCGTCACTGCGCTTCGCGATCATCCGCAGAAGGCCCCTGGACTGGGCGGTCCTCGCGGTGAGCGTGGTGCTGACCGTGGTCTACGTGGTGCTGCTGGTCAACGTCCCCGAGAGCGAGCCGGGTGAGGACGGCACGGCCCAGGCCGGGGCCGGTCTGTACATATTCCTGCTCATCGTCGGCTCCGTGGTCCACGCCGTCCTCGGCGACCGCTTCCCGCGCGACCCCGCCCCGAACCGGACGGCCGCCTCCGTGCCGGGCACCTCTCTGCCGGGCGGCCCTCACGCCTCCCCCTACCCGGCCCCGCCCGCCTCCCGGTCCCCCGGGTTCGCCGACGCGCCCACCGCCTACGGCCACCCGCCGCCCCCGGCGTACGGCTACCCCCAGCCGTCCCGGCCCCAGTCCCCGCCCGTACAGCCCCCGCAGTCGTCGCGCATGCGCCAGGTCGCCTCCGAGCTGGACGAACTCGGCGAGCTGCTGCGCAAGCGCGACGGACACCCCGAAAACGGGGACGGACACGGCGGCGGGTACGGCGACGGGCGGTACGGCCGGTGAACGGGCGCCTGATCTCCGGCCGCTACGAGCTGACCGAGCCGCTGGGCCGGGGGGCCATGGGGCAGGTCTGGGGCGGTTACGACCTCGGTCTCGGCGGCCGCCGGGTCGCCGTGAAGCTGATGCACTCCGGGCAGGTCGCCTCCCTGTCCGGCGGTACGGACCCCGAGGAGCTGCGCGAGCGTTTCGAGCGCGAGTGCCGCGTCACCGCCCAGATCGACCACCCCGGCCTGGTCGCCGTCCACGACGCGGGACGGGACGGCGACGAGCTGTATCTGGTGATGCAGCGGCTGGAGGGCAGCGACCTGCGCGACCACCTCGCCGAGTGGGAGCCCTACCCGCCGCAGTGGGCCGTGGCCGTCGCCGCCCAGATGTGCTCGGCCCTGGCGGCCGTGCACGCCGTCGGCATCGTCCACCGCGACCTCAAACCCGGCAACGCCATCGTGCGGCCCGACGGCCGGGTGGTCATCCTCGACCTGGGCATCGCGGCCGTGCGGTCGGCCGGGGACACCACCCGCCTGACCCGCACCGGCTCCCTCATCGGCACCCCCGTCTACATGGCGCCCGAACAGGCCACGGGAGGCAGCCCCGTCGGCCCCCGGTCCGACCTGTACGCGCTGGGCGTGCTGCTGTACGAACTCCTCACCGGACAGGTCCCCTTCGACGCCCCGGAGCCGACCGGGCTGCTGTACAAGAAGCTCCACCACCCGCCCCCGCGGGTGCGCGAGCTGTGCCCGGACGCGCCCGCCGAGCTGGACGCGCTGGTGTGGCGGCTGCTGGACAAGGAGCCCGCAGGGCGCCCCGAGGACGCCCACGAGGTGTACGCCGCCCTCGCACCGCTGCTGCCCCGGCCCGGGCAGGGCGGCCCCGCCCTGCCGCTGGACCCCACCCGCCCGTTCCGCGAGCCCATGGCCCCCTGGCCGCCGCGCGGCCGGACGCCGGGTCCGGCGCCCACGTTGGTCGTACAGCCCTCCGCGCCTTTGCCCGGCCCCGGCCCCGGTGCCGGATCCGGTGGCGCCGGACCCGGGTACGGCACTTTGCCCCCGCCCGCCCCCGGTTCCTTCGCCGGTCCCGTCCCGGGCTTCGGGCCGCCTCCGCCGGCCGATCTGAGCGCCACCCTGGAGGAGGTCCGCACCCTGCTCTCCTCCGGCCACTACACGCGCGTCGCCGATCTGCTCGGCGACGCCCTCCCGGCCGCCGTCGCCGAGCACGGGGCGCACTCGCCCGTCGTCCGCACCCTGCGCAAGCAGTACGCGGCGGTGCTGCTGGACACCGGCCAGTACGCGCGGGCACTGCCCGAGATCGGCCGGCTCGCCCAGGAGTACGCCGCCGAACGCGGCCCGCACGACCCGGTGGTGGTCCAGCTCCGCCGGGACGAGGCGCTGTGTCTGGAGCGGCTCGGCCGCTGACCCCGGGCCGGCCGCGCCCGCCGGACCGCCCGCCGGACCGCCTGTCGGGCCTCCCGCCGGACCGCCCGCCGGGAGGTCATCCACCGGACGTACGTTCAGAGTTCACCCGGGTGTCCCCTCGGCGGCACCCGGCGTGACCGGCACGTGACTAGCCTCCGCCCGAGGGACCGGCGGCCGTGGACCGCGGGCGTCCGGCCCGCCGCCCTGTCCGCAGCGTCTGGAAACCACGTGCCGAAGCTCTCAGTGATCGTCCCCTTCCACAACGTCCAGGAGTACGCGCAGGACACCCTGCGCAGCCTCGCGGCCAACGCGCGGCCGGGTACGGAGTTCGTCCTGGTCGACGACTGCTCCACGGACGCCACCGCGGAGATCCTCGACCGGGCCGTGAACGATCTGCCGCGCGCCCGGCTGGTGCGGCACGAGGAGAACCGGGGGATCGCCCAGGCCCGCAACACCGGCATCGAGGCCGCCGAGGGCGAGTACCTGACCTTCCTCGACGGCGACGACTGGTACGCGCCCGGCTATCTGCGGGACCTGCTCCGCACCGTCGAGGAGCTGGACTGCGACTTCGTGCGCACCGACCATGTGCAGTCCACCGGGCGCGACCGCACCGTCAAGCGGGCCCCGGCGCGGCGGCGGGACGCGGTGCTGAGCACCCGGGACGCCATCGCGCCCGCCGAGATGGAGACGATGGTGGACTACCCCTTCGTCTGGGCCGGGATCTACCGGCGCGGCCTGTTCGAGACCGGTGGCGACGGCCTGGGCATGCGGTTCACCACCCATCTGCGCACTGCCGAGGACCGCGTCTTCATATGGCAGCTCCACCTGCGGGCGAAGACGTTCGCGACGGCCGGTCTGCTCGGCGTCTTCTACCGGCGCGGGGTCACCACCTCGCTGACCCAGATCCGCGACGCCCGGCAGCTGGACTTCATACCGGCCCACGACCTGATCCTGGCCGAGGTCGCCGCCGACCGCGAGGCCGAGCGTTTCCTGCCCAAGATCGTGCGGACCTACTGCGCCATGATCGCCTTCCACGCGGCGAACGCCCACCGCTACGAGCCCGCGGCCGCGCGGCGGCTGAAGCACGAGTCGGCGGCGGCGCTGCGCCGGATGCCGCGCGAGGTGCTGGAACGGACCCTGACGTCGATGGACCACGAGCGCGCCAGAACGCTGCGGCGGCTGCTGGGCGGCACGGCACGGAAGGCGGCCTGAGATGGCTGACACCACGGGCACCACAGGCACCACAGGCACCACAGGTATCACGCGCACCACCACCGGCGGCGGGACCGGAAGCGGCGCCGGCGCGCACACCCGAGTCCAGATCTTCGAGGTCTCCACCCTCTACGGCGCCGCCACGCTCGCCGCCGCCCTGGACGCGGGCCTGTTCGGGCCGTGGCACCGGACGCTGCGGGTCCTGCTGGTCTCCAACAACGCCGAGGTGCCCGAGACCGCCTCCCGGCTGGACGGCATGCGCGGCTGGCACCGGCTGGCCGCCCGCTTCGACCGGGTGGTCGACTGGAACGACACCATCCGCCCCCACCACCCCAGCACCTGGAGCCCGGCGGGCAACGACTGCCCGCTGTGGGAGCGGATGTTCCGCGCGAGCTGGGACCTGGGCGACGGGCCGGTCGACCTCGTCGTGGAGTCCGTGCACGTCAGCCCGGCGAGGGCGCTGGCCGCGATCTTCGCGAGCGCCTCCGTCCACGTCTACGCCGACGGCCTGATGAGCTACGGCCCCACCCGCGAGAAGCTGCCGCAGGCCCTGGCCTGCCGCGTCCAGCGGCTGCTCCACCTCGATCTGGTGCCCGGCCTGACGCCGCTGCTGCTGACCGAGTACGGGGTGCCGTCCGAACTGGTGCCCAGCGAGGTCTTCCGCCCGGTCCTGGACGAACTCGACGACGCAGCCGGGGACGACGGCCTGGACGCCGAACTCGACCCGGACGGCGAGGGCATGCCCACCGCCGTACTGCTGGGCCAGTACCTGGCGGCGCTGGGCATCCTCACCGTGGACGAGGAGGAGGCGCTGCACGAGCGGATGCTGCGCGGCGCCGCCGCGGCCGGGCATCGCACGGTCCTCTTCAAGCCCCACCCCACCGCGCCCGCCCGCTACTCCAGGGTGCTGGACAAGGCCGCCGCCGACACCGGTGTACGGCTGGTGGTGCCGAGGCGGCCGATGCTGGCCGAGACCGTCTTCCGGCGGTGCCGCCCCGAGCTGGTCGTGGGCTGCTTCTCCACCGCGCTGCTCACGGCCTCCGCCCTGTACGGCGTGCCCGTCGCCCGGGTGGGCACCGGGCCGCTGCTGGACCGGCTGACGCCGTACCAGAACAGCAACCGCGTCCCGCTGACCCTCGTCGACGCCCTCGTGCCCGATCTGGAGGCCCCGGGGGAGGGGGAGGGTCCGCGCGGCGAGGTGGTCACCGAGTCCGCGGAGGCGGTACGGCGGGCCGAGCCGCTGGTGCGAGCCGTCGGGTACTGCATGCAGGCCGAGCGCTATCCCGCCCTGCGGGCCGAGGCCGAGGCGTGGCTGACGGCCCACCTGGACGACACCACGGTCCGCTACTTCAAGCGGCGCCGGCTGACCGCGCTCGGCCTGCCCGGGGGGCTCGCGCCCGGTCTGGTGCGCCGTCTGCCGGGCAGTGACCACGCGCTGCGCGCCGCGCGCCGGGTCAGGCGGGCGGCGGCCGCCCGCGCCCGCGGGAAGTAGGCGGACCGGGCCGACCCGGCCCGTGCCCGAGCCCCGGTGGGCTCCGGCACGGGCCGGGTCGGCCGACACGGCTAACCCAGATACCTGCGCAGCCCCAGCCGCCCCCACAGCAGGCTCGCGCCGAACGAGACCACGACCGTGGCGGCCAGCAGCACCACGAACAGCGGCCCGGCCACCGCCCCCGGCACATCCGCGGAGACCAGCGGCTCCACGATCGCCGAGATCACCATCACATGCACCATGTAGGCGCCCAGTGCCGCCCCGGCCAGCTTCGACAGCGACGGGACCCACCGGTCCGGCACCCGCACCCGGGTGACCATGAGCAGCACACAGCCGGTCATCACGGCGACCAGAAGGTGTGCGTTGGGGATCACGTAGTGGACCCGTGTGTGGTACCAGAGCACCCCGGCCGCCGTCAGCGCCATCGGCACCGCCCACACCCACCGGCGGCCCGCCAGACGGCCCAGGGCCCCGGCCGGCAGGGCGAACAGCATCGCGCCGCCCAGCGCATACGCCACCTGGTAGACGCCGAAGCCCCAGCCGAAGCGCGGCAGGTCCCATCCGGTCCACCGCTCCAGGTCGCCCATCAGGGAGGGCGCCGACGCGAGCACCAGCAGCACCGCGCCCAGGCCCCACGGCCGCCTCCCGGCCCGCACGAGCACCACGAAGGCCAGGGCGGCGATCAGCGGAATGTAGGCGTACATGAACCACAGGTGGTACGCGGGCCGCACCGACCCGAACAGGGCCTCCACCGCCAGCCGCGACACCGGGCCGTCGTTGGTGCCCCACGCCCGGCCCCACAGCAGGTAGAGGGCCGTCCAGACGAACAGCGGCACCGAGTTGCGCACGATCCGCCGCCACATGCGCCGGCTGTCGCGCGGCGGCGCGCCGACCAGCACCGCCCATCCCGCGATGGCGAAGTACATCGGCACCGCGAACGGATTGAGCGCCTCCACGACGTGCCCGGTCCAGTAGGCGCCGGGCCCGTTCGCCTCCTGCCGGTCGACCGCGGCGATGAACACCCCGCCGACGTGGCCCAGCATCACCGCGACCGAGCAGATCAGCCGCATCAGGTCGATGTCGTGCCGGTGCTCGCGCGACGCGGACGCGGACCCGGGCGCGGGGGAGGACGAGTGGACGGCGGGCGCCGGAACCCCGGGGAGGGCCGCCTCCCGCGCGGGGTCGCTCTGCCCGGAGCCCGCGCCGGCGTCGGGGCCGCGCTCCGGGGACTGCACGGCTGTTTCGTTGGACACGGAGGCCACTCTCGGGCACCCAGGTGTACGGAACGGTAACGACCGGCGAACACTGCCCGAGCCGCCGCCCGTTCCGGAACGGGCTCCGGAGCGGGCTCCGGAGCGGGCGGCGCGTCCCGCCGGCCATGGGCTCGTTTGCCGAAACAGTGCCGAAACGGTGGTGGGAGTCACGCCGACTGCCTAGCATCGATCATCGCCGGGACGGCATTGCACAGGTGTTCCCCAACATCGTCCACACCATCCGTTCCACAGCCGCACTCAGGAGGCTCAATGTTCCGCCGCAGGACCTCGCTCCCCCTCTCAGCCGCGGCGGCGGTGCTCGTCGCGGCGCCGCTGCTGACCGCGTGCGGCAGCGATGCCCACCCGGGTGCGGCGGCCGTCGTCGGCGGTGAGCGGATCACCATGGAGCAGGTGCAGTCGCAGGTGCGGGCCGTGCGGGCCGCGCAGGGCGAGTCGGACCGCAGCGCCGAGCTGATCCAGAACACCGAGCAGCTCACCCGCGGCACGGTCGGCTCCCTGGTCTTCGGGCGGGTGCTGGAGCGGGCCGCCGAGGACGCCGGGGTGACGGTGAACCGCGGCGAGGTCCAGCGGGCTCGGGAGGAGGCCGAGCGCAACGTGGGCGGCCCCGAGCAACTGGAGGCGATGATGCTCCAGCAGCGGGCCGTGGCGCCCGACGAGATCGACCAGGCGGTGCGCTCCCAGCTGCTGGTCCAGAAACTGGCCGGGAAGCTGGGCGTGAACCTCCGGACGCCGCAGGGCCAGCAGGAGATCACGCAGGCGCTGACCAAGGCCTCCGAGAAGCTGGACGTGACCGTCAACCCGCGCTTCGGCGCCTGGGACGACAAGCAGATCACCCTGACCGACGCCGAGGAGCCGTGGATCAGGAACGTCTCCAGCCCCGAGCCGCAGCAGCCCGCCTGACGACCGGTTCCCGGCCCGGCCCGCCGGTCCTCGCCGACGGTTCCGCCACTGTTCACCCGGAAGCCCGCACGGCGTCACACACGCCGTGCGGCGGTCGGGCACTGTTCGGCCTCCCACCGCCGAACAGTGGAGAGACATGAGGACGAAGAGGCCCGGGGCCGTGCCACGGGCGTGGCCGGGGATCCCGCGCCTGCGGCCGGGCGCCGCGCGCGAGGCCGAGGCGCGCACCGCGCTCACCGGATGCGTCCGCGCCTGCGCGGACCGGCTGGCCGAACTCACCGGGCCGGGCGGAGAGCCGGACGCGGGGCACAACCGCCTGATCGCCGCGCTCGGCGCCCTGATCGCCGCGCACACCGTCCGAGACGTGGCCGCCGGGCGCTCCTCCGGCCCGGCCGTGGACAAGGAGTCCTTCGACACCCTGCTGCGCGCCGGTGGCGCGGCTCTCGACGCGGCGGGGGAGAAGACCGGGCGCGCCGCGGCGGACGCCCGCGACCTCCGGCTCGCTCTCCTCCTGGCCGACACCGCCCTGACCGTCCGCCGCAACTCCAGGGCGGCCTGGCTGCTGCGTGCCCGCGCCCTGGAAGGACTCGGGCGCGGCGCCGTCGCCGCCGAGGCGTACGAGCGCCACTTGGCCCTGTCCGGGCCCGGCCCGGGCACCCGTGCCGCCGCCGCCCGCCTGGCCGCGCTCACCGAACGGCGGGAATGCCTTGCCGGGGCCCTGCGACTGTTCCCCGCCGACGACTGTCCCGAGGCCCGCGCCTTCGCCGAGGCGGCCGGAGGCGGCCTGCCGGCGTCCGAGGTCCGCGTCGCCTTCACCGCCTACATGGACCACCGCCTGCGCGAGCGCGGCGCGGCCGACCCCGCCGTACGGGACCTCGCCGCGCTGTACGCCGCGTACTGCCGGCTGGACGGGCGGGGCCGGATGTCCGACCCCCTCCTCGGTGGCAGGGGCGAGGGCGGGGACGACGGGGAGCCGCTCGCGGTCGGCGACCTGCGCAACGCCGTGGCGGGCCGGACGGTGTGCCTGGTGTCGAACGCCCCGCGGCTCGCCGACCACGTGCCGGACGCCGGGATCGACGCCTACGACCTCGTCGTCCGCTGCGACGCCTTCCCGCAGGACGGCCCCGGCGCGGGGGAGCGCACCGACATCCACGCCCTCTCCCACCGCACCACCGCGCGCCTGGACCACCGGGTCGGCATCCGGCTGGTGTTCGGCGATCCGGCCGACGAGTGGCTGCACGCGGTACGGCGGCTGGTCCCCGGTGCGCAGCGCCGCGTCGGCGACGCCTCGCTCCGCCACCCGGTGACCGATCCGGCGCTGATCGGCGAGAGTGCCGCGGACCCCGGCCCGACCACCGCCTTCACGATGCTGCGGCTGCTGGACTTCCTGGGAGTCTGCCCGGTCGTGGACCTGATCGGCTTCGACCTGCCGGGCCCCGGCCGGCTGCGCCCCGCCGAACGTGCCTGGGCCGAGGCCCGGGCCGAGGACAGCACACGGACGAGGATCTCCCTGCGATGACCGCCTCCCGCACCGCCGGCATCGAAGCCGCCAACGCCAACGCCACCGACACCGCCACCGACACCGCCACCGACACCGACACCGCCACCGACACCGCCGACACCGCCGCCCTGACCGGCAGGCGCCGCATCGCCTTCGCCTGCCACGCCGACGAGGACACCCTCCCCGGCCTGCTGACCCTGCTGCGCAGCTTGGCGCTGACCAACCCCCGCGTCTGCGAGGACTTCCTCCTCCTCCACCCCGGACTGCCCGAATCCGCCCTGGACGCCGCCCGGCGCCTGCACCCCCGGATCACCGCCCGCAGGACACGGCTCGGACGGTGGGAGGCCCTGCGGGCGCACGAGTACGACACCGTGATCATGCTGGGCCCCGACATGGTGGTGCTGGGTGACATCGGCCCCCTGCTGCGGCTGCGCCACGGCGTGGGCGCGGCCTTGCAGCTCCCCCTGCCCTCCGGTGAACCCCGCGTACAGGCGGACGAGGGCCTGCTGGTCCTCCAGCGGGAGTGGCTCGCCGACTCCACCCGCGCCCGGCTGGCCGGTGACGGCGTACCCGGATGCGTCGTGCCCCTCGACGGCCGTCACGACCTCCCCGTCCGCCGCCTGCACGGCGACCTGCCCGTCCCGGAGGAAACGGTGATCCTGCGGTTCGGCGGCGCGGAGGACACCGGTACCGGACACGGGGAGGAACGCAGCCCCGCCGAGCGCGCCCGCGCCCGCTACGAGATGGCCGACGACGACTTCCGCACCGCCTACTGCTCCCTGCCCGGCCCCAGGCACCCCGCCCTCCTCGCTCACCTCGCCCGCCCCCTGCTGGAGCGCGGCGCCACCGTCGACCTGGCCCGCGCCCTCGCCCTCGTCCACACCGAGGAGGGCCGCTACCGCGAGGCCGTCGAGGTGCTGCTGTCGGTCACTCCCCGGGCCGACCAGCCGCGCTTCCACGAGACGCTGGGCAGTGCGCTGATGGCCGAGTCCCGCCACGCCGAGGCCGAGACCCATCTGCTGCTGGCCACCGCCTCGCCCGCGGTCGCGCCGAAGGCGTTCAGCCGGCTCGCGCGGCTGGCGTGGCTGCGCGGCGACGACGACTCGGCCCGCGCGTACGCCCGCGAAGGGCTCGACGCCGAGCCCGTCAACCGCACCTGCCGCAGCCTGGCCCTGCTGCCCGGCGAGCCCGCCCCCGACGTCCCCGGCGACGGGCAGCTCGCGCATGTGGCGCTGTTCGCCTCCGGCCAGGAGAACGCGGGCGACAAGGTGCTACCCGAGGCCGTACGGCTGTGCTTCGGCGCCGACACCGGACCGCGCCGCTGGCTGCCGGTGCCGGTCCACCGCCTCTTCGACGAGGTGGCCCTGGAGCGCGTGAACGCCCGCCGAGCCCTGGTCGTCGGCGGCGGCGGACTGTTCCTCCCCGACACCTGGCCCAACGGCAACAGCGCCTGGCAGTGGAACGTCCCCGACGCGATGCTGGAGCGGATCACCGTGCCGCTGGCGGTCCTCGCGGTCGGCTACAACGTCTTCGACGGCCAGGCGTACCGCCGCACCCGGTTCACCGAGAGCCTGCGGACCCTGGTGGAGAAGTCGGCGTTCTTCGGCCTGCGCAACCACGGCTCGGTCGAACGCGTCCGGGCGCTGCTGCCCCCCTCCCTGCGGGAGAAGGTGCGCTACCAGCCGTGCCCCACCACCGTGCTGCGCAGGCTCTCGCCCGGCTGGACCGACCCCGTGCGGCGCGACGACACCGTGCTGATCAACTGCGCGTACGACCGCGCGGGCCTGCGCTTCGGCCACGACTACGGCCACTTCCTGGCCGAGATGGCCGCCGCGGTGCGCGAGCTGGGCAAGCGCGCGGAGGTGCGGTACGCGCCCCACACGCCCGTCGACGAGCGGTTCGTGCACGACCTGCGCCGGGAGCACGGCATCGCGCTGCCCGTCGAGCCGCTCTACGACCTGTCCAACGCCGGGATCTACGAGCGCTTCCGCCGCACCCGCCTGGTCATAGGGATGCGCGGGCACGCCGGGATGATCCCCTTCGGCTGCGGCACCCCGGTCCTCAGCCTGATCTCGCACCCCAAGCTGGCGTACTTCCTGGCCGACATCGACCGCCCCGAGTGGGGGCTGTCCGTGCACGACCGGCACCTGGGCGCGAAGCTCGCCGAGCGGGCCGCGGCCCTGCTGGACGACCACGACGCGGCGGTGGCCGACGTCCTGGGGCGGCAGCGGCCGCTGTGGGAGACCACCCGCGCCAACCTCGCCGAGCTGGAACGGTGCCTGGGCGTCCCCGTGGAGGCCGCACACCTCACCGGCCCCGGCGCACCGGCCCCGGCGGGGTGAACCGGCGCCGATCGGTTACGTTCGGGGCGTGAACCTCTCCAGCCCCGCGCCGGCCCCCGCCACCGGCCGCATCGTCCTGCTCACCACCAGCCACCGCGTCGCGCCCGGACTGCTGTCCTGGCCCGCCTGGCAGGCGCTGCGCACGGCCGGCCGCGTCCTGTGCCCGGACCCCGGCCACCCGCAGCTCCCGTACGTCCGGGACGCGGGCGTCGAGGTGGAGATCGCCCGGCCCACCGCCCGCGAACTGGTGGACGCCTGCACGGGCGCGGACGGCGGCGGCCCGGCGGCCGGGAGCGGCGACGGTGTCCCGGCGGCGGAGGGCGGCACGACGGTGGTGGTCCTCGCCGGCGCCGAGGGCGAACCGGAGCTGACCGACGGGCTGGCCCGCATGGCCGGCTCCGGCCGCGAGGCGATGCCCGAGCTGGAACTGCTGCCCGGCTCCTACGACCTGCCCGGCGCCCGACTGCTGGACCTGGTGCAGGTCATGGACCGCATCCGCGCCGAGTGCCCCTGGAGCGGCACCCGCACCGGCGAGGACCTGGTCAAGTACGGCGTCGAGGAGATGTACGAGCTGGTCGAGGCCATCGAGGAGGGCGACCGCGAGGCCCTGCGCGAGGAGCTGGGCGACGTGCTGCTCCAGGTGGTCTTCCACGCCCGCATCGCCCAGGACGACCCCGACGAGCCGTTCTCCGTCGACGACGTGGCGGCCACGATCGTGGAGAAGCTGGTCCACCGCCACCCCCACGTCTTCGGCGACGAGACCGCCGGGACGCCGGAGGAGGTCAAGGCCCACTGGCTGCGCACCAAGGCGGTCGAGAAGCGGCGGGATTCGGTCACCGAGGGCATTCCGCTGGGCCAGCCGGCCCTCGCCCTGGCCGCGAAGCTCGCCGGCCGGGCCCGCGGCGCGGGCATCGACGCCCTCCCGGCCGGCGAGGGCGTCGGCTACGAGCTGCTGGCCCTGGCCGCCCGCGCCGAGGCCCAGGGCACCGACCCCGAGACGGCCCTGCGGGCGGCGGCCCGCACCTACCGGGACGCCATACGGGCGGCCGAGAGCGCGCTCGGGGCGGGCACGGCGGGCACGGGAGCCGGAGACCGGCAGGAGCCGCCCCGGGCCGAGTGACCGGGCCGCACGGGGGTACCCGAAGGCCATGAACGGCATCTACGCAGCGGATCACATCCCACTGGCCGCTTCCGATCTGACGATCGGCCTCGGCCCCCTCCTCGCGGGAATCGTGGTGGTGGGCCTGCTGATCCTGGCCGTGGTGTACGGGCTGCGCATCCTCAAGCGCGGCGACGAGGGGGTCTCCACCCCGACCGACTGCCCGGACGAGCCGATCGTCTACGAGGACGGCGTCCGGGACGACGAGGAACTGCCCCGTGACGGCAGGCGCCGACTCCCGTACGAGCTCCAGGAGCACGAGGACACCCACCCCGTCGACCCCGACAAGCGCCCCACCTGGAGTCCCGGCAGCAGCGGAGGCTTCGGCTCCGGCGGCCCCGGCCACACCTGATCCTCGGGCCGCACCGGGCCGCACCGGGCTGTACCGGGCCGCCCCCGGCCGCATCCGGTCCGGCCGGGCCATTGAAGCGCGCCGCCGGGACCGCCAGACTGTGCCCCCATGACGATCTTCGCGACGGCTCCGGGGCGCGGCGCGCGCCGCACCCGCCGGGCGGCGGCCCGGCTCACCCGCCCCGACGGGCACGGCAGGAGCGCGCTGGTCGCCTTCGGCGCGCTCGCGGCGGCCGATCTGCTGGCCACCGCCCGCCGCCCGCGCGGCGCCGCCCGCGCCGGCAAGCCGCTGCTGATGCCGGCGCTGGCCGCCCACGCCCTGCGCCGCCGCGAGACGGCGGACGCCCCCGCCCCGAAGGCCCTGCTGGCCGGACTGGCCTGCGCCACGGCCGGCGACACCGCCCTCCTCGCCGACGAGTACGAGCCCGCCTTCCTCCTGGGCATGGCCGCCTTCCTGGGCACCCAGGTCAGCTACACGGCCGGCTACGTACGCCAGGGCGCGCTGAAGGGCCTGCGCCGCCGCCCCTGGATCGCGGCGGCCGGTCTGGCCGGCTGGGCCGCTGCCAACGCCGCCATCGCCCCGGGGCTGGAGAAGCGGTTGCGCCTGCCGGTGGCGGGTTACAGCCTCGCCCTGACGGCCATGGCCGTCACCGCCCTGGGCACCGGCGCCCGCGCGGGCACGGGCGCGCTGGCCTTCCTCGGCTCGGACCTGCTCATCGGCCTCCAGGCCGCCGGGCACGTCTTCCCCGGCCAGGAGGTCGCGATCATGGCGGGCTACCTCTTCGGCCAGTACCTGATCACCACCGGCTGGCCCGTCACGCCGGTGTGAGCATGTATGGACCATGCCGCACCGCATGGCGGGGCCACGGCTAAACCCTGACCCACTGCACCGGGGATGTGCGTCCCGTCGACGCTGCCGCACAGAGCTTGGGTACGTGGGAACCGTCGGAGGAGACGACCTTCACGGGGCCCATGACGCCGGCTGCAGTGGCGACGACCAGTGAATCCACCACGCACTCGTGACCGTCCGGACCGGTTTGCTCCAGCAGAGCGGCTGCCAGGTCCGCGGTCTTCTCGGTCACGGGCACCACGGTGAGGCGCGATCTCAGCCATCGCAGCCTCTCCTCCGTTTTTCCGGTCCGTCTCACCTCCGCGATCGTGACTGCGCTGATCATCGGTGCGAAGCTCTCCTGACGGGCGATCTCGAGCAATGCGACCATGCGGTGGTCGTCTTCGGCGAGCAGGGAGAGAGGCTGAGCGTCGAGGACGAACCGCGGTCCGGTCAACATTGCGCTGTGGTCGGTTACTCGCCTCGCCGTGCACGCCTCGCATCGTCCAGCGAGGCGTCGGGCAGAGGTCCTGTGCGGCGTTCGTGGTCATCCACGATCTCCTGTGCCCTCAGCAGGGCCAGCCAGTGTTCCGCCGCAGCGTCTATGAAGCTGGAGAACCCGCGGGCTCCGGCGCGCTCCTCGATCTCCTCGGCCACCGACCGTCGCAGGGTGATCGACTTCTTTACCGTCGTCTCATGGGTTCGGGGTTGCTTGGTCGTGCTGTTGGCAGCCATGAAACCACTTATGCCACCAGTGGTGGGATTCATCTGCTCGTCGCTCTCTCGGGCGGAGGACCGCGTGAGCCGGGTGGGCGGGACTCATGTTCGCCAAGGCGCTTCCGGCTCAGCGCCGCTCCAGCTCGTCGCGGAAGTCCCGCTCGCACTGCTGCTCCTCGGCCGCGCTGCCGGCGTTCCGCAGGCACTCGTCCAGATTGCCGAACTCCTCGGAGTTCAGGAAGGACACCCCGGCGGCGATGACGGCGACGGAGGCCGCCAGCGCGATGGCGCCCGTGATCGCGCCGATCAGGGCCATCGCGCCGTTGGTCGCCTCGCCCTTCTTGACGCGGCGGTAGCCGATGACGCCCAGCACGATGGCCGCGATGCCCAGCAGCACACCGCCGATGAGAGTCCAGAACAGCAGCAGGCCGGCCACGCCGACCACGAGGGCGGCGATGCCCAGACCGTTGCGGGGCGGCCGCCCGGCCGGCCCCGGGGCACCGGGGTGGCCCTGCGGGGAGGAGTACGAAGCCACTGCGATTCCTTTCGGTCGGGTGGGTTGGGCGGGGGATGGGGAGCGCGACCCCCACCGCGGATTTCCGGCGGCTTGGCCCGGACGGGACGCCGGCGCGGGAACCCGCTCTCCCCCACTCATACGGGGAACTGCCAACAGGCCCGTGTACGAAGCGTGTTGGCTGGACAACCGGCTTCCCTCCGGCCGTCGCCGCAAACGGGCTCCCGGCCGGGGACGCCACCGGGTCAGTCCGCGATCCGGACCCCCGCAGGGCGCGAGCACGACGAGGCCGGCCCATGCCGCTCCCCGTACCCACCCGGGCCTTCCGCCGCCGGCGGGCCCGGCGGCGAGGAGGGCGCCGGTGATGATCGCGAGCCACCGCACGACGCCGGTGCCCGACTCCCCCTCCTCCCGCAGGTCCCTCTCCCCTCCGTTCACCGCCTTCCCCTGAAGACCAGGATCAGTGCCACCGTGATCACGGCGAGGGCCGGCATGAGGACGCCCATGGACGGCACGTCCGCGGGCGGCTGGTACCTGCTGATCGCATGGTGCGGCACAGGCTTCACCTCCTTCCGCCCGTGGTGACGTACAGGACGACCGCGAGCGAGGCGAGGAAGACCGCCAGGACGATCCACTCGTAGCCCCGGGGCACATGGAGCACCCCCGAGGTGATCGCGTGCAGCGGCATCCCGTCCTCCCCGTCCTCCGCTCGGCACTGGTGGACGGAGTGCCCGCACAGCCGCTGCGCAGGGGGCTGTTTCAGGACGATTCCGCGCGGTGGCGACACGCCGTGGGCGGGTGCGGGCCGGACGCCGGGCGCGCAGGTGGCCGGGCCCCTGCCCGGGAAGCACGGCTCCAGGGGCTCGCGCCGCCGGTGGCGCACTTCCGACTCGCGCCGCGCCGCCGGTGGGAACGATGACAGCGAGGGCGGCCGCGACGCGGTGCCGTACGGGGAAGGGGGACGGACGGGGATGCGGACGACGCCGGGGGCCTTGGCGCGGACCGCGCTGGCCCTCGTTCTGGTGGGCGGCTTCCACGCGGTGTCGTGGGCGCTGGTGCTGGGCTACGCGGCCCTGTCGGCCTTTGTGCTGTGGTCACTCCTGGTCGAGGGCGCGCGCATGACGACACCGGCGCCGCTGTACATGATCGCCTTCGGACTGCCGGCCGTGCTGGCGGTGCTGCGCGGACTGTTCTCCGGCGGGCGGACCCCGGCCGCCCGCAGAGGCCGGGCGGTCACCCGGCGGCAGGCCCCGCGGCTGTGGGAGACGGTCACCGGCCTGGCGCGTGCGGTCGGCGCGCCCGAGCCGACCGAGATCCGGCTGACGCTGGAGGCCAACGCCTCCGTCGGCGAGGACACCCGCTTCGGCGCGGGAGTGGCCGCCCGGCGCATGGAGATCGGCGTACCGCTGCTGGCGGGGCTGAGCGAGGACGAGCTGCGGGCGGTCCTCTGCCACGAGCTGGGCCACTACGCGCGGCGGCACACCCGGTTCGCGGCCACCGCCCACCGGGGTTCGGCCGCCCTGCGCACGGCGCGCGACGGCATCGCCGAGGCGGCGGGGGGCAACTTCCTGGTGGCGTCCTACACGGACTACCAGCGCTGGGTGCTGGGGGCGTATGCGTGGCTGTTCGACGCCGTCACCTTCGTCGTGCGGCGGCGCCAGGAGTTCCAGGCGGACGAGGCGGCGGCGGCCGTCGTGGGGCGGGAGGCCACGGCGTCCGCCCTGACCGCCGTCCACGCCGTCGGCGCGGCCTGGGCCGACTACCGGGCCCGGCTGCTGGACCCCATGGCCGGGCGCGGGCTGACGCCCGACGACCCGCTGCGCCCCTTCGCCGAGATGCTGGCCGACCCCGACTACGCCGAGGCCCTTGGGGAGTGGCGGCGCAGGATGCCGGAACCGCCCCGCTCCCGGCTGGACTCCCACCCTCCGCTGAGCCGCCGTCTGGCCGCCCTCGCCCACGACAAGGGCGCCCCGGACGCGCCGCCCGCCCCGGAGACGGGACGGGCGGCGGACGCCGCGTACCTCCGGCTCCCCGAGGGGGTGTGGGGCTCCCTGCTGCGCCCGCTCCTGCCGCCGTCGGGGCCGCGCGGGCCGGGGCGGCCGTGGCGGGAGTGGCTGGACGACGCGGCCGAGGCGCAGATGGTCCAGGCCGTCGAGGACCTGCGCGAGCCCCTGGCCCGGCTCCTCGGGCCGGACGTCCTGCCGGACCCCTCCGTGGAGGCCGTCCTGGGGCTGCTGGAGGCCGGACGCGGCGCCGAGCTGGCCGAGGCGCTGCACGAGACGGGCTGGGGCACGGACCAGTGGGGTCTGCCGGGGTCGCCCGCGCAGGCGCTGGAGGTCCTGGTGGGCCAGGGGCTCACGAGCGCCGGGCGGGCGGGGTGGAGCCTGCGCTGGACGGGGCCCAGCGCCCTGGTCGCCTACGACGGCGAGGCCCGGGAGGCGGTGGAGCTGGCGCGGGCGGCGGCGGCCGATCCCGCGGCCGTTCCCCCGCTGCGCACCCGTCTCGTCCTGTGCGGCGTCAACACCGCGGCCCCGCTGGACCGCACCGGCCCGGTGGCCCGCCCGACCGGCGGGGCCGGTCCCACCGCCGGTCCCACCGCCGGTCCCGCCACCGCCGGTTCCGCCACCGCCACCGGAGCCGGTGCCGAGAAGCCCGGCCGGCTGAACGGCAAGCCGGGGATGCTGGTGGCCGCGGTGGTGGTCGCGGTGGTGTTCTCCTGGAACCTGTTCACCGGGGACGACGTGCCGGAGCGGCCATCCGTCCCGGGCACACCGGTCGCCCCCCTCTCCCCGCGCTCCTCCTCGCCCCTGCCGTACCCGCCGGCGGAGTGCGGGCCCAGGGAGATCCGTCTGGCGGGCGACTGCGTACCGTTCGGCGACCTCGTCGCCACACCGGGGCCCGTCGCCACCCCGCTTCCGGCCGTCACGCCGGCCCCCGGCGCCGCGCTCCGGTCGCCGGAGTGAGCGGGCCGCGGTGAGCGTGCCGGAGCGGGCGGGCCGCCGGAGGGCGGGTGCCCGGCGGCCGGGGCCGGGCGGCCGGTGGCGGCTCCCTAGCATGGGTGCCATGGACAAGCGTCCGGCCGAGGCCGAGAAACCCCAGGCGACACCGGCACCCGGCCCGGCCCGGGCGCCGTGGCTGATCGTGCTCGCCGCGTGCGCGGGCCAGTTCCTCGTCGTCCTCGACGTCTCCGTCGTCAACGTGGCGCTGCCGTCCATGCGCGCCGGGCTGCGGATGGACGCCGAGCAGCTCCAGTGGGTGGTCAACACCTACACGCTGACCTTCGCCGGGTTCATGCTGCTCGGCGGGCGGGCCGGCGACCTCTTCGGACGCAAGCGCGTGTTCCTGGCCGGACTCGGCCTGTTCACCGCCGCCAGCCTCGCCGGCGGCCTCGCGCAGGAGCCCTGGCAGCTGCTGGCCGCGCGGGCCGTGCAGGGGACGGGGGCCGCCGTCCTCGCCCCGTCCACCCTGACCCTGCTGACCACCTCCGTTCCGGAGGGGCCGGCCCGCGCCCGGGCCATCGGCACCTGGACGGCGGTGGGCGCGGGAGGCGGCGCGGCGGGCGGGTTCGTCGGCGGTGTGCTCACCGACGCGCTGTCCTGGCGCTGGGTGCTGCTGGTCAACGTGCCCATCGGCGTGCTCGTGCTGCTCGCGGTGGCGCTCCGGCTGTCGGCGGACCATCCGGCCGGTGGCGCCCGCCGCCTCGACGTGCCCGGCGCGGTGCTGGTCACCGGCGGTCTCGGCGCGGTGGCGTACGGCATCGTGCAGACGGAGGCGGCCGGCTGGACGGAGCCGGTCACGCTCGTGCCCCTGCTGGGCGGGCTGGCGCTGCTGGGGCTGTTCGTCGCGGTGGAGTCCCGGGCCGGGGCGCCGCTGATGCCGCTGCGCCTGTTCCGGCTGCCGTCGGTGTCGGCGGCCAACGCCGCGATGTTCGTGTGCGGCGCGGCGCTGGTCTCCTCCTGGTACTTCATGTCGCTGTACATGCAGAACGTGCTGCTCTACACACCCCTCCAGGCGGGCCTGGGGTTCCTGCCGCACTCGCTCAGCGTCGTCGCCGGATCCAAGCTCGCGCCCCGGCTGATGCACCGGATCGGGGCCCGGAACACCGCGCTGACGGGCGTGGCGCTGGCGGCGTGCGGCTTCCTGTGGTTCAGCTCGGTGATGGCCGCCGACGGCGGTTACGCGGCCACGGTGATGGGGCCCGGGGTGACGACGATGCTCGGCACCGGGCTGCTGGCCACCCCGCTGGCCTCCCTGGCCACCTCCGGTGCCCCGCACCGGGACGCGGGCGTGGTCTCGGCGATGGTGAACACCTCGCGCACCATGGGCGGCTCCCTGGGCCTGGCGGTGCTCTCCACCGTCGCGGCCTCCCGGATCACCGGCGAGGCCCCGGACGCCCTCGCCCCCGGTTACGCCCTGGCCTACCGCACCGGTGCGGTGGTCCTGGGGTGCTGTCTGGTGCTGGTCGCGCTGACGCTGCCGGGGGAGGGCCGCCGGGCCCGGTGAGACGGCGGGGGCGCGGAGTCACGGACCCGCCGGCGGGCGGACGCGGCCCGCGTACGTCGCGCGCCCTCACCAGTACCGCTCGCGCAGGTCGTCCACGCACTCCTGGCTCTCGGAGGAGGTGTCGGCGTTCCGCATGCAGTCGCGGAAGTCGTCGACCTCGTCGGAGTTGAGGAAGGCCACCGCGGCGGCGATGACGGCGGTGGAGAGCGCCAGCCCGATGAAGCCCGTGATCGCGCCGGTGAGGGCCATCCATCCGTTGGTCGCCTCGCCCCGCCCGACGCGGCGGTAGCCGACGACGCCGAACACGACCGCCAGCACCCCCAGGACCACGCCCAGGAGGGCGGTCCAGAACATCACCAGGGCGATCAGGCCGAGCACGAGGGCGGCGACCCCCATCCCGTCGCGGGGCCGTGCCGGGGGCTCCGGGGGCGGCGGTTCGGGCTCCGGCTCCCCGTAGTGGCCCCAGTCCTGCGGAGGAGGGTAGGAGTGCGAGGGCACTGTGTCCTCCTTTCGGAGGTTTCACCGTATCCGTTCTTCAGCCGTACCCGTCCGCCGGGCCGCCATGCCGCCACCGGTCCGGCCCGGTGGACGGGGGAGCCCGGACCCCCTCGGCCGGGCGTGCGTGGGCCGCGTTAGCGTCGAGGCGTGGACCACGAGAACGCCGGCGCCGACCGCACCCCGCCCTCGCCCCCGCCCGAGCTGTTCTCGCACGAGTTCGCCACCGACCCCTACCCCGCGTACGCCTGGCTGCGCGAGCACGCGCCCGTGCACCGCACCGCGCTGCCCAGCGGGGTGGAGGCGTGGCTGGTGACGCGGTACGCGGACGCGCGCGAGACGCTGGCCGACCCGCGGCTGAGCAAGAACCCCGCCCACCACAGCGAGGCCGCGCACGGCAAGGGGAAGGTGGGGATCCCGGGCGAGCGCAGCGCCAACCTGATGACGCACCTGCTCAACATCGACCCGCCCGACCACACCCGGCTGCGGCGGCTGGTGTCCAAGGCGTTCACCCCGCGCCGGGTGGCGGCCTTCGAGCCGCGGGTGCGGGAACTGGCCGACCGGCTCGTCGACGGCTTCGCGGAGCGCGGGAGCGCCGACCTCATCCACGAGTTCGCATTCCCGCTGCCGATCTACGCCATCTGCGACATGCTCGGCGTCCCGGCCGAGGACCAGGACGACTTCCGCGACTGGGCGGGCATGATGCTGCGTCACGGCGGCGGCCCGCGCGGCGGGGTGGGCCGGGCGGTGAAGCGGATGCGCGCGTACCTGGCCGAGCTGATCCACCGCAAGCGCGGCGACCTGGGCGACGATCTGATCTCCGGTCTGATCCGGGCGAGTGACCACGGCGAGCACCTGACGGAGGACGAGGCCGCGGCGATGGCGTTCATCCTGCTGTTCGCCGGTTTCGAGACCACCGTCAACCTCATCGGCAACGGCACCTACGCGCTGCTGCGCCACTCGGAGCAGCGGCGGCTGCTCCAGGACGCGCTGGCGGCGGGCGACACCGGAGCGCTGCGGACGGCGGTGGAGGAACTGCTGCGCTACGACGGGCCGGTGGAGCTGGCCACCTGGCGGTTCGCCACCGAGCCGCTGGAGATCGGCGGGCAGCGGATCGGCACGGGCGACCCGGTGCTGGTGGTGCTGGCCGCCGCCGACCGCGACCCGGCGCGGTTCGCGGACCCGGACACCCTGGACCTCACACGCGGTGACAACCCCCACCTCGGATACGGCCACGGCATCCACTACTGCCTGGGAGCGCCGCTGGCGCGGCTGGAGGGGCGAATCGCGCTCACGGCCCTGTTCGGACGCCTCCCCGACCTGCGGCTCGCGGCGGAACCCGCCGATCTGCGCTGGCGGGGCGGCCTCATCATGCGCGGACTGCGCGAACTGCCGGTGGAGTTCGAGCCGGTGCGCGGGTGACGCACGGTCATGCATGTGATCTGTGCGTGATCTGCGAGACATTGACTTGTGATGATCGGCCCGGTGACGCTACGTTCAGCCGTCAACCGCGCAACCCTGTCATCTGTCCACGCACGAGAGGCCCCACACATGCTTTCCGGGAACGGTAGACACCGCCGCCCCCGCCAGGCTCCCGCCATCTTCGTCACGGCCGGAGTGACCGGCGCGGGATTCGCCATCCCCCTGCTCGGGGCGGCGGGCGCGCAGGCGGCAGACCTCGACACCTGGGACCGGGTCGCGCAGTGCGAGAGCGGCGGCCTGTGGAGCGCCGACACCGGCAACGGCTACTACGGCGGCCTCCAGCTCACCCAGGAGATCTGGGAGCGCTACGACGGCACGGCGTACGCCGAGCGCCCCGACCTCGCCAGCCGCAGCCAGCAGATCGCGGTGGCCGAGAAGATCCTCGCCGACCGGGGGCCGGAGGCCTGGCCCTCCTGCGGCGTCAACGCCGGGCTGCGCCACGACACCACCGGCGAGGCCCCGGCCATCGACCCGGACAACCTCCTGCCGGAGGAGGACACGCGCGACGGCGGGAGCGGAAGGGGCGGCGGGGGCCTCCTGGACGGCATCCTGCCGGGCGGCGACGCGGAGGAGGAGGGATCCCCGGCCGCCGGCGAGGACGGATCCGGGTCCGGTGGCGGCACGAAGGACGGCGCTGCGAAGGACGGCGCTGCGAAGGACGGCACTGCGAAGGACGGGACCCAGGACGACAACGGGGCTCCGGAGGGCGACGGCGCCGAGGACGGCGAGGCCGGGGACGCCGGCGCGAAGGACGCCGTCCCCGGGGACGAATCCCGCGCCGGGGCGGGGGAGGGCACCGGAAAGCACCGCGGTGAGCGTGACCCGCGCGAACTGGAGCTGGAGCGGGGCACGGAGAGCGGGGCGCCGGAGGGCCGGGAGGCCGCCGGCGACGAGCGGTCCGGGGAGACCGCCGACCGCTCCGCCCGCGCCGAGCGCCCCGCGCTGGCGGGCACCGTGAGCGGTCTGGGAGCCCGCGGGAGCGACGAGGGCTATCTGGTGCGCCCCGGGGACTCGCTTGTGACGATCGCACAGGAGCAGGACGTCCCGGGCGGCTGGAGCGGGCTGTACGAGAGCAACAAGGACGTCGTGGGCGAGGATCCGGACCTGATTCTGCCGGGACAGGAACTCAGTCTCGGATGAGTGCGGACGGCCCTGCGGGATGACCCTCCCGGGCGATTGCGGCGTGTCGTTCCTGTCCGGCCTAACGCTCCTCACCTGACCTGCGGGTTCCAGCCGTGCGGGCGTCAGAAAGGGTGAATCGGCGGTTTCTGACATGCTTTGAGGCGTATGCCCCGGTGTGCTTACCGTCATCTCGCTCGCACCGCGAGTGCCACCGACCGCAGCGCCGAATCCTGCCGGCGGCCGGTGGGCAGTCGTCGCGTCAGCGCCGAGGGCAGGAGCGGGGGAACCAGGTAGGCGCCGCCCCGGACCGCACGGTCCGGAGCGGCTTGGGGTGAAGTCGCCCGGGGCTCCGTGCCCCGGACGGCCGGGCTTGCTCACTGTCCGAACCCGACAGCTCACCTCGCAGGCGTCGGTGAGATAAGGGACGTCCATGCTGTTCACCGGCAAGGGGTACGACAGTCGCACCGTCAGAGCCGTTCGCGCGGCCGCGCTGACGGGCGCCGCGGGCGCCGCCATCGCCGTTCCGGTGGCGGGCGCGCCGGGCGCCTCGGCCGCGTCCGTCGACACCTGGGAGCGGGTGGCCCAGTGCGAGTCCGGCGGCGACTGGTCCATCAACACCGGCAACGGCTACTACGGCGGTCTGCAGTTCGCCCAGTCGAGCTGGGAGGCCGCCGGCGGCACCCGGTACGCGCCGCGCGCCGACCTGGCCACCAGGGAGCAGCAGATCGCCGTGGCCGAGCGGTTGCTGGCCATGCAGGGGCCGCGTGCCTGGGCCTGCGCCGAGAAGGGCGGTCTCACCGCGGGTGGGCCCGCGGCCGATGTGGACCCGGACGGCGGCCGCTCCGGCGGCGGGCGGACGCACTCCGAGCCGCGGAACCGGTCCCAGTCCCAGGAGCGGTCCCAGGAGCAGTCGCAGTCCCAGGAGCAGTCCCGGCCGCAGGGCGCCTCCGAGTCCGGCTACACGGTCGAGTCCGGCGACACCCTGCGCGCCATCGCCGCCGCCCACGGCACCACCTGGCAGCAGATCTACCAGGACAACGCCGACGTCATCGGCGACGACCCCAATCTGATCTTCCCCGGCCAGCAGCTCCGGGTCTGATCCCCTGCTGTGCCCGCCCCGGCGCCACTGCCGTCACCCGGCGGCGCCACCCCGGTGCGGTGTGTCACCTCCTCTGGCGGAGGGCGCGCCGCACCGGGTTTATTCAATTTGGAAACAAAATGCTCCCACTATCTCTGAGCTGCGATTTCACCATCCGTTCCGCCGTATGGCACGGGCTGTCGGCGAGGTGGCGTGCGCGGGCCGGATAGGCTCAGGGCACTGAGACCCGACACACATGCCCGACACACACGAAGGAGACCCTCGTGCCGTCCATCGACGTCGTAGTGGCCCGCGAGATCCTCGACTCGCGAGGCAACCCCACGGTCGAGGTCGAGGTCGGCCTCGACGACGGCAGCACCGGCCGTGCAGCCGTTCCGTCCGGCGCCTCCACGGGCGCCTTCGAGGCCCTGGAACTGCGTGACGGGGACAAGAGCCGCTACGGCGGCAAGGGCGTCGAGAAGGCCGTCCTCGCCGTCATCGAGCAGATCGGCCCGGAGCTGGTCGGTTACGACGCCACCGAGCAGCGCCTGATCGACCAGGCGATGTTCGACCTGGACGCCACCCCGGACAAGTCCTCCCTCGGCGCCAACGCCATCCTCGGCGTCTCGCTGGCCGTCGCCCACGCCGCCTCCGAGGCGTCCGACCTGCCGCTGTTCCGCTACCTCGGCGGGCCGAACGCGCACCTGCTGCCGGTGCCGATGATGAACATCCTCAACGGCGGCTCGCACGCCGACTCCAACGTGGACATCCAGGAGTTCATGATCGCGCCGATCGGCGCCGAGTCCTTCTCCGAGGCCCTGCGCTGGGGCACCGAGGTCTACCACACCCTCAAGAAGGTGCTGAAGGAGCGCGGCCTGTCCACCGGTCTGGGCGACGAGGGCGGCTTCGCCCCGAACCTCGGCTCCAACCGCGAGGCGCTCGACCTCATCCTGGAGGCGATCAAGCAGGCCGGCTACACCCCCGGCCAGGACATCGCCCTCGCCCTGGACGTGGCCGCCTCCGAGTTCCACAAGGACGGAAAGTACGTCTTCGAGGGCCAGGAGCGCACCGCCTCCCAGATGACCGACTACTACGCCGAGCTGGTCGAGGCGTACCCGCTGGTCTCCATCGAGGACCCGCTGTTCGAGGACGACTGGGACGGCTGGAAGACCATCACCGAGCGCCTGGGCGACAAGGTCCAGCTCGTCGGTGACGACCTGTTCGTCACCAACCCCGAGCGCCTGGCCCGCGGCATCGAGGAGAGCGCCGCCAACGCCCTGCTGGTCAAGGTCAACCAGATCGGCTCCCTGACCGAGACGCTGGACGCCGTCGAGCTGGCCCAGCGCAACGGCTTCAAGTGCATGATGTCCCACCGCTCCGGGGAGACCGAGGACGTCACCATCGCCGATCTGGCCGTCGCCACCAACTGCGGCCAGATCAAGACCGGCGCCCCGGCCCGCTCCGAGCGCGTCGCCAAGTACAACCAGCTCCTGCGCATCGAGGAGATCCTCGACGACGCCGCGGTGTACGCCGGGCGCTCGGCGTTTCCGCGGTTCCGCTCCGCGGACCGATAAGCGCAGTCGCTCCGCGGACCGGTAGGCACCGGTAAGCACAGCCGCTCCGCGGACCGGCAGGCGTGCCCGCTCCGCGGAGCGGGCCGAGCAGTGGGCGGGGCAGCCGGAAGCGGCCCCGCCGTCACCGCGTCCCCGCCGCCGTCCCGTACGGTGGCGGGGACGCGGCGGCATGGGCGACCACAACCGCGAGGGCACGGCGACGACAGGGCAGCAGGGGAGGCGGGGTGGCCGCGGAACGGGACAGGTTCTCCACCGCGACCAGGCTCAGGGCACTGGGCGCACAGGCGGCCGAGCGCGTCTACCGCGCCCAGAACCGCCGGATGCGCGCCCCCCGGCGCAGCCGGCTGACCGGCCGCGCCGCACTGCTCGTCATGGTCCTGTGCTCGCTCGTCGTCGCCCTGGCCTACCCCATGCGGCAGTACGTCTCGCAGCGCGCGGAGATCGAGGAGCAGCGGCGCCTGGTCGAGGAGCTTCGCGGCCGGGTCGAGGAGAAGCGCGATCTGAAGGCCCGCTGGAAGGACCCGGCCTACGTCGAGCGGATGATCCGCGAGCACCTGCTCTACGTGCGCCCCGGCGAGACCGGCTACGTCCTTCCGCGCGACACGGCCGGCCGCACCGGCGAGGGCGCCTCCCGTTCCCGCCGTACCGCCGAGCCCGGTCCCACCGGACAGGCCTGGTACCGGAACCTGTGGGACGGCGTGGACACGGCGGACGCCTCCGGCACCGCCGGACAGCGCCCCTGAACGACCCGGACGCGCTCCTTCCGTTCCGCCGGCCCCCGACCGCCCCGCCGGGCCCCCGCGCCCGGCCCCGACACCCCTGAGGCATCCTGGCCGCATGGAAACGCCCCCGCCCCGTACCGAGCCCACCGCGCCGACCGAAGCCGACGTCGAGGCATTCCAGCAGCAGCTCGGCCGCCCGCCGCGCGGTCTGCGCGCCATCGCGCACCGCTGTCCCTGCGGGCAGCCCGACGTGGTGGAGACCGCACCGCGGCTGGAGGACGGCACGCCCTTCCCGACCACGTACTACCTCACCTGCCCGCGCGCGGCCTCCGCGATCGGCACGCTGGAGGCCGAGGGCGTGATGAAGGAGATGACCGAGCGGCTGCGCACCGATCCGGAGCTGGCCGCCGCGTACCGCCGGGCGCACGAGGACTACATCGCGCGCCGCGACGCCATCGAGGTGCTGGAGGGTTTCCCCAGCGCGGGCGGGATGCCCGACCGCGTCAAGTGCCTGCACGTCCTGGTCGCCCACTCGCTGGTCGCGGGCCCGGGCGTCAACCCGCTGGGCGACGAGGCGGTCGCCATGCTCCCGAAGTGGTGGCGCAAGGGGCCGTGCGTGAGCACGGAAGGGAACGGCGAGGACGCCGGGAACGGCGAGGACGCCGGGAACGGCGAGGACGCCGGGAGCGGCGAGGAGGACGCGCGGTGACCGGAACGGCGAACGGTACGGCGAGCGGCGCGACGGTCAGGGTCGCCGCCATCGACTGCGGCACCAACTCCATCCGTCTGCTCGTCGCCGACATCGACCCGGACACCGGCGAGCTGACCGACCTCGACCGCCGGATGACCATCGTCCGCCTCGGCCAGGGCGTGGACCGCACCGGACGGCTGGCCCCCGAGGCGCTGGAGCGCACCTTCGCCGCCTGCCGCGAGTACGCCGAGGTGATCCGCGCACACGGCGTCACCCCCGGCCGTACCCGCTTCGTCGCCACCTCCGCCTCGCGCGACGCCGAGAACCGGGGCGACTTCGTGCGCGGCGTCGTGGACATCCTGGGCGTCGAGCCCGAGGTGATCACCGGCGACCAGGAGGCCGAGCTCTCCTTCACCGGCGCGACCAGGGAGCTGGCGGGCGCGGAGCACCCGGAGGGGCCGTATCTGGTGGTGGACATCGGCGGCGGCTCCACGGAGTTCGTGGTGGGCGGCGAGGGGGTGCGGGCCGCCCGCAGCGTGGACGTCGGGTGCGTCCGGCTGACCGAGCGCCATCTGCTGCGCGACGGCGCGATCACCGACCCTCCCTCACAGGCGCAGATCGCCGCCATGAGGGCGGACGCCGAGGCCGCGCTGGACCTGGTGGAGAAGACCGTCCCGCTGGCCGGGGCGCGGACGCTGGTGGGGCTGGCCGGCTCGGTCACCACCGTCGCCGCCGTCGCGCTGGAGCTGCCGGAGTACGACCCGTCCGCCATCCACCACTCCCGCATCGGCGCGGAGAAGGTCGCGGAGGTTACCGCACGCCTGCTGGCCGCCACCCACGACGAGCGCGCCGCCATCCCCGTGATGCACCCGGGCCGGGTGGACGTGATCGGCGCGGGCGCCCTGGTCCTCCAGACGATCATGGAGCGCACCGGAGCCCGGGAGGTCGTGGTCAGCGAGCACGACATCCTGGACGGCATCGCCCACTCCCGCGCCGCGCGCTGACCCGGCGCCCAGTCCACGGTGCCGAGGCCCCGGGCCTCCGACGGCCCGGGGCCTTCGAGTCCATGAAGGTCGCGAAGGCTCCGGCCGTCACAGATTCCGGTGGACGTCGCGCCGGTTTCCCACCTTCACAACGAGAATGACGAGTTCACCGTCCTCGACCTGATAGGCGATCCGGTAGCTGCCGACCCGGAGTCGGTAGAGCCCGGATGGGCCGGTGAGTTTCTTGACATCGGCGTCCTCGCGGTAAGGATTGTCGCCGAGCGCGGTCAGCGCGGTCAGCGCGGTCAGGATCCGCATGGCATCGGGTCGGCTGATGGCCCGGAGTTGTCGCTGTGCCGCCGCAGTGAATCGGAACGCGTACTTCACGCCGCGTCTTCACCGTGCTCGGCGAAAAGGTCCGCCAGCAGTTCGGCCATCGTCACAGTGGGGCCGCCCTCGGCCAGGACTGCTTCCGCCTCCCGGGCCAGCATCACGTCGGCCGCCTCTTCCAGTGCCTCGAAGTCGGAGATCGGCACCACGGCTGCCACCGGACTGCCGTTACGTGTGATCACCGTCGGAGTGCCCTGCTCGGCCCGGTCGATGTGGTCCGCGAGGTGAGCGCGGGCCTCCCGTACGGTCACGATATTCTCGGTCATGAGGAAAGTGTACACGCCGGTGTGTACACCTGAGGTGATTCGGTCCTGGTCACCGCATCCGCGGCCCGCGCGCTCACGTCCTGTGCAAGAGCGACCCGTACGGGACCAGGCCCTCGCCCGGCACGGCCCGGAGCGCCGCCTGCCAGACCACCGGCGGGCACCCCCCGCCGTTGGGTGTGCTCCGCTCCAGGGTGACCTCGGTCCGGTCGTCCAGCAGGGTGTGCCCGTCGGGGGCGGTGACGGTGAAGCGTGCCGGCGCGGTCGCGGGCCGATGTCGTCGTCCAGGTGCACGGAGAGCGTCCCGAAGGGGTCCCGCGCGGTCGCCTCCCGCTCCGTGCAGTCGTCCCGTACGCACAGCCTGACGGTGGTGCCGCCCCTGCCCCTGCCCCCGCCCTCGGCCGCGTCCGCGGCGGGGCCTGCGGGCTCCCGGGACACCTGGACTCCGGGCTCGGTGCCGATGAGTGTGCATATCCGCCCCTCGTCCCGCGCGGAACCTCCGCGGCCAGCAGGATCGGCAGCGGTGCGAGACGGCGCATCAGGTCCCCACCCCTGTCGGTGGAAACACCATGTCAGAGGCGCGCGGGCGGCGGTACCGGCCGCTCCCGGGCGCCCCCGCGAAGGCGTGGTCGGGGCGTCACGGAAGACCCCGCCGGGAAAGTTCGTGAAGTTCTTCACAAGGAAAAGCGCGCCGACGGGCGATGTTACCTGCCGGTAGTGGCGATTCGGGGTCTCCGCGACCCGGAAGGGGTGGTTCCGGTGATGCCGGAGCGCCGGGCCCCTCTGTCGCGGCGGCCGTGCCGACCGACTCTCCCGGGGAGCGATTGCGCAGCTCACGGCGGGTTTTGAACGTGCTGTGAGGTGATCCGGTTCCCGGTCGAGGGTGTGGTTCCGGTCACGGGTCGGCGGAGTGTAACAGAAGAGGGTGAGATGCTTGTGAAGGCCCTCACGAGGGGTCCCCCGAACGGCAGGGGATACTCGAAGGCATGAGCACCACGGAGCGTCCGCGAATCCTCGTAGTGGGTGGCGGGTACGTCGGTCTGTACGCAGCGCGCCGCATCCTGAAGAAGATGCGGTACGGCGAGGCGACCGTCACCGTCGTCGACCCGCGCTCGTACATGACGTACCAGCCCTTCCTGCCGGAGGCAGCCGCCGGGTCCATCTCCCCGCGCCACGTCGTCGTCCCGCTGCGGCGCGTGCTCCCCAAGGCGGAGGTCCTCACCGGCCGCGTCACCACCATCGACCAGGACCGCAAGGTCGCCGTGGTCTCGCCGCTGGTCGGCGAGTCCTACGAGCTGCCCTTCGACTACCTGGTCGTCGCGCTCGGCGCGGTCTCCCGCACCTTCCCGATCCCCGGCCTGGCCGAGAACGGCATCGGCATGAAGGGCGTGGAGGAGGCCATCGGCCTGCGCAACCACGTCCTGGAGCAGCTCGACAAGGCCGACTCCACGAACGACGAGGCCGTCCGGCGCCGGGCGCTGACCTTCGTCTTCGTCGGCGGCGGCTTCGCCGGAGCCGAGACCATCGGCGAGGTCGAGGACATGGCGCGCGACGCGGCCAAGTACTACAACAACGTCCGCCGCGAGGACATGCGCTTCGTCCTCGTCGACGCCGCGGACAAGATCCTCCCCGAGGTCGGTCCCGAACTCGGCAAGTGGGGTCTGGAGCACCTCCAGAAGCGCGGCGTGGAGGTCTACCTGTCCACGTCCATGGAGTCCTGCGTCGACGGCCACGTGGTGCTCAAGAACGGCCTCGAGGTGGACTCCGACACCATCGTGTGGACCGCCGGCGTCAAGCCGAACCCGGCGCTGGCCCGCTACGGCCTGCCGCTGGGCCCGCGCGGCCACGTGGACACCGAGGCGACGCTCCAGGTCAAGGGCACCGACTACATCTGGGCCGCGGGCGACAACGCCCAGGTCCCGGACCTCGTCGGCCGCGAGGCCGGTAACGAGAACGCCTGGTGCCCGCCGAACGCCCAGCACGCGCTGCGCCAGGCCAAGGTGCTCGGCGACAACGTGATGTCGGCCCTGCGGGGCTTCCCGCAGAGCGAGTACCGCCACGCCAACAAGGGTGCGGTGGCCGGCCTCGGCCTCCACAAGGGCGTCGCGATGATCGCTCTGGGCAAGCGGGTCAAGCTCAAGCTCAGGGGCCGTCTGGCCTGGTACATGCACCGCGGCTACCACGGCCTGGCGGTACCGACCTGGAACCGCAAGATCCGGGTCTTCGCGGACTGGACGCTCGCGATGTTCCTCAAGCGCGAGGTCGTCTCCCTCGGTGCCGTGGAGAACCCGCGCGAGGAGTTCTACGAGGCCGCCGCCCCGGTCTCGGCCGCCGTGCGGGAGGAGTCCCGGCCCAAGGCCAAGGCCTCCTGACCGCACGGTCTCCCGACCGGACACCGGCGCACGCACACGGCACACACCGCAGGGGCGCCCGCCCCTCCCCGCGCGGGGAGGGGCGGGCGCCCCTCGGCGTTCCCGGCCCGGCGGCCCCGGCGGGCCCGCGCGGGGCACGGTCCCGGTACGCCGGAACACTCACCGCCCGTACGTACGCACCGGCGCACGGCGGTACTCGTACGCGCCGGCTCCCGGACGGCGCACGCCCCACCGGCCACCGGGGCGCCTCGGCACCCGGCGACCCGGCCACCGGCACCCGGCGAAGCCGCCGCGCCCGGTACCGGACCCCGGCTCACGCGGGGCCGCGGCGCTCACGGACCGGGCCCGCACGCGCAACGCGCGAGAGCCCGCGCAGGCGGAAGGGTCCGGACCGCCGAGCGGTCCGGACCCGGGGCCCCGTGCCGTACGCGGCGCGCCCGTCACTCGGTCTTGATGGCCTCCAGCATGTCCATCCGCGCCGCCCGCCGTGCCGGCCACAGCGCGGCCAGCACACCCACCAGCGCGGCCAGCGCCAGGAAGACGCCCATCCGCTCCCAGGGCAGCACCAGTTCGTAGGTGGGCAGCGACGCCGAGATCAGCTCCCCGGCCGCCCAGCCGAAGAAGACGCCCAGACCGATGCCGAGCACCCCGCCGAACAGCGAGATCACCAGCGACTCCAGCCGGACCATCCGCTTGGTGCCGCGCCGGTCCAGGCCGATCGCCCGCAGCATCCCGATCTCCTGCGACCGCTCGAAGACCGACATGGCCAGGGTGTTGACCACCCCCAGCACCGCGACGACCACGGCCATGGCCAGCAGCCCGTAGAGCATGTTCAGCATCAGCGTGATCATCTGGGCGACGGACTCCGAGACGTCCTCCTCGTCCTGGACGAGAACGGCCGGGTTGTCGCCCAGGGAGTCCTTCAGGGCGGACTTCGCCGACTCGCTCGCGCCGCCCTCGGTGGCCACCAGCACCTGCATGCTGGTGACCTTCTCCAGATGCGGGTCCAGGGCGGCGGTGTCGAGCATGATGCCGGTCATCATCTCGTTGTCCCGGTACACGCCCCCGACGGTCAGCTCGCCGCGCTCGCCGTCCTCGTAGACCACCTCGAAGGTCGAGCCGGTCTTCCAGCCGTGCTCCTTCGCGGTGCCGGCGTCCACGATGACGCTCTCGCCGCCCAGGCCCGCGAACGAGCCCTCGGTGAAGTCGAGATCGACCAGCTCGCCGAAGCCCTCGCCGTCGACGCCGGTGAGGAACTCGTACTCGTCGCCGATGCGGGAGAGGGAGTTGCGCATCGGGCTGAGGGCCGTGACCTCGTCCTGCCCGGCCAGCGTCCGCTCGATCTCCGGCGACAGCGGCCTGTAGTTGGCCATCGAGACCACGTAGTCGGCCTTGAGCGCCTCCGTGGCCATCTTGTCGACGCCCTTCTGGACGCTGCTCGCTATCACGGTCAGACCGGTGATCAGCGTGAGGCCGATCATCAGCGCCGCGGCGGTGGTGGCGGTGCGGCGCGGGTTGCGCACGGCGTTGAGCCGCGCCAGCTTGCCCGACACGCCGGCCGTGCGCATCGCGGGCGAGGTCAGCGCGATCACCGGGCGCGACAGCAGAGGCGTCAGCACGAACACGCCGATCACCAGCAGCCCGGCGCCCGCGCCCATCGGGACCTTGCCGTCGTCCATGCCGGTGGCGGCCAGTACCAGCACGGCCCCGGCGCCGGCCAGGACCGCGCCGATGGTGTTGCGCACGACCAGACCGCGGACGGTGGCAGGTGCGTGCACGCTGTTCATCGCGGCGACCGGCGGCACCTTCGCGGCGCGGCGGGCGGGCAGCCAGGCCGCGGCCACGGTGACCGCGATGCCGACGACCAGCGAGGCGATGATCGCGGCCGGAGTGACCATCAGCGGGCCGTCCGGCACGGTGAGGCCGAGGGAGCCCATCAGCGAGCGCAGCCCGGCGCCGATCCCGATGCCCGCCAGCAGGCCGATCCCCGCGGCGACCGCGCCGACGACCACGGCCTCCACCAGCACCGAGCGGGTCACCTGGCGGCGGCTCGCGCCGACCGCGCGCAGCAGTGCCAGCTCCTTCGTGCGCTGGGCGATCAGCATGGTGAAGGTGTTGGCGATGATGAAGACGCCGACGAAGAGCGAGATCCCGGCGAACACCAGCAGCCCGGTGCGCATGCCCTCCATCTCCGCCTCGATCATCCTCGCCTGGTCGTCGGCGAGCGTCTGCCCGGTGACCGCCTCGGCCTGCTCGGGCAGGATCTTCTCGACGCTCTTCCTCAACTCCCCCTGGCCCACGCCGCCGGAGGCCGTCAGGACGATCTCGCTGTACCGGCCGGGCTGCGAGAACAGCTCCTGGGCGGTGGCGGTGTCGAACAGCACCAGGGTGCCGCCGGCGGCGACGTTGCCGTCGTCGGTGTCGAAGACGCCGGTGATCTTCTCCTCGCGAACCGGGCCGTTGACGGACAGCCGCACGGTGTCGCCGACCCCGTAGCCGGTGCGCCCGGCGGTCGCGGAGTCCAGCGCGATCTCGCCGGCGCGCTGCGGGGCGCGGCCCTCGCGCAGGTCGTAGCGCGGGTCCTCGCCCGATCCGTCCGGGCCGGTGTCGTAGTTGCCGCCCTGGGTGGACCAGCCCTCGCCGACCAGTTCGCCGTCCTTGCCGGCGAGGGCGGCGAAGCCGGAGACGGCTCCGGTGGCGTGCTCGACGCCCGGCAGTTCCCGCGTCCGCTCCAGCAGTTCGCGGGGGAGGTCCGAGGGGCCGCCGGGGTCGGCCTCGTCGCTGGAGAAGTCGGGGCGGACGACCACGTCGACGGCCTCGAAGCCCTTGGCGGAGCTCCTCGCGAAGGCCTCGGAGAGGGTGGCGGTGAAGACCAGGGTGCCGGCGACGAACGCCACGCCGAGCATGACGGCGAGCGTGGTCATCAGCAGTCTGGCCTTGTGCGCGAGCACGTTGCGCAGGGCGGTACGGAACATGGGGTCTCGTGATCCTGGGATAGGTGTGGCGGCGCGGCGCGGCGGGTCGGGGTGTCGGGGCCGGGGTCCGGCCGGTCAGCTGGTGCGGCCCCGGGCGTCGAACGCCTTCATGCGGTCCAGCACGCTCTCGGCGGTGGGGTCGGCCATGTCGTCGACGATCCGGCCGTCGGCGAGGAAGACGACCCGGTCCGCGTACGAGGCGGCCACCGGGTCGTGGGTCACCATGACCACGGTCCGGCCCAGTTCCCGCACCGAGTTGCGCAGGAAGCCCAGCACCTCGGCGCCGGAGCGCGAGTCGAGGTTGCCGGTCGGCTCGTCACCGAAGATGATCTCCGGCCGGGCGGCCAGGGCGCGGGCGACGGCCACGCGCTGCTGCTGGCCGCCGGAGAGCTGGTTGGGCCGGTGCTTCAGGCGGCCCGACAGGCCGACCGTCTCCACCACGCGGTCCAGCCACTCCCGGTCCGGCTTGCGGCCGGCGATGTCCATCGGCAGCGTGATGTTCTCCAGCGCCGTCAGGGTGGGCAGCAGGTTGAACGCCTGGAAGATGAAGCCGATCTTGTCCCGGCGCAGCCGGGTCAGCTTCTTCTCCTTCAGGGAGGACAGCTCGGTCTCCCCGATCCAGGCCGATCCGGAGGAGAACGAGTCCAGGCCGGCCATGCAGTGCATCAGCGTCGACTTGCCCGAGCCCGACGGGCCCATGATCGCGGTGAACGCCCCCCGCCGGAATTCCACGGTGACGGAGTCCAGGGCCACCACCTTCGTCTCGCCCTGGCCGTAGACCTTGGTCAGGTCCACGGCACGGGCGGCCGCGGCGCCGGCGGCGGCGGAGGGCGCGGAGAGGGCGTCGGACGGGGTGCTGGTGGTCACGGGAAGGGACTCCTGTCACAGCGGCTTGACGGGGACTCCTCCATCGTCCGTGCGAAACCGGCCACCGGCGTCCACCCCCGAACCGGTCTCGGAGGGAGCCTGCGGGGGGACCGGGGAGGCCCGTGTCATCCCTGAGGAGGAGAGGACACCCTGATGCCTTCCTGTGGCTGGACAGCGACTTTCCGTCATTCCTGGCGGCGGCGCGGGGGCGCGTGATCCTCCTTGAAGAGGGGCGCGCGCCGCTGATGCTGCATCAGTTGCCAATAAAATCAGACAACCTGGGGTCGGAAGCCCGTTGTCCGAACGAGCTCCGCGGATAGGCTCGTTGAGCGTCCAGGGGAGGGCCGTAGTCAGTCGTGCGGTCCATGAGCCGGTGCCCGGATGGTGGAATGCAGACACGACGAGCTTAAACCTCGTTGGCCTACAGGCCGTGCCGGTTCGAATCCGGCTCCGGGCACACCGGCCCTTGCGCGGCCCCCGGCGGGGGCATCACCGACGCCGCCCGCCGCCCGGCCCGGGGACGATCCGCTGCCGAAGCCGCCGACCGGCGGGCAGCGAACTTCGCGTTGCCGGTGGCAGTGGCGGCGAGCCTGATGAAGTGTGAGGGAACCTCGCTCGAGTCTCGTGAGCGAGGCACCTTCGTCGTGGCTCGGGGGAATCAGGTATGGGCGAGTTGCCAGGACCGGGCTCGCTCATCGAGGTCGGCGGCGGCGGTGACGCCGCGTCGATGGAAGACGCCGAGCCGGCGGCGGATACCGCCGACCGCGTCGACGGCACGGGCGGACCGCACCCCGCCGAGAAGGTCCAGGGAGCGGCCCCAGGTGTCGCAGGCCGCCTCCACGTGCCCCTGCGCGGCTTGTTCGCTGCCCTGTGCGGCGAGGGTCAGGGCGGTGATGCGCTGGTGTTTCGCGTCGATGCGGGAACGGGCGGATGTGGCGTAGTGCCGTTCGGCGTTGGCGTGGTCGCCGAGGGTGTGGAACGTCTTGGCGGTGTGGCCGGTACACGCCCCGCGCTCTGGTGTGCCGGGCCATCCACTACGCCGTTGCCTACCGGCACAGCCCACAGAGGGGAGACCCCGGATGGAAACCTTCGAGAGGGCCCGACTGGACGCATTCTTCGGCCGCATCACCGCGGCCGTGGAGTCAGCCGGGCCCGTGGCCTCATTCCTGATCACGCACCTCCTGCCGGAGCGGCCCGCGTTCGTGCGGGCGGTCAGCACGGTCTCAGACCTCAAGGCGGTGCTACCGAAACCCAAGAGCATTGACCCGGTCGCGCGCCGGGAGGTGGAAAAGGTCGTGAGCTGTGACCCGCTGACGCGGGAGATGTTCACCGACCCGGACACGGCGCTGGAGTACGTGGAGTCCCGGGCGGCCGGTCAGGATCTCGTCCTCCTGGATGTCGGCGGCTACTTCGCCCCGTCACTGGAGGAACTGTGCGCCCGGTTCTCCGGCCGTGTTCTGGGCGTGGTGGAGGACACGGAGAACGGGCACAAGCGGTACGCCGAGCTGGACAAGGTGCCGTGTCCGGTGGTGTCGGTGGCGCGGTCACCACTGAAAGATCCGGAGGACTTCCTCGTCGGTCAGTCCGTGGTGTTCTCCGCCGAGGCGCTGATGCGGGGGCGCGGGGACATTCTCCACGGGCGCGGCGCCCTGGTGGGGTTCGGCAAGCTCGGGAGTTCCATCGCGCGGCTCCTCCACGCCAAGGGCGTCAAGGTCACGGTGTGTGACATCGACCCGGTACGGCAGGCGCAGGCACTCAGTCAGGGGTTCAGCGTCGCCCGGGACCGGGACGCGGCGCTCCGTGAGGCGGGCCTCGTGCTCTGCGCGACCGGGGCCGTGTCCCTCCGCGGGGAGGACTTCTCTTCCCTCCGTAACGGCGCCTACGTCGCTACTGTCACATCGTCCGAGGATGAGCTTGACCTGGCCGCTCTTCCGGAGGTGTACAGCCGTACGCCGGTCGGTGATCACGTCACCCGCTATCAGACGACCGGCCACTACTTCTACCTGCTCAACGACGGCAACGCCGTCAACTTCATCCACGGCGCGAGCGTGGGGCCGTTCATCTTCCTCGTCCAGGCCGAAATCCTCGCAGGAGTCCGGATGCTGGCCCGCCGCGACCTCGAGCCGGGCATGCACGACGTCCGCAGGGAAGACCGCGCCACCATCGCGGCGACCTGGCTCAACTACTTCAACAGGTAAGGAACCTCATGACCATCACAGCCGAGCACGTCCGCGCCACGCTGGGCGCCTACCTCGACCAGTACCCGGAGGACAAGACCCGGCTCGCCGGCCTGGTGGACCTCCTGGGCCGGGCCGGGGTCCTCCATCACCCGGTCGCACTCGAACCGGCGGTCGAGGAGCCGGGGTTGATTCCGTACGGGTCGCCCGATGCGCGGCGGACGGCGGCCACCAGGCAGGTGGTGTCCCCGCACGAGGTGGAGCCGGTCGGTCCCGCCGAGCTGCCGGCGCCCCGCTGACGCACGGGCGCCGCCCCCTCCGCCCGCGCGTCAGCGGAGGGGCGGCCCCTCCGCGAAGACACGAAGGGGTGATTCCTCCGCCGGCCCCGTACGCCTTCCGGCGCGCGGGGCGCGGTTCGCGAGATTCTGCGGCGGCAGCCCCGGCGGCGGGCACCGGGCGCACGCCGGACCGGCCGCCGTCCCGGGCGCGGACGGGCTCGCCGGCGCACCCCCGGGCGGCCCGCCCTCCTCGCCGGAAGGGAGTGACAGGTGGTCTGGACGGGGCACTGGCACGGGTTCGGCCCGTGGGTCGGCAGCGGTACGGAGTACGCCAAGGAGGGGCCGCGGCGACCCGGGAGCACGCCCGGCGACCCGCGGACGCAGGCATTCCTCGCGTCGGCGGTGCCGCCGACGATGACCGGCCACTGGCTGCTGCGCCGCGCGCAGGCCGCTCGCGGCCGGACGTGGACGGAGGTGGAGGCGGCCGTCACATGGCTGGAGAAGAACCACGCGGACAACCCGCCGAAGGCGCGGGACGACGGCGGGCGGTCGTACGTGGGCGTGGAGACGAAGACCGCGTACGCGCGGGACGCGCTGCCGCGGGGCGTCGACGTCACGTGGGGGTACTGGACCGCGTCCGGGTCGATGGCGTCGTTCTCCGTCGTCTGCTGCCCGAACCGCCACCACCCGCACACCCCCTGCCCCCTCCCGCCGTCCTGACCGTCCGAACGGGCCCGAACGGGTGCGTGGCGGCCCTCTGGCGGGGTATCACCGGCACGACGCCGGGTACCGGAACAATCACGACTCCTTCCGTCGTTCATGCCAGTGCACTACCGTGCGGTCTTTGCTAAAGCATTACTCTTGAGGAAGGGCCGCGCGGTGCGGCCATGGAGGAGTGAGATGAGGAGCAGTAACCCGGTCTTCTCGCGACGGGGATTCAGCCGAGACAACGGCTACGCCGGTTTCAACGCCACGCAGCAGCCGCAGGCCGGGAACCCGTACGCCGCCAACCCGTACGCGACCGGCGCCCAGCCCACCAACCCCTACGCCCAGCAGCCCCAGACGGCTGGACAGCCGGGCTTCCCGCCCGCCGCCGCTCCGCCGCAGGCCGGCCGGATGACGATGGACGACGTCGTCGCCCGTACGTCGATGACGGTCGGCCTGGTCGTCGCCATGGCGGCTGTGGCGTGGATCACGGACCTGTCGCTCGGTCTGGCCCTGGGCGCGATGCTGATCGCGCTGGTCCTGGGCCTGGTGCAGTCCTTCAAGCGCAAGGCGTCGCCTCCGCTGATCCTGGCCTACGCCGCCTTCGAGGGCCTGTTCCTCGGAGCCATCAGCAACTACGTCGACAGCTACATCGCCGAGGGTGCGGCGATGCAGGCGGTGCTGGGCACCATGGCGGTCTTCGCCGCGGTGCTGTTCATGTACAAGGCCCGCATCATCCGCGTCACGCGGCGCTTCTACCGCTTCGTGATGGCCGCGGCCATCGGCTTCGTCCTGCTGATGGGCATCAACCTGCTGTTCGCCGTCTTCGGCGGCGGTGACGGCCTCGGCTTCCGCAGCGGTGGCCTGGGCATCCTGTTCGGCGTCATCGGCATCGTGCTCGGTGCCGCCTTCCTGGCCCTGGACTTCAAGCAGGTCGAGGACGGCATCGCCTACGGCGCCCCCCGCGAGGAGTCCTGGCTGGCCGCCTTCGGTCTGACCCTGACCCTGGTCTGGATCTACCTGGAGTTCCTGCGGCTGATCGCCATCCTGCAGAGCAGCGACTGATCCGGCTGCCCGGACCCCGGCTTCCCGGCCTCCCTGCCGGACCGGACGAGACCTGTGAGGGGCCCCGGGGCACAGCGCCCCGGGGCCCCTCCGCGCGTTCCGCACGCCCCCTTTGCGCCTCCCGCGTGCCACCGTGCGTTCCGCCCGTCGGCGGCCCGTTGGCGGCGGTGGGCGCGGGGCGCATAGGGTTGCGCCGTGCTCGACGTGACCCCCCTGCTGACCGCCGTGGACCGCTTCGCGGACCGGCTGCGTGCCATGCCGCAGAGCTCCCTGGCCCGGGGCGCGGCGGCCGAGGGGCTCGGACTGGCCGGGGAGTTGGCCGACCGCGCCCAGCGCCTGGAGTTCCCCGGCCGCCCCCCGCGCCCCCTGCCCGACGCGGGCCTCTTCGCCGTCGGGGATCAACTGGCGGTGGCCGGGCACGACTTGGCGGAGGCGCTGCGGACGGCCGGTGAGCGGACCGGCGCCGGGCCCCGGGAGCTGGCCGGGGCCGTGGCGCTGGTGGAGGCCGCCGAGTCCGCGGCGCTCGAAGCGGCGCTCAGAGCGAGGCGATGACCCGGTCGGCCAGGACGTAGACGCTCTCCTCGCCGCACGCGAAGGTGAGGGCGTACGCGCCGAGGACGCCCGAGCCGCCCAGCAGCACCGGCTCGGCTCCCTCGCGCACCGCGGCGGCGAGCCGCTCGGCGGTCTCGCGGTGGCCGGGCGTCATGCAGACGGTGGTGCCGTCGGCGAAGACGTAGATGTCCAGCGTGCCCAGTGGGCCGGGCCGTACGTCGACCAGCGGCGTGCGGTGCTCCGCCAGATCGGCCAGCCGCAGGCGGGTGGACTCGTGGTCGGCGGTGTCGGCGGCACCGCCGGACTCCTCGGTGTCGTCACAGTCCCCGAATCCCTCCAGGTCCTCGGGGCCGACCGCGGGGCCGGGGACGACGGGCTCGCCGTTCAGGTCGTAGTCGGGCTGGGAGGGGTGGCGGCGGCGTGCCGCGGCCAGCTCCGCGGAGTCGTTCCCGGCCGTGTTCCCGGGCGCCCCGGATCGCCCGGACTCCCCGGGGTCCTCGGAGCCGGGTGCGGCGGGCCGCCGGACGCCCGGTCCGCAGCCGTCGCCGTCCCGGTCCGTCTGGCGCGGTATGAACGCCTCGCCCTCGTGCGTACCGCCGCCCAGGGCGTGCTCCAGCAGTGCGTCGAGCAGCGCGGGGTCGGGGCCGGCGCCCTCGCACTCCGTGCCGCGCACCTCCGGCAGGAGGCTCTCGGCGCGGTCCTCGCGGGCCTCCTGGGCGGCCCAGAAGGCGCGGGCCTCGGCCAGCTCGCGCTCGCGCTCCTCCGCGAGGGCGTCGGCGACGGCGGACCGGATCTCCTCGGCGGCCGGGGAGGTGCGGGCCGGGGGAACGAAGGTGTGCGCCAGGGCCGCGCGCGCCTCGGCCGCGGCGAGCCGCACCCGCAGCTCGGCGAGCCGGCGGCGCAGGCCCAGGGCGGTGTGCAGGGCGGCGCCGCCCAGAGCCGCGGCGACGGCGGCGGCCAGCAGCAGGATGAGGGATATGGCGCTCACTGACGTACTCCCGGTTGGAACTCCGACCCCTGAATTCCTATCGCAGCCGGAGGGGAATCTCCTGTCGAGCGGTGTGCCGGGCACCGCCAAAAGGACGTTCGCGGACCTCCGTGCGGACCAACGGGACCCCTGTGAGCAGGGAAGACGGCGAGCCCCCAGGACATAGGTCACATCCTGGGGGCTCTTCGGTCTCACCGGTGCATCGACGGCGCGCCGACGGTGAGTCAGGTCACATCGCGCGCCGGGCCGGTGTGACGCGGGCCACGCCGGAGGCGGGGGCGCCGGGCCGGCGCGGCGGGCGTTCGGGGCCGGTTCAGCTCAGGCGCTCGATGACCATGGCCATGCCCTGGCCGCCGCCGACGCACATCGTCTCCAGGCCGAACTGCTTGTCGTGCCACTGGAGGGAGTTGATCAGCGTGGTGGTGATGCGGGCGCCGGTCATGCCGAAGGGGTGGCCGACGGCGATGGCGCCGCCGTTGACGTTGAGCCTGTCCACGTCGATGCCCAGGTCCCGGTAGGAGGGGATCACCTGGGCGGCGAACGCCTCGTTGATCTCCACCAGGTCGATGTCGTCGATGGTCATGCCGGCCAGCTTCAGTGCCCGCTTCGACGCCTCGACCGGGCCCAGGCCCATGATCTCGGGGGACAGGCCGGAGACGCCGGTGGAGACGATCCGGGCCAGCGGGGTGATGCCCAGCTCGCGCGCCTTGGTGTCGGACATGATCACCAGCGCGGCGGCGCCGTCGTTGAGCGGGCAGCAGTTGCCCGCGGTGACCAGGCCGTCGGGGCGGAAGACGGGCTTGAGGCCCTGCACGCCCTCCAGGGTCACGCCCGCGCGCGGGCCGTCGTCCTTGGAGACGACCGTGCCGTCGGGCAGGGTGACCGGGGTGATCTCGCGCTCCCAGAAGCCGGAGGCGATGGCCTTCTCGGCGAGGTTCTGCGACCGTACGCCGAACTCGTCCATGTCCTGCCGGGTGACGCCCTTGAGCCGGGCGAGGTTCTCGGCGGTCTGGCCCATGGCGATGTAGACGTCCGGCAGGCCGCCGTCCTCACGCGGGTCGTGCCATCCCTCGCCTCCGGACTCGGCGCGGGCGGCGGTGCGCGCCTCGGCGTCGGCGAAGACCGGGTTGTGGGTGCCGGGCATGCCGTCGGAGGTGCCGTTGACCGAGCGGGAGACCGTCTCGACACCGGCCGAGACGAACACGTCGCCCTCGCCGGCCTTGATGGCGTGCAGGGCCATGCGGGTGGTCTGCAGCGAGGACGAGCAGTAGCGGGTGATGGTGCAACCCGGCAGGTGGTCCATCCCCATCTGGACGGCGACGACCCGGCCGAGGTTGTGGCCCTGCTCGCCGCCGGGCAGGCCGCAGCCCAGCATCAGGTCGTCGATCTCGGTCGGGTCCAGCTGCGGCACCTTGTCCAGCGCGGTCTTGACGATGCCGGCGGTCAGGTCGTCCGGGCGGACGTCTTTGAGCGAGCCCTTGAAGGCGCGTCCGATCGGCGAACGGGCTGCTGAGACGATCACGGCTTCGGGCATCACGGCTCCAGGGAACGAGGGCGGAGGGCTGTGGATGCTTGGAAACTACCGTTCCGTAAGACGCCGGTCACGACTCGCCACGTGTGATCCGGGCCTCTTTTCTAAGCGCTTGCTCAGTTCTACCCGTTCGCCGGACCGCTCCGGACCGCTCCGGACCGCTCCGGACCGTTCCAGGCCTCCCGGACCGTTCCGGGCATCCCGGGCGTACGGTCACCCGGCGCCCGCCGGCTCGGGCGCCCCGGGCCGTTCGGCCACCGCGATCACCCCGGCCACCGGCAGCCGCCTGCGGCGGCGGCGCCTCAGCAGCGCCAGAGGGCCGCGCGCCCCCGAGACCTCCGTACCGCCCTCGTCCGCCGCGGCCGCCGCGGCGGCCTCGACGGGGAGGGCCTCCTCGCGGCGTGCGGCACAGGAGTCGCCGGGGCCGCCGGGGCGCTCGTCCTCCTCCGGCTCCTCCGGCCACAGGCCCAGCGCGGCGCAGAGGGTGGGCAGGAAGGCCATGGCGGCGGTCGCGTAGCCCTCCGCCGAGGGGTGGTAGTTGTCGGGGCCGAACAGCTCCCGCGGGTTCGCCTCGAACTCCGGGCCGAGCAGGTCGCCCAACGAGACCGTCCGGCCGCCCAGCTCCACCACCGCGACCGTCTGGGCCGCCGCGAGCCGGCGGCTCATCCGGCGAGCCAGCCAGCGCAGCGGCTGGGCGACCGGCTCGACCGTGCCCAGATCCGGGCAGGTGCCCACCACGACCTCGCACCCGGCCGCCCGCAGCCGCGCCACCGCGTCCCGCAGCAGCCGCACCGACACGGCGGGCGGTACACGGTGGGTGACGTCGTTCGCGCCGATCATGACGACGCACACGTCGGGAGCGCCGTCGCCGTCGACGCCACCGTTCTCCAGCAGCCGGGACACCTGGCGGTCCAGGTCGTCCGAGCACGCCCCCGACACCGCCACGTTGCGCAGCCGCACCGGCCGCTCCGCCACCGCGGCCAGTCCCGCGGCCAGCAGCGCGCCGGGGGTCTGCCTCGGCCGGTGGACGCCCTGCCCGGCGGCGGTGGAGTCGCCGAGCACCGCCAGCCGCAGTGGTGTGGCCTGCGCGCCCGGCCCGGCGGAGGCGACGGCCGTGCCGTACACCCCGTCCGCCGGCGGCGGCACGTCGTCCGAGCCGCCCACCCGGCGCCGCGCCAGCCGTACCTCGGCCATCAGCAGGCCGACGGCCGCCCCGCCGAGCAGTCCGGCTCCTCCGCCGCCGTACGCCGCGGCGGTCGCGATCCTGCGCGCCACTCTCGCCCCGGACACCGGTCCGGGCACAGCCCTCGCCATCGGGCCCTCCGTTCCGCCGCGCCCCCGCAGCCTTCTCGCACCCCGTACGCGCGCCCCGTGCGCCCGGCACACGGGGTGTGCGGCACCCGCACGTCACTACGAGTGTCATGCCCAGTACAGGGTGCTGCGCAACGCGCGTCAACACCGCTCCGGCGTCCCCCTAGGCTGGCTGTACGGGCAGGCGACGGTGACTGCCCCCGAATGCGGAGAACCAGGTGCAGTATCACGATTCGATGATCGAGCTTGTCGGCAACACCCCGCTGGTCAAGCTGAACAACGTGGCGGCGGGGATCCGTGCCACCGTTCTGGCCAAGGTCGAGTACTTCAACCCGGGCGGTTCGGTGAAGGACCGGATCGCGGTCCGGATGATCGAGGCGGCCGAACGCTCCGGCGAGCTGAAACCGGGCGGCGTCATCGTCGAGCCCACCTCCGGCAACACCGGGGTGGGGCTGGCGATCGTGGCCCAGCAGAAGGGCTACCGCTGCGTCTTCGTCTGCCCGGACAAGGTGTCCACGGACAAGATCAACACACTGCGCGCATACGGCGCCGAGGTCGTGGTCTGCCCCACCGCGGTCGACCCCGGGCACCCCGACTCCTACTACAACGTCTCCGACCGGCTGGTGCGCGAGACGCCGGGCGCCTGGAAGCCGGACCAGTACAGCAATCCGAACAACCCGCGCTCCCACTACGAGACCACCGGCCCCGAGCTGTGGGAGCAGACGGACGGCGGGATCACCCACTTCGTGGCCGGCATCGGCACCGGCGGCACCATCAGCGGCACCGGCCGCTACCTCAAGGAGGTCTCCGGCGGAAAGGTGCGGATCGTCGGCGCCGACCCGGAGGGCTCGGTGTACTCCGGCGGCTCGGGGCGCCCCTACCTGGTGGAGGGCGTCGGCGAGGACTTCTGGCCCAGTGCCTACGACCGCGAGGTGACGGACGAGATCGTCGCCGTCTCCGACAAGGACTCCTTCCGGATGACGCGGCGGCTGGCCCGCGAGGAGGGCCTGCTGGTCGGCGGGTCCTGCGGCATGGCCGTGGTCGCGGCGCTGCGCGTGGCCGAGGGCCTCGGGGAGGACGACACGGTCGTCGTCCTGCTGCCGGACGGCGGGCGCGGCTACCTCTCGAAGATCTTCAACGACGAGTGGATGGCGGACTACGGCTTCCTGGAGGAGGGCGAACCCACCCAGGCCCGCGTCGGCGACGTGCTGCGCCGCAAGGACGGCGGGCTGCCCTCGCTGGTCCACATGCACCCCGAGGAGACGGTCGGGGAGGCCGTCGAGGTGCTGCGCGAGTACGGCGTCTCGCAGATGCCCGTGGTCAAGCCCGGCGCCGGGCACCCGGACGTGATGGCGGCCGAGGTCGTCGGCTCGATCGTCGAACGCGACCTGCTGGACGCGCTGTTCGCCGGGCGCGCCAAGCTGGAGGACCCGCTGGAGGCCCATATGAGCGCGCCGCTGCCGCAGGTCGGCTCGGGCGAGCCGGTCGCCGACCTGATGGCGGTGCTGGAGGGGGCCGACGCGGCGATCGTGCTGGTGGAGGGCAAACCGACCGGAGTGGTCAGCCGCCAGGACCTGCTGGCCTTCCTCGCCCGGGGCGCCGGGACCGGAGGCGGCGGGGCACAGTAGGCAGGCGCAGTGGGTACCGGGCCGTCACGGGCCGGAAAAACGCGGTTAACACCCGTCGGGCACGGTGGTGTCCAACGGCGCGGAGGACTTCCGGAGCGGCTCCCGGACTCCTTCCGGCGCCCGGGACGCGGGCCAGGCCCGGCCGCGCGTCCTCGCGGGGACCGCCGTCGTCCCGTCCCCGGTGTACGCACCGGGGTGCGGCGGTCCCCGCGCGGAACCCCGCGCGAGCCCCCGGCACGGCCCCTCGCACGGCGGGGTGCGGTGTTCCCGCCTTCCTGCCCTTCCTGTCCTCGTGGGCCGAACCCGTTCCGTCCCGCGGCCCCCAGCCCCCACCGTCCCGTCGCGCCCGGACCCCGCGCGCCCGCGCTCCCGCCCCCGGGAGAGCGGGGGCGGGGCCGATACTGAATAGGCTTATGCGGAGCAGGAGGGCCCTGAAGAGGGGGCAGAGGGGCAGGTGGGCACGGTGAGTGGTGCGGGCGCGCGGCTGCTGAGGATGTTCGAGGGGCACCGGCTGACCCCCACCCAGCGGCGGATCGCCCACTGCATGGTGCGGCGCGCGGACGACGCCCCGTTCCTGTCCAGCGTGGAACTGGCGGAGCTGGCCGGTGTCAGCCAGCCGTCGGTGACCCGCTTCGCCGTGGCACTGGGCTTCGACGGCTACCCGGCGCTGCGCAGGCATCTGCGCGAGTCCCTGCCGGCGCCCTCGGCGGGCGGTGCTCCCGGGGCCGGGGAGGACGGCGGCGCGGCGGGCAACGCGTACCAGCAGGCCGTGCACGCCGAGATCGAGCATCTGCGGCAGCTCGCGGCCCTGCTGGCCGACCCGGCCCCCGTCGCCGAGGCCGGGCGGCTGCTGGCCGCCTCCCGGCCGCTGCCCGTCCTGGGGCTGCGGGCCGCCGCCGCGCAGGCCCGCGGCTTCGCGTACTTCGCCGCCAAGGTGCACCCGGACGTACGGCTGCTGGACGAGGGCGGCTCGATGCTGGACGACCGCCTCGACGCCGCGGTACGGGCCGGGGCGAGCGCGCTGCTGTGCTTCGCGCTGCCCCGCCATCCGCGCGAGACGGTGGCGGCGCTGGAGCACGCCCGGGAGGCCGGGCTGCGGATCGTCACCGTCGCCGACAGCGTCTTCGCGCCCGTCGCCCGCCCCGGCGACCTGCTGCTGCCCGCCGCCGTCGGGACCGCGCTGTCCTTCGACACCGCCTGCTCGCCCATGATGCTGGGACGGGTGCTGCTGGAGGCGATGTGCGACGAACTGCCCGACGCGCAGGCCCGGCTGGAGGAGTTCGACACGCGCGCCGCCCAGCGGGGCCTGTTCGCCGAATGACCGATTCCGGATGATCCCGGACGATCCCGGACAACCGATCCCGGCCGGGGTCCGGGGGATTTCGCCGGAAGCCGGGCGGGATCCGCCGTTCTCTCAGGCGAATCTCATCATCCCTCAGTACGCTTTCGCACCGGACGAGCCGTCACGCGGTGACGCGGTGGCGGCACACAGCCGAACGGAGAACGTCACCGAAGGAATGAGGAGGGCTGCCGTGGGACGGGGAGCGTACGCGCTGGCGAGGGTCGCGGTGTACACGCGGACTGCGGGCACCGCGCTGTGGTGGACCGGCCTTGCGGCCGCGGGCGTCGGCCTGGCCGTACCGGGGCTGACCGGGCGGCGCGTCGGGATCCTGGGCGGGGCCGCGCTCTTTGTCGTGGCGGCCGCCGCGGCCTTTCTGGCACGCCGCCGCCGCTGCACCGGGCTGATCGAGGCGTCGACCGCGGCGGGCAAGTGGGTGGTGCTCCACGACCGGGCGGTGACCGTGCGCGCCTGGCTGCGCGGGCGCCGCTGGTGGCTGGTCGCCGCCTTCCTGGCCGCCGTGGCATCGTCCCTGGCCGCCCCGGCCGCCGGCGGCCTGCTGCTGGCCGGGGCCGGCGCGGGGCTGTGGGCCAAGGCGGTGTGGCTGGGCCGCTGGGAGCGGCGCAACGAGAAGCTGCTGTGGGTGCGCCCGGAGTGGGCGGACGGGCGCAGCCCGTCCCGCGGGAGCGTACGCGGCTGGATGACCACCGGCCCGCTGGCCGGGGACGCCGCGCCGGGCGGCGCCCGCCGCCGGACCCCGGTGCCGGGCGCGGCCCGGGAGCGCCGCCCCCGGGCGCGGGTCACGGCCGCGGCGCGGTGAGCGCGTCGCGCTGAGCGCCGCCGGACGCGGCGACGAGGTCGTCGAGGGTCTGGGGCGGGCGTACGGTCGCGAAGCGCACGCCGTCGATGTCGATGTCGTCGCTGCCGCCGTCACCGTCTTCGCCGCCCGCCCCGTCCGCCGCGGCGCTCGCGGTGTCCCCGGTGGTGAAGCCGTACACACCCGGCCTGGGCAGGCTGTTGTAGTCGAACGGGGTGGAGAAGTAGTACGCCCCCGTGTCCAGCAGCGCCACCAGATCGCCGGAGGCCAGCTCCGGCAGTTCCCGGCCGCGCGCCACGAGGTCGCCGGCGAAGCAGCAGGGCCCGGCGATGTCCTGCACCACGGGCGCGCCCTGCTTGGGCCGGCCCAGCCCGTCGTAGGCGGCGACCCGCAGCGGCCACGCCTCGGGCGCGAAGACCGTCCGCACGGCGACCTGGGCGCCCGCGTGGGTGACCGCTATCGGACGGCCCCCGGAGCTCTTGGCGTACTCCACCCGGGCCAGCACCAGCCCGCACTTGGCCAGCACCGACCGTCCGAACTCGGTGACCAGCCCGTAGCGCCCGTCGAACAGGCCGGGGACGGTGTCGCGCAGCAGCCGGGCGTACTCGGCGAAAGTGGGGGAGACCTCCTCGGAGTCGAAGTTGACCGGGAGGCCGCCGCCGATGTCGAGGGTGTCGATCCGCCGTTCCCCGGCGGCCCGGTTGATCTCCTCGGCCAGTTCGTAGGTGGCGGCCACGCCCGCGGCCATCTTCTCCAGCGGCATGCCCTGGGAGCCGACGTGGCAGTGCAGCCGGGTGATCCAGGGGCGCTCCACGCAGGCGCGTACGACGAACTCGCGCGCCCCCTCGTCCTGGAGGGCGAACCCGAACTTCGAGGTGGCCGTCGCGGTGCTCATCGCGCCGATGCTGCCGCCGCCGAGCTGCGGGTTGACGCGCAGGCCGACAGGCGAGGCGGACCGGCCCCCGGAGAGGGAGGGCAGGGCGCCGGGGGCCATCAGGGCGTCCAGGCGCTCCAGCTCCTGGCGGTTGTCCGCGTTGAGCGCGATGCCCAGCTCCAGGGCCTCGCGCAGCTCGCCGGCGGTCTTGGCGGGCGAGTCCAGGACGATGCTCTCCGGTCCGACCCCGGCGGCCCGGGCCAGGGCCAGCTCGCCGGGGCTGGCGACCTCGCAGCCCAGCCCGTGGTCGGCGAGCAGCCGCAGCACGGGGACCAGGGAGGACGCCTTCACCGCGAAGGAGTGCAGCACGGGCTGGCCGGGGGCCGTCACCTCGTCGAAGGCCGCGTGCAGGGCCGCGGCCGTCTCCCGTACGGACGCCACGTCCAGCAGGGCCGCGACCGGGTGCTCGTCGGAGAGCAGCCCGCGGGCGACGGCGGCCCGTACGGCGGCGTCGCGGCGGGCGACGGCCGCGGCGGCCCGCGGGCTCCCGCAGGCGTCGGGGGACTCCGGGGCCGCGGGGGACTCCGGCTGGGCGGCGGCGTGGTGCGTGTAAGCCATGGACACAAGACAAACACGGTCGGAGCAGGCGGACGACACCACCCGTTGACTAGTTCTATTCAGTGAATAGAGTTGATGTAGTAACCAATTCACACCTGGAGGCAGGGGACCATGGCAGACCTCTCAGGGCCCTCAGGGCCGCGAACCGTACGGGCCCCGCGCGGCTCCGGGCTGACCGCCCGGGGCTGGCAGCAGGAGGCCGCCCTGCGGATGCTGCGGAACAACCTCGACCCCGAGGTCGCCGAGCACCCCGAGAAGCTCGTCGTCTACGGCGGTACCGGCAAGGCCGCCCGCGACTGGCGCTCCTTCGACGCCATGGTCCGCACCCTCACCACCCTGGGACCGGACGAGACGATGCTCGTCCAGTCCGGCCGCCCGGTCGGCGTGCTGACCACCCACGAATGGGCGCCGCGCGTGCTGATCGCCAACTCCAACCTGGTGGGCGACTGGGCCAACTGGGAGGAGTTCCGCCGCCTGGAGGCGCTCGGGCTGACCATGTACGGCCAGATGACGGCCGGCTCGTGGATCTACATCGGCACCCAGGGCATCCTCCAGGGCACCTACGAGACCTTCGCCGCCGTCGCCGCCAAGCGCTTCGGCGGCTCGCTGGCCGGGACGATCACCCTCACCGCCGGACTCGGCGGCATGGGCGGCGCCCAGCCGCTGGCGGTCACCATGAACGGCGGCGTGGTCATCTGCGTCGACTGCGACCCGCGCGCCATCGAGCGCCGCATCGAACACCGCTACCTCGACGTGCGCGCCGACTCCCTCGACCACGCCCTGCGGCTGGCCGGCGAGGCCCGCGACGCCCGGCGCCCGCTGTCGATCGGAGTCCTGGGCAACGCCGCCGAAGCCGTGCCGCGCCTGCTGGCCATGGGCGCGCCGGTCGACATCGTCACCGACCAGACCTCCGCCCACGATCCGCTGGCCTACCTGCCGCTGGGCGTCGACTTCGCGGACATGGCCTCCTACGCCGCCGAGAAGCCCGCCGACTTCACCGCGCGGGCGCGGGAGTCGATGGCCCGCCACGTGGAGGCGATGGTCGGCTTCCAGGACGCCGGCGCCGAGGTCTTCGACTACGGCAACTCCATCCGCGGCGAGGCGAAACTGGCCGGCTACGAGCGGGCGTTCGCCTTCCCCGGCTTCGTGCCCGCCTACATCCGGCCGCTGTTCTGCGAGGGCAAGGGGCCCTTCCGCTGGGCCGCGCTCTCGGGCGACCCGAAGGACATCGCCGCCACCGACCGTGCCGTACTCGACCTCTTCCCCGAGAACGAGTCCCTGGCCCGCTGGATCCGGATGGCCGGGGAGCGGGTGCACTTCCAGGGCCTGCCCGCCCGCATCTGCTGGCTCGGCTACGGGGAGCGCGACCGGGCCGGGGAGCGCTTCAACGACATGGTGGCCTCCGGCGAGATCTCCGCACCGCTGGCCATCGGCCGCGACCACCTGGACTGCGGATCGGTGGCCTCGCCGTACCGTGAGACCGAGGCCATGCTCGACGGCTCCGACGCCATCGCCGACTGGCCGCTGCTCAACGCCATGGTCAACGTGGCCTCCGGGGCCTCCTGGGTCTCGGTCCACCACGGCGGCGGCGTCGGGATGGGCCGCTCGATCCACGCCGGGCAGGTCACCGTCGCCGACGGCACGCCGCTGGCCGGGGAGAAGATCCGGCGGGTGCTCACCAACGACCCGGGCACGGGCGTCATCCGCCATGTGGACGCCGGGTACGAGCGCGCCGAGGAGGTCGCCGCCGAGCGCGGGGTGCGCGTCCCGATGCGCGAGGACGGCGCGGACGGCGCGGACGGCGCGGACGGCGAAGGATCCGGGAGCGCATCGTGAGGCCGGGCGCCTCCTTCCACCAGATGTGGCGGGAACTGCTGCCCGTCGGACGGTCGGCGGCCACCGGCGGCTACCGGCGCCACGCCTGGACCGGGGCGGACGCCGAGTGCCGGGCGTGGTTCCGTGCGCAGGCCGAGGCGCGCGCACTGGCGTACGAGACGGACCGCAACGGCAACCAGTGGGCCTGGCTGGACGGCTCCGACGGGGCCGCCGGGAACGCCGTGGTGACCGGCTCGCACCTGGACTCCGTGCCCGACGGCGGAGCCTTCGACGGACCGCTGGGCGTGGTGTCGGCCTTCGCCGCCCTCGACGAGCTGCACGGCAGGGGAGTGCGCCCGGCCCGGCCGCTGGCCGTGGTCAACTTCGCCGACGAGGAGGGCGCCCGCTTCGGCCTCGCCTGCGTCGGCTCCCGGCTGGCCGCCGGACAGCTCACCCCCGAGCAGGCCCGGGAGCTGCGCGACGACGACGGCGTCTCGCTGCCGCGGGCCATGGAGCGCGCCGGGCACGACCCCGACGCGATCGGGCCAGACCCCGAACGGCTCGCCCGTATCGGCGCGTTCGTCGAGCTCCACATCGAGCAGGGCCGCAACCTCGCCGCTGAGGACGCGCCGCCCGGCGCGGCCGGCGCGCCCGCCGCCGGGCGCGCGGTGGGCGTCGCCTCCGCGATCTGGCCGCACGGCCGCTGGCGGTTCGACTTCCGCGGCGAGGCCAACCATGCCGGGACCACCCGCCTGGAGGACCGCCGCGACCCGATGCTCACCTACGCCAACACCGTTCTGGCCGCCCGGAAGAAGGCCCGGCTGGCCGGGGCGCTGGCCACCTTCGGCAAGGTCGCCGTCGAGCCGAACGGCGTCAACGCCATCGCCTCCCTGGTGCGCGGCTGGCTCGACTCCCGCGCCCCCGACGAGGAGACCCTGGCCGCCGTCGTCGCCGAGATCGAACGCTCGGCCGCCGAGCGCGGCGCGCGCGACGGCGTGCGGGTGGCCGTCACCCGGGAGTCCGCCACACCCGTGGTGGAGTTCGCCCACGGGCTGCGCGACCGCATCGCGGCCCGGCTCGGCGGCGCGCCGGTGCTGCCCACCGGCGCGGGGCACGACGCGGGCATCCTCTCCGCCGAGATCCCCACCGCCATGCTCTTCGTGCGCAACCCCACCGGCGTCTCGCACTCGCCCGCCGAGTCGGCCGAGGAGGACGACTGCGTCGCCGGGGTGCGGGCGCTGGCCGACGTGCTGGAGGACCTGGCGTGCCCCTGACCCCCGACTCCCCGGCCCCCGACTCCCCGGCTCCCGGCGCACCGCCCCCCGAGGCCGTGTACTGGGCCGAGTACGCCTGGATCGGCGGCACCGTCGAGCCCGGCACGGTGATCGGGACGGCCGGCGGCGAGATCACCGCCGTACGCACCGGGGAGCCCGCCCCGCCGCCCGGTGCCGAGCCGCTGCGCGGCCTGACCGTCCCCGGCCTGGCCAACGCGCACTCCCACGCCTTCCACCGAGCCCTGCGCGGCACCGTGCAGATCGGCTCCGGCACGTTCTGGACATGGCGGCAGGTGATGTACTCCGTCGCCGACCGCCTCACCCCCGACAGCTACTTCGCCCTGGCCCGCGCCGTGTACGCCGAGATGGCGCTGGCCGGTATCACGGCCGTCGGCGAGTTCCACTACCTGCACCATGCCCCCGGCGGAACCCCCTACGAGGATCCCAACGCCATGGGGAACGCACTGATGGCGGCGGCCGCCGAGGCCGGCATCCGCATCACCCTCCTCGACACCTGCTACCTGGCCTCCGGCCTCCTGTCCGACCGCCGCGGCGGCGCCCTGGACCGCCACCAGCTCCGCTTCGGCGACGGCGGCGCCGCCGCCTGGGCCGAGCGGGCCGCGGCCCTGCGGCCGCCGGGCGACCGGGCCCGCGTGGGCGCCGCGATCCACTCGGTGCGCGCCGTGCCCGCCGCCGAACTGGCCGCCGTCGCCGACTGGGCCCGGGAGCGGGACGCGCCCCTGCACGTCCACCTCTCCGAGCAGCCCGCCGAGAACGACGCCTGCCTGGCCGTCCACGGCCGCACCCCCACCCGGCTGCTGGCCGACCACGGCGTGCTCGGCCCCCGCACCACCGCCGTCCACGCCACCCACCTCACCGACGCCGACATCGCCCTCCTGGGGGACTCCGGCACCCGGGTGTGCATGTGCCCCACCACCGAACGCGACCTCGCCGACGGCATCGGCCCGGCCGCCGCGCTGATGCGGGCGGGCTCGCCGCTGTGCCTGGGCAGCGACAGCCACGCCGTGATCGACCTGCTGGAGGAGGCCCGCGCGATGGAACTGGACGAGCGGCTGCGCACCCGCGCCCGCGGCCACTGGACGGCCTCTCAACTGCTGCGTGCCGCAACCGAGTTCGGCCAGGCGGCCATCGGCTGGCCGGAGGCGGGACGGCTGGAGGCGGGCCGGCTCGCCGACTTCGCCACCATCGCCCTGGACACCGTGCGCACCGCCGGGCCGCCGCCCCGGCTGGGGGCGGAGACGGCCGTGTTCGCCGCAACCTCGGCCGACGTACGCCACACGGTCGTCGGTGGTCGCCATGTGGTGCGCGACGGGGTACACCGGAGCGTGCCGGACGTCCCCGCGGCCCTGGCGGAAGCCATCCAGCAAGGAGCAGCCCGCTGATGAGCAACCCGAACACCCCCCTCGACACCACCGCCGGCACCCTCGTCACCAACATCGCCACCCTGGTCACCAACGACCACCACTCCTCCGAGGCCGCCGAGGACACCCCCCTCGGCCTGATCCGGGACGCGGCCGTCGTCATCGAGGGCGACCGCATCGCCTGGGTCGGTACGGAAAGTGAAGCACCCGCCACCGACAGTCGCGTCGACGCGGGCGGCCGGGCGATGATCCCCGGCTTCGTCGACTCCCACTCCCATCTGGTCTTCGGCGGCGACCGCACCGAGGAGTTCGGCGCGCGCATGTCCGGCCGCCCCTACTCCGCCGGCGGCATCCGCACCACCGTCGAGGCCACCCGGAAGGCCACCGACGAGCAGCTCGCCGCGAACCTGGCCCGCCACGTCCGCGAGGCGCTGCGGCAGGGCACCACCACCCTGGAGACCAAGTCCGGCTACGGCCTCACCTCGCGGGACGAGGCACGCGCTCTGCGCATCGCCGACGACCACGTGGACGAGGTCACCTACCTCGGCGCCCATGTGGTGCCCCCGGAGTACGCCGACGACCCGGACGGCTACGTGGACCTCGTCACCGGTCCGATGCTGGCCGCCTGCGCCCGCTGGGCCCGCTGGGTGGACGTCTTCTGCGAGCGGGGCGCCTTCGACGGCGACCAGGCCCGCGCCGTCCTCACCGCCGGAATCGCCCACGGCCTGGTCCCGCGCGTCCACGCCGGCCAGCTCGGGCCCGGCCCCGGCGTGCGGCTCGCCGTGGAGCTGGACGCGGCCTCCGCCGACCACTGCACCCATCTCACCGACGCCGACGTGGACGCCCTGGCGAACAGCCGCACCGTCGCCACGCTGCTGCCCGGCTGCGAGTTCTCCACCCGCTCGCCCTACCCCGACGCCCGCCGCCTGCTGGACGCCGGCGTCACCGTCGCGCTGTCCACCGACTGCAATCCGGGCTCGTCGTACACCAGCTCCATGCCCTTCTGCGTCGCGGTCGCCGTCCGCGAGATGGGCATGACACCCGACGAGGCCCTCTGGTCCGCCACCGCGGGCGGCGCCGCGGCCCTGCGCCGTATCGACATCGGCCGGATCACCCCCGGCGCCCGTGCCGATCTGGTGCTCCTGGACGCGCCCTCGCACGTCCACCTGGCCTACCGGCCCGGCGTGCCACTGGCCGCGGCGGTCTGGCAGCGCGGTACCCGCGTGCTGTGAGCGGGGGCGTCCCGCGCCGCCGTACGCGCCCGTCGCACCCGGGGCCCGTCGGCGTGTGAAGGCCGTTCCAAGGTCAAGTGCGGGTCAAAAAACCGAAAGGGTGATTCCCGTAGGCCATAGGAGTGACGGAACGGGGCACTCGTCCGGTTGGACGGGAGTGGGTCACTCCTCGACCAGCAGACCCTTGCGGAGCTTGCCCAGCGTCCGCGAGAGCAGCCGGGAGACGTGCATCTGGGAGATGCCCAGCTCCTCGCCGATCTCGGACTGGGTCATGTTCGCCACGAAGCGGAGGGAGAGGATTCTGCGATCACGCGGCGAGAGTTCGGCGATCAGCGGCTTGAGGGACTCCACGTACTCGATTCCCTCCAGCCCGTGGTCCTCGTAACCGATGCGGTCGGCGAGCGCGCCCTCGGTCTCGTCCTCGTCGGGCTGGGCGTCGAGGGAGCTGGCGGTGTACGCGTTGCTCGCGGCCATGCCCTCGACCACCTCCTCCCGGCTCAGACCCAGGCGGTCGGCCAGTTCGCCGACGGTCGGGGAGCGGTCGAGCTGCTGGGCCAGTTCGTCCCCGGCCTTGGCCAGGTCCAGGCGGAGTTCCTGGAGGCGCCTGGGGACGCGCACCGACCAGGAGGTGTCGCGGAAGAAGCGCTTGATCTCGCCCACGATCGTCGGCATGGCGAAGGTCGGGAACTCGACCCCGCGGCCGATCTCGAACCGGTCGATCGCCTTGATCAGGCCGATGGTGCCGACCTGGACGATGTCCTCCATGGGCTCGCTGCGGGAACGGAACCGGGCGGCGGCGAACTTCACCAGCGCGAGGTTCAGCTCGACCAGGGTGTTGCGGACGTACGCGTGTTCGTGCGTGCCCTCCCGGAGCGTCTCCAGGCGCTCGAAGAGGGTCTTGGACAGGGCTCGCGCGTCCAGCGGCCCCACCTCGTCGTACGGCGGGACCTCGGGCAGGCCGAGCAGGCCGGACAGGCTCTCCGCCTGCTCCGGACCGGCCTCCGGGAACCCGCTCCCGAACGGTTCGGGTGGGACGACCGACGAGGTGACGGGCGATCCGTCGAGCCGGGGTGACATGGTGCCTCCATCGTTTTCGGCGTATGGCTGCCGAAGCCGTTCCTGCACTACGGGGTGCGGCGCCTCCAAGCCGACGTGTTTTAGTGGTCCCTCCTACGCCTACCTGCTCCCGAGGGAGGATGGCAAGTGCTGGATGCCCGAATATGCCCTGATGTGCTGGTTGCGCGGCTACCGGTTGCGGCTGTAAGGGCGTAGGGTTCGAACGTCCATGTCCGGACGGCAGTGATCGGTTACTGGGAATGTTGAAGGGGTGTACATGGACCGCGGGGTGCCCGGCAGCACCAGCCACCGGGGTCGACTGACGGTCGACGTACAGCGCCACGGCGCGAGCCTGGTGGTGACGCCTGACGGCGAGCTCGACCACCACACCGCCGATCTGCTGCGAGAACCGCTGGAGCGCTCGCTGGAGGACGGGGACAGGCTGCTCGTCGTGGACTGCTCGAAGCTGGAGTTCTGCGACTCCACCGGACTCAACGTCCTCCTGGGCGCCAGGCTCAAGGCCGAGGCGGCCGGAGGAGGGATCCACCTGGCCGGAATGCGGCCGGTCGTCGCGAGGGTGTTCGAGATCACCGGCGCCGACGGCGTGTTCACCCTGCACGAGAGCCTGGCCGACGCGCTGAAGGAGACCCCGCAGCCCTGACCGTGCGGCCTCGGCCGCGTGGTTCCGGCGGAGCGGTTCTCAGGTCGTACGGGCGCGAGGTCGTGCGGACCGCCCGCGTGCCGGCCCGTGACCAGAGTGTTACGTCCGAGCGCGATTCCGTCCCGACGGACGGGTGTTCTCCCGCCCGCGCAGGGCAGGAGACTCCCTGGAATCCCTCCGAAACAGTTGTTCGCAGACCAGGCGAAGACCGACGAACTGGTCAACCGGTGAGGTGAAGCACTGATGAGCACCACCCGGCCGCAACCGGCGGGCGACCGCGGCCCGGAGCCGGAGGGCACCGCCGCGGCCGCGGCCGCACCGGTCGGTCAGGTGCGCGAGATGCGCCAGGTACGGAGGCTGCGACTCATGGGGGCGAGCGGTGCGGTCCCCCGTGCACGTGACTTCACCCGCCAGGCGCTTCACGACTGGGGTTGGCTGCCCGCGGTCGGCCCCGAGCAGCGCGCCGCCGCCGAAGACGCCCTGCTCGTTGTCTCCGAGCTGGTGACGAACGCCTGCCTGCACGCCGACGGGCCGGAAGAGGTGCGCATAGGCTGCGGCCCCAAACTGCTGAGGATCGAGGTGGCCGACCGCGGCACCGGCCTCCCCTCGCCCCGTACCCCGCACCGCCCCGGGCGGCCCGGCGGGCACGGCATGTTCATCGTCCAGCGGCTCTGCCTGGACTGGGGCGTGGTGCGCCATCCGGACGGTACGGCCGGGAAGACGGTCTGGGCCGAACTGGCCGGGCCGGACGCGGACTGAGAGCCGGGCCGCCCCTTCAGCCGGCCCCGCCGGAAGTACGATCCCCACCGCCGGGTCCCGCTCGGGACTCGGCGCACTCGTGTCCGGACACGCCCGCCGGGAAGCGGACCGCGGACGACCAGGGGTAGGGCACATGGAGGGGACGGCGGGCCCCCGCAGACAGCCGACGAGCCGGGTTCCGGTCCTGTCACAGGACCGGGACCCGGCTCGTCCGTACGGGATGGGCAAGGACCCCAAGACCCCCAGGACCCCCAGGACCCCGGAGGCCCCGGGAGCGTTACTTCACGCCGCCCATCAGGGCCCGGATCCGCTTCCCGGCCGTCATGAAGGCGAGGCCCGCGGCCACGGCGACCACGCCCCACATGGTGTAGTACGCCACGTCGCCCATCGGCTCGTTGAGCTGGGTCGCCCAGCCGTTGAGGGCGTTGCCGGTGGCGGTGGCGAGGAACCACAGACCCATGATCTGGCCGACGAACCGCTTCGGGGCCAGCTTCGTCGACAGCGACAGGCCCACCGGGGACAGGCACAGCTCGCCGAGGGTCTGCAGCAGGTACACGCTCAGCAGCCAGAAGACGGTGACCCTGCCCGTCTCGCTGTTCGCCGCGGCGGCGCCCGCCAGGCCCATCAGGCCGAAGGAGCCGCCGATGAGCAGCATCGCCAGGGCGAACTTCATCGGCGCGCCGGGCTCGCGGTCGCGCTTGGCCAGCCACACCCACAGGGTCGCGAACAGCGGCGCCAGAACGATGATCATGACCGGGTTGACCGACTGGAACCAGGAGGCCGGGAACTCCCAGCCGCCGATCGTGCGGTCGGTGTCGTTGTTCGCGAAGATCGTCAGCAGCGAACCGGACTGGTCGTAGATCATCCAGAACAGCACGGCGGTGACGAAGAACCACACGAACGCCTTGACGCGCGGGCGGTCCTGCTCGGTCAGCTCCGGGTTCCGGTACATCGAGGCGAAGTACAGGACGGGGACGACGACGCCGAGGACGGCCAGGAAGTTGACGATGTGCTCGATGTCGTACGTGCCCAGCGCCAGGTCCACCAGCAGTGCCGCGGCGGCCAGGCCGGTCCACAGCGCCACCTTGCGCAGCACCGCGCGCTTCTCCTCCGGCGTGGCCGGAGTGCCGGGGTGGCGGCCCACGTCGCCGAGGTACCGGCCGCCCAGGACGTACTGGATCACGGCCAGCGTCATGCCGACGCCGGCGACGGCGAAGCCCAGGTGCCAGTCGACGTTCTCGCCGAGGTAGCCGACCACCAGCGGCGCGAACATGGCGCCGATGTTGATCGACATGTAGAAGATCGTGAAGCCGGCGTCGCGGCGGGCGCTGGACTGGCCCTCGTAGAGGCCGCCGACCATCGCGGAGATGTTCGGCTTGAGCAGGCCGGTGCCGACCGCGATCAGGCCGAGCCCGGTGAAGAACGCCACATCGGACGGGATCGCCAGCGTGTAGTGGCCCAGCGCGATGACGATGCCGCCGACCAGGACCGCCTTGCGCGCGCCCCACAGGCGGTCGGCGACCCAGCCGCCGGGCATGGCGGCCATGTAGACGACGGCGTTGTAGACGCCGTAGATCGCCGCGGCGAGGGCCTCGCGGCCCGCGAGGGGGCCTTCGAGTACGCCCGCGATCAGGTAGAGGACGAGGATGGCGCGCATTCCGTACCAGGAGAAGCGCTCCCACATCTCCGTCATGAAGAGTGTGGCCAGACCGCGGGGGTGGCCGAAGAAGGTCTTGTCGGTGCTGCCGACGGAGTCCTTCGTCAGGCTGGACGCCATGGTGGTGGTTCCTTGCTCGGTCGGGACGCGCGCGATGTGGTGCGCACGCGCCCGGGCGGGTGGTCGGCCCGGCTCCGCGCCCCCGTCCGCGCGTGTCCGCTCCCGGCCGACAGTTCCTGCGGCGCCGCCGCGCGTCCGGGACCTCGCGGGCCACGGACGGACCGGCTTCCGGGACGCCCCCGCGTACGGGGTGTGTACAGGGGGTTCCTCGGCGACGGGCCCCGGCGCGTCACCGCGCCAAGGGCCGCCGGATTCCGGACGGCGCCTCGGCCAGAGTACGACACCGTCTTCCGCGCACCCGGCCGGCGGCGGGCGGTCAGAGGCGCATGTCACACGTCCTTCCGGGAACCGGGGCGGGGCCGCCCGGGTTCCCGGCGGCCCCGCCGGAGCCGCCGGGGCGAGGTCTACCATCAGGCCATGACCCGAGTACTGCTCGCCGAGGATGACGCCTCCATCTCGGAGCCACTGGCCCGAGCCCTGCGCCGCGAAGGGTACGAGGTCGAGGTGCGCGAGGACGGTCCCGGCGCGCTCGACGCCGGCCGGCACGGCGACATCGACCTGGTCGTGCTCGACCTCGGTCTGCCCGGTATGGACGGACTGGAGGTCTGCCGCCGGCTGCGCAACGAGGGGCACACCTTCCCCGTCCTGGTGCTGACCGCGCGTGCCGACGAGGTGGACACCGTCGTCGGCCTGGACGCGGGCGCCGACGACTACGTCACCAAGCCGTTCCGGCTGGCCGAGCTGCTCGCCCGGGTGCGGGCACTGCTGCGGCGGGGCGCCGTCGAGCCCGTACAGCCCGCCGCCACCCACGGTGTGCGCATCGACGTCGAGTCGCACCGGGCGTGGATGGGGGAGGAGGAGCTACAGCTCACGGCGAAGGAGTTCGACCTGCTGCGGGTGCTGGTGCGCGACGCCGGCCGTGTCGTCACCCGCGACCAGCTGATGCGCGAGGTCTGGGACACCACCTGGTGGTCGTCCACGAAGACCCTCGACATGCACATCTCATGGCTGCGCAAGAAGCTCGGCGACGACGCGGCCAACCCCCGCTACATCGCCACGGTCCGCGGCGTCGGCTTCCGCTTCGAGAAGGACTGACGGCGGCCGTCTCCCGCGCGGGCCCGCCGAAGAAGCCGAAGACACCGCGAAGACACGCGAAGACACGCGAAGACCGCAGCGACACCATGAAGGGCCGGCGCCGCCATGCGCAGACGTCTGATCAACTCCACGCTGGCCGTGGTCCTCGTCGTGATCGCGGTCTTCGGGGTCTCCCTGGTGATCGTCGAGACCCGCACCATCGAGGAGAGCGCCCACGAGAGCGTCCGCTCCGACGCCGCACGGCTGGTCTCGGTCGTCGAGAGCCGCCTGGTCGCCGAGGAGAGCGTGACCGCCGCCTCCATGCGCTCCCAGGTCCCCCACGACCGTCACGTCCGCATCGAGCTGCCCGGGCAGCCGCCCATCGAGCTGGGCGAGCGCCCCGGCGAGGGGGCCATCGAGGGGCGCGCGACCGAGCCGGGCGGCGTCACCGTCACCGTCCGGCAGGACGACGACCGGGTCCGCGAGGAGGTGGGCCGGACTCTGCTGATCATCCTGGCGGTGGCGCTGCTGGCGGTGATAGCGGCGGTGCTCCTGGCGGTGCAGCAGGGCCGCCGTGTCGCGGCCCCCCTCACCGACCTCGCCGAGACCGCCGAGCGCCTCGGCTCCGGCGACCCCCGCCCCCGCCACCGGCGCTACGGCGTGCCCGAGCTGGACCGGGTGGCGGACGTGCTGGACGCCAGTGCCGAGCGGATCGCCCGGATGCTCACCGCCGAGCGGCGGCTCGCCGCGGACGCCTCCCACCAGCTGCGCACCCCCCTGACCGCGCTGTCCATGCGGCTGGAGGAGATCGTCGCGGCGGCCGACGCCATCGAGACCCCCGCTGCCGGGGGTACCGGGGGTACCGGGGGTGCCGGGGACACCACCGGCGCCGACCGGGCGGCCGCCTCCACCATCCGGGAGGAGGCACTGGTCGGCCTCGCCCAGGTGGAGCGGCTGACCGACGTGGTGCAGCGGCTGCTGACCAACTCGCGTGACCCCCGCTCGGGCTCCGCGGTGGGCTTCGACCTGGACGAGGTGGTCAAGCAGCAGATCGAGGAGTGGCGCCCGGCGTACCGCAAGGCGGGCCGGGCCGTCGTCCGCTCCGGCCGCCAGGGCCTGCGGGCGGTGGGCACCCCGGGGGCGGTGGCCCAGGTGCTGGCCACGCTCATCGAGAACGCCCTGATGCACGGTGGCGGCGCGGTCGCCCTGCGCACCCGGATCGCCGGGAACCAGGTGGTGGTCGAGGTGACGGACGAGGGGCCGGGCGTCGATCCGGAGCTGGGGTCGAGGGTGTTCGAGCGCACGGTCAGCGGGCGCAACTCCACGGGCCTGGGCCTGGCCGTCGCCCGCGACCTGGCGGAGGCCGATGGGGGGCGCCTGGAGCTACTTCAGCAGTGCCCGCCGGTCTTCGCGCTCTTCCTCAGCCGTGAGGCCGACGAGCCGCCGGCGGGGGATTGACGCCGTACGCCCCTCGCGGCCGCCGGAAACCCGGCGCTCCCCGCGGAAGACCCAGGTGCGGTACGCCCAGAAGCGGAAGACGGTGGCGACGCCGAGCCCGACGACGTTCCTGGCGATGTTGTCGGCCAGCGGCGAGGTCAGGTCCAGCCCGTAGTGCGAGACGGCCAGCGCGCCGTTCTCGATCACCAGGCCGATGCCGCTGAACAGCGTGAACAGGCCGGCCTCGCGGTGCATCCGGCTCTTGTCGGTGTGCCGGTAGGTCCAGTAGCGGTTGCCCAGGTAGTTGGTCCCGATGGCGACCGCGGTCGCCATCACCCCCGAGCGCACCGGCGCCAGGCCCAGGCCGTGGATGCAGAGGTTGAAGACGGCCACGTTGACGAGGAAGCCGAAGGCCCCCACCGCGCCGAACTTGGCCAGCTCACGCCGTAGCCGCAGCAGCCTGCAGCGCGGTACGCGCCGTTCGCCCATAGTGACCCACTCGCCCCGTTCTCTCGGCTCTCGCGCGGCCCTGCGGGGCCCGCCGTCGCGTCTCGGTCCGCCATGCTAGTCACGGCCCCGTACCGCGCCGGGTACCCGCCGTCCGGCCGATAGGCTACGGACGTGACATTTCCTGTGATCGGCATGGTCGGCGGCGGGCAGCTCGCGCGGATGACGCACGAGGCGGGCATCCCCCTCGGCATCAGGTTCAAGCTGCTCAGTGACACTCCGCAGGACTCCGCGGCCCAGGTGGCCCGCGACGTCGTCGTCGGCGACTACCGCGATCTGGACACCCTGCGCGCCTTCGCCCGCGGCTGTGACGTGATCACGTTCGACCACGAGCATGTGCCCACCGGGCATCTGCGCGCCCTGGAGGCGGAGGGCATTCCGGTGCGGCCCGGGCCCGACGCGCTGGTGCACGCGCAGGACAAGGGCGTGATGCGGGCGCGGCTGAGCGAGATCGGCGTCCCCTGCCCCCGGCACCGGATCGTCGCGGACCCGGCCGACGTCATGCGGTTCGCGCGGGAAGGAGCCGCGCGGGAAGGAGCCGCGCGGGAAGGGGCCGCGCGGGAAGGGGAGGCGCGGGAAGGGGAGGGCCGGCCGGTCGTCCTCAAGACCGTCCGCGGCGGCTACGACGGCAAGGGCGTGTGGGTGGTGTCCTCCGAGGCCGAGGCCGCCGAGCCGTTCCGGGCGGGCGTGCCGGTGCTGGCCGAGGAGAAGGTGGACTACGTCCGCGAGCTGGCGGCCAACGTGGTGCGCTCCCCGCACGGCCAGGCCGTGGCCTATCCGGTGGTGGAGTCGATCCAGGTGGACGGAGTGTGCGACACCGTGATCGCCCCGGCCCCCGGCCTGTCGCCGGAGCTGTCCGCCCACGCCCAGGAGATGGCGCTGGCGATCGCGGGGGAGCTGGGTGTGATCGGGCACCTGGCGGTGGAGCTGTTCGAGACCCGCGACGGCCGTGTCCTGGTCAACGAGCTGGCCATGCGCCCCCACAACAGCGGCCACTGGACCCAGGACGGCGCGGTCACCTCCCAGTTCGCCAACCACCTGCGGGCCGTGCTCGACCTGCCGCTGGGCGATCCGCGCCCCCGCGCGCCGTGGACGGTGATGGCCAACGTGCTCGGCGGCGACTACCCCGACATGTACCAGGGCTATCTCCACTGCATGGCCCGTGACCCGCGGCTGAAGATCCACATGTACGGCAAGGACGTGAAGCCCGGCCGCAAGGTCGGCCACGTCAACACCTACGGCGACGACCTGGCGGACGTACGCGAGCGCGCCGCCCACGCCGCCGCCTATCTGCGAGGGACCATCACCGAATGAGCAACGCCCCCAGCCCCGCATCCGCCCCCGCCGTGGGGATCGTCATGGGATCCGACTCGGACTGGCCCGTCATGGAGGCCGCGGCCGAGGCCCTGGACGAGTTCGAGATCCCCTACGAGGTCGACGTCGTCTCCGCCCACCGCATGCCGCACGAGATGATCGCCTACGGCGACGAGGCGGCCGGACGCGGGCTGAAGGCGGTCATCGCGGGCGCCGGGGGAGCGGCCCACCTGCCGGGCATGCTCGCCTCCGTCACCCCGCTGCCGGTGATCGGCGTGCCCGTGCCGCTGCGGCACCTGGACGGCATGGACTCCCTGCTGTCGATCGTCCAGATGCCCGCCGGGGTCCCGGTCGCCACGGTCTCGGTCGGCGGCGCGCGCAACGCGGGCCTGCTGGCGGTCCGCATTCTGGCGGCCCACGACGAGGAGCTGCGCGAGCGCATGGAGCGGTTCCAGGCGGAGCTGAGGGAGCAGGCGCGGGAGAAGGGCAGGCGGCTGCGGAGCAAGGCCGCCGCGGGCGGCGCCGGGTTCGGCTTCGGAGGCAGGTGAGATGGGTCACTCCGCCGAGCTGCTGGCCCGGGCCAGGGCGCTGCTGGAGGCCCATCCCGTCGCCGACGGCCACAACGACCTGCCGTGGGCGCTGCGCGAGCAGGTGGGTTACGACCTCGACCGGCGCGACATCGCCGGCGACCAGTCGGCCCATCTGCACACCGACATCCCGCGGCTGCGCGCGGGCGGGGTGGGCGCGCAGTTCTGGTCGGTCTACGTGCGCACCGACCTGACGGGCGACGCCGCCGTCAGCGCCTGCCTGGAGCAGATCGACGTGGTGCGGCGGCTGGCCGACCGCCACCCGGCCGACCTCAGGCTCGCCCTCACCGCCGACGACATGGAGGCGGCCCGCGCCGAGGGCCGCATCGCCTCCCTGATGGGCGCCGAGGGCGGCCACTCCATCAACAACTCCCTGGCCACACTGCGCGCCCTGTACCGGCTGGGCGTGCGCTACATGACACTCACCCACAACGACACCATCGACTGGGCGGACTCGGCCACCGACGCCCCGCGTCACGACGGCCTGACCCGCTTCGGCGAGGAGGTCGTGAAGGAGATGAACCGGCTGGGCATGCTGGTGGACCTCTCCCATGTGGCGCCCGCCACCATGCGCGACGCCCTGCGCGTGACGACGGCTCCGGTGGTCTTCTCGCACTCCTCGGCCCGTGCGGTGTGCGACCACCCGCGCAACATCCCCGACGAGGTGCTGGAGCGGCTTCCGGTCAACGGCGGTGTGGCGATGGCCACATTCGTGCCGAAGTTCGTGCTGCCCGCCGCCGTCGCCTGGACCGAGGCCGCCGACGAGAACATGCGTGCCCACGGCCTTCACCCCCTGGACGGCACGGAGAGGGGCCTGGCGGTCCAGCGCGCCTACGAGGAGGCCAATCCGCGCCCGGTCGCCACGGCGGCGACGGTCGCCGACCACCTGGACCACATGCGCGAGGTCGCGGGCATCGACCACATCGGCATCGGCGGCGACTTCGACGGCACGGCCTTCACCCCGTCCGATCTGAGCGATGTGTCCGGATATCCGCACCTGGTGGCCGAGTTGCTGGACCGCCGCTGGTCCGAGGCCGATCTCGCCAAGCTCACCTGGGGGAACGCGGTGCGTGTGCTGCGCGACGCGGAGGCGGTCGCCCGTCACGAGCGGACCAGGCGCGGCCCGTCCATCGCCACCGTCGGACAGCTCGACGGGTAGCCCCTCGACCTTCTCGTGATTCAACTCACGAGCCGGCCCTCCCCGGTACGTCGCTCTGTGTGCCGGGGAGGGTCTTTCTGTGTCATAGCTCCTGGCAGTGGAGGAGAGTGACGCGGAGCCAGACCCGGAATTCGCCACTCTTCGAGAGGTGAACACAGCGGACGGTGATGATCGGACGATCATCAAAGCCTTCGAAACGGGCGTCCTGTGACCCATCGGCTTGTATCGGCGGAAACGATGTGTCTACCGTTCTGGCCGTGCCGTACGAATGTGCGGCGGCCCGCTGTCGAACGCCGAATCCTGTCAACGGCGGCGGGCTGGACCATCCACACCACCCGATGGCAGGAGCGGGGGACCCAAGGTAAGTCGCCGTCCCGGGCCCACAGGGCCCGTACGGGACGGCTTGGGGTGAAGCCATGCCGCGGCACTCGCCGCGGCGCACATGGCCGGGCAACTCCAGCCCGAACCCGACAGCTCACCTCGCAGGCGTAGGAGAAGGAGCACACCTATGTCCGCACGCGGACGTCACCGTCGTATGCGCAACAGCCGTCTCACCCGCCTGTCGCTGGCCATCTCCGTGGGCGGCGCCGGCATGGCCCTCCCCCTGGTGACCGCCGGCGGGGCCAACGCCGCCTCCGTCGACACCTGGGACAAGGTCGCCCAGTGCGAGAGCACGGGCAACTGGTCCATCAACACCGGCAACGGCTTCTACGGCGGCCTGCAGTTCACGCAGAGCACCTGGGCCGCCTTCGGCGGCACCCAGTACGCGCCGCGTGCCGACCTCGCCACCAAGGACCAGCAGATCGCCGTCGCCGAGAAGGTGCTGGCGGGACAGGGCCCGGGCGCCTGGCCCGTGTGCTCGGTCAAGGCCGGCCTGACCAAGGGCGGTCCCGCCCCGGCCGTCTCCCCCGACGGCCGGAGCAACCCGACCGAGCAGAAGGAGCAGGCCCCGGCCGCCGCTCCGAAGGCCGAGGCCAAGCCCGAGAGCAAGCCCGAGCCGAAGCGGGAGAAGAGCGAGCCCGAGGCCGCGCCGCAGCGCGCGGACCGCGGTGAGCGTGCCCACGGCCACGACCACGGCGCCGGCAAGGGCGCCTCCTACGAGGTCGTCGGCGGCGACACCCTCTTCAAGATCGCTGACGCCCAGGGCGTCCAGGGCGGCTGGGAGCGCATCTACGAGGACAATCGCCAGGTCATCGGTGACAACCCGAACATGATCTTCCCGGGCCAGGAGCTCACCCTGGGCGGCGCCGCCGCCCAGCAGAAGGCCGCGGCCAAGCCCGAGGCCAAGCCGGCTCCCAAGGCCGAGAAGACCGAGAAGGCCGCGCCGGCCCCGAAGGCCAAGCCGGCCGAGAAGGCCGAGAAGGCCGAGCCCGTGCGGCAGTCGGCCGAGCGTGCCGACCGCAGCGACCGCGGTGCGGTCACCGGCTACGCCGCCCCAGTGAACGCCGCCCCGTCCGGCTCCTACAAGGCCTCGGGCGCCCGCTGGTCCAACGGCCACACCGGTGAGGACTTCGCCGCCGCCTCCGGCACCCCGGTGAAGGCCGTCACCAACGGCACCGTGGTCTCCGCCGGCTGGGGCGGGGCCTACGGCAACCAGATCGTCATCCGCCACGAGGACGGCCGGTACAGCCAGTACGGCCACCTGTCCTCGCTGTCGGTCAGCGCCGGCCAGTCGGTCAGCGCCGGCCAGCAGATCGGCGCCGTCGGCTCCACCGGCAACAGCACCGGCCCGCACCTGCACTTCGAGATCCGCACCGCCCCCGGCTACGGCTCGGACATCAACCCGCTGGCCTACCTGCGCGCCAACGGCGTCAGCATCTGAGGGTCCTGACCCTCACCGACCCGGCCGCCCGGGTCCGGCCTCCGGGCCGGACCCGAGCCCGGAGCCGGTCATGAGGCGGGCGGGGCAGGGGTGTTCACACCCCTGCCCCGCCCGCCTCTTTTCCGTTCCTCCTCCCTCGCGCGCCCCGCTCACCGGCGTGCCCTGCCCCACACCTTCGCGCCCCACGGGCGGCCGGCTCACTCGACGCAGAGGCAGAAGGGGTGCCCGGCCGGGTCGCGGTAGACGCGGAAGTCGCGCTCGCCCCCGTCGCCCTGGAGAAGTTCGGCCCCCAGCTCCAGAGCCTCCCGCTCAGCCGCGTCCAACTCCTCGCGGGGCACGTAGAAGTCGAGGTGGAACTGCTGCGACCGCTCGGCGCTCGGCCACTGCGGCGGCACGTACCCGCGCGCCTCCTGGAAGGCGAACGTCCGGCCCTTCAGGGGGCCCGAGTCGAACGTCACCTCCACCCACCGGCCCTCGCCCTCGGCCCTCCCGCCCAGCAGCCGTGCGTAGAAGTCGGCGAGCTTCCCCGGCTCCGGGCAGTCCAGTACGACGACGTCCCGCAGTACGGTGATGGCCATGGTGATCTTCCCTCCTGTGTCGCGGATCACTGCTTCTGCTACCCGGCCCGTCATCTGTTGACGACTCCGGCAGGGGGCGCGCACCGCAGTGGCCGACGGCACCCGGCCCCGCCCGCTCGGGGCCGGCGAAGCGGGGGCGGGCCCTACGCCGCCGGCCGGCCCAGCGCGCGGAAGGACCAGCCGGCCTTGCGCCACAGGGCCGCGTCGAGGGTGTTGCGGCCGTCCAGGATGCGCTTGTGCGCCACGGACTGCCCCAGCGCCTCCGGGTCGAGCTCCCCGAACTCGCGCCACTCCGTCAGGTGCAGGACCACGTCCGCCCCGCGCACCGCGTCCGGCGCGCTGCCCGCGTAGCCGAGGGTGGGGAAGACCCGCCGGGCGTTCTCCATACCCTTGGGGTCGTAGACCGTCACCTGCCCGCCCTGCAGATGGATCTGGCCGGCGACGTTCAGCGCCGGGGAGTCCCGTACGTCGTCGGAGTCCGGCTTGAAGGTCGCCCCCAGCACCGCCACGCGCTGCCCCAGGAAGGTGCCGCCCACCGTCTCGCGGGCCAGCTCCACCATGTGGGAGCGGCGGCGCATGTTGATCGAGTCCACCTCGCGCAGGAACGTCAGCGCCTGGTCGGCGCCCAGCTCGCCCGCCCGCGCCATGAACGCGCGGATGTCCTTGGGCAGGCAGCCGCCGCCGAAGCCGATCCCGGCGCGCAGGAACTTCCGCCCGATCCGGTCGTCGTACCCGATGGCCTCCGCCAGCTTCACCACATCGCCGCCGGCCGCCTCGCAGACCTCGGCCATGGCGTTGATGAACGAGATCTTGGTGGCCAGGAAGGAGTTCGCGGCGGTCTTCACCAGCTCCGCCGTCGGGAAGTCGGCGACGACGAACGGCGAGCCCTCGGCCACCGGCTTGGCGTACACCTCGCGCAGCAGCTCCTCCGCGCGTGCCGAGCGCACCCCCACCACGATGCGGTCCGGGCGCAGGGTGTCCTCGACGGCGAAGCCCTCGCGCAGGAACTCCGGGTTCCACGCCAGCTCCGCCGCCTCGCCAGCCGGGGCCAGCTCCGCCAACCGCCTCGCCAGCCGGTCCGCGCTGCCCACCGGCACCGTGGACTTGCCCACCACCAGGGCGGGCCGCGTCAGGTGCGGGGCCAGGGAGTCCACCGCGCTGTCCACATAGGACATGTCGCACGCGTACTCGCCCTGCTTCTGGGGGGTGTTCACACAGACGAAGTGGACGTCCCCGAACGCGCCCACCTCTTCCCAGGAGGTGGTGAAGCGCAGCCGCCCGGTCGAGCCCTCCACCCCGGAGACATGGCGGCGCAGCAGCTCCTCCAGCCCGGGCTCGTACATCGGGGCCCGCCCCTCGGTCAGGGCCTCGATCTTCTCCGGCACCACGTCCAGGCCCAGTACCTCGAAGCCCAGCTCGGCCATGGCCGCGGCGTGCGTCGCGCCGAGGTAGCCGGTGCCGATCACGGTGATTCTGAGGGCCATGGACTGCTCCTGGGATACGGGCGAGATGCTGCCCGCGAGCATATCCGGCCACCGCCGGGGCGGGCGGGGGGAGTGCGGGAGCCGGAGCGGGCCGGTGCGCGGGGGCCGGTGCGGGGCGGTGTCGGCAAACTCATGTATCCGCGGCGACGGCGGGCCACTAGAATTGTGTTACTTAACGGTAGTTAGCAGCAGCGCACCCAGGGAGTGAGACACCGTGGCGGGATCGACCGACTTCGACCTCTACCGTCCGTCGGAGGAGCACGACATGCTCCGGGAATCGGTGCGCTCGCTCGCCGAGGCGAAGATCGCGCCCTTCGCGGCCGAGGTGGACGAGCAGGGCCGCTTCCCGCAGGAGGCCCTGGACTCGCTGGTCGCCAACGACCTGCACGCCGTCCACGTACCCGAGTCCTACGGCGGCGCGGGCGCCGACGCGCTCGCGACCGTCATCGTGATCGAGGAGGTCGCCCGCGTCTGCGCCTCGTCCTCCCTGATCCCGGCCGTCAACAAGCTCGGCTCCCTCCCGGTGATCCTGTCCGGCTCCGAGGAGATCAAGAGCAAGTACCTCGCCCCGCTGGCCAAGGGCGACGCGATGTTCTCCTACTGCCTCTCCGAGCCGGAGGCCGGCTCGGACGCCGCGGGCATGAAGACCCGCGCCGTGCGCGACGGGGACTTCTGGGTTCTCAACGGCGTCAAGCGCTGGATCACCAACGCCGGCGTCAGCGAGTACTACACCGTGATGGCCGTCACCGACCCGGAGAAGCGCTCCAAAGGCATCTCGGCCTTCGTGGTGGAGAAGGGCGACGAGGGCGTCTCCTTCGGCGCCCCGGAGAAGAAGCTCGGCATCAAGGGCTCCCCGACCCGCGAGGTCTACTTCGACAACGTCCGCATCCCCGCCGACCGCATGATCGGCGAGGAGGGCACCGGTTTCGCCACCGCGATGAAGACCCTGGACCACACCCGCATCACCATCGCGGCCCAGGCCCTCGGCATCGCCCAGGGCGCGCTGGACTACGCCAAGGGCTACGTCGCCGAGCGCAAGCAGTTCGGCAAGCCGATCGGCGACTTCCAGGGCGTGCAGTTCATGCTCGCCGACATGGCGATGAAGCTGGAGGCCGCCCGCCAGCTCACCTACGCCGCCGCCGCCCGCTCCGAGCGCGTCGGTCTCGGCGCCGACGGCAGGGCCGAGGACCTGACCTTCTACGGAGCGGCCGCCAAGTGCTACGCCTCCGACGCCGCCATGGAGATCACCACGGACGCCGTCCAGCTGCTGGGCGGCTACGGCTACACCCGCGACTACCCGGTCGAGCGCATGATGCGCGACGCCAAGATCACGCAGATCTACGAGGGCACGAACCAGGTCCAGCGCATCGTCATGGCCCGCAACCTGCCGTAAGGCGCCTTGCCCGGGCGGTGCGCCCGGGAACACGTGCGGGCCCCGGACCGTCCGGTCCGGGGCCCGCACGTTCACATGGCCATGGTGTCGGTCTTCCCCGCGCCGGCGGGTTCAGTCGGCCCGGACGGTGACCTTCTCGCCGTTCTTCAGCTGCCCGACGAGCTGCTTGACCCTGGTCATGTCCCACTTGAGCGAGCCCTGCGGGGCGGAGCCCGCTATCGGCATGTTCATCGAGGTGCCCTCGCCGCCCGAGACGTCCTTCATGGCCCAGAACATCGAGGCGAGGTCGAACAGGCCCATGTCCTCGTCCACGATCAGGGTGTCCAGGCCCGCGCCCAGCGTCGGGTAGAGCCGGAAGGGGTTGATGACCGTGGAGGGGGTGGCGGCCTGGTTCGCCAGGGCGGAGAGGAACTTCTGCTGGTTCTTGGTGCGCTCCAGGTCGCTGCCGGCCTCGTAGCGGTTACGGACGAAGGCCAGGGCCTGGGCCCCGTCGAGGGTCTGGCGGCCTTTCTTGAAGTCGGCGCCGGAGTTCTTGTCCTTGATGTCGCGGGGGATGTCCATCTCCACGCCGCCGAGGGCGTCCACGATGGAGGCGAAGCCGCCGAAGCCGATCTCCGCGTAGTGGTCTATGCGCAGGCCGGTGTTGTACTCGACGGTGCGGACCAGCAGGGTGGCGCCGTCCATGGAGTAGGCGGCGTTGAGCTTGCGCGCGCCGGGGGAGGGGAAGGTCTTGCCGCTCTCGGAGCCCTTGAACTCGGGGATGGTGACCCAGGAGTCGCGCGGCAGGGAGACCATCGTGTTCCCCTCGGGGCCCACATGCAGGATGATCATGGAGTCGGTGCGTTTGCCCTCCGCCGAACCGGTGCGCAGTTCCTTGCGCTCCTCGTCCGACAGCCCCTCGCGGCTGTCGGAGCCGACTATGAGGTAGGTGGTGCCCTCGCCCTTCTCGGGCCGGTCCATGACCGTGCTCAGATCGACCTCCCGGCGCAGCTTGGAGTCGGCCCAGAAGTACGTGCCGACCGACCACACCAGCAGCACGACGAGCAGTGTGACGAGCCCCACCTTGAACCGGCGGCCCCAGTCCGGCGCGGGTCTCGCGTCGCCGTAGCCGGGCCCGGCGGGTCCGGCCGGGCCGCCGCCCGCGTAACCGGAACCGGCGTAGACCTGGCCCGTGTTGTAGCCGGAGTCGTAGCTCGCCTGTCCGCCGTAACCGGAGCCGCCGCCGGGGTCGTTGCCGTATCCGGTCGTCGGTACGGAGCGGTTGGGAACCGGGCGCGGGCCGACGCCGCCGCTGTTGGGCCAGTCAGTCATGGGAGGCAGTGTGCCCTCCCGGACCGGGCGCGCCATAGACAGGGGGGCGGAACAGAAGCGCGGCTGTTGCAGAGCTGATGCATTGCGGGGCGGATCCGGCGGGGAGCGTACGGGATCACACCGGGCCACCCGGTTCCGCCCGTGACGGGCGGCTTAGGGTGGAAGCATGACCACTCAGGCCCAGGCCACCCCGCACGAACCGCCGGGCAAGCCCACCGCGGCGTCCCGCACCACCCTGTCCCACATCATGACGGGGAACGACACCAACCTCCTCGGCACCGTCCACGGCGGTGTGATCATGAAGCTGGTCGACGACGCGGCGGGCGCGGTCGCCGGACGGCACTCCGGGGGGCCGGCGGTCACGGCGTCGATGGACGAGATGGTCTTCCTGGAGCCGGTCCGGGTGGGCGACCTGGTGCATGTGAAGGCCCAGGTGAACTGGACCGGCCGGTCCTCGATGGAGGTCGGCGTGCGGGTGCTGGCCGAGCGGTGGAACGAGTCCACGCCCGCCACCCAGGTCGCCTCCGCCTATCTGGTGTTCACCGCGGTCGACGAGAACGGCCGGCCGCGTCCCGTACCGCCGGTGGTTCCCGAGTCCGAGCGCGACAAGCGGCGTTGGCAGGAGGCGCAGATCCGGCGTACGCACCGGCTCGCCAGGCGCCGCGCCATCAAGGAGCTGCGCGACCGGCGGGCGGCCGAGGGCATGACCGAGGACTGAGCCGTACGGCCCGGCCCCGCGGTCACGGGCAGACGACCTCGTCGCCCGTGACCGCCTTTCCGTTCGTGCCCCCGCCCTCCGGGCGCGAGGGCTCCTCCGCCTCCTTGGCCTCCTCCGCCTCCTTGGCCTCCTTGGCCTTCTTGGCCTCCTTCGAGTCCGGCGCCGGAGACGCGGAGGACTCGGGAGCGTGGCGCACCCGCAGCACCTCGCGGTGGTCGGAGCCCAGCACGACCTCCATCACCCGTCCCTGCCCCTCGACCTCCTCCAGCTCCGCGCCGGGCAGCGCGGTGGCCAGGGCACGCGCCGAGCGGTCCCACTCGGGGTCATGACGGATGACCGTGTGCCGCACGTCCTGCTTCTCCGCGCCGCGCGGAGTGCCGGTGGTGTCGAAGCCGATGGCGCGCAACTCGCGGTCCACCCGCGCCCCGAGGGCGGCGATCGGTGTGCCGTTCTCGATCTGCACCCGGATCTTGCCCGGGTCCACCCGGACCGGGAGGGGGCCGGACGGACGCGCCGCCGCGCCCGGCTCCTCGTCGAGGTTCTTGCCGTCGGGTCGCTTTCCGTGCCCTGCGGCGTGCCCCGTACCGTGTCGCCCCGTACCGTGCCGCTCCGTGCCGTCTCTCGTGCCCGCCGTGGCGCCGGGCGACAGCGGCCGGTCCCGGCGCAGCGCCGCGAACAGCTTCCCGGCCTTCTCCTCGTCCCAGGTCACGGTGGAGCCGATGCCGGGCACGCTGTGGTCGGGGTCCTCCAGGGGCACCGAGGCGAACTCCGAGGAGGCCGCGGTGAAGCCGCGCATCGCCCGCCCCAGGGTCAGCAGTTCGTGGGCGCCGAAGTCCCGGTCGGCGCGCACCGATCCCAGGAGTGCCGAGGCGACCCGGCGCAGCCGGGCCGGGTCGGTCAGCACGCCGCTCCCGGTCGCCTCGTCGATCACGGAGGCCAGGAAGCGCTGCTGGCGCCTGATGCGGCCGAGGTCTCCCTCGGCGTCCACCTGCCGGGCGCGGACGTACTGCAGGGCCCGGCCGCCGTCGAGCCGGGTGGTGCCGGCGGGCAGGTCGAGGCCGCTGCGGCTGTCGGTCAGCGGCCGGGTGGTGCACACCGGGACGCCGCCCAGGGCGTCGACGGTCCGCATGAAGCTGGTGAAGTCGACCTCCAGGTAGTGGTCGACGCGCACCCCCGTCATCTTCTCGACGGTGCGGACGGTCAGGTGCGGGCCGCCGAGCGAGTAGGCGGCGTTGATCTTCCCGGTGCGGCCGGTGCGGAGCTCGCCGGTGGCGGGATCGGTGTGCGGGGGGAACTCGGTGTACGAGTCGCGGGGGATGCTCACCACGCTGGCCCGGTCGCGGTCGGCGGACAGGTGCACCAGCATGAGCGTGTCGGTGCAGTTGCAGGGCGTCCCGCCCAGGGAGTACCGCCGCCGCTCCTGCTCGGTGACGGTGTCGCGTCCGTCGGTGCCGACGACCAGGAAGTTGAGGCCGTCGCCGCTTCGGGGGCGGTGGCTGAGCCCGTGGAAGGGGTCCACCCGCTTCAGCCGGCCGTCCAGCCCGGAGACCAGCGCGTGGCCGATGCCGCCGGCCGTCAGCACCATCACCGAGACGGCGGTGGCCGCCCGGAAGCCCCAGCGGGACGGACCCCGCCGCTTCGGCCGGGGACGGGCGTGGCGACCGCGCTGACGGGACCGTGCGGGCATCGGGGAAGCACCTCCGTGGCGGTGGGGGCCAGGAAGCGGCCAACATAGGCCCATACGATCTACCGACCGCCGGTCCCACGCCGCCCGCCGCCCGCGGCCACCCGGCTGCCGTGCGGGCGGATCACCCGATCGCGGTACCGTGACCCGGTGAGCTCTCCTGTCGAACCCACCTCCCCGGCCGCGGCGCCGCCCGCGGTCTCCGTGATCATGCCGGTGCTCAACGAGGAGCGTCATCTGCGCAGCTCGGTGCGGCACATCCTGGAGCAGGACTACGCCGGTGAGCTGGAGGTCGTGATCGCGCTCGGCCCCTCCGGGGACCGCACCGACTCCATCGCCGCCGAGCTGGTCCGCGAGGACCCGCGGGTGCGCACCGTGCCCAACCCCACCGGCCGCACCCCCGCCGGTCTCAACGCGGCCATCGCCGCCTCCCGCCACCCGGTCGTGGTGCGGGTGGACGGGCACGGGATGCTCTCGCCCGACTACATCGCGACCGCCGTGCGGCTGCTGGAGGAGACCGGCGCGGCCAACGTCGGCGGCATCATGCACGCCGAGGGCGAGAACGACTGGGAGAAGGCCGTGGCCGCCGCCATGACCTCCAGGATCGGGGTGGGGAACGCGGCCTTCCACACCGGCGGCGAGGCGGGCGAGGCCGAGACGGTCTACCTGGGCGTCTTCCGCCGGGAGGTGCTGGAGCGGCAGGGCGGCTACAACGAGGAGTTCATCCGGGCGCAGGACTGGGAGCTGAACTTCCGCATCCGCCAGGACGGCGGGCTGATCTGGTTCTCGCCAAAGCTGCTGGTCTCCTACCGACCCCGGCCCAGCGTCCGCGCGCTGGCCAAGCAGTACCGCAACTACGGCCGCTGGCGGCATGTGGTGGCCCGCTACCACTCGGGCTCGATCAACCTGCGCTACCTGGCGCCGCCGGCGGCCGTGGTTGCCATCGGGGCGGGAGTGGTGGCGGGCGCGCTGGTCACGCCGTGGGCCCTGGTCGTCCCGGGCGGCTACCTGGCGGCCATCACCGCGGGTTCGGTCCCGGCGGGGAAGGGGCTGCCGTTCGGGGCGCGGGTGCGCATCCCGCTGGCGCTGGCCACCATGCACATGTCCTGGGGCTGGGGCTTTCTGACGAGCCCTCGGAAGCTGGCGGAGAAGGTGAAGGCCAGCCGCCGGGAGCCGGTGACGGCCGGCGGCTGACCGGGGTCCGCCGCACACACCACGGGCCGCGCCCCCGTTCCCCGGGGACGCGGCCCGTTTCCGTTCCCCGGGGGGAACGGATCACCAGGTGTGGGCGGGGTTGACGTTCATGCACTTCTTCTCGTCGCCGTTGAGCGCGTTCGCGCTCTCGGGGGCTCCGCGCTCGTCGTCCTCCTCGGGTGCGGGCTGCTCGGGGTAGGCGTTCCCCTCCCGCCAGTCGGCGCCGATCACCACGGTGACCTGTTCGACGCCGGCGGACTGGCGTACGGAACGCCCGGGCAGGCCCAGGGCCTTGGCCACGGCCAGGGCGTCACCGCGCAGGTCCTCGCTCGGGTACGACACGGTGGTGTCGGCCTGGGGAGTCTCCTCGGGGTCGGTCCCGGCCTGGGTGAAGCCGAGCCGCCGCAGCTCCTCGGTGATGACGCCCGCGCGGCCGTTGACGGGTCCGAGGGTGACGGTGCGGGTGCCGTTGCGGACCTGTACCGGGATCTCGTCGGCCGGAGCGGCGGGGTCGGAGGTCTTCTTCTCCTTCTTCGGCTTCTCGTCCTTGCCGTCGAGGGCGATGTCGTCCCGGATGAGGGAGAAGACCTTCTCGGCGTCGCCGGGCTTGGGCACCACGTAGCTGCCGCCGTCGGAGTACTCCCACGGCATGGTGACCATGGTGATCCGCTCGGTGGGGACCTGCTTGAGTTCGTTGCCCAGGTCGTAGAGGTCCTTGACGCCCTCGATGCCGTCGTCGACGGTGAGTGCCTCGGTGGCGGCCTCGGCGAGCGACCTGAGCTTGCCCGGGTCGGTGAGCTTGGTGCCCGCCTTGAGCTGGCGCACCATCGAGTTCATGTACATGTGCTGGGCCCGCGCCCGGCCGATGTCCGTGCCGTCCCCGAAACCGTGCCGGGTGCGCAGCCACTGCAGGGCCTGCTCGCCGCGGACGGTGGTCTCGCCCTTCTCCAGGCGCAGACCGGACCTGCTGTCGTGGATGTTGGCGTCCACGCAGACCGGGACGCCGCCCACCGCGTCGGCCATGTCCACCACACCCGCGAAGTCGATCATCATGAAGTGATCGATGGGGATGCCGGTCAGTTCCATCCAGGTGGCGACCGTGCAGCCCGGTCCGCCGTACTGGAGACTGGAGTTGATCTTGCCGATCCTCTGCGGGTGCTTCGACTCGTCCTCGGGGTCGGTGCACTCGGGGATGGTCACCTTGGTGTCCCGGGGGATGCTGAGCACCGAGAGGCTGTCGCGGTCGGCCGAGAGATGCAGCAGCATCTGGACGTCGGCCAGCGGCTTGCGCCCCACGTCCCTCCGGGAGCCGCCCAGTTCGAGGTTCCGCTCGGAGTTACGGCTGTCGGAGCCCAGCAGCAGGATGTTGAGGGGGGTGCGGCCCTCCGCGTTCTGCCGGTGCTTGAGCTGGTTGTCGCCGAGGGTGAGGGGCTTCCTGGTGAGGTTGCTGTTGAGGTGCTCGTAATAGAGGTAGCCGGCGCCCGCCGTGCCGAGTATCAGCACGGACAGGGAGAGCGCCGTCCAGCGCAGCACCCGTCTGCCGCGGCCGGCCGGCCGCCTCGGGCCACCGGCGCGGTGCCCCGGCCCGCCGGACGCGGGCGCCGCGTCCCCGGGGCCGCCGGCCCCGCCCTCCCCGCCTTCCCGGCTCTGCCCGGACCTCACGGATCCCTCCGGTTCCCCGGATGCGTCCGGCTCGTCGTACATGCTGTCGTTCCAGCCGAAGTCCTCCGGCCGAGGGGCGCGTTCGTGTGCGCCTCTCCCCCCTGCGGTGCGCTGCCCCAACGGGCCCTCTCCCTACGACTCGGCCCGTGCGCGGAAGCGGCGCGCGGGATTCACTTGGCGCATATCTTCTTGTCGGCTTCCACTTTCCCGAGGTCCTCCGGAGCCTTCGCCGGGGCGGCGATGGGGAGGCCGGCCTCCTTGAAGTCGGCGCCGAGCGTCAGCACCATCGGCTCCATCGGCCCGGCGTCCACGGAGCCGGGCTTCAGGGCCGAGGCGGGCAGGCCCATGATGTCGGCGAGCTTGCGGGCCTGGTCGGCCTGGTTGGGCCCGTACTCCAGGGTCGTTCTGTCGAGTTGCTCGGGCGCGTTGCCGCCGTTGCTGGACTTCAGCACGCTCTGGGTGTTCTGCAGCCAGGTGAGCGTCGTCTGCGCGGCCCCGGCGATCTCCCCGCCGTTGAGGATCTCCACACGTACGTCGGAGGCCGCGGCCCGCTCGCCCTTGAGCAGCGCCTCCTGCTCCTTCTTGGCCTTGTCCTTGGCGGCCTTCTCCTTCTTCTCCACCTCGGTGAAGGAGACGTCCTCGCGCAGCATCGCGAAGACCTGGGAGGCCTTGGGCTGCTGGAGGACGACCGTGGCCTTGACCTTCTCCGCGGGGTTGTCGGCCACCGGGACCGTCAGGAAGGAGATGTTCTTGGTCTTGATGCCGCTGAGTTCCCTGCCCAGGTCGCTCAGCTTCTTGATGGTGCCTATGCCGGTGTCGACGGTGAGCGCCTTGGTGGCCGCTTCCGCCAGGTCCCACAGCTTGCCCGGGTCGGTGAGGGTGTCGTTCGACTTGAACTGGCGGATCATCGAACTCAGGAACTGCTGCTGGACCTTGATGCGGTCCAGGTCGCCCTTGTTCCCGAAGCTGCCGCGGGTGCGGACGAAGGCCAGGGCCTGCTCGCCCTCGACGACGCTCTCGCCGGCGGGGAGTTCGAGGTGGGACTTGGGGTCGTCGACCGGTTTCTCCAGGCAGACCGGGACACCGCCGACCGCGGTGGTCAGCGTCTTGACGGCGTTGAAGTCCGCCATCATGAAGTGGTGGACGTCCAGCCCGGTCATCTCCTTGACGGTGCGCATGGTGCAGCCCGGGTCCCGGCCCGCCTGGCCGAGGCTGGTGTTGAACCGGACGTCCTGCTCACCCGGGATGACCTTGGTGGTGCCGTCCTCCCGCTTGGTGGGGCAGTCGGGGATGTCGGTCTTCAGGTCCCGGGGGATGCTCATCACGGTGGCGTTGGTGCGGTCCGCCGAGACATGGAGGAGGAACGTGGTGTCGGCGTGGCCGGGGCTGTTCTTGTCGCCGTAGCCCTCGTTGCCCTCGCCGGTGCGCTTGTCGGTGCCGATCAGCAGGATGTTGAGCGGGCCGTCGCTGCCGAAGCCGCCCTCGGCGGCGTCACCGACGTCGACGGTGTCGATGTTGCCGTTGAAGTGCTCGTAGGCGAGGTAGGCGGCGACGGCGGTGCCGGTGACCATGAAGGCCGTCACACCGCCCGTCCACAGCAGCACCTTCTTCTTCACGGACTTCTTCGGCCTGGCCTTGCGCCGGGAGGCCGCCCTGCCGCCCGCGGCCTGGCGCGCGGCCGCCCTGCCACCGGCCGCCTTGCGCGCCGCGGCCCGTCCGGCCGGTTTCTCGCCGTCCGCCGCACCGTTCCTCGCGCCGTCCTCCGGCGTGCTCCCGCCCTCCGGACGCCGCCTGCGCTGCCGGGGCACCTCGCCGTGCGGCGGGGCCTGCCGACGGCCGGCACGGGGCGCGGGGTTGTCGGCCTGCGAGGACGGGCGGGGGGAGGGGGACGGTCGCGCAGCGGGGGCTGGCGGTCGCAGCTTGTAGTCGCCCGTCTCCGGGTCGAACACCCACTGGTCTGCGGGATCGATGTCACCCGCCCGCCCACGGCTTTGCGCGTCCACGGTTGCCTGAGTCCTCCGTCGTGCCACGCAGCGCCTTCCCTGCCAGGCATCAAGGCGCTCGGTCGGTCTCCGGTGGTGCGCAGCGTTCATGGGCGAGCGCACCGGATTGCTCACACTATCTGCCGCGGCCCGGTGTCAAGCACCCCCGCAGGCAGGTTACTTTCTTCCTCAAACGGACATTCCATTTCAATCCCTTGAGCAGTTCTCTGTGCTGTTTCTCTCGCGTTCTCCCGCGTTCCGGCGCGCCCGCGCTCATCCGCACAGGCTCCCGGCCGTGTCGTCCGCGGACTCCCCGGGGGACGGCGAACCGGTGGGTGAACCGGTGGGTGAACCACCCGGCTCCGGTGCTTCGGTCCCGGTGTCCGACGCGGGTACCCCGGCCCCGGCGGACGGCCCGGTCAGCGGCCCGGCGGAGGGGGACCCGGAAGGGCGCCGCCCTTCCTCCGGCACCGGCCGGTCCTCGCGCAGCGCCTCGAACAGCAGGTCCGCGTCAGGCTGCACCAGCTCGTCGCGGTTGGGGTCGTAGGTGTACGGCTGCCGGGGCGCGGTCATGAACCGCACCCGGTCCTCCGGGATGCCGCGGACGCCGCTGATCAGGTCGTAGAGCTCGGAGAGGGAGTCCAGTCCGGGGTCGGCCGTGAGCGACGACGTCACCGCGTCCAGCACCCGGTAGAGCTCGGCCGGATCGGTCAGGAGCCCGTCGTCGCGCACCTGGCTCAGCATGGTGGTCAGGAACTCCTGCTGCCGCTCCATCCGCTGGGTGTCGCTGCCGTCGCCGATGCCCTTGCGGGCGCGTACGTAGCCGAGGGCCTGCTCGCCGTCGAGCCGCTGGGGCCCGGCGTCCAGAACGAGGTGCGCCTCGGGATCGTTCACGGGCTCGGCCAGGCACACCTCGACGCCGCCGACCGCGTCCACCAGCTTCTCGAAGCCGGTGAAGTCCACGATCAGATGGTGGTCCACGCGGATGCCGGTCAGGTTCTCGACAGTGCGGATCGTGCAGGCCGCCCCGCCCATCTCATAAGCCCAGTTGAACTGCGCGAACAGCGGCCCGGCGGCCGTGCCGTCGGGCCGGGAGCACTCGGGTATGTCCACCATCAGGTCACGCGGTATCGACACCCCGGTGGCGCTGGAGCGGTCGGCGGACAGGTGGAGCAGGATCGTGGTGTCGGAGCGCTGGGTGCCGCTGTCCCGCCCGTACCTGCCGTTGTCGCCACTGCGGTCGTCGGAGCCGATGAGCAGGATGTTCTTCGCCTCGTGCACGACCGCGGCGGGGCGCTCCCGCTCGAAGCGCCGCAACTGCTCGACGGCCTCCGTGTCGGTGCGGATGTTGCCGTCGAGTCTGTTGTAGAGGAACCAGGCCGCGCCGCCCGCCGCGAGTACGGCGAGCGACGCGCCCAGCGCGGCCCAGCGCAGCCACCGGCGGTGCGGCCGGGGCGGCGGGTGGGGGAGGCCGGTCTGCTGCGCGTCCTCGGGTTCGGTCACGTATGTGTTCATCCCTCAGCGGTCGGCGGCGGTTCGCGCACAGCCGTGCGGTCGCCGGTCTTCTGTACAGACACCCGGGAGGGGCCGGTGGTTGTACCGGGGGAGGAAAAACCTCCGTACGACCGGAGACCGGAGGGATGTGTTCGGTTGTGGGATGAATGCCGGGGCGGGCGGGTGGGCCGACGGTGGGTCAGTCGGCCGTGTGGGTGATGCGCTCGCTCCGCCCGCGCTCCTCCAGCCCCGCCGCGTCCAGACGGTCCAGGTGGCGGCAGAGCACGACCGAGCCTCCGGCGGCCAGCGGGGCGAACAGGCCTGCGGACAGCCCCTCCCAGGTGCCGTACGGCAGTCCCGACAGCAGGCGTGCGCCGGGGCCGAGTCCGCGTGCCCCGGCGTCGGCGCGGGCGCGTTCGACGACCTGCGCCCCGGTCAGCTCCCGGCCGCCGACGGCCAGTGCGGGCGCGTCCGGGTCGACGGGGGAGAAGGGGGCGAAGTGGTCGCCCTGGCCCGGCACCTCGACGGCGTAGTCGGTGAAGCCCTCGGGCGGCCGGGGGAAGCGGCCGCCCAGGGGGCGCAGGCTGAGCGCGATGCGCTCGCCGGTGCAGGCGCGGGCCGCCTCCAGGGTGTCCGGGCCGCTGACGACGAGGTCGGCGGCCGCGGCGAGGGAGGAGGCCGAGTCCATTCCGGTCGTACCCGCGGTGTCGGTGGTGTCGGCGGGCAGTTCGGCGACGACTCCGGTGGAGGAGCAGGCCAGCAGCCAGACCGCGGTCTGCCAGTGGGCGGGCAGCAGCAGCGCGAGCCGGTCGCCGGGCTCGGCGGACAGTTCGCCCTGCAGGAGGTTGGCCGTCTTCGCCACCCAATTGGCGAGGGTGGCGACGGAGAGTTCGACGCGCTCGCCGGTGGCGTCGTCGTAGAAGGTCACCAGCGGGCGGGCGGCGTCCGCGGCGAGCGCGGATCGCAGCAGGTCGGCAGGGGTGCGATCGGTGGTGTTCATCGGCGCCAGGGTACGCGGACCGCCGCCCGGAGGAGCCGGAACGGGGTGCTTTCGGTGCCCGGTGGGCACAACTCAGGGCGACCGGGCGTCAGCTCCCCGTTAGACAGCCGTATCCCCTGTGTCCAATATCAGATTTATGCGTGCATTCATTGCGTCATCGATCGGCGTCGCGTGCGCAGCGGCCGCGGTGCTGCCGCTGACCGCGCCCGGCGGCCTGGCAAGCAGCGCCTCCGCGGCCCCCGCACCCGTTTCCGAGTCCGTGGCGGCCCCCCGGCTGCCCGGCAGCACCCAGTCGCTGCCGCTCGTTCCCCTCACCCCGCCGCCCACGACCACGCCGCCCGGCTCCTCCGACTCGGTGTCCCTCGGTCTCCCGGCCCGCGAGGTCGAACCCTTCTCGCTGCTCGGCGTGGTCTGGGACGACCCGGAGGAGGAGCTGCACGGCCGGATCCAGGTGCGCACCAAGTCCGCGGCCACCGGCGAGTGGTCGTCCTGGCAGGAGCTGGAGACCCACGCCGACCGGCCCGACCCCGACTCGGCCGAGTCCCGCGGGGACCAGGTGCGCGGAGCGACGGCGCCGCTGTGGGTGGGCGACTCCAACGGCGTACAGGCCCGTGTCCTGCCGGAGGAGGGCGCCTCCGGGGCGCACCGGCTGCCCGAGGGGCTGCGCCTGGATCTGGTCAACCCCGGCGACGACCCCGCCGCCGGGACCGGGAAGGAGAACCCCGCGGGCGAGGCGAACTCCGCGCTCGCACCGGCCGGAGCCCTGGAGATCCCGGCCCTGGACCGGCAGGAGGCCGGCGAGGACCTGCTCGCGGTACGGGCCGCCGGCCAGGCCGAGCAAGCCGAGCAGGCGGGCCGGGCCGGGCAGTCGGAGGCCGGGGCCGACGCCCCCATCGGCCCCCGGCCCGGCATCGTCACCCGCAGAGGGTGGGGGGCCGACGAGCGGCTGCGTGGACCGTTCCTCTACACCAGGACGGTCAAGACGGCCTTCGTCCACCACACGGCGATGAGCAACAACTACTCGTGCGGCCAGTCCGCCTCCATCATCCGGGGCATCTACCGCTACCACGTCCAGAGCAACGGCTGGCGGGACGTCGGCTACAACTTCTTCGTCGACAAGTGCGGGAAGATCTACGAGGGCCGCGCCGGCGGTGTGGCCAACCCGGTGATGGGAGCCCACACCTACGGCTTCAACCACGACAGCACCGGTATCGCCGTCCTCGGCTCGTACAACAGCACCAACCCCTCCGGGGCCGCGGTGAACGCCGTCTCCAAGCTCGTCGCCTGGAAGCTGGGCCTGCACGGCGTCGACCCGCGCGGCACCGCCGCCATGACCTCCGGCGGCGGCAAGTACCGCAAGGGCACCACCGTCAGGCTCCGCACCGTCTCCGGGCACCGGGACGGCTATGTCACCGGCTGCCCGGGCGACCGGCTCTACTCCAGGCTGGGCACCATCCGGGCCACCGCTGCCCGGTTGCAGGGCAGGTAGCGGCAGGCGGCGGCAGGAGGCTTCGGCCCCGCGCCGTACCCGCCGCCGGCGCGGCCCCGGGCCGGCGGACCGCCGCACCGGGGACCGTGCCGGCCGGGCCGCCTACACTGGCCCGGCCACCAGGCACGGTCCCCAGCAGGAAGCAGAGAAGAACCGGTGACAGAAGCGATCCTCCTCGTCGGGGGCAGGGGAACCCGGCTGCGGCCGCTGACGGTCCACACCCCCAAGCCCATGGTCCCGGCGGCGGGAGTTCCCTTCCTCACCCACCAGTTGGCCCGTGCCCGCGCGGCCGGGGTGGAGCACGTGGTGCTCGCCACCTCCTACCTCGCCGAGGTCTTCGAGCCGTACTTCGGCGACGGGTCGGACCTGGGGCTCCACCTGGAGTACGTCACCGAGGAGGAGCCGCTGGGCACCGGCGGCGCCATCCGCAATGTCGCCTCCCGGCTCCACTGCGGCCCCGGCGACCCGGTACTGGTCTTCAACGGCGACATCCTCACCGGCCTCGACATCCGCGCCCTGGTGGAGACCCACACCTCCTCCGGCGCCGACGTCTCCCTCCATCTGACGAGGGTCGCGGACCCGCGAGCCTTCGGCCTGGTCCCCACCGACGCCGACGGCCGGGTCACCGCCTTCCTGGAGAAGCCGCAGACCCCCGAGGAGATCGTCACCGACCAGATCAACGCGGGCGCGTACGTCTTCGACCGGTCCGTGATCGACACCATCCCCGCCGGCCGCCCGGTCTCCGTCGAGCGTGAGACCTTCCCCGGGCTGCTCGCCGAGGGAGCCCAGCTGCGGGGCATGGTCGACTCCACCTACTGGCTCGACCTCGGCACCCCGCAGGCCTTCGTCCGCGGCTCGGCCGATCTGGTGCTCGGCCGCGCACCCTCCCCGGCCGTGCCCGGCCGCCGCGGCGAGCGGCTGGTGCTGGACGGCGCGGAGGTGGCCCCCGGAGCCAAGCTGACCGGCGGTACGGCGGTCGGCGCGGGTGCGGTGATCGCGGAGGGGGCCCGGGTGCACGGCAGCACGGTGCTGGACGGCGCGGTCGTCGGGCCGGGCGCCGTGGTGCGCGACTCGCTCGTCGGCACGGGGGCGCGCATAGGGGCGCGTACGGTGTTGGAGGGCGCGGTCATCGGAGACGGTGCGGTCGTGGGCGAGGACAACGAACTGCGCGACGGCATCCGGGTGTGGTGCGGCGCCCGCCTTGAGGCGGGCTCGGTCCGCTTCTCCTCCGACCGCTGACCCGGAGCGCCGAACCGTGACCGACTCCGACCCCGGCGACCTCGACAACCTCGACAGCCCCGGCCCCGTATCCGGCTCCTGCCCCGATCCCGCCCCCGCCGTCCGCCGCTGGGCCCCGCCGCGGCCGTTCGGGCCGCACGACCTGCGCCGCAATCTGCGGGTGCTCCGGCGCGGCCCGTACGACCCCGCCTACCGGGTGGCCGGCGGCGCGGTCTGGCGGGCCACCCGCACCCCCCTGGGCCCGGCCACACTGCGCGTCGCGCCGGACGCGGGCGCGGGCGAGGTGGTGGGCGAGGCGTGGGGACCGGGCGCCGAGTGGATCCTCGACCGCCTCCCGGCGCTGCTCGGCGCCGGCGACGACCCGTCGGCCTTCGTCCCCCGCCACCGGCTCGTGGCGGAGGCGCACCGCCGCCACCCCGGACTGCGGCTGGTGCGCACCGGACTGGTCCTGGAGTCGCTGATCCCCTCGATCCTGGAGCAGAAGGTCACCACGGACGAGGCGTACCGCGCCTGGCGACTGCTGCTGCGCCGCCACGGCGAGCCCGCGCCGGGCCCGCCCGGCCGGCTGCCGGAGCACATGTACGTGATGCCCGGGCCGCGCACCTGGGCGCTGATCCCCTCCTGGGAGTGGCACCGGGCCGGGGTGGACGACAAGCGCTCCTCGGCGATCCTGCGCGCGGTGGCACGCGCCCGGCGCATGGAGGAGGCCGCGCGCATGGAGGAGGCCGAGGCGGTGGCCCGCCTGACGGCGATCCCCGGCATCGGCCCGTGGACGGCGGCCGAGACCCTCCAGCGCGTCAGCGGCGCGGCGGACGCGGTGACGGTCGGCGACCTGCACCTGCCGGGGATCGTGGTCCACGCGCTCACCGGCGCGCGCGACGGTGACGACGCGCGGATGCTGGAACTGCTCGCCCCCTACGCGGGCCAGCGCCACCGCGCCACACGGCTGATCCTGGCCACCGGCCGCACCCCGCCCCGCCGCGCGCCGCGCTTCCCCCGCGGCGACATCGCACGCCTGTGACCGCTTCCGCTCCCGAAGCAGCGCGTCAGCGGACGACGGTGAAGTCCTCCGCCGGTCGCGGCGGGCGCGCCTTCGGCGGGACGGCGGGACGGCCCACGGCCACCGCGCCCATCGGATCCCAGCCGCCGGGCAGATCCAGCACCTCGCGCACCACGTCGCGGCAGAACATGGTGGACGACACCCACGCCGACCCCAGCCCCTCGCCCGCCAGGGCGACCAGCAGGTTCTGCACCCCGGCCCCGGCCGCGACCACGAACATCTCGCGCTCGGCGGCCGAGCGCCGCGCGTCCGGATAGTCGTGTGCCCCCTCGGTCACCAGGCACGGCACCACCAGATACGGCGCGTTCCGCAGCACGTCCCCGCGCCGGACCCGCTTCGCGACGCTCTCCTCGCCCTTCCCGTCGGCGCGCAGATCGGCGATCCACGCCTCCCGCATGGCGTCCAGCAGCCGGGTGCGGGAGGCGGCCGACTCCAGCAGGACGAAGCGCCACGGTGTCGTGTGGTGCGGCGCCGGGGCCGTGACCGCCGCCGCCACCGCCCGCCGCACCGCCGCGCCGTCCACCGGCTCGCCGGTGAACTCCCGCACGGTGCGCCGCAGCGTCACCGCCTCCCGTACGGCCTCGGAGACGCCCAGGCGGAACATGTCGTCGGCCGCCGCGCGGACCAGCGCCCGGGCTCCGGTCTCCGCGTTCTCCCCGCCCGCCCCGTGCTCCTCGCCCTCGTCCTCGCCGTCGGCCCCCTCCTCGGGGGAGTCCCACAGCACGTGCTGCGGCAGGCCCCGCACCACCGCGACCGGCAGTCCGTCGGCCTTGCCCTTCACCAGCTCCCCGGCCCCGGCCAGTTCGTCGCCGACGGCCGTGACCGTCACGCCCAGCGGGTTGCCGTACATGTCGGTGCCGCCGCGCAGGTCCTGAAGGACCCGGACCCCGGCGGCGCCGATCGCGACATCGGTCTGCCCCGTGCGCCACGGCCGCCCGAAGGTGTCGGTGACCACGACCCCGACCGTCACGCCCAGCAGTGCCCGCAGGCCCGCGCGGATCCGGCGCGCGGAGGCGTCCGGGTCCTCGGGCAGCAGCAGCACCGTCCCGGCCGGGGTGTTGGAGGCGTCCACCCCGGCGGCCGCCATCACGAAGCCGTGCCGGCTCTCGACGATCCGCGCCGGACCGCGCCGGGCGACCACCCGTACGGTCTCGGCGTCGATCGCGGCCTCCCGGTCGGTGGCCTCGACCACCCGTCCCTCGGCCTTGCTGACGATCTTCGACGTCACCACCAGCACGTCGCCGTGGGCCAGACCGGGCAGACCCGGGGCGGTGGCCGCGTCCGCGATCAGCTTCACCAGGTCGTCGCCGGGCCGCACTTCGGGAATCCCCGGCAGCGCCCACACCCGGTACGCCGGGGGAGTGTCCGCGCCGGTCACATCCGCACCTCCTCGGCGAGGGCGAGCGCCTCGCGCGCCATCCGGGCGGTGGCCCCGACGTCCGTCATCAGCAGCGGCACGGCCCGGCAGCGGATGCCCGCCGCCTCCACCCCGGGCACCGCGCCGGAGTCGGCGGTGTCCACCAGCCAGCCGTCCAGCAGCCCGGACCCGTAGTGCCCGGCCACCGCCGCGGCCGTGGTCTCCACACCGATGGCGGCCAGCATCCTGTCGGCCATCCCGCGCACCGGGGCGCCCCCGATGACGGGGGACAGGCCCACCACCGGCACCCCGGCGTCGGCGATCGCCTCGCGGATGCCGGGCACGGCGAGGATGGTGCCGATGCTGACCACCGGGTTGGACGGCGGGAAGAGGACCACGTCCGCCTCCGCGAGGGCCTCCAGCACGCCAGGAGCCGGCTTGGCCTGCTCGGCGCCCACCGGGAGCACCGCCTGCGCGGGCACCGAGGCCCGCAGCCGCACCCAGTACTCCTGGAAGTGCACGGCCTTGCGGCCGCCGTCCTCGGCCTCGATCACCACATGGGTCTCGACCCGGTCGTCGGTCATCGGCAGCAGCCGCACCCCCGGACGCCAGCGCGCGCACAGCGCCTCGGTGACGGCGCTGAGCGGATAGCCGGCGCCGATCATCTGGGTGCGCACGATGTGGGTGGCGAAGTCGCGGTCGCCCAGGCCGAACCAGTCGGGGCCGACACCGTACGCCGCCAGCTCCTCCTTCACGGTGAAGGTCTCGTCCGCGCGGCCCCAGCCCTGCTCCTCGTGGATGCCGCCTCCCAGGGTGTACATCACCGTGTCGAGGTCCGGGCAGACCTTGAGGCCGAACAGGTGGATGTCGTCGCCGGTGTTGCCGACGACCGTGATCTCGGCGTCGGGTGCGGCCTCCTTCAGTCCACGCAGGAAGCGGGCACCACCGATGCCCCCGGCCAGAACCACAATGCGCTGCATGCGGACAGTCTCTCAGTCCGGAGCCGGCCCGCCCGGCCGGGGCGTCAGCCCGGCAGCGGACTGCGGGGCGCGTCCGCTGCCGGGCTGACGCCCCGCTGTGCCGGAGCGCACGAGACGGCGTGCGGGGCGTGCATCGGCATCTCGGTGAGGCCGGGGAAGTACACGTGCAGGCTGACGGCCGGCTCGAGGGCGTCGTTGACGACCTCGTGGACGTAACCGGGCGCGAACACCCGCTGCGCGCCGGCGCCCAGCGCGCGCTCCCCGCTCGCGGTCCGCTCGGTCAGTTCGCCGTCCAGGACGGTGAGGACCCCGCAGGAGGGGCCGTGGCCGTGCGGTCCGCTGCCCTGGCCCGGCACCCAGCTCAGCAGCCAGACCTCGTAGCCGGGCCCGGTGCGCAGCCGGTGGTACCAGCGGGTGGAGGCGTCGTACCGCACCAGCGGGGCCCATGCGGTGCGGTCGGCGGCGATCGTACGGGCCAGGCCGGCGAAACCGGCGACGGTGGAGGGGTGTTCGGGGACGGGCGGCAGGAGATGGGGGACGGCGAGCGGGTCGCCGGCGATCTCGACATCACTGTTCACGGTGGAGAGTTCCTCTGGGGGCGCGGTCGGAGCGGGGAGGAGCGGAGCCCGGGGGGAGGCACCAGGGCCGGGAAGGGGAGGCGAGAGGGAGAGAGAGGAGAGGAGAGCGGGAGGCCGCGGCGGAAGGGTGCTTCCGCGCCACCGGCCGGCCACCGGCGGTCCCGGCCGTCCCGGCGACTCGGTGCGCCTCAAGAGCACCGGAGACCGGTGGACCTCAGGACTCGGGGGACCTCAGGGCCCGGGGAGCCTCGGAACCTCGACCCAGGACCTCAACGAAGGCAACAGCGACAGCGGGCCCGGGCAGCGCGAAGGGCCCCGCGGTGGCGGGCCGGGCTGAACGAGCGGATCGCTGGCATGACACCAAGGAGAACGGGTACCTCGTTCCGCTGTCAACCGGCCGTCAACCGGACGGCCCGTTTGGCAGGCGAGTTTCACCACTTCCGGTTGTCGGGGCCGGTGAAAGGTTTATGCGTGCCGGGAGCGGACAAGTGGCGCAACATCCGCACGTACAAACGTCGTTGTGGATCTGTGATCAGAGTGTGATCGAGATCGCTTCGGAGCGTGGAGGGCAACGCGGCCGGTCTCGGGCGCGTCCTTCCGGACGGGAGGGTCGGTTGGGCGAGATGTCCGATCCTGCTGTCATGGTTTGTGATGATTTAAACACTTAATGCAAGGGTTTGGTTCCGCAGAGTGAATAACGGACCCAATAGCAGATCTCGGCTTGACTCGCGTGGATGTACACACTTGTAATTTCACTCGTGTCGTTCGGCCGGGATCGATAACGACAGCATCACGGGGACGTAAAGACAGACGAGGGGCGCGCATGACCGAGCTGTTCGAACAACTGCTGGTCGAAGAGGCGGACGAGGAGCTCGGCTGGCAGGAGCGCGCGTTGTGCGCCCAGACCGACCCCGAGTCCTTCTTTCCGGAGAAGGGCGGTTCCACCAGAGAGGCCAAGAAGGTCTGCCTCGCCTGCGAGGTCCGCTCCGAGTGCCTCGAGTACGCCCTCGCCAACGACGAGCGCTTCGGCATCTGGGGCGGCCTGTCGGAGCGTGAGCGCCGCCGCCTGAAGAAGGCCGCCGTCTGACGGACCGACACCGCCCGTCCCCGCCCTCCCGGCGAAGGTTCGCACAACACCCCGGCCGTGCGGCCGCCTGACGAAGCGGCAGAAGAAGCAGAAGCGGCAGAAGCGGCAGAAGAAGAGACACGAGGAACCGGCGGACGAAACGGCACAGAACACCGCACGGACCACAGAGCACCCGATCCGCCCCCGCGCACCGCGCGGGGGCGGATCGCTGCGCGGGTATCCAGTACCCGGGACCCCGGACGCCGGGGCGCGTACAGCCATTAGTGTGGGGAGCCGTCCACGACGCGGCCGCCGAGCGCACGGCACCCGCGTCCAGCACACTTCCAGCAGTCCGACGCAGCAGCCTTCCGGGGGGCGACCCCCGGACCCCGGCCGGAGGGCCCCTACCCCGATGTCCGTGCACAGTCACCCGGCGGCCCAGTACGAGGCGGCCACAGCAGCGTTCGCCTCACCACGGCCCGAGGCCGACCCCGGCGGGCCGCCGGAGTTCCCCCGGCACGTCGTCACCGCCGTGCTCGTCTCCCACGACGGCGAGCGCTGGCTGCCCGACGCCCTGGCCGCGATCACCGGTCAGGAGCGGCCGGTGCAGGACGTGATCGCCGCCGACACCGGCAGCGCCGACGACTCCGCGCGGCTGGTCGCCGAGGCGCTCGGCCCCGACCGCGTACTGCACCTCGCCCGCCGCACCGGCTTCGGCGCGGCGGTCGGCGAGGCGGCCCGCACCGCGCCCGTCCTCGGCCCCGAGGACCTGCCCTACCTGAAGCGGCCCAGCGGCTGGGACCCGGTCACCCGGACCTGGCGCGACGACGCCTACGACATGCCCGAACTGCCCTACGGCGAACCCGTCCAGTGGCTGTGGCTGCTGCACGACGACTGCGCGCCCGCGCCGGACGCCCTCGCCGAACTGCTCCGCGTCGCCGACGCCGACGAGTCGGCCGCCGTCGTCGGCCCCAAGCTGCGCAGCTGGTACAACCGCCGGCAGTTGCTGGAGGTCGGCGTCTCCATCGCCGACAGCGGCCGGCGCTGGACCGGTCTGGACCGCCGGGAGCAGGACCAGGGCCAGCACGACCAGGTGCGGCAGGTGCTGTCCGTCTCCACCGCCGGCATGCTCATACGGCGCGACGTCTTCGAGCGGCTCGGCGGCTTCGACCGCTACCTGCCGCTGATGCGCGACGACGTGGACCTGTGCTGGCGGGCCCAGGCCGCCGGGTACCGGGTGCTCGTCGCGCCCGACGCCGTCGTCCGGCACGCCGAGGCGTCCTCCCGGGAGAGGCGGCCCATCGACTGCGTCGGGCGCTCGGTCGCCGGCCCGCACCGCGTGGACAAGGCGGGCGCGGTCTACACACTGCTCGTCAACGCTCCCGGGAAAAAGCTGCCCTGGGTCCTGCTGCGGCTGGTCGTCGGCACCCTGCTGAGGATGCTCGCCTATCTGGTCGGCAAGGTGCCCGGGCAGGCGCTCGACGAGTTCAGGGGGCTCATGGGCACCCTCCTGCGCCCCGAACGCGTCCTCGCCGCCCGGCGCAGGCGCGGCAGACCCGCGGTCGCGCACTCGGAGCTGCGCCCCCTCTTCCCGCCCCCGGGCGCGACCGTACGCGCCACAGCCGAGCAGGTGGCGGGCAGTCTCGCCCGGCGCTCCGACCCCGACGCCTCCTCCGGCGCGCGGCACGGCGCCGTCGAGACCGGGCCCGGCGACGACGACGCCGACTTCCTGGAGGTCGAGCAGTTCGCCCGGCTGAAGCGGATCGCCCGCAAGCCGGGGCCCGTGCTCTTCGCCGTGCTCCTCCTGGCCTCCCTGGCCGCCTGCCGCGACCTGCTGGGCGGCGGGGCACTGGCCGGCGGCGCACTGCTGCCCGCGCCCGGCTCCGCCGCCGAGCTGTGGTCGCGCCACCTGGAGACCTGGCAGCCGGTGGGCACCGGCGCCGCCGAGTCCGCACCGCCGTACCTGGCGGTCCTCGCCACGCTCGCCACCGTCTTCCTCGGCAGCACCGGGTTCACCCTCACCCTGCTGCTGGTCTGCTCGGTGCCGCTGGCCGGACTCACCGCCTACTTCGCCTCCCGGCCGCTGGTCGGCTCCCGGCTGCTGCGCGCCTGGGGCGCGGTCGCCTACGCCTTCCTGCCCGCCGTCACCGGCGCCCTGGCGGGCGGCCGGCTCGGCACCGCCGTGCTCGCGATCGTCCTGCCGCTGATGGCCCGGGCCGCGGTGGCGGCCTCGGGGCTGCGGACGACCGGGGACGGCCGGCCGGGCTGGCGCCCCGTGTGGGCCCTGACGCTGCTGCTCACCCTCACCACCGCCTTCACCCCCGTCGTCTGGCCGGTCGCCGCCGTACTCGCGCTGACCCTACTGGCCCTGCGGGCCCGGCAGCGCGCCCACACCGGGGCGTACGCGGTCCGCGCCGCCGTACTGCTGGTGGTGCCGATGGTGCTGCTGGCGCCGTGGTCGCTGGAACTGCTCACCAGCCCCTCGGCCTTCCTGCGCGAGGCGGGGCTGCCGTACGGCGAGGGCAGCGCCTCCGCCACCGGACTGCTGACCCTCGACCCCGGCGGGCCCGGGACGGTGGGCGGGATGCTCTTCGCCGGCGTCGTGCTCGCCGCCCTCGCCGCGCTGCTGCGCTCCGAGCGGCGCACCGCGATCCTGGCCGCCTGGGCCACCGCCCTGACCGGCCTGCTCTTCGCCGCGCTCACCGGCGGCTCCGGCTGGGCCGGACCCGCCACCCTCGTCTACGGCCTGGGCCTGCTGGCCGCGGCCGTACTCGGCGCCGAGGGCGCACGCGGCCGGGTCGCGGCCCAGAGCTTCGGCTGGCGGCAGCCGGTCGCGGCCCTGATCGGCCTCGCGGCCGCCGTGGCGCCCCTGGTGGCCGCCGCAGTCTGGATGGCGGCCGGCGCCGACGGACCGCTGTCGCGGCGCAGCCCGGTGCAGGTCCCGGCGTTCGTCGCCGAGGAGAGCGGCACCCGGGACCGGCCGCGCACCCTCGTCCTCGACGGGGACACCGGCGCCGGGAACGCCGGAAACAGCACCTCCTCCGCGGCGGCCCGGGTCTCGTACACCCTCGTCCGCGGCTCCGGCGCCCGGCTGGGCGACGGTGACACGGCCCGCGAGGCCGGGAGCGACCGGCGGCTGGACGAGATCGTCGCCAATCTGGTCGCGGGCTCCGGCGCCGACCAGGCCGAGCAGCTCAGCGGCTACGCCGTCCGCTACGTCCTGGTGCGCGACGGCGCGCCCCGCGAGATGAGCGCGGTGCTGGACGCGACCCCGGGGCTGTCCCGGCTCAGCCAGGAGGACGGCAGCGCGCTGTGGCGGGTGGACGCCCAGGTCGCCCGGATCACCGTCGTCCCCCCGAAGGAGAAGGGCGGCGCGGCGGCCGAAGCGGTGACCGTCGCGGCCGGGCCGGTCCGGGCGCGCACCGACGTCCCCGCCGGACCCGCCGGGCGGGTGCTGCGGATCGCCGACACCGCCGACCCCGGCTGGCGGGCCACGCTGGACGGGCGCCCGCTGAAGCCCGTCACCGTGGACGGCTGGGCGCAGGGATTCGAACTGCCCGCGCAGGGCGGCCGGCTGGAACTGGTCCACGAGACTTCCGTGACGCACACCGCATGGGTGTGGGCGCAGGGCTTCCTGATGCTGGTGGTGCTGGTCATGGCGCTGCCGGGACGTCGCCGGGAGATCGACGACGACCTGCCCGAGGCGGCCGAGACGGTACCGGCCCAGCCGGTGGAGGGCGAGGGCCGGCGGGCCCGCAGGCTGCGCGCGGCGCAGGAGGCGGCGGACGGTCCGCCGCCGGGGGCCGAACCGGGATCCGAGCCGGAACCGGCACCCGGACCGGAGTACGAGCCGGCCCCGCAGCCCCAGCCCTCGTACGCGCAGCAGCAGGGCTGGGACGGCTGGGACGGGCAGCGGTACGAGCAGTACGCCGGCCAGGGCGACCCGTACGTGCAGGGCGGGCGGCCTCCGCAGGGCGGCGCGTACGGCGACACGTACGACGGCGGCTCGCACGGCGGCGCGTACGGCGACACGTACGACGGCGGCTCGTACGGCCACGGCGCCCAGGACGGCACGACGTACGGCGACAGGAGCGACCGCGCATGAACCGCACCGCCCACTCACTGATCGGCGTGGTCGCCGCGCTGGCCGCCGTCACCGGCCTCGCGGCGCTGACCGCCCCCTCCGGCGAGCCCGCGGCCGGCCCCGCCGCCGCCCGGCTCCCCGTGGAACGCTCCACACTGGTGTGCCCGCAGCCGGCCTCCTCGGAGGTGGGCGAGACCACGTACACGGCCTACACCCCCAAGGGCGACACCGAGCGGAAGAGGAGCGCGGGGAACGGGGCCGGACTGCTGCCGGCCGGGAGCACCCTGGAAGGCGGCGGCCGCGGCGGCGAGGACGGGAAGGACGGGAAGGACGGGAAGGGGGACGACGGGCCCGACCCCGTCGTCCCCCTGGAGAAGCCCGGAGTCCCGGTCACCGCCGAGGCGGACAGCAGCGGCTCGCCGGCGCTGACCGGCTCGGCCGACGGAAGCCTCGCCCCCGGCTGGACGGTCCAGCAGACCACCCTCGTCACCGCGGGCACCGGCCGCGGGCTGCTGGGCGTGTCCTGCACCGCGCCCGGCACCGAGTTCTGGTTCCCCGGAGCGAGCACCGCGAAGTCGCGCCACGACTACATCCACCTGACCAACCCCGACGACGCCCCGGCCGTGGTCGACCTGGAGCTGTACGGCAAGGACGGCTCGGTGAAGACCGAGAGCGGCGAGGGCCTCAACGTCCCCGGCCGCTCCACGGTCCCCGTGCTGCTCTCCACGCTCTCGCGCGAGCCGGTCACCAACGTGGTCCTGCACGTGGTGGCGCGCAGCGGACGGATCGGGGCCCAGGTGCAGTCGCTCGACGAGAAGCTCGGCGGCGACTGGCTGCCGGCCTCCGCCGAATCCCGCGGCTCCCTGATCCTGCCGGGCATCCCGGCCGACGCCACCGCCGTACGTCTGGTCGCCTTCGCGCCCGGCGAGAAGGACGTGGACCTGAAGGTGCGGCTGGCCACCCCCACCGGCGCCATCACCCCCGCCGGCCAGGAGACCCTCCACGTCAGGAGCGGCACGACCGTCGCCGTTGACCTCGGCGACGTGACCAGGGGCGAGCCGGGTTCGCTGATCCTCTCCCCGGCCGAGGAGGGCGGCGGCGCCCGGGTCGTGGCGGCGCTGCGCGTACTGCGCGGCGAGGGGGCGCGGCAGGAGACGGCGTTCGTCCCCGCCACCGAGCCCGTCCGGGAGCGTGCGTCCGCGGCCGGTGGCGACGCGGGAGCGAAGAGCGGCGAGGACGGCGGTACGGTCCTGTCGCTGGTCGCCCCGGAGAAGGCCGCCAAGGTGCGGGTGACCGCGTCGGCGGGCAGCGGCGGCGGCGAACCGGTCAGCAGGACGTTCGACCTCAAGGCCGGCACCACCACGGCCGTCGACGACCTGCGGCCCGAGGGCGGGAAGGGGCGCTACGCGCTCACCGTCGAACGGCTGTCGGGCGGGACGGTGTACGCGGCCCGGACGCTGTCCCTGGAGGAGGACGGCATCCCGATGTTCACCGTGCAGACGCTCCCGGACGACCGGGGGACGGTGGCGGTGCCGCGGGCCGGGCAGGATTTGTCGGTGCTCGTCGACTGAGCGGGCGTACGGCGAGAAGGGCCCGGGTGGCGCCCCTCAGGGGGTGCGGCCCGGGCCCGTTCCGCTCCCGGCCGCCTTCAGTCCTGGCCGTAGCGCGGGTCGATCGACTCCGGGGCCAGCCCGAGGAGTTCGGCGACCTGCTCGACGACCACCTCGTGGACGAGCAGCGCCCGGTCGTCGCGCGTCCTGGCGCGCAGCTCGATGGGCCGCCGGTAGACGACGATGCGGTCGGGGCGGCCGTCCCGCGCGGCCGCGTACCGGCCGAGCGGCACGCTGTCCGGTCCGCCGAGCCAGCCGTCGATCCAGCCGTCGGGCCCGCTCCCGCCCCCCGGCGCGGCCGGCGGCACCTCCTGCACCACGAACTCCACCCCGGACAGCTGCGGCCACTGCCTCTCCAGCCGGTCGGCGGAGTCGCGCACCAGATCGTCGAAGGCGTCGGCGCGGCTCATGGCGAGCGGCACCTGGGGCGGCGCGATGGGGCCGCGCATGCCGCGTCCATGGCGATCCCGGCGACGCGGTCGCGGATCGGGCCGGCGGGGCGGTACGGGGTTGCTCATCACCTTGAGAGTAGCCGTCCGGAGGGCGCCGGGGAGCGGGGACGGCGCGACCCCGCACTTTCCGTGACGCACCTCCCGCACCGCCGGGCACGGCCGCGCGCCGTCGCCCACGGTCCGCACGCCGTCCCGCGCCCCCCGGCGCACGGGACGGCGTTCACCACCGGCCGCCGGAGACCGACCGGTTCTGTTCTCCACGTTTTTCCACGGTCTTCCCACGGTCCTGTTTCGGACAACTCCCCGATCGATGATCGCTCCTCGATGACGGAATCCGAACGAAGGGGTAACGGTGCCTATGTCCGGCTTCCGTCCCGCCGCCAACCGGACTTTTCCGGCCCGTGCCAGGTCAGCCGGTCCGCCGCCGTCCCGCGGGATCCCGGTGGGCCGGCACGACACAACAGGGTGACCTCCCGGAGAGTCGTCGCGGCCCGCTCAAGAGTGCGGTACCGTCCAACATCGTGAGCCCTGTACGTCGCTGTTCGCGCACCGCGTGCGGCCGCCCTGCCGTGGCGACGCTGACGTACGTCTACGCGGACTCGACGGCCGTCCTCGGCCCCCTCGCCACCTATGCCGAGCCCCACTGCTACGACCTGTGCTCGGAGCACTCGGAGCGGCTGACCGCCCCGCGCGGCTGGGAGGTCGTCCGCCTCGCCGTGGACGCGGGCCCCGCCCGCCCCAGCGGCGACGACCTCGAAGCCCTGGCCAACGCCGTCCGCGAGGCCGCCCGCACCCCGCAGCGCAGGAAGCCCGCCCCCACCGAGCAGCCCGGCTCCGGCGGTGTGCGCGAGACGGATCTGATGGAGGTGGCTCGACGTGGCCACCTGCGGGTACTGCGGTCCCCCGAGAACTGATCGCCCCGTTACATTTGGGGCGTCGCCAGATACTCCAGAAGGGGTGGACCGTGCCTGACCTGTCACACATCGTGAAGGCGTACGACGTACGTGGTGTGGTGCCCGACCAGTGGGACGAACCCCTCGCCGAACTGTTCGGCGCGGCGTTCGCGACGGTCACGGGCGCGAGCGCGATCGTGGTCGGACACGACATGCGCCCTTCCTCACCGGGCCTGTCGCGGGCCTTCGCCCGGGGAGCGGCCGCCCGCGGCGCCGACGTCACCGAGATCGGCCTGTGCTCCACCGACCAGCTCTACTTCGCCAGCGGCCGGCTCGGCCTGCCCGGCGCGATGTTCACCGCCAGCCACAACCCCGCCCGGTACAACGGCATCAAGATGTGCCGGGCCGGCGCCGCTCCCGTCGGCCAGGACACCGGCCTGGCCGACATCCGCGCACTGGTGGAGGAGTGGGCCGCCGCCGGGGCCCCCGAGCCGGCGGAGAAGCCGGGGACGATCACGCAGCGGGACGTGCTGGCCGACTACGCCGCCCATCTGCGCTCGCTGGTCGACCTCACCGCCGTCCGCCCGCTGAAGGTCGTCGTCGACGCGGGCAACGGCATGGGCGGCCACACCGTCCCCACCGTCCTCGACGGCCTGCCCGTCGAACTGGACGCGATGTACTTCGAACTCGACGGCACCTTCCCCAACCACGAGGCCAACCCGTTGGATCCGGCCAACATCGTCGACCTCCAGGCCCGGGTGCGGGAGACCGGCGCCGACATCGGCCTGGCCTTCGACGGCGACGCCGACCGCTGCTTCGTCGTCGACGAGCGCGGCGAACCCGTCTCCCCGTCGGCGATCACCGCCCTGGTCGCGGAGCGCGAGCTGGCCAAGCACCCCGGCTCCACCGTGATCCACAACTGCATCACCTCCTGGTCCGTCCCCGAGGTCGTCAAGGAGGCCGGCGGCGCCCCGGTGCGCACCCGGGTGGGCCACTCCTTCATCAAGGAGGAGATGGCGCGCACCGGCGCGGTCTTCGGCGGAGAGCACTCGGCGCACTACTACTTCCGCGACTTCTGGAACGCCGACACCGGCATGCTCGCCGCCCTCCACGTCCTGGCCGCGCTCGGCGGGCAGCGGAGAACCCTGTCGGAACTGGTCGCCCGGTACGACCGCTACGCCGCCTCCGGCGAGATCAACAGCACCGTCGAGGACCAGGCCGGGCGCGCCGCCGCGGTGAAGGCCGCCTACTCCGGCCGCGAGGACCTGACGCTGGACGAGCTGGACGGCCTGACGGTCACGGCGCCGGACTGGTGGTTCAACCTCCGTCCCTCCAACACCGAGCCGCTGCTGCGCCTGAACGTCGAGGCGCGTGACGCGGAGACGGCCGCCAGGGTCCGCGACGAGGTGCTGGCGATCGTCCGCGCCTGACGGCCGGCGCCGCCGGGCACCGCACGGCGGCGCCGGAACCGGCCACCGGTCCCGGCGCCACCGTGCGGCCCGCGGCGGCGACCCGCGGCCCGGCCCGACGGGCCGCCGCCACGGCACCCGCCGACGGAGAGCGGTCTCCCGGCGGTACGCTGACCGCACGACAGCACCACAAAGCAGCACAGCACCCGCCCCGAAGGGACGCACCCCATGCCGCTCGAAGCCGGTCTCCTGGAGATCCTCGCCTGCCCGGCGTGCCACTCCCCCCTCCACGAGGAGGGCGACGAACTGGTCTGCGAGGGCAGCGAGTGCGAACTGGCGTACCCCGTCCGGGACGGCATCCCCGTCCTCCTCGTCGACGAGGCACGCCGTCCCGCCTGAGCACGACCGCCCCCGGCGACCGGAGAGGCCGCACATGCTGGACGAGACCCTGCTCGACGCCCCCGACGCCCTGGCCGGAGCCGACACCCACGGCCTGCTGCGCGGGGCCGCCGCCTCCGGCGCCCGCGCCCGTACGGCCCTGCGGCACGCCACCGAGGCGGGCCTGACCGAACTGCGTCCCGACGGCCGTCCCCGCGCCATCCTGGTCGCGGGCACCGGACCGGCCGTCGCCTGCGTCGCCGACCTCCTCGCGGCCTTCGGCAACGGAGCCGTACCCGTCACCCTGCTCCACCCCGCGGGCTCCCTCCCCGACCCCGGCGCACTGCGCTGGACGCTGCCCGGCTGGGCCGGTCCGCTGGACCTGCTGCTGCTCGCCACCCCGGACGGCCACGAGGGCGGCCTGACCGCACTCGCCGAGCAGGCGTACCGCCGGGGCTGCACCGTCGTCTCCGTCAGCCCCGCCCCCGCCCCGCTGGCCGAGGCGACCATCCAGGCCCGCGGTCTGGCCGTACCGCTGGCCGAGGTGCCCGGCGAACACTACGAGGGCCCCGACCCGCGCGACGCCTACGAGCGGCAGGCCCCGGCCCCGCCCGCCGCCCCCGGCCTTCTGTGGGCGCTGCTCACCCCGCTCCTCGCCCTGGCCGACCGGCTCGGCCTGGCCGCCGCCGGCCCCGAAGGGCTGGCCGCGCTCGCCGACCGCCTCGATCAGGTCGCCGAGCGGTGCGGCCCCGCCGCCGCCACCTACGGCAACCCCGCCAAGACCCTGGCCGTGGAGCTCTCCGACGCGCTGCCGCTGCTGTGGAGCGAGGGCACCGTCGCGGCCGCCGCCGCCCGCCACTTCGCCACCACCCTCACCTCGCTCGCCGGCCGCCCGGTGCTGGCCGCCCTCCTTCCGGAGGCGCTCACCGCACACGGCGCTCTGCTGACCGGCTCCTTCGCGGGCGCGGAGGACACCGACGACTTCTTCCGGGACAGAGTGGAGGAGCACGAGGCGATGCGCGCCCGGATCGTCCTGCTGCGCGAGGGCCCCCCGGCCGCCCACTCCGCCGCCGTCGCCGCCCGCGACCTGGCGTACGGGCACGGCACCCCGGTCAGCGAACTGGAGCCGGCCGAGGGCAGCACCCCGCTCGAAGCCACCGCCGAACTACTGGCCACCGTGGACTTCGCCGCCGTCTACCTCGCGCTCGCCGGCGGCGAGCGGCGCTGACGGGGACGCCCGGGCCGCCGGAACAGTCGGAGCCGTCGGAGCCCGGACGACGAGGTCCGGGCCCGGAACCAAGGACCCTAGGACCCAAGGACACCATCCCGCATGGACCTCCTCACCAACACCGTGCGCCCCTACGCCTGGGGCTCCACCACCGCCATCCCCGAACTGCTCGGCACCGAGCCCACCGGCGAACCGCAGGCCGAGCTGTGGATGGGAGCCCACCCCGGCGCGCCGTCGAGGATCGACCGCGGAGGCGGGACGGCCCTGTCGGAGGCGATCGCGGCCGACCCCGAGGGCGAACTGGGCCCGGCGGTCGTCGAGGCGTTCGGACCGCGGCTGCCGTTCCTGCTCAAGGTGCTGGCGGCCGCCTCCCCGCTCTCCCTCCAGGTGCACCCCGACCTCGCCCAGGCCAGGGAGGGCTTCGCCGACGAGGAGGAGCGGGGCATTCCGGCCGACGCCCCGCACCGCAACTACAAGGACGCCAACCACAAGCCCGAACTCGTCTGCGCCCTCACGCCCTTCACCGGCCTGTGCGGCTTCCGCGCCCCCGCCCAGGCCGCCGACCTGCTGGAGGCCCTGGACGTCGGCGGCCTCAAGCCGTACGCGGACATCCTGCGCGCCCGGCCCGAGGACGAGGCACTGAGCGAGGTGCTGACCGCCGTGCTCTCCGCCGACCGGGAGGCGATCGCCGAGACCGTCGCCGCGGCCGCCGCGGCGGCACGGCGACTGGCGGCCGGGGAGGGGCCGTACGCCCGGGAGTACGCCGCCTACGCCGGTATCGCCGGCCACTACCCCGGTGATCCGGGCGTCCTGGCCGCGATGCTGCTCAACGTCGTGCACCTGGAGCCGGGCGAAGCCCTCTACCTCGGCGCCGGCGTCCCGCACGCCTACCTCGGCGGCCTGGGCGTGGAGTTGATGGCCAACTCCGACAACGTGCTGCGCTGCGGTCTGACCCCCAAGCACGTGGACGTCCCCGAACTGCTGCGCGTCGTCCGCTTCGAGCCGATGGAGCCGGAGGTGCTGAGGCCGCGCACCACGTCCGCGGGCGAGGAGGTGTACGCGGCGCCCGTCGACGAGTTCCGGCTCTCCCGGTACGTTCTGGCGCCCGGCTCCGAGCCGCACGACCTGGACGACCGAACCCCCCAGATCCTGCTGTGCACGGAAGGGGAGATCACCCTGCGGGAAGTGACCGCGGGCGGCGCGGGCGGCGAACTCGCCCTTCCCCGGGGCCGGTCGGCCTTCGTACGGGCGGGCGAGCGCGTCGCGGTCCTCGGCAGCGGTACTCTCTTCCGCGCGACCGTGGCCGTATGACCGCGATGTGACCGCACCACCGCACCGCGAGGCCAGGGGGCCCCGGGCGCGGGAACAAGCCCTGCCGTCTTCCCAGGAGAGCCGACCTTCATGAGTGCATCAGGCGGAACCAAGGCGATCGTCGCCGCGCTGGGCGCCAATCTGTCCATCGCCGTGGCCAAGTTCGTGGCGTTCGCCTTCAGCGGCTCCTCGTCGATGCTCGCCGAGGGCGTCCACTCCGTCGCCGACTCGGGCAATCAGGCACTGCTGCTGCTCGGCCACAAGAAGGCGAAGAGGAAGGCGAGCGAGGAGCACCCCTTCGGATACGGGCGCGAGCGCTACATCTACTCCTTCCTCGTGGCCATCGTCCTGTTCTCGGTCGGCGGCCTCTTCGCCCTCTACGAGGGCTACGAGAAGATCAGACACCCGCACGAACTCTCCCACTGGTACTGGCCGGTGGGCGTCCTGGTCTTCGCGATCATCGCCGAGATCTTCTCCTTCCGGACCGCGATCAAGGAGTCCAACGAGATCCGCGGCACGCAGTCGTGGACGGCGTTCGTCCGGCGGGCCAAGGCGCCCGAACTGCCGGTCGTGCTCCTGGAGGACCTCGGCGCCCTGGTCGGCCTCATCCTGGCCCTGGCCGGCGTCGGCCTGGCGCTCCTGACCGGCGACCCGGTCTGGGACGGCATCGGCACCATCTGCATCGGTGTGCTGCTCGTCGTCATCGCGATCGTCCTCGCCGTGGAGACCAAGTCCCTGCTGCTGGGCGAGTCCGCCGACCCGGAGGCGCTCGGGAAGATCCGCGAGGCGATCGTCGACGGCGAACGGGTCACCCGGATCATCCACATGCGCACGCTCCACCTCGGTCCGGACGAGCTGCTGGTCGCCGCCAAGATCGCGGTGGAGAGCCACGAGTCGGCGGCCGAGGTCGCCCGCGCGATCGACGAGGCCGAGCACCGCATCCGCGCGGCGGTCCCGATCGCCCGCGTGATCTACCTGGAGCCGGATATATACCGGGCGGACGAGCCGAAGGACGCCGCCGCCAAGGCGCTCTGAGCGGCGGCACGGCGACGCCGGTACGGCGAGCGGCCCGGGACGACGGATCTCGTCCCGGGCCGCTCGCCGTACCGCGGCCGCCCCCGCTCCCATGGCCGGAATCCCACGGTGCCGCCCGGTGCCTACAACCCTGTCCCGTCCCTGCCCCGTCCCCGTCCCGTCCGTGCGACGCACCGAGCGTGTAGCCTCGGGAAGGCACAGACGTCGCTGCTGATGGCGGTCGGGCGGCCAGCACGGGCCGGCCGAGGGAGAGAGGGCCTCCGACGGACTGCGCTGCGGCCAGGGGACACGTACGTTCGTATGGTGCGTACGGTGACGACGGCACATGACGGCGGACCGCCGGGGTGCCCGTCTCCCGTGCGCCTGTCCGCTGCCGCAGACCAGCCAGCCGTACCACCTCGACCGATTCCGAGGAGCAGCTCTCATATGACGACGACCGACGCGTCCACCGGCGCATCGACCGACGCGACCGCCACTTCGACCGGCGTTTCGACCGGCACAGCACGGGACTTCAAGGTGGCGGATCTGTCCCTGGCGGCGTTCGGCCGCAAGGAGATCACGCTGGCCGAGCACGAGATGCCCGGTCTGATGGCCATCCGCCGCGAGTACGCCGCTTCCCGGCCGCTGGCCGGGGCGCGGATCACCGGGTCGCTGCACATGACGGTGCAGACGGCCGTGCTGATCGAGACGCTGGTGGCGCTGGGCGCGCGGGTGCGCTGGGCGTCCTGCAACATCTTCTCCACCCAGGACCACGCCGCCGCCGCGGTCGCGGTCGGTCCGGACGGCACGCCCGAGGAGCCGCGGGGGGTGCCGGTCTTCGCCTGGAAGGGGGAGACGCTCCAGGAGTACTGGTGGTGCACCGAGCAGGCGCTGACCTGGCCGGGTGAGCCGACCGGCGGGCCGAACATGATCCTGGACGACGGTGGGGACGCCACGCTGCTGGTGCACAAGGGGGTGGAGTACGAGAAGGCCGGTGCGGTGCCGGACGTCTCCACGGCCGAGTCCGAGGAGCACGCGGTCATCCTGGGGCTGCTGGCCCGCACCCTGGCCGAGCGGCCGGGCAAGTGGACGGCGCTGGCGTCGGAGATCCGGGGGGTGACGGAGGAGACCACCACCGGGGTGCACCGGCTGTACGAGATGCGGCGTGATGGGGTGCTGCTGTTCCCGGCGATCAACGTCAACGACTCGGTGACGAAGTCGAAGTTCGACAACAAGTACGGCTGCCGGCACTCGCTGATCGATGGGATCAACCGGGCCACCGACACCCTGATCGGTGGCAAGGTGGCGGTGGTGTGCGGCTACGGGGACGTGGGCAAGGGGTGCGCGGAGTCGCTGCGCGGGCAGGGTGCGCGGGTGATCGTCACCGAGATCGATCCGATCTGCGCGCTGCAGGCGGCGATGGACG
>NZ_FOSG01000036.1 GCF_900114215.1 Streptomyces mangrovi | reverse complement strand
CGTCCAGGATGATCTCGGTGGTGAGCCGGGAGACCGCGTCGACCTCCGCGCCGGCCGAGCGGTCGGCGAAGGTGAACGCCCGCAGCATGGCCTCCGCCAGGTTCGGTTCCCGCTGGAGCGCGCGGAAGGCACGCATCAGCGTCACCGCGACCCGGGCGGCGGGCTCCGGCTCCCTCGGAGGGTGCCGGTGCAGCGTCTCGTGCAGCCGCTCCAGCTGGTCGTGCATGGTGGCGACCAGTAGATGCACCTTGGAGGGGAAGTAGCGGTAGAGCGTGCCCAGCGCGACGTCCGCGCACTCGGCGACCTCGCGCATCTGCACCGCGCCGAAGCCCCCGCGCCGGGCCAGCCCGGTGCTGGCCGCCAGGATGCGGCGGCGGCGCGCCTCCTGGCGCTCGGTGAGCGCGGGGGCGGAGGGGAAGCCGGGATGTGCCGTCAAGTCTCTCCTGCCGTCTGTCCCGTCGGGCCCGGGCGGCCACCGCCGCGGGCCCGGGCCGCAAGGGGCCCGGAAGGCCGCATCCTCGCAGGGCGGAGCCGTGGCGTGAATCACCCGGACCGGCTCGGTCCGGAACTTCTACCGGCCGGTAATCTTGCGAGCCGGACCCGCCCCGCCGCCGAGGCGGACGGGCCCGGGCGCGGGCCGGGCGTGCCCGGGGCATCATTGAAACTTGTTCCAGAATATCGTCGGCGGTTACGCTCCGGCGGAAAATCGCCGCGAGGACCTTCGAGAAGGGGGCCGTGAGTGACGGCAGAGGCCACCTGGGGCGCCGCGCCCGGACCCCTGGCGGGCGAGGCCGCCGACGGCGGCCGGCCGCTGCGGATCGCGCTGCTCACCTACAAGGGGAACCCGTTCTGCGGCGGCCAGGGCGTCTATGTGCGCCACCTGTCGCGCGAGCTGGCCCGGCTCGGCCACCGCGTCGAGGTGATCGGAGCCCAGCCCTACCCCGTACTGGACCAGGAGGACGGCCTGCCGGGTCGGATCACCCTCACCCGCCTGCCCAGCCTCGACCTCTACCGGCAGCCCGACCCCTTCCGCACCCCGAAGCGCGGCGAGTACCGCGACTGGGTCGACGCGCTGGAGGTCGCCACCATGTGGACCGGGGGCTTCCCCGAGCCGCTGACCTTCTCGCTGCGCGCCCGCCGCCATCTGGCCGCCCGGCGCGGCGAGTTCGACGTCGTCCACGACAACCAGACCCTCGGCTACGGACTGCTCGGCCTGGACCGGATCGGCTTCCCCCTGGTCACCACCGTCCACCACCCCATCACCGTCGACCGCCGCCTGGACCTGGCCGCGGCCGAGGGCTGGAGACGCCGGGCCTCGGTGCGCCGCTGGTACGGCTTCACCCGTATGCAGAAGCGCGTCGCCCGGCGGCTGCCCACCGTGCTGACCGTCTCCGGATCCTCCCGCCGGGAGATCACCGAGGACCTCGAAGTGCGCCCCGAGCGCATCCACGTCGTGCCCATCGGCGCCGACACCCGGCTGTTCTCGCCCGACCCGGCCGTCCCCGAGATCCCCGGCCGCATCGTCACCACCTCCAGCGCCGACGTCCCCCTCAAGGGGCTGGTCCACCTCGTCGAGGCCCTGGCCAAGGTCCGCACCGAGCACGAGGGCGCGCATCTGGTCGTCGTCGGCAAGCGCCCGGAGAAGGGTCCGGTGGCCGAGGCGATGGAGCGCTACGGGCTCGACGGCGCGGTGGAGTTCGTCAAGGGCATCAGCGACCGGGAACTGGCCGACCTGGTGCGCGGCGCCCAGATCGCCTGCGTGCCCTCGCTCTACGAGGGCTTCTCCCTGCCGGCGGCCGAGGCCATGGCCACCGGCACCCCTCTGGTCGCCACCACCGGCGGCGCCATTCCCGAGGTCGCCGGCCCCGACGGCGAGACCTGCCTGGCGGTGGAGCCCGCCGACGCCGGCGCGCTCGCGGCGGCGCTGGGCAGGCTGCTCGGCGACGCGGAACTGCGTGCGCGCCTGGGCGCGGCCGGACGGGAGAGGGTGCTGCGCCGCTTCACCTGGGAACAGGCCGCCCGCGGCACGGTGGAGCACTACCGGGCCGCCGTCGCGGCCCGCAACCCCGCCACGCCCGTTCCCCGCTAGCCGCCGCCCGCCGCTTCCGGCCGTCACCGCACGCACCGCCCCGCACCCCATAGCACCGCATAGCACCGCACCGAGGAAGGCAGACACCAGTGCTGACCGTGGACTTCTCCCGCTTCCCGCTCGCCCCGGGGGACCGGGTCCTGGATCTGGGGTGCGGCGCCGGACGCCATGCCTTCGAGTGCTACCGGCGCGGGGCACGCGTCGTCGCGCTGGACCGCAACGCCGAGGAGATCCGCGAGGTCGCCAAGTGGTTCGCCGCCATGAAGGAGGCCGGCGAGGCCCCGGCGGGCGCCGAGGCCACCGCGATGGAGGGCGACGCCCTGGCCCTGCCCTTCCCCGACGACAGCTTCGACGCCGTGATCATCTCCGAGGTGATGGAGCACATCCCCGACGACAAGGGCGTCCTGGCCGAGATGGTCCGGGTGCTGCGCCCCGGCGGCCGGATCGCGGTGACCGTGCCGCGCTACGGGCCGGAGAAGGTCTGCTGGACGCTGTCCGACGCCTACCACGAGGTCGAGGGCGGCCACATCCGCATCTACCGCGCCCACGAACTGCTGGCGAAGATGCGCGGCGCGGGCCTGAAGCCGTACGGCACCCACCACGCGCATGCCCTGCACTCCCCGTACTGGTGGCTCAAGTGCGCCTTCGGGGTGAACCGGGACGGCGACGACGCCGCGCTGCCGGTGCGCGCGTACCACAAGCTGCTGGTCTGGGACATCATGAAGAAGCCGCTGGCCACCCGCCTCGCCGAGGACCTGCTCAACCCGGTGATGGGCAAGAGCTTCGTGGCCTACGCCACCAAGCCGCACCTGCCCGCCGACGCCGACGCCGCCTCCGTCCGGGAGACGGCGTGACGAGCCCGGGCCGCACCGAACGGCTGGTCCTGCCCGGCGTCCTGACCGCCGAACAGGCCGAGCGGACCGTCGCGGGCATCGCCGCCCTCCAGCGCGAGGACGGCGCGATCCCGTGGTTCCGGGGCCACCACCTCGACCCCTGGGACCACGTCGAGGCCGCCATGGCGCTGGACGCGGCCGGGGAGCACGAGCGGGCCGAGGCCGCCTACCGCTGGCTGGCCGAGCACCAGAACGCGGACGGCTCCTGGTACGCCGCCTACGCCGACGGGGACGCGGCCCGCCCCACCGACCTGGGCAAGGAGACCAACTTCTGCGCCTACGTGGCCGTCGGGGTGTGGCACCACTACCTGGCCACCGGCGACGACACCTTCGCGGACCGCATGTGGCCGGTGGTCCGCGCGGCCGTGGAGTTCGTCCTGGAACTCCAGCAGCCCGGCGGGCAGATCGGCTGGAAGCGCGAGGCCGACGGCACCCCCGTCACCGACGCCCTGCTGACCGGCAGCTCCTCGATCCACCAGGCGCTGCGCTGCGCGCTGGCCCTGGCCGAGCACCGCGAGGAGCCGCAGCCGGACTGGGAGCTGGCACTGGGCTGGCTGGGCCACGCGGTGCGCCACCACCCCGAGCGCTTCCTGAACAAGGACCGCTACTCGATGGACTGGTACTACCCCGTCCTGGGCGGCGCGGTGACCGGGGCCGCGGCCAAGGAGCGCATCGAGTCCGGCTGGGACCGCTTCGTCGTCCCCGGTCTGGGCGTGCGCTGCGTGCTGCCCAACCCCTGGGTGACCGGCGGCGAGAGCGCCGAACTCGCCCTGGCCCTGTGGGTGATGGGGGAGTCCGACCGGGCGCTGGAGATCCTGCGCTGGATGCAGCACCTGCGCGCCGAGGACGGCCTGTACTGGACCGGCTACGTCTTCGAGGACGAGGCCTTCTGGCCCGAGGAGCTGACCTCCTGGACCGCCGGATCGCTGCTGCTGGCCGTGGCCGCGCTCGGCGGCGACGAGGCCACGGTGTCGGTCTTCGGCGGCGAGGGGCTGCCGGCCGGGCTGGAGCCGGACTGCTGCTGAGCCGGATCCGGCCCGGCGGAAGCCGCACCGCCTCCCGCCGCACGTATGCGGCAGGCCCCGCCGTACCGGGCGGGGCCTGCCGCGTGTCTGCTCGGATGTCCGCCGCGTGTCCGGGCGGGGGAGTCAGCCAGTCAGCCGCGCTGGATGCCGGAGGTGTCCTGCAGAACGCCCCGGCGGCCGTCCTGCGTCTGCGCCACCAGCGCCTGGCCGCGCTGCTCCACCGCCAGGTACCAGGTGCCCGGGGCCAGTTCGGCGACCGGGGCGGGGGAGCCGTCCTCGCCGTACAGCGGCCGGGCGACCGGGACGGCGAACCAGAACGGCTGGAAGTTCGGGTCGGCCGGAGCGCCGCCGCCCGCCGGGGCCGCCTGCTGCTGCGGCGCCGGCTGGCCCCCGCCGTACGGCTGCTGCGGCTGACTCTGCTGCGGCTGGCCCTGCATCGGCTGACCCTGTGCCGGCTGCCCCTGCATCGGCTGGCCGGGCTGACCCGGCTGCGGGCCGCCCGGGTAGCCGTAACCGCCCTGCGGCTGCCCCTGCATCGGCTGGCCGGGCTGACCGGGCTGGGCGCCGGGGTAGCCGTAGCCGCCGGCCTGCGGGCCCGGACCGTAGGGGTTCGGGGCCTGTGGGGAGGGGGCCGGCAGCAGCGGGGCCTTCAGCGCGCCCACGGTGTTGCCCAGGACGGCGAAGGCCGCCATGAGCAGGCCGCCGATGAGGGTCAGCCAGGCGCCCACGCCCAGGTCGATGCCGCGGTTGAGGTTCTGGTCCTCCGGGTCCGGCGCGATGGTGGCGAACATCGACCACAGTGCCGCCCAGCCGACGAAGACCGCCAGCGCGGTGCCCCACTGGTCGAGGCCGAGCCCCGCCACCTTGCGCTCGCCGGGCAGGATCCGCCCGAGGACGAGCAGGGCGGCCGCGATCAGCGCGGCGAGCGTCACGGTCGGCAGCAGCGGGAAGAGTGCGGGCTCCCAGCTGCTGACCGTGCAGTTCTCGGTGCAGTCGTCGGCCTTGAAGAAGGCGAGGAACGAGGCGATGAACAGCAGGACCGCTGCTCCGACAACCGCGCCATCGCTTCGGGTGAGCGAGCGGATGTTCACGTAAGATCCTTAATCGGTTTCGTCATGGTCTGGTCAGACGGGGGCGGGCCCTATCGTACGGAAGGACGCTCCGCGGAGTCCGGCGGGTTCTCCCGCCCGGTCCCGGCCCGTCCCGCCGGCTCGGCCCACCGGTTCGCGCGCCGCTTCACGCACCGTCCCCGGCGCCGCTTCGCGCCCCGTCGCGCCCGTCGAGCAGAAAGGCCTCGACGCCCTCGGCGATGCCGCGGGCCGCACGCTGCCGCCACTCGGGGTCGGACAGCCGCCGGGCCTCCCGCGGATCGCGCATGTTGCCGCACTCCAGGAAGACCTTGGGCACCCGGGAGAGGTTCAGCCCGCCCAGGTCGTCGCGGACGGTCAGGCCGGTCTCGGCCACCGAACCCCCCAGGTAGTCGGCGGGCGAGGAGCCCGTGGCCCCGGCGAAGGCCCGGACGAGGTGTTCGCCCAGCCGGCGTGAGGGGCCGGTGATCCGCCGGGTGTCGGCGGAGCCCTCGGTCACCCGCGCCGGGAGGATGACGTGGAAACCCCGGTCGCCCCCGCCCGATCCGTCGGCGTGCACCGAGACCACCGCGTCGGCCCCCGCCTCGTTCCCGGCCCGGGCGCGCTCGTCCACGCACGGCCCGTAGGGGCGGTCGCCGTCGTGGGTGAACTCCACCTCCGCGCCCAGCCCTTCGAGGAGGGTGCGGGCGCGGCGGGCGACGTCGAGGGTGAAGGACGCCTCCGCGTAGCCGGAGTCGGTGGCCGTGCCGGTGGTGTCGCACTCCTTGCGGTGCGTGCCGGCGTCCACCCGGCGCGCGATCTCGCGGGTGTGCTCGCGGTTGTCCGGGTTGTGCCCGGGATCGAGCACCACCACGGTGCCGTCCAGGGGGTTTCCCTCCCCGTCCGGCTTCCCGCTCTCCCGCGGCTCCCCGGAGGAGCCGGAGGAGGGTGCCCTGGAGGCCGCGGGGGCGCCCGGCGCCCCGCCGGCGTCCGTGTCCCGCGCCGACCGCCACACCAGCAGGCCCGCCAGGATGACGGACAGCACGATCGCGAGGATCACGGCAGGAGTGGACAGCCGTCGGCCGAGGGACATGATCGGATCGTAGCGCCGTGTCCTACAGGCCCGGACCGGTACGCCGCAGAACGCGCAGCGAGCGGAGGGCGTGCTCCTCGGCGAACGCGCCGGACTCCAGCGCGCGGCGGTGGATGCGGTGGGGCGCCTGACCGCCGTCGGCCGGATCCGGGAAGACGTCGTGGATGACCAGCAGTCCGCCCTCGGCCAGGTGCGGGACCCAGCCCTCGTAGTCGGCGCTCGCGTGCTCGTCGGTGTGCCCGCCGTCGACGAAGACCAGGCCGAGCCGGCCGCCCCACACCGACGCCGCCCGCGGCGAGCGTCCGACGAGCGCGACGACGTACTCCTCCAGTCCGGCGGCGTGCAGGGTGCGTCGGAAGGAGGGCAGGGTGTCCATCAGCCCCACCTCACGATCCACCAGGGAGGGGTCGTGGTACTCCCAGCCCGGCTGCTGCTCCTCGCTGCCCCGGTGGTGGTCGAGGGTCAGGACGGTCACGTCGCCGTCCGCGCGGCGGGCGGCGTCGGCCAGCAGGATGGTGGAGCGGCCGCAGTACGTGCCGATCTCCAGCAGCGGCAGCCCCAGCCGCGCCGCGTCGCGGGCGGCCGCGTACAGCGCCATCCCCTCGTCGGCGGGCATGAAGCCCTTGGCCGCCTCGAAGGCGGCGAAGACCTCGGGCGCGGGGCGCGCTGCAGAATCCATGGGCTGGGCCTCCCTGACCTGTGGTGCGGCCGACCATGCTGCCGTACGCGCGTCCCGGCCGGTGAGGCGGGTGGGCGCGGCGGACGGGACGCGCCTTCGCGTCCGGGCGGGGAGCGCCCCGCGTCCGGCGGACGGAGAAGGCCCCGGGTGCCGCGCGGGACCGCGGCGCCCGGGGCCCACGAGGACGTGCCGGGGCGGGATCAGTCCTGGCGCGGCTCCTGCCGGGCGGGGCGGCGGTGGCGTCCCCGCACGGGCACCGAGGCCTCCTCGCCGACGGCGGCCGGGCCGCGGTGCCGGCCGTGGTGCTCGCCGGTCTCGGCGCTCGTCTCGCTGCTCGTCTCGGTCTGGGTCTGGGACATCGCGGGAATACTCCGTGGATTCGAGGCTTCTTCCTCCGTACCCGACCAGATCGTAGTAGTTCTACGATCTTCGCTCCGCATCATTCCGGGCCAGTGGCGCCTGCTGGAGCGGCACCGGGACGAAGGCCGTCGTCCGCACCGCGAGCGGACCGCCGCCCTCCGCCGGACCGTCCCCCGCCGGGCAGCCGTCCTCCGCCGAGCCCCCCTCCGGGGCGCGCTCCGCGCGCCGCCGGGGCGGCGGATCGGGCTCCGGCGACGGCGTGATCCGGGCCAGACCGCACTGCGTCCGGCCCGCCCGGCCACCGGCGCACGGCAGCCGCAGCTCGCCCTCCGCCGTCCACAGACCCGTCCCCCGCACCCACCCCACCGGGGCCGGCAGATGCCGCAGCCGCCGCTGCGAGGGACGCCACACGGCCACCCACGTCCCGTTCGGACCGTCCGCGCGCAGCGCCACCGCGCAGCCCTCGGGGGTGAGGGCCTGGCCGGGCTGGACGGCGAACGGGGTCAGCGCGACGCCCGGCGGGCGCAGGGCGTCGGGGAAGCGCACGGGCCGGTGGCTGCCGAGCACGCCCCAGCCCAGCCGCACCCCGCCCGGCGCGTCGGAGCGCAGGAGCAGCAGACCGCTGTCCGGGTCGGCCAGCAGCAGCCGGTCGTCGCTGTCCTCGGTGAGCTCCAGCAGCGGGAAGACCTCGCCGCCGCGCCCCAGGTCGACGGCGACGGTCTTGGTGCGGCCGGAGGCGTCGGTGCGGTCCAGGGCCAGCAGGCGCCCCTCGCGGTCCAGCCAGGTGCCGCCCGAGCAGCGGCCGGGCACCTCGGCGACCGGCGCCGGGCCGCGGGCGCCGCCGTGCACCAGCCACACCGTCGCGCCGTGCTCGCCGGGCGCGAGCGCGTGGACCGGCGAGCCGGGCGAGCCGTGCGGGGCGGGAGGCAGCAGCCGCAGCCGCTCGTGGTCCACCGAGCCCAGCGGGAGCTCGCCGGTGCCCGGGCCGGTGGGGTAGAGCAGCGCGAGGTGGTGCCGACCGCCGGCCGCGCGGCGGATCAGCACCCGCCCGTCGGGCAGCGGCAGCACCTCGGTGTCCGGCCCCTCCGGGCGGGGCCCCGGCAGCGGGACCGCGTACGGCTCCGGGCCGTCCAGCGTCCAGCGCTCCGGGATCAGGCCGCGCCCGTCCCCGGCCGGCGCGAGCCGGGCCGCGTAGGAGCCGTCCGCGGCGATCGTGAGGCCGGGATGCGCCGCGTTCGCGCCCTCGCTCCGGGCGGCCTCGACGGTACTGATGGTCATCAGCCCATCACCTCCGGTGAGGACGGTAGTTTTCGCGCTCCCCGCCAGGCGGTCCGAGCCGGAGGCCTTCACACGTACGGGGGACGGCGGCCCGTTTCGCGGGCAGAGGAGGCGCCCGGTGTGCTCCGCCCGGCCCCGCACACCGGGGCGCACGGCAGGTAACCTCTCACCCGTGCCTGCACTCTCCGATGTCATCGCCGCACTCGACGAACTGTGGCCCCCCGAGCGGGCCGAGCAGTGGGACGCCGTCGGAACGGTCTGCGGGGACCCCGATGCCGAGGTCGGCCGGGTGCTGGTCGCCGTCGACCCGGTGCGGGAGACCGCCGAGGAGGCGGTGGAGCTCGGCGCCGACCTGCTGCTGACCCACCACCCCCTCTACCTGCGCGGCACCACCACGGTCTTCGCCGGCGCCTTCAAGGGCCGGGTCGTGCACGACCTGATCCGGGCCGGCGCCGCCCTCCACGTGGCGCACACCAACGCCGACCGCGCCGACCCCGGTGTCTCCGATGCCCTCGCCGAGGCCCTCGGCCTGCGGATCACCGGCCCGCTGGTGCCCGACCCCACCGACCCGGCCGGACGGCGGGGCCTGGGCCGGATCTGCGAACTGGACGCCCCCGAGCCGCTGGCCCGCTTCGCCGAGCGGGTGGCCGCCCGGCTGCCCGCCACCGCGCAGGGGGTGCGGGCCGCCGGCGACCCTGACCGGCCGGTCGGCACCGTCGCGGTCTGCGGCGGCTCCGGCGACAGCCTCTTCGACCAGGTGCGGGCCGCCGGCGTCGACGCCTACGTCACCGCCGACCTGCGCCACCACCCGGCCTCCGAGGCCGTGCAGCACGGCGGCCCCCACACGGGGCCGGCGCTGGTGGACGCCGCCCACTGGGCCACCGAGTGGCCCTGGTGCGAGCAGGCCGCCGCCCAGCTCGAATCGGTGTCCGAGCGGCACGGCTGGGGGCTGCGCGTCCACGTCTCCCGCACGGTCACCGACCCCTGGACCGTCCACGCGGCGTCCGCCCCCGCCCAGGGCGCCGCCCCCGCCACCACCATCACAGGAGCCCCCAACTGAACGCCGAGCCCGCCGACCAGATCCGCCTCCTCGACGTCCAGGCCCTCGACGTCCGGCTCAGCCAGCTCGCCCACCGGCGCAGGAACCTGCCGGAGCACGCCGAGATCGAGGGACTGACCGCCGACCTCACCCAGGTGCGCGACCTGCTGGTCGCCGCCCGGACGGAGGAGAGCGACACCGCCCGCGAGCAGACCAAGGCCGAGCAGGACGTCGACCAGGTGCGCAAGCGCGCCGCACGCGACCAGCAGCGCCTGGACTCCGGCGCGGTCACCTCGCCCAAGGATCTGGAGAACCTCCAGCGCGAGATCACCTCCCTCTCGCGACGCCAGAGCGACCTGGAGGACGTCGTACTGGAGATCATGGAGCGCCGCGAGTCCGCCCAGGAGCGCGCGGCCGAGCTGGCGCAGCGGGCCGACTCCGTCCAGGCCCGGATCGACGACGCGGTGGCGCGGCGCGACGCGGCGCTGACGGAGATCGACGCCGAGACCGAGACCGTCACCAAGGAGCGCCAGGTCGTGGCCGCCTCGGTCCCGGCCGACCTGATCAAGCTCTACGACAAGCTGCGCGAGCAGCAGGGCGGCGTCGGCGCGGCCCGCCTCTACCAGCGGCGCTGCGAGGGCTGCCGCCTGGAGCTGAACATCACCGAGCTCAGCGAGATCCGCCAGGCCCCGGCCGACGCGGTGGTGCGCTGCGAGAACTGCCGCCGGATCCTGGTGCGCACCCCCGAGTCGGGACTGTGATGCCAGGCCCCCAGCAGGCCCCGGGCTCCCCGGAATCCCCGGGCTCCCGCCCGACCTTCGTCGTCGAGGCCGACGGCGGCTCCCGCGGTAACCCCGGCCCGGCCGGCTACGGCGCGGTCGTCCGCGACGCCGGGACGGGGCGGACGCTGTCGGAGGCGGCCGAGTACATCGGCACCGCCACCAACAACGTCGCCGAGTACCGGGGCCTGATCGCCGGGCTGCGCGCGGCCCACGCGCTCGACCCGCAGGCCCTGGTGCGGGTGCGGATGGACTCCAAGCTGGTCGTCGAGCAGATGTCGGGCCGCTGGAAGATCAAGCACCCCGCCATGCGCCCGCTGGCGCTGGAGGCCGCCTCCGTCTTCCCGCCGGAGTCGGTCACCTACCAGTGGATCCCGCGCGAGGAGAACAGCCACGCCGACCGGCTGGCGAACGAGGCCATGGACGCCGGACGCCGCGGTGAGACCTGGCGGCCGGCCGACTCCACCGCCGAACTCGACACCGGCGCCCACGCCGACACCCTCCCCAACCTCTCCGGCCTCCCCGCGGACCCCGGGGCCCCGGCGGCCACCCCCGAGAGTTCCGCCGAGGCGCGGGCGGCGGCGCGGGCCGCCGTACGCCAGGCCGTACGGGAGACCCACCGGACATCCGCCGCCGCCGTGCGGGGCGCCGGGACGGACGACCCGACGGCCCTGACCGCGGCCGACGAACTGCCCGTGGAGCCCGCGGGCCCCGCGGACCGGGCCGCGCCCGCCGGACAGGGGGAGCCGAGCACCCCGCAGGTGGGCTGGGGCGCCGACATGGGCACCCCCACCACCCTCGTCCTGCTGCGCCACGGCGAGACCCCGCTCACCCCCCTCAAGCGGTTCTCCGGCAGCGGCGGCACCGATCCGGAGCTGTCGGCGACCGGGCTGCGCCAGGCCGAGGCCGCCGCCTCGGCCCTCGCGGCGCGCGGCACCGTCCAGCACGTGGTCAGCTCGCCGCTGGTGCGCTGCCGCCGGACCGCGCGGGCGGTCGCCGACCGGCTGGGACTGGGAGTCGAGGTCGAACACGACCTGCGCGAGGCCGACTTCGGCGCCTGGGAGGGGCTGACCTTCGCCGAGGTGCGCGAGCGGTACCCGGAGGATCTGGACGCCTGGCTGGCCTCGCCCGAGGCCGCGCCCACCGGCGGGGAGTCCTTCGCCTCCGTCATCCGCCGGGTCGAGGCCGCCCGCGACCGGATCCTGGCCCGCCACGCCGGCCGCACGGTGCTGCTGGTCACCCATGTCACACCGGTCAAGGTGCTGGCGTGCACGGCCCTGGGCGCACCGCCCGAGGCGCTGTTCCGCATGGAGCTGTCGGCGGCCTCGCTGTCGGCGGTGGCGTACTACGCGGACGGCAACGCCTCGCTGCGGCTGCTCAACGACACCGGCCACCTGCGCTGACGTCCCCGCCGCGCGCGTCGCCCGTACCGTCCGCGTCGGCGCTCGCGGGGACGCCCGTACCCGCGCCCGCGCCCAGCCGGGCCGCCTCGCGGGCCAGGCGCTCGATCCGGCCCCAGTCCCGCGCCCGCACCGCCTCCGGCGGCAGCATCCAACTGCCGCCCACACAGGGCACGTTGGGCAGGGCCAGATAGTCCGCCGCCGAACCCTGCCCGATGCCGCCCGTCGGGCAGAACCGGGCCCGGGGCAGCGGCGAGGCCAGTGCCTGAAGATACGCCGGTCCGCCCGCCGCCCGGGCCGGGAAGAACTTCATCTCCTCCACCCCGCGCTCCAGCAGCGCCATGACCTCCGAGGCGGTCGAGACCCCCGGCAGCAGCGGCAGGCCCGCCTCCCGCGCCGCCGTCAGAAGCCGGTCCGTCCAGCCGGGGCTGACCAGGAAGCGGGCGCCGGCGTCCCGGGCCGCCACCGCCTGCCGCGCGGTGAGCACCGTGCCCGCGCCGACCACGGCCCGCGGCACCTCCGCCGCGACCCGGCGCACCGCCTCCAGGGCGTCTGCCGTCCGCAGCGTGATCTCGACCCCCCGCAGTCCGCCCGCCACCAGCGCCCGCGCCAGGGGCACCGCCTCGGCCGGATCGGCCCCGCCGTCGAGGACGACGACCGGCAGTACGGGGCCCAGGGCGAGCACGGAGGGCAGGGGCGCGGACGGTACGGGCGGTGCGGGCGCGTCTGTCATGGCGGCCATCCTGCCCACCCCGCTCATACACCGCAACGCCCGTTGCGCACCGCGCAACGGAGTGGAGTCCGGAGTCCGGAGCCCGGTCAGAGCTCGGTGACCACCACGTCCAGCCGCCACGGCGTCCCGCCCTTCGCCGGAGGCTCCACCTCCACCGCGTACCCCAGGCCGCGCAGCGCCTCGGCCAGCTCCGCCGGGCCGCCCGGCTCGACGCCCTCGCGCAGCAACGCACGCACCATCCGCCCCTTGGTGGCCTTGTTGAAGTGGCTGACCACCGACCGCTTCTCCACACCGCCGACGATCCTGGACTGAAGGACCCGCACCGTCGCCGTCCGCCCGGCCAGAGCGCCCTTCGGCTTCCACATCGCCCCGTACGCCGCCGACCGCAGGTCCAGTACCAGCCCCTCGCCCGCCGCCTCGGGCAGCACCGACTCCAGCGGCCCACGCCAGTACCGGCCCAGCGGGCCCAGCCCCGGCAGCCGCACCCCGCCCGAGCAGCGGTAGGGCGGGATCGGGTCGCCGATCCGTACCGCGCCCCACAGCCCGGAGAACACCAGAAGCCACCGCTCGGCACGCTCCCGCGCCGCCGCGTCCAGCGTGGCCAGGCCCAGCGCGTCGTAGAGCACACCGGTGTAGACCTCGCCGGCGGGACGCGTCGGGGCCGTCCGCAGTCCGGCGTTCCTCGCCACCTCGCCGCGCAGGCCCTCGCTCAGCCCCAGCACCTCGCGCGCCTTGTCCTCGTCGGCCGAGCACAGTTCCACCAGCTCCGCCAGCACCGCCTCCCGCGCGGCCGTCAGCCCCGGCAGCGACAGCGCCCCCGGATCGAGCGCGGGACCGGACGCCCCGGCGGCCTTCCCCTCGGACGGCGGCAGCAGTACGAGCACGGTGGTTCTCCTCACAGGCGGTACACGCGCCGGGTCGCGTTCCTCCGCGCCGACGCCCACAGCAGCGTATGCGCCCCGCTCACCCGGTCGCCCCGCCACCCCGTCACCCCGCCGCCCGGCCGGGGCATCGGATCCGGCCGCTGCGGTACCCGGTGCGGCGTGAACCCTTTCCAGCACGACCGGAAGGCCCGCGCGGCGTCCTCCCGCCCACCGCTGTGGGTGTGGCCGACCGCCGGAGGCGCCGTCGCCCTGGCCGCCGCGATCCTCCTGGAGCAGTTCCGGCCCCGGCGCGGAACCGGCCCGGCCAACCTCTGGCCGGGCGGTCACGAGTCGGCCTCCTCGATGCTCCAGGTGGTGACCACCTCGTCGGTCACCGTGGCGACCTTGTCCCTCAGTGTCACCGTGGTGACGCTGCAACTGGCCTCCCAGCAGTTCTCCCCCCGGCTGCTGCGGCGCTACGCCCACGACCCGGTGCTCAAGGCCGTCCTGACGGTGCTGCTCACGACCCTGGTGTTCGCGCTGGCCACCCTGTCCTTCATGAGGTCGGGGGAGGCGCTGCCGGTGGTGTCCCTCTTCCTCGCCTCCGTGCTCGGCGTCGCGTCCCTGGCGGCGGTGCTCGGTTTCCTCAACCACATCATCCGCAGACTGCGGGTGGACTCCATGATGCTCGACACCCACCGGGAGACCAGCGACGCGATCCGCAGGCGCCATCCCGCCCGCGACGCCCCCTCCGCGCACGTCCCGGATCCGGAACCGGCACGCGGCGCGGTGGTACGCGCCCGCCGCAGCGGCTTCCTGCGGCTGACCGACGCACGGGCGCTGGTGGCGTGCGCGCGCCGCGGCGACACCTTCGTCCGGATCGGTGTCCGCCCCGGCGACCTGATCGTGGCGGGGAACCCGGTCGCGGTGGTGTGGCCCCGCGACCCCGCCGACGGGACACCCGCCCCCGGGGCCGACGGCACCGCCGAGGAGATCGAAGACGCTCTGGAGACCGGCTTCGAGCGGACCCCCGACCAGGACGTCGCCTTCGGCTTCCGACAGCTCGAGGACATCGCGGTCAAGGCGATGTCCCCGGGGATCAACGACCCCGTCACCGCGTGCACCGCCGTCGGCCACATGGCCGACCTGCTGGTACGGCTCGCAAGCCGCCGGCTGGGGGACATCCCGCACGAGGACGAGGACGGCATCGTGCGGGTGGTCGTGCCGGACCGGGACCTGCGCTACTACCTCGACCTGGCCTGCGGACAGCTCAGGCGCTACTCCTCGGGCGAACCCTCCGTGCTCGCCGCCCTGCTGCGCATGCTCCGCGACCTGGCCGCGGCGGTGCACCGGGAGGGCGGGGAAGGCGGCGGGGCGGACGCGGCCGAGGTCCGGCGGGCGGCGGAACTGATCATGGACACCATGGACTCCTCCGTCGGCCCGGCGGACGCCGCGCAGGTGCACGACCTGAACGGCCGCGTCCTGGCGGCGCTGGAGGGACGCCTCCTCGACGCCTACGCCGACCGCAGCGGCGAGACACGGTCGGTGTGACGCACCCGGCGCGACGGCCGGCCGGGCCGGGGCCGCCGCCGGCCCGCCCGGCCCTGGGCGCCTACCGAAGCCCCCTCCCCGTCCCCGCCTCCGCCCCCGTCCCCGCCCGCAGCGCGGCCACCGCCGCCCGCGGGTCCTCGGCGTACAGCCGCAGCACCCGCGCCCGCTCCCGGCCCCCGAGCGGACGGACGACCTCCACCGGCGCGGCCAGCTCCACCGTCACCGTGGTCTGCCCGCCCACGGCCAGATCCAGCACCCCGTCGGCGACCTCCACCAGGCGTCCCGAGGGGAAACGGCGCTCGACGCGGACGGCGGCCACCGACTCCGCGGGCACCGCCACGTCCACCAGCGCGCCGTGGCGCACCCGCAGCGAGCCGTCCGCGCCCACCACATGCGGACGCACCGCACAGGCGGCGTGGAAGCCCAGCACCAGCAGCACGCTCCACGCGTCCAGCACCAGCACCACCGCGTGCGCCACCGGCCACCGGGCCAGCAGCACCGCCAGCACGGCCGTCTCCACCACGATCACGAACAGCAGCCCGTACACCAGCGCGGCCTGCCCGCCCGCGTACGCGACCGGCGCGTCCCCCGGCCCCACCCCGTGCGGACGCCGGGCCACCCACCGCACCAGGCTCGCCATCACCCGCGCCTCGTGCACCAGCAGCCGCCGCACCGGCACCGGTACAGCCACCGCGGCCGCCCGTACGGCCTCGCCCGCCGCCGCCCGGCCGCCCAGCCCCCGCCGCCGCGCCGCCCGCCAGGCGCGCACCAGCACCACCGCCTCGGCCGCCACCACACCCGCGACCGCCGCCTCCGCCGCCACGAGCACCGGCCACGGCACCCGCACCCCCGCCACCAGGCACACCACCAGCGCGACCTCGGCCGTGACCACCGCCAGCGCGCCCCACCGCAGCACGGCCGTACGCCCCCGGCCCGCCGTACGCCCCCGGCTCACCGGGCACGCTCCACCAGCAGCCGCATCGCCTGCCGCACCGCCTCGGCCTGGGCCGGGGCGAGGTCGGCGAACACCTCCCCGGCGAAACCGCCGTCCGCCCCCTCGCCGTGCCCGCCGTACGGAAGCCCCTCGGGAACGCCCCCGACCGCCTCCAGCACCTCGTCCGGCACGCACTCCGCCACCGCCCGGGCCGCCCGCGCCACCCGCGGATCGTCCACGTCCGCCTCCACCAACTCGTCCAGCAGGGCGTACACCCGGTACATCCGGTCCATCGCCGCCGGGTCGGCGCCCGCGACGCCGAGCGCCGCGACCACCTCCCGGCCGGCCCGCGCGGGCGCGGCCGTCTCCAGCAGGGCCAGCAGCTCCCGCTCCTTCGCCGCCATCGCCGGCTCCGGCCCCGGCAGCCGGGCCCCGGCGCGGGCCATCTCCCCGAACAGCGCGGCCAGTTCGGAGGAGACCGGCCCCTCGGCGGGCAGCTCCCCGCGTTCGGCCAGCTCCAGCAGCTCCCGCACCCGGGCCCGCCGCCCGCGCAGCGCCTCCTCCTGCCGGGCCAGGTCCGCGTCCAGCTCGGTCAGCACCTCGTGCAGCTCGCGCCCCGCGTCCGAACCCCGCGCGGCCAGGACGTCGCGCACCTCCTCCAGACTCAGCCCCAGCCCGGTCAGCCGCCGCACCCGCGCCAGCGCGACCGCGTCGCGCAGCCCGTACTCCCGGTAGCCGTTCGCCCGCCGCGCGGGCTCGGGCAGCAGCCCCAGATGGTGGTAGTGCCGCACGGTGCGGGTGGTGACGCCCGCCAGCGCGGCCAGCTCGCCGATCCTCATGGCGTGAGTGAACACCTTGACGTCGCGGCATGGTCAAGGCGCGGTCCGCGCCGCGTACGGCGGCGGGATAGCATGGGCGGTACGGCAGACGAGTCGTGCGGGCGGTCGCGGCGGAATCCCTTACGGGGTGAACGTCGAGGAACGTCCGGGCTCCACAGGGCAGGGTGGTGGGTAACGCCCACCCGGGGTGACCCGCGGGAAAGTGCCACAGAAAACAGACCGCCGGGGGCCTCACCGCCCCCGGTAAGGGTGAAACGGTGGTGTAAGAGACCACCAGCGCCCAGGGTGACCTGGGCGGCTCGGTAAACCCCACCCGGAGCAAGGTCAAGAGGGGCCGTCGCCCTACTGGGACGGCGGCCCTGCGCGGATGTCCGAGGGCGGCCCGCCCGAGTCCGCGGGTAGACCGCACGAGGCCGGTGGCGACACCGGTCCCAGATGGATGGCCGCCTCCCGGCGGGCCGCGAGGCCCACCGGAGACAGAACCCGGCGTACAGCACGGCTCGTCTGCCGCCTACCGCTCCGGCCCGCCGCAGCCCCCGCCCCCCTACGCCTGGCACGGCAGTCGACGTATCCGTTGTGTCGACTGCCGCGCCAGGCGTAGGGGAGAGTCAGTAGGCGATGACCAGGCGGACGGACGGCTTGTCGATGATCTGCCCGTCGGTCGGATTCCCGGTCGGAGTTCCTGACGGGTAGGCGGCGATCGACGGCAGTAGGGTGCGGTCGTTGCCCCAGGCGCGCAGCTGCACGCTCAGCCGCTCGGCCAGTCCCTGACCGGCCGGTCCGTACCCGGCAGCGCCCAGCCGGTACCGCTTGCCGCTCCGCACATCGACCGGTTCGAGAACCAGATACGCCAGGGAATCACCTTCGACGAGGGCGGGGCTCAGCGCGGGGACGGCCGGGCGGTGCAGTCCGGCGGTGCCGGTGAATGCTTCGGGGCGGACTGTGATGCGGCAGGTCGCCGGGTCCAGAGCGCTGAGACGGAGCCAGATTCCGTCGAGCGGTTCCTCCGGTGCGACCACGACATCGGTCCACAGGAGGTGTTCCTCCGCCTCGGCCAGGCTTCTACGCAGGCTGAGCGGGTGGATGGGCTGGTCGGCGTCCCAGTACAGCTTGACCAGGCGGGACTCGTCCACATAGCCCTCGCGTTCGCCGTCCTGGCCGATCATGGGCAGGAAGCCGCAGGTGGCCAGGGACTCCGAACGCAGGCGGTCGGTTTCGCGGACGAAGCCGACGCTGCGGGTCAGACCGCGCCAGCGCAGCGGAAGTACCATGCGGCCACCGACGGCCAGTTGTTCCCACCAGGATGCGGGTAGGTCCCAGACGCCTACGGTGGCGATGAGCCGGTCGTACGGCGCGTATTCGGGGGCCCCGAGGGCGCCGTCCCGGGTGAGGACCCGCACGTCGCCGAATCCGGTCGCGTCGAGTCGCTGCCGGGCATGGGCGGCGACGTCCTCGTGGTAGTCCAGGGTGGTGACACTCCCGGCCGGGCCGGTGAGGTATCGCATGAGCGCGGCGTTGTAGCCGGTGCCCGCGCCGGCCTCCAGAATGTTGTCGCCCGGCTGGATGCCCAGCTGGGCGAGCATGAAGAACACCACGTCGGGCTGTGATGCGCAGCTGAGGGGCAGGGCGTCGGGGTCGGGATTGTCCTTGATCGTTACGGCCTGGTTGGCGTAGGCCAGTTCCAGGGATGCCCGGGGAATGAAGTCGTGCCGGGGAACCGCGCGCATCGCCTCCTCGACGCGAGTGTCGTAGAGGCCGGGGGGACTGGCCTTCACGATCTGGTCGACCAGATGATTGCGTAGTTCATGCGGAATGCTGTGCTTGGTCATACATGTCCTTCCGGGAGACCCGGCTCGTTCTGGGCGGAGCGCGGGCAGAGCCTGGTTACATCGTGGAGGTGTGAATCGGTGGTGAATCGGATCAGCCGCTCAACAGCAGGCAGAGGTCCCAGCGTGTCTCTTGTGTAGTGCACTTGAGGTCTTCGAGCTGGATCAGATCCAGCCCGGCGGTACCTTCCATGAGCGTGGGGCGGGCCGGCGGCCCATGCTCCTTCAGGTACGTGGTGAGCCCGGACCGTAGCCTCGGGAGCAGGACGGGGAGCTGCCCGTCCTGCTCGTCCTCGGCGGCACGCCGGGCGGCCTGTATGAGCCCGGACCACCCGTGGCACAGGGAGGCATCGGTGAGCAGGGAGAGCTGCTGCGGGTCCAGCAGGCATCCGGCGAGTGCCTGTTCGGCCTGCTTCCGAAGCACGGTGTCGCCGAGAGCGCGCCCGGCGAGCTGCAGCGCACGGGCGATCCCCGGGGTGCCGTAACACCACGACGGTCGCTTCGGGCCCGTGCGCCCGGTGCTGCCGTGCCGCTGCTCCCGCAGGTCGATCCACTCCGGCCAGCGGGCGGAGTACCCATTGCCGCTCTTCCAGTCGTCCATCCACTGGCCGATGCGAGTAATGGCACGTTTCTGGCCGGCCACGGTGTACCCGTGCAGAGTGGAGGTAGAGAGCAGCGCGAGGGGCCCGGTGATGCCGTGGGCGAGGCCGAAGTTGCCGTGCCCGTCGGCCGGCCACGCAGTCCCCGCTTCGCCGATGCTCCACCAGCCGGGTAGCCTCCGCCCGCCGATGGTGATGGGTTCGCAGAGCTGAACGAGGTAGGACAGGATGCCGTACAGCTCGGCGGCGTTGCCTTGACGCAAGTGGTAGACGCCCAACCCGGTCAGCCCGCTGATCAGGTCGAACTCGGCGGTCTTCGCGGTCCGCCCGCTTTCCAACCGGGCGCGGGCGCCTTCCAGTCGCGAGGCCGTGATGCGCCGTACATGACCATCGAGGACAGACAGGAGCCGCCCGGCGGAGGGGGTGTCCGTGAAAGTGAGGACGTAGGCGACTGCTGGGGCACCCTCGTACAGGCCGAATCCCTCGGGGCCCGCCATGATCGGCATACGGAACATGGACTCGGCGCACGCCCGCATCGCTTCTGTGTCACCCACGCCGACACGCTCTCTGACCGCATGTAAAAGGGTGAGGCCGGCGGCTCCGGAGTACAGCGACTGCGGCCGGCCGGGCACCGCCTGGGTTGTGGAGTTCACTGCTATGCCTCCGGCCACGCGAGGCACGCGATGGCTGAGGGGCCTCGCGTTTTCCGGACAGGTAATTTAGCCGGTTATTTCATGCGGCGAGGCGGAGTCGTTCATGCTCGGCGCGTGCTTCTCGTGGCGGGCGATAACCGATCGCCGAGTGAAGACGCTTGCGATTATACCAGAACTCGATATACCGAATAATGTCCTGCCGGGCCTCCGCTCGGGTGTGATACGTCACGCGTGACACACGTTCGTTCTTCAGGGCGCCGAAGAACGATTCGGCCATGGCGTTGTCAAAACAGATTCCGGTCCGGCCGGCCGAGCGCCGCAACCCGAGTCTCCCGAGGACCTTCCCGTACTCGGCCGACATGTAGTTGCTGCCGCGGTCGGAGTGAAATATCGCGCCCTTTGCGAGCTTCCTGTTGCGGGCCGCGTTCCGGATCGCCCGGGATATCAGCGGTGTCTGGTAGTGGTTGTCCATGGCGTAGCCGATGATCTCTTTGGTGCAGCAGTCGATGACGGTCGCCAGATAGAGCCACCCCTCACCGGTCGGAATGTAGGTGATGTCGCCGACGAGTTTTTCTCCGGGCGCGTCGGCGGTGAAGTCGCGCCCGACGAGGTTCGGCACCGGGCCCGGCGCCGTCCGGGTCAGCGCCCACCGCTTCGGCCTCGGTTGGCAGGGCACCAGGCCCGACTCCCGCATCAGCCGGCGGACCAGTTCCGGGCTGGCGGCGACGCCCCAGCGCAGCAGCTGGGCACGGACGCGCCGGTAGCCGTAGGTGCCGTCGGACATCTCGAACGCTTTGGTAATGAGGAGCCGCAGTTCCTCGCGCCGCTGGGCGGTCGCGGAATCGGGCCGGTTTCGCCAGTCGTAGTAGCCGGAGGTGGATATGCCGAGTTGTCTGCACATGAACTCGACGGAGTAGGCGTACTCCGCGTTTCCGAGTCGCATCGTTTCGATGAACTCGTACTTGCTCGCTACCGGGGATCCTTCGCGAAGTACGCTGCGGCTTTTTTCAGGAAGGCGACTTCCATCTCCAGCTCACGGTTACGGCGTTCGAGTTCCTTCAGTCGGGCCCGGTCGTCCACCGGCAGCGGGCCATCCTGCCGTCCGTTCTCGCGCTCGTGCTGGCGCACCCAGGTGCGCAGCGTCTCCGGGTTCATCTCGAGTTCCCGGGCCACATGTGCGATGGGCTTGCTGGATTTCAGCGCCAGCTGGACCGCTTCTTCACGGAACTCTGGCGAGTACGGACTTGGACGTGCCACGTGCTTCTTCCCTCGATTCCCTACAGGACAACCCTATTGGGTCCCTGTCCGGGATCTTCGGGGCCCCTCAGCTCCCCGTGCTCCCCGCCTGCCGGAGCCGGACGGCATCGTGGCCGGAGCCGTCCTCGCCGCCGCGAATGTGCTCGGCCTCGGTGCCGTGGCCGGTTCCGCGGGGATCGTGCCGACCGTTCCCGGCGGGCTGCCCGTCACCGTCCTCGACGACGACGCACCCGTGTCCGGCCGGGGGCCGCTACCGACGGCGAGCGGGATGGAGAGGCGCTGACGGCCGGCCGTGCTCCGCGCCCGTCCCCGTCCCCGCCCCCGCTCGGGAACGCGGAGGCGGGGGCGGCCCGTCAGGTACGGTGCGGGCCGGGGTGCGGGCTCAGGCGTCCACCTCGTACCGCCCGGTCTCCAGGAAGTACCGCAGCTCCTCCGGGGTGCCGTCGATGACCTCCTCGGCGGCCTCGCGCAGCGCGTCGCTGATGGTCGGGTCCGCCAGGATGCGGGCGACGGCGACGCGGTCGTCTTCGGCCTGTGCGAGGCGGTAGCCGGTTTCCAGGAAGGCGCGGAGGGCTTCGGGGCTGCCGTCGTCGAGGGTTTCGTTGATTTCGCGGATGACGGCTTTGTCGCCGTTCTGTTGTGCTTGGTGCAGGATGCGGGCGACGGCGACGCGGTCGTCCTCGGCCTGTGCGAGGCGGTAGCCGGTCTTCAGGAACTCCCGCATGTCCTCCACGGTGCCGTCGAGGGCCTCGTTGGCCTCCCGGACGACTCCTCGGCCGGAGTCCTCGTCCGCCAGGATCCGCAGGATCGCGAAGCGGAGCTCCTCCTCCGACATCTCGTCCACCGGCTTGTCGGACGCGGCCGTCGTGGCCGTCGCGGTCGCCGGTGCGGCCGCGGGGCCGGCCGCTAAGGCCGGGCCGGTGAGGAGCAGGGCCGGTGTCAGGGCGGCGGCCGCGACGAGCAGCGTGGCGCGGGTCGGTCTCATGGGGCGTACCTCCGTGGTTCGTGCCGTCGGTGGAAGGATCATCGCCGCCGCGCGCCGCCGGGATCACTACCGGATCCGGGCAGTCTTCGCCGGTCTTCGCTGCCGTCCTCGTGCCGGGCTTCCCCTTCACTCCTTTTCACTCCTTCGGCTGACACTCGGCCCTCCGCGCCGTCTGCCCCGCGCGTCTGTCGTTACCGTGCGCACGGGGCGGGCGCCGCCGCTACGGTGGAGATCGGAAGGAGATCCGTGATGACCATGGCCATCGATCGGTCCGCACAGACGAACGGCTCCGCGCAGATGAGCGTCGAGGAGTTCGAGCAGCTCGAAGCCGCCGCCCCGCAGACGGTGAAGCTGGAATTCGTACGTGGAGAGCTGAGGGTCAAGCCGGTGCCGGATGGGGATCACGGAGAGATCATCAGGTGGCTGCTCAAGCGGTGCATGGTGCAGCGGCCCGAGCTGTATCTGTATCCGGAGCAGGGGCTCATCGTGGAGGAGTACGGAAGTGGCCGGGCCCGGCCGGACGGGGTGCTGGCCCCGGAGATGTACTTCGCCGGGCGTGGCGAGTGGTCGGACCCCGCCGGTGTGCTGATGGCCGTGGAGGTCACCTCCACCCGGCCCGGCAGGGACCGTACCGAGAAGCCCGACGGGTACGCGGCGGCCGGTATCCCGGTGTATCTGCTGGTGGACCGCGAGCGCCATGAGCTGGTCGTGCACTCCAACCCGGAGAAGGGCCGCTACCGGGACGTTCACACCACGGCCGGCCTCGGCGAGGAGCTGCGGCTGCCGGACCCGGTGGGGATCGTGCTGGAGACCGGCGAGCTCAAGGAGCTGATGGCCTGACGGCCCGGGTGCGTGTCCGGGTACGCGTCCGCGCCGCCGCCGTACGCGCGCCGGAACGGCGGTCCCCGTCCCGGCGCCGGTCGCCGCCGATAATGCCGGTACGCGACGGAAAAGGAGTACCTCCCATGAGCTCCGAGGCGTTCAGGGACCACGGGCCGCGCCCCCACGCGCTGGACATCGAGCAGGCGACCCTGACCAACGACCGCTTCCGCACCACCCTGTGGACCGGCACCAACCTCCAGCTGACGGTGATGAGCATCGAGCCGGGCGGCGAGATCGGCCTGGAGATGCACATTGACCGCGACCAGTTCCTGCGGGTGGAGGCCGGGCGGGGCCGGGTGCTGATGGGGCCGGAGAGGGACCGGATGTCCTTCGACCGGGAGGTCGTCGACGACTGGGTGGTCCTCATCCCGGCGGGGACCTGGCACAACGTGGTCAACACCGGCGAGGAGCCGCTGAAGCTGTACTCCCTCTACGCCCCGCCCGAGCACCCGCACGGCGCGGTGCACCGTACGAAGGCCGACGCCGACGCGGCGGAGACCGGGGAGGCCGAGGCGGAACGGGAGGCGGAGCAGGAGGCCGAGGGGGAGGCCGGCGCGGGGTGACCGGCCTCGCCCGTGCCGGTCACCCGCCCGGCGGCGGGGGTTCGCCGGCGCAGGCGCGCAGACGTTCCGAGACGGCCCGCGCCACCTCCCGGTGGCGGCCGTTGAGGTAGAAGTGGCCGCCGGGGAAGGACAGCAGGTCGAAGGAGTCCTCCGTCGCCTCCTCCCACGCCTTCACGTCGGCGTCGCCCACCCTGGGGTCGCTGTCGCCGGTGAGGGCGACGACGGGGCAGCGCAGCGGCTCGCCCGGCTCGCAGACGTACCGCTCGGCGGCGCGGTAGTCGGCCCGGACGGTGGGCAGCACCATGGAGAGGAACTCGTCGTCGGCGAAGAGGCTGGGGTCGGTCCCGCCGAGGGACACCAGCTCCTCGACGAGGCCGGCGTCGTCCTTCAGGTGCACCCACCCCTTCTCCGCGTGCCGCGGCACCGAAGGGGCGCGGCACGCGGAGGCGAACAGGAGTGCCGCGGCCGTGCCCGGTTCCCGCTCGAAGCGGCGTGCCACCTCGAACGCGACCATGCCGCCCAGGCTGTGCCCGAAGAGGGCCAGTGGCCGGTCCGCCCAGGGCGCCAGTGCCGCGAACACGCGGTCGGCGAGTTCGGGGACGCTGTCCACGGCGGGTTCGCCGCGGCGCTCCTGCCGGCCCGGGTACTGGACGGCCAGGACCTCCACGAAGGGCGGCATGGCCCGCGAGAGCGGGAAGAAGAAGCTTGCCGAGCCTCCCGCGTGCGGCAGGCAGACCAGTCGGACACCGCTGTCGGGCCGGGGATGGAAGCGGCGGATCCAGGTGCCGTCGTCAAGGCCGTGCACGGGGCGCGGCGCTCCTTTCGTGAGGAGGGGTGCGTCAGCCGACGATGTCGCCGGGGGACGCCTGGGGCTCGGGCGACAGCAGGTGCACGGCGCCCTCGGCGTCGTAGGAGCCCAGGATCAGGAACTCGCTGGTGAATCCCGCGATGCGCTTCCTGCCCAGGTTGATGACGCCCACCACCAGGCGGTCCTTGAGGTCCTCGGCCGGGTAGTTGGTGACCTGGGCGCTGGTCTGCAGCACTCCCGCCGGGCCGAAGTCCACCTTGATCTTGTAGGCGGGCTTGCGGGCCTCGGGGAACTCCTCCACCGACAGGACGCGGCCGACCCGGATGTCGGTCGCGAAGAAGCTGTCGGCGCCGGTCTCGGGCTTGAGCTGCTGGCTGTTCGTCACGGGATCGCTTCCTGTTTCCGTCGTGGGCGCGCCGGGGCGCGGCCGTGTCCGTGCTTGCGGGCCGTGCCGGCGGGCACGGCGTCCCCCACGGTAAGGGGCGGTGCACCCCGCGTGCACCGCATTCGGCCGGACATCCGGCCGAATGGTGCCGCGGGCAGGGCCCGGTACATGTGTCCTGCCGGGGTCCCGCCCGCCCTCCCCAGCACGTCGAGGCGCGTCGGGGCGCAGATCCTTTCAGGGCCTCGCCTCAGGTGAGGCGCACGGTGATGCAGCGTCCGAGTCTGTGGGTCCTCTCGCGCACGGTGGCGGCACCGGTGGCGCTCAGCAGGTCCGCCACGCCGCGGCTGCTGAACGACTGGGAGCGAAAGCCCTGGTCGCCGCGGAACAGGACGCCTCCGTACGGTCCGGGGACCTCCTCCACGATGCCGATGCCGCAGGCGGTGTAGTACGCGCGGCGCACCTCGGTGGTCCACGGTTCCTCGTTGAACACCGAGATCAGGGCGAGGCCGCCGAGGCCGCCGACGCCCGCGAGGACCTTCTCGGGCTCGGTGAAGTTGCCCACCAGGTTGAACGGCAGCAGGTGCAGCGGACGCTCACCGGTCACCTCGGAGGACCACTCCTGGCAGTGCAGGGCGTCGCCGAGTACGGCGCGGGCCCGGTCGCCCAGGCCCTCGTCCCCGATGCGGCGGTTCAGCGAGTCGATCGCGCCCGGGTTCACGTCCACCCCCAGGTAGCGGACGCCGGCCGCCCGGGCCACTTCCAGGGCGCGGCCGTCGTAGCAGCCGAGTTCGACCAGGCTGTCGCACTCGTGCCGGCAGACGGCGTCCATCGCGGCGAGTCCTTCCATCTGGAGGAAGGGCAGCAGTTCGTCGGGGAAGTTCGCCGCACGCATGATGGCGCGCGCTCCCCCGTCGCGGTAGAAGGAGGCAGGGCCGAGGACTCCGGGGACGCCGCCGGCGCCCTGGACGCCGGACTGTGTGAATGCAGCGGATTCCAACGAATCTTCACCTTTCGGGTAGCCCCGGTGGCTCATGACGCTCACTCCGGTGCGGTGCCGGGCGGGCGGAAGCGGTTGATGGCGTCGATGTGCTTGGCCCGCGTCTCGGTGTCGCGCACGCCCATGCCCTCCTCGGGGGCCAGGCACAGCACGCCGACCTTGCCCTGGTGGGCGTTGCGGTGCACGTCGTGGGCGGCCTGGCCGGTCTCGGCCAGGGGGTACGTCCTGGACAGGGTGGGGTGGATCTTGCCCTTGGCGATCAGGCGGTTGGCTTCCCAGGCCTCGCGGTAGTTGGCGAAGTGGGAGCCGATGATGCGCTTGAGGCTCATCCACAGGTAGCGGTTGTCGTAGCTGTGCATGTAGCCGGAAGTGGAGGCGCAGGTGGTGATGGTGCCGCCCTTGCGGGTGACGTAGACGGAGGCGCCGAAGGTCTCGCGGCCGGG
>NZ_FOSG01000012.1 GCF_900114215.1 Streptomyces mangrovi | reverse complement strand
CCGTTCGCCACTCTTCCCCTCCCGAAGGAGGTTCATCGTTCGACTTGCATGTGTTAAGCACGCCGCCAGCGTTCGTCCTGAGCCAGGATCAAACTCTCCGTGAATGCCTTTCCCCGTACTCGGGGTGTCACATCCGCGCAGAGCGGCACCGGCGGAAAGGAATGATTTCCGCGGTGCGCAGCGTCCTCGCTGTGTGATGTTTCAAAGGAACCTCATTCCCCGGCCGAGCGGCCCGGGAACGGGGTATCAACATATCTGGCGTTGACTTTTGGCACGCTGTTGAGTTCTCAAGGAACGGACGCTTCCTTCGGCACCCCTTCCGGGGCCCCTCCGGGCGCTTCCCTTCGATGTTTCCAACCTTACCAGAACCATTTTCCGGTCCGTTTCCGTCCCGTTCACTGATTCCGGCTGCCGGGAACCTGCCAGTGCAGGACTGGTTCCGGTTCCCGTTCGGCGGAGGCTTAAACGTACTGGAGCGGGGCGCCCGGATGCAAATCCGGGTGCCCCGCCCTCGGTTGAGCCTCAGACCTCGACGACCACGGGGAGGATCATGGGCCGGCGGCGGTAGTTGTCCGACACCCACCTGCCCACCACACGGCGGACGAGCTGCTGCACCTGGTGCGGCTCGGAGATGCCGTCCTGAGCCGACTTGGCCAGTGCCTCGTCGATCCTGGGGATCACCGACTCGAAGTCCTTGTCGTCGATACCGGAACCCCGGGACTGGATGTGCGGGCCGCCCGTGATCTTGCCGGTGGTGCTGTCCACCACCACGAAGATCGAGATGATCCCCTCCTCGCCCAGGATCCGGCGGTCCTTCAGCGACGACTCGGTGACGTCGCCAACAGACAGGCCGTCGACGTAGACGTAGCCCGCCTGGACCTTTCCGACGATCTTGGCCCTGCCGTCGACCAGGTCGACCACCACGCCGTCCTCGGCGATCACGATGTGGTCCTTGGGCACACCGGTCTGCGCGCCCAGTTCCGCGTTGGCGCGCAGATGGCGCCACTCACCGTGGACCGGCATCAGGTTCCTGGGCCGACAGATGTTGTAGAAGTACAGCAGTTCGCCGGCCGAGGCGTGGCCGGAGACATGGACCTTGGCGTTGCCCTTGTGGACGACGTCGGCACCCCAGCGGGTCAGCCCGTTGATCACCCGGTAGACCGCGTTCTCGTTGCCCGGGATCAGCGAGGAGGCCAGGATCACCGTATCGCCGGGAACGATGCGGATCTGGTGGTCCCGGTTGGCCATCCGCGACAGTGCCGCCATCGGCTCGCCCTGCGATCCGGTGCAGACGAGCACCACCTCGTCGTCCGGCAGATCGTCCAGCGTCCTGACGTCCACGACGAGCCCCGCAGGAACCTTGAGGTAGCCCAGGTCCCGGGCGATGCCCATGTTCCGGACCATCGACCGGCCGACGAAGGCGACACGGCGGCCGTACTCGTGGGCCGCGTCGAGGATCTGCTGGATGCGGTGGACATGGCTGGCGAAGCTCGCCACGATGATGCGCTTGCGCGCTCCGGCGAACACCTGGCGCAGCACCTGGGAGATGTCGCGCTCGTGCGGGGTGAAGCCCGGCACCTCGGCGTTCGTGGAGTCCGACAGCAGCAGGTCGATGCCCTCCTCCCCCAGCCGTGCGAAGGCTCGCAGGTCGGTGAGGCGGCGGTCCAGCGGAAGCTGGTCCATCTTGAAGTCGCCGGTGTGCACGGCCATGCCCGCGGGGGTGCGGACGGCGACGGCCAGGGCGTCCGGGATGGAGTGGTTGACCGCCACGAACTCGCAGTCGAACGGGCCGATGCGCTCGCGGTCGCCCTCGGTCACCTCGAGGGTGTAGGGACGGATGCGGTGCTCCTGGAGCTTGGCCTCGATCAGGGCCAGGGTCAGTTTGGAGCCGATCAGCGGGATGTCCGGCTTCTCCCGCAGCAGGTACGGGACGCCGCCGATGTGGTCCTCGTGGCCGTGGGTCAGGACGATGCCGTCGATGTCGTCCAGCCGGTCCCGCACGGAGCTGAAGTCCGGGAGGATCAGGTCGACTCCGGGCTGCTCCTCCTCGGGGAAGAGGACGCCGCAGTCGACGATGAGCAGCCGGCCGCCGTACTCGAAGACGGTCATGTTGCGGCCGATCTCCCCCAGGCCGCCCAGCGGGGTGACGCGCAGGCCGCCGTCGGGCAGGGGCGGCGGCGGGCCTAGTTCGGGATGCGGGTGACTCAAAAGTCTCTCCTCACCACGCACGCCACGCACCCTGGCGGGCACGTGGCGCGCGATCGTCGTGCACTTGCAGTTGTTGGTCCGTATCCAGTTGTGAAGTCTGTTTCAGAGCTGTACCCCGCCGGCGGCGAGATCGCGCTTGAGCTGCTCGGTCTCCTCCGGGATCAGCTCGACGAGCGGCATGCGCAGAGGGCCTGCCGGCAGCCCCTGGAGCGCGAGGGCGGCCTTGACGGTGATCACGCCCTGGGTGCGGAACATGCCGGTGAAGACCGGCAGCAGCTTCTGGTGGATCTCCGTCGCCTTGGTGACGTCGCCGCTGAGGTGGGCGTCCAGCAGAGCGCGCAGTTCGGGGGCGACCACATGGCCGACGACCGAGACGAAACCGACGGCGCCGACGGACAGCAGCGGGAGGTTGAGCATGTCGTCGCCGCTGTACCAGGCGAGTCCGCTGGTGGCGATGGCCCAGCTCGCGCGCCCCAGGTCGCCCTTGGCGTCCTTGTTGGCGACGATCCTGGGGTGTTCGGCCAGTCGGACGATGGTCTCGGTGTTGATGGGGACGCCGCTGCGGCCGGGGATGTCGTAGAGCATGACCGGCAGGCCGGTGGCGTCGGCGATGGCGGTGAAGTGCCGGTACAGGCCCTCCTGCGGGGGCTTGCTGTAGTACGGCGTGACGGCCAGCAGGCCGTGGGCGCCCGCCCGCTCGGCCGCACGGGCCAGTTCCAGGCTGTGCCGGGTGTCGTTGGTGCCGGCTCCGGCGACGACGTGGGCGCGGTCTCCGACCGCCTCGACCACGACCCTCACGAGCTCGGTTTTCTCCGCATCGCTGGTGGTCGGGGACTCGCCGGTGGTGCCGTTGACGACGATGCCGTCGTTACCGGCGTCCACCAGGTGGGCGGCGAGCTGCTGCGCGCCGTCGAGGTCGAGATCGCCGTCCGCGGTGAACGGCGTGACCATCGCGGTCAGGACCCGCCCGAAGGGCGTCTGCGGTGTGGAGGTCGGAGCCATGGGTCCCACGCTACTCGCAGCCTGAGGTCCGGTGCGCCCTCGGGAGGCGGTTGAGGAGCCCGGCACTGTCCGCTCGGGGGTTCAGACAGTGCCGGGTCCGTGGGAAAAGCGTAGACGAACATTCCCAAAAGCCGCAATCCGGACATAGATCGCAGCGGTCCGTGCGCTACGGCGCGACCCGCCCGTTGGCGTTGAACGCCTCGTGCGTCAGCGGCATGAGACCGGCCCAGTGCGCCTCCATCCGCTCGGCGACCATCTCGATCTCCCGCTGTGGGAACGAGGGCACCTTCGCCAGCTCGTGCTGGGTGCGCAGCCCCAGGAAGTGCATCAGCGACCGGGCGTTGCAGGTGGCGTACATCGAGGAGTAGAGACCGACCGGAAGGGCCGCGCGGGCGACCTCGCGGGCGATGCCGGCGTCCAGCATCTCCTGGTACGCCTCGTAGGAGCGGCGATAGCTGTCCTCAAGGGTCCGGACGGTGCCCCGGTGCTGCTCGGCCGTGCCCTCGACGAACCGGTACTTGCCCGGACGTCCCTCCTGCACCAGCTTGCGGGAAGTGTCCGGCACGTAGAAGACGGGCTCCAGCTCCCGGTACCTGCCGCTCTCCTCGTTGTAGCTCCAGCCGGCCCTGTGGCGGTGGAACTCGCGGAAGACGAACAGCGGCGCGCTGATGAAGAAGGTCATCGAGTTGTGCTCGAACGGGCTGCCGTGCCGGTCGCGCATCAGGAAGTTGATCAGCCCCCTGGAGCGCTGCGGGTCCTTCTCCAGTTCCTCCAGGGACTGCTCACCCGCGGTGGAGACCCGCGCCGCCCACAGCACGTCGGTGTCTGCGGCCGAGTGTTTGACCAGCTCGACGGTCATGTCACTGCGGAAGCGGATGTCGGGGGCGTCGGACACCGGGAATCCTTTCGGTCGTGCCACGCGGGAAGTCGAGGTGGCGCACAGCCTATGGCGGGGGCGAACCGGTAGGTGACCTCGCCCCCCCGGCTCACCCCCGCGGGCGCGGCGACGGACACGGCGACGGACACGGTCGCTGATATTCTTCCGGAAGCCGCAGAAAACGGGCACTTGCCCGAACGCCCGGACGTTCTCCCCGTGGCAGTACAGATCCCCCTTTGAGGAGCAGCAGCAGATGGTCCGCCGCGAGGAGTCCGTGCCCTTCGCCTTCGTCGCCGACTCCGGGCACTTCCGCAGTAACGTCACTCCCCCGCGCCGCCGTCCGTCGAGGACGGACCTGGCCGGTCGCGTGCTGCTGGGGGTGGTCGTGGTCGCCGGCCTCGTGGGATCCCTGCTCCTGGGGATGCCGGCCCTGGAGACCCCACGTCCGCAGGACGGCAGGCCGGACCAGCCGACCGCCGCCGAGAGCCGCTGATAATCTCCTCGCTCACAGGCCCCCACCCACTGTGTCCGTGAGCGAGGATCCCGTGCCACTGCACTTCCTGACGGCCGACGGCGAACTGGACGCCACAGCCTCCGAAGAACCGCTGCCGTACGAGGAGCGGGAGAGATGGCGGCGCCCCTACCGGCCGGGCCCCTGGCGGGTCGCCGGAGCGGCGCTGGCGCTGCTGCTCGCCGCCTACATGCTGATGTCCACCCTGATCATCGCCATGGCGGGCGCCACCGCGGAGGCGGTCGTGTGCCTGCTGGTCGCGGCGCTGGTGATCGCGTACGCGCTGCGGCTGCTGCGGGTGGGAGTGTGGGTCGGCGCCCGCGGGATACGCCAGGTGGGCCTGATCTCGACCACGACGCTTTCCTGGCGCGAGGTCTCGGCCGTACGCACCGTGCAGCAGCCGGTGAAATGGCTGGGCCTGCCGCGGACCGTGCAGGGTCAGGCCCTGCTCGTCGAACCGCGGCGCGGCGAGGCGCTGAGGCCGGTGCTGACCGACCACAACGCCGACTTCCTGTCCCGCCCCGGCTCCTTCGACCAGGCGGCGGACGTGGTCGAGGGCTGGGCCGCGGAGAACCGCCGCCCCTAGGCCCGCCCCTAGCCCTCACCGGTCCGGCGGGCCCGGGGGCGGCAGACGCCGTTCAGGCGGCGGTCTCCCGCACGGGCCCGCCGTCGTGCAGCGCGATGGCGCGCTGCATGGCCTTGCGGGCCCGCGGGGTGTCCCGGGCGTCGCGGTAGGCCACGGCCAGCCGGAACCAGCAGCGCCAGTCGTCCGGAGCGGCCTCGGTCTCCTCCTTGCGCCGGGCGAAGACCTCGTCGGCCGACGCCTTGTCCACGCGTCCCCCCGCCGTCCGCGCGGGCCCGTCCTGCGGCAGCCCGCCCTCGGCCTCCAGCTCCCGCGCCAGACGGCCGGCGTTCCGCGCGAAGCGGGTGTTGTGCCACAGGAACCAGGCGCCGACGCACGGAAGGACGAAGGCGACGGCCCCCATCCCCATCGCGGCGGGCTCGCCCGTCCTCAGCAGCAGCACGCCCTGCATGGCCACCACCGCGAAGACGGCGACCAGCGAGACGGCGAGGAAGGCGTAGGTGATCTTTCCGCCCATGGTTCTCAGTCCAGGTCCATGAAGTGCTCCAGCCCCACGGTGAGGCCGGGGGTGCCCGTCACACGGCGTACTCCCAGCAGGATGCCGGGCATGAAGCTGCTGTGGTGCAGTGAGTCGTGGCGGATGGTGAGGGTCTCGCCGGTGTCGCCGAAGAGCACCTCCTGGTGCGCCAGCAGTCCGCGCAGCCGCACCGCGTGCACCGGAATCCCGTCCACGTCCGCGCCGCGGGCGCCGTCGAGGGCGGAGGTGGTGGCGTCCGGCTGCGGAGGGCAGCCCGCCTCGGCCCGCGCCTCGGCGATGAGCCGGGCGGTGCGGGTGGCGGTGCCGGAGGGCGCGTCGGCCTTGTTCGGGTGGTGCAGCTCGACGACCTCGGCGGACTCGAAGAAGCGGGCGGCCTGCCGGGCGAAGCGCATGGTCAGCACGGCGCCGATGGAGAAGTTCGGCGCGACCAGCACTCCGGTGCCCGGGGAGGCCTCCAGCCAGGTGCGCAGCTTCCCGAGGCGCTCGTCGGTCCAGCCGGTGGTGCCGACGACGCCGTGGATGCCGTGACCGACGCAGAACTCGAGGTTGCCCATCACCGCGTCGGGGTGCGTCAGGTCCACCGCGACCTGGGCGCCCGCCTCGGTGAGCGCCTCCGGGGAGTCGTCCTTGTCCAGGGCGGCGACGAGTTCCATGTCGTCGGCGCCCTCCACGGAGCGGGCCGCCTCGGAGCCGATGCGGCCCTTCGCGCCGAGGACTGCTACGCGGAGCTTGCTCATGTGCGTGTTCCCTTTCACGGGTACGGGTCCCTGCGGGGCCCGGGATCGGGCGGAACCGACCGGGCGGGCCTGTCGGGACCGCGGTCAGGCGACGGCTTCGTCCAGGCGGGCGCTCTGCCGGTCGGTCAGCGGCCCGATGACCGACAGCGAGGGCCGCCATCCCAGGATCTCGCGGGCCACCGAGCGGATGTCGTCGGGGGTGACGGAGGCGATCTTCGCGAGCATCCCGTCGACCGACAGCTGCTCGCCCCAGCACAGCTCGCCCTTGCCGATGTGGTTCATCAGCGCGCCGGTGTCCTCCAGGCCCATGACCGTGGAGCCGGAGACCTGGCCGATGGCGCGGCGCAGCTCCTCGTCCCCCAGGCCGTGCGACGCGACGTGGTCGAGCTCGTCGCGGCAGATCTTCAGCACGTCGTGGACCAGGTTGGGGCGGCAGCCCACGTACACGCCGAACAGTCCGCAGTCGGCGAAGCCGGAGGTGTAGGAGTACACGCTGTAGGCCAGCCCGCGCTTCTCGCGCACCTCCTGGAACAGCCGGGAGCTCATCCCGCCGCCCAGGGCCGCGCTGAGCACTCCGAGCGCCCAGCGGCGTTCGTCGGTGCGGGACAGCCCGGGCATGCCGAGGATGACGTGGGCCTGCTCGGTGGCGCGGTCCAGCAGGTCGACGCGGCCCGCGGTGCGGATGCGGCGCGAGCCGCTCCGGGGGGCGACGGGCTCGGCGTCGGTGCGGCCCAGGGCGCCCGCGCGTTCGAAGGCCTCGCTCACCTGGCGTACGACCGTGTCGTGGTCGAGGTTGCCGGCGGCGGCGACGACCAGGTGGGTGGGGTCGTAGTGCCGGCGGTAGAACCGGGCGATCTGGTCGCGGGTGAGGGCGTTGATGGTGTCGGTGGTGCCCAGGACCGGGCGGCCCAGCGGGGTGTCGCCGAGCATGGTCCTGGCGAACAGGTCGTGGACGCAGTCCCCGGGATCGTCCTCGGTCATGGCGATCTCCTCCAGGACGACGTTGCGCTCGGCGTCGACATCCTCGGAGCGGATCAGCGAGCCGGTCAGCATGTCGCAGACGACGTCGACCGCCAGCGGCAGGTCGGTGTCCAGGACCCGGGCGTAGTAGCAGGTGAACTCCTTCGCCGTGAAGGCGTTCATCTCACCGCCGACCGCGTCGATCTCCGCGGAGATGTCCAGGGCGCTGCGCCGCCCGGTGCCCTTGAAGAGCAGGTGCTCCAGGTAGTGGGTGGCGCCGCCCAGCGCGGGCGTCTCGTCCCGGGAGCCGACCCGCGCCCAGATGCCGAAGGTGACGGAGCGGACGGTCGGTACCGACTCGGTGACGACCCGCAGGCCGCCGGGGAGCACGGTCTTGCGGACGGTGCCCACGCCGTTTCCGGCGGCGGTGGCCGACGGGGACCAGTGTCCGGGGGTGTGGGCGGGCACGGGTCCGGCGGCCGGTCGGGAGGCGTGATGAGGACGGGCGACGGCCCGCCCCACCGGGGCGGTGGGGCGGGCCGTCGTACGGGGCGTGCGCGTCACTTGGTCGCGGTGTCCTTCGCGTCGGTGGTCTCGGTGCCTTCCTTCTCGTCCTCCTCGAGGACCGGGATCAGCGACAGCTTGCCGCGCTGGTCGATCTCGGCGATCTCGACCTGGACCTTCTGGCCGACCCCCAGCACGTCCTCGACGTTCTCCACGCGCTTGCCGCCGGCGAGCTTGCGGATCTGCGAGATGTGCAGCAGGCCGTCCTTGCCCGGGAGGAGGGAGACGAAGGCTCCGAAGGTGGTGGTCTTCACGACCGTGCCCAGGTACCGCTCGCCGACCTCGGGCATCGTCGGGTTGGCGATGCCGTTGATGGTGGCGCGGGCGGCCTCGGCGGCCGGGCCGTCGGCGGCGCCGATGTAGATGGTGCCGTCGTCCTCGATGGTGATGTCGGCGCCGGTGTCCTCCTGGATCTGGTTGATCATCTTGCCCTTGGGGCCGATGACCTCGCCGATCTTGTCGACCGGGATCTTCACGGTGATGATCCGCGGCGCGTTGGGGGACATCTCGTCCGGGACGTCGATGGCCTCGCTCATCACGTCCAGGATGTGCAGGCGGGCGTCGCGGGCCTGCTTGAGGGCCGCGGCCAGCACGGAGGCCGGGATGCCGTCCAGCTTGGTGTCGAGCTGGAGGGCGGTGACGAACTGGCGGGTGCCGGCGACCTTGAAGTCCATGTCACCGAAGGCGTCCTCCGCACCGAGGATGTCGGTGAGGGTGACGTAGTGGGTCTCGCCCTCGATCTCCTGGGAGATCAGGCCCATGGCGATGCCGGCGACCGGCGCCTTGAGCGGCACGCCGGCGTTCAGCAGCGACATGGTGGAGGCGCACACCGAGCCCATGGACGTCGAGCCGTTGGAGCCCAGCGCCTCGGAGACCTGGCGGATGGCGTACGGGAACTCCTCGCGGGTGGGCAGCACCGGGACGATCGCCCGCTCGGCCAGCGCGCCGTGGCCGATCTCGCGGCGCTTGGGGGAGCCGACGCGGCCGGTCTCGCCGGTGGAGTACGGCGGGAAGTTGTAGTTGTGCATGTAGCGCTTGCGCGTCACCGGCGAGAGGGTGTCGAGCTGCTGCTCCATGCGGAGCATGTTGAGGGTGGTGACGCCCAGGATCTGGGTCTCGCCGCGCTCGAACAGCGCCGAGCCGTGGACCCGCGGGATCGCCTCGACCTCGGCGGCCAGGGTGCGGATGTCGGTCAGCCCGCGGCCGTCGATGCGCTTCTTCTCCTTGATGACGCGCTCGCGGACCAGGGCCTTGGTCAGCGAGCGGTACGCCGCGGAGATCTCCTTCTCGCGCCCCTCGAACTGCGGCAGCAGCTTCTCGGCGGCCAGCGCCTTGACGCGGTCGAGCTCGGTCTCGCGCTCCTGCTTGCCGGCGATGGTCAGCGCCTGGGACAGCTCGTCGCGGACGGCCGCCTGAAGCGCCTCGTACACGTCGTCCTGGTAGTCCAGGTAGATCGGGAACTCGCCGACCGGCTTGGCGGCCTTGGCTGCCAGGTCCGCCTGGGCCTTGCACAGGGCCTTGATGAAGGGCTTGGCGGCCTCCAGGCCGGCGGCGACGACCTCCTCGGTCGGCGCCTCGGCGCCGCCCTTGACCAGCTCGACGGTCTTCTCGGTGGCCTCGGCCTCGACCATCATGATCGCCACGTCGCCGTCGGGCAGGACACGGCCGGCGACGACCATGTCGAAGACGGCCTCCTCCAGCTCGCTGTGGGTGGGGAAGGCCACCCACTGGCCGCGGATCAGGGCGACGCGGGTGCCGCCGATCGGGCCCGAGAAGGGCAGACCGGCCAGCTGGGTGGAGCAGGAGGCGGCGTTGATGGCGACCACGTCGTAGAGGTGGTCGGGGTTGAGCGCGAGGATCGTCTCGACGATCTGGATCTCGTTGCGCAGGCCCTTCCTGAAAGACGGGCGCAGCGGGCGGTCGATCAGGCGGCAGGTGAGGATCGCGTCCTCGCTGGGGCGGCCCTCGCGGCGGAAGAAGGAGCCGGGGATCTTGCCCGCGGCGTACATCCGCTCCTCGACGTCGACCGTCAGGGGGAAGAAGTCCAGCTGCTCCTTGGGATGCTTCGAGGCGGTGGTGGCCGACAGCACCATGGTGTCGTCGTCCAGGTAGGCCACGGCGGAGCCGGCGGCCTGGCGGGCCAGGCGGCCCGTCTCGAAACGGATGGTACGGGTGCCGAAGGATCCGTTGTCGATGACGGCCTCGGCGTAGTGGGTCTCGTTCTCCACCAGGGAATTCTCCTCGTCTGCGTCCGTGCCCGTGTGGCGCGGACGGTTGCGGTGGAGCGTCTTCCCGTGCGGGCCGGTCTTCGATCGAAGCTCCCGGGGCCTTTTCGCCCGGGGGCCACTACCGAGGACCGGCGGCGTGAAGGCGCTCCGCCTCGTTCTCATATGTCGTTGTGGGACCAGACTACAAAGCTTCCGGTCTCCGTGAGTGCCTGTGAGGTGCCGCGAGTACGGCGAAGGGAGCGGTTCCCCTGCCGGGAACCGCTCCCTCTCACGGCGTACTACCGGGCGCCGGCCGCACCGCGGCGGATGCCCAGGCGCTCGACCAGCGCGCGGAAGCGCTGGATGTCCTTCTTCGCCAGGTACTGCAGCAGGCGGCGGCGCTGGCCGACCAGGAGCAGCAGGCCCCGGCGGGAGTGGTGGTCGTGCTTGTGGGTCTTCAGGTGCTCGGTGAGGTCCGAGATGCGGCGGGTGAGCATCGCGACCTGGACCTCGGGGGAGCCGGTGTCGCCTTCCTTGGTGGCGAACTCGGCCATGATCTGCTTCTTCGTAGCGGCGTCGAGCGACACGCGATACTCCTTGGGTTTTCGTCGAGGCCACCGAGTGCCCCTGGTCTTCCGCGCAGGGGATCTTCCACGACTCGGGAGGCGGGGTCCGCTGGGCGCTGCCTCCAGGTGGTCACCGGAAGACGCGTACACAAACGGCCGCCGACAACCCTACCAGCCGTGCGACGGGCCGCTCGCCGCGGGCCGCCACCGAGCAGCCGAGCCCCCGGCGCGGCCGAGCCCCCGGGCCGGCCGGGAGGTCCGTCTCAGCCCGTCATGCTCCGTGCCGCGGAGTAGGCGTCCAGCACCGCCAGGCACAGCGGGATCAGCGACAGCAGGACGAAGCCCTCGGCGAAGTCGAGGAAACGGCCCCAGAAGGGAGTGACGCCGCGCCGCGGCACGATCAGGCCGATGGCCGTGGCCAGTGCCGCCGCGCCGGCCAGGGCGGCCGAGAGCCAGACGGTGCGCAGATCCAGCGGACCGCTGTCCCCGGCCAGCAGTTCGCCCACCAGGTCGGCGGGCGGGTTGAGGGCCAGACCGAGGGCGAGGAGCGCCAGCGCGGCCAGTCCCGCGGCGAGGGTGCAGGCGACCTGGGCGGTGTAGCGGAACAGGCGGGCGCGCGTCAGCGCCGCCAGGCCGGCGGCCAGGGCGAGGAGCTGCCCCCAGCCGGAGTCGGAGAAGCCCAGGACGGCCGCCGAGGCGACGGTGACGGCCGAGCAGCCGCCGACGAGGCCGAGCAGCGTCTCGTGGCCGCGGCGGGCCTGGGCCGCGATGCGGTCCGCGTCGACGGGGCCGGCGGTGTCGGGGGCGGCGTCGGGGTCCTCGTCGTAGCGCATGGTGCCGGTGCGCGGCGCGTTGTAGCCGATGGGGAGCCGGGCGAACCGGGCGGACAGGCCGGGCAGGAAGGCGATGGCGCCGATCGCCACGGGGGCGCACACGGCCGCGGTCTGCACCGGGCTCAGCTCGGCGAGGATGCCGGTGAAGGTGGCCAGGGTGCCGATGGCGGCGGCGAAGGCGGCGGCGACGAACGGGCCGTCCCCGCCCGGCGTGGCGGCGATCAGGGCGGCGGAGGCGACGAGGACGGCCACGCATCCGAGCAGGAACTGGAGTCTGCCGATGCCGCCGCCGTCCGCCAGGGGCAGCAGCCCGGAGCCGGCGATCATCACGTGCGGCAGGGAGGCGAGTCCGAGCGCCGTCGCGCTGGGGCGGTCTTCGTACACCCGGGCCCGTACCGCCGCGAAGGCGATCAGCAGCACTCCGGTCACGGCGGCGAGGACGCCCGGCAGGCTGTGCATGTCGTGGCGGACCGGATCGGCGAACCACAGCACGAAGGCCATGAGCGACAGCAGCACCACGCCGCCGACCAGCCCGGCGCCGCGCATCAGGTCCTCGCTCCACATCCTGCGGTCCTTCGAGACCGCGGAGGCGACCGCGTCGGAGACGTCGTCGAAGACGGCCGGCGGCAGCGACTCGGCGAACGGGCGGAGGCTGAGGACCTCGCCGTCCAGGACCTGCTGGGCGGCCAGGGAGCGGGCGCTGTCGAGCACACCGCCGTCGCGGCGCACCAGGTGGTAGCCGACGGGTGCGCCCTCGGCGGAGGCCTGGCCGCTGAGGCGGAGGATCTCGGGGTACAGGTCGGCGACCGGGACGTCCTCGGGGAGTGCCACGTCGATACGGCTGTCGGGCGCGACGATGGTGACCCGGCAGAAGCCGGTGGCGGCTGCCGGTGCAGTCGTACTCACCTTGAGATCCCCCTCGTGGGCTGCTCGCTGGCTCACTGGCTCCACACGATGCGCACGGACCTTTTGCGGTAATCCCGCGTTCTCCCGCGGCTTTTCACCCCTGGCCGGCCGCTCACGCTGCGCATATGTCGCGCGCCACCCTACCGCCCCCCGGCACCGTCGGCTGCCAGTAGTATCGCCCCGCGCGGACGGGGTCCGTCGCCACGGGGGCGTCGGCAGACACACCACCGTCCCGCTCTGCCCGAGGGATTGATGCTTCCGTGAGCCAGATCGTCGTCAAGCGTCCGCCGCGGGTGCTGCCGCCCAGCGTGCCCGGCGAGGATCTGAGGCTTGAACCACCGCCCGAACTCCCGCGAGGACAGCAGGAGAGCGTGCTGTTCCAGCTTCTGCCGATGCTGGGCATGGGCGGTTCGGTGGTCTTCTTCTTCATGCCGAACGCCCATCCGTTCATGCGCATCATGGGCGTGATCATGATCGCGTCCACCCTGGCCATGCTCATCGCCACCATCGTGCGGTACCGGCGGGGCACACAGGGCGAGATGGCCCAGATGCGCCGCGACTACCTCAAGTACCTGGCCCAGACCAGGCGCAGGGTCCGCAGAACGGCGCGGATGCAGCGGGACGCGCAGTACTACCTGCACCCCTCGCCGGACCAGCTGTGGGCCCTGGTCGCCGAGTCCTCCCCGCGCTTCGCCGGGGAGGCGCCCAGCCGGGTGTGGGAACGGCGCGCGAGCGACGACGACTTCGTGCACGTGCGTGTCGGCCTGGGCGAGCAGCGGCTCGCCACCGCGCTGGTGGCTCCGGAGACGGCGCCGGTGGACGAACTGGAGCCGCTGACGGCCGGTGCCATGCACCAGTTCCTGCAGACGCAGGGCACCGTCGCGAACCTGCCGATGGCCGTCTCCCTGCGCGCCTTCTACCACCTGACGGTGAGCGGCGACCCGGACTCGGTGCACGGTGCCGTCCGCGCCATGCTCGCCTCCCTGGTCACCCTGCACTCCCCCGAGGACCTGATGGTCGGCGTGGTGACGGGGCGGGACGGCGCCGAGCGCTGGGAGTGGGCCAAGTGGCTGCCCCATGTCCAGGTCCCCGGTGTCGCCGACGGCGCGGGCAGCGGACGGCTGATCACGGGCGACCCCGCGGGCCTGGAGCATCTGCTGGGCGCGAAACTGGAGGGCCGCCCCCGCTTCAACTCCTCCGCACCGCCGCTGCTGGACCAGCCGCATGTGGTGGTCGTGCTGGACGGCGGCTCCGTGGTGCCCCCGGACTCGATGCTGGCCTCCGCCGAGGGGCTGCAGGGGGTCACCGTCATCGAGGTCGTCCCCGGTGACATCGGCAGTCCGCGCGGCGGCCTGTCGGTGGTCGTACGCCCCGGCGAGCTGCGGCTGGAGTCGGCGCACGGCGCGGTGTACCAGGGCCGGCCCGACTCCCTCTCCGCCGAGGCCGCCGAGGCGCTGGCCCGGCAGCTCGCCCCGCTGCGCATGGGCACGGGCGGCGACGACGACGAACCGCTGCTGGCGAACCTGGAGTTCACCGACCTGCTGAGCCTGGGCGACGCCGCCTCGGTCGACGTACGGCGCACCTGGCGACCACGGTCGACGGCCGAGCGGCTGCGGGTGCCCATCGGCGTGGGCGAGGCCGGCCAGCCGGTCATGCTGGATCTGAAGGAGGCCGCGCAGGATGGCATGGGTCCGCACGGCCTGTGCGTCGGCGCGACCGGTTCGGGCAAGTCGGAGCTGCTGCGCACCCTGGTCCTGGGCCTGGCGGTCACGCACTCCTCGGAGACGCTGAACTTCGTACTGGCGGACTTCAAGGGCGGCGCGACCTTCGCCGGGATGTCTCAGATGCCGCACGTGGCGGCCGTCATCACCAACCTGGCCGACGACCTCTCGCTGGTCGACCGCATGGGCGACTCCATCCGCGGCGAGCTCAACCGCCGCCAGGAACTGCTGCGCGACGCCGGCAACTACGCCAACGTCCACGACTACGAGCGGGCCCGGGCCGCGGGCGCCCCGCTGATCCCGCTGCCCTCGCTGGTGCTGGTCATCGACGAGTTCAGCGAGCTGCTGACGGCCAAGCCGGACTTCATCGACATGTTCATCCAGATCGGCCGCATCGGCCGTTCGCTGGGCGTGCACCTGCTGCTGGCCTCGCAGCGTCTGGAGGAGGGCCGGCTGCGCGGTCTGGAGACCTATCTGTCGTACCGGATCGGTCTGCGCACCTTCTCCGCGGCCGAGTCCCGCGCGGCGCTGGGCGTGCCGGACGCGTACCACCTGCCGTCGGTGCCCGGCTCGGGCTATCTGAAGTTCGGCACCGACGAGATGGTCCGCTTCAAGGCCGCATACGTCTCCGGGACCTACCGCTCCGGCGCCTCCGTCTCCGCCGGGGCCGCCGGCGGGCCGCTGCCCGCCGAGCGCCGGCCGGTGCTCTTCACCGCCAGGCCGGTGCCGGTGCCCGCCCCCCGGCGCGCCGAGCCCGCCCCGGCCCCCGTGCCCGCCGCCCCTGCCGACGACGACGCGCTGGCCGACACCGTTCTGGACGTCGTCGTGCGTCGGCTGGAGAACCAGGGCCCGGCCGCCCATCAGGTGTGGCTGCCGCCGCTGGACCAGGCATCGCCGCTGGACGAGCTGCTGCCCGGTCTGACGGTGGCTCCCGGCCGCGGTCTGACCCAGCCGGACTACCAGCACGCGGGCCGGCTGACGGTGCCTCTGGGCCTGGTGGACAAGCCGTTCGAACAGCGGCGCGAGACGCTGCTGCGGGACTTCTCCGGCGCCGCGGGCCACATGCTGGTCGTCGGCGGTCCGCAGTCGGGCAAGTCCACCCTGCTGCGCACCCTGATCGCCTCCTTCGCCCTCACCCACACCCCGCAGGAGGTCCAGTTCTACGGGCTGGATTTCGGCGGCGGCGGTCTGACGGCGGTGAGGGACCTGCCGCACGTGGGCGGCATCGCATCCCGGCTGGACCCGGAGCGGGTACGGCGGACCGTGGCCGAGGTCGCCGGTGTGCTCAACCAGCGCGAGGAGTACTTCCGGGCCGGCGGCGTCGACTCCATCGCCACCTTCCGGCGCCGCCGGGCCCGCGGGGAGATCACCGACCAGCCGTGGGGTGATGTGTTCCTGGTCATCGACGGATGGGGCGCCTTCAAGCAGGAGTACGAGATGCTGGAGGCCGTCGTCACCGACATCGCCTCCCGCGGTCTGGGCTACGGCATCCACGTCGTGGTGGCGGCCTCCCGGTACATGGAGGTGCGGCCGGCCCTGAAGGACCAGCTGCTGAACCGGCTGGAGCTGCGGCTGGGCGACACCATGGACTCCGAGTTCGACCGCAAGGTCGCGGCGAACGTACCCCCCGGCGTCCCCGGGCGCGGCCAGACGCCGGAGAAGCTGCACTTCATGACCGCGGTGCCGCGTATCGACGGCGTCGCCTCCGACGAGGAGCTCTCCGACGCCACCGCCGCGCTGACCCGGGCGGTGGCCGACGCCTGGCAGGGGCCCGCGGCCCCGCCGGTGCGGCTGCTGCCGCGCGAGCTGCCCGCCGACCGGCTGCCCGGGGGCGGCGACCACCCGCGGTACGGCGTCGCCTTCGGCATCGACGAGAACACCCTGCAGCCGGTCTTCGTCGACTTCGAGACCGACCCGTTCTTCCTGGTCTTCGGCGAGAGCGAGTCGGGCAAGACGGCGCTGCTGCGTCTGCTGGCCAAGCAGATCTGTGAGCGCTACACACCCGACGAGGCGCGCATCGTCGTCGCCGACTACCGGCGCTCGCTGCTGGGCGACATCCCCGACTCCCACCTGATCGTGTACGCCGCCATGTCCAACGCCATGGACACGCACATGGCCGCGATGAAGGACCTGATGGAGAAGCGCACCCCGCCGGAGGACGTCACCCCGCAGCAGCTGCGCGACCGCAGCTGGTGGCACGGCCCGAAGATGTTCATGGTCATCGACGACTACGAGCTGGTCTCCACCTCCGGCGGCAACCCGCTGGCGATGCTCTCCGAGCACCTGCCCTTCGCCCGGGACATCGGCGTCTGCTTCATCATCGCCCGCAGTTCCGCCGGGGCCTCCCGCGCCTCCTACGAGCCGTTCATGCAGCGCATCAAGGAGCTCGGGGCCCAGGGTGTGGTCCTCTCCGCCGACCCCGGCGAGGGCGACCTCCTCGGCAACGTCCGCGGCCGGCCGATGCCGCCCGGCCGGGGCCACTTCGTCTCCCGCAAGCGCGGGGCCCCGCTGGTCCAGGTGGGCTGGCTGCCCCCGAACTGACCCTCACGGGCGGCGGTACGTCCGGCCTCGCGGGCCGTGCCGCCGCCTCAAGGTCTTCCCCCGTACCGGAGAACCCCATCGACCGCTCCCCACACCCCGTCGCGGGCCGCTGCGGACAGCGAATCCCGAACGTGTCCGCGAGCCGTCTCGAACCGGCGTTCCCCGTGGTCGGGAGGTTGCGCGGACGCCCCTCGGAGCGCGCACCGGGCTGTTATCTTGCCCGGGGGCCGTGAGCCGCACAGCGCCGCGCCGTGCCCCCCAGATTCACCGAGGCCGTACCGCGGATCCGCGGTACGGCGTGGCACGGGGGCACGCTCCCGTCGCCGGCGTCCGTCGAGGAAGGACACTGATGGGGACTCAGCAGGAGAAGGACGAGCTGTACGCGATGGACATCTCCGACGCCGTGTGGGAGAGCGCGCCCGGCGGTCCGGAGGACGAGAAGGTGGAGATCGCCCATCTGCCGGGCGGCGCCGTGGCCATGCGCAACTCCAAGGACCCCGACACCGTGCTGCGCTACACCGCCGCCGAGTGGCGGGCCTTCGTCCTCGGGGTCCGCGACGGGGAGTTCGACCTCAAGCCCTGAGACCTCGCGCCCCGGACCTCTCACCGGCCGGGAGACGGGCCGGAAATCGGGCGGGAAGCGGGCGGGCGCCCGGTGGCCGGATGTGTGTCCGGTCACCGGGCGCCCGCCGATGTGCTCGCGGCAGACCCGAGGGTTCAGAACTCGAACCGCTGAGCCGCCTTGCGGTCCGTCCGCTGGTAGCCATTGGTCGACTCGACCAGGTTGTCGGCGATGGCGTTGAGGGTGGTGTTCAGGCCGCTGACGTCCCGGCTCCAGCCGGCGTGCTTGGCCCTGAAGGCCTGCTTCGCCTCACCGTCCCAGGTGTTGACGACCTTCATCACCTTGTCCTCGAGGTCGTTGAGCTGGTTCGTCAGTTCCTTGGCCGCATTGCGGACGTCCTCCGCCGCGGCGACGACGGTGCCATAGGTGATCTTGATGGTCATTTCGGCCCCTGTCTTCTCTGTACGGCTGTTACTTGACGGTCGGGGTGATGCCCGTACCGGCGAAGTCGCTGATCGGGCTCGCCTTCGCCAGCTGGTTGAACTTCTCCATCTGGTCGATCTCGTTGGCGGTGAACCCGTCCTTGCTCGCCTGGAGGGCCTCCTCGATCATCTGGAGCCTGCCGTCCAGCTTCCGGGCGTACTCGTTCGTCTCCCGCTGGAGCCGGTCGTAGGAGCTCGCGGCATCGCCCTTCCACGCGCCCTGGATCGTGTCGACCACGGCGTTCAGGTTGGAGATCTTGCTCTTGAGCTTGGCCTGCATGTCGTTGACCTGACCGATCAGCGACTTGAGGTCGGCATCATTTGACTGGAAGTCGCCGCCACCTTCTCCGGACATACCGTTCTCCTCGAATCGGGTTGATGGTGTTCACTGGCTGGTCGTCATGGGTGCTCCGCGTACGGGCCCCCGTCATGTCCCGCGGATCGTCCTCCGCACGAGAACGAATGCGCCGGCGACCACGATGGCCGCCGCGGCACCCGCCCCCAGGTAGATCCACAGACTGCCGTCGTCCTCCGACGCGGCGGCCGCGGCCCCGCCCTGGTCCTTCCGGTCCTCGTCCGCTCCCCCGGCGCCGTCCCGGTCGTTCTTGCCGTCGCTCTCCCCCTCGGAGGAGGACGCCTCCGGCGGGAGGGTCGGTTCCGTGGCCTCGATCGGGTTCGTGCCCGGGTCTCCGGGGTCGCCCTTGCCTTCGAGGAGGTGGATGCGGGGCCGGACGGCACCGTATCCGATGTAGACGCTGGAGGCCCCCTCTTTCCGGTCCTTGCGCCCGGCGGTGTCCACGAGCACACGCAGGACCTGATTGGCCGTCCAGTCCGGGTTCTTGGCCCAGATCAGGGCCGCCGAGGCTGAGGCGATGGCGGTGGCCGAACTGGTGCCTCCGTCTCTGACGCAGTACTTCTGGAAACTCTCGTCGCACCATCCGGGCATCTCGCTTCCCGGGGCGGACAGGTCCACATTGACGCCGTACTGGGAGAAGCCCGTCACCTCGCCCTTCTCGTCAGTGGCGCCCACGCCGACGACGCCGGGGTACGAGGCGGGATACTCCGGTCTGTTCTTCCCTTCGGCGTCGTTTCCGACGGAAGCGAAGAGTAGTTTCCCTTTTCCGATGGCGTACTCGACCGCTTCTGCTCTGGCTGGGTCGTAGTACGGACCCCCGAAGGACATGTTAATGATCTTGGCGTCACTGTCGGCCGCCGCACGGAGCGCCTTCACATAGCCGCTGGTTTCGGACTTGCTGTTGAGACCCTTCAGTGGAATTCGGTACGGGATGACCTTCGCTCCAGGGGCCAGCCCTCGAACGCTTCCGTTCTTCCCCGTACCAACGATGACTTCAGCCATGTCCGTCCCATGGCCGAGGTAGTCGTCGGTGGCCTCCCCTGGAGCCCCTGTCATGTCCTCCCCGGGCAGCACCTGGCCCCGGAGAGCATCGGTGGAGTCGTTGACGCCGCTGTCGATGACGGCCACTTTGACGCCCTCGCCCGTGCTGACCTTCCACATCTCCTCGGCCCGCATGGCGTCCAGGTACCACTGCTGCGAACGGACACCGTCCGCTTGAGCTACAGGTGCCGTCCCGACGAGGCATACGGTCCATGCACCGGTTACAGCCAGCACGGAGAACAGGCGCCGTCGCATCCCCTGCGACGGCAACCTGCGGCCGTGGTCGTGTCCTGCCGTCATCGCCGCTCTCTGTCGTGGGTTAGTCGATAACCGGAGGGGCGATTCCGTTGCGCCCCGTCCGCCAAGTCTCTTCGTCCTCGGTGAGGTAGTCGGGCCTGCGGGAGTCCTTCCGGTTCTCCTCACGGGGGCTGGCGCTTCCGCCGCGGGGTAGCGCGCCCGTCGTGCTCTGACCGCTCCCACCCGTTCCGCCTGTGCCACCTCTGGCCAGCCCGGAGCCACCAGGTGTGAAGGGACGTACCGCGCCACCCTGTCCCGGGGTGTTCCGGGGAGCTCCGACGACACCGCCGCCGGTCGCCGCGCCCGGCCTGCGCCCGGTGGAGCCGCTGCCCGCCCCCGAGCCGACCGCTCCCGTACCCGCGGCTCCCCCCGGAGGGCGTCCCGTCATGCCGTGTTCCGCTCCGACCACGGTTCCGCGCGGGAGACGAGGTCCGTTGGACGTCCCTTGGCCCTGCTGCGGAGTTCCCCCGAAGATGCCGCTGCCGCCCCGCCCCATGGGTGGTGTCGTCGCGGTGGGCGCCCTTCCCACGGAAGGGCCGGAGCCTGTGACCGGACGGGGGTTCCGGTTGTTCGTCGGCGGAACGGCGGGCTGGCCACCCGCACGCCCCGTGCCGGTCTGGCCAGGCCCCTGGCCGGGAGCGTGTGTGGTCGGGAGCCTGGATGTCCCCACCTGCTTGAGGTTCCCCCCTCCCCTGTGAGTAGGAGCGGGGGCAGGGCCGGGCAGGGTGGGCCCGGGCGTGGCGGGCCCACCACCCACCGGGGCGGGCGAGGTGCGCGGACCGGTGTCGGCGGGTGCGGGAGGCGCCACGGGAGCGACGGTGTTGAGATCCGTGCGCACAGGCTCCTGAGGAGCGGGGGCTCCCCCGACGAAGCCGGGCTCGCTCGTAGCGGAAGGCGTCGCTCCCATGCCGGTGGCCTGCGAGCCGCTCACCGTCCCCCCGCCTCCATGGCCAGGAGACGCGGAGACACCCCCGCCCCCGGGGACGGGTTTTCTCCCCTCCTCGCGCGGCGCCGGCGGCATGCCGACGTTCGGCATCGGGCCGAACTCCGGCTCCTCCAGGTCCTTCATGTTGTCGTGCGAGACCTTGTAGTAGGAGGCCAGGCGGTTCATCTGGTTGATGGCCTCCTGGCGGTTGTCCTCCTTCTTCTTGGCCAGCTTGTACTTCTCGTTGGACTCGTCGCGCTCCTCGGGCGGGATGCTCTCCAGGCGCGGCGCGGCCATGACCGCCGGGTCGCGCTCGGGCATGCCGCCACGCACCATGGACAGGCCGACACCGGCGGCCTTCAGTTGGGTGCTGGCCTTCTCGGTGAAGTCCGCGAGGAGCAGGGTGTTCCTGCTCAGCTTCCGGCCCCACTCGCGGAAGCTGTCGCCGAACTCGCCCTCCCAGTCGACCTTGTCAATGTGCTTCTTGAGGTCGTCGCCGACCTGTCTGATCTTGCCGCCCGCGTCCCAGAGCGTGTCGGCGGCGTTCTCGATGTCGGCCGGGTCCGCGTCGTCCACCAGGGAGAACATCTCTTCGAGATCCTTGTTCTCGAAGTCCGTGGTGCCCATGGTGCTGTTGCGCGCGGCCGTGCCCCCGAACAGGTCGACCGGGACGAGGGCGCCGCTGCGCTTGAGGTCGGTCATGACGAGCTGTGCCGCGACGAACGGCTCCTCGGGTCTGTCCTGCCCGTTCTGCCCGTCCTTCTGGTCGGTCATGGTCGTACCTCCCCCGTCAGTAGGTGACCCCGGTGGCCTCGTCCTTGGGCGGCTGCTTGTCCGCCGCTTGCTGCTGCTGGTACTGGTGGGCCCTGGTCTGGAGTTCCCAGAAACGCCGCTTCAGGTCGTCCTCCAGGTTGCCGAAACCGACGTCGGCGCCGTGGACGGCGATGCGCATGGCCTCGATCTGGTCGCCGAGGACTCCGGAGAGCTTGGTGAGCTGGGTGTGGACCCGGGCGTACTGCGAGTAGACGCCGTCCGCCTCGGCGAACTCGCCCCCGAAGGAGGACCGCTTCACTTCCTGCTGTCCGACCCTCGTGGGAGAGGCGGGCGAACTCTCCAGCTCCTCCAGGATGTTGTCGACCCGGTTCTTGAAATCCTTGAGCGACTCGAGTTCACCCTTGAGCTTCTCGGCCGGCACCCCCATCAGGCTCCCCCTCCGCCTGCTCCAACGCACATCCCGATCTGTGCCCCATCACTCTAGCCACTGCCTGTGACACGACGGCAACCCGGTTCTCCGGCACGTCACATGGGCGTCCCGGCACCGGGGGCGCGCCCCTCGGCCGGTCCCCGTCTGCGCCGCCAGTCCCGGTACACCAGCGAACCCCCGGCTATCACCGACACCAGGACGCCTCCGCCGACCACCGTGTAGGTGCCCAGGCGCCTGTCGCGTTCCTGCGGGGTCTCGCCGAGGTGGAGTTCGGCCGGGGTGGGCGGTTCGGCCCGGTCCACGCCCTCGCGGGCCACCGGCTTCTCGATCGGTCTGTCGTCCTCGGTGAGCGCCCGGACGGGGTCGACGACGCCCCAGCCCACATGGCGGTCGTGCCCGGGTACGGACCGCTCGGCGGTCTGCGCGATCTGGGCCGCGATGTGGTGCGGTTCCCAGTCCGGGTGCTCGGCCACGAGCAGGGCCGCCACGCCCGCCACATAGGGCGCCGAGAAGCTGGTGCCGTTGTCGGCGCAGTGGCCTCCGCCCGGGACCGTGGAGATCATGTCGACGCCGGGCGCGGCGACGTCCACGAAGTCACCCGACTGGGAGAAGGGCGCCCGCTCGTTGTTGCGGTCGGAGGAGGCGACGGCGATGACTCCCTCGTAGGAGGCCGGATAGGTCTCCTTCACGTTGCCGCCCAGGCCGTCGTTGCCGGCCGAGGCGACGATGACGACCTTCTTGGCCAGTGCGCGGTTCACCGCCTGCTCGAGTTTCGAGTTGGGCTTGAGGGCCCTGGTGGTGTCCTGGGAGATGTTGATGACCCTCGCCCCGACGTCGACCGCGTGGTCGATGGCCTCGGCCATGCTGTCGGTGTTTCCCCTCCCGGCGGCGTCGTTCTGCTGGATGGGGATGATGGTCGCGTCGGGGGCGATGCCGACGAAGCCGGTGTTCTCCGCCGGGCGTGCGGCGATGATGCCCGCGACCTTGGTGCCGTGGCCGACGGTGTCCTCCGTGCCGTCCTTCGCGGGTGGCTCGGGGGCGTTGCCGTACTCGTCCTTCTCGGGGGCGGGCAGGTTGCTCATGCCCAGTTCGGCGTCGACCGCCTCCTTCAACTGGGGGTGGTCGTCGTCCACTCCGGTGTCGATGACCGCGACCTTGACGCCCTTGCCCTTCGTCTTCTCCCACAGCTGGTCCAGGATCACCCGTTTCAGCGACCAGGGCCTGCCCTCGAAGGGTTTGGCGGGGAAGGTGCACTGCCCGGTGTCCGCGGCGGCCGGCGGTGCCCAGGCCAGAGGGCCGGTGACGGCGCCCAGGGCCGTCAGGCCGATCGCCGCGGCCGTCGGGAGCGCCGCCCACCTCGTCGGGACGGGCGTGGTGGGGGCCGAAGTGTCCGTCATCTCGCGCTCTCCCGGCTCAGGAACCCTGCGGCTGCTTCGCCGCGCTCGTGCTCAGCCTCGGTCCGGTCGGCAGGAAGCCCGACCAGGCGGCGGGCACCGGCACCGGCCGGACACCCTGGTAACCGAGCATGATCTGCGCCTGGTTGCCCTCCTGGACGCTCTGCGCCGGGTCCTTCTTCCTGCCGTCCGTGCCGATCTCGGACTCGTCCCGGCCGCTGTCGGTGTTCGCCTGCACCGCGTAGCGCAGGCCGGTGTCGGTCACCAGGAAGACTCCGCCGGACCCGGTGTCGCGCCCCGTGACCTGGCGGAAGAGCAGGCCCGATCCGGGGGTCACGTAGGCGTTGGTGGCCCCGTTGGGCAGGGTGGCCGGATAGTCCTCGCCCGCCCAGGTGCTGAGTGTCGTGGTGCCCTTCTTCTCGTCGACGCCGCGCAGCACGCCGCACAGGGCGTTCCGGCCGCTGTCCGCCCGGTTGACCGCGCTCGGTTCCGCCTCGGGCCAGTTCCGGCTGCTGCCGTAGAAGGTGCTTTCGGGCCGGATGGTGCCGGCGCTGACCTCCCGGGCCTTGCCCTGCTGGCCGAGCGCGGTGGCCTGCGGGCTGTTGAGCAGCAGCTTGGCCATGAAGTCGGTGACCGGCCTGATCTGGCCCTTGAGCACCACGTAGTGCTGGTGTCCGGTGCCGGAGGGGGCGCGCAGCACCATGCCGACCTGGTTGGCCTCGGCGTCCAGGTCGCCGGGGGCTCCGGCCGGGGTTCCCATCTCCTCGATCCCCTTGGGGAACTGGACCGGATCGCCCTGCTTGAAGGTCTTGAGCCAGTCGCCGGTGACGTCCTGGGGCCGCGTGTTGCCGACGACGGTGCGCAGCAGCGTGTCGTCCGCCTCGATGGGGTACGCGGTGCCCTGCGCGTCGACGATGTGGAGCTCCTTGCCGGGGCCCCTGACGTACATCACCTGGCCGCCGCGCAGCCGGTTCTTCCCCTCGACCCGCTTGGCGTCCCGGTCGGCGAGGACGAAGACCGCCTTCTGCACGCCGTCGTCACCGGGCTGGACGCACACCGCCCAGCGTTTGGCCTTCGTCGCCTCGTCCTTGCCGGGCAGCCGGTCGGGTGCGTAGGGGATGCCGATGGTGGCGCCGTGCGGGATCTTCCCGCTGTCGAGGACCTTCTCGTCGACCTCGACGATCCCGAACTTGCCGGGGTCCAGCAGGAGTTTCGCGGAGGCCAGGTTGAGCACCGGATGGAGCTGCTTCTTCCCCCTGGTTTCGAGGACGACGTAGCGGGTGGTGGACTCGCTGCCGATGATGACCTTCTCACCGGGGTTGTCCCAGCCCTTGGGCGCCTTGGGCTTGAACATTCCCCAGGCCCCGAAGCCCGCCAGGATCACCACCCCGATGACCAGCCCTGGGAGTACCGCCCGCAGCGGACGCGGCGCCCCCTCCTCGGTCCCGGTCGGTGTGGGCTGGAGGAATGCCGAGACCAGCCGCTTCTTGGCGAAGGTGTAGGCGTTGAGCTCGTCCCGCCGTGATGCCATCTCTCGCTGTTTCTCCCCACTGGTGGGCCCAGTGTCCCCCGGGATTCCGGAGCACCGCCACTGCTGTCTTCTGTCGGTCCGGGCCCCTACTATGCCCGTTGGCGATCGGCCCTCGCTGCTCCGGTAGGGTGATCGCCCGACCAACGCCCTGGAACGTCAGGGCGATTACGGACACAAGGGGATTTACAGGGGATGGGGACCGCCACGCGGGCCCGGACCGCCACGTCCGCGCCCGACAGCCCGGCGCCGGACGGCGCACGCCCCGAGCCCGCGAGGCCGCGTCCGGTGCGCCCGGCCACGCCGCGCGCCGAGGCACGCCGCGGCCTGGGGCCGCTCCGGCTGCACCATCTGGTTCTGGCCGAGCTGGCCGCGGCGGGAGTGCTGGCCGCGGCCGCCGTGCACGAGGTCCTGGTGATCCCGGCGGCCGTGGTGGCCGTCGCCCTGCTGCTCGTGACGGTGCTTCGGCGGCGCGGCCGTCCGCTCCCGGAGTGGCTGGGCACCGTCGTGGCGCTGCGCCGTCGCAGGCGGCGGGCCGCCGCCGGGGGGCTGCCGCCGGGCACCGACCCGGGTCTGGCCCCGGCCGTCGAGTGCGATCCGGCCCTGCGCAGCCTGACCTACGTCGACCGCGAACGGCGCGGTGTCGGCATGGTGGGGGACGGCACGTTCCTGACGGCCGTGCTGCGCGTCGAGCCCCGCCCCTCCGCTCTGCGCCCCGGCCCCGACGAGCGGCCCCTGCCGCTGCGGCTGCTCTCCGAGGCCCTGGAGGTGGACGGCATCCGGCTGGAGTCGGTACAGGCGGTGCAGTACACCCAGCCCGCCCCGGCGCCGCATCTGCCGGCGCAGTCGGTGGCCGCCTCCAGTTACGGCCCCCTCCAGGCGTCGTGCGGCGCACCGGCCGTACGGGTGACCTGGGTGGCCCTCAAGCTCGACCCGGAGCTGTGCCGGGAGGCGGTCCAGGCGCGCGGGGACGGACTGGAGGGCGCGCAGCGCTGTCTGGTGCGCGCCGCGGACCAGTTGGCGAGCCGGCTGGCCGGTGCGGGGTTCCGGGCGACGCTGCTGCCGGAGCAGGAGCTGGTCACCGCGCTGGCGACATCGGCCGGGGCGAGTCCGGCGGCCACGGCGCGGGCCGGGCGTCCCGACTCCGCTCCCGCACGGCGCACCGAGGAGAAGGCCCGTGCCTGGCGGTGCGACGACCGCTGGCACACCACGTACGCGGTGGCGCGCTGGCCCGAGCTGGGGCCGGGGGCCGCTCCGCTGCCGTCGCTGGTGGCGTCGCTGACGGGGCTGCCCGCCCTGGCCACCACCTTCGGCCTGACCCTGAGCCGGGGCGGGAGCCGTTCGGTCGCGATACGCGGACATGTGCGCATCACCGCCCGCAGCGACGCCGAACTGGTCAGTGCCCGGCATGTACTGGAGCGGCTGGCGCGGGAGCGCCGTGTCGGAATCGCCCGGCTGGACCGCGAGCAGGTGCCCGGGGTGCTGGCGACACTGCCGCTGGGAGGGACGCGCTGATGCCCGGATCCGCCGACTCGGTGCGCACGGCCGCACGTCCCCGTCTGGGGTTCGGACTGCGCGGGCCGCGGACGGCCCGTCATGTCCTGTCCGTGGAACAGCTGGACGCGCTCGCCCTGCCGGTCGGTGACGACGGGGTGGTGGCCGGGGTCGACGTCGAGGACCGTCCGGCCGTCATCGGCCTCCACCACCCGGCTCCTCACGACGTGGTGCTGATCGGCGGGCTGTGGACGGCTCAGGTGCTGGCGTTGCGTGCGGCGGGCACGGGCGCGCGGGTGGCCGTCGAGACCGGCCGGCCCCAGGCGTGGACGGGCCTGGCCCGGGCCGCGGGGGGTGACCAGCAGTGCATGACGCTCCATGACGTCGGCCGGGTGCCGCCGCTGGGGGCCACGGCCGTCTCGCCGGTCGTGGTGATCCGGGACTGCGGGATGAAGCCGCCGCGCGGACGGGTCTCCTCGGGGCCCTGGCAGTCGGTGCTGACGCTGCTTCCGTATCTGAGCCCGGTGGCTCCCCGGCTCCTCAGAGGCGCCTCGCTCGCCGGTGTCCAGCAGGTCTCCCCCGAGGAGGCCCGGCAGGTGGGCAGAATCCTCTCCCTGTCCCGGCAGGAGTCCGAGGCGTTGTCCACGCTCGCCGACGGTGTGACGCTGTGGTGCACGGGCCGGGACCGGCGGTTCGTGCTGACCCGGCCCACCGACGCCGAGACGGGGCTGCTGGGCGTGGCCCGGCGGCTGGACTGACGCCCGCCGCCCGCCCTGCCGCCTGCCCGCTGTCCGTCTGTCGTCCCGTCATCGGGCCGTTGTCCGAGTGGGACAGCACCGGCATGCCGTTTCGGCGCCTGTGGCGACTAGGGTGGGCGTGCGCGCGGCAGGACATTCCGAAGGAACGGGCCGGAGGCCGCGGCGGCGGGGCCGGTGGCAGCGCCCGCCCGTCGTCAGGGAGCGGTCCGCGCGGTTCGACCGGGGTGCTCGACCAGATCAGCAGGAGGCATTGTGAACAGCGACCGGGACGAGATCCGCGTCGACGGGATCGAACCCGGCGACGACCTGCCCAAGGACGAACTCGACGCCACAGGCGAGTTCACCATCGACTACACACCGCCTGCCTGGTACACGCGGAACACCGGCCCCGCTCCGCAGGCGCCGGCCGCTTCCGCGGGCTCCGCGGGCGGAGCGGAGACGGACGGGAGGGACGCGGACGCCGGTACCGGTACCGGTACCGGTGCCGGTGCGCCTCCCGCCTTCCCCCCGGTGACACCGCCCCAGACTCCGGCGGCGGACGTCCGGGAGGAGTCCGGCGAGCCGCGGACCGGCCCGGCGCCGGAGGCCGTTGACGGCGGTGGGGACGGACCCGATGCGCGGGACGGCCGACAGGCGGAGCATCCCGCCGGCGACGGCCCCGTCACCGACGCGACCATGCGTTTCTCCTCCGCCACGCTGCGCCGGGAGATCGCCGAACGGCGGGCGGCCCAGGAGTCCGCCGAGGGCGGGGACGGCCGGCCGGAGAACGTGGACGGTGAGCCGTCCGGCGGCGTGCCCGCCGACGAGGCGTCCCCGGCACCGGTGCCGTCCGCCGACTCCGAGGCCCTGCCCCGGCCCCGGTCCGAGGACGACGCGGGTGAGGAGCCCGAGACGGCCGCCGGGCCCGAAACCGGAGCCGCCGGTGAGCCGCACGGCTCCGCTCCGCAGCCCCCTGCTCAGCCGCCGTGGCAGACCGCTCCGGAGGGCGGTGCACCGGTCGGGCTGCCGCCGCTGCCGCCGCACTTCCAGCCCGCCGCTCCTCCGGCCGGTGCACCGGCACCGGCCGCGCCCAACCCGCCCGCGCCGCAGGACGGTTACCCCCTTCCGCAGCCGCAGGTACAGCCCCAGCCGCCGGCTGCGCCCAACCCTCCTGTCCCGCAGGGTGGTTACGGCTTCCCCCAGCCACCCGCCGCCCCCAAGGCCGAGCCCGAGCGCCCGCAGCCCGTGAACGCGCCCAACCCTCCGGCTCCGCAGAGCGGTTACGGCTTCCCCCAGCCGCAGGGACAGCAGCCGCCTCGGCCCCAGCCTCCGGCCGCACAGCAGCCCGGTCCGCCCCCTGGGCCCGTGACCGGTCAGGCCGGAGTCCCCATGCCGCCCCCGGAGCCCGCCTCCCAGGACGGTTACGGCTTCCCCCGTCCCCAACCGCAGCCCCAACCGCAGCCGCAGCCGCAGCCGCAGGCAGCGCCCAACCCTCCGGCTCCGCAGAGCGGTTACGGCTTCCCTCAGGCCGGCCCCTCCCAGCCGCTGCCTCCGGCCCAGCCCTCCGCACCCGGCCCGCAGCAACCGCAGCAGCCGCCTCAGGACCCCCGTGCGGGCTCCGCCTGGCCCGACCCCCGGCAGCAGCCTCCGAGTCGGCCGGGCGCGCTCGGGTACACCGCGTCGGTGGAGCTGTCCTCCGAACGCCTGCTGAACCAGAAGAAGAAGCCCCGCCCGCAGAGCAACCGCGGCGGCTCCCGCTTCCGCATCGGAGCCAGGAAGGAGGAGGCCGAGCGGCAGCGCAAACTCGGTCTCATCCGCACCCCGGTGCTGTCCTGCTACCGCATCGCGGTGATCAGCCTCAAGGGCGGCGTCGGCAAGACGACGACCACCACGGCGCTCGGCGCGACGCTGGCCAGCGAGCGGCAGGACAAGGTCATCGCGATCGACGCCAACCCGGACGCGGGCACGCTCGGCCGCCGGGTGCGGCGCGAGACGGGTGCGACGATCCGCGACCTGGTGACGGCGATCCCGTACCTCAACAGCTACATGGACATCCGCCGGTTCACCTCGCAGGCCCCCTCCGGCCTGGAGATCCTCGCCAACGACGTCGACCCGGCGATCTCGACGACCTTCAACGACGAGGACTACCGCCGTGTCATCGGCGTGCTGGGCCAGCAGTACCCGATCATCCTCACCGACTCGGGCACCGGCCTGCTCTACAGCGCGATGCGCGGCGTCCTCGACCTCGCCGACCAGCTGATCGTCATCTCCACCCCGTCCGTGGACGGCGCCAGCAGCGCCAGTACGACGCTGGACTGGCTCTCCGCCCACGGTTACGGCGATCTGGTGCAGCGCAGCATCACGGTCATCTCCGGGGTCCGCGAGACCGGAAAGATGATCAAGGTGGACGACATCGTGGCGCACTTCAAGACGCGCTGCCGCGATGTGGTGGTCGTCCCGTTCGACGAGCACCTCGCGGCGGGCGCGGAGCTGGATCTGGACATGATGCGGCCCAGGACGCGCGAGGCGTACTTCAACCTCGCCGCCCTGATCGCCGAGGACTTCTCACGCCACCAGCAGGAGCAGGGCCTGTGGTCGCCCGGCGGGAACCCGCCGCTGACCGCGCCGCCCGTCCCCGGTCAGCCCCAGCAGCAGCCGCAGCCCGGCCGGCAGCAGGCACAGGCCCCCTACCCGCCGCAGCCGCACCCCCAGCAGCCCTACGGGCAGCCCCAGCCGTATCCCCAGCAGCAGCCACAGCAGCCGCCGCACCCCGGCCACCAGCCGTATCCGGGCGGGCCCGGCCCCTCGCAGCCGCAGCCTCAGCCGCAACAGCACCCCCAGCAGCACCCTCACCAGCAGCCGCCCGGTGCCGCGGGGCCGCCCGCACCCGGCGCGCAGTGGCAGCAGCCGGAGCGGTGACGGCGCCGCGCCGCCGCGGAACGTGAACGGGCCCGCCGGCCCGAGCCCCTCAAGGGGTTCGGGCCGGCGGGCCCGTCCTTCCGTCCGTCCGCCGTACGCGGGCCGGAACGCTCAGCCCAGCAGCTCCTTCGCCACCCGCACGTCCTCGGCCATCCGCTCCAGCAGCCCCTCCAGCGTGTCGAACCTCTCCTGGCCGCGGATGTAGGCCAGGAAGTCCACCGCGACGTGGAGCCCGTAGAGGTCGAGGTCCACGCGGTCGATGGCGTACGCCTCCACCGTCCGCTCGGTCCCCTCGAACTGCGGGTTGGTGCCGACGGAGATCGCGGCGGGCATCGACTCGTCCTCCACCACCAGCCATCCGGCGTAGACGCCGTCGGCGGGGATCGCGGTGTGCGGCAGCGTCTCGACGTTGGCCGTCGGATAGCCCATCTCGCGTCCGCGCTGCGCGCCGCGGACGACGACGCCCTCCACCCGGTGCGGCCGGCCCAGCACCTCGGCGGCCCCCATCACGTCGCCCTCTGCGACCAGGCGGCGGGTGAGGGTGGAGGAGAACGGCTCACCGCCGCCCGCCTCCCCGCGCTCGAACAGGTCGACGACCATCACGTCGTAGTCGTACGTCCGGCCCAGCTCGGCCAGGGTCTCCACGGTGCCGGCCGCCCGGTGGCCGAAACGGAAGTTGGGCCCCTCGACGACGGTGCGGGCGTGGAGTCTGTCGACCAGTACCTTCACCACGAAGTCGGCAGGTGACAGCTTCGAGAACTCCTCGGTGAAGGGCAGGACCAGAACCGCGTCCACGCCCAGGCCGGCCATCAGCTCCGCGCGCCGGTGGTGCGGAGCGAGCAGCGGCGGGTGGCTGCCGGGCCGCACGACCTCGCTGGGGTGCGGGTCGAAGGTGACGACGACGGCCGGTACGCCCAGCTCGCGGGCGCGGTCGACCGCCCTGCCGATGATCAACTGGTGCCCGCGGTGCACCCCGTCATAGGAGCCGATGGTGACGACGCTGCGCCCCCAGTCCTCGGGGATGTCCTCCAAGCCACGCCAGCGCTGCACAGTGCCCGCTCCTCGCCGAATGCCAGTGGATGGTGCCGGGTCCAAGGGTGCCATGACCCCCCGTCGTGTTCGCACGGGGACCCGCGCCGGAGGGCTCCTGCCGAAAAGCGCCCCGGCGCGCGCCGTGATTCACTCCGCGCGCCCGCCCGGCGGGGTGATTCCGGTCCTCCTGGTGGACAGGGATCCGGTTGCGCACAGGAGGGGGATCGTGGGTGCGGGCGCCGGACTCGGCGCCCGCACCCACGGTGCGTACCACCGTCTTCGCCGGACCGGGTCAGGCGAAGACGGCCAGGCTCCTGGCCCTGCCCCCCTGCTCCTCGACCAGCGCGAGGAAGCGTTCCCCCGGCCCGAAGACCGCGACCGGTCCGGGACGGCCGGACGGGGGCATGGCGATCCGCACGCCGTTCGCCAGCAGCCTCGCCTGCCGCTCGTCCACGTCCCAGCGCGGGAAGGCGGCCGCGGCCGCCTCGCCGACGGGCATGACGGTCAGCGACTCCTGGTGCTGCTCCAGGGTGCGCGCCGCGTCCAGGCCGTACGGGCCGACCCGGGTGCGGCGCAGCGCCGCGAGGTGGCCGCCGACTCCCAGTCCGGCGCCCAGGTCGCGGGCGAGCGCCCGGATGTAGGTGCCGGAGGAGCAGACGACGGAGACCAGCAGGTCCAGCACGGGGGTGCCGTCCTCGGCACTCCCGTGCCGCACGTCGTGCACGGTGAAGGAGGAGACGGTGACCGGCCGGGCGGCCAGTTCCACCTCCTCGCCCTCGCGCACCCGGGCGTAGGACCGCTTTCCGTCGACCTTGATCGCGCTGACCTTCGAGGGGATCTGGAGGATGTCGCCGGTCAGCTTGGCGACGCCGTCGTCGATCGCCTCGCGGGCGATGCCGTCCGCCGGCGTGGAGGAGGTGATCTCGCCCTCCGCGTCGTCGGTGACGGTGCTCTGGCCGAGGCGGACGGTGCCGACGTACTCCTTCTCCGTCAGCGCCAGGTGCCCCAGCAACCGGGTCGCCTTCTCGATGCCCAGGACGAGGACACCGGTGGCCATCGGGTCCAGCGTGCCGGCGTGCCCGACCCGGCGGGTACGGGCGATGCCGCGCATCTTGGCGACCACGTCGTGGGAGGTGAAGCCGGCGGGCTTGTCGACGACGACCAGCCCGCCGGGCTCCTGGGTTCCTTTGCGTGCCACGGGTCAGGCGTCCTCGCCGTCCGCCCGGCCCCCGGCGTCCCCCGTGTCCTCGGCGTCACCGATGTCCTCGGCGTCCTCCTCGCTCACGGGCTTGCGGTACGGGTCGGGCTCGCCCGCGTACGTGGCGCCCGAGGACGCCTGGCGCACCTGGGCGTCCGACGCCCTGGCCCTGGCCAGCAGGTCGTCGATGGTCCGGGCGTTCTCCGGGAGCGCGTCCGGGACGAACGTCAGCGACGGCGTGAAGCGCACGCCGGTCTGCCGCCCGACCTCCGAGCGCAGTACGCCCTTGGCGCTCTCCAGCGCCGCGGCGGAGGCCGCCCGCTCCTCGTCGTCGCCGTAGACCGTGTAGAAGACGGTCGCCTCCCGCAGGTCGCCGGTGACCCTGGTGTCGGTGATCGTCACATAGCCGAGCCGCGGGTCCTTGATCCGCCGCTGGAGGGTCTCCGCGACCACGACCCGGATGCGGTCGGCCAGTTTGCGTGCCCGCGCGGTGTCGGTCATGTGTCTGCTTCCTTCTGTTTCGGATCGTTCGGTTCGGTCCGGTCGGGGCTGCGCACCGGACGCGCTCAGTCCTCGTCCCCGTGGAACCGCCGCCGCACCGACAGCAGCTCCACCTCCGGCCGGGCGGCCACCAGCCGCTCGCACCGGTCGAGCACGTCCGAGACGTGCCCGGCGTCCCCGGAGACCGTCGCGAGGCCGATCAGGGCCCTGCGGTGGATGTTCTGGTCCCCGACCTCCGCGACGCTCACCGTGTACTTGCGCTGCAGCTCCGCGATGATCGGGCGGACGACCGACCTCTTCTCCTTCAGCGACCGTACGTCGCCGAGCAGCAGGTCGAACGAGAGTGTGCCTACGTACATGGGATGCGGGTCCAGCCGACCCGTGGGGCCTCGTGGGGCGAAGCCCTGCCGACTCCCGGCAGGACACGGGAAACCGTACACGCAACGGTTCCCGGTGATCGACGCATATAACGGCCGGGAGCCCCCCGCCGGGGCGGGAGGCTCCGTGGCCGTTCACCGGTGGCACCCACCGGCTGGCATCAGGCGCGGGGCTTCTCCCGCATCTCGTACGTCGCGATGACGTCGTCGACCTTGATGTCGTTGAAGTTTCCGAGGTTGATACCGCCCTCGAAGCCTTCGCGGATCTCGGTGACGTCGTCCTTGAAGCGGCGCAGACCCTCGATGTTGAGGTTCTCCGCCACGACCTTGCCGTCGCGGATGAGGCGGGCCTTGGTGTTCCGCCTGACCTCGCCGGAGCGGATGATGACACCCGCGATGTTGCCGAGCTTGGAGGAGCGGAAGACCTCGCGGATCTCCGCCGTGCCCAGCTCGACCTCCTCGTACTCCGGCTTGAGCATGCCCTTGAGGGCCGCCTCGATCTCCTCGATCACCTGGTAGATGACCGAGTAGTAGCGGACGTCCACGCCCTCGCGCTCGGCCATCTGCGTGGCACGCCCCTCGGCGCGCACGTTGAAGCCGATGACGATGGCGTCGGAGCCGGTCGCCAGGTCGATGTCGGTCTCGGTGACCGCACCCACGCCGCGGTGCAGGATGCGCAGGTCGACCTCCTCGCCGACGTCGAGCTGGAGCAGCGAGGACTCCAGGGCCTCGACCGAACCGGACGCGTCGCCCTTGATGATGAGGTTGAGCTGCTGCACCTCGCCGGCCTTGAGCACCTTGTCCAGGTCCTCCAGGGAGACCCTGCGGGTGCGCTTGGCGAAGGCGGCGTTGCGCTCGCGGGCGGCGCGCTTCTCGGCGATCTGCCGGGCCGTGCGGTCCTCGTCGACCACCAGGAAGTTGTCGCCCGCGCCGGGGACGCTGGTCAGACCCAGCACCAGGACCGGGGTCGCCGGGCCGGCCTCCTGGACGTTGTTGCCCTTGTCGTCGAGCATCGCCCGGACGCGGCCGTAGGCGTCGCCGACCACGACCGTGTCGCCGACCCGCAGGGTGCCGCGCTGGACCAGCACCGTGGCCACCGCGCCGCGGCCGCGGTCGAGGTGGGCCTCGATCGCGATGCCCTGCGCGTCCTGCTCCGGGTTGGCCCGCAGGTCGAGCGAGGCGTCCGCGGTCAGGACCACGGCCTCCAGCAGCCCGTCGATGTTCAGGCCCTGCTTGGCGGAGATGTCGACGAACATGGTGTCGCCGCCGTACTCCTCGGCCACGAGCCCGTACTCGGTGAGCTGGCCGCGCACCTTGGTCGGGTCCGCGCCCTCGACGTCGATCTTGTTGACCGCCACCACGATCGGCACCTCGGCCGCCTTGGCGTGGTTGAGCGCCTCGACCGTCTGGGGCATCACACCGTCGTTGGCCGCCACCACCAGGATCGCGATGTCGGTCGACTTCGCACCGCGGGCACGCATGGCGGTGAACGCCTCGTGACCCGGGGTGTCGATGAAGGTGATCTTCCGGTCTTCGCCGTTGACCTCGGTGGCCGCCTGGTACGCACCGATGTGCTGGGTGATGCCGCCGGCCTCGCCCTCGATGACGTTGGTCTTGCGGATCGCGTCCAGCAGGCGCGTCTTACCGTGGTCGACGTGACCCATGACGGTCACCACCGGCGGACGCGAGACGAGTGCCTCCTCGCCGCCCTCGTCCTCGCCGAACTCGATGTCGAAGGACTCGAGCAGCTCGCGGTCCTCCTCCTCCGGGCTGACGATCTGGACGACGTAGTTCATCTCCTCGCCGAGGAGATGAAGCGTCTCGTCGGAGACCGACTGGGTCGCGGTGACCATCTCGCCCAGGTTGAACATCACCTGGACCAGCGACGCCGGGTTGGCGTTGATCTTCTCCGCGAAGTCGGTGAGCGACGCACCGCGCGACAGCCGGACGGTCTCGCCCTTGCCGCGCGGCAGCATCACGCCGCCGATGGACGGGGCCTGCATGGCCTCGTACTCCTGGCGCCTCTGCCGCTTCGACTTGCGGCCGCGGCGCGCCGGACCGCCGGGACGGCCGAAGGCGCCCTGCGTGCCGCCGCGGCCACCGGGGCCGCCGGGACGGCCGCCGAAACCGGGACGGCCGCCGAAGCCGCCGCCACCACCGGGACGGCCGGCGAAGCCGCCACCGCCACCGGGACGACCGCCACCGCCACCGCCACCGGGACGGCCGGCGAAGCCGGGACGGCCACCGCCGCCACCGCCGGGACGGCCCGCGCCGCCGCCGGGGCCGCGGCCGCCGGGGCCCGGACGCGGACCCGCGGCCGGACGCTGCGGCATCATGCCCGGGTTCGGACGGTTGCCGCCCGGACGCGGACCCGCGGCGCCACCCTGTCCGCCCTGCGGACGCGGCATGTTGCCGGGGCTGGGACGACCGCCGCCGGGAGCCTGCGGACGGGGGCCGCCCTGGCCGGCTCCGGGACGCGGACCGCCCGGGGCGCCGGGGCCGCCGGGACGCGGGGCGCCGCCCGGACGGGGCGCCTGCGGGCGCGCCATGCCGGTGGAGCCGCCGGAGGTGAAGGGGTTGTTGCCCGGACGCGGGCCGGCCGGACGGGCGCCCGGCTTGGGACCGCCCGGCTTGGGACCGCCCGGACCGCGGCGGTCCTGGCCCGCCGGGGCGGGACGGCCACCCGGCTTCGGCGCACCCGGACGCGGCGCGCCCTGACCGGACGGCGGCGCGGTGAACTCGGGCTTGGCCGGAGCCGGAGGCTGCGCCGGGCCCGGCTTGGCCGGGGCCGGACGCGGTCCGGGGGTCGGCGGGGTCGGGCCGCTCCTGGCGGGACCCGGACCCGGGACGTTCTTCTGGGGCGCGCTCCTGGGCGCCTCGGCCGCGGGGGCCGGGGGCTTGGGCGCGCCGGGCTTGGGGGCACCCGGGCGGGGTGCGGAGGCACCCGGCTTCGGGGCGCCCGGCTTGGGGGCCGCCTTGCGGGGGGCGGCGGGCTTCGCCGCGGACTTCTTGGCGCCTCCGGCGCCGTTGCCCGCGTCGAACGCGTCGGTCAGTTTGCGTACCACCGGCGCCTCGATCGTCGAGGACGCCGAACGGACGAATTCACCGAGTTCCTGGAGCTTGGCCATGACGACCTTGCTCTCGACTCCAAGCTCCTTGGCGAGCTCGTATACCCGGACCTTAGCCACTTCGCTCCTTACGGTCCGGGGGGATTCGTCCGCCGGACCTTCGCTACTGCATGGGCGTACTCATCGCGTACTCATCGAGTGCTCATCGCAATCTCGACCTACTTCCAACTCGCGAGGTACCTCTCCCGCACGGCGGGGTGCCGTACGGGCGTCGTGCGTGCTTGCTGTCTTACGGTGTTGCCCGCGGTACTGCCTGCAGCAGTTCCGCGGTATCGAGCGGTCCGCCGGCCCGGAAGGCCCGCTGGAACGCCCGGCGGCGGACCGCCAGGTCGACACAGGTCGGTGCGGGGTGCAGATAAGCGCCCCGGCCGGGCAGCGTACCGCGATGATCCGGAACGCATCTGTTCCCGACCAGCACCACACGCAGCAGATCGCCCTTGCCCGACCGCTCCCGACAACCCACACAGGTGCGTTCAGGGCATGCGCGGGCACGCGTCCGGTCAGACACTCTTCAGTCTACCTCCCCGCGCCAACTGTGCCGCCGGCGGGGTCGCCGCGGGGGTACGGACGGTGACAGACCTCTCAGCCCCTCTCCGCGCCGCTCTCCCGGTGCTCCCCACCGCGCTCCCCGCTCTGCTCGACGTCCGGACGGATGTCGATCCGCCAGCCGGTGAGCCGGGCGGCGAGCCGGGCGTTCTGCCCTTCCTTCCCGATCGCCAGCGAGAGCTGGTAGTCGGGCACGGTGACCCTGGCCGACCGGGCCGTGGCGTCCACGACGTCCACCCTGCTCACCCTGGCGGGCGAGAGCGCGTTGGCCACCATCTCGGCCGGGTCGTCCGACCAGTCCACGATGTCGATCTTCTCGCCCTGCAACTCGGCCATCACGTTGCGCACCCGGCCGCCCATCGGGCCGATGCACGCGCCCTTGGCGTTCAGGCCCGCACGGGTGGACCGCACCGCGATCTTGGTGCGGTGCCCGGCCTCGCGTGCGATGGCCGCGATCTCCACCGAGCCGTCCGCGATCTCGGGCACCTCCAGGGCGAAGAGCTTCTTCACCAGGTTGGGGTGGGTGCGCGAGAGGGTCACCGACGGGCCGCGTACGCCCTTGGCGACCCGCACGACATAGGTGCGCAGCCGGGTGCCGTGCGAGTAGTCCTCGCCGGGCACCTGCTCCTGCGGAGGCAGGATCGCCTCGAGCCTGCCGATGTCAACAAGGACGCTGCGCGGATCCTTCCCCTGCTGGACGACTCCCGTGACGATGTCGCCCTCGCGGCCGGCGTACTCGCCGAGGGTGACCTCCTCCTCGGCGTCCCGCAGACGCTGCAGGATGACCTGCTTGGCGGTGGTCGCGGCGATCCGGCCGAACCCGGAGGGGGTGTCGTCGAACTCGCGCGGCTCGGCGCCCTCGGGCAGGTCGGCGGGGTCCTCCTTGGCCCACACCGTCACATGGCCGGTGGAGCGGTCCAGCTCCACACGGGCCTGGCGGCGGCTTCCCTCGGTACGGTGGTACGCGATGAGGAGAGCGGCCTCGATCGCCTCGACCAACAGGTCGAAGGAGATCTCCTTCTCCCTCACCAGACCCCGCAGGGCACTCATGTCGATATCCACGGCTACGCCTCCTCCTGGCTCTCTTCGTCAGAGGCCGCAGCCTGACGCGCCTTCTCGGCCTTCTCGGCGGCCTTGCGGTTGAACTCGATCTCCACCCGGGCCCTGGCGATCTCGGTGTAGGCGAGCCGGCGGGCGGTGGGCCTGCGTCCCTTGACGCCGGGCACCTCCACGTCCACGCCGTCCTCGTCCGCCGCGCCGACGCGGGCGACCAGCTCGCCGCCGCCCGCCTCCTGTGTCAGCTGCGCCCTGACCAGCCTTCCGACGGCGCGGCGGTAGTGCCGCGGCTCGGTCAGCGGGCGGTCGGTGCCGGGTGAGGTGACCTCCAGGACGTACGGGGCGCCGCCCATCACGTCGGTCTCGTCCAGCGCCTCGGAGGCCTCGCGGCTCAGCTCCGCGCAGGTGTCGAGCCGCACGCCGTCGTCGGAGTCCACCACCACGCGCAGCACCCGCCGTCTTCCGGCCGGAGTCACGGTGATCTCCTCGAGATCCAGCCCCTTCGCGGTGACGAGAGGCTCCAGCAGTCCTCGCAGCCTCTCGCTCTGGGTGGTGCTCATCCGGGTGACTCCTCGGCCGCGTGTGCTGTTGTGGGAACGTCCAGTCCTGGGGTTACGGGAGTCAAGCCTATCGTCTGCCGCGGGCCGCGCCGACCAGACGGCCCGGACGGCCGGAGGCGCTGCGCCGGGCGGCCGTCCCCCGCACGGGGCACGCGCGGGGCGCGGCGGTGCCCCGCCGAGGGGGACGGTACGAACACGGGTACGCTCACATCCGCGGTGATCGCCGCCCGTCCCCCCGCGCCGCCGAACCACCTCCCCTGGGAGCGCCCGTGCCGATCGACCCGCGTCCCCGCCGGCGGAGCCTGCTGGCCGCCGGTGCGGCGGGCGCCGCCGCGCTGCTGCTGACCGGTTGCTCGCAGGAGGAGCCGACGGCCGCCGAACGCAGGCTCGCCTCCGCGGACGAGCGACTGCGCCGCGCCGCCGCACGCGGCGGCACCGCGCTGCTGGCCCGCTACGACCGCACCCTCGCCGCGCACCCGGACCTGGCAGGGCGGCTGGAGCCGCTGCGGGCGGACGTGGCGCGGCATGTGAGGGCCTTCGGCGGAACGGAGTCCGGCGGTCCGGCGAGCCCGAAGCCCTCCGGGACCCCGAAGGCCTCCGCGAGCCCCGGCGGCTCCCCGGCCCCGGACGCCTCCCGGGGCGCCGGGGCGGGCGTACCCGCAGATCCCGAACGCGCGCTGGCCGTCCTCGCGAACGCCGAACGCGCCGCCGCCGACGCCCTCACCCGGGCCCTCGACGGCGCACCGCCCGAGCTCGCCCGGCTGCTCGCGTCCGTCGCGGCGGCCGGGGCGGTCCACGTCTACCTGCTCACGGACGGCGAGTGATGAACCAGGCGACGATTCCCGCGACGAGCCCCGCGGCGGCCACGGCCGCCTCCGCGGGCTCCCCAGCGTCCTCTCCCCCCGGCGGGAAGGAGAACCCCGCGCTGACCGCCCTGCAGGCCGCGCTCTCGGCCGAGCACGCCGCCGTCTACGGCTACGGCGTCGTGGGCGGGCGGATCGCCGAGGACCGGCGCGCGCAGGCGCGGCAGGCCCACGACGCCCACCGCGCGCGCCGTGACGCACTGCGCCGCGCGGTACGGCGGATGGGCGGCACTCCCGAGCCCGCCGCGGCGGCCTACTCCCTGCCCTACCCGGTCCCGGACGGCGCCGCGGCGGTGCGGCTCGCCGCCGAACTGGAGGAGCGGGTGGCCGCCGTCTACGCCGATCTGGTCCGGGCCGGCGAGGGCGGGCTGCGGCGGGAGGCGGCAGCCGCGCTGCGGGAGGCCGCGGTCCGCGCGGCACGCTGGCGCGGCACGGGCGTACCCTTCCCAGGTCTCGCCGAGCGCGCCGCGCCGGCGGGCCCGGAGTCCCTCTGAAGGGCTCCTCCGCGCAACGCCGACGACGAAAGGGACGCCCGGCATGACATCGGCTCCGCACGTCGAACCCCCGCAGCGGCTGGTGCGCTTCCTGGGCGCGGACTCCCCCTGGCTGGCACGGCTGCCCGGCCTGGTGCGGGCGTCGCTGGAGCGCTGGGAGCTGACGGCCGAGCGGGTGGTCTCCCCCGGCGGACGCGGCAGCCTGGTCGTCCTGGTCCGCCGGGCGGACGGCTCGCCGGCCGCGCTGAAGCTGCGCGCCGTCGGCGCGGCGGACGAGGCGGCGGCGCTATCCCGCTGGGAGGGACACGGCGCGGTACGGCTGCTGGACGCCGCACCCGAGGACGGCGCGCTGCTGCTGGAGCGGCTGCACGCGGATGTGTCGCTGCGCTCGCTGCCGGACGCGAAGGCCACCCTGGAGGCGGTATCGGCGCTGCACCGGCTGTGGGTGTCCCCCTCGCCCCCGGGCGTCCCCGACGGCGAACACCCCTTCACAGGCGTCGAGGAGCACACCGGCCGGGCCGTGGAGGGCATCCGCGCTCATGTGCCCGAGGAGGCCCGCCCGCTGGCCGACGAGGCCCTGGCGCTGCGCTCCGAACTGCTCGCCGACGCCCCCGAGGACGTGCTGCTGCACGGCGACTTCCGGCAGGGCACGGTGCTGTCGGGGGATCCGGGGCGGGCGCACTGGCTGGTGGTCGGCCCCGATCCGCTGGTGGGCGAGCGGGCGTACGACCTGGCGCGGCTGGTCCGCGACCGGCTGCACGACCTGGCCGCCGGATCCGGCGCTCCGGCGATCGCCCGGCGCCGGGTGGCCAAACTGGCGAACTCCCTGGAGGTGGACCGCGACCGGCTGCGCGGCTGGAGTCTGTACCGGGCGGTGGAGTCGGGCGCGCGGCACATCGCCGCCGGCGACCGCGCCGACGGCGAGGCGCTGCTGGAGTTCGCCGGCTGGCTGTGAACCCTGGCCGCGGGCCCCTTGACCGGGGCCCGCGGCGACGGCTCAGGCGGTTTCGCCGGCCGAGCGGACCAGCCGCTCCACCGCCTCGTCCACCGGGACCTCCTCGCGCTCGCCGCTACGCCGGTCCTTCAGCTCCACCAGGCCCTTGGCCGCGCCCCGGCCCACCACCAGGATCTCCGGCACGCCGATCAGCTCCGCGTCGGTGAACTTCACACCGGGCGAGACGCCCGTACGGTCGTCCACCAGGACGCGCACTCCGGCCGAGGCCAGCCTCTCGGTCAGCTCCAGGGCCATCTCGATCTGGGTGCCCTTGCCGGCGGCGACGACGTGGACGTCGGCCGGCGCCACCTCGCGCGGCCAGCACAGGCCCTGGCCGTCGGCCGTCTGCTCGGCGAGCGCGGCCACCGCGCGCGAGACGCCGATGCCGTAGGAGCCCATGGTGACGCGGACGGGCTTGCCCTCGCGGCCGAGCACGTCCAGGGAGAAGGCGTCGGCGTACTTGCGGCCGAGCTGGAAGATGTGGCCGATCTCGATGGCCCGGTCCAGCTTCAGCCCGGCGCCGCAGGACGGGCAGGGGTCGCCGTCCTCGACGGTGACCACGTCCAGGTACTCGTCGACCTCGAAGTCGCGGCCGCACACCACGTTGCGGGCGTGGGTGTCGGGCTTGTTGGCCCCGGTGATCCAGGAGGTGCCGGGGGCCACGCGCGGGTCGGCGATGTAGCGGAAGGCGGTGCCGGCCAGCTCCTGCGGGCCGACGTAGCCGCGCACCAGGGCGGGGCGGCCGGTGAAGTCCTCGGCGGTGACCAGCTCCACCGCGGCGGGCGCCAGGTGCTCGGTGAGCTTGCCCAGGTCCACCTCGCGGTCGCCGGGCACGCCCACGGCCCAGATCTCCCCGTCCACCTTGACCAGCAGGTTCTTCAGGGTGGCGGAGGCGGGCACGCCCAGGTGGCCGGCGAGGGTCTCGATGGTGGGGGTGTCGGGGGTGTCCAGTTCCTCGATGGGCGGGTGGCCCATGGGGTCGGCCGGCTTCAGCGGGAAGGTGACGGCCTCGGTGTTGGCCGCGTAGCCGCAGGCCGGGCAGTCGGCGAAGGTGTCCTCGCCGGCGGCGGCCGGGGCGAGGAACTCCTCGGAGGCCGAGCCGCCCATCGCGCCCGAGACGGCGGAGACGACCCGGTGATCCAGGCCGAGCCGGGTGAAGATCCGCAGGTACGCCTCGCGGTGCAGCCGGTAGGACTCGGCCAGCTCCTCGTCGGAGGTGTCGAAGGAGTAGGAGTCCTTCATCAGGAACTCCCGGCCGCGCAGGACGCCCGAGCGCGGCCGGGCCTCGTCGCGGTACTTGGTCTGGATCTGGTAGAGCATCACCGGCAGGTCCTTGTAGGACGTGCACTGGTCCTTGACGACCTGGGTGAAGATCTCCTCGTGGGTGGGCCCGAGGAGGTAGTCGGCGCCCTTGCGGTCCTTGAGCCGGAACAGCAGGTCGCCGTACTCCTCCCAGCGCCCCGAGGTCTCGTAGGGCTCCTTCGGAAGCAGGGCCGGGAGCAGTACTTCCTGGGCGCCGATGGCGTCCATCTCCTCGCGTACGATCCGGGTGACGTTCTCCAGGACCTGCTTGCCCAGCGGCAGCCAGGTCCAGATCCCGGCGGCGGTGCGGCGTACGTAGCCGGCGCGGACCAGGAGCCTGTGGCTGATGGTCTCGGCGTCGGCCGGGTCCTCGCGCAGCGTCTTCAGCATGAGCCGGGACATGCGCTGGACACGGGCTGCCATGGGTTTCTCCTGCGTGCGGTGGGTCGGTTTGCGGAGCCGCACCGGTGATGCGGCCCGCCCAGGAGACTACCGGCGCCGCAGCGGCAGCGGCGCACCCATCACCGCGTACGGGCTCCCGGCGCTCGGACTCCACCTCCCGGGGGCCACCCCCCGGACCCCCGGCCGGACCCGCCTCACCGCCGCAGCGGCAGCGGCGCACCCATCACCGCGTACGGGCTCCCGGCGCTCGGGAACAGCACATGACGGGCCAGATCGCGGTAGCCCAGCGAGCGGTAGAGGGCGCGGGCCGGGCTCTCGGTGTCGATCGCGGAGAGGATCGAGCGCGGTTCGGCGGCGGAGTCGGTGATCGTGGTGATCAGCTCCCGGCCGAGGCCGTGCTTCTGGTACGCCGGGTGGACGTGCAGTTCGGTGATGACGAAGGCGTCGTCCAGCCACCCGGCGTTCCCGTTGCGCCGCAGGTACGGCTCGACGACCGTGGACCACCACTGCGTGCGGTCGTTGGGCATGCCGTAGACGAAGCCGACCAGCCGCCCCCGCGGTGTGGTGGCGCCCAGTGCCCGGACTCCGGGGGAGGCGGCGTGCCGCAGCACGATGTGGCGGCGCACCCCCACCTCGTCGTCGGTCAGTCCGAAGGCGACGGCCTGTACGGCGAGTGCCTCGTCCACGCGGGCTGCGAGGTCCAGGGGACCGACCTGGGCGTCTTCCATGGTCAACGACCCTACTGGAGGGACCGGGTGGATCCGGCGAACACCCGCGCGGGCACCGGCCCGTTCGGGATCGCCCGACGCCTCCCGCTGCCTTCGGGCACCTCCCGGAATCGTTCAGAACAGCACACTCATGAACGCCCCGACCTCGCGGAAGCCGACCCGGCGGTAGGCGGCGCGGGCCGCGGTGTTGTAGTCGTTGACGTAGAGGCTGACGACCGGGGAGACCTCGGTCAGCGCGTAGCGCAGCACCGCCGCCATGCCGGCGACGGACAGACCCCGGCCGCGGTGCTCGGGCGCGACCCACACGCCCTGGATCTGGCACGCCCGCGGTGTGACGGCGCCGATCTCGGCCTTGAAGACCACGCGGCCGTCCTCGATGTGGGCGAACGACCGGCCGGCGCCCACCAGTTCGGCAACCCGGGCCTGGTAGATCAGCCCGCCGTCCCCGGCCATCGGCGAGACGCCGACCTCCTCGGTGAACATCGCCACGCAGGCGGGCATCAGCACGTCCATCTCGTCCTTGCGGACGCGCCGCACATACGGGTCGGGCCGTATCCCGGACGGCATGCGGTCGGCGACCATCAGCGGCTGGTGGCGGCGGACCTCGCGGGCCGGCCCCCAGTGCGGCTCCAGCCGGGCCCACAGGGCGGTTGTGGGCCCGGCCGGGCCGACGACGGACGAGCAGCGCCGCCCCTGGCGACGTGCCCGCTCGGCGAAGGCGCGCACCGCCTCCCGCCCCGCGCAGACGGGGACGAGGTTGGCGCCCGCGTAGCACAGGGACTCCAGCCGCCCGCGGTGGTACCAGCCCCACATCTCGCCGCCCAGCCGCCACGGGTCCAGGCCGGCGACCCGGACACGGGCGGCGACGAAGGCGTTGTTGACCGGCTCGCGGTCGAGCACCGCGAGGGCGTCGTCGAGCTCTTGGGGCTCGACGACACGGGTGGTGGTGGTCGTCAACACGTGGGGTGCCTCACCGTGCGGCCGTGGTGGCGGGGGAGCGTCTTTTCGACTTTACCCCCGGGTCGTGGCGGGCGGCCCCGGCCGGTCGGTCAGCTGACGGAGACCTCCGGCTCGCCGGAGATCACGCCGTCCTTCTCCATCTGCTCGGCGATCTTCATGGCCTCGTCGATGAGGGTCTCGACGATCTTCGACTCGGGGACGGTCTTGATGACCTCGCCCTTGACGAAGATCTGGCCCTTGCCGTTGCCGGAGGCGACTCCGAGGTCGGCCTCACGGGCCTCGCCGGGCCCGTTGACGACGCAGCCCATGACGGCCACCCGCAGCGGGACCTCCATGCCCGCCAGCCCGGCGGTGACCTCGTCGGCGAGCTTGTAGACGTCCACCTGGGCACGGCCGCAGGAGGGGCAGGAGACGATCTCCAGCCGGCGCTGGCGCAGACCGAGGGACTCCAGGATCTGGATGCCGACCTTGATCTCCTCCACCGGCGGCGCGGACAGCGAGACGCGGATGGTGTCGCCGATGCCCTCGCTCAGCAGGGCGCCGAAGGCGACGGCCGACTTGACGGTGCCCTGGAAGGCCGGACCGGCCTCGGTGACGCCCAGGTGGAGGGGGTAGTCGCACTGGGCGGCGAGCTGCCGGTAGGCGTTGACCATCACCACCGGGTCGTTGTGCTTGACCGAGATCTTGATGTCGCGGAAGCCGTGCTCCTCGAACAGCGAGCACTCCCACAGCGCGGACTCCACCAGCGCCTCGGGGGTGGCCTTGCCGTACTTGGCCAGCAGCCGCTTGTCCAGGGAGCCGGCGTTGACGCCGATGCGGATGGGGACGCCGGCGTCGGAGGCCGCCTTGGCGATCTCCTTGACCTTGTCGTCGAACTGCCGGATGTTGCCCGGGTTGACGCGCACGGCCGCGCAGCCGGCGTCGATGGCGGCGAAGACGTACTTGGGCTGGAAGTGGATGTCCGCGATCACCGGGATCTGGGACTTCTTCGCGATGACCGGCAGCGCCTCGGCGTCGTCCTGGGAGGGGCAGGCCACCCGGACGATCTCGCAGCCCGAGGCGGTCAGCTCGGCGATCTGCTGGAGCGTGGCGCCGATGTCGGCGGTGACGGTGGTGGTCATCGACTGCACGGAGACCGGGGCGTCGCCTCCGACGGCCACCGAGCCGACCTGGATCTTCCGGCTGACCCGTCTGTCGGCCAGTTTGGTCGGTACGGACGGCATTCCGAGCGAAATGGCTGTCATTGTGGTGTGCAACCCCAAGCTGTGGTCCAGTGCCCCGTTCGGCGGCGGGCTCCGGCCTCCGAGATTACGGTACGCCCGGGGGCCGGGGCACACCGTGGTCCGCCGTACGCGGTGCGGGGCCGCGGGCACGCGCCGGCGGCCCCGCACCGCCGCGTCAGCCGGTCAGGCGTACGGGGTTGACCACGTCCGCGATGAGCACCAGCAGCGTGAAGCAGACGAAGACACCGGCCACCACGTACGCCACCGGCATCATCCTCGCCACGTCGAACGGGCCGGGGTCGGGGCGGCGCAGCACCCTGGCCAGGCCCCGGCGCAGCGACTCCCACAGGGCCCCCGCGATATGGCCGCCGTCCAGCGGCAGCAGCGGCAGCATGTTGAACAGGAACAGCGAGAGGTTGAACAGGGCGAGGGTGAGGAGGGTGATCGCCACCCGCTGCTCCGCCGGGATCTCCAGGGCGAAGATCTCCCCGCTGACGCGGGCCGCGCCGACCACGCCCATCGGGGAGTCCTGCTCGCGCTCGGCGCCGGCGAAGGCCGCGTTCCACAGGCCGGGGATCTTCTCCGGCAGGCGGGTGAGAGCCTCGGCGCCGGCGATCATCATGTCGCCCATGCGGTCGACGGCCTGCGGGAAGGACTGCTCGACCACTCCGGTGGCCGGGGAGAAGCCGAGGAAGCCGGTGGTGACGTACTCGCCCTCGACATAGCCGCCGCGCCCGTCGGACTTGGCGACCTGGTTCTTCACCAGGTCCGCCTGGAGGACCTGGCGCTCGCCGTCGCGCTCGACGGTGATGGTGGCCGGTCCGATGGTGTCGCGGATGCGCCGCTGGAGCTCGTCCCACTCGGTGACCTCGGCCCCGTTGAAGGCCACGATGGTGTCGCCGGGCTTCAGGCCGGCGGCCTTGGCCGGGGAGTCGGGGGCGCCCTTCGGGCAGGTGTCGGTGCGCTCGGAGACCTTGACCACGCACTCGGAGACGGAGGAGACGGTGGTGGTCGTGGTGCTGATGCCGAAGGTCATCAGCGTGCCGAGGAAGATCGCCACGGCCAGCACCAGGTTCATGAACGGGCCGGCGAACATCACGATCACGCGCTTCCAGGGCTTGCGCGTGTAGAACATCCGCTTCTCGTCGCCCGGCTGGAGCTCCTCGTAGGCCGCCGCGCGGGCGTCCTCGATCATCCCCCGGAAGGGGGATGTGGAGCGCTGCCGGACGGCGCCGTCGTCACCGGGCGGGAACATGCCGATCATGCGGATGTAGCCGCCCAGCGGGATCGCCTTGACGCCGTACTCGGTCTCGCCCTTCCTCCGCGACCACAGGGTGGGGCCGAAGCCGACCATGTACTGCGGCACGCGGACGCCGAACATCTTGGCCGTGGACAGGTGGCCCAGTTCGTGCCAGGCGATGGAGAACAGCAGGCCGACGACGAAGACGACTATGCCGAGGATGGTCATCACCGTCGTCATGCGCGTGCCTCCGCCGTCGGTCGTGTCATGTGTGCCGCCAGTTCGCGGGCGCGGGCGCGCGCCCATGTCTCGGCGTCGAGCACCTCGTCCAGGGTCAGTTCGCTCCCCTTGGGGGTGCCGTGCTCCTCGACCACCGCGGCGACGGTATCCACTATGCCGTTGAAGGGCAGCCCGCCGGACAGGAACGCCTCGACGCACTCCTCGTTGGCGGCGTTGAACACCGCCGGTGCGGTGCCGCCCAGGGCCCCGACGTGGCAGGCCAGCGCCACGGACGGGAAGGCCTTCTCGTCCAGCGGGAAGAACTCCCAGCTCATCGCCTTGGACCAGTCGAAGACGGGTCCGGCGTCGGGCACCCGGTGCGGCCAGCCGATGCCGAGCGCGATGGGCAGCCGCATGTCGGGCGGGCCGCACTGGGCGATGGTGGAGCCGTCCGCGAACTCCACCATCGAGTGGATGTAGGACTGCGGGTGGACGACGACCTCGATGCGGTCGAAGGGGATGTCGTACAGCAGGTGCGCCTCGATGACCTCCAGGCCCTTGTTGACCAGGGTCGCGGAGTTGACCGTGATCACCGGGCCCATCGCCCAGGTGGGGTGGGCCAGGGCGTCCTCGGGCGTGACGTGCTCCAGCTCCTCGCGGGTGCGTCCCCGGAAGGGGCCGCCGGAGGCGGTCACCAGCAGCTTGCGGACCTCGGCGCGGGTGCCGCTCATCAGCGCCTGGAACAGCGCGGAGTGCTCGGAGTCGACGGGGACGATCTGCCCCGGCTCGGCCAGCGCCCTCACCAGCGGACCGCCGACGATCAGGGACTCCTTGTTGGCCAGGGCGAGGGTGCGGCCCGCCCGAAGGGCGGCCAGGGTGGGGCGCAGGCCGATGGAGCCGGTGATGCCGTTGAGGACGGTGTGGCACTCGGACGCGGCCAGTTCGGTGGCCGCGTCCGGCCCGGCCAGCACCTCGGGCAGCGGCTCGGCCGAGCCGTAGCGGGCGCGCAGCGCCTCGCGCAGCTCGCCGGCCCGGCCCGGGTCGGAGACCGCGACGGTGCGGACCTTCAGCCGGTGGGCCTGCTCCGCCAGCAGCTCCACCCGGCCGCCCGCGGCGGACAGCGCGGTCACCCGGAAGCGGTCGGGGTTGGCCAGCACCACGTCGACGGCCTGGGTGCCGATCGATCCGGTGGAGCCCAGGATCACGATGTCGCGCGGGCCGCCCCCGGCGGGTACGTCGGCCGGGTGGCGCAGATGCGGGTCTGCGAGGGGAGCGGGACTGTCGGTCATCCCCCTATTGTGTCCGGTCCGCGAGACGGCCCGGACACCGCGTCGCGCCGCGCCGCACCGCGCCACCTGGCCGCCACCCCGCCGGACGCCGGGCGGGCACCGGCCGGGTGGCGTAGGGCCCGCCCGCCGGCCGGTGCGCAGCCCCCTCCACCGCCGCCCCGGCCGTGGACGGCGAGGTCGCACGGGGTGCGGGGACGGCGCTCTCGACGCCGTCGGATTGACGGCGGCCTCTTGACGGCGGCTTCTCCCCGAAGGTGAGACCGCCGCCGGGCCGCCTCCTTCCGACAACCGTTGCCGCTCACCCGGAGGCGAGGAGCCAGGCGGCGCCGGATGCGGACAGCACGGTGAGCGCCGTCAGGACGGTCTCGGCCACCGCGAGCGCGTAGCGCGTCACCGCGCCGACCGCCGCGCCCACCGCGTCCGGCAGTCGGCGCAGGCGCTGACCGGGCAGGACAGATGCCCACTGGGCCGCCCTGTGGCGACCCGCGCCCACCCGGCGTAGGCGAGCGGCGCGGTACGGGTGCCGCAGTGGACGCAGGCCCGGCCGTTGAGGCGGTCGTCGGGGGTGTCGGCGGGCAGTTCGATCACCGTCTCGGAGGCGGCCCGCCTCGGCAGCGGCGCGGCGCTCACGCCCACCCCTCCGTCCGCTCGCACCGGTCGCGGCGCTCGATCAGCCGGCCGAGCTGTGCGTAGTGCGGCTCCAGCTGCCCCGGCTCCAGCACCATCTCGGTCTCGACGGACATGCCGTCGTCCCCGTGGACGGTGACGGGGACGGTCACCCGGTCCCGCACCCGGTCGTACCGCGCGTCCCTCTTGCTTGGCGTTGCGTGCAAGGCGATGCCTTCCTGACGTTCGATCACGGAGAGCTGAAGCGCTCTACACTCAGAGTGCCGCAGCGTCACGCAGAATCGCAATCCATTCATGCAGATCTGCATGAATGGCATATACCTCTGCGTCCTGTCTGGTCTACTGTGTCGGGCTCGACGTGCCGTCAGATAGATGCGGCAGACTCGTCAACGGACAAGGAGGCGTGCCCTGATGAGCGGTCCCACGGTGAGGCGCAGGCGACTCGGCGCGGAACTGCGCTCGCTGCGCGAGGGACTGAAGTACACGACCGAGACCGTCGCCCGGAACTTCGGCTGGCACAACGCCAAGGTGTCCCGCGTCGAGACAGGACGCACCGCCGCGAAGCAGGGCGACGTCGAAGCGCTTCTGGACTTCTACGGAGTACAGGACGAGCCCAGGAGGCAGGCGCTTCTCCGGCTGGCCCGGGACGGCGGTCAGCGTGGTTGGTGGCAGCGGTACACCGACGTCCTCACTCCCGTCTACGCGGACTTCATCAGCCTGGAGTCGGACGCCAGGGCGGTGCAGACCTACGAGTGCGGCTTCGTTCCCGGACTGCTCCAGACCGCCGCCTACGCCCGCGAGATCATCTCCGCCCTCAATATGACCGAGGCGCCGGAAGAGGTGAACCGCCTCGTGGAGGTCCGCCAGGCGCGCCAGTCCGTACTCACCCAGTCCAGCCCTCCGGAGATCTGGGCGGTGGTGAACGAGAGCGCCCTGTGCACACGGATCACGGACCGGCCGCAGATCATGCGAGACCAGCTACAGCGGCTCCTGGACCTGTCCGAGCTGCCGAACGTCACGCTCCAGGTGATGTCGTCCACGGCCGGGCCGCATCCCGGGTTGAGCGGTGCGTTCACGGTACTGAGCTTCCCCGAGAGCCAGGACCACGACGTGGTGCTGCTGGAGCACCTGACGAACTCCCTGTACATCGAGGAAAGGCCCGAGGTGGAGCGGTACTCGGCGGCCTTCCGGCGCATCGTCGCCGACGCGCTGTCCCGCGACGCCTCGCTCCGGCTGATCCGCGACCTGAAGGAAGAGAACTCATGAGCAAGCGCATAACCGACTCCTCCGCGCTCGGCGTCATATGGACCGCCTCGTCGCACAGCGGCAACACCAACTGCGTGGAGGCCGCAGCCCTGCCCGGCGGACACACCGCCGTACGGGACTCCAAGGACCCCGCCGGGCCGGCGCTCGCCTTCGGCGCCGCGCCGTGGGCGGTCTTCCTGGAGCGGGTGCGCGCGGGGAACTGACCACCCACCGGCGGGGCGTAATCCCGTTGCCCGCGCCCTGGGCGGCGGCGCAGACTGCCCCGGTGCTGATCCGACGCGAGAGCCCCGCCGACATCTCCGCCGTACGCGCCGTGACCGGTGCGGCCTTCGCCGCCCGGCCCGGTGGAGGTCACCCTGCTGGACGAACTGCGCGGCTGCGAGGCGTGGTTGCCCACGCTGTCGCTGGTGGCCGAGGGCCCCGGCGGCGAGGTCGTCGGCCATGTGGTGTGCACCCGGGGGCACATCGGCACCACGCCCGCACTGGGGCTCGGCCCCATCGGCGTCCACCCCGGCCACCAGGGACGCGGCACCGGCTCGGCACTGATGCACACCGCACTCGGCGCCGCCGACGCCCTCGGCGAACCGCTGGTGGCCCTACTCGGCGAGCCCGCCTACTACCGCCGCTTCGGCTTCCGCACCTCCACCGAGTACGGCATCACCCCGCCCGATCCCGCCTGGGGCGAGTACTTCCAGGTCCGCACACTCGCCGCGTACGACCCCGAAGACCCCGCCCTGCGCGGCGTCTTCACCTACGCCGAGCCGTTCGACCGGGTGTGAGCGGGTGCAGAGCCGAAAACTCCTCCTGGGCGCTGCGCGATTCCATGTGGATCCGCCGTCGCGGACCGCTTGCGTTCGCGGCGGGCCGACTGCCCGCTGCCGTCGGGGCCCGGGCGCCCTGCTGACAGCGAATCCGGTTCAGGAGACGACGACTCCTCCCAGATCGTCGGCCGCCTCGCGCCCCAGGGACCTGTCGCAGAACTGGATGGACCAGTTCCCCGCCGTGACGATGAACCTGGGAAGTTCCGGCACGCTGATGGCCAGGCGCAGCGCGTCATCGCGCTCGGCGGACGTGTCGTGCAGTTCCAGATAGGCGCAGGGCTCCTCCGACCGCTCCGTCACGCACGTCATCGCGTCCGCCGCGTCCTTCTCCCTCTCACGCCTCTCACACCCCACGGAGGCATCCAGCGCATCCGCGAGCGAGTCGAGATCCTTGTAGCGAGGCTTCTTCGGAATGTCAGGCAGCGGGAACAGTGGTGGAAGGACAACGGCGTCAAGCGCCTCGGCCACCTGGGGCGCGTATGCGGGGTTCAGCACGCGGATGTACCAGTTGCCGGCGGCGACGATGGTGCGGGGACGCGGGGGTGTTCGCCAACTGGCAATGGAGTCCCCCACCTCATCACGGGTGAACTCTTCGGTGTCGAGCACATGCACCTCGTTCTCGACCCTCACACCATCGATCTCGGCCGCGCAGTCGAGGCCGGAACCACCTCCCCTTCGCCGTAGGACCACACATTCGACACCTCCACGCTCAAGAGCCGCCACCACCTCGTCCGCGGTCTTGAACACCGGTTTCGCCGGAACGTTCTCAGGGAGGGGGATAAGCGGCTCCGGATCCTCTCGCGTGAATGACGAGCAGGCGGTGAGAACCACCGCCAGGAGGCATGAGACCAGAGTCGGCACGACTCTTTGCATGCCTCAGCCCCCCGCGGGGGGAGTCGGGGGCGGAGCCGGGCTCGGAGACGGAGTGAGCGGACCGAGATCGGGATCCTTCTCGCCAACACCGCCGACCGGGCCACCGTCGCTGTAGATCGGCTCGATATAGACGTCTCGCGGCACCGGGGTCTGCGATTTCAACTGCTCCACGGCTTGAGCGCGCTCTTCGTCACCGAGAGCTTCCCACGCCATGGCGTCCTCCAGGTGCGGTTCGATCCTGTCCCAGTTCTCCCCTCGAGTCTTGATATCACCTCCGCGCCGGCCAGATTCATCGCCGTACGTCTCATTCAACTCCCGAACCTCGGGAGTGTCGGCGGCATAGAGTACGAAGAGGTCCTTGTCCGACCTGGAACCGTATGGATCCTCCTTGAGCTCCTTCAGGTGGTAGGCACTGAGCCGAACGTCCAACTGGGGGTTTGCCTCGATCTCGGCAGCGAGTTCGGCGTCAGTCAGCTCACTCATGTATCTTCCGTCGGTCAGTTTGAATACCTCGCGGTTCTTCTCCAGAACCTCCCGCGCCGTTTCCAGCTTGATGTGGGTGATCCCCAGCGACTTGTCCGGCTTCGGTCCAACGGCGAGGCTCCAGTTGAAGAGCCGGCCGAACTCGGTGACCGGTCCGCGCAGGCTGGGGCTGTGGTTCTGGTGCCACTGCTGCTCCTGCCACAGGACGGCCAGCAGAAGCTTCCGGCTCATGCCCGTCTCCAGCGCGGCCCGGTCCACCGCGGCGAGGACTGTCGGCGGGACGTTGATCCGGTGGAGCCCGTCGAGCCCGCCCGACAGGCGTAGCGCGATGCCCAGTGGACTGTCGTCCTTGAGTGCGTCTCTCACCAGCTTCGGATCACCGATGTCGGTGAGACCTTCGATGGTGCGCAGGGTCCGCGCGGCCTCGATGTCCGCCCGGGTGGCCTTCGACAGCGCGGCGGAGATGATGTCGCGGGCGTGCTTCACCGGCTCCAGGTGCTCGCCGCCGCCCCTGGGGCCCATGACGGACTGGGTCGACTGCACACGGCCGCTGTCGTCCACCTTCAGGTCGTGCCTGCGTGCGTAGTCGAGTGCGCTGTGCAGGTCCCTCTGCGCGTCGGCGATGTCGTCGGCGAGATCGTCGTAGACGCGCGCCAGGGCGCGTAAGGCGACGGCTGCCGCCTCGTAGTCGTCGGCGTGCCTGACGAAGCGGCTGCGGGCGGCCTTGCCGGTGTCGCCCACCCAGCAGGTCCGGAGTGTCCCGGCCACCTCGTCACGGGCGTAGGAGGCGAGTCCGTCGCACTGCTTCGCCGCGGCCACCGCGTCGTCGGCCGCGTCCCGCCACTTCCGGGGACTGGCGGTATCGAGTTCGGGGACGGAGACCATCAGGCGCCCTCCAGCCAGCGGGCCGACGCCCGAAGTCCGGCCGCCGTGGAGCGGTCCTGGTCGATCTGCTGGTCCATCGCCTTCGTCAGCGCGTCGGCGGCGTCCTCGACCAGGTCGCTCAGACCGTGGAGCCGCTTCTGCCAGGCGTTCACGCAGTCGTCGCTCGCGGCACCGGCAAACCAACCGGAGTGAATTGTTCCCGCCGCCCGCGCATCGGCCAGTCTCGACTTCGACCGGGCGTCGGTGTTGGCCGTGCGGATGCCCGACGCCTTCGACCGGATCGGTCCGTCCTCCAGTCCGAAGTCCGCGTTTGCCAGGTCGGCCCCACTCCGGCCACCTTCCTCCGCGGACGCGAGCCGTGTCTGCGCCTCGCGCCTGCGACTCGCCTCCGCCACGAGCTGATTCCACTCATCGTCGAACGACATGTTCCCCCCTCATGCGTCCGGCCAGGGGCGAGCCGGTCTCTGCCTCCACTGGTGCAGCCCCCGCTGGTACAGAGGCATCCTGTAGTACGACCTTCTGCGGGGCAAAGGCATACCGGCTGGTTTCCGACAACCGCCGTCGCGCGGATCGGTCCGCCACAAGGCACGAGCGGAGCATCGACACCGGAGCGGACCAGCCATGAGGCGAGGTACGAGCCTGGGGGGCCCGGCGATCCGGGCGGCGGTGGGGGCAGGGGCTGGGAGCAGAACCACCACGATGTCCACTCCGGTGTCGCCTTGCTTTCGCTGCCCGTGATCCGGACGGACACAGGCCGGCTCCACCAGCATGATCCTTTGCGATGCGGCTTCGAGCCGCCATTCCCACCACGATCCGCTTCACCGACGGTCTGCTCACCGTCACGTTCCCGGAATCGACCGGAAGCCCTGTCGCACCGTTCGCGGCCAGCCGCCCCGGCCCAGGAGGACCCCCCTGCTTGTGTGACACCTTCGCCTACGCCGAGCCGTTCGGCCGGGTGTGAGCAGAAGCGGGATCAGAGCGATCCCGGCGGAGCCAGCCACTGGGTGGGCTGGCCGGTGATCTCGGCGATGGTCTCGAAGTCGCGGTCGTAGTGGAGCAGTGTCAGACCCTGGAGTTCGGCCGTGGCGGCGATCAGGAGGTCCACGGCTCCGGCCGAACGATGCCGACCGACCTTCGTCAGCTCCCTCTGGACGTCCCAGGCGCGGGACACGGCCCGGTCGTCCAGAGGGCTCCAGCCGAAGATCGCGTCGAGGTCTGCCACCAGCTCGGCGCGGTCCTCGGTGTTCCGGGCGCTGTACAGGAACTCGACCTCGGTCACCGGGCAGCGCGCGATGATCCCCTCGGTCAGGGGTTTCTCCCAGGTGTCGCGCGCGGGCTGCCGGAGGATGCGTACCAGGGCGCTGGTGTCGGTCAGGTAGACGGCGGCGGTCACGGTCGGTAGTTCTTCTTCTCCAGGAGTTCGTCGAACGCTCCGGCGTCCGCCTTCGCCGCGAGCCGGGCGAGCGCTATGGCACGGCGCTTGCGCTCCACACCCTCGCGCAGGGCGGCCGTGACCGTGTCCTTCTTGGTCTTGGTCCCGAAGGCGATCGCGGCGTCGGCGAGCAGTTTCTCATCGATGTCGATCAGCGTCTTGGCCACGGCCACACCTCCGAATATATCCATCTGACAGTCGAGTATATCCCTGGTCCGGCCATGAGCCACCGCTTCACCCCTTGCCCGGGGATCGGCGGCTTCCTGACCGCAGGTGCGAAAACGGTCCGATCCCCGGGCGGGCACCGCTTCCCGCGTCAGTACGCCACCGTGAACCGCCTGCGGTGATGCCGGGGCCTCTCCGCCTCGTCCAGCAGGGCCACCGCAAGGTCGGCCACCGTGACACGGGAGACGCCCCCGGGGTCGGTGATGAGTTCGTCGGCGCCCAGCCGGTAGCGGCCGGTGCGCTCCCCCGGCTCCAGCCGGGCGGGCGGGCTGAGGTACGCCCAGTCCGCTGCGGAGGTGTCGGCGCGGCAGACCGCCAGTTGCCCGGCGCCGGCCTCGGCAACGGCCCGCCAGTCGGGGTGGAGGTACCGCGGGTCGTCGAGGACGGTGCGGCCGCCGGTACCGGGCACGGTCAGGCTTCCGGCGCCGCCGACGAGCAGTAACCGGGCGCCCGCCCCGGCCGCGCCCGCCAGCAGGGTCCGGGTGGCGGCGGCGAGTTCGCGCTCACGGCCGGGGGCCGGGCGGGTGGCGCCTACCACCACGTCCCGGCCGGTGCTCAGTTCGGCCACGTCCTCGGCGCTGCGGGCGTCGCCGGTACGGCCCAGAACGGTGGCGGGCAGCTCGGACAGGCGGGCCGCGTCGCGGACGACGGCGGTGACCCGGTGGCCCCGGGCCAGCGCCTCGGCCACTACCTGGCCGCCCACGCTGCCGGTGGCTCCGAAGACGGTGATGTGCATGGTTTTCATGGCTTTCAACTCCTCTGGGGTTCGGGGGTCTTGACTTCGGCGGATACGGCGGGCACAGCGGGCCCGGCGGGCCCGGCGGGTGCGCCGGTTGCGGGACGGGGCCGGGTCCAGGCCGCGACGAGGGCGGCCAGAACGGTGAGCGCGCCCGCCGTCTGCGCCCAGGTCAGGTGCTGGCCGAGCACCAGCCATCCGAGTGCGGTGGCGACCAGCGGGCTGAGCAGGCCGAGGAAGGTGACGGTGGTGGGTGACAGGGCGCGGATCCCCCGGAACCACAGGGCATAGGCGAGTGCCGCGCCGACGATCGACAGGTAGCCGTAGCCGAGCAGGTTGCCGGCGGTCAGCCCGGCGGGCGGTGGCCCCTCGGCGGCCAGGGCGACGGGGAGCAGCAGCAGCCCGCCCGCGACGAGCTGCCAGCCGGTTACGGCGAGCAGGGGCGCGGGCGTGGTCCACCGCTTGCCGAGGACGACGCCGGTGGCCATGACGGCCGCGCCGCCGAGCGCGGCGGCGACGCCGACCGCGTCCAGCCGTGCGTCGGCCCGCAGGACGAGCAGTCCGACCCCGGCCACGCCCGCCACTCCGGCGAGCGCGGTGCGGAGGGTGAACCGCTCGCCCAGCACGGCGGCGGACAGTCCCGCGGCGATCAGGGGCTGCACCGCTCCGGCGGTGGCCGCGACGCCACCGGGGAGCCGGTAGGCGGCGACGAACAGCAGCGCGAGGAACACCCCGATGTTGAGGGTGCCGAGCACCGCCGCGCGCCACCACCACTGCCCGGTGGGCAGGCGGCGGGTGAGGGCCAGGAGGAGGAGCCCGGCGGGCAGGGCGCGGAGGACGGCGGCCAGCAGCGGGCGGTCGGGCGGCAGCAGTTCGGTGGTGACGAGGTAGGTGGTGCCCCAGATGGCCGGGGCCAGGGCGGTGGCCAGCAGGATTTCGGCTCGATTACTTAGCACTAAGAAAAAGTACCTCACCGCTAAGCAATCCAACCATGGTGGGTGACGCATCTCTCACCGCTAAGGAACCGAGTAGGGTGAGGCCATGGCCGATCACGTCGACCGAGTGCTGGAGCAGTGGGCCCGCGAGCGCCCCGACCTGGACACCTCCCCGATGGGGGTGATCGGGCGGCTGGGCCGCCTCTCCCGGTTGATCGACGCCGAACTGCGCCGCACGTTCGCCGCCCATGGCCTGGACCACGCGTCCTTCGACGTCCTGGCCACCATGCGCCGCAGCGGGCCGCCGTACCGGCTGAACCCGGCCGAGCTGATGCGCTCGGCCATGGTCACCTCCGGGGCCATCACCCAGCGCCTGGACCGGCTGGAGGCACGTGGCCTGGTGGCGCGCTCCCCCAGCGAGACCGACGGCCGCGGCGTGCACGTCACCCTCACCGAAGAGGGGCGCGCCCTGATCGACCGGGTGCTGCCCGACCACCTCGCCACCGAGCACCGCGTCCTGTCCGGGCTCACCGACAACCGGCAAGGCGAACTCGCCGGACTACTGCGCGAGTTGCTGGAGTCCCTCGGGGACCGGGGGCACTGAGCCGGGCGCGCCCACGGGTCTGCGGGAAGCCACCCCGCCCACCGGATACTCGGCACCTTCGCCCGCACCGGGTCGTTCGACCAGGCGTGAACGAGATCGTTGTCAGCACCGAGCAAGGCATCGTCCACGAACCCGGCGGCCGGTTACTGGACGTCCACCGACCCGCCCACGGCCCGGCCGCCGTGCCCGCTGTCCTCCTCTGGCACGGCAGGGGGCCGAACGAGCGGGACGTACTCGCGCCGCTCGCCCGTGAGGCCGCCTCGCTGGGACTGGTGGTCGTGGTGCCCGACTGGCGCCCGGACGCGCCCGACGGCGGCTGGGGGCATCTGCGGGCTTCGGTGCGTTTCACCCGGGAGCGGGCGGGCGAGTTCGGCGGCGACGCCGAACGGATCGTACTGGCCGGCTGGTCGCTGGGCGCGTACGCCGCGGTGAGCGTCGCGGTACGGCCCGAGCTGGTGGACGGGTGGCGGCCCGCGGCGGTCGCCGGGATCGCGGGCAGGTACCTCTGGGAGCGCCCGGAGATGGAGTTGGGCGACCTGAGTGACGCGCTGGCCATGACGCCCGCCGGTCCGGTGCCCGTCCACCTGGTGCACGGCACCGCCGACGACATCGCGGACGTCCACCACTCGCGGGACTTCGTGCCCGCCCTCGACCGGTGGGGATGGCCGGTCACCCTCACCGAGACCGACACCGACCACGCGGGCGCGGTGATGACCGAGTACGACCCCGCGCGGGAGCGCTGCGTCCCGGCCCGCGCCGCGGGCGCCCTGGAGGCCGGCCGCACCACGGCCCGCGTCCTGGCCCGCGCCGCGGGCCTCCCCGTGCCGGAGTAGCCACCCACAGACGCAGTGCTTGGTGTTGCACAACGAGTCCGGGTTGGTCTCGGTGGCCTGCGCGGCGCAGCGCCAGGCGGGGATGGGTGTGCCGTCCAGCAGCAGTCGGCGCTCGTCTCCGGTGGCTTCCAGTGCTTCGGTGAGCGTGGGGGCATGAGCGGCGAGCGCCTCGATGCCCTCACGGACGTACCGCCAGGCGGTGTCGGTGGCCACCCCGAAGTGGGCGCCGAGCTGGGAACCGTCCACCCCCGGCGACGGATGTGCATCTCCGCTGCAACGGCCACATATTAGAAAGCTGTCTCGCCCCGGTCAGGGGATGGGGCGGTGGACGTCCGTGCGGGTGGAGGGGCCGGGGGCGGCCTCCGCGATCCAGGGGCCGGGGGTGGAGGGGTCGACGACGCCCTCCTCCAGCCAGGTGTACGCGCCGCCCAGGACGCCGCGCACGACCTTGCGGTCGATGTCGTCGGTGTTGTCCCACAGCCGGCCGAACAGTTCCTCGGCCCGGAGGCGGGCCTGGCGGCAGAAGGCGTCGGCGAGCTGGTAGGCGGCGCGGCCGTCCTCGCCGCGGACCCGCAGCATCTCCGCCCGCACACAGGCCGCGCTCATGGCGAACAGTTCGGCGCCGATGTCCACGATCCGCCCGAGGAAGCCCTGCCTGCCCTCCAGCTTCGCCTGCCAGCGGGACATGCCCAGGAAGGTGGCGCGGGCCAGGCGGCGGGAGGCGCGTTCGACGTAGCGCAGGTGGGCGGCCAGGTCGGGATGGCCGGCGGGGTGGAACTCACGGTAGGAGCCGGGCAGTTGGCCGGGCCCGGCGACCAGTTTGGGCAGCCAGCGAGCGTAGAAGCCGCCGGCGCGGACGGCGGCTCGGCCCTTGTCGGTGAGGGTCTTGTCGGGGTCGACCAGATCGCCCGCGACCGACAGGTGGGCGTCGACGGCCTCGCGGGCGATGAGCAGGTGCATGATCTCGGTGGAGCCCTCGAAGATGCGGTTGATGCGCAGGTCGCGCAGCATCTGCTCGGCCGGTACGCCGCGCTCGCCGCGGGCGGCGAGGGAGTCGGCGGTCTCGAAGCCGCGCCCCCCGCGGACCTGGACCAGCTCGTCGGCCATCTTCCAGGCCATCTCGGAGCCGTAGAGCTTGGCGAGGGCGGCCTCGATGCGGATGTCGTTGCGGTCGTCGTCGGCCATCTGGGAGGCGAGGTCGAGCACGGCCTCCAGGGCGAAGGTGGTGGCGGCGATGAAGGAGATCTTGCTGCCGACGGCCTCGTGGCGGGCGATCGGCTTGCCCCACTGCTCGCGGGCCGCGGACCACTCGCGGGCGATCTTCAGGCACCATTTGCCCGCTCCGGCGCACATCGCGGGCAGGGAGAGGCGGCCGGTGTTGAGGGTGGTCAGCGCGATCTTCAGCCCGGCGCCCTCGGGGCCGATCCGGTTGGCGGCCGGGACGCGGACGCGGTGGAAGCGGGTGACGCCGTTCTCGATGCCGCGCAGGCCCATGAAGGCGTTGCGGTTCTCCACGGTGATGCCCTCGGAGTCGGCCTCGACGACGAAGGCGGTGATGCCGCCCTTGTGGCCCTCCGAGGCCGGTACGCGGGCCATGACCACCAGCAGGTCGGCGACGACGCCGTTGGTGGTCCACAGCTTCACGCCGTCCAGGACGTAGGCGTCGCCGTCGGGTACGGCGGTGGTGGCCAGGCGGGCCGGGTCGGAGCCGACGTCCGGTTCGGTGAGCAGGAAGGCCGAGATGTCGCCGCGGGCGCAGCGCGGCAGGAACGCCTTCCTCTGCTCCTCGGTGCCGAACATCTTCAGCGGCTGGGGCACGCCGATCGACTGGTGCGCCGACAGCAGCGCGCCGACGGCGGGGCTGGCCGATCCGGCCAGGGCCAGGGCGCGGTTGTAGTGGAGCTGGCTCAGGCCCAGGCCGCCGTACTCGGGGCCGATCTTCATGCCGAGCGCGCCGAGTTCCTTGAGTCCCTTGACCACCTCGTCGGGAACCAGGCCCTCGCGGTCGATGCGCGGGCCGTCGATCTCCGTCTCGCAGAAGGCCCGGAGCCTGGCGAGGAACTCCTCGCCGCGCCGGGCGTCCGTCTCGGCGGGCCGGGGATGGGGGTGGATCAGGTCGAGGCGGAGGCGGCCGAGGAACAGTTCCCTGGCGAAGCTCGGCTTGCGCCAGTGCTGCTCCCTCGCGGCCTCGGCCACCTGTCGTGCTTCGCGTTCGGAGACGGTCATCGCGGTTCACCTCGCACTGCCGGGTACTGCGGAGAACTGCCGGGGACTGCCGGGGACTGCCGGGGACTGCCGGGGACTGCGCAACGGGTGCTGCGCAACGGGTGCTGCGCGATGCGTGTACCCGTTGTGCGCGGTACGTACCGTTTCCGGGGTGCGGTGCACCCGTATGCGACCACTTGTTGAAGCGCTTCGACAACCCTTCGCAGAGCATCTGGACAGGCGGTCAGGTCGGGTTTAGGGTCGGTCCGCAGATTCCCTGTCGAAGCGCTTCACCTCAGCCGCTTCCCGCACCGCCCTGGAGAGCCCATGGTCACCCTCGCCGAGGTCGCCCGGCACGCCGGAGTCTCCGCCAGCACCGTGAGCTACGTCCTCAGCGGAAAGCGTTCCATCTCCGCCGCCACCCGCGAACGCGTCGAGCAGAGCATCCGCGAGCTGGGCTACCACCCCAACGCCGGCGCGCGGGCGCTGGCCAGCAGCAGGTCGAACGTCATCGCCCTGATGATGCCGCTGCGCACCGACATGTACGTGCCGGTGATGATGGAGATCGCCCTGGCCGTCGCCACCACCGCCCGCGCCCACGACCACGACGTGCTGCTGCTGACCGGCGAGGAGGGCCCGGAGGCGGTACGGCGGGTGGTGGGCAGCGGGCTGGCCGACGCGATGATCCTGATGGACGTCGAACTGGACGACGCCCGCCTGCCGCTGCTGCGCGACGCCGGGCGCCCCGCCGTGCTCATCGGCATCCCCGCCGACCCGTCCGGGCTGACCTGCGTCGACCTGGACTTCACCGCCACCGGCGCGCTGTGCGTGGAGCACCTGGCCGAGCTGGGCCACCGCGACGTCGCGGTGGTCGGCGAGGCGGCCGCCGTCTACGAGCGGCACACCGGTTTCGCCGAGCGCACCCGCGACGGGCTGCGCGCCCGCGCCGCCGAGCTGGGCGTGCGGCTGCTGCACCGGCCGTGCGAGGGCAGCTACGCGGCGATGGCCGGGACGCTCTCGCGCATCCTCGACGAGCGTCCCGGCACCACCGGCTTCGTCGTGCAGAACGAGGCCGCCATCGACCCGCTGCTGAGCCTGCTGCGCCAGCAGGGCCGGGCCGTGCCCGAGGACGTCTCGGTGGTCGCCATCTGCCCCGACCAGGTGGCGGTCCAGGCGTCCGTGCGCCTGACCTCGGTGGCCATCCCCGCCCACGAGATGGGCCGCCGCGCGGTGGAGCTGGTGATGGCCAGGGTGCGCGGGGAGCGCGGTGAGCGTCTGGAACTGCTGCCCCCGCGGCTGACGGCGCGGGCCAGTTCCGGCCCGGCCCCCGCCGCCCGCTGACCCCTCATCCGCCGCTCCCCGTCCTCCCCCGGCCTCCCCGGCTCTTCCCGCTCTTCCCGCCCGCGACCGGTCCGCACACCGACGAGCCCCTCAGGAGCCCCGTGTCCACACCCGCCTTCTCCCCTCCCCCCTCCTCCCTGGCCCAGTCCTCCCCCACCCGCGGCACCTTCCGCACCCACGACGGCGCGCTGGAGTGGCGCGGACGGCAGGAGACCATACGCGTCGAGCCCTGGGGTCCGGACGCCGTACGGGTGCGCGCCCGGCTGGGCGGCCCGGTCCTGGACGGACTGCCCGGCGCGCTCCTGGCCGACCCGCCGCCCGCCGGGGACGGGCCGGACATCCGGATCGAGGACGACCACGCGCGGGTGACCTGCGACGCGATCACCGCCGTGGTGAGCGCCGACGGCATACTGCGCTTCGTGCGCACCGGCGACGGCGCCGAGCTGCTGTCCGAGGACCGCGCGCACTTCTGGTGGCCCGGCTCCCGGCTGCACACCGCCACCGGCAACGGCTACCACCGCCTGGAGCAGCGCTTCGCCGCCTACTCCGGCGAGCGGCTGTACGGGCTGGGCCAGCACCAGCACGGGCTGCTGGACCACAAGGGCGCGGTGGTCGACCTCGTCCAGCGCAACGCCGAGGTCTCCATCCCCGTGCTGACCTCCAGCCGCGGCTACACCCTGCTGTGGAACAACCCGGCCGTCGGACGGGTGGAGCTGGCGCACAACGGCACCCGCTGGGTGGCCGACTCCGCCCGCCAGATCGACTACTGGATCACCGCCGGCGACCCGGCCGACGCCCAGCGCCGCTACTCGGCCGCCACCGGCCGCAGCCCGATGCTGCCGGAGTGGGCGGCCGGTTTCTGGCAGTGCAAGCTGCGCTACCGCACCCAGGACGAACTGCTGTCGGTGGCACGGGAGTACAAGCGGCGCGGGCTGCCGCTGTCGGCGATCGTCTGCGACTTCTTCCACTGGACGCATCTGGGCGAGTGGAGGTTCGACCCGGCCGAGTGGCCCGACCCGGCCGCCATGGTCAAGGAGCTGGAGGGGCTGGGGGTGAAGCTGGTGGTCTCGGTGTGGCCGTCGGTCTCGCCGCTGAGCGAGAACCACCGGCCCATGGAGCAGCAGGGCCTGTTCATCGGCACCGAGTACGGGCCGATGGCGCACGCCGACTGGCCGGACAAGGGGGTGGCCGAGCCCGTCCAGGTCGCCTTCTACGACGCCACCAACCCCGACGCCCGTGACTTCGTGTGGTCCCGCATCCGGGAGAACTACCTGTCGTACGGCATCACGGCGTTCTGGCTGGACGCGGGCGAGCCGGAGCTCAAGCCCGGCTTCGCGGCGAACCTGCGCTACCACGCCGGTCCGGGGCTGGAGGTGTCCAACCTCTATCCGCGCGAGAACGCCCGTACCATTCACGACGGCCTGGCAGCCGAGGGCGTCACCGAGATCGTCTCGCTGAACCGGTCGGCCTGGGCGGGCTCCCAGCGCTACGGCGCCGCCCTGTGGTCCGGTGACATCGGCACCGATTTCGCCACCCTGCGCCGCCAGATCGCGGCCGGGCTCAGCACCGCGCTGTCGGGCATCCCGTGGTGGAACACCGACATCGGCGGCTTCCACGGCGGCGACCCGGACGATGCGGCCTACCGCGAGGTGATGGTGCGCTGGTTCCAGTTCGGCGCGCTCTCCCCGCTGATGCGGCTGCACGGCTTCCGCGATCCGGGGATGCCGCTGGGCCCGGACATGACCGGCGGGCCCAACGAGGTGTGGTCCTACGGCGAGGAGGCCGGGGAGATCCTGGAGGCGTACCTGCGGCTGCGCGAGCGGCTCAAGCCGTACGTGCTGGAGCAGATGCGCGCCGCCCACACCGAGGGACTGCCGCCGATGCGTCCGCTGTTCCTGGAGTTCCCCGGTGATTCGGCCGCCTGGGAGGTGGACGACGCCTACCTGTTCGGGCCGGATCTGCTGGTGGCGCCCGTGCTGGAGGCCGGCGCCCGGGAGCGCACCGTGCACCTGCCGGCGGGCGCGGAGTGGACGGACGCCTGGACGGGTGAGAGGTACCCCGGCGGCGGACCGGTCACCGTGCCCGCGCCGCTGGAGCGGATCCCGCTGTTCCTGCGGGACGGCGCACGGCTTCCGGTGAGGGAGGACTGAGGCGGTAGGCGGTTCCCGGTCGAGCGGACGGCGCCGGCGGATGCGATCCGCCGGCGCCGTCGCCGTTTCCGCCGTGTGCGGGGATCGCCCGCCGCCCTATACGGGCGGGTCCTCGCGCAGGACGGCGGCGCCGTGGCGGCCGAGCGTGACCGCCCGCTCGTGCCGCCGCCCGGTGAGCTCGTCGGTCGCCGGGACGGGCAGGGGGACGGTTGCCGGCTCGCGCCGGTGGTTGAGGAGGAACAGCCGGGCGCCGCGGCGTACGGCCTCCACTCCCGTGGGCAGTCCGGGAAGCGGAGGCCGCAGCCCGGCCTCGCCGGCCGCGCGGGACAGCAGGGCGCGCAGCGCGGCGGGATCGGGGAGGGTGGACAGGTACCAGGCGGTGCCCTCGCCGAAGGAGTGGCGGGTGACCGCGGGACGGCCGTCGAGTTCGCCGCCCCGGTAGGCGGCCACGGTCTCGGTGCCGGGCAGGGTCTCGAAGTCCTCGCGCCACAGGGTGCCGGTGGGCCCGGCGGCGCCCTCTTCGACAGAGTCCCCGAAGGGGGCGAGCGGCTGGGCCTGGCCCTCGTCCAGCGGCCACCACTCGTGCACGGTGCCGATGCCCAGCACCTCGCGCAGCCGGACGTCCACGCCGCCCTCGCGCACCCGGTCGTCGGTGTCGGCGACGCCGGTGAAGAAGCCGCACACCAGGGTGCCGCCGCCGCGTGCGTAGGAGGCGAGGTTGTCCAGGGCGGCGTCGGTGAGCAGGTACAGATGGGGGACGGCGACCAGGGCGTAGCCGTCCAGATCGCTCTCGGGGTGGGCGAGGTCGCAGGTCAGATGGGACTCCCACAGGGCGCGGTGCCAGGCGCGCAGCGGCCGCTCGTAGGTGAGGAGGTCCGAGGGACGGCCGGCGGGCAGGGTGGCCCACCAGGAGTTCCAGTCGTGCAGTACGGCCGCCCGCGCGGTCACGGGCGAGCCGGTGACCGCGCCCAGGCGGCCCAGGTCGGCGCCCAGTTCGCGCACCTGGCGGAAGGTGCGGCCGCGCGGTCCGGCGTGGGAGACCATCCCGGAGTGGAACTTCTCGCTGCCCTGCCGCGACTGGCGCCACTGGAAGAAGCAGATCCCGTCCGCGCCGCGCGCCACGGCCTGCAGTGACCACAGCCGTGTCAGGCCCTCGGGCCTGGGGTGGTTGACGCCGCGCCAGTTGACGGGGCCGGCGGCCTGTTCCATCAGCAGCCAGGGGCCGCGTGCCTGGGAGCGGGTGAGGTCCTGCACCAGCGCTCCCCACGCGGCGCCGTCGTCTCCCTCCGGGTGGGCGGGGTCGGGGTAGAGGTCGACGGAGACGACGTCCTCGCGCTCGGCCCACGTCCAGCCGTCCTGGCCGACGAACAGCGGCATGAAGTTGGTGGTGACGGGGATGTGCGGGGTGCGCTCCGCCAGGGCGTCGCGTTCGGCGGTGAAGCACTCCAGCAGGGCGTCGCTGGTGAAGCGGCGGAAGTCCAGCTCCTGGGTGGGGTTGACCATGTACTGCGCGCGGCGCGGTGGGATGATCTCGTCCCAGTCGCCGTAGCGCTGGCTCCAGAAGGCCGTGCCCCAGGCCTCGTTGAGCGCGTCCAGGCTCTTGTAGCGGTCGCGCAGCCAGCGGCGGAAGTGGGCTGCGGTGGTATCGCACCAGCAGGCTGTGCCGTACTCGTTGTTCACGTGCCACAGCCGCAGGGCGGGGTGGTCTCCGTAGCGGTCGGCCAGGTCGGCGGTGATGCCCAGGGCGTGGTCGCGGTAGACGGGCGAGGAGGCGCAGAAGTGGTTGCGCGAGCCGTACCAGACCACCGCACCCGTCTCGTCGCGCGGCAGGGTCTCGGGGTGGCGGGCGCCCATCCAGGGGGGCGGGGAGGCGGTGGGGGTGGCCAGGCAGACGCCGATCCCGCTGCCGTGGAGCAGGTCCAAGGCGCGGTCGAGCCAGCCGAAGTCGCGCTCGCCGGGGCGGGGTTCGAGGCGGGCCCAGGAGAAGACCCCGACGGTGGCGAGGTTGACGCCCGCCTCGCGCATCAGCGCCATGTCCTGCTGCCAGACGGACTCGGGCCACTGCTCGGGGTTGTAGTCGCCGCCGTAGAGGATCCGGCCGCGGGTGACATCGGCGAGAGTGGGCCTGGGCGGGGGTGTCACAGGATGCCTTCCGTAGCGGGCGCCGCGGTCGCCCGGGTGCTGTGGTGGTGACCGGGTCGGTCCGGGGTGGCGGTGGAGGTGGAGAGGTGGTGGTCCGGCGGTGGCGGCAGCGGTACGGCGGTCAGCCCTTGACCGCGCCGATGAGCATGCCCTTCTTGAAGTGCTTCTGGACGAAGGGCGAGAGCACGGCGACCGGCACCAGGGCCAGCACCATCACGGCCATCTGCACCGAGAGGGTGTGGATCTGGCCGGTGTTGATGATCTGGGACATGCCCGCGGGCCGCTCGCCCTTGAGGACGATCTGGTTGAGCACCACCTGGAGCGGCATCTTGGTCTGGTCGTTGAGGTAGATGGAGGCGTTGAACCAGGCGCTCCAGTAGCCGACCGCGTAGAACAGCGAGATCACCGCCAGCACCGGTTTCGACAGCGGCATCACGATCTGCCACAGGATGCGGAACTCGCCGGCGCCGTCGATGCGGGCGCTGTCGATCAGCTCCGGCGCGGTGTTCATGAAGAACGCCCGCAGCACCAGGATGTTGAACACGCTCACCGCGCTGGGCAGGATCAGCGAGGCGTAGGTGTCGATCAGCCCGAGGGACTGGACCAGCAGGTAGGTGGGGATCAGTCCGGCGCCGAAGAACATCGTCGCCAGCAGTGTCATCAGCATCGGCCGGTGGCCGAAGGAGCCCGGGCGGGACAGGCCGTAGGCGCACAGCACCGAGACGGCCATGCTGAACAGCGTGCCGGTGACGGTGACGCAGGCGCTGACGACGGTGGCCCGGGTGACCTGGCCGCCGGAGAGCAGCTCGCGGTAGGCCTCGAAGGTGATGCCGTCGGGCACGATCACCAGGCCGCCGGCTTCGCGGATGGTCTCGGCCGACGACAGGCTGGTGACGACCACGATCCACAGCGGGAAGAGGATCGCCAGGCAGGCGACGGCCAGTACCGCGCCCTTGGCGGCGGTGCCGACACCGCTGGGCGGCTCCTCCCAGACGGGGCGCATCCGGGATCCGGCGCCCTCTTTCCCTCGGTCCTCGGTCAGCACGCTCACTTCTTGTACACCCCCTGCTCGCCCAGCAGATGGGCGGTCTTGTTGGCGGCCAGCACCAGGCAGAGGCCGAAGACGCCCTTGACGATGCCGACGGCCGCCGCGTAGCCGAAGTCGCCGTTCTCCAGACCGACGTTCCACACATAGGTGTCCAGCACCTCGGCCGCGCCGGTGCCCACCGCCGTGCGCTGCAGGAGTATCTGCTCGAAACCGACGGTGAGGGCGTCGCCGACGCGCAGCACCAGCAGCAGGGCGATCACCGGACGCAGCGCGGGCAGGGTGATGTGCCACATCCGCCGCCACCGGCCCGCGCCGTCCGCGGCGGCGGCCTCGTACAGCTCGTGGTTGACGGCGGCCAGCGCGGCGAGGAAGACGATGATGCCCCAGCCGGCGTCCTTCCAGATGGCCTGGAAGGTGATCAGGAACTTGAAGAAGCCGGGGTCGGTCATCAGGTCGAAGCCGCCGCCCCAGCTCCTCTCGCGCATGGTCTGGGCGATGATCCCGGCGCCGCCGAGGATCTGCTGGAAGACGGTGATGACCAGCACCCAGGAGAAGAAGTGCGGCAGGTAGAGCACGCCCTGCGCCCAGGCGCGCACCCGGGGGCTGATGATGCTGTTGATCAGCAGGGCCAGCAGGATGGGGACGGGGAAGAAGAACACCAGCTGGATGAGGAAGATCAGCAGGGTGTTCTCGACCGCCGACCAGAAGTAGGGGTCCTCCCACATCCGTTGGAAGTTCTCGCCGCCGATCCAGGGGCTGAGGGTGAAGGACTCGGTGAAGGAGTCGCCGAGGTAGGGGTCGAACTCCTTGAAGGCGACGACGTTGCCCAGCAGCGGTACGTAGGCGAAGACCAGGACCAGCAGCAGGGCGGGCAGCGTCATCAGGACCAGGGCGCGGTCGCGGCGCAGCCGGTGCCGCCGGGTGATGCCGCCGGGGGGCGGGGATGCCTCGGTCTTGGCCTTACCCCGGCCCCGGCCCCCGCTCCCGCCTCCGTATCCGTCCCCGCCTCCGCCGCCGTCCGCGTGCGGCGGTTCCCCGTCCGCGGTCGGCGAGCCGGCCGGGGCGGCCGGGGCCAGATGGGGGACCGGGGCCATCCCGGTGGGTCCGGTGCCGCCGGCCGGTGCCTCGCCGGGGGCCGTGCTGTGGGACACGGGACTCTCCTCGTCAGCGTCGTTCCGGTCCCGGCCCGGTGGTGCGGTGCGCCGCGGTGGGCGCCGCGCCGCCGGGCCGGGGGCCTGTGGGCGCGGGTGCGTCAGGCGGCGGACTCGCCGGCGTCCTCGATCAGCTTCCGGTACCAGTCGCGCAGGTCGTCGCCGCCGGCCCGGCGCCAGTCCTCGACGGCCTTCTGCATGTCGGAGACCTTCTTGCGGCCGCGCACCACGTCGTTCTCCAGGTCCTCGAACTGGTCGCTCAGATTGGTCCAGCGGTTGGGTTCGCGGACCTGCATCCCGTACAGCAGGGGCTTCTTCATGAAGGCGCCCATCCGCTGCTGCCAGCCGCACCAGTCCCGCACCACCTGGGGGTGGTCGGGGAAGGCGGCGACGGCCTCGGCACTGGCGGTGAAGAAGTAGGTGTCCTGGACTTCGGTGACGCCCTGCCCGGTCTTGGTGGGCACGCCGTCCTTGAGCGTGTAGTGGGTGCCCTCCACCCCGTACCTGACCAGGCGGTTCTCCTTCGTCCCGTAGGGAGCGGCGGCGAAGTTGGCGATGGCCAGGCACTCCTGGACGGTCTCCTCGGAGGCCTTGCGGTTGACGAAGGCCCAGATGCCGGCCGGGTTGGCGAAGTACAGCTGCGGGTCGCCGCCGTCGTGGCCGAAGATGTCCATGCCCTGGACGCGGAAGTCGGGGTTCTGCCCGCTCTGCTCGAAGGTCCAGCCGTACCACTTGGCGTTGCCGTCGTTCATGATCATCGACTGGCCGGCGGTGAAGCGGGTGCCGGCGTCGCCCCGGCCGGTCTTGGCGTCGGGGTGGACGACGCCGGCGGCGTAGAGCTTGCGGGTCCACTCCAGCGCCTCGAGGAAGTTGTCCGTCTCGATGCGGTGGACGAGCTTGTCCCCCTGCCACTGCCAGCAGTAGGGCTTGTCCGGCAGCACGCCGAAGATGTTGAACGCCGTCCACTTCATGTCCTCGCACGCCCACACCTTGGACTCGGGCGCGGTGATCTCCTTGGCGAGGTCCATGAACTCCCGCGGGCTGGTGGGCACCTCCCAGCCCTTGTCCTCGAAGACGTCCTGGCGGTAGTAGGGGATGATGATGTCGACCGCGCCGGCCGGGATCGGCAGTCCTCTGAGCTTTCCGCCGAAGATGGACATCTGCCAGGCGGCGGTGGGGATCGCGGCGAGGTTGGGGTAGTCCTTGACCTTGTCGCCCGACAGGTACGGCCCGAGGTCGGCGAAGCGGCTGCCGATGGCGCTGGGGATCTTGCCCTGCATCTCCCAGCTGGGGATGACCACCATGTCGGGGATGCCGCTGGAGGCGAGGACGGCGCCGAGCTTCTCGCCGTAGGTGTTGCCGTCCTGGGTCTGCCAGTCGACCTTCACCCCGGTGGCCTTGTCGACGGCCCGGTAGTAGGCGCAGTCCTTCTCGGGCGGGGTGCCCCACAGCGGGCTCATGATGGCGACCTCGCCGCCCCTGCCCATCTTCTCGGGGACGGAGGCGGGCAGCGCGTCGTACGGCTCCGCCTTGCCGGTGAAGCCGGGGCGCGAGCCGTTCTCGCCGGGAATGTCCGGCTCGACGACCTTCGAGGCGACGTACGCCGGGAGGATCTTCGCCGCGTCCTTCTTCGTCGTCGTGCCCTCGTTCCGGTTGCCGCCGCCCTCGGAGGAGCACGCCGACAGCAGCGGCAGACCGCCCACCGCCGCGGCGGCGACGGCCGTCGAGGCGAGGAAGGTTCTCCGGCTGGGGCTGGTGGTCTGGGACATGGCGGCAACCCTTCGTGGCGGCGCGTCGGCGGGACGGGCGGGACGGACGGCGTGCGGCCCCGCCGGTCGGGCAGGTCGGTCGAAGCGCTTCGATGTTGCGCCGAGATTAAGTGCGAGGGTCATACCGCGCAAGGGTCGCGGCGAAGAAACATCGAGGTACCGCAAGCGGCCTGGATACAGGCAGTTCACGGGTCCGGGCGGCTGTCTTCCGCTCAGCTCCTTGACACCCGCCCCGCCCTCACCCCAGCATCGAAGCGCTTCGAATCGTGTACCGCCACACCACGGCACACGCCACAGCACGCACCGCCGCGCGCACCGCCGCGCGGTGGCGGCCGCCCATCTTCCGGAGGGGACCTTCCGCACGTGAGCACCGACCAGCCGCCCTTCCGCGATCCGGCGCTGCCGGCCCGTGAGCGCGCCGCCGACCTGCTGGCGCGGCTCACACCCGACGAGCGCGTCGCGATGCTGCACCAGTTCGCCCCGGCCGTGGAGCGTCTGGGCGTCGCGGCCTTCCGCACCGGCCAGGAGGCGCTGCACGGCGTGGCCTGGATGGGCCCGGCCACCGTCTTCCCCCAGGCCGTGGGCCTCGGGGCGACCTGGAACGACGAGCTGGTGCGGCGGGTGGGCGAGGCCGTCGGGCGGGAGGTGCGCGCGATGCGGGCCCGCGATCCGCGCGTCGGGCTGAACGTCTGGTCGCCCACGGTCAACCTGCTGCGCCATCCGCTGTGGGGGCGCAACGAGGAGGGTTACTCCGAGGACCCTCATCTGACCGCCGCGATCGCCACCGCCTACACCCGCGGCCTGCGCGGCGACCACCCCACCCGATGGCGCACCGCCCCGGTGCTCAAGCACTGGCTGGCGCACAACAACGAGACCGACCGCGACACCTCCTCGGCCTCGGTGCGCCCGCGCGTGCTGCACGAGTACGAGCTGCCGGCCTTCCGCGGCCCCGTCGAGGCGGGCGCGGTGGCCGGGGTGATGCCCGCGTACAACCTGGTCAACGGCCGCCCCAACCACCTCTCGCCACTGCTGGCCGAGCAGTTGCGCACCTGGTGCGACCACGACCTGGTGGTGTGCTCGGACGCCGGCGCGCCCAGCAACCTGGCCGACTCCCAGGGCTACTTCGACACTCACGAGGAGGCCACCGCCGCCGCCCTGCGCGCCGGGGTGGACAGCTTCACCGACCACGGCGAGGACTCCTCGCCGATCACCTCCCGGGTGCGCGGCGCGCTGGAGCGCGGGCTGATCGGACAGGAGCATGTGGACGCGGCGGTGCTGCGGCTGCTGGCGATGCGGTGCGCGCTGGGCGAGTTCGACCCCGAACCCCTCGACGTGGACGCCGCGTTCGACACCCCCGGGCACCGGGAGCTGGCGCGCGAGGCCGCCGAGCAGGCGGTCGTCCTGCTGCGCAACGACGGTCTGCTGCCGCTGGCGGAGGGGGTGCGGGTCGCGGTCGTCGGGCTGCTGGCCGACGAGTGCAAGCTCGACTGGTACAGCGGTGCGCTGCTGCGCCGCTCCACTCCCCTGGACGGTCTGCGGAAGCGGTTCGGCGCGGACCGGGTGGTGTACGCCGAGGGCGCCGACCGGGTGCGGCTGCGCTGTCCGGGCGGATGGCTGGCCGTGCCCGGGGCCGGCCCCGGTGAGCGGGGGGCCGGCGATCCGGCGGCCGGGGGCGCGCTGGACCCGGCGCTGCTGCGCGGCCGCACCGATCTGCCGCCGCTGACGGTGAGCGCCGGCGCCGGTGAGGAGTTCGCGCCGGTGGACTGGGGCGGTGGGGTGCTGACGCTGCGCGCGGACAGCGGCCGCTATCTGTCGGTCGCCGAGGACGGCTTCGTACGCGCCTCGGCCGAGCAGCCGGGCGGCTGGGTGGTCCAGGAGACCTTCGAGCTGGAGCCCCACGGCGGCGGACACCTCCTCAGGCACCGGGGGACGGGCCGGTACGTGGAAGTCGCCGCCGACGGCGTCCGGGTTGCCGCCGAGGGCGGGCCGGGCACGGTGTTCACCGTCGAGACCGTCCGGCGCGGCGAGGACGAGGTGCGCGCCGCCGCCCGGGAGGCCGACGTGGTGGTCGTCGTCGCGGGCAACGACCCGCACATCGGCGGGCGCGAGACCGAGGACCGCACCACCCTCGCCCTGCCGCCGCGGCAGGACCGGCTGTGGCGGGCGGCCCGCGACGTCAACCCGCGTACCGCGCTGGTGCTCACCTCCGCCTATCCGTACGCGGTGGGCGACGCCGACGAGGCACTGCCCGCCCTGCTGTGGACCGCCCACGGCGGGCAGGCGGCAGGGGACGCGCTGGCCGCCGTGCTGGCCGGCGACGTCTCACCGGGCGGGCGACTGCCGCAGACCTGGTATGCCGCCGACACCGATCTGCCCGGTCTGCTGGACTACGACGTCATCGGCTCGCGCACCACCTACCTGTACTTCGACGGCACACCGCTCTACCCGTTCGGTCACGGCCTGTCGTACACCTCCTTCGGGTACGGCGAGCCGGAGGTCTTCTGCGACGGCCGGATGCTGACCGTCCGCTGCGCGGTGACCAACACCGGTGCGATGGCGGGCGACGAGGTGGTCCAGCTCTACGTGCGCGCCGTCGAGGTGGCCGGACGCCGGCTGCCCCGCCCGCACCGCGCGCTGGCGGCCCACCGCCGGATCCGGCTGGACCCGGGCGCGTCGCGGGAGGTGGAGTTCACCGTCCCGGCCTCCCGGGCCCTGGGTCTGTGGGACGTGGCCCACGGCCGGTGGCGGGTGGCCCCGGGCTCCTACGCCGCCGACCTCGGCGCCTCCAGCGCCGACATCCGCCGCAGCGCGGTCTTCCGCGTCGACGGCGAGCCCGGCGCCCCGCGTCCGGTGGGCGGTATCCGGGCCGCCGACTACGACGGGCAGAGCGGCACCGAGCTGGTGGATCTGAGCCGGGAGCGGGGTGACGCGGTCGCCCCGGCCGGCCCGGGGGCGGCCGAACTGGTCTTCCACGACTGCGACTTCGGCCCCGGTGCCGGTTCGGTGACGGTGGAGGCGGCGCGCGCCGAGCCCGGCGAGGCGGAGATCGTCCTGCGCCTGGACGGCGGCGGTGAGGGCGGTGAGGGCGGTGAGGGCCGCGTTCTGGGCCGCGTTCTGGCCCGCCTCACCGTCCCCCGCACCGGCGACCGCTACACGTACACCACCGTGCGGGCCCGCCTGGACGATCCGCCCTCGGGCGTGCGCGATCTGCGCGTCACCCTGCACGGCTCCCTCAGACTGGCCCGTCTGGGCTTCGACGGCCCCTCTTCCGCCGAAGCCACCTGACGACGGGCGGGCCCGCGCCGCGGTCCGGCCCCGGCAGGAGGACCGGACCGCGGCGAACCGGGCGAGGGGGCGGCGTCTACAGGTCCAGGCCGGTGAGGACCATCACCCGCTCGTAGGTGTAGTCCTCCATGGCGAACAGCACGCCCTCGCGTCCGACGCCGGACTCCTTGGTGCCGCCGTAGGGCATCTGGTCGGCGCGGTAGGAGGGCACGTCGCCGATGACCACGCCGCCGACCTCCAGGGCGCGGTGGGCGCGGAAGGCCGCCTGCACGTCGTGGGTGAACACCCCGGCCTGCAGGCCGTACCTGGAGTCGTTGACCGCGGCGAAGGCGGCCTCCTCGCCGTCGACCGAGGTCAGCGTGAGCACGGGGCCGAAGATCTCCTCGCACGAGACCGCGGTGTCGGCGGGCACGTCCGCGAGGACGGTGGGGGCGTATGTGGCTCCGTCGCGCTTGCCGCCGGTCAGCAGCTTCGCACCGGCCGCGACCGCCTCGTCGACCCAGGACTCCACCCGCCTGGCGGCGTCCTCGCTGATCAGCGGGCCGACGTCGGTGGCGTCGTCGGACGGGTCGCCGGTGGCCAGCGCCTCGACGGCCTCGACCACCCGGGGCACCAGCCGGTCGTGGACCGAGGCGTCGGCGATGACGCGCTGGACGGAGATGCAGGACTGGCCGCCCTGGTAGTTGGAGAAGGTCGCGATGCGCTGCGCGGCCCGGTCCAGGTCGGCGTCGGAGGAGTAGTCGGCCAGCACGACGGCCGCGCCGTTCCCGCCCAGCTCCAGGGTGACGCGCTTGCGGGGCACGGTGTCCAGGATGGACCAGCCCACGGGGCCGGAGCCGGTGAAGGAGATGACCGGCAGGCGCTCGTCGGCCACCAGGGACGGCATGCGGTCGTTGGGGACGGGGAGCACCGACCAGGAGCCGGCCGGCAGGTCCGTCTCGGCCAGCAGTTCACCGATGAGCAGCCCGGACAGCGGGGTGGCCGGGGCGGGCTTGAGGATGATCGGCGTGCCGACCGCGATGGCCGGGGCGACCTTGTGGGCGCACAGGTTGAGGGGGAAGTTGAACGGTGCGATGCCCAGCACCGGTCCGCGCGGGAAGCGCCGGGTCAGGGCGAGACGGCCGGTCCCGCCCGCGTCGGTGTCCAGCCGCTGCGCGGTGCCGCCGTTGAAGCGGCGGGCCTCCTCGGCGGCCCAGCGGAAGACCGACACGCAGCGGCCGACCTCGCCGCGGGCCCACTTCATGGGCTTGCCGTTCTCGGCGGAGATCAGCTTCGCGATCTCCTCGGCGCGCTCGGCCAGCCGCCGGTGGACGTGGTCCAGGGCGGCGGCGCGCACATGCGCGGGGGTGGCCGCGAACTCGGCGGCCACCTCGGCCGCGGCGGCCACGGCCTGCTCGACCTGGGCCTCGGTGGGGACGCTGACGGTGCCGACGGTCCGGCCGTCCCAGGGCGAGGTGACCTCGAAGGTCTCGTCGCCGGTCGCCTCGCGGCCGGCGAGCCAGAACGCGTGTGGGGAAGTCGCTGTGGTCACTGCGTATCCCGGCCCTTCCGAAGTGGTGGAGCGGTGGAGGTGTGGTCGGGGCCCGGCTGCTGCGCGGCCGGCTCCTGGCACCACCGTAGGGGCCGGGGCCGTACGGGACTCTTGTCCGGCACGTATCACTCGGGTTGTTCCGCGCACCGCTTTGTCGGAAAGGGCCCGGTTGCCCGCCCGCTGTTTTGCCGCGACCATGACACGGCACGGAACGCACCACCCCCACCCGTCGAACTGGACACCCCAGGAGACGCGATGCGTAGACGTCCTCACGGGCGGCGGACCCTCACCGCCGCCCTCCTCCTCACCCTCGCACTGGCCGTTCCGCTCGGGACGCAGGCCACCGCCGCCCCTCCCGACGACGGCCGGCGGGCCACCCCCGCCGGCGAGCGGCAGTACGAGATCGCCGGGGTCACCGGCGCCGAACAGCGCACGGCCATCGCCCGTACGGGTACGGCCATCGACGCGGTGCGCGAACACTCGGTGGTGGTCACCGCCGACGCCGCGCAGGCCGAGAAGCTGCGGAAAGCCGGCCACCGCCTCACCGCCCTGCCCGCTCCCCCGCAGCGGGGCGCCGGAAGCGACGGGGTGAACACCCTCGACTACCCGCCGAGCGACTCCGGCTACCACAACTACGCCGAGACCATGGCGGCCATCGACGGGTATGTGCGGGAGTACCCGGACATCATGGCCAAGAAGGTCATCGGCAAGACCTACCAGGGCCGCGACATCGTCGCCGTCAAGATCAGCGACAACGTCTCCGCCGACGAGAGCGAGCCGGAGGTGCTGTTCACCCACCACCTGCACGCCCGTGAGCACCTCACCGTGGAGATGGCGCTGTACGTGATCCGCGAGTTCGGCGAGCGGTACGGCAGCGACTCCCGCATCACCCGCATGGTCGACAGCCGCGAGCTGTGGGTGATCGCCGACGTCAACCCCGACGGCGGCGAGTACGACATCGCCTCGGGCAGCTACCGCAGCTGGCGCAAGAACCGCCAGCCCAACTCCGGCTCCTGGTACGTCGGCACCGACCTCAACCGCAACTGGTACTACAAGTGGGGCTGCTGCGGCGGCTCCTCCTCCAGCCCCTACAGCGCCACCTACCGCGGCCCGTCCGCCGGGTCCGCGCCGGAGGTGAAGGTCGTCGCCGACTTCGTCCGCGGCCGTGTGGTGGGCGGGCAGCAGCAGATCAAGGCGCACATCGACTTCCACACCTACAGCGAGCTGGTGCTGTGGCCCTACGGCTACACCTACAGCGACACCGCTCCGGGGCTCACCCAGGACGACCGGAACGCCTTCGCCACCGTCGGCAGGGCGATGGCCGCGTCCAACGGATACACCCCCCAGCAGTCCAGCGACCTCTACATCACCGACGGCACGATCAACGACTGGCTGTGGGCCGAGCACCGCATCTTCAGCTACACCTTCGAGATGTACCCCGGCCCGAACGGGCGGGACGGCTTCTACCCGCCCGACGAGGTGATCGAGCGGGAGACCAGCCGCAACGAGGACGCCGTCCTGCTGCTGATGGAGAACGCCGACTGCATGTACCGCTCGATCGGCAAGGAGCAGCAGTACTGCTCCTGACACCCTGACGGTGCCCTGACCGTGTCCTGACCGCGCCCGGGCCTCCCGGATCCGGCCGTCCCGGGTCCGGGAGGCCCGGGTCCCGGTCCCTCCGGGTCTCAGCCCCTGCGGGGCCGCCCCCGGTCCCTTTGGACCGGGGGCACGGTCGCCGTCGCCTTGAGCGCCAGCCACAGCTCCATCCGCACGTCCGGATCGTCCAGCGACCGGCCGAGGATCTCCTCGACCCGCCGCATCCGGTAGCGGAGGGTGTGCCGGTGGACGCCGAGGTCGGCGGCGGCCGCGTCCCACTGCCCGTGCCGGGAGAGCCAGGCGTGCAGCGAGGCGACCAGGTCGCCGCGGCCGTGCGCGTCGTGCTCGTACAGCGCGCGCAGCATCCCGTCGGCGAAGGCGCGCACCGCCTCGTCGGCCAGCAGCGGGAGGACCGAGCCGGAGGCCACGTCCTCGTGCTCGACCAGTGCCCGGCCGCGGCGGCGGGCGACGGACAGCGCCTGCCCGGCCTGCTTGAACGCCGCGGCCACGGAGGCGAGTCCGGCGGGCGCCGAGACGCCGACGACCACCCCGTGTTCCGTACCGGCGCCCATCGGGCCGGCGCCCACCGGGCCGCCCCCGGCCGCCGTCTCGGTCCGGCTCGCGAAGTCCGCGCAGGCCGCCGCCGCGGCGCCGCCGTCCGCCACCAGTGCCACCAGTCGCCGGTCGTGCCGGACCAGCAGGACGGACTCCCCCGCCCGGGCGGCGGCCGACTCGGTCTTCTCCGCGAGCGCCTCCACCCCGGCGGGCAGGGCGCCTCCCGGCTCGCCCGCCTCTTCGGGAGTAGCGCCCGCGGCCCCGCCCGCACCGGGCTCCCGGGCGCCCGCCGCCTTGCCCCGTGCCGACGCGCCCTCGGCCACGACCACCCGCAGCGGCTCGTCCAGCAGCGTGCCGTAGAGCGAACCGGCGACCGCCCGGGCGTGGTCGGCCTCCCCCGCCAGCAGCATCCGCAGTACCGCCGCGCCCAGTCGCTGCTCGGCCTCCAGCAGGGCCCGGGACCGCTCGGTGGTCAGCGTCAGCAGCGCCACGGCGGAGTTGACGGCGTAGCGCTCGGCGGTGCCCGGCGGTGCGCCGGTGCCGACCGCGAGCACGGCCCTGACCCGGCGCCCGGAACCGATCGACTGCAGCTCCACCCGGTCGCCCGCCCGGCCGCCGGTCCCGCTCACCACGGCGCTCGCGGTGGCGGAGCGGTCGCGCAGCCGCCGCACCTCGTCGGTCAGCTCGGCGGCGCGGCGGGAGGCCCAGGACGGGGCGGCGGCGACCAGCGCGCCGGAGACGTCGTAGAGCGCGGCCCAGCCGTCCACATGGGCCGCCAGCTTCGCCAGCAGACCGGATGTGCCGCGCGCGGAGAGCACGGCACGGGTCATCTCCCGCTGGGCCTCGAACCCGGCCTTGACCGCGCGGTACTGCTCGGCCGCGCCTGCCGCCGAGACCGCCTTGACGATGGCCAGGAACGGAGTGCGCCGGGGCACCTCCAGCAGCGGGAAACCGGCCTCGCGGGCGGCGTCCAGCAGTGCCGGGGGCACCGTGTCGTAGGCGACTCCGGCCGCGAAGCCGAGTCCGACCACACCGGCGGCGTCCAGCCGGGCGACGTAGCGGCGCATCGCCTCCGCGTCCTCGACGTCGAGCTTCATCGCCGTGACCAGCAGCAGCTCCCCTCCGTCCAGATACGGCACCGGGTCGGCCAGCTCGCTGACGTGCGCCCAGCGCACCGGGGCGTCCAGCCGCCCCTCGCCCGCGAGGACGGCGAGCTTGAGGGAGGAGTTCTGGACCAGCGAGGCGAGGGTGATCGGCATGGCTGATCTGGGGCCCTTTCCGGCGTTCGACCGCCGGCCGGCGGCCCGGCGGGCGGGAGAGGAGGGCGGCGGGTTTTGTCCGTGCGGTAGCAAGGATAAGGCCGCACTACTACTGACCGTACAGCCGTACGCGCCGTCGTACGCCCTCTCCGGTCCGCCTTCTCCGGTCCGTCCGCGCGCCCCGGCTACTCCCCGAGCCGGGCCAGGACCGGCGGGCTCGCCTCGCCCCGGACGGTGGTCAGCGACACCACCGCGTGGCCCGGCGGCACCTTGTGCGCGAGGTCGGAGGCGGACCAGCGCTCGCGCTGGACCGTGCGCACGGTGACCGAGCGGGTGGTCGCCCGCACCCCCGTGAACAGGGCCCGGATCCCGCGCAGGGCACGCCGGAGCGCGCCTCCGGAGAAGTCGGGGTTGTGGGTGACGTCCTCGGTCTTCACCCAGTCCCGCCCCCACGCCTGCGCGAACACCTCGCCGTCCCAGGTGCTCACCCCCGACAGCACCACCCGGCAGCCGACCGCCCCCACCGCCGCCGCACGCAGCGGCTCGGGCACCTCGTCCAGGCTGCGCAGCGCCAGCACCACCCCCGCGTTGGCGGTCCGCAGCCGCTGGACGGCGCGTACGGAGGCGGGGGTGAGGGTGTGCGCGGCGTCGTCGAGCACCAGGCAGGCGAACAGGGAGCGCTCGTCGCGGTCGCGGGCACAGGCGGTGAACTGGGCGAGCAGCAGCCGGGCCAGCAGCCGGGACGCCTCCGCGTGACCGCGTTCGGGCAGGTCGATCCGCACCCGCAGCGGATGCGCCAGGTCGCGCATGGCGAAGGGGCGGGGGGCGCCGCCGGTGCGGCCGGTGCCGAAGAACCCGGCGAACGCGGGCCGGTCCAGCAGTGCGATCCGGTCCGCGAGCAGCGGTCCCGGATCGCCGGGCCGCTCCGACTGGCGCTCGCGGGCGTCCAGTTCACGCAGGGCGGCGCCGTCCCCGGCGGCCTCGCACGCCTGGCGCAGCGCGGCGAGCGCGACGGGCACCCCGTCGAGCAGTTCGCGCAGTTCCGGCACGGACGGGAAGCGGCCGTGGGCGGCCCGGTGGGGGCCGATGAGCTGGGCGAGGGCGGTGGCGGCGCGGCGGGTGTCGGCCTCACCACCGAAACCGCCCGCACCACCGGGGCCCGCCGGGCCGCCGGGCGCGTCCCCGACCATCGCCTCGGCCAGGACGGCGGCGGCCTCGTCCGGGTCGTCGGTGCCGCCGTAGAGGTCGAGGTCGTGGGCGCAGCCGGGGTCGCCGAGCCGGATCACCACGTCGTAGGCCTCGTCGGGGCCAAGCCCGGCACCCGCCGTGCCCACGGCGACCACGGCGGCCCGCCCGGTGAGGGCCTGGAGGGCCAGGGACTCCACCACCGGCCGCACCACCCGGCTGGTCTTGCCCGCCGCCGACGGCCCCACCACCAGCATCGAGGTGCTCAGCAGCGCGGGCTCCAGTGCGAGGCGGGCACCCCGGTAGGCGTACGGGTTGCGCTCCTCGTCGGACGCGGCGCCCAGCCGCACCTGCCCGGTCAGCAGGTCGTGCCGGGCCGCCCGGACGGGCAGGTCGCGGTCGCCGGAGGGGTGGGCGAAGGCGGCGGCTCCCCGGTCGAGCACGGCCTCGGTGAAGGCGGGCAGTTGTTCGTACCGCGCCCGTACCGCCTGCCAGGCGCGGTCGATCCGGACGTAGTCGACGTCGTTCATCCCGCCGCCGTGGATCTCGGCCGTCAGCCGGTCGGCCGCGGCGTGCTCGCCCACGGCCCGCAACTGGGGCCACAGCGCCGGATCGGCGGGCCCGCCGGGGGGCGCGGCCGCCGGGGCGGCCGGCCGTCCGGCTCCTCCCCCGGCCCCCTCCGGCCCGCCCGGCCCGCCCGGCCCGCCCGGCCCGCGCAGCCGCGGGCGCACGTAGCGCCGCCAGATCTCCCCCCAGTGCCCGATCTTCCCGAAACCCCAGGCCAACAGGGCCGCGAGAAGTGCGTAGTAGGCGTATGCGGCGGCGATGAAGGCATCGACGTCACCCGAGACGCCCTTCCAGGAATCGGGGGTGAACCAGTCCAGCGGCCACATCAGCGGCGGGATGTAACCGTTGTAGTTCAGCGACCACACCAGCAGAGCGCACACCAGTGCCAGTGCCGCCCCGCCCAGCAGTTGCCGGTCGCCCAGCCGGTCGGGGTCCTCCGGCGGCCTGGGCCGGTGCCCGTACCGCCAGATGCCGGGGTCCGCCTCGGGGCGCGGGGCGCGCAGCCACTCGCCCAGGGACGGCCCGGCCGAGGGCGCCTGCCGCGGCATCGGGGGCGCGGGCGGGGCCGGCGGCATCGCCGGCAGGTCCCCCCGCCCGCCGCGCACCCCGCGCGGGTCCCCCGGATCTCCTGCCCCCCATGCCCCGTGCGCCCCGCCGTTCACCATGCCCCGCCCAGCTCCTCGTCCGGCACGCCCTCGCCCGTCCACCGTCCCAATCTAGCCCCCGGCAAAGGCGGTTGACCGCCGTACACAACCGGCCATGTCCACCGCGGCCAACACGACACGGACACTTCTCCGCGGCGGTGCATGTCGACGCACCCTCCCCAGCCCTAGCCTGCGAGAAACCACACCCATGAACACCCCTTCGCACCGATGAGCCCGAGGAGTCCGTCATGAGCGAAATGCCCAAAGGTTCCGCCCTCCCCCAGGAGCGCCGCGTCGTCACCGCGATCCCCGGACCGAAGTCACAGGAGCTGGCGGCCCGCAAGCAGGCGGCCGTGGCGGCGGGCGTGGGGGCGGTCATGCCCGTGTTCGCCGCCCGTGCCGGGGGCGGCGTCCTGGAGGACGTCGACGGCAACTCCTTCATCGACCTGGGCTCCGGCATCGCCGTGACCTCGGTCGGCAACAGCGCCGAGGCCGTGGTGCGCCGCGCCGCCGCCCAGCTGGAGCTGTTCACGCACACCTGTGTGATGGTGACCCCCTACGAGGGCTACGTGGAGGTCTGCGAGGAACTGGCGAGGCTCACCCCCGGTGACCACGCCAAGCGGTCGGCGCTGTTCAACTCCGGTGCCGAGGCGGTCGAGAACGCCGTGAAAATCGCCCGCTCGTACACCGGGCGCCAAGCCGTCGTCGTCTTCGACCACGGCTACCACGGCCGCACCAACCTCACCATGGCGCTGACCGCGAAGAACATGCCCTACAAGCAGGGCTTCGGACCGTTCGCGCCCGAGGTCTACCGGGTGCCGGTCGCCTATCCCTTCCGCTGGCCCACCGGCCCGGACAACTGCGCCGAGGAGGCCGCGGCCCAGGCGATCGACCAGATCTCCAAGCAGGTCGGGGCACGGAACGTGGCCGCGATCGTCATCGAGCCGCTGCTGGGCGAGGGCGGGTTCATCGAGCCCGCCAAGGGCTTCCTGCCGCGCATCGCCGAGTTCGCCCGCGACAACGGCATTGTCTTCGTCGCGGACGAGATCCAGTCCGGCTTCTGCCGCACCGGCCAGTGGTTCGCCTGCGAGGACGAGGGGATCGTCCCGGACCTGATCACCACCGCCAAGGGCATCGCCGGCGGTCTGCCGCTGGCCGCCGTCACCGGCCGCGCCGAGATCATGGACGCCGTGCACTCCGGCGGCCTCGGCGGCACCTACGGCGGCAACCCGGTGGCCTGCGCCGCCGCGCTGGGCGCGATCGAGACGATGCGTGAGCTGGACCTGAACGCGAAGGCCCGCCGCATCGAGGAGATCATGAAGCCCCGGCTGGAGAAGATGGCCCAGCAGCACGGCGTGATCGGCGAGGTCCGCGGCCGGGGCGCGATGATCGCCGTCGAGCTGGTGAAGCCCGGCACCAAGGAGCCCGACCCCGAGGCCACCGCCGCCGTGGCCAGGCACTGCCACCAGGCGGGCGTGCTGGTGCTGACCACCGGCACCTACGGCAACGTGGTCCGCTTCCTGCCCCCGCTGGTCATCGGGGAGGATCTGCTGAACGAGGGCCTGGACGTCGTCGAGGAGGCCCTGGCGAGCCTGGGGTGACACCCGGGATGATCCCGGAATGGGGAGCTGCGTGAAGAATGTGTGCGGGGGCCATGGCCTTGCGGTGACACGCCTGTCCGCCGCCCGCCGCCTGCCGTACGGTCTTCCTCGGAAGAACGCGGTGTCCCGTCCACGGGCCTCCGCGGACGGTACCGAGCCGGTGATTCCCCTCATCCGGCCCGGCTGTGCCTTCGCGCACACTCCTCACCGATCGGACGGCCGCCCGCCCCACACCCCCCGGGGCGAGCGGTGACCGGTCGCCACGGCGGCCCCGGAACCCTCCCCCCTGTTCCGGGGCCGCCGTTCCGCGTCCCCCGGCCGCTCCCGCTCCCGGCCGTGCTCCTGACGGTGCTTTCGGCGGTGGTCCTTCCCCTGCTGCTCCTCACCGCGGTCACCTGGCAGGTGACCGCCGACGGGCCGCTGGCGGAGGAGGACGAGCGCCTGGCGCGCCGGATGCGCGAGGACGCCCCGCCGACCGCTCTCGCCGAGTTCCTCGCCGACCTGGGCAACATCGAGGTCGCGCTGCCCGTCCTGGCCGCGGCGCTGGCGTACGTGTGGGCGCGCGCGGGCCGGCGCCGCCCGCCGCCGGTGGTCCTGGCGGCCACCGCGGCGATGGCCGCCGTACCCGCTCTGGTGGCGCCGCTGAAGGCGCTGACCGGCCGGCCCGGCCCGCTCGGCGGCACCGGCTACTTCCCCTCCGGCCACGCGGCGACGGCCGTGGTCGCCTACGGCGCCGCCGCGCTGCTGGTGCTGTCCCGCGGCCGCGCGCGGCCGCGATGGCTCCGATGGGGCCGGTGGGCGCTGCCGGCGGCGGCCGCGCTGGTGTGCGCCGCCGTGGGCGCGGGGCTGGTGTGGCGGGGATACCACTGGCCGCTGGACGTGCTGGGCAGCTGGTGTCTGGGCGTGCCGCTGCTGGCCGGCGTCCTCGCCGCCTCCGGCGGGCCCGCGCGGCCCGGACGGCCCGGGCCCGGGGGCCGCCCGCGCCCGCCGGACGGCTCCTAGACCTCCCCGGCGGACGGACCGTACCCGCCGAAGGCGGGCGCCCGGTCCACCACCTGGGTGTGGTTGGTGTCCTCGTGCCACTCCTCCTCCGCCGGTTCGAACCGGTCGATGTTGAGGAAGAACCAGGTGCCCAGCGCGGTGATCGCGGCCGAGATCACGAAGGAGACCACCCCGAGGACGAGCCCGGCCGTCGCCTGGCCGCTGCCGTACGCCTGGCCCCGCTTGACCCTGCGGCGCGCCGCGATGCCCAGGCCGATGGCGACGGGCCCGGTGACGACGGCCAGGACCGCGCCGTAGAAGGTCGTCACCAGCACCATGCTGACGATGCCGAGGACCATCGCCGCGGTGCAGATGCCGCTGGTCTGCGGGGGCGGCGGAGGCGGCACCCAGCCGGGCACCGGACTCGCCGGCCCGTACCCGTGGCCGGGCTGGGGCGCGGTCCCCGGCCACGGACCGCCGCCGTACGCATGCCCCTGTCCGTATCCCTGCCCGTACCCCTGCCCGGGCGGCTGCGGCTGCTGCGGCTGTCCGGCCGGCGGCACGAACGCAGTCACGGCCGGCCGGACGGACGGCGGCGCACCGGCCTGCTGCCCGCCGGCCTTGCCGAGCGGTACGCCCTCCCCCGGGCCCGGGTTCTCCGGCATGTCCCCTCCTCGTCGAGTGTCGGGCCATCGTAGGCGTGCGTGCGCCGCGCCCGGCTCCCGCCTACCATGGCCGCGCTCTCGTCCATCTGGAGGAACCTTGCCCAGCTCCGGCAGCGGCGGTCTGTCCGCGTTCATCGCAGGCCTTCCCAAGGCCGAACTCCACGTCCACCACGTCGGATCGGCCTCCCCCCGCATCGTGGCCGAGCTGGCCGCCCGGCACCCGAACTCCGCGGTCCCGGCCGACGAGGACGCGCTCGCGGAGTTCTTCACCTTCAGTGACTTCGCCCACTTCATCGAGGTCTACCTGTCCGTGGTGGACCTCGTCCGCGACGCCGAGGACGTCCGGCTGCTGACCTACGAGGTCGCCCGGGACATGGCCCGCCAGAACATCCGCTACGCCGAGCTGACCGTCACCCCCTACAGCTCGACGCGGCGCGGCATACCCGAGCGCGCCTTCATGGAGGCCATCGAGGACGCCCGCCGGGCCGCGGCCGCCGAGCTGGGCGTCACTCTGCGGTGGTGCTTCGACATCCCCGGCGAGGCGGGGCTGGAGGCGGCCGAGGAGACCACCCGGCTGGCCTGCGAGCTGCGTCCCGAGGGCCTGGTCTCCTTCGGGCTGGGCGGTCCGGAGGTGGGGGTGCCGCGCCCGCAGTTCAAGCCGTACTTCGACCGCGCGATCGCCGAGGGGCTGCACAGCGTCCCGCACGCGGGCGAGACCACCGGGCCGCGGACCGTCTGGGACGCCCTGGACTCCCTGCGCGCCGAGCGCATCGGGCACGGCACCAGTTCCGTGCGCGACCCTGAGCTGCTGGCGTACCTGGCCGAGCACCGCATCCCGCTGGAGGTCTGTCCGACCTCCAACATCGCCACCCGCGCCGTGGCCTCGCTGGACGAGCACCCGATCGCGGAGATGGTCAAGGCGGGAGTGCCGGTCACCGTCAACAGCGACGACCCGCCGATGTTCGGCACCGACCTGTGCACCGAGTACGAGATCGCCGCCCGGCTGCTGGGACTGGACGCGGCCGGGGTGGCGGAGCTGGCGAAGAACGCCGTGACGGCCTCGTTCGCGCCCGCGCGGGTCAAGTCGTCCCTGTCCGCCGAGATCGACGCCTACCTGGCCTCCTGGCGGGGCTGACGCCAGGAGGCCGGAAGCGCCCCGGCCCCGCGCCCGGGAGGGGCGCGGGGCCGGATGGTGCGGTGTCGCGCCGGGCGCGCGGGCGCCTCAGAGCGCCGTCATCACGTGCTTGACGCGGGTGTAGTCCTCCAGGCCGTACGCGGAGAGGTCCTTGCCGTAGCCGGACTTCTTGAAGCCGCCGTGCGGCATCTCGGCGACCAGCGGGATGTGGGTGTTGATCCACACGCAGCCGAAGTCCAGCGCCCTGGACATCCGCATCGCGCGGGCGTGGTCCTTGGTCCACACCGAGGAGGCCAGGGCGTACTCGACGTCGTTGGCGTGGCGCACGGCCTCGGCCTCGTCGGTGAACCTCTGGACGGTGATGACCGGGCCGAAGACCTCGTTCTGGACGATCTCGTCGTCCTGCCGCAGGCCGGAGACCACCGTCGGGGCGAAGAAGTAGCCCTTGTCGCCGACACGGTGGCCGCCGGTCTCGACCTTGGCGTGGTCGGGCAGGCGCTCGATGAAGCCGGTGACCTTCTCCAGGTGGGTGGGGTTGTTCAGGGCGCCGTAGAAGCAGTCCTGGTCGTCGAGGTCGCCGGTCCTCACCTCGGCGGCGGCCTTGGTGAGGGCCGCGACGAACTCGTCGTGGACCGACTCGTGGACCAGTACGCGGGTGGCCGCGGTGCAGTCCTGCCCGGCGTTGAAGAAACCGCCGTCGCGGATGCCCTCGACTGCGGCCGGGATGTCGGCGTCCTCGAAGACCACGCAGGGGGCCTTGCCGCCCAGCTCCAGGTGGACCCGCTTGACGTCCTTGGCCGCGCTGCCGGCGACCTCCATGCCCGCGCGGACCGAGCCGGTGATGGAGGCCATCGCCGGGACGCGGTGCTCGACCATCAGCCGGCCGGTGTCGCGGTCGCCGCAGACGACATTGAAGATCCCGGCGGGCAGGTCCAGCTCCTTCAGCACCCCGCCGATGATCTCGGCGAGCAGGACCGTGGAGGCCGGGGTGGTGTCCGACGGCTTGAGGACGACGGTGTTGCCCGCGGCCAGCGCCGGGGCGAACTTCCACACGGCCATCATCATCGGGTAGTTCCACGGCGCGACCTGGGCGCAGACGCCGACCGGCTCGCGCCGCACGAAGGAGGTCATGCCCTCCATGTACTCGCCGGCGGACTTGCCCTCCAGCATGCGGGCGGCGCCGGCGAAGAAGCGGATCTGGTCGAGCATCATCGGCAGTTCCTCCTGCCGGGTCAGCTCCAGCGGCTTGCCGGTGTTCTCGCACTCGGCCGCCAGCAGTTCGTCGGCGCGCCGCTCGATCGCGTCGGCGATCTTGAGTACGGCGGTCTGGCGGGTGCCGGGGGTGGCGTCGCGCCAGGCCGGGAAGGCGGCCTCCGCGGCGGCCATGGCCGCGTCGACGTCGGCGGCGGCGGACAGCGGCGCCGTCGCGTACACCTCGCCGGTCGCCGGGTTGACGACCTCGGTGGTGCGCCCGTCGGCGGCGTCCCGGAACTCCCCGTCGATGTAGTTGCGCAGCCGACGCAGTTCGGTACCCATCTTCGCGCGCTCCTGCTCTGTTGTCCGATGAGTGGGACACCCACCCTAACCATCGAAGAACGTGTTGGACACACCCACCAGGCCGGGATTTCTTCCGCTCCGGACACCCGAATGGCGGAAATACTGGAGGAGGGTTCCCCGAAGGACCATTCGGTGGAAACTGGGCGGCTCCCGCGCCCGCCACCGTCCCGGCCGCGGCCGCGGTCCGTACCGTGCCAGTGACCGATCCCCCCTGGCGCTCGTTGTACCCCGTCAGGGAGGAGGCACGACCCGAAGGCGAGGAGCGGAGGTGCCCGTCATGGTGACCGCACCCGAGGACCTGCTCTGGGCACGTGGGCTGCACCACGAGCACGAGGGCTCGCCCGCGTTGCTGGACGTGTGCGTCGAGGTCCGCGAGGGCGAGGTCCTGTCCGTCACCGGACCGCGCGGCTGCGGCAAGTCCACGCTGCTGGGCTGCCTGTCGGGACGACTGGTGCCCGCGCGGGGCGAGGTGTGGTTCGACGGAGTCCCCCTGCACACCCTGTCGGCGCCCGCCCGCGAGCGGCTGCGCCGTGACCGCTTCGGCTGGGTCGGCGGCGAACCCCACCTCCTGCCGGAGCTGACGGTGTGGGAGAACGCCGCGCTGCCGCTGCTGCTGTCGGGCACCGGGCGGCGCCGGGCCCGCCGCACGGCGTGCGAGTGGCTGGAGCGGCTGGATGTCGGACACTGCGCCCGAAGCCGGCCGGGCGCGCTGCTGCAGGCGCAGCGGCAGCGGGTGGCCATCGCCCGCGCGCTGGCGCACTCCCCCGCGGTGGTCTTCGCCGACGAGCCGACCGCACCGCTGCACCAGGCGGACCGCGCCCAGGTGCTGCGCACCCTGACCACCGCGGCCCGCTCGCACGGGATCACGGTGGTGCTGGCCAGCCACGACGCCAGGGTGGCGGGCGTGGCGGACCGCGCGGTCACGCTCGTGGACGGCCGCCGGGTGGGCGCCGACGCCCCGGCGCCCACGGACGCGCCCGTGAAGCCCGGTCCGGAGGGCAGGGCAGCGTGCTCGCTCTCCGCCTAGTACGCACCTTTCACCCCTCGGCGCTGGCACGGCGGGCGCTGGTCGCCTGCGCCGCCGGAGCCGTGGGGTTCCTGCTGCTGAGCGCCCTGGGCCATGCCGTCGCCCACCCGGAGCGGCCCGGCGCGGCGGCGGTCCGGCTGCTGTGGTGCGTGGTGCCGCTGGCCGCCTGTGCGCATCTGGCCGTCGCCGCCGTCCGCAGCGATCCGGGCGTACGCCCCCGGGCCGGGCTGGACGCGGTCGGGGTGGGGCCCGCGCGGCTGCCGCTGCTGGCGGCGCTCACCACGGGCCTGTACTGCGCGCTGGGGTGCGCACTGGCCCTGCCGGTCTTCCTCCATCTGCGCGGCGGGCTCGACGGTGTGCTCGGCCGTGCGCTCGGCGGCACGCCCGGCGGGGCACTGGAAAGGGTGCCGCTGGCCGGGGCGGCGGGCGAACTGCTGGGCGCCGGGCACCCACTGCCGCGGGCCGCGGCGCTGACGCTGCTGGCGGTGCCTCCGCTGGCCGCCGCCGGGGCGAGCGCGGTGGCCGCCCGGATGCGGGTGGCACCCCGCGACCACCGGACGGAACCCCCCGCCGTCCTCCCCCACCGGCCGCCGCCGGTGCCCGCCGGACTGCCCTGGGGCGTGGCGGTCACCGCGGCCGGTCTGGCCCTGGAGACCTACGCCGCCGAGCGGTTCATCGCCTCCGCCGGCCCGCGGGCGCCGCTGCCGGGCCCGCCGGACGCCCTGGGACCGGGGATCGTGGCCGGCTGGCTGCTGATCGCCGCGGGGCTGGTGCTGGCCGGTCCGGGCCTGGTCCATCTGTGCGGGCTGCTGCTGGCGGCGGGCCGGCCGGGGGTGCTGCGGCTGCTGTCGGGCCGGGTGCTGCGTGAGGAGGCACCGCGCGTGGGCCACCCGGCGGGAGTGCTGTGCGCGGTGACGGCGGGGGCCCTGACCGCGGTCCGGCTGCACGGGTCGGGAGCGGTCCCCGGCGACGGGGAGGCGGCCGTGGGGCCGCTGGCCGCGCTGGGGGCGGCGGTGGTCGTGGTGTGCGCGGTGGCGGGCGCGCTGAGCGCGGCGTCGGAGTTCCGTGCGGCCCGCGCTCCCGCCAACGACGGGCTGCGGCGGCTGGGTGTACCGAGCCGGCTGCTGCGCGCCGCCGCCGCGCTGCGGGTGGCGGCTCTGCTGGGTGTGCTGGTGTCGGCGGCCTGGCTGGTCGCGGAGCTGGCCTCGATGCCGCTGGTGCGGTGAGGACGGGCCTGCCGCACCGCATCGCCCTGCCCGTTCCCCTTCCCCGCTTTCCCCGTTTCCCCTGTTTCCCCACTTCTCCCCGTTCGCGCTCACCGCGCGGGCAGGACGACCACCTCGGCCGCGTCGAAGGCCGCGGACACGGCGGTGCCCGGGTCGGGCGCCGTGTGCAGGGGGCAGGACGCCTCCAGCGCGGGGCCGCGCTCGGGTGCGAGCAGCAGGGAGATCTCCGAGGAGCCGCCGCCGCGCAGGGTGCGGGCGGTGACGGTGCACGGCAGTCCCCCGCCGGGGTCCGTGAGCCGTACTCCGGCGGGGCGCACCAGCAGGGTGCACGGCCCCTGAGGCGCGCCGGGCGGTACGGGCACCGCGCCCCAGGGGGTGTCCGCGATCCGCCCCCGCACGACCGCCGCGGCGAGGTTGGTGAAGCCCAGGAAGCGGGCGACGAACTCCGAGGCGGGCCGGAGCCACACGTCCACCGGGCTGCCGGTCTGGGCGATCCGCCCGGCCTCCATCACCACCACCCGGTCCGCGAGCGCGAACGCCTCGCCCTGGTCGTGGGTGACGGCCAGCACGGTGGTGCCCAGGCGGCGGAAGAGCTGCCGCAGCTCCACCACGAGCCGCTCGCGCAGGGAACGGTCGAGCTGGCCCAGCGGCTCGTCCAGCATCAGCAGGCCGGGGCGGGGCGCGAGCGCGCGGGCGAGCGCGACGCGCTGCTGCTCGCCGCCGGAGAGAGCCGACACGGGCCGCTTCCGCGCCCCGGGCAGGCCGACCAGTTCCAGTAGTTCGGCCACCCGCCCCCGGATCTCCGCGCGCGGCTCGCCGCGCATGCGCGGCCCGAAGGCGACGTTGCCGCCGACGTCGCGGGTGGGGAAGAGCTGGTGGTCCTGGAACATCAGGCCCACCCCGCGCCGGTGCGGAGCCACACCCCGCTGGTCGCGGCCGGCGAGCAGCACCCGTCCGGCGTCCGGCTCCGTCAGTCCGGCGACGGTCCGCAGCAGGGTGGACTTGCCGCTGCCGGAGGGGCCGAGCACACAGACGATCTCGTGCTCGGCGACGTCGAGGTCGACGGCGTCCAGGGCGGTGCGCTCACCGAAGCGCACGGTGACGCCGTCCAGTCGCAGCGAGGCCATCCCTACAGTTCCCCCGATCGGTCGGTGCGGGCGCCCTCCAGCGCCAGCAGGGTCGCCGCGCACAGCAGCATCAGAATCGTGCTGAGCGCCATGGCCTGGCCGTAGCTGGCCTCTCCGGCCCGGCCCAGCAGACGGGCGACGGCGACGGGCAGGGTGGGGGCGTCGGCGCGGGCGATGAAGACGGTGGCGCCGAACTCGCCCAGGGAGACGGCGAAGGCGAAGCCCGCGGCGACCAGCAGCGCCCGCCGCACCAGCGGCAGGTCGACCTCGCGCCACACGCGCGGCGGCGAGGCGCCCAGCACCGCGGCGGCCTCGCGCAGCCGGACGTCCACGGCCCGCAGCACCGGCAGCAGGGTCCGCACCACGAAGGGGATGCCGACCAGGGCCTGGGCGAGCGGGACCAGGATCCACGACGAGCGCAGGTCCAGCGGAGGGGCGTCCAGCGCGATGAGGAACCCGAAGCCGACGGTGACCGCCGAGGTGCCCAGCGGGAGCATCAGCAGCGCGTCGAGGCCGCGCAGCAACCGCCCGGCCCGTCCTCCCGGACCGCGCAGGGTGAGGGCCACCGCGGCCGGAATGCCGACGGCCAGGGCGACGGCCGTGGCGGTGGCCGCGTAGGCCAGGGAGTTGCCGACCGCCTCCAGCGGGGCGACGGTGAAGGTGCCGCCGGCCGCGTCGGCCGACCCCAGGGCGCGGTAGTGGTGCAGCCCGTAGCCGTCGGGGCCGCTCAGGGAGCGCTCGGCGAGCACGGCGAGCGGGGCCAGGAGCAGCACGGCGATCTGGACCAGCACTCCGGCCAGCAGCGCCCGCTGTCCGGCCCCGCGGGGGCGGCGGGCGGTGCGGGCGGCGTCGACCAGGCCCAGGGCCGTCCTGCGGCGGCGGAGGGCGCGGGAGTGGAAGGCCATCAGGGCGGCGACCGCGGCGAACTGCAGCAGCGTCAGGACCGCGGCGGTGGGCAGGTCCAGCAGCTGGGCGGTCTGCCGGTAGATCTCCACCTCCAACGTGGCGTAGCGGGGGCCGCCGAGGATCTGGACGACGCCGAAGGAGGTGAAGGTGAACAGGAAGACCATCAGCGCGGCGGCGGCCACCGACGGGACGAGCGCGGGAAGGGTCACGGTGCGCCAGGCGGTCCACCGGCCCGCGCCGAGCACCCGTGCGGCCTCCTCCTGACGTGGGTCGAGCTGCGCCCACAGGCCGCCGACGATGCGCACGACCACCGCGTAGTTGAAGAAGACGTGGGCCAGCAGGATGGCGGTGACACCGGTGTCCAGCCGCACCCCCCACCACTGGTCCAGCAGCCCGCCGCGGCCGAGCAGGGCCAGGAAGGCGGAGCCGACGACGACGGTGGGCAGCACGAACGGCACGGTGACCGCCGCCCGCAGCATCCGCCGGCCGGGGAAGTCCAGACGCGCGAGCACATACGCGCCGGGCAGCGCCAGCAGCAGGGTGAGCGCGGTGGAGGCCACCGCCTGCCACAGCGTGAACCACACCACGCCGACGATGTCGGGATCGGTGAGGACGGCGGCGATCCGGTCCGGGCGCCACCGCCCGCCGTCGTACAGCCCGCGGGCGGTGATGGCGGCGACGGGGTAGACGAAGAACAGCGCGAGGAAGACGGCCGGCACCGCCGCGAGCGCGAGGCGCGCCGCCGTCCCCGCGCGTAGGCCCGTCCTCACCTCACGACGGCCGAGGTCCACGCCTTGACCCACGCCTCGCGGTTCTCGGCGATCTTCTCGGGTGCCATGGTGCGGGGTTCGTCGACGGTCTCGCCGTAGCGGGTGAAGACCTCGGGCAGCTCCGCGTCCTCGCGCACGGGGTTGACGAACATCTGCAGCGGCAGGTCCTCCTGGAAGGAACGGCCGGTCATGAAGTCCAGCAGCGCCTTGCCGCCGGCGGGGTTGTCCGCGCCCTTCAGCAGTCCGGCGAACTCGATCTGGCGGAAGCAGGTGCCGGTGGCCACCCCGGTGGGGGCCTGCTCGGGCGCGGGGTCCGCGCCCAGGACCTCGGCGGGCGGGCTGGAGGCGTAGGAGACCACCAGCGGCCGGTCGCCCTTGCCCTTGCCGCCGGAGGAGCCGGAGAAGCGGTCGTAGTACGCCTGCTCCCAGCCGTCGACGACCTCGACACCGTTGGCCTTCAGCTTCTTCCAGTACTCCTGCCACCCCTCGCCGTACTCGGCGACGGTGGCCAGCAGGAAGCCCAGACCGGGCGAGGAGGTGGCGGCGTTCTCGGTGACCAGCAGATCCTTGTAGGCGGGCTCGGCGAGGTCGTCGAGGGTCTCGGGCGGGGCGATGCCGCGCTCCTCGAAGTAGGCGCGGTCGTAGTTGACGCAGACGTCGCCGGAGTCGACGGGGGTGACACGGTGCTCCCCGGCGTCGAGCTGGTACCGCGCGGGTATCTTCGCCAGGCCCTCCGCCTCGTACGGCGCGAACAGGCCGTTGTCCAGGGCGCGGGAGAGCAGGGTGTTGTCGACGCCGAAGAGGACGTCGCCCTGCGGGTTGTCCTTGGACAGGATCGCCTGGTTGAGGGAGGAGCCGGCGTCGCCGCCGCGCAGCACCTTCACCCTGTAGCCGGTCTTCTCGGTGAACTCCTCCAGCACGGCGTCGGAGGCCGCGAAGGAGTCGTGGGCGACCAGGGTGACCGTCCTGCCGCCCTTCCCCTCCTCCCCGCCGTCCCCGGAGGACTGCGAGCCGCCGCACGCGGCGAGGGTGGAGAGGGTGAGCGTGCCGAGGACGGCGGCGCCCAGGGCGCGCCGGAACTTGATGTGCACTTTCTTCTGACTCCCTACGCCGGTACTAACCGGATCAGGTCCGAGGGTCTGCGGCTCCCCGGGCGGCCTCTCGGCCCTCTCCCGGTGACACCGCACTCTCAGCGCTGTACGCGCTCCCCTGTCGGTTTGGCTGTTTCGGTACTGGTGTTCCGCTTGTTTCGCTACTGTGTGCGACCGCTGAGGTCATCGCCACCGTACCAGTGGCTGGCGCGTCCTCAGCGCTCGGTGGCGGCGAGCTGGCCGCAGGCGCCGTCGATCTCCTGCCCGCGGGTGTCGCGGACGGTCACCGGCACGCCGTGCGCCTCCAGCCCGGCGACGAACGCGCGCTCGTCCTCGGGCCGGGACGCGGTCCACTTGGAGCCGGGCGTGGGGTTGAGGGGGATGAGGTTGACGTGCGCCCGCTTGCCCGCCAGCAGCCGGCCCAGCAGATCGGCTCGCCACGCCTGGTCGTTGATGTCCCGGATGAGGGCGTACTCGATGGAGACACGGCGGCCGGACTTCTCGGCGTACTCCCAGGCCGCGTCGAGGACCTCGCGGACCTTCCACCGGGTGTTGACCGGCACCAGGGTGTCGCGCAGCTCGTCGTCGGGCGCGTGCAGGGAGACCGCCAGCCGGCACCTGAGGCCCTCGTCGGACAGGCGGTGGATCGCCGGGACCAGTCCGACGGTGGAGACGGTGATACCGCGCTGGGACAGGCCCAGGCCGTCGGGCTCGGGGTCGGTGAGGCGGCGGATGGCGCCGATGACCCGCTTGTAGTTGGCCAGCGGCTCGCCCATGCCCATGAAGACGATGTTCGACAGCCGCGCGGGGCCTCCGGGCACCTCGCCGTCGCGCAGGGCGCGCATGCCCTCGACGATCTGGTGGACGATCTCGGCGGTGGACAGGTTGCGGTCCAGCCCGGCCTGTCCCGTGGCACAGAAGGGGCAGTTCATGCCGCAGCCGGCCTGGGAACTGACGCACATGGTGACCCGGTCCGGGTAGCGCATCAGCACCGACTCCACCAGCGTCCCGTCGTGCAGCCGCCACAGCGTCTTGCGGGTGGTGTCGTCGTCGCAGCTGACGTGCCGCACCACGGTCATCAGCTCGGGCAGCAGCTCTCCCGCCAGCCTCTCGCGCGCGGCGGCCGGGATGTCGGTCCAGGCGGCGGGGTCGGTGGCGTACCGGGCGAAGTAGTGCCGCGACAGCTGCTGGGCGCGGAACGGCTTCTCGCCGATCGCGGCGACGGCCTCGCGCCGCTCGGCCGGGGCGAGGTCGGCGAGGTGCCGCGGCGGCCTGGCGGCCCCGCGCGGCGCGACAAAGGTGAGTTCTCCGGGTGCAGGCATAACCCGTCCAGTGTCGCAGATCGACTCCGGCGCTCCGGGCCGCGGATGCCGCGGGGGCTGTATCCGGGGTCGGAGCGAACGCCGCCTCGCCGGAGCGCGTAACCACCCGGCATCCCGTCCTCCGCGATGCTTCGGGGGCCGCCGCACAGGTGCGGCGGCCCCCGAAGCATCGCGGAGGACGGGACGTCAGCCGGGCCGTCAGCCCGCGCCGACGAAGACGACCAGCAGCAGCCAGACCACGGGGGCCGTCGGCAGCAGGGAGTCCAGGCGGTCCATGATGCCGCCGTGGCCGGGCAGCAGACTGCCCATGTCCTTGATGCCCAGGTCCCGCTTGATCATGGACTCGCCGAGGTCGCCCAGGGTGGCGCTGACGGCCGCGGCCAGGCCCAGCAGCAGGCCCTGCCACCAGGTGCCGCCGTCGATGAGGAAGTGCATGCACAGCGCGCCCGCCGCCATCGCGAAGGCCACCGCCCCCAGCAGGCCCTCACGGGTCTTGCCGGGGCTGATGCGCGGGGCGAGTTTGTGCGTGCCGAAGCGCCAGCCGACCGCGTACGCCCCGGTGTCGCTGACGACGGTGAGCAGCAGGAAGGTGAGCACCCGCTGCGGGCCGTCGTCGGCGGCGAGCATCATGGCGACGAAGGTGGCCAGGAAAGGGACGTAGAAGGCGGCGAAGACACCGGCGGTGACGTCCCGCAGATACTGGGCGGGGTCCTGCGTCATCCGCCACACCAGTACGGCCAGCGCGGTGAGTGCGGTGGCCACCCAGGCACCCTCCGCGCCGCGGACGTAACCGGCGACGACCATCGCGGCGCCGCCGACGGCCAGCGGCACCAGCGGCGCACTGATCTGCTTGCGTTCGGCGAGACGGGAGGTCAGCTCCCACAGCCCGACCACGACGGCGGCGACGATCACACCGACGAAGACGTGCTTGTAGACGAAGAGCGAGGCGATGATGACGGCACCCAGCCCCAGGCCGACCCCTATCGCGGCGCGCAGGTCGCGGCCCGCCCGCTTACGGCCCGAGGAACGGCCCCTGGGCGAGGGGGCCGCGGGCTCCGCTCCGGGACCGGTCCGCGGCCCGGGCCGGCCGCCGGGGGCGGGGCCGCCGAACGGCCGCCCGGCCGCCCGGCCGTCACGATCGTCCTGGTCACCGCCGGGGGCGTCGGGCACGATGGGCATACGCCGAGTCTGCGACGCTTCGGCGTCCTCGTGCATGTAACCCGCCGGGGCCTGGGCCACCTCTGCGCGAAGCGGGGAGGAGAAACCCTGTTCGGGGGTGCTCCGGTATCCGAAGTGGCCGGGATGGGCGGGGTGGCCGGGGCGACCGGAGGGCCCGGCGCCCGACGGTGGTGCTCCCCAGGATGAGTCGTTCACGAAAATCGCAGCCTCGAAACCTCAGACCTCGAGAAGCTCGGCTTCCTTGTGCTTGAGCAGTTCGTCCACCTGCGTGACGTACTTGGAGGTGGTGTCGTCGAGCTCCTTCTCCGCGCGGCGGCCCTCGTCCTCGCCGATGTCGCCGTCCTTGATGGCCTTGTCGATGGCCTCCTTGGCCTTGCGGCGGACGCTGCGAATGGAGATCTTGGCGTCCTCGGCCTTGCCCTTGGCGACCTTGATGTACTCCCGGCGGCGCTGCTCGGTCAACTCCGGGAAGACGACGCGGATGATGTTGCCGTCGTTGGAGGGGTTGACGCCGAGGTCGGAGTCACGGATGGCCTGCTCGATGTTGCGCAGCGCGCTCTTGTCGAACGGGGTGACCACGGCCATGCGCGGCTCGGGCACCGAGAACGACGCGAGCTGGTTGATCGGGGTCATCGCGCCGTAGTAGTCGGCCACGATCTTGTTGAACATCGCCGGGTGCGCACGGCCGGTGCGGATCGCGGCGAAGTCCTCCTTGGCGACGACGACCGCCTTCTCCATCTTCTCCTCGGCCTCGAGGAGGGTCTCTTCGATCACCACGTGCTCCTGGTTCGATGAATTGAGCCGGAAAGCCCTGATTCCTGCACGGTGTCCGACCGGCAGGCTGTTGTCCATCCCCGTACCGTGCCCATCGTGCGGCACGGAGTTGCCGTACGGTGCCGTGTGCGGCGGCTCCCGTACGGACGTCGTTTCGTGTCCGCCGTGGGCGTCAGGCCCGGGAGCCCTGGTCGCTCACCAGCGTGCCGATCTTCTCACCCCGGACCGCCCTGGCGATATTCCCCTCGGCCAGCAACTCGAAGACGAGGATCGGGAGCTTGTTGTCGCGGCAGAGGGTGATGGCGGTGGCGTCGGCCACCCTCAGCTCGCGGGCGATGACCTCGCCGTACTCCAGGGCGTCGAACTTCACCGCGTCGGGGTTGGTCGCCGGGTCGGAGTCGTAGACGCCGTCCACGCCGTTCTTGCCCATCAGCAGCGCCTCGGCGTCGATCTCCAGGGCTCGCTGGGCGGCGGTGGTGTCGGTGGAGAAGTACGGCATGCCCATGCCGGCGCCGAAGATGACCACGCGCCCCTTCTCCAGATGCCGCACGGCCCTCAGCGGGATGTACGGCTCGGCGACCTGACCCATGGTGATGGCGGTCTGCACACGGGAGTCGATGCCCTCCTTCTCCAGGAAGTCCTGGAGGGCGAGGCAGTTCATGACCGTGCCGAGCATGCCCATGTAGTCGGACCGGGCCCGGTCCATGCCGCGCTGCTGGAGCTCTGCGCCGCGGAAGAAGTTACCGCCGCCGATGACGACGGCGATCTCGGCGCCGTCACGGACCACGGCTGCGATCTCGCGGGCGACCTTGTGCACGACGTCGGGGTCGACTCCGAGCCCTCCGCCGCCGGCGAACGCCTCACCGGAGAGCTTCAGCAGGAAGCGGCGGCGGTCGTGGTCCTTGTCGGAGGCTTTGCCTCCGGGGTCGTTGCCCTGTTTCATGCGGATCTCCTCGTGCACACGCGTGAGGAGGCCATTGCCGATGGTTCCTCTCGGTCCCCGAAAGCGGCAATGGCCTCCTCGTCACAACTGCGGTCGTCCGGTCCGTACACGCCTGCGCTCAGTGCGTCACGCACCGGGACGGGCCCCCGTTAACCCGACCCTAACCGGGAGCGGGCCTACGGATCAGGCGCCGACGCGGAAGCGGGCGAAGCGCTTCAGCGTGACACCGGCCTCGCCCAGGATCTTCTGGACGGACTTCTTGTTGTCCTTGGCGAAGGGCTGGTCCAGGAGGCAGCTCTCCTTGAAGAAGCCGTTCACGCGGCCCTCGACGATCTTGGGCAGGGCCTGCTCGGGCTTGCCCTCCTCACGCGCGGTGGCCTCGGCGACACGGCGCTCGTTCGCGACGGTCTCCTCCGGGACGTCCTCGCGGGAGAGGAACTTCGGCGCGAACGCGGCGATGTGCTGCGCCACGTCCTTGGCGACCTCGGCGTTCTCCTGCTCCAGCTCGACCAGGACGCCGACCTGCGGGGGCAGGTCCGGGCTGGTGCGGTGCATGTAGGCGGCCACGTAGCCGCCGGAGAACTGCGCGAAGCGGTCGAGGACGATCTTCTCGCCGAGAGTGGCGTTGGCCTCGTCCACGTACACCTGGACGCTCTTGCCGGGCTCGATCTCGGAGGCGAGCAGCGCCTCGATGTCGGCCGGGGAGGTGGCGGCGACGTGGGCGGCGATGGCGTCGGCGACGGCGAGGAACTTGTCGCCCTTGGCGACGAAGTCGGTCTCGCACTTGAGCTCGACCAGCACACCGGACTTCTTGTCGTCGGCGATCAGGGAGACGACGGCGCCGTTCTCGGCGGTGCGGGACTCGCGCTTGGCGACGCCCTTCTGGCCCTTGACGCGGAGGATCTCGACGGCCTTGTCGACGTTGCCCTCGGCCTCGTCCAGCGCCTTCTTGCAGTCCATCATGCCGGCGCCGGTGAGCTCGCGGAGCTTCTTGACGTCAGCGGCGGTGTAGTTCGCCATGGTCGGTGAATCTCTTCTCGGAAGGTCGATGAGGATGGATCGATCTACGGGACGGGCATGCGGCCGGGGGCGGCGCTCATGGCACTGCCCCCGGCCGTACCACCTGTGGCGTCGGTCAGGCCTGCTCGGCCGGCTTCTCGCCCTCGGCGGGGGCGGCCTGCTCCTCGGTGGCCGGAGCCTCGGCGGCCTCGGCGGCGGCCGGAGCCTCGGCGGCGGCCGGAGCCTCGGCGGGGGCCTCGCCCTCCTTGGACTCGGCGGCCTTCTGGGCGTCGCCCTCGAGCAGCTCGCGCTCCCACTCGGCGAGCGGCTCGCCCGCGGCCTTCTCGCCCTTGCCCTCGCCGGCGGCACCGGAGCGGGCGATGAGGCCCTCGGCGACGGCGTCGGCGATCACACGGGTGAGCAGGGTGACGGAGCGGATCGCGTCGTCGTTGCCCGGGATCTTGTAGTCGACCTCGTCCGGGTCGCAGTTGGTGTCGAGGATCGCGACGACCGGGATGTTGAGCTTGCGCGCCTCACCGACGGCGATGTGCTCCTTCTTGGTGTCCACGATCCAGACGGCGCTGGGCACCTTCTGCATGTCGCGGATACCACCGAGGGTCTTCTCCAGCTTGGCCTTCTCGCGGGAGAGGACCAGGAGCTCCTTCTTGGTGAGGCCGGAGGCGGCCACGTCCTCGAAGTCGATCTGCTCGAGCTCCTTCAGGCGCTGCAGGCGCTTGTGGACGGTCGAGAAGTTGGTCAGCATGCCGCCGAGCCAGCGCTGGTTGACATAGGGCATGCCCACGCGCGTGGCCTGCTCGGCGATGGCCTCCTGGGCCTGCTTCTTGGTTCCGACGAACATGATGGAGCCGCCGTGGGCGACGGTCTCCTTGACGAACTCGTAGGCGCGGTCGATGTACGACAGCGACTGGAGCAGGTCGATGATGTAGATGCCGTTGCGCTCGGTGAAGATGAAGCGCTTCATCTTCGGGTTCCAGCGGCGGGTCTGGTGCCCGAAGTGGACGCCGCTCTCCAGCAGCTCCCGCATCGTGACGACGGCCATGGCCGTATCTCCTTGGATCACTCGGTTGTACACGGCGGCCGGACGGCCGCCGCTCCTGACGCCCTGATGCGCTTGCCTGCGAAGTTGGCGGCCCGGAGACCGTTTTCGAGGACCGAGATGCGCTGCCGCCCGTGGAAGGCGGCGGGGCGTGCGAAGTCGATCCGGTGACCCGGATCGCACCAGAAGTGTACGGGACCGGGGAAGCGGCGGGCGACACGCGTGGGGCGCGGGTGCCGCCGCGACGGGTGGTGTCGTCCCCGGACCGGGTGACGCGGTTGTCCACAGCCGGCCGGTACTCCACAGCCCTCGTCCGAGATCCTCCGCGCCCCGTGCCTTCGCGCCACGCTGTGCTCATGGGACGCCGAATCCGCGCCGCGCCGCCGCGCCGCACGCCCTTTTGCATGTCGCTCTGCCTGCCCCTCCTCCTGCCGCTCTGTCTGGTGCTGCCCTGCCTGGTGCTGCCGCTCCTCACCGCGGGGACGGCCGCGGCCCGTGCCGCTCCCGGGGACGGCCCGTCCGGCTCCGGCCGGGTCAGGCCGGTGCCGGGGGCGGTCGGACGCGGCTGGGAGCCGCCGCCCCGGCGGTGGTCGGCCGGCCATCGCGGTGTGGACCTGGTGGCTCGTCCCGGGGAGCCGGTGCGCGCGGTGGCCGCGGGCCGGGTCTCGTTCGCGGGGGAGGTCGCCGGGCGCGGGGTGGTCTCGGTCGAACTCGCGGGCACGGGATCCCCTCCGCTGCGTACGACGTACGAGCCGGTCGGCGCACGGGTACGCGAGGGCGACCGAGTCGCGGCGGGGGATGTGGTGGGTGTGCTGGAGGCGGACGGCTTCCACTGCCCGGCGGGGTGCCTGCACTGGGGGCTGCGCCGCGGTGACGCCTACCTGGATCCGCTCTATCTGCTCGACCGCGGCCCCTCCCGGCTCCTTCCGGTGCTGGGGGTTCCGCTTCCGGGGGAACCGGAGAGCGGGCGGGACGACGCGATCCGGACGGCGGCCGCCCAGAGCTCCCCGTCCGCCGGTCCGCCCGGGGTGGGGACGGCACTGGTCCTGGCCGTGGCCGCGTTCTGGGCCCGGCACCGCCACGTCCGGCCTCGCGCGGAGAGACCCTCCCGGGGGAACGAACACGGCGCCCGGCGAAAGGGCGGGGCGGACGGAGGGAAGGGACTCAGCCCGCGACTCCGTGGAGCGCCATCGACACGGCGGCCCGCGTGATCCGGTCCGGGTCCTCGGCGGCGCCCAGCTCGATACGGCGGACCGCGGCGTCCACGACGCCCTGCAGCAAAGTGGCCGTCAGCCGCGGCTCGTCGTGGCCGAGGGCCGCGAGGGCGTCCACCACCATGGTGATCAGTCCGCCGTGGGCCGCACGGATCTTCTCCCGGGCTCCGGGGTCCAGCTCGCCGGCCGAGATGGCCACGACGGCCCGGTGGCGCCGGTCGCCGGCCAGGGCAAGCTGCCGCCGCACATAGGCCTCCACCTTCGCCTGGGGGGTGTCGGCCCGCTCCATGGCGTCCTCCACCTCCGCCGCCCAGACGGGGAAGTCGACGGCGCACAACTCCTCGACGACGGCGGCGCGGGAGCGGAAGTACTCGTAGACGGAGGAGCGCGCCAGTCCCGTGCGGGCCGCCAGCGCGGGGAAGGTCAGCGCCTCCGTGCCGCCCTCGGACAGCAGGGATCGTGCTGCCTCCAGCAGGGCGTCGCGCTGCATCGTCCGGTGCTCGGCCACGGAGGCCGCTCGAATCCTGGGCACGGGTCCCACTGTAGGGAGGGCGGTACCGGTTCAGCGACCGACATCGGCGAGCTTGGCCCGAAGCTGCAGTACGGACTTGGTGTGGATCTGGCTGACCCTGCTCTCCGTGACCCCGAGCACCTGCCCGATCTCGGCGAGGGTGAGCCCTTCGTAGTAGTAGAGGGTCACCACGGTCTTCTCGCGTTCGGGCAGGGTGTTGACCGCCCGGGCCAGCAGCCGTCGCAGCTCTCGGTCCTCGGCGATCTCGACGGGGTTGTCGGCGGCCGTGTCCTCCAGGGTGTCCATGAGGCTCAGCCGGTCGCCGCCCTCCGCGCCGCTGTGGAGCACCTCCTCCAGAGCGACCACGTTGGCCAGCGGCAGCCGGCTGAAGATCCCGTGGAGCTCCTCCAGCGGGATCCCCATCTCGTCCGCGACCTCGGCCTCCGACGGTGTACGCCGCAGCGTCGCCTCCAGCGCGGCGTGGGCACGCTCGAACGCACGGGCCTTCTGCCGCACCGAGCGGGGAATCCAGTCGAGCGCCCGCAGTTCGTCGATCATGGCTCCGCGGATGCGGGTGATGGCGTAGGTCTCGAACTTGATCGAGCGGCCCGGGTCGAACTTCTCGATGGCGTCGATCAGCCCGAAGACCCCGGAGGAGATGAAGTCGGCCTGCTCCACGTTGGCGGGCAGGCCGACACTGACGCGTCCGGCCACGTACTTGACCAGGGGCGAGTAGTGAAGGATCAGCTGTTCCCGCAGTCGCTCGTCGCCCGTGCACTTGTACGACCGCCACAGTTCGTCGAGCGATCCGGGCGGGGCAGGGCGTGCGGCGTCGTCGGCCGCAGTCGGTTCTGCCGTGGCCGTGCGGTCGGGCCCGGGGATGTGATGGGGCATGCGTCGTCTTGAGCCGTTCTGCCGTGATCTGTGCGCTGACGCCGGTGAGTGGCGTACGAAGGGGCCGGGAACCTTCGGAGCGTAGCGTGACTGCGGCGTCGCTCAGTGCGAGTGGCGGCCGGTCGGGCATGCGCAGATACGTTCCGCTGCCCGCACCCCGGGGTTACCCCGGTGGCCGGAACGGCGCGGCCGGGCCATGCGGAATGAAGCGTTCAGCGATCATGCCTCTCACCCTTTCACTCGATCGCCCCGGGTCAAGGACCGCCTCGTCACCTGTTGGTGTGTTGGTTGGCCGCTCTGGCCAACTGCCAGTAGTCACCGACACGTTCGAGGAATCCCAGTGACCGCAGTTCCTGGAGGCGGACGAGCACGCGGTCCTCCGCGAGAGCGGCGGCGCGCGCCACCGACTCGACGCCGAGCGCACCCCGGGCGGGCAGCGCCTCCAGAACGCGTGCCGCCTCCGGGGACAGCAGGTCGCGCGGCACCATGGGCCCGCGTTTCTCGGGGGCCAGTTCGCCGATCGCGCCGACCAGCTCGACGATCTCGGCGGCGTCGGTGACGACGATGCCCTCACCGCGCAGGAGCTGGTGGACGCCCGCCGACAGCCCGCTGGTCACCGGGCCGGGGACACCGATGCAGCCAGGTCCCCGCTGTCGTCACGCCCGGCCAGGGTGCGCGGGTCCACCCGCCCCTCGATCCGCAGCGGCGGCACGGCGGCAGGCACGGGCGTCCCCTCATTCGGCAGCGCATTAATAAGGTCGGCCCACACCCCCGCCCGCAGCCACCGGAACGCCCGGGTGTGCAGCGCCGACCACTTGCCGTACTCGGCCGGGACCTCGCGCCACGTGCACCCGGTCCGCAGCTTGAACAGCACCCCGTCAATCACGCGGCGGTGGTCAAGAAGCCGGTGGTTCGACGGCTCCCACGCCTTCACGATCGGCTCGACCTTGGCCCACGCCTCATCGGTCAGCGGCCCCGGCACCAGCCGCCCGTGGTCCACAAACCACTGAGCCAGCCCGCACGCCTGCCCGACCTGCGTCTTCGGCGTCGGCCCGGTGACCGTGACCCGCACGTCCAGCAACGCCAGCACCTCGGCCTGCTCGGTCGGGGTCATGTCGGCCAGCCGGTCACGCGCCACGGTGGCCAGCGTCTCCAGGTCCCGGGCGCGCTGCTCGGCGGCGGCTGACTCGGCCTGCCACGCCTCGGCCTCGGCCCGCATCTCCTGGAGCTGCTCGACCTCCTCGGCCAGCTTGGTGACGGCAGCCCGCAGCGCGGTGGCCAGGGCTGCGCTGTCGGCTCTGATCTGCTGTTCGACCGCGCGGTTCAGGGCGTCCTGCCGCTCCCTGATCTGGCGGTCGAGGTCCGCGATGCGGTCGGCGTGGGTGGCCTGGTCGCTACCGGCGAGCCCCACCCACTCGGCTGCCATGGTCTTGAGGCGGTCGGGGTCGCTCAGCAGCTTGACCACGTCGCCCCACACGGCGGCCTCCACCGCGTCGGCGTCGATCATCTCGCAGTCGCACACCGGAGCCCCTTCAAATTTAGGCCGGCGACCACTGCACCTGTACTTGCGGCCACCGGGGCGGCGCATCCCGCTGTAATGCGACCCGCACAACCCGTACAGCCGCGTCGACAACGGGTAGACGCTGGCCTGCGGTTTGGGCTTGCCGGTGGCCGACTGCCCCAGCGCCCGGCGCAGCTCGGCCGCCTCGTCAGGCGTGAAGATCGGCGGCAGCCCGATGGTGACCGACTCGCCGTGCCTGGGGGTGCCGTCCTTGCCGACCTTGACCGAGTGCCCCGACCCCGTGCGGCTGGCGTTCCGGAAAATGACCTTGGCTTCGGTCACGGCGGGCGACACCAGCTTGTTGCGCAGGTTGCCGTAGCTCCACGGTCGGCCGGACCTGGTCATGAGCCCCTGCGCGTTCAGCCGGGCAGCCACGTCGGGCGTGGACAGTCCCTCTTCAACGAGCATCCGGCGCGCTTCCCGCAGAACCTCGGCTTCACGGTCGTCTATGACCAGGTGCGACCCGCGCTTGCCCTTGCCCTCGATCCGGTAGCCGTACGGCGGCTGACCTCCCGGCCACCCGCCTGCCTCGGCCTTCTTCTGCAACCCGCCCTGTGTCCGCTCCCGGATGGTGTTCCACTCCATCTCGGCGAACGTGGCCAGCACACCGAGCATGGCCTTGCCGCCCGTGGAAGTGGTGTCGATGTCCTGGGTGACCGACGCGATGCCGACCTCGTGTTCTTTGAGCGTCTCGGCCAGCCGGTAGAAGGTGCCGACCGTGCGCGCGACGCGGTCGAAGCGGTGCACGATCACGGCGTCGATGCGGCCAGCTCGGGCGTCGGCGATCAACCGGTCGAACTCCGGCCGCTGGGCCAGCGACCCCGACACGCCCTCATCCTTGTACACGTCGACGACCGACCACCCCCGGCTGTCGGCGTACTTCCGGCCTGCCTCCTCCTGGATGCCGAGGCCGAACCCTCTGGTCTGCTCGTCGGTGCTGACGCGGGCGTAGATGGCCGCCCGCATGGTTCCCTGGGTGTGCATGCTGCTGGGTCTCCTTGTTGCTCAGCGGTCCGGCCGGGCGGTGGCTCCACCCACCGCCCGGCCGCTGATCAGCCCTGGACGGTGAACTTGGCGGTCCGGCGCTCGTTGCCCCTGGCGTCGGTGTAGACGAACTCGTCGCCCTCGATGACCCCGGTGCGCAGCCACCGGCCGACCTTGGCGGTCACGACCTGCGGCTTCTTGGTGGCGACCTTCTTTCGGCCCGTGCCCTTGTCCTTCTTGGCGGCGGCCTTGTCCTGGGCGCGCTTGATGCCGCTGGTGATCATGTAGGCGAACTTGAACCCCTTGGCCGCGTCGGCGGCGCTGGTGATGGTGCGGTGGCCGCTGGCGTCGGTGCGGGTCACCTGGTGGCCCTCGGCCCCCGCCCGGATCAGGAACGACTTGAGCTTGGCGTCGTGGCCGGGGGCGAACAGCCGGGCGGTGGTGGCGGTGCAACCGGTGGTCTTGCCGTCAGCCTCGAACTGCGAGCAGGTGCAGGCGGTCGGCTCGGCGGCGGTCTTGGCGGCCATTTCAAAACTCCCTTTTCGGCGAAATCAAAAAACCCGGCGCTCGCCGGGAATTCCATTCAATCAGCCGATTTGCGCCAGACACAAGTGGGGATACGGAATGGGCTTTATCTGGCAGCGGAAATCCGCGACTGCTTCACTTGTCTTGGCGCAGTCGCTTCCCAGGAGGGTTCATCATGCCGAACATTCGCACTCATTCATTCACGCTCGCCCTGACCGAATACACACACGGCGAGGTGCACAGCATCGCGGTGCCGTCGCCCGGCGGTGGCCCGTCCACGATCGGCCGGGTGCTGGCATTCCGGGCCTACAACCCCACCGACATGGCAGCAGCGACCAGCGGCGAGCAGTCGGCCGGGCTGGCCTACAAGATCGGCTCGACCTGGATAGAAGCCCTGACCGTGCGCCCGACCTCCGCCGCTGGCAGCCTGGCGTACACCACGGGCAACCAGGGCGACACCTCGCAGTCCGGCAGCGAGACCAACGCTGTCTACAGCGACACCACCCCGCTGTACGTGCTGTTCAACAACGGCACCGACGTGGTGAACACCAGCGATGTCGAGTTCCAGTTGGTGGTGCAAGAAAGCCACTGACCCGGCACAAGCAGGTGCCCGGCATGGGCCTGCTCAAGCCGATGGCCGACTATTCAATTACCACCGCGTCTGTCACTTCTCGTAATTGTGAAGTGTGAGTGTGACACAGCCGCAGCCCTCCCCCATGCCCCCCGTGCCTGGGCACGCAGGGGGCGGGGAGGGCCGCAGCCACACTTACAATTCACAGTTTCCAACTACGGCTCGTTACCGCGCGGGGTCCGGGTAGGCGACCGTGTCCGCCGGGATGCGCTGGGCGGGGACGGCCTCCTCGGCCACCTGCTGGCGGCCTCTGATCTGCCGGAGCTTCACCGACCAGTAGGCCACCTCCCCCGCCGTCCAGCGGGCGGCCTTGTACCCGACGTACACCACTCCGACCGCCGCTCCCCCACCCACCACGGGGCCCAGCTCGGCCACCGCGTGCGTGCCGCCGATGGCTGCGGAATTCGCGCCGAATACCGCCCACGGAATCCACCGCCGAGGCCGCCGGACGATCGTGCCAGCGCCCACCGTGGCCACCTTCGGCCGCCCGGCTTTGGTCAGTCCGGCCCGCCTTTTGGCGGCGGTGTCGTGGGTGTACGAGGCGGCGAAGCTGACTTTCCGTCCGTCGCGGGTCCGGAATTCCGGCCGGAACGCCTTGGTGGTGGTCATGTCTGTGGTCCTCTGCTTCTCTGCGCGGGTCGTTAAGGTCGGGCCGGCCGGGGCTTTCCGTGGTATCTCCGGCGGCCTCTCGTGGGTGGGCCGGGCCCGGGGCCCCGGGGCGGTCTTCTGTGCGCTCCGAGACCCCACGGGAGGCCGGGACGAGGTATCCCGGCCTCCCGGGCTCAGGCGTAGCCGCCCTGCATGGGCTGGCCCTGCTTCTCCTGCATGCGCTTGGCGGTGCGCCGGATGCTGTCGGCGTTCATGTCGGGCCGCAGACGAGCGGCCACCGTGGCCACCTCGTCCAGCCGGACACCGTGTCCGGACAGTGTCCGGACGAGGTCCGCCGGGCCGGACGCCTCCTTGGCCAGAGCGGACAGGGCGTCCGGCGTGTCCGTCCGGGCGTCCGGGCCGGTCAGAGCGGGTGCGGGAATCCGGGTGTCCGGCTGTCCGGACACCGTGTCCGGGGTGTCCGTCCGGCGTCCGTCCGGCGTCCGGACACTGTCCGTCCGGGCGGACACCAGCATCCGGCCGGAGTCCAGGGCGGCCAGCTCGTCGGCGGTCGCGGCCCGGGTCCGGTTGAGCTGCCGGGTGATGGCCGCCAGAGCGCGCTGGCCGTTGACCTCGCTGCGCTCGGCCTCGACCCACTGCCGCGTCTCGTCGTCCAGTTCGCACGTCTGGTGCCGCATGACCACGAACCACATGCCCTTGGCGATGGCCGACACCAGCGCGCCGAACACGCCGACCCACATCGACCCGGCCAGCGCGCCGTGCGTGAAGATGGCCGCCATCGACACCGCCAGCGCCACCCAACCGGCGACCTTCGGCAGCCTGGCCCTGCGCTGGTCGAACCGGGCCAGCCACTCCACCGCCAGGCAGCCGATCCACGCGAGGTCGAACACGGCGGCAACCAGGTAGCTGACCCACGTGGGGGCGGCCTGGCTCAGCAGATCGCCGATGCTGACCGTCGACCAGGCCACCGCCCCCGCCACCACCAGGCAGGTGCCGACCGTGACCGCTCGCAGGACCGTGGCGTCAAGGTCGCGCGGCGGCACCGGCACCTCGACCTTGTACTTCTGATCGACCTCGTGCACCTTGCCGTCGACGACCTTCTCGACCCGTCGAATGCGGGTTTCAGTGCGGAACTTCACCGTGGTTTCCTTGTCTGTGTGGGTGGCCACCCCGCCTTGGCTTGCAGGCGTGACGGGGTGGCCGCTTCTGTGTCTTGGGCCGCGTCAGCGGTCGGCGCGCTCGACGGGCGTCAGCCGGGCCAGCGGGCCGGAGTGCGCACGCAGGTCGCTGGCCAGACGGTTCAGACCGTTGTCGACGGTGCCGACCTCGCTGGCGGCCACGACCACCGCCCTGGCCAGCAGCTCCGGCGCGGGGGTCCGCTGAGCGTTGGGGAGCTGGGCGGCCTCCAGGCCAGCCGCGTGCTGCCGGATCACCTCGTTGCGGTTGCAGGCGGCTCGGGCCAGGTCGGCCAGGGCGGCAACCGCCGCGTCGAACTTCCGGGCCAGGTCGGGCAGCGTGATGCCCTCGGCCGTCATGGCGGCCTCAGCATCCGCCTTGAGCTTCTCGCGCTGGGCTTCACGCTCGGCGGCCTGCCGGGCGCGCTCGTCGGCGGCGGCGATCTCTTCGGCCTTGGCTTCCAGCCGGGCGGCCTCCTCGGCCTCGATCGCCTGCCGGGCGCGGGTCATCGGGTCTGCGTTCATCGGTTGCTTCTCCTGTGTCTCTCGTTGCGCTCGGGTGCGGCTCGGCACGGGTACGACCACACCCGTGCCGGGTGCCGGTCTGTGTCAGTCCTCGCCGCGCCGGGCCGCGCGCCGGGCCTGCTCGTCCACGGCCTCGGTGGTGCCGTCGGCGTAGGTGCGCACCATCTGGCCGGTGAGCGGGTCGCGGCTCAGGACGTGGCTGCGCTCGTCGGGTGCCTCGCGCCGACCCTGGTGGGTGGCGACCCGCCGGTACCGGGCCATCTCCTCGTCGGTCACGGTGCCGTCGCCGTCCTCCGACTGGCCGTTGGTGACGGTGGCCGTGTGCACCCGCCCGGCGTCGCCGGAGGTGAAGAACCGCCCGGCCACCTGTCCGCCGTGCATTTGTGCCCGCAGGTCGTCCACGCTCGGGCCGTCCGGCGTCATCGGGCCCTGCACGACCTGGCTGAATTCACGATTCGTCATTGCTGCTGTCCTCCTGGTTGATGATTCGTTTGGCCTCGTCGCTGTCGAACGGGACGCCGTGCATTCGCTCGAAGTCGTCGCGTACCGCGCCGAGCTGCTTCTTGAGGTCAACAAGGAAGTCCTTGGTGTCTTCGAGGTCGGCACCCTCGTCGCGCTGCGGCTTCATTCGGATGTAAGCCTGAGTCAGGTCGCCAATCGCCTTGGAGGCGAAAGCCCAGTCTCGGTAATTGGCCGAAGCGTCGAGGTAAGCAATGGCGATGGCCACCCGGTCCGCCAGCGATTCGGCCAGCCCGGCCTGCCTCAGATTGAGGTCGGCAATTCGGGCCTTGAGAGCCTTCTCGGTCTGGGTGCGGTCAAAGCTCAGGCCGTTGCGCTGAGCGATTCGGGAAACGGTCGCTGTGGACACCCCGGTCATTCGGGCGATCTCGTTCCGGCCGAACCCTTGACCGATCAGGCGTACCACTTCCCACGCGCGACCCTGTACCGGTCCTTGCGCCTGCGCCACCTCGTCAGCCACGCGGCCCCCTCATGACCACGGCTGCCGCCTGCTCGATGGCGTCGAGCTGCCGGGTGGTGGTGGCCTGCCCGGCCAGCTTCACCAGCTTCTGCATGGTGGCGATCCGCAGCGCGTCCATGCCGCTGGCTCGGACCACCGTGGCGGCGGCGGGGGTCTGGCCGTACGCGCCTTCCGGTCCCTTGGTCATCGGCGTCACGCCCTGGCTGTCGATCTGCCACCAGTCGACGCTGGCCGCTGTTCCGCTGTCGATCGACACCCACCCGCTTTCTGCCATCACGTACTCGCTCATTTCTTCACCTCCTCCACGATTTCACCGAGTGGCTTTCCGGTCGCCTGCGCGATCTTCTTGAGACTTTCGAGGTTCGGTCGGTGAACTCCGGCTTCCCACCGGTTCACCATGAACCGCGAGGTTCCCACCGCTGCGGCGAATTCCTCTTGCGTCATGCCCCGGGAATGTCGAAGCTCCCGGATGCTCGCTCCGTCCATGTAAAAATTCCAGCACGTGCGGAGGGCCGCACAAAATACCATTCGGGGGTTGCGTTTTCCGCAAAGCATTGCGGCCACCGCCGCCGTGGCTTTTACTGGAACTGTCTCCACCGGTCGGAAGGGTCGTTGACGGCGGCGAAGCCCCCTCAGGCATTGCTTGAGGGGGCTTCGTTGTGTTGGCGGTCAACCCCGCCGGCCGCACTTCCCGTGTTCGCTCTGAAACGACTCGTGACAGCCGCGGAGCCCTGCCAGCCACGCCGCGCGCCGCGCGCTGGTGTCGTCGTGGCCTCCGGTGGTATCTCCCGTGGCCTCGTGGGGTGGCTCCGGGCGTCCGGGCCCGGCCCTGCTCTCCCGGGCCCTCGGAGATACCGTCCCGGCCCTCAGCCCTCCCGACCCGCCAAGATCCCACGAGAGGCCACCGGGGGGTCCGGCACTTGCGCGGCCGACAAGGTACATAGGTACGGGCTAGGTACACCCAGAACCGAATCGCCCTAGCTTCTTTTTTGGCAGTAAGCGGCTCCGGAACGTACCTAGCCCGTACCTATGTACCTTGTGCGAGACGCAAGTACCCGGACACGCAACGGGGGCGCGGGTGGCCGACTGCTCCACCCGCGCCCGCGTCCTGCGGGTCACTCGCTCAGGGCGACCCCGCGCAGCTTCCGTACGTTGCTGGACTTGAAGGTTTCGATGGGCGTTCCGTTCTCGATGCTCCAGGTCTTGAGCATCCGGACCAGCAGGCTCTTACCGGCCCGGTCGTCGGCCTTCTTCACGAAGTCCACGCCGCCCGCCTGCACCCACGCCGTGTACCGGACCCAGATCACGTCGCTGGCCACGGTGGCTCCCTCGGTGAAGACCAAGCACTCTTCGATGAAGTCGCCGATGTGGTCGTTCTCGCGCTTGTACTCCTTGACCGCCTGGGCGACCTGGGGCGGGTCAGGCACGAAGCTCTCGGCTGCTGCCAGCCGGGCCCCCTCGACCGCCCACGCCATGATGGCCGGACCCTCGTTCAGCATCATCTGTTCGACCAGCTTCGGGTTCTTCTGGCCGTCGCTGATCTGCGCTCGCATCGGGATGACCTTCATGCGTCGCTCGACGCCGGAGTCGAAGGCGATGGACGGCTGAGCGTTACCGAACATGACCGGCGTGAACGCGGGCAGGAACTCGAACCAGCTCTTGTTCTTGTACGAGGCCGTGAGGGTGTCCTCGCCCGTGAACTTCTTGAACTGCGCCTCGTTGATGCGCTGGCCCTGCCGGGTCTCGGAGAACACGACCAGCCGCGCACCCGCCAGCCGGGCCAAGGGCTCGTTGTGTCCGCTGCTCGACTCGTTGAAGACGCTGAGATCGGCCGAGGTGGCGTAGTCACCGAGCAGCCTCGACAACACTCGCGTCAGGGTGGTCTTGCCCGACCGACCAGGCCCGTACAGGAAGAACGCGACCTGGTGCGCGTTGTTGCCGATCAGGCACATCCCGAACATGCGCTGGATGTACTCGATCATCTCGATGTCGCCCTGAAAGGCCCAGCCGAGGAAGTCCATCCACATCGGACACTTGGCGTTCGGGTCGTACTCGACCGTCGTGCCCCGGGTCAGCAGGTACTTCCGGTCAACCGGCAGCAGCTCGCCCGTCCGCAAGTCCACCACGCCGTTACCGACGAGCAGCTTGTACGGGTCGGCGTCGAAGTCTGAGATCTCCGTCTCGATCGGCAGCATCACCGACGCCTCACTGAGCGCAGCGCTGATGCCCGGCCCGGAGCAGGATCGGCCGAACCAGCGCATCAGGTCCTCGCCGCGCTGCTTCTCTTCCATCTCCTCGATCGCCTCGGAGATCTTGTCGGCCACGTTGTGCATGAACCGCCGGGCCTGGCCGTCACCGCGCGCCCACCGTCGACCGTCCCAGGTCAGCCAGCCCCACCCGGGGGCGTGGCGCATGTCCTCGCCGTGGAGGTCACGGAGTCGCCGCCCGTTGCCCAGGTCGGTGTGATCGTGGTGCCACAGAATCGACTTGGGCCTGTCAGCGGTCGGCGCGCTGATCTTCGGCTGCTCCTTGGCCTGCTCGCGCTCCCAGATCGAACGGGCGGTCTTCATGAATCGGTCCTCCTCGTGAGGCACCTCGGATTCGCTGTCGATCTCGCGCAGCTCACGGAGGTAGGTGTCGTAGTCGGTGTGCTTGCGGGCGAGGTGCCCGGCCACCCGGCACAGCCAGGCGTTATCGCGCCCGGGGTGGTCCGGCGGTAGCGCGCGCAGCTCCGCCAGGCTCGCGCCGCCGGGGTGGCTCCCCGCAGGGGTCGCGGCGGCCCGGGACGGGGTACGGGAGCGCACGGAGGACCCGCCCGGGTGCCGGGCGGCCTGCTGGATCTCCGAGAGCCACGGAGGGGCCACGATGGGCTCGCGGTCGCTGACCACCTCGTACCGCTTCCCGCCGATCACCGACCCGGGTGCGACGATCAGCGACCCGCGCCCGGTCTTGATGTCGATGCCGGGGTACCGGCCCGGGTCGAGTGGCGCGCTCTTGAGCGGCCGGGCGGGGTCGGCCCGGTAGATGAAGTGGAGGCTGTCGGGTCCGGATGCCGTGTGGTGGGTCCGGGTCAGCGGCAACGATCCGTAGTCGGCCTCCAGCTTGGCCAGCGAGGCCGTGCCGCCGTTCTTGGGGTCGACGTCCACGACGGTGAAGTTCGCCAGGGTCAGCGCGATGTTCTGCCACCCGTGCGGCGCGAACGACCGCCACATCTCCTCGACCTCTTCCGGGTCGGTCATGGCGAGGTCCGGCCAGCCCTTGTAGGTCGGCATCTTCTTGTTGGTCGGCATCGGCACCACGCCGAAGCCCAGATCAGCGAAGTACGCGGCGCGGCTGGTGTCGTGCTGAGGCACCTCGTCCTGCGCTTGCGCAGAGGGGAAGGTCTGGGTTTTCATGGGGGTGTCGCTTTCTCTCTGACCCCCGGGCTGGTTTGGCCGCCACCCCCGGGGGTCGATTCATGTTCGGGCTACTTCTTCGGACCGAAGAGAATTCGGAGGAGCCTCTTTCGCTCGGACTCCGTCATCGGTCGGGCGTCGCGCATCTCCATCACGCCGACACCGGCTCTCGGTCATCCGCTGCCTTGATGAAGGCGTCCATCGGGGCGTCGAGGGCGCGGGCAAGGGTGGCCAGCGCGGGGACGGAGAGGCCGCCTCGCCCGCGCTCGATCCGGCTGATGTCGGTGGCCGGGCGGCCGACCTTGGCGGCCAGCTTGTTCTGGGACAGACCGCGCTCCAGCCTGATGCGACGCAGCGCGTCAGGGTCGAATTCGAACTCGAACTTCATGGCAGGCTCCAGGGACAGGAATGTCAGGTGGAATTCGCCGCCATGCGGAAACTTGGACCTCAACTCGCCATAAGCGAGGGGTCTGACCGGGGGCTGTGCCGCCCGGATGCACCCAGTACAGCACGGCCCACGGTCTGTGCGGTATTACCGGTGCACGGGACGTTCCAGCGCGGTCACTCGTCGTGCGGCCGGCCAAGTCGCGGAACGCCAACATGACACCCCGGCGGTCCCCCGGCCGGGCCGGTGGCGCGGTGTGGGGTCGTCCCGGGCTCCGGTGGGGTCTCCGGGCGCACAGAACGGCCACCCCGGGCGTCTGGGCCGGGGGTGGCCGTCTCGTGGTCTTCCGTGGGCGTCCGTGGGCGCGGGGTGCTTAACCCCGGTCGGCCGGAGGCACCGGCCACGTGCCAAGCCCAAGCTCGACGCGCACGACACCCTGAGTCTTCAAGTGCGCCAGCGCCTTCTGGATCGTCGACACCGCCACGCCGAACTCGGTCGACAGAGCCACCAGACCGGGCAGGCGTTCGCCAGCCGGGTACGTACCGGCGTCGATGCGCCGCTCGACCTCGGCGGCCACCTGCTTCCACACCGGCTTGCTGCGGTCAAGCTCAAGATCACTCACGCTGGCGACGCTACGAGCACGTACCACGGTGCGCTACCGAGAGCACGAGAGCACGCGTACACTCGATCAGCGCGATAACTCGATAAGTCCTGGTGAGTGCGACACAAGGGGGCGCGACACGTGGCCGATTTCTGGATCAGGGTCTACAAGGTCAACCCGGTGACGAGGCGGCGACAGGAGGTCAGCCGTTGGGCGTCGCCACCCGAACGGCTGCCCGACGTTCCGCTGATCTCGGGAGTGTGGCCGCCGTGCGAGTGCCCTCGGTGCGACGGCTCCGGCCGACCACCTGCCCGTACCGCCTGATCACGCCATTCCGGCGCAACCCTGTACAGATCATCACTTGCCGCCCTTATGCTCTCGCCCATGACGACAACGACACCTTCCAACCGCCCCTGCACGTGCGGCAGTTACTCGTATCTGGTGCTGGTCCACGAGGGGGCCAAGGGCGACAAGGTCTGGCAACGGAGGGACACCGGTTGCGCCGACACGACTCACCGCACGTTCGCCGCCGGGCACGACTCGAAACTCAAGTCGCTGCTCATCGCGGCCGGGATCGGCGGTCACCAGATCCAGCAGGTCTCGGGCGACGTGGTCACCGCCAAGGACGCGCTGCGGGTGGCCGCCGACCTGGGCTGGGAGGACATCGTTCGCGAGGGCATCGCCAGAGGACGCGGTAACCGCCCCTGACAGCCTGCGAGCCCCGGAGGTCGCCGTGACCTCCGGGGCTCTCAGGCTGTCAGCGGGTAGAGCCGCCGGGTTCGATCTCACCTGTCGTTCCGCCCTGGCCCGGCAACAGGCGGTCGGTGACCGTGCCGGGGTCAGGAGACAGACCGAGGGTCCGCAGCGCGGTCACGCTCTTGAGACGGTCCCGAAGGTCGTCATCCTCGATGCGGTCGATCAGGGCGGTGGCCTGCTCAAGGGTGCGGTCGTCCTGGATGTTCTTGTGGATGCGCTCGGCCTGCTCGGTCAGATGCTTGCGTGCCCGGTGCGAGTGAAGGGCGAACGCACCGCCACATGAGGTGATCAACAGACCACTCAGCGCGGTCAGTACCGGCAGGTAGCTCCAGTCCGGGTTGCCTGCGTTGGCCAGCGCCAGGCAGCCGCCGACCAGCAAGATGAGCGCCCCGCCGGACATGAAGAACACGCTCAGCCGGAACGTGGTCTCGGCTTGCTTGAGCGCCTGCTTGAGGAAGTCGAAGAAGAAGTTTTGCCGCTGGGTCGCCAGGTCGGGCTCTGATGGAGCAGGGTTTCTCTCAATCGACCCAGTGTTGACGAATTGCACAACCGAGCCGTAGATGCTGCCGCTGACAGCTACGCCGCTCCTCCCCGCATTGCTCCTTTCGGGCTCCTCCTCATCCCCGCCCACAGCGGTGCGCGTCATGGCTGTCCCCCGATCGTCCGCGTCTGCTGCTCTACGTGAGTGCAAATCAGCCTAGCGTTAACGACCGGGGGCGTCGGTCAGAGAAGTCAGATGGAGGGTTGTTTCGGTCAGGCGGCGGTCTGGAGCCGGAATCGGAGCGGCACCCTGGTGTATGGGTCTTGGAACGCCCATGGTGAGCCTGCCCAACCCGAGAGCCCGCCGCGCGGTGACCAGCGAGCCGCTGCGCAGCTCCGCCTCCACCACCACGGTGCCGCGGGTGAGGGCCGCGATCACGCGGTTGCGCAGGACGAAACGGCTGCGGGTGGGGTGGTCGCCGGGCGGCAGCTCCGCGACCAGCAGTCCCTGCTCCCCGACGCGCCGGATCAGCTCGCCGTTGCCCGGCGGGTAAGCCACATCGACCCCGCAGGCCAGGACCGCGACGGTCGCTCCCTCCACCGCCAGAGCCCCGCTGTGCGCGGCGCCGTCCACTCCGTACGCGGCGCCGGAGACCACCGTCCAGCCACGGGAGGCCAGGCTGGAACCGAGCGTCGCGGCTACATGGGCGCCGTAGTCCGTGCACGCCCGGGAGCCGACGACGGCGACCGACCGCAGTGCCCACATCCGCAGCGAGGCCCTGCCGCGCACCCACAGGCCCACGGGGCGTCCGTCGCCCAGGTCCTCCAGCTGACTCGGCCACTCGGGGTCACCCGGGCAGACGAAGCGCCCGCCCAGCCCACCGATCGTGTCGAGGTCGGCCTCGGGGTCGAGTCCTCGCGCGCGCTTGCGCAGCCCGGCCCAGCGGGCCCGGGACGCGCCGGGCAGCGGGGAGTCGGATCCGAACGCCTTGAGCGTCTCCACCGCCCCGTACCGGTCGAGCCACCGGTTCATCGCCTCGTCTCCGGGCTCCCCGATCCTGGTGAGCGCCGCCCGGGCCACTCGCTCCTCACGGCCGGTCACGCCCGGCCTCCGGCGAGTGCCGTGCCGCGCCGTACCCCGGTGCGCAGTTCCAGCGCGCCGTCCACGTCCTCGGCGGTGGGCCGGTCGTGCCCGGCGAGGTCGGCCAGGGTCCAAGCGACCCGCAGGACGCGGTCCAGGCCTCGTGCGGTGAGCAGACCGCGTTCCATGTCCTCCTCGGCCCGGCCGAGCGACCCCGGGCTCCCGGGCCACCGGGTCCGCAGTTCGTGGCCGGGGACCTCGCTGTTGGTGCGCCATGGCGTGTCGGCGTAGCGGACGGCGGCGCGCTCACGTGCGGTGAGTACGCGGGCGGCCACGGTCTCGGTGGACTCCGGCCGGGCGCCGGAGGCCGTCAGCTCGGAGCGGGTGACGGGTTCGACGGTGACCCGGAGGTCGACGCGGTCCAGCAGCGGCCCGGAGAGCCGTGCCCGATAGCGTCTGACCGTCGAGGGCCTGCACTCGCAGCCGCCGCCCCGGGAGCCGTGCCGGCCGCAGGGGCACGGGTTGGCGGCGAGGGCGAGCAGGAAGCGGGCGGGCATGCGCATCATGCCCTGGGCCCGGGCCACGACGACCTGCCCCGACTCCAGCGGCTGGCGCAGTGCGTCGAGCACCCGTGCGCCGCATTCGGCCGCTTCGTCCAGAAAGAGCACGCCGTGGTGGGCGAGGGAGACGGCCCCGGGCCTGGGCAGACCGCTGCCGCCGCCCACCAGGGAGGCGGTGGTGGCCGAGTGGTGCGGAGCGCAGTAGGGAGGCCGCTCGACCAGCGGCTGGCCGGGCGGCAGCGCCCCGGCGACGGAGTGGACGGCGGTGACCTCCAGTGCCTCCTTGGGGGTGAGCGGCGGCAGCAGCCCGGGGAGCCGTTCGGCCAGCATGGTCTTGCCCGCGCCCGGCGGTCCCTTGAAGAAGATGTGGTGGCGCCCCGCGGCGGCCACCTCCAGAGCCCTGCGGGCGGCTTTCTGACCGGCGACCTCGGCGAGGTCCACCCGGCGTTCGCCGCCCAGCCCCGCGATCCCTCCGCCCGCGCCGGGCACCGTGAGACCGGCGAGCATGGTGGCGTCGGTGCCGTGCCCCTCCGGGCCCTCCTCCTCGGGGACGGGTTCGTCGGTGAGGACGGCCACGAGCTGGCGCAGGGAGCGGACTCCGAGGACGGAGACGCCGGGGACCAGCGCGGCCTCGGACGCGGTCTGCTCGGCGACGACGACCTGGCGGTATCCGGCGTCCGCGGCGGCCAGGACCGCGGGCAGGACACCGCGGACGGGCCGGACGCGCCCGTCCAGACCCAGCTCGCCGATCATCACGAGTCCGGTGAGTTCGCGGGGGTCGATCCGTTCGGCGGCTCCGAGCACCGCACAGGCGACCGCCAGGTCGAACCCGCTGCCGCTCTTGGGCACCGAGGCGGGGCTGAGCCCGACGGTGAGTTTCTTCTGCGGCCAGTCGACACCGGAGTTGACGACCGCGGCCCTGACCCGGTCGCGGCTCTCCACCAGGCTCTTGTCCGGCAGGCCGACGAGGGTGAAGGTGGCCAGCCCCGGTTCGAGATCGGCCTGGACCTCGACGACCACGCCCTCGACGCCCACGAGGGCGACCGAGCAGGTACGGGCGAAGCCCATGTCAGGCCACCCCCTTCACGTGCTGCACCCGGGGGGCGCCGCGCTCGGGCAGGACGACGCCGACGAGGTCGATGCGCACACCCCCGGTCGGCGGGCGGCCGTACCGGGCGAGCCAGCGTTCGCTGAGCCACTGGGAGGCGAGTCTGCGCAGCCGCGCGGCCTTGCGCGGGGTCACGGCCGACATCGGATGCCCGTACGGGCCGGCCCGGCGTGTCTTGACCTCGCAGACGACGAGTGCGTCGGCGTCCCGGGCGACGATGTCGATCTCGCCGCCCCGGCAGCGCCAGTTCCGTTCGAGGACGGCCATGCCCATCTCGCGCAGCCGCCGGGCGGCCAGGTCCTCGCCGTAGCGCCCGAGTGCGTTCCTGCCGTTCATCGGTACCACCTCCGGCGCCGACTGTGGCGGCCGGGGAGGCAGGGCGGATGATCATGGTCCGATTCGGTGGACTACCGACCGGTTGTGGATATCCCGCTCACCCGCAAGGGGCATCCCACAGGCGCGGCTTTGACGGAGCGACGGAAGCGACGGGAGTGATGGAAGCGACGGCCGGCTCCGGGCTCACCTCTTGAAGTCGGAGTCCTCGGGCAGGTCCAGATCGCTCTTGTTCAGCTCCTCGATGTTCACGTCCTTGAAGGTGAGCACCCTCACCTGCTTGACGAAGCGGGCCGGCCGGTACATGTCCCACACCCAGGCGTCGGCCATCGAGACCTCGAAGAAGACCTCGCCCTGAACCGAGTGCACCTGCATCTCGTAGTCGTTGGTGAGATAGAAACGGCGTTCGGTCTCGATCACGTACCTGAACAAGCCGACGACGTCCCGGTACTCCCGGTAGAGCTTCAGCTCCATCTCGGTCTCGTATTTCTCGAGATCCTCGGCGCTCATGGCGTGTTCCCCTTCAGCCGTGCGTTCCCCCATTGTGCGTCAGCCCCGCGCGCTTGCCGCGGACCGAGCCGATCGCCCCGTGCCCGGCACCGCCGAGGATCAGCAGGGCGCCGGCCCCGATCGCCGCCAGGGCGGGGCCCAGCGGCCCCGGCCGGGAGGTCCCGCCGGGCAGGTCCGCGAAACCGGCCGGGCGCTCGACCATGCCCGCGTGGCCCAGCGGCCAGACGGTGGCGTCGACCCGGCCCGTCACCGCGTCCCGGGGCACGGAGCCGTTGTTGGCGTCCTCCAGGTGCGTGCGCGAGTCCAGTGACCCCTCCCGGTGGTCGCCGAGGAGGAAGAGCTGCCCCTCGGGCACGGACGCCTCGAAGGTGGTGAAGGAGGCGCGTTCCCGCTCCAGCCGGTACGGCTCGTCGACGGGATCGCCGTTGACGGTCATCCTCCCCCGCTCGTCGCAGCACTCCACGGTGTCGCCGCCGACACCGACGACGCGTTTGATCATCGGCATGTCGCCCCACAGCGGATCGAGGAAGACGACGACGTCACCGCGCCGGACCTCGTCGCCGTCGATGCGCTCGGCCAGCACCCGGTCCCCGGCCTCGACGGTGGGCGACATGGAGTCGGTGGGCACGGCGTAGGGCTGGTACAGCACCGCGGCCCAGACGAAGCCGCCCAGGAAGAGGGCGCAGCCGACCGCCACGGCCACCGACGACGGCACCTGGCCCGTACGACCGCGGCCTTTCCCGGTACGTTCGACTCTGCTCACTCGCGCTCCCGGAAAAGGTCTGGGTCCACCGGCGGTCTGCGCCGCACCCTACCCCCGGGTACGGTCCCGGGTCAGCCCTCGGCCCGCCCGTCCGTCCCGCTCATGGTTCCGGACGCCGTCCCAGACGCTCCGGCGGCCTCTTCCACGTTCCCCTTCACGGCCCTCGCCCCCAGGCGCCGCCGCCACATCACCAGCGGCACCGCGCCCACCAGGCCCAGCGCCGCGGGAGCCGCGGCCAGGCCCTTCTCGGCGAAGGTGTCGGGCACCGGGAGGGTGCCCCAGCGGTCGATCGGCCACGCCTTGACCACGGCCCGCCCCACGACCTCGTCCACGGGCACCGTCCCCTGTCCGGGGAGCTGCTGGTGGAAACGGGAGTCCAGGGAGTTGGAGCGGTGGTCGCCCATCACCCAGATCCGGTCCTCGGGGACCTTGACCGGGCCGAAGCCCTCACTGCCGCAGGGGGAGTCTCCGGGGTAGACGTAGGCCCCCTCTTCCAGGGCCTTGCCGTTGACCGTGACGGGGCCGTTCTTCTCGCACGCCACGGTGTCGCCGCCGACCGCGATGACCCGCTTGATCAGGTCCTGCTCCTCGGCGGAGGGCATCAGGCCGATGAAGCTCATGAAGTCCTGGAACACATTGGTGTCCTGCTGGACCGACGGGTCGAGCCAGCCGCCCGGGTCGTGGAAGACGACGACCTCGCCGCGCTCGGGCTCGGCCCCGAACCAGGGCGTCAGCTTGTCCACCAGCACCCGGTCGCCCCGCTGGAGGGTGTTCTGCATCGAGTCGGAGGGGATGGAGAACGCCTGCAGCAGGAACGTCTTGATCCCCAGGGCCAGCAGCAGCGCGATGCCGATGAGGATGGGCAGTTCCTTCAGGAAGGAGCGTTGCTTCTTTTCCGTCACTCTCTCTCCGCTGTCCGGGCCCGCGGCCGTTTCCTCACCGCGCTCCACGGGCTCGCCTTCGGCCCGCCGCTCGGGCCCGTCCGCGTCGGAGCGCGCTCCGACCGCCACGTCCCCCACATCCACTCCTCACACCGATACCGCTCTTACCGCGCCGCAGCCCGCGCCTCAGCCGGTGCAGACCCACGCCTGCCACTCCCATAACGAGCGGGAGTTCCGCAGGGCTCGGGATGTGCGCCATGTCTTCGTCTCCGTCATTGTCGGCGCCCGCGGCCGCGGAGGCGGTCTCGCCGCGCGGATCCGGCACCGACGCGTAGGTCTCGGGCTCCTCCAGCCGTCGCCAGTGGGAGTAGGGCCAGGCGATCACCACGGCCTTGCCCACCACCAGGCTCTCGGGAATGGTCCCCTTCCCCGGGTCCTGCAGGTGGTAGCGGGAGTCGGCGGAGTTGGAGCGGTGGTCGCCCATCACGAAGATGCGGTTCTCGGGCACCTTCACCTCGAAGCGCATCCGCGAGGGCGCGTTGCCCGGGTGGAGGTACGGCTCGTTCAGCGGTGTGCCGTTGACCGTCACCCGGCCGTCCTCGTCGCAGCACACGACGGTGTCCCCGCCGATGCCGATGACCCGCTTGATCAGGTCCTGCTCCTCGGCGGAGGGCAGCAGGCCGATGAAGGTCAGGAACTGCCTGCCCTGCTTGATGCCCACGGGGTCGTCCCGCTCCGGCTCCTCCCCGGGGGGAAGCCAGCCTCCGGGGTCCTTGAAGACCACCACGTCGCCGCGTTCGGGGCGCGAGCCGAACCAGGGCGTCAGCTTGTCCACCAGCACCCGGTCGTCGATCCTGATCGTCTGCTCCATCGAGCCGGAGGGGATGACGAACGCCTGTACCAGGAACGTCTTGAGCACCAGTGCGATCAGCAGTGCGACGCCCACCAGGACGGGGATCTCCTTGGTCACCGACAGCCGCCGGCGCCGTCTGATCCGCTTGGCGGCGCGCCGCCGGTCGGCCCGGCCCTCGCCGGGGCCGCGCAGCGTGGTCCGGGGCTCCGGCGGTGTGCCGTCGCCGCGGACGGCCGCCCGCCGACCGTCGCGCGGCCGTCCGCGCCTACCCATCCCGGCCCCGCAGGGAGGTCCAGCGGCCGGCCGGCCAGACGATCCAGTCGGCCCGGCCGATCACCCTGTCCACCGGTACGGTGCCGCCGCCGGGGGACCCGAGGTGGTCCCGGGAGTCGCTCGACCGGGAGCGGTGGTCGCCCATCACCCACAGCTTCCCCCCGGGGACCGCGATGTCGAACGGGACGGCCGAGGGCCGGTCGCCGGGATACAGGTAGGCCTCGTCCACCGGTTCGCCGTTCACCTCGATCCTCCCCCGCTCGTCGCAGCACCTGACCCTGTCGCCGCCGACTCCGACGACCCGCTTGACGTAGTCGGTCCCCCGCGACGGCTCCCGGTCGAACGAACCGGTGCCGTCGAACACAACAACGTCTCCGCGCGCCGGAAGGTTGCCGAAACGGTACGCCAGCTTGTTCACCAGAACGCGGTCGCCCGCTTTGAGGGTGTTCCCCATCGAGCCGCTCGGGATGCGGAAGGGTTCCGCCGCGAACGTGTGGACCAGCAGGAGCAGCACGGCGGCCGCGGCCACCGCGGCCCCCGGACGCACGAAACGCGACCGGCGCCCCCCTCCCCGTACGGGGTGGGAGGAGCGGTCGCGCTCCGTCGGTCGCGTGTGCTGTTCGTCGGTGTTCATCGAGCCGAGAGCCTAACCCGGCGGCGCGGCGGACACCGGTGCGGACAGCGGCACGGGGGCCGTGCCCCGCGGGCGGCACCGGACACCGGGGCGCCCGGTGCTCCGCCGCGCGGACCGGTCTCGGATCAGCGCTCGCGCTTCTCCTTGATCTTGGCGGCCTTGCCGCGCAGCTCGCGCAGGTAGTACAGCTTGGCGCGGCGGACGTCACCGCGGGTGACGACCTCGATCTTCTCGACGACCGGGGTGTGCACCGGGAAGGTGCGCTCCACGCCGACGCTGAAGCTGACCTTGCGGACGGTGAAGGTCTCACGGACGCCGGAGCCCTGGCGGCGGATGACGACACCCTTGAACTGCTGCACACGGGAGCGGTTGCCCTCGATGACGCGCACGTGGACGTTGACGGTGTCACCGGGGCGGAAGGTGGGGATGTCGCTGCGCAGCGAAGCGGAGTCGACGCTGTCGAGAAGGTGCATGACCGTCTGCTTTCCTCGCCGATGCCACAGGTCATCGGCGGAATCGTTCGTTGGGTTCGGTGAGCCGCCGTACCGGTCGGGCGTTGGTCCCCCTGTGGCAGGGTCGCGCGCCGGACGCGAGGCAGCGGCCTATTCTTCCACGCCTTCGGCCACGGGCCCAAATCGGCCGTCGGGCCGCTCGGCCCAGCCCAGCTCCGCCAGCAGCCTGCGGTCGTCGGCGTCCAGCGCGGCGGGGTCGCATCTCTCGACCAGGTCCGGGCGGTGGCTCACGGTGCGGCGGAACGCCTGGTCGCGGCGCCAGCGGGCGATTCTGCCGTGGTGGCCGCTGAGCAGCACCTCGGGAATGTCCCGGCCGCGCCACACCGGCGGCTTGGTGTAGACGGGACCCTCCAGCAGGTCGGCCATGGCGCCGGGCGCGAAGGAGTCGTCGCGGTGGGAGTCGGCGTTGCCCAGGACTCCGGGCAGCAGCCGGGCGACGGCCTCCACCATGACCAGTACGGGCGCCTCGCCGCCGGCCAGCACGTAGTCGCCGATGGACAGCTCGCGCACCCGCAGGCGCTCGCCGTACTCCTCGACGACGCGGCGGTCGATGCCCTCGTAGCGGGCGGGGGTGAAGACCAGCCACGGCTCGGCGGCCAGTTCGACGGCCGTCTCCTGGGTGAACGGGCTGCCGCTGGGGGTGGGGACGACCAGGACCGGCCCCTCCTCCTGACCGTCCCCGCCCGAGGCGACGACCGAGTCCAGCGCCTCGCCCCACGGCTCGGGCTTCATCACCATGCCGGGGCCGCCGCCGTAGGGGGTGTCGTCGACGGTGTTGTGCCGGTCGTGGGTCCACTGCCGCAGGTCGTGGACGCGTACGTCGAGCAGGCCGCGGGCGCGCGCCTTGCCCACCAGGGAGACGTTCAGCGGTTCCAGGTACTCGGGGAAGATCGTGACGATGTCGATCCGCATCAGGCGCCGTACTCCCCGTCCCCGCCGTCCTCCTCGTCCCCGCCGGCCCGCGCACCGCTCCCGGTGCGGGATCCGGCGATCTCGGCCCGGTCGTCGATGAGTCCCGGCGGCGGATCGATGACGGCCCGCTGCCCGTCCAGGTCGATCTCGGGGACGATCTCACCGACGAAGGGGACGAGCACCTCGCCGCCGTCGGGCCCGCGCACCACGAGCAGGTCCTGGTGGGGCAGGTGGGCGATCTCCTCGATCCGGCCGACGGGTGTTCCGTCGCGGGTGACGACGTCGAGGTCGATCAGCTGATGGTCGTAGTACTCGTCGGGGTCCTCGGGGGTCTCCTCCGGGTCGACCTCGGCGATCAGCAGGGTGTTGCGCAGTGCCTCGGCGGCGGTGCGGTCCCCGACCCTCTCGAAGCGCAGCAGCAGCCGGCCGCTGTGGACGCGCCCGGACTCGATGGTCAGGGGGCCCGCGGAGGCGGGGTCGGTGGCCAGGACCGCGCCGGGGGCGAGGCGCACCTCGGGTTCATCGGTGCGCACCTCCACGGTGACCTCGCCCTTGATCCCGTGGGCACGGCCGATGCGCGCGACTACCAACTGCACTGCTCGTCACTCCAGGTTCTCGCCGGTTCCCGTACACCGGCGGTCACGGCACGGGCCGGGAGCGGCGGTGCCGCTCCCGGCCCGTGCCGGTGCTCTGCGTTGTCTGCCGCGGCCCTCAGCGGACCTGGTCCACGTCGACGAGGTCGACGCGGACGCCCCGCCCGCCGAGAGCGCCCACGACGGTGCGCAGCGCGCGTGCGGTACGGCCGTTGCGGCCGATCACCTTGCCGAGGTCGTCGGGGTGGACCCGGACCTCCAGCACGCGCCCGCGACGCAGGTTGCGGGCGGCGACCTGCACCTCGTCGGGGTGGTCGACGATGCCCTTCACCAGATGGTCGAGGGCCTCTTCCAGCATGGTCACGCCTCGGTCGACTCGGCGGCGGCCTCGGCCTCGTCCGCCTTCTTGTCGGCCTTCTTCGCCTTCTGGGTGATGGCCTCACCCTTGGGCTCGTCCGCCGACTCCTTGGCGGCGGCCTCGAAGAGAACGCGCTTGTCGGCCTTGGGCTCGGCGACCTTCATCGGCTCCGGGGCCGGCAGACCCTTGAACTTCTGCCAGTCGCCGGTGACCTTCAGGATGGCCAGGACCGGCTCGGTCGGCTGCGCGCCGACGCCCAGCCAGTACTGGACGCGCTCCGAGTCGACCTCGATGCGGGAGGGGTTCTGCACCGGGTGGTACAGACCGATCTCCTCGATGGCCCGGCCGTCGCGACGGGTACGGGAGTCGGCGACGATGATGCGGTAGTGAGGCGAACGGATCTTGCCCAGTCGCTTCAGCTTGATCTTGACTGCCACGGCTGTGGTGTCTCCTGGTCTTTGGCGTGGTTGGACACGGCGGGATGCCACGTGGGGTTGTGGTACCCGAGTGTCCGAGTGGACGCGTCAGCCGGAGGAGAGAGGGGTCCTGTGCGGCTGTCGAGTACAGCCGCCCATTGTGCCACACCTCTTGTGCCGCACCCCGCGGGGGCAGCCGGTGCCCCGGCCTCCCCCGGCCCCCCGGCCCGGCGCGGATCCGCGGCGCCTCAGCCCACCCCGACCGCCTCCTTCTCCTTGTCCGGAATGCGGAACGGCTTCCCGCAGGCCCCGCACATGATCGGCGCCTGGGCCAGTACGGACGGGACGACCCGGACGTTGCGCCCGCAGTCGCACACGGCCTTGACCCGCACCCCGCCACCCGACGAACCGTGCCGCGCGGCGGGGCCGCGGAAGGCCCGGGAGGTGTCGGTGGTGGTGGCGACGCTGTGGGCGCGCAGGGCGCGCTGCAGCTTCTCGATGACGGGCCGGTAGCGCCTTCTGGTCTCGGGCTTCATCACGACCAGCGAGAAGCCGCTGCTCGGATGCGGTTCCTCCGGGTGCTCCAGGCCCAGTTCCTCGGCGATCGCCAGGAAGCGGCGGTTGTGGTAGCGGCCGGCACGCGAGGTGTCCCGGACTCCGCGGGCGGCGGCGATCCCGTGGACGGCCTCGTGGAGCAGCCGTTCGAAGGAGAGCTCGGCGCCGCAGGCGGACGACGACTCCCCGATCAGCGATTCGGGCGCGGCCAGGTCGGGCAGCTCCGGGTGGTGCCGTTGAATGTCGGCCCACGCGAGTGCCAGCTCGGCGGCGAGTACAGGTGGTGTCGTGCTCACGTCGTGCACAACGAGCCAGAGTGTCCCGGTGTTCCGATTACGGGGCATCCCAAATAATTTGCACCTACCCGCCGGTTCGGGTTGATGCGCGCCGACAGGACGGGTATGCCGATCCGGGAGGACTCACCCGGGCGGGTCCGGCCGGCGTGTGGGCGGAGCGCCCGCCGGACCCCGGGCGGCGCCGCGGAACGTTCCCGGGCGTGCCTCGGCACCGGAGCGTCTCAGTAGGCGCGGGCGACCACGGCCACCGTACCGGGGGCGTCGTCGGACTCGGGTACCGATCCGTCCTCGCCGACCAGGCAGCGCACCGTGACGGACTGCTCCGCGAGCCGCGCCTCGCCCTCCGGGCCCAGGTCGGCCCAGGGGATGCGGGCCCAGCCGCCGCCGGTGGCGGCCTCGGCCGCCTCCTCCACCGTCCGTACGTCCGTGGTGCGGGCCTCGCGGCGCTCGCGGGAGAGGCGCAGCAGCAGCGCCTGGTCCTCCTCCAGGATCCCCGGGCACAGCTCGGCCAGGGCGTCGGCCGCCACCGGCTCCTTGCCCCCGGCGATGCGGCGCACCAGCATCGCGGTGCCGTTCTCCAGGTCGCGCGGGCCGATCTCGACGCGCAGCGGCACGCCCTTGAGCTCCCAGTCCACCGCCCGCCGGCCGAACGGGACGTCGGTGCGGTCGTCCACCTTCACCCGGACGCCGGCCGCGGCGAGCCGGTCGCCGACCTCGCGGACCTTCGCCAGCACCGCGTCGTCGCCCTTGATCGCCAGGACGACGGCCTGGACGGGGGCCAGGCGCGGCGGGATCCGCAGGCCGTCGTCGTCGCCGTGCATCATGATCAGGCCTCCGACCATCCGGGTGGAGGTGCCCCAGGAGGTCTGCCAGACCAGCTCCCGCTCCCCGTCCTTCGACAGGTAGCGGGTGTCGAACGCCCTGGCGAAGTTCTGGCCCAGCTCGTGGCTGGTGCCCATCTGCAGGGCCTTGCCGTCGCCCATCATGCCCTCCAGGGTGAGGGTGTTGACGGCGCCCGCGAAGCGCTCCCTGGGGGTCTTGCGGCCCAGCACGACGTCCATGGCCAGGACGTTCTCCATGAAGTCGGCGTAGACCTCGCGGTGGACGCGGGCGGCGTAGTCGCGCGCGTCCTCGTAGGTGGCGTGGGCGGTGTGCCCCTCCTGCCACAGGAACTCACTCGTTCGCAGGAAGACCCTCGGACGCATTTCCCAGCGCACCACGTTGGCCCACTGGTTGATCAGCAGGGGCAGATCGCGGTAGCTCTGCACCCACTTGGCGAAGTACTCGTTGACGATCGTCTCGGAGGTCGGCCGGACGACCACCGGCTCCTCCAGCTCCTTGCCCCCGCCGTGCGTGACCACGGCCAGCTCAGGGGCGAAGCCCTCGACGTGCTCGGCCTCCCTGGTCAGGTAGGACTGGGGGATGAACAGGGGGAAGTAGGCGTTGTCGGCGCCCGCCGCCTTGATGCGGGCGTCCATCTCCCGCTGCATCCGCTCCCAGAGCCCGTACCCGTACGGCCGGATGACCATGGTGCCCCGCACCGGCCCGTTGTCGGCCAGCCCGGCCTTGTTGATCACGTCCTGGTACCAGCGCGGGAAGTCCTCCGCCTGGGGGGTGAGCACGGGAGCCTTAGCCATGTCGCGCATGTTACGGCGGTCTGCTGCGGATGCGTGAACCGGACTGCCGGGGGAACGTAGGAGTGCGCGCGGGCAAGCGCGGGTGGAAACACCCCGGCGCCCCTCTGGACTCGGGGACAGATGCGCAGTTCCCTGGCTTTCGGGGACTTCCAGGACCTCATCAAGGGACGAGACGGCGGCCGGTTACCCGGCGATCCTTCCATCGGAATGGGGATGTTGCGATGGCACCCACGCTCGCACAGCGGCACCTCCCGCGGCCCACCCGGGACTGGGCGGAGATTCAGGAACGGATGCTGGTTCCGCTCTACGAGGCGGTATACGAGCGGTTCGAGGTCGGACGGCACTCCCATGTGCTGGGCCTGGGCTGCGGCTCGGGCCTGGCGCTGGTGATGGCGGCGGCCCGGGGCGCGACCGTCACGGGGGCGGACACCGACGAGGCACGCCTGGAGCTGGCCCGGCAGCGGCTGCTGCCGGAGCCGCAGTGGGGCGCGCGGCACTGGACCGCGCGGGTGCTGCCGGGCGGTCCGGACGGCGGACCGGACGGCGCGGCGCTGCGCGAGGGACCGCCGCCGACGCTGGTGACCGCCTTCGACACCCTGCCCGACGCCGCCGTGCTCGCCCGGGTGGCCCAGGCGGCCGGCCGCGGGGTGCCGGTGGTACTGGCGGGCTGGGGGCCGGCCGAGCGGTGCGCCGCGGCCCCCGCTCTGCGGGTGGCGCAGCGGCTGGCGCAGCGGCCGGCCGAGCCGGAGCGCGCGGCGGGCCGCTGCTGGCGGCCGGGCGGCCGGGACGATCTGGAGGACCTGGCGCGACGGGCCGGGCTGCGCCCCGACGGTTCGGGCCGGGTCGCGTGCCCCTTCGGCTACGCCGACCTGGACAGCGCGGTGCGCGGGCTGGTCTCGACCGGGCTGTACGACGCGGCCGTCCGGGCGACGGACGAGGAGCAGGTCGCCAAGGAGCTGGCCGAGGCGCTGCGCCCGCACGTACGGCCGGACGGCACCGTGTGGATGCAGAACCTGTTCCGCTACGTGGTCGCCATGACCTGAGGGCGCCGCCGGCACGCGGCGGGCGGCGGCGCCCCCCTGGCGGTCGCCCGGGCGGTCACTCGGGCGGTCACTTGGGCGGGAGCATGTCCTTGAACTCCTGGGGCAGCTCGAAGTCCTCCGGACCCTGGCCGCCGGGCAGTCCGAAGGCGCCGCCCTGCCCCGCGGCGCGGCGCTCGGCCACGGCCTGCTCCTCGGCCTTGCGCTTCATCGGGTTGCCCGAGCGCTGCTTGCCCTTGGCCTTCTTCTGCTGCTTGCCCTTCTTCCGGGCGCCACCCGTCCCCGGCATGCCCGGCATCCCGGGCATCCCCGGCATGCCGCCCTGGGCCATCTTCGACATCATCTTGCGGGCCTCGAAGAACCGCTCCACGAGGTTCTTCACCGCGCTGACGTCCACGCCGGAGCCGCGGGCGATGCGGGCCCGCCGCGAGCCGTTGATGATCGTGGGGTCGGTGCGCTCGGCCGGGGTCATCGACTTGATGATCGCGGCGGTGCGGTCCACGTCGCGCTCGTCGATGTCGTTGATCTGCTCACGGATCTGCCCCATGCCGGGCATCATCCCCAGCAGCTTGGAGATGGAGCCCATCTTGCGGACCTGCTCCATCTGGGCCAGGAAGTCGTCGAGGGTGAACTCCTTGGGTCCCTTGGCCAGCTTGGCGGCCATCTGCTCGGCCTCTTGCCGGCTGAAGGTCTGCTCGGCCTTCTCGATGAGGCTGAGGACGTCGCCCATGCCCAGGATGCGGGACGCCATGCGGTCCGGGTGGAACGCGTCGAAGTCGTCCAGCTTCTCGCCGTTGGAGGCGAACATGATCTGGCGGCCGGTGACGTGCGCGATCGACAGGGCCGCGCCGCCGCGGGCGTCGCCGTCGAGCTTGGAGAGCACCACGCCGTCGAAGCCGACGCCGTCGCGGAACGCCTCGGCGGTGTTGACCGCGTCCTGGCCGATCATGGCGTCGACGACGAAGAGGGTCTCGTCGGGGCGGACGGCGTCGCGGATGTCGGCGGCCTGCCGCATCATCTCGGCGTCGATGCCCAGACGGCCGGCGGTGTCGACGATGACGACGTCGTACTGCTTGGTGCGGGCGTACTCGATGGAGTCCTCGGCGACCTTCACCGGGTCGCCGACGCCGTTGCCCGGCTCGGGCGCGTAGATCCCCACGCCCGCGCGCTCGGCGACGACCGTGAGCTGGTTGACGGCGTTGGGGCGCTGCAGGTCGCAGGCGACCAGCAGCGGGGCGTGGCCCTGCGCCTTGAGCCAGCGGCCCAGCTTGCCCGCGAGCGTGGTCTTGCCCGCGCCCTGCAGACCGGCGAGCATGATCACCGTCGGCGGGTTCTTGGCGAACCGCAGACGGCGGGTCTCGCCTCCGAGGATGCCGATCAGCTCCTCGTTGACGATCTTGATGACCTGCTGGGCCGGGTTCAGCGCCTTGGAGACCTCGGCGCCCAGGGCGCGCTCCTTGACCTGCTTGATGAAGGCCCGGACCACGGGGAGGGCGACGTCCGCCTCCAGCAGGGCGATACGGATCTCGCGCGCCGTGGCGTCGATGTCCGCCTCGCTCAGACGGCCCTTGCCCCTGAGGTTCTTGAACGTCGCTGTGAGGCGATCGGAGAGAGTGTCGAACACGTCGGTCGCGGATCCTTCGCGTTGGTGGCGGTGTCGGCGGTCGACCTCCAAGAGTATCCGCCCGCCCGCGGTCCGGTCAGCCGCCCAGGGCCCGCTCCAGTTCCGCCGCGAGACCGGCGGCCTCGCGCGGCGGCAGCGGGGCGCCGTCGGGCCCGGTGACGTAGAAGGCGTCCACCGCGTTGGCGCCCAGGGTGCCGACCCGGGCGCTGCGCACGGTGACGCCGGCGTCCTCCAGGGCCCGTCCGATGCGGTACAGCAGCCCCGGGGCGTCCTGGGCGCGCACCTCGATGACCGTAGCCAGCCGTGATCCGGCCGGGGCGACGGTCACCTTCGGCGGCGGGGCCCCGGCTCCGCGCCGGCGGGCGCTGCCCAGGTGGGCGCGCTCGCGCTCGGCGAGCCGGGCGGGGATGTCCAGGGAGCCCTCCAGGGCGCGCGCCAGGTCGGCGCGGAGCCGGTCGGCCTGCGGCAGCGACCCGTACTCGGCGGCCACCCGCCAGCTCAGCAGCAGCACCCGTCCCTCGCCGAGCGGATCGACGGCGCGCAGGTCCGCGGCGTGTACGGTCAGCCGGTGCAGGGCCAGGACGCCGGCCGCGGCGGGCAGTACGCCGGGCCGGTCGGGCAGGGCGACGAGCAGTTCGGCGCCGACCGGTTCCGGGCCCGTCTCCTCCTCGGTGGGGCCTGCCCGGCCCGCCTCGGTGGGGGTTTGGGCCCGGGTGCGCAGGGAGAGCACCGGCCCGCCGGTGCGCCACGCCTGCGCGGCCAGCCGCTCGGCCCCGGCGGCGGGCCGCGGGGCGGAGCGCTCCCGCTCCCCGGCCGCCTCCGCGGCCCCTGCCGGCTCCCCCTCCCCCTCCAGCACGGCGCCGGTCCGTCTCACCAGATCGGCCACGAGTCCCGCTCGCCAGGCGGACCAGGCCGCGGGCCCGGTGGCCAGGGCGTCGGCCACGGTGAGCGCGTGCAGCAGCTCCAGGGCCCCGGTGTCGCCGACGGCGTCGGCCACGGTGCGTACGGTGGCCGGGTCGTCCAGGTCGCGCCGGGTGGCGGTCTCGGCCAGCAGCAGATGGTGGCGGACGGCGGTGGCCAGGACCGCGGTGTCGGCGGCGTCGAAGCCCATCCGGGCGGCCAGGTCGCGCACGACGGCCTCGCCCGCGACGCTGTGGTCGCCGGGCCGGCCCTTGCCGATGTCGTGCAGCAGCGCGGCGACCAGCAGCAGGTCGGGGCGGCGGACGCGGCGGACGTGCGCGCCGGCCCGCGCGGCGGTCTCGATCAGATGGCGGTCGACGGTCCAGCGGTGCACGGGGTTGCGCTGCGGGCGGCAGCGCACCCGGTCCCACTCGGGCAGCCAGGCGGTGACCAGGCCCTCCGCGTCCAGGGCCTCCCACACCGCGACGGCGGCCTCGCCCGCCCCCAGGAGGGTGACGAACTCCTCACGGGCCTCGGCCGGCCAGGGCACCGGAAGCGGCGGCGCCGCGGCGGCCAGCCTCCGCAGGGCGGGGCGCGACGGCGGCAGCCCGGCCTGGGCGGCCGCCGCGGCGGCACGCAGCGGCAGTACGGGGTCGCGCTCGGGGCGCGCGGTCCGGGCGAGCACCACCTCGCCGTCCTGCACGACGACACCGTCGGCCAGCGGGGTGCGCTCGGCGGGCCGCCCGGCGCGCCGCGGTCGCGGGCGGCGGGCGCGCAGTACCCGGTCGACCTCGCGCCAGGTCACGTCGCAGGCGTAGGAGAGCACCCGGGCCGCCTCGTAGACGCGGCGCAGCAGCGCGTCCGCGTCCTCCAGCGCGAGGGCGGCGGCGACCTGGTCCTGGTCCTGGAGGGCGAGCCGGTCGGTGGCACGGCCGGTGGCCAGGTGGAGGGCGTCGCGTACGTCGAGGAGGGTGCGGTGGGCCTCGTCCAGCCCCTCGCGGGGCGCGTCGGCCAGCCAGGAGGCGGCCACCGCGCGCAGGGCGGTGGCGTCCCGCAGACCGCCGCGGGCCTCCTTCAGGTCGGGTTCGAGGAGGAAGCGCAGCTCGCCGTGGCGGCGGGCGCGCTCCCGGGCCGCCTCGCGCAGCTCGGGCAGCAGCCGGTGGGCGGCGGCGCGCCAGCGGGCGAGCATCCGGGTGCGCAGGGCGGCGGTGAGCTCCGGGTCTCCGGCGATGTGCCGGGCGTCGAGCAGGCCGAGCTGCACCCTGAGGTCGCCGGCCGCGGCCCTCTCCGCCTCCTTCGGGGTGCGCACCGAGTGGTCCAGGGCGATCCCGAGGTCCCACACGGGGTACCAGAGGCGGTCGGCGAGGGCGGCGACCTCGCGTGTGCCGCGGCCGGTGTGCAGCAGCAGCAGGTCCAGATCGCTGCGCGGGGAGAGCTCCCCCCGTCCGTAGCCGCCGACGGCCACGAGCGCGACCCCCTCGCCCGCGTCGCCCAGCAGCGAGGCGAGCCAGGCGTCGGTGAGGTCGGACAGGGCCCGGCGGCGCGGCGGCCCGGGCCGCGCCCCTGCGGTGAGGAGGCGCAGCCGGGCCGCCGCGTAGTTGCCGGGGTCACCGGGTCCCGTGGTCACGCGGTCCCCCGTTCCGGCCGACTCACAGCGCGTCCGGGCCGCGTTCGCCGGTGCGGACGCGTACCGCCGTCTCGACGGGGACGCTCCAGACCTTGCCGTCGCCGATCTTGCCGGTCCGGGCGGCCTTGACGACCACGTCGAGGAGCTGCTCGGCGTCCTCGTCCTCGACCAGGACCTCCACCCGGACCTTGGGGACGAGGTCGACGGTGTACTCGGCGCCGCGGTACACCTCGGTGTGGCCGCGCTGCCGGCCGTATCCGCTGGCCTCGGTGACGGTCAGTCCCTGCACTCCGAACGCCTGCAGGGCGTCCTTGACCTCGTCGAGCCGGTGCGGCTTGATGACTGCGGTGATGAGCTTCACGCGTCCACCTTCTTGTCGTTCTCCTTCGCGGACGGCGAGGCCGTCGCGCTGCCGTCGTGGCCGGCGGCGCCGGCCGCGTTGCGGGACGCGGGCGAACCGCCCACCGAGCTGAAGTCGTACGCGGTCTCGGCGTGGTACGCCTGGTCCAGCCCGGCGGTCTCGTCGTCCTCGTCCGCCCGGAAGCCGACGACCACGTCGACCAGCTTGGCCAGGATCCAGGAGACCGCGAAGGAGAAGGCCATCACCGAGAAGGCCCCGACGGCCTGCTTGCCGAGCTGGGTGAGGCCGCCCACGCCGTCCGTGGCCAGGACGCCGACCAGCAGGGTGCCGATGACGCCGCCGACGAGGTGGACTCCGACGACGTCCAGGGAGTCGTCGTAGCCGAGCCGGTACTTCAGGCTGACGGCCCAGGAGCAGACCAGACCGGCCACCAGGCCGATGACGATCGCGCCCACGGCGTTCACGTGCGCCCCGGCGGGGGTGATGGCGACCAGGCCGGCGACGGCTCCGGAGGCGGCCCCCAGGGTGGTGAAGGCGCCGTGCCGGATCCGCTCGTACAGCAGCCAGCCCAGGATGGCGGCGGCGGTGGCGACCTGGGTGTTCAGGGCCATGGTGGCGGCGGTGCCGTTGGCGCCCAGCGCGGAGCCGGCGTTGAAGCCGAACCATCCGAACCACAGCAGGGCCGCGCCCAGGACCACCAGCGGGAGGCTGTGGGGCCGCATGGGCTCCCGCTTGAAACCGATGCGCTTGCCGACGACCAGGACGGCGGCCAGGGCGCCGACTCCGGCGTTGATGTGGACGGCGGTGCCGCCCGCGAAGTCGATGACCTCCAGCTCGAACAGCCAGCCGCCCTCGGCCCACACCCAGTGGGCGACGGGGAAGTAGACGACCGTGGCCCACAGCGTGATGAACAGCGCCCAGGCGCTGAACTTCACGCGGTCGGCCAGGGCGCCGCTCATGAGGGCGGGCGTCAGAACGGCGAACATGAGCTGGAAGAGGACGAAGGCGAGGACCGGGATGCCCTCGTCGCCGCCGGTCAGCGCCTCGACGCCGATGCCGCTCAGACCGATGTGCTCAAGGCTGCCGATCAGACCGCCGGTGTCGGTGCCGAAGGCGAGCGAGTAGCCGTACAGGACCCAGAGGACGCTCACGATGCCCAGGGAGATGAAGGACATCATGAGCATGTTCAGTGCGCTCTTGACCCGGACCATGCCGCCGTAGAAAAGGGCCAGGCCGGGCGTCATCAACATGACCAGCGCCGCGCTGATCAGTACGAAAGCGGTATCCGCGCCGTTCAATGTGGGCGTCTCCTCGCGTACGCGACCCGTGGGGGCGGATCTGGGGGATCAGGATGAGCCACAGATTCCAGGAGCTCCGTTTCCGCCGATGCGGCGCGGCGTTTCACGGCCGTGACGAAGGCGCGCTCTCTGTTACGCCCGGGTGAACAAGCCCGTGGGCCAAAACCGCGCCACCGGCCCGGCCCCGGCCGCCCGTGCGGCGTACCGCCCCGGCCGGGCACGGCGGCCGCGCGGAGCGGGCGGGATTTGTCAGACAGGGCCTGACCGGTCGGCACGGTCGTATGACAACCCGGGGGCCGGGCGGCGGGCGGCCGGGAAGGGACGGTGGAGCGGATGCGGGGCGGACGGGACGAGCACGGAGGGGGAGGGACGGAGACGGGTGCGGCCGGTTTCGGGCCCCTTCAGCCCGCGAGGGCGACCTCGGTCTCGTTCTCGGTCTCGGTCTCGGGCAGCTCGTCGGCGAGCCGCTCGGTGAGCTCGACGACCTCCGCGACGTCCCCGAACTCGCGGGCCGCCGTGGCCACGGTCTTGCGGATGCGGTTGTCGACCCGCTCCGAACGCAGGCGTTTCGCCACCGCCAGCGCCTGGCCGGCCATCTCGGCGCACTGCTCGGGTTCACGCTGCAGCAGGTGGACGGTGGCCATGCCGGCGAGGTTGAGCGCGTAGGAGCGCTGGTGGCCGTTGCCACCGCCGCACTCTCGGCCGAACAGCTCCACGGCCCTGCGCATCGCCGGCTGTGCGAGCGAGAGGTAGGCGGGGCTGCGGCCCGCCACATAGGCGAGGTCCCGGTAGGAGTGGGCGTTCTCGGCGTTCAGCTCGGCCTCGGAGAAGAAGCCGATCCAGTCCGGGTCGCCGTCCCCCTCGGTGGCCTCGGCGAAGGTCTCCTCGGCCATCCGCACCGCCCGGTGGCACTTGTCGGGCCGGCCCATGTTGGCGTACGCGCGCGCCTCCACCGCGTGGAGCATGGCCTGGGTGCGGGGGGTGGCGTCCTCCCGGCCGCCGTACTGCGCGAGGTGCACCAGCTCCAGCGCGTCCTCGGGCCGGCCCAGATGGATCATCTGCCGGCCCATGCCGGACAGCACGTACGAGCCCAGTGGCCGGTCGCCGGCCTCCTTGGCCGCGTGCAGGGCGAGGACGAAGTACTTCTGCGCGGTCGGCTGGAGCCCGACGTCGTAACTCATCCAGCCGGCCAGCTCCGCCAGCTCCGCGGTGACGCGGAACAGCCGCCGCCGCACCGGCTCGTCGTGGTGCTCCTGGAGGAGGTCGGTGACCTCGTGGAGCTGGCCGACGACGGCCTTGCGCCGCAGCCCGCCTCCGCACTGGGCGTCCCACCGGCGGAACATCACGATCGTCTGCTCCAGCAGTTCCAGCTCCGGGCCCGACAGCCGGCGGTCGCCCCGTGCGCCGGGAACCGGCGCGGCGGGGGCGGGGGCGGGCACCAGCCAGCGCTGCATCGGCTCGATCAGCGCGGGGCCCGCGGCCATGCCCAGGGAGGTGCCGAGGAAGCCCCGGCGGGCCAGCATCAGGTCGCTGCGCGAGAACTCGCTGATCATCGCCACGGTCTGCGGCCCCGTCCAGGGCAGGTCCACACCGCCGTCGGAGGCCGTCCGGCGGGCGGCGCGCAGTCCCAGCTCCTCGACGGTGACCACACAGCCGAAGCGTTCGGAGAACAGTTCGGAGAGGATCCGCGGGATCGGCTCGCGGGGCTGCTCGCCGTCGAGCCAGCGGCGCACCCGTGAGGTATCGGTGCTGATGTGGTGCGCGCCCGTCCGGCGTGCCCGGCGGTTCACCTGCCGGGCCAGCTCCCCCTTGGACCAGCCGCTGCGCGCGAACCACGAGGCGAGCTGTCCGTTCGGGCGCTTCCCGGCGGTGCCGACTCCGCCGCTGCTGCCGTTGCCGCCCACTGGAACGCCCCCATCCCGGCCCGTACGCGTCCTGTGCTCGGATGCCCTCTCGGCATGCCTCTGGCATAGGCGCACGCCGGGCGTCTCTCCGTGCCTCTGTGTCACCGTGTGAACCGAAAGTAATCCTACGATCACTGGCGTGGCGAGTGAAATTGCAAAACCGCCACCATTCGCCACCCCTTCGGGTGAACTCAAGCAGCGTTTCGCGCGGTTCACTTGATCCAGGGCGGCCACAACCGGTTGAAGCGATGCACACCGGGGCGCGCGAAGACCGGCGCGCCCCCTCACAGAGATCCCGTCGCCCCGCTTCGACCCGGACCGCCCGGCGTCGCTCTGTGCGACGGTTTCGTAACCAAGAGCACGCGGAACCCGTTGGAGGGGGCATGGGCTTCACAATCGGCAGCATCCGCGAGATCCGGGAGCTCCGGGAGCTGCGGTCCGGCACCCGGCGCCACCGCCGCGCCCCGGTGGGCACAGCGGTGGCCGAGTACACCGGTCTGTGGGGCTGGGACGTGGTCCCGGGGGCGCGCGCCACGCGCGCCGGCGGCCGGACCGAGTGCTCCTGCGGCGCCCCGCGGTGCCCCTCCCCCGGCGCACACCCCCTGGACGAGTCGCTCCTGGTGCCGGCCGGCGCGACGCTGGACGAGGCCACCGCGGCCTGGGAGCGGACCCCGGGCGCGGCCCTGCTGCTGCCGGTGGGCCGCGCCTTCGACGTCATCGAGGTCTCCGAGTCCGCCGGGCGCCGGGCGCTGGCCCGGCTGGAACGGATGGGACTGCCGCTCGGGCCGGTCGCCGTCACCCCGCACGGCCGCGCCTGGTTCTTCGTGGCCACCGGCGCCGCCGCCGGCCTCCCCCGTCTGCTGTACCGGATGGGCTGGGACGACGCCGTACTGGATCTGCACGGCCTCGGCCCGGGCGACCACGTCACCGCTCCGCCCTCCGACCTCGGCGGGCTCGGCCCGGTCCGGTGGCTGCGGCCGCCCACTCTGGAGGGGGCCGGCCGTCCCCCGCAGGCCAGGCTGCTGCTGGGCACTCTGGCGTACGTCTGCCACCGCGAGCTGCCCGGTTCCTGAACCCCCGGGCGCCCCGCCGGACCCGGGCCGGGCCCCGCCGCGGCCTCGGCCGCGCACGGCGGGGCGCCCGGTGCCCCGGTGCGTCAGTCGCCGATCAGGGCGTCGACGAACGCCTCCGGCTCGAACGGCGCCAGATCGTCCGCTCCCTCGCCCAGGCCCACGAGCTTGACCGGGACGTTCAGCTCGCGCTGGACGGCGATGACGATGCCGCCCTTGGCCGTGCCGTCGAGCTTGGTGAGCACGATGCCGGTGATGTCCACGACCTCGGCGAAGACCCGCGCCTGGATCAGCCCGTTCTGGCCGGTGGTGGCGTCCAGGACCAGCAGGACCTCGTCGACCGGGCCGTGCTTCTCCACCACTCGCTTGACCTTGCCCAGCTCGTCCATCAGACCGGTCTTGGTGTGCAGCCGTCCCGCGGTGTCGACGAGCACCACGTCCGCGCTCTCGCCGATGCCCTCCTTGACCGCGTCGAAGGCGACCGAAGCCGGGTCGCCGCCCTCGGGCCCGCGTACGGTGCGGGCGCCGACGCGCTCGCCCCAGGTCTGGAGCTGGTCGGCTGCGGCGGCGCGGAAGGTGTCGGCGGCGCCGAGCACGACCGACCTGCCGTCGGCGACCAGGACGCGGGCGAGCTTGCCGGTGGTGGTGGTCTTGCCGGTGCCGTTGACGCCGACGACCAGCACCACGCCCGGCCGCACCACGCCCTCGGAGGAGACACCGCCCTCGGTGTGGACGGTGCGGTCCAGGTCGGTGCCGATCAGGGCCAGCAGCTCCTCGCGCAGCAGCGTGCGCAGCTCGGCGGGGGTGCGGGTGCCCAGCACCCTCACCCGCTCGCGCAGCCGCTCGACCAGTTCCTGGGTGGGGGCGACGCCGACGTCGGCGGTGAGCAGGGTGTCCTCGATCTCCTCCCAGGTGTCCTCGTCGAGGTGGTCGCGGGAGAGCAGGGTGAGCAGTCCGCGGCCCAGGGTGTTCTGCGACCGCGACAGGCGCTCGCGCAGCCGCACCAGGCGTCCGGCGGTGGGCGCGGGCACCTCGATCTCGGGGGCCTCGGGCTGCGGGGGCGCGGGAGGCGCCGCCGCCTCCGCGTCCGTCGCCCCGACCGGGGGCTGCGGCAGCTCGACCTCTTCGATGGTGCGGCGTTCCTCCGCGCGGGGAGGCCCGGCCTCCTCGCCGACCTGCGGTTCGGTCGGAGGCGCGGTGATGGTCGGGGGTGGTGCGGAGCGGTCCAGCCGTGGCGTCTTCTTCCTGCGGACGCCGGTGACCACCAGTCCGCCGATCGCCACGACGGCGACCACGGCGATGACGACAACGAGAATGAGGATGTCCATGGTTCCCTAGAGAGTTACCTGCGTCACGGGCAGGGTCTGCCCGTGACGCAGAGCCGTTCGGGCCGGGCGAGAAGCTCCTTCGGAGCCGGAGTCACAACGCGTCCCAGTATCGGTCAAGGACGCGGACGAGCGCCGTTCCGGCCCGTGGGGCGGGCCGGAACGGCGCTCGTCGCCGCGGAGGCGGGGCCGGGGTGCGGGGCCTGGATGCGGGTCAGCCCATCTCCTCCAGCGCCCTGCCCTTGGTCTCCGGCACGAACTTCAGGACGAACGGGATCGACAGGGCCGCGAAGGCGGTGTAGATGACGTACGCGCCCGACAGGTTCCAGTCCGACAGGCTCGGGAAGGTGACGGTGATCAGCCAGTTCGCCAGCCACTGTGCTCCGGCGGCGACACCGAGGGCGGCGGCGCGGATGCGGCCCGGGAACATCTCGCCGAGCATCACCCAGACCACCACGCCCCAGGAGAGGGCGAAGAAGAGCACGAAGGAGTGTGCGGCGATCAGCGCGACCGTGCCCTGGGCGTCGGGCAGCGTGATGTCGTCGCCGGTGCCGCTCTTGTGGGAGAAGGCCCAGGCCGCGGCGCCGAGCGAGAGCGCCATGCCCGCGGAGCCGGTCAGGGCCAGCGGCCTGCGTCCGACCCGGTCCACCAGGAGCATCGCGATCACCGTGCCGACGATGTTGATGATCGAGGTGGTGAAGGAGTAGAAGAACGAGCTGCCGGGGTCGATGCCGACCGACTGCCACAGCGACGCGCTGTAGTAGAAGATCACGTTGATGCCGACCAGCTGCTGGAACAGCGACAGGCCGATGCCCACCCAGACGATCGGCAGCAGGCCGAAGCGGCCGCCCAGCAGGTCGCGCGGGCTCGGCCTGCGCTCGCCGCGCATGCGCTCGCGGATCTCGGCGATCCGGGCGTCCAGGTCGCTCCCCTGGGCCTCGACGTCCGCGAGGACGGCCCTGGCCTCGTCCGTGCGTCCCTGGGCGACGAGGTGGCGCGGGGACTCGGGTATGCGCAGAGTCAGCAGTCCGTACAGCAGGGCGGGGACGACCTCGATGCCGAGCATGAGCTGCCAGGCCTCGACGCCCAGCAGACTGCCGCGCTGCTTACCGCCGGCGAGGTTGAGCACGCCCCAGTTGACCAGCTGGGACACGGCGATGCCCAGCACGATAGCGGCCTGCTGGAAGGAGGCGAGCCTGCCGCGGTGCTCGGTGGGGGCGACCTCGGCGATGTAGGCGGGCGCGATCACCGAGGCCATGCCGATGGCGACGCCGCCCAGGGTCCGCCAGAAGGCCAGGTCCCACATGGTGAAGGGGAGCATGGAGCCGACGGCGCTGAGGGCGAAGAGCACCGCGGCGATCTGCATCACCCGGATGCGGCCGAGCCGGTCGGCGAGCCGGCCCGCGGTGGCGGCGCCGATCGCGGCGCCGATCAGGGCGGCGGCGATGATCTGGGCGAGCACGCCGGAGGCGATGTCGAATCTGCCCCGGATGCCCTCGACCGCGCCGTTGATGACGGAGCTGTCGTAGCCGAAGAGGAAGCCTCCCATCGCCGCCGCGGCGGCGATGAAGACGACGTGTCTGATGTGCTGCTGCCGTCCGGCCGGGGCGCCCGGTCCGTCCGGCCTCACCTGTGCGGTGCTGGTCACGGTGTGTACTCCTGCGATCCCCGGCGGCGGTGCCGGGTGGGGTGCCAAGTGGTTGCCGCCTTTTACCCGGCACACGCAACCGCATGCCGCCGTTTGAAGGCATGGTCGACCCCGCAGAGACTATTCATTCAGAAGTTGAAGTCAATAGATGGAAGTGATCTGGCGCAGGCTCAGGATGTAACGTTTTCCGTTCGGGAAGTGAAGCATGAGTGAAGGCCCGCAGGGGCGCTGTTCCGCGCTGTTCCGCGCTGTTCCGCGCTGTCCCACGCCGTCCCGCACCGGAGAGGCTCAGCGGAGCCGCTGGCTGATGACCTTGGACACCCCGTCGCCCTGCATCGAGACGCCGTAGAGGGCGTCGGCGACCTCCATGGTCCGCTTCTGGTGGGTGATCACGATGAGCTGGGAACTCTCCTGGAGCTCCCTCATGATCCCGATCAGCCGCTGGAGGTTGGTGTCGTCCAGCGCCGCCTCGACCTCGTCCATGACGTAGAACGGGCTGGGCCGCGCCTTGAAGATCGACACCAGCAGCGCCACGGCCGTCAGCGAGCGTTCGCCTCCCGACAGCAGCGACAGCCGTTTGACCTTCTTCCCCGGCGGCCGGGCCTCGACGTCCACCCCCGTGGTGAGCATGTTCTCCGAGTCGGTGAGCACCAGCCGTCCCTCGCCGCCGGGGAACAGCCGGGAGAAGACACCCTCGAACTCGCGGGCCGTGTCGCGGTACGCCTCGGTGAAGACCTGCTCGACCCGCTCGTCGACCTCCCTGACCACCTGCAGCAGGTCCGCGCGGGTCTTCTTCAGGTCCTCCAGCTGCTCACTGAGGAAGCGGTGCCGCTCCTCCAGGGCCGCGAACTCCTCCAGCGCCAGCGGGTTCACCTTGCCCAGCTGCCGGTACGCCCGCTCGGCCGCCTGCAGCCGCTTCTCCTGCTCCGCGCGGACGAAGGCGACCGGGCGGTTGCGCGGGTGACCGGGATCCTCGGGCAGCTCCTCCCCCTCGGCGGGCGGCGACGGCGGCACCGGCTGGTCGGGGCCGTACTCGCGGACCAGCACGGCCGGCTCCACCCCCAGCTCCTCCAGGGACCGGGTCTCCAGCTGCTCGATCCGCAGCCGCTTCTCGGCGCCCAGCACCTCGCCGCGGTGCACGGAGTCGGTGAGCTTGTCCAGTTCCTCCTTCAGCTGCCGCCCCCGGTCGCGTTCGGCGGCCAGTTCGCGTTCCCGCTCGGCCTTGGCGCCGCGGGCGGCCTCCCGCTCCTCCCCGGCCCGCGCCAGCGACACCTCCACATGCGCCAGCAACTGCCGGGCGCCGGAGGCGACGGCCGAGGCCACCTCCCGCTCGTGCCGCAGCCGGGCGCGCCGGCGCTCCGCACGCGCCCGCGCCTCCCGTTCGGCACGCGCCGCCCGGTCCAGGGAGTCCGCCCGCCCGGCGAGCCCCTTGACCCTCTCCTCATGGGTGCGCGCCTGGAGGCGGGCCTCCATCTCCGTCTGGCGGGCGTTGGCGCCGTCGGCCGCCAGCCGGTCGCGCACCGAGGTGTCCGGCTCCTCCTCGCCCGGCTGTTCCTCCGCCGCCGCCAGCCGCCCGGCCAGTACCTCGGCCTCCTCACGGGCCCGCGCCAGCGCCTCCTCGGCCCTGGCCACGGCCGCCGCCGCGCGCTCGGCCTCCCCCGCCGCGGCCCGCGCCTGCCCGCCCAGCCGCCCGAGGCGACCGGCGACCTGCGACCTCTCCCTGTCGGCCGCGCTGCGCCGCGCCCCCAGCTCCTCGACCCGGGCGGCACACTCGCGCCGCCGCTCCCGGGCCCTCTCCCGCTCCTCGGCCAGCGCCTCGCACCGGCCGTCCAGCTCGGCCAGCTCCGCGGCGGCCTCGTCCACCGACGCCTGCACCTCCAGCAGCGACGGCGCCCCGGCCGAACCGCCCTGCGCGAAGTGGGCGCCGAGCAGATCCCCCTCGGCGGTGACGGCGGTCAGCTCCGGACGGGCGGTCACCAGCCCCAACGCGTCCTGGAGGGCGCCGACCACCACCACCCCGCGCAGCAGCCGCCGCACGGCGGGCAGCAGGACCTCCGGCCCCGACACCAGCTCCGCGGCCCACCGCGCACCGGGTACGTCCAGGGCTTCGGGGGGCTCCTGTGAAGGCGCGCCGCCGAGCACCAGCGCCGCACGGCCGGCGTCCTGCCCGCGCAGCAGGCGCAGGGCGTCGGCGGCCGCGGCCGGACCGTCCACGGCCACGGCGTCCGCGGCCGAGCCGAGAGCGGCGGCGACGGGCACCTCGAAACCGGGGGTGACGGTGAGGAGTTCGGCGGCCGGGCCGAGCAGTCCGGTCAGCTCGTCACCGGCGCCGAGCAGGGCCCCGGTGCCGTCCTTGCGGCGCAGTCCCAGGGCCAGGGCGTCACGGCGGGCGGCGGTCGCCGCGCGCTCCCGCTCGGCGGCCGACAGCGCCTCGCGGGCCGCGCTCAGCTCCGCCTCGGCCTCGGCCAGCTCCCGTCCGGCCGCCTCATGGCCCTCGGCCAGCTCGGCGTCGTCCGCGTCCAGGCCCTCCACCTCGGCCCGCAGCGCCTCGTACTCCTCCTGGGCCGCCGCCGCGCGCTCGGCCGCCTCGTCACGGGCGGTGGCCAGCCGGTCGATCTCGGCCTGCGCGGAGGCGGCCCGGCCCCGGGCGGCGGTGACCTGGCCGTGCAGCCGGGCCAGCCCCTCGCGGCGGTCGGCGATGGCACGTGCGGCGTCCTTCAGCCGCCGCTCCTCGTCCGCCAGGGCGCGCTCCAGCTCCGCCCGGTGGGCGACGGTGTCCTCCAGCGCCCGGCTCGCCGCCTCCAGCGCGGCCGTCAGCTCCGCCTCCTGCTCGCGGACCCGGGCCGCCTCGCGCTCCATGTCCTCCGGGTCGCGCCCCCGGCGCTCCTCGACGGGCTCGGCGGACGCACTGCGGACCCGGGCGTCGGCCAGGCTCACGGTGCCGCGCACCCGCTCGGCGAGCTGCGACAGCTCGTACCAGGTCTGCTGCGCCTGCTCCAGTCGCGGGGACAACTCCCTGACCTGCTGCTCCAGCGCGGCCTCCCGCCGCAGCACCTCCCCGAGGCCGGCCTCCACCGACTCCTTCCGCTCCCTGAGCGCGGCCTCGTCGGCGAGTTCGGCCTTCAGCGCCGCGCGCAGGGCCACCAGATCGTCGGCCAGCAGCCGCAGCCGGGCATCGCGCAGGTCCGCCTGGATCACCGCCGCCCGGCGGGCTACGGCCGCCTGCCGTCCCAGCGGCTTGAGCTGGCGGCGCAGTTCGTCGGTGAGGTCCTGGACGCGGGCGAGGTTGGCCTGCATCGCGTCCAGTTTCCGCAGCGCCTTCTCCTTGCGTCTGCGGTGCTTGAGGACGCCGGCGGCCTCCTCGATGAAGGCCCGGCGGCCGGCCGGGTCGGCGTGCAGGACGGAGTCGAGCTGGCCCTGCCCGACGATGACGTGCATCTCACGGCCGATGCCGGAGTCCGACAGGAGTTCCTGGATGTCCAGCAGACGGCAGGTGTCGCCGTTGATCTGGTACTCGCTGCCGCCGTTGCGGAACATGATCCGCGTGATGGTGACCTCGGCGTACTCGATGGGCAGGGCGCCGTCGGAGTTGTCGATGGTCAGGGAGACCTCGGCACGGCCGAGCGGGGGACGGCCGGAGGGGCCGGCCGTCCCGGCGAAGATGACGTCCTCCATCTTGCCGCCGCGCAGCGACTTGGCACCCTGCTCGCCCATCACCCACGACAGGGCGTCCACGACGTTGGACTTGCCGGAGCCGTTGGGGCCCACCACGCAGGTGATGCCCGGCTCGAAGCGCAGCGTCGTGGCCGAGGCGAAGGACTTGAACCCGCGCAGGGTCAGGCTCTTGAGGTGCACGTATCCGGACTTTACTCCCAGGTGTCTGTTTCACGACCGAAGCGGGTTTCGCCGCTGAACGGGTGGGGCACATCACACGGTAAGCGTCACGGCTCCGGCCGGAAACGACGAAGGGACGCCGAAGCGTCCCTTGCAGTTTTCTCCAGCGGCTTGGCGCTGCGTTCCCCGGACCGGGAGGTCAGGTGAGCGCAGGCTCCGCCTTGGATACGTCGATGCTCTCCAGCAACGAGTCGCCGTGCCGTGCAGCGGCGGCCGACAGCGCGTCGTTCTCGGCCTGGATCCGTACCAGCTCGGATTCCAGGTCCTGAACACGCTGCTGCAGCCGTCGCATCTCGGCGAGGACTCGGGGGTCGGAACCGCCGACGTAACCGAGAAGCGCCTTTGCCATGATGGATGGTCCTCCACACTGAAGTGACCGACCGGAACGGTGGTGGGTCGTGAGGGATTCGTACCCGCGGTTGCCGTTCGGCCTTCATTCCCAAGGCAGAACAGCTGCGGTGCGCGGGGCTTCCAGCGTCTCACCAAAAGTTTTGGCGGTCAACACGATCACGCCACACGCCCCGGCGGCCTTGACTCGACGGCACTCAATCTGCCGGAGGGCTCGCGGGGTCCCGCGGGGGTGACGCTGGCCGCAGCCTTGCACGTCACGCGGGGAAAGGCAACCACTTTGGATCATCGGATCGCGAAGCCCTCGTAGCCGCCGCGCGGCGGACTCCAGATCTCGGTCACGCCTTCGACCCGGCCCGGCGTATCACCCGTTCGGAGCCATGCCAGCAGCAGTTCGCAGCGATCGCGCGGCCCTTCGGCGACCACCTGGACCCGGCCGTCGCCGAGATTGAGCGCGAAGCCCTCCAGACCGCCGATCCGCAGCGCGTTGGCCCGGGTGAACCAGCGGAAGCCGACCCCCTGCACCTGTCCGCGCACCCAGGCCGTCATCCGCACGGCCTCCCCGGTCGCGCCCTCGCCGGCACCCTCCGTGTTCGTACCCATGGGCGCACGCTATCCGGACGCGCGCCGCTCCCACACGCCCCGCCCATACGCCCCGTCCTCTCCCGCCTCCCGGGTTTGCGCCGTCCGCTCCTCCGCCCCATGTGGATGCCGTACAGTCACGCCGCAACGGGACTCACTCTTTCGAGTGACACAAGTGACGCCGATCACGTGAGGACTGCAGCAGATGGGACGCCACCGCCGCGCCGAACCGGTTCCAGCACCGGCCCCCGTCACCTCCGACCGCCACGCGGCGGGCGGACGCCACCGCGGTCCGCACCGCAAGCGGAGCGCCGCCCCCGTCCGCACCGGCCTCCTCGGAGCCTCGGCCGCGATGGCGATGGGAGCCGTGGCGGTGGCCTCGGGACTGCTGCCCGGCCCGAACGGCGACTACACCGTCGGCGGGTTCGCCTCCCCCTCCGGCGTGGCCCCGGACGATCTGCGGGACCTGCGGTCCCAGGGCGCGACGACACCGGCCCCGGACGACCGCGGCGAGGATCCCACCGCGGGCCTCGGCGACGGCCGGACCGCCTCCCCCGGCGCCGAGCCCTCGCGCGACCGGAAGCCGGAGAAACCCGAGGCCACGCCGTCCGAGAGGGCGGCCGAGCCCACCCCCTCACGCGACAGCACGCCCCCCGCCGAGAAGTACAGCGCGGGCGACGACGCCGTCCGCGAGCCCTCCCGAAGCCCTGGCGATCCCTCCGCCTCCTCCCGGAAGCCCACCGCGCCCGGCCTCCCCTCCCTCGACGAGGAGACGGCCGCCGAGGCGGAGGTACTGAGACTGGTCAACCTGGAACGGGCCGAGGCCGGCTGCCGTCCGGTCACCGCCGATCCCGAACTGGCCGAACTGGCCGGGGATTTCAGCCGGGACATGGCCGACCGGGGGTTCTTCTCCCACACCGGCCCCGACGGCGACACCCCCTGGGACCGCGCCGAGGCGGCGGGCATCGACAACCTCGGCGGCGAGAACATAGCCCGCGGCCAGGCCGACGCACAGGCGGTGATGGACGCCTGGATGGACAGCCCCGGCCACCGCGCCAACATCCTCAACTGCGACTACCGGACCCTGGGCGTGGGCGCGCACTTCGCCGAGGGCGGCCCCTGGTGGACGCAGAATTTCGGCTTCTGACCGGCCTCCCGCCGGGCACCCGCCACCGCGTGCGGGCGGCGGGCGGTGTTCAGCGCACCGGGCGGGGCGGGCGCTGACAGCGCGGACAGAAATAGCTGGAGCGGTTCATCCAGGGGCTGCGGCGCATCGGGGCGGCGCAGCGGCGGCAGGGCAGGCCCTCCCGGCCGTAGGCGTCCAGGGAGCGTTCGAAGTAGCCCGACTCCCCGTTGACGTTGACGTAGAGGCTGTCGAAGCTGGTGCCGCCGACGGCGAGGGCCGCGTTCATCACGTCGCGGACGTGGCCGAGGAGTTCGGCGGTGCGCGGGCGGGTGAGGGTGGCGGTGGGGCGGTCGTAGTGCAGCCGGGAGCGCCACAGCGCCTCGTCCGCGTAGATGTTGCCCACCCCGCTGATCAGGGACTGGTCGAGCAGTGCCCGCTTGAGCGTGCTGCGGCGGCGGCGCAGGGCGGCGTGGAAGGCCATCTCGTCGAAGGCCGGGTCCAGCGGATCGCGGGCGATGTGCGCCATGACGTCGGGCAGACCGTCTTCCGTGGTGGCGTGCAGTGACAGTCCGCCGAAGGTGCGCTGGTCGACGAAGCGCAGCTCGGTGCCCGCGTCGTCGGCGAAGCGGACGCGGACGCGCAGGTGCTTCTCGTCGGGGGCGCCCTGGGGCTGGACGAGCAGCTGCCCGCTCATGCCGAGGTGGGCCAGGACGCACTGGCCGGTGTCCTCAAGCGGCAGCCACAGGTACTTGCCGCGGCGCCGGGGCGCGCCGACACGCGCCCCTCTCAGCCGGCCGGTGAAGTCCTCCGCTCCGGCGAGGTGGCGGCGGACCGCGCGGGGGTGCAGCACCTCGGCTCCGGCGATGGTGCGGCCGCCGACCCAGCGCTCGAGTCCGCGCCGGACGACCTCGACCTCGGGCAGCTCTGGCAACGAAGGCTCCTCGTCGACGAAGATCCCGCGTCAGCGGGAGGCGGTGTGGGGTCACTGGTGGAACGACGCGCCCACCCGTCCGGATTCCGGGCGGGTGGGCGAAAGGCGCGGCAAAGCGAGGTCGGGGCCGGTCAGGAGACCTTCTCGGCGGTCTGGCCCTCCCGCTGGTCGGCGGCGGCCCGGATGGCACGCCAGGCGGCCTCCGCCGCCTGCTGCTCGGCCTCCTTCTTGCTGCGGCCGGTGCCGGTGCCGTACGCGACACCACCGACGCGGGCGGCAGCCGTGAAGGTCTTCTCGTGGTCGGGGCCGGTCTCGGTGACCAGATACTCCGGAACCCCCAGCCCCTCGGCCGCGGTCAGTTCCTGGAGGCTGGTCTTCCAGTCGAGTCCGGCGCCGAGGTTGGAGGACTCCTCGATCAGGGGGTCGAAGAGCCGGTGCACCAGCTCGCTGGCCGCCTCCAGCCCCCGGTCGAGGTAGACCGCGCCGATCACGGCCTCCAGGGTGTCGGCGAGGATCGACGCCTTGTCCCGGCCGCCGGTGCCCTCCTCGCCCCGGCCGAGCCGGATGAAGGCGCCCAGATCGAGACCGCGGGCGACTCCCGCCAGCGCGCGGGAGTTGACCACCGCCGCGCGAAGCTTGGCGAGCTGACCCTCGGGCAGGTCGGGGTGGGTGCGGTAAAGGGTGTCGGTGACCACCAGGCCCAGCACGGAGTCCCCCAGGAACTCCAGGCGTTCGTTGGTGGGCAGGCCGCCGTTCTCGTACGCGTAGCTGCGGTGCGTCAGTGCACGCGTCAGAAGGGCGGACTCGAGCTGGTACCCGAGCCGCCCTTCCAGAAGCGTGTGGGACGAGGCCGCGTCCACCAGACCCGCCCTCTGCGCCGTCTCACCCCCGTCGTTGCGGGGGGTGCCTCCGGGCGTAGTGGCGTCTGACATGGAGCCCGTCACCAGCCGATCAGACCTCGAGGACCTGGCGGCGGTTGTAGGTGCCGCAGTTCGGGCACGCGATGTGCTGCTGACGGGGCTCCTGGCAGCGCTCGCACTTCACCAGGGTCGGGACCGCAGCCTTCCACTGCGACCGGCGGTGGCGCGTGTTGCTGCGCGACATCTTCCGCTTCGGAACAGCCACGGCTATTTCTCCTGTGGATCGTCCCCGGCAGTGCGGGGTGCGTTGTCTTCGTCCTTCTCGCCGTCCCGCATGGAGCCGGCGAGTCCTTCGAGAGCCGCCCACCGGATGTCGACGGCCTCGTTGTGGTCGTGCCCGGGGTCGTCCGCGAGCCTCGCCCCACAGCGGGGGCAGAGTCCGGGGCAGTCCTCCTGGCACACCGGCTGCAGCGGCAGTGACAGCACCACCGCGTCGCGCAGCACGGGCTCGAGGTCGAGCAGGTCGCCCTCGAGTTGGAACGTCTCCTCGTCCTCGGCGTCGTCGCCGGTGTCCGCGAAGCGGCTCCGGTCGTCGGCGTCGGGGTAGGAGAACATCTCCTGGAAGTCCGCCTCGCATTCCTGCTCCAGCGGCTCCAGACACCTTACGCACTCCCCCTTCAGCCGCGCACGGGCGGTGCCCGTGACGAGCACCCCTTCCATGACCGACTCCAGGCGGAGGTCGAGCTCCATGGGCGAGCCCTCCGGCACCCCGATGACCTCGATGCCGAGATCCCCGGGAGCCGGGACCGTCCGGGAGAACTCCTTGAGCGCACCCGGACGGCGCCCCAGCTCGCGCGTGTCCAGCACGAGGGGGGAACGATGGTCGAGGGGGGCGTTCAGGGCTTCCTGCTTTCTACGGTCTGACACCGGCTGGCTCCGATTCCTGCGTTCTGGGCAGCCGAACGTCGCGGGCGGACCACGACCGAATGGCCAGGATACTGGACCGGCCGCCCCGGACCCAATCCGGGCCGACCCGGCGGGATGCGGGGCCGGTGGAGTGCCGGGCCGTCGGGCTAGCGGCCCTGCTCGTACTGCCGCAGCTGCTCCATGTCGATCATGCTGGTGTCGAAGAAGCTGGTCTCGTCGAGCGCCGCGGGCTGCTGCGCCTGCTGCGGCTGGTACGCCGACTGCTGCGGGGACTGCTGCTGGTAGGCGTACGGGTCCTGCCGCGGCTGCCCGTACTCCTGCGGATAGCCCTCCTGCGGATAGCCGTAACCGCCCTGCTGCGCCTGCTGCGGCTGGTACGCCGACTGCTGCGGGGACTGCTGCTGGTAGGCGTACGGGTCCTGCCGCGGCTGCCCGTACTCCTGCGGATAGCCCTCCTGCGGATAGCCGTAACCGCCCTGCTGGTAGGTGTAGGGGTCCTGCTGCGACTGCTGGGACTGCGGCTCGTACGCGGGCTGCTGCGGCTGCTGCGCGGGGGCCTGTGGGGCTTGCTGCGCCTGCCGCGGCTCGTGGGAGACGGCGGCGAGGTCCGCGAGGTAGTCGGCGTCGCTCTGCTGCCCGTGCTCGTCCTGGGCGGCCATATGGGCGCCCAGTTCGTCGATGGGCCGGTGGCCGGTGAGCTTCTGCCGGCCGCGCCCGACCGCCTCCAGGGTCTTGGACAGCACCGCCTCGAAGGCCCGGAACTGGGTCTCCACATAGGCGTCGGCGCGCTCCCGCAGCTCGGCGGGGTCGGCGGAGCGCTCCGGGATGTCCTCGCCGCTCTCCTCGCCGTAGGGGCCGGCGCCCGGGTCCCGGCCCAGCAGCTTCTCCCGCCCCCGGTCGACCGAGCCTATGGTCTTGCTGAGGACGACCTCGAAGTTGGCGAGTTTGCTGTCGACGTAGTCGTCGGCCTCGGCCCGGATCCCCTCGGCCTCCTGGCGCGCCTGGGCGAGGATGCGGTCGGCCTCCTCCTGCGCGCGCCGGGCGATCTCGGTGCCGGAGACCAGCGAGCCGCGCTCGGCCTGCGCGGAGTCGATGATCCGCTGGGCCTCCTGCCGGGCCTCGGCGATCATCTGCTCCCGGTCGCCGATCAGCTCCTGGGCCTGGGCGAGCGAGCCGGGCAGCGCCTGCCGCACCTCCTCCAGCATCCCCAGCAGCTCCGCGCGGTTGATCACGCAGGAGGCCGACATGGGCATGGATCGGGCGCCTTCGACCGCCGCGACGATGTCGTCGAGTTTCTGCTGTACGTCCACGGGAGCGACTGTACGGGCAGCGGCCGCCGGTGCGACAGCGGATGCGGGAACCGGTCCGGCACGGGGCCCGCCCGCTCCCCGGAACCGGCCGCGGCCGGGCGGGGCGGGGCGGCCTGATGCGTCAGGAGCGGGACAGCCGCTCTCGCAGGGCCTGGAGCACCTGGGGCGGCACCAGGTGGGAGACGTCGCCGCCCCAGGCCGCGACCTCCTTGACCAGGCTGGAGGAGAGGAAGCTGTAGGTCGGGTTGGTGGGCACGAACAGCGTCTCCACCCCGGACAGTCCGTTGTTCATCTGGGCCATCTGCAGCTCGTAGTCGAAGTCGCTGACCGCCCGCAGGCCCTTGACGATGGCCGGGATGTCACGCTGCTTGCAGAAGTCCACCAGCAGGCCGTGGAAGGCCTCCACGCGCACGTTGCCGTACTCGGCGGTGACCTGGTGGATCAGGTCGATGCGCTCCTCGACGGCGAAAAGGCCCTGCTTGGACTTGTTGATCATCACCGCGACGTACACCTCGTCGTAGAGCCTGGAGGCGCGGGAGATGATGTCGAGGTGTCCGTTGGTGATGGGGTCGAAGGACCCCGGACAGACGGCGCGGCGCACTGGCGTTTCCTCGCTCTCCGTACGGGTCATGACGCGTCGGTGACCTCTTCGGCTTCTTCGGCGGCGCGACCGTACCAGAGCGTCCCCTCGCCGTAGCGGCGGGACCGCAGCCCCTCGAAACCGGCGGGCCAGTGGAATTCGCCGCCCCTGGTGCTCCGTTCCACGGTGGCGAGGGCGCCGCCCGCGAGCCACCCCCGGGCACGGAGTGTGAGAAGGATCTCGCGCAACTCCTCGTCCCCGACGGCGTACGGCGGATCGAGGAACACCACGTCGTACGGCTCTGCGGGGGCCTGCGCGCGCACCGTCTGCTCCGCCCGGCCGGCGTGCACCTCGGCACCGGGCAGGCCGAGGCCGCGGACGTTCCGGCGGATGGTGCGCACGGCCCGGGCGTCGGACTCGACCAGCAGGACGTGGGCCGCGCCGCGCGAGAGGGCCTCCAGGCCGACCGCGCCCGAGCCCCCGTACAGGTCGAGCACCCGCAGACCCGCCAGCGGGCCGAGCAGCGACTCCCAGGTGGAGAACAGCCCCTCGCGCGCCCGGTCGGAGGTCGGGCGGGTGCCCTGGCCGGGCGGCACCGCCAGGCGTCGTCCGCCGGCCGCTCCGGCGATCACGCGGGTCATCGCTTCACCGTCTCCAGGGTGTTCGGGGTCAGGGTGTCCGGGTTCGGGGCGCCCGGGCGGGGCCGGTGTGCCCGGGCGCGGCGGGCCGCCGCCCCACCACGATAGGCGCGCGGCGGACGGACGGCGGATCCGTCCGCTCCCGTCAGCCCTTCTCCAGGTACTCCTCGCGCTCGGCGTCCAGCAGGGCCTCCAGGGCCGCGCGCAGCTCGGGCAGGCGCTCCAGTCCGGGATCGTCGGCGACGATCTGCGTCGCCTTCTCCCGGGCGGCCGCGATGACCTCCTCGTCGTCGATGACGGCGAGCATCCGCAGGGAGGAGCGGGTGCCGGACTGCGCCTGGCCCAGCACATCGCCCTCCCGGCGCTGCTCCAGGTCGATGCGGGACAGCTCGAAGCCGTCCAGCGTCGCGGCGACCGCTCCCAGCCTGGCGCGGGCGGGGCTGCCCTCGGGGGTCTCGCTGACCAGCAGGCACAGTCCCGGCGCGCTGCCTCGCCCGACCCGGCCGCGCAGCTGATGGAGCTGGGAGACGCCGAAGCGGTCCGCGTCCATGATCACCATCACGGTGGCGTTCGGCACGTTCACCCCGACCTCGATGACGGTCGTGGCGACCAGGACGTCCAGCTCGCCCGCGGCGAAGCGGCGCATCACCTCGTCCTTGGCGTCCGGCTGCATCCGGCCGTGCAGCGCGGCCACCCGCAGGCCCTTGAGAGGCCCGTCGGCGAGCTGTCCGGCGACGTCGAGGACGGCCAGCGGCGGGCGGCGCTCGCCTCCGCCGTCGGCGCCCTCGCCGTCGGCGCCTCCCTCGCCGTCCCCACTTCCCGCCCCGGCCCCGCTTTCCGCGCCACGTCCGCCACTCCGCCGGGCGCCCGCGGGCTCCTCCTCGTCGCCGATGCGCGGGCAGACCACGTAGGCCTGGTGTCCGGCCGACACCTCCTCGCGCACCCGCTCCCAGGCGCGGGCGAGGAAGTGGGGCTTCTCGGCGGCGGGTACGACATGGCTGGCGATGGGCGAGCGCCCGGCCGGGAGCTGGTCCAGCACGGAGGTCTCCAGATCACCGAAGACCGTCATGGCGACCGTGCGCGGGATGGGGGTGGCGGTCATCACCAGCAGGTGCGGGGGCTGCTTGCCCTTGGAACGCAGGGCGTCGCGCTGCTCGACGCCGAAGCGGTGCTGCTCGTCGACCACGACCAGGCCCAGGTCGTGGAAGCCCACCTTGTCCTCGATCAGGGCGTGGGTGCCGATGACGATCCCGGCCTCGCCGGTGGCCAGGTCCAGCAGGGCCCGGCGGCGGGCGGCGGCCCCCATCGAGCCGGTGAGCAGCACGACCTTGGTGGCGTGCTCGACACCGCCGAGCATCCCGCCCTCGGCCAGCTCCCCCATCATCTCGGTGATCGAGCGGTGATGCTGCTGGGCCAGCACCTCGGTGGGGGCGAGCATCGCGGCCTGCCCGCCGGCGTCCACCACCGCGAGCATGGCGCGCAGCGCCACCAGCGTCTTGCCGGAACCGACCTCGCCCTGGAGGAGGCGGTGCATGGGGTGCTCGGTGGCCAGGTCGTCGAAGATCTCCCGGCTGACGGCCCGCTGGCCGTCGGTGAGGGTGAAGGGCAGCCGGGCGTCGAAGGCGTCCAGCAGCCCGCCCTCGCGCGGCCTGCGTGCCACGGCCGGCAGCTGGCCCTCGGCCAGGCGGCGGCGGGCCAGCGCGACCTGGAGGACGAACGCCTCGTCCCACTTCAGCCGGGCCCTCGCCAGTTCCACGTCCGCCTTGGTGCGCGGCCGGTGGACCTTCTCCAGCGCCTCCGGCAGCGTCGGCAGGCCGCGTTCGGCGCGCAGGGCGGCGGGCAGCGGATCGGCGACGCCCGCCCAGCCGGTGGCCGGCAGGGAGTCCACGACGGTGGCGACGGCCTTGGCGATCTTCCACGACTCCAGCTGCTTGCACGCCGGGTAGATCGGCATGAGCCTGCCGGCGAAGGCGTCCACCGCCTCCGCCCCGCTGCCCGCGTCCAGCAGCTCGTAGGCGGGGTGGGAGAGCTGGAGCTTCCGGTTGAACACGCCGACCTTGCCCGCGAACATCCCCCGGCGGCCGGGCAGCAGCTCCTTGTGGTGGTGGTGGACGGCCCTGCCGAAGAAGACCAGCCGGAGGCGGCCGCTGCCGTCGGTGAGGGTGACCTCCAGGCGCTTGCCGCGGCCCTGGTTGAAGGTGAGCACCCGGGAGTCGGCGACCTGGGCGACGACGGTGACGTGCTCGTCCAGCGGCAGGTCGGCGAGCCGGGTCAGCTCGCCGCGCTCGGCGTACCGCCGCGGGTAGTGGTGCAGCAGGTCGCCGACGGTGTGCAGGCCGAGATGCTCGGCCATCACCTTCGCGGTGGTGCCGCCGAGCACCTTTCGCAGCGGTTCCGTCAGGGGGTCTTGCGTGTTCTCTTCCAACGCGGGCACGTCCCCCATTGCACACCACGCCGCCGACAGTGCGGGCCGTGCGACCCGCCCGGCCCGCCCGCCGCGCTCACTCCACGCCGATCAGCAGCGGGCCGCTCTGCCGTCCCTCGTGGACGAGTGTGTCGACGGCCAGGTGGTTGCGGCGCACATGGTCCTCCAGGTACTCGGCCAGGTCCCCGGGCGCGCCCGCGCCGACCACCAGGGTCACCAGCTCGCCGCCCGCCGAGAGCATCCGGTCCAGTACGGCCGCGGCCACGTCCGCCGCCTGTGTGCCGATCAGCGCCACGTCCCCCTCGATCAGGCCGAGGACGTCCCCGGCCTGGCAGACGCCCGCGGTGGTCCACGCCTGCCGTTCGGCCACGCACAACTCGCCGTACCGGGTGGCCCCGGCCGCGGATGTCATGGCGACGACGTCCTCGTCGAAGCGGCGGCCGGGCTCGTGCACGGCGAGCGCGGCGATGCCCTGCACCGGGGAGCGGGTGGGGATGATGGCGACCCGCAGCCCCTCGGCGCGGGCCTGTTCGGCGGCCGCGGCGGCGGTGTGCCGCAGTTCGGGGTCGTTGGGCAGCAGGACGGCCTCGGGCGCGCCCGTGCGCAGCAGCGCCTGCGCCAGCTCCCCACTGGCGGGCGGCTCCCCGGGGCGCGCGGTGACGGTGGTGGCGCCCGCCGCGGCGCACAGTTCGGCCAGCCCGTCACCGGGCACCACCGCGACCACGGCACGGTGGGCGGCACGACCGGGGGTGTGCGCGGGCGTACGGCCGACGTGCCGGTCGCCGCTCTGGGCGCCGAAGTGCGTGATCCGGATACGGAAGGGGCGTCCGGCCTCGATCCCGGCCTCCACGGCGGCGCCGGCGTCGTCCACATGGACGTGGACGTTCCACAGTCCGTCGCCGCCGACCACCACCAGGGAGTCGCCCAGGGCGTCGAGCCGGGTGCGCAGGGCGGCCACCGCGTCGTCCCCGGCCTCCAGCAGGTAGACGACCTCGTAGGCCGGGCCGGCCGACTCCCCCGGGGCCGTGCGGCCACCGCCGTCCGGATCCGGGGACGGGTTCATGGGCGGGTTCATGGACGGGTTCATGGGCCGGCCCGGGCCCGGCGTTCCGGAACGCCGGGCGGGCGGGACCTCGGGCCGCTCCCCGCAGAGCGCGGCCACCAGCGCGCCCAGCACGGTGACCAGTCCGTATCCGCCCGCGTCCACCACGCCCGCGCGGGAGAGCACCGGGAGCTGCTCGGGGGTGGCCTCCAGGGCCGCGCGGGCCGCGGCCCAGGCGGCGCGGGCCACCGCGGCGCAGTCCCCGGCGGTGGCCGACGCGGCGTCGGCCGCCGCCGCGGCCACGGTGAGCACGGTGCCCTCCACCGGGTGCGCGACCGCGGCACGCGCCGCGACCGCGGCACGCACCAGGGCGCGCCGCAGCGGTTCCCCGTCGTCCTCACCGCGCCCGCACGTCCCGCCGCTCCCGCCGTCCCCGCCGTTCTCGGCCTCGGCTATCTCCTCGGCCATGCCGCGCAGCAGCTGCGCCAGGATCGTCCCGGAGTTGCCGCGCGCGCCGATCAGCGCGCCGTGCGCCATGGCCCGCACCGCCTGGGCCGCGGTGGGTTCCCCCGCGCAGGCGGCCTCGACGGCCCGGGCGGCGGACTCCGCGGTCAGGTAGAGGTTGGTGCCGGTGTCGGCGTCCGCGACCGGGTAGACGTTGATCGCGTCGATGGTCTCGCGGGCGCGGCCCAGCGCGTCGAGCGTCTGGGCGCTCCACTCCCGTACCGCGGCGGCGTCGAGCGGGTGCGGCACGGACGGGCCTCCTGGGGGCTTGCGGCCGGACGGCCGGGAAGGACATCTGCGACGGGCGAAGGCTAGTGCCCGCCGCGGCCGGGGACGGGGTCGGGGCGGCGGTGCGGGGCCGTGGTAATTTCGTGGTCCGGACGGGGGCGAGGTATGCTTCCCCGGTTGCCCGATCCGCTCGGGCTCTACTCAATTCCCTGGCAGTGCCGGTCATCCTCTGATCCTGCCGACGCCGGGATTTCACTGTAAGTGCATCTGAAGTCTTTGGAGTGACCCGTGGCTGCCAACTGCGACGTCTGCGGCAAGGGGCCGGGCTTCGGCAACAACATCTCGCACTCGCACCGCCGTACGCCCCGCCGTTGGAACCCCAACATCCAGCGGGTGCGTGCGATGGTCGGTCGGACGCCGAAGCGGCTCAACGTCTGCACCTCGTGCATCAAGGCCGGCAAGGTCTCGCGCTGAACGCATGACCTCTCCCCCGCCGTGCGGCGGGGGTGATCCGGTCTCGCGCTGACGCAACGCCCAGCGCGGCCACTTTGCCGGTTGCGCCGGAAGGCCGGTCCACCTCTGGTGGACCGGCCTTCCGGCGTTGCCGTGCGGTGGGCCGGAACGGCCGCTCAGGCCCCCCGCTCAGAGCTCGAACCCTCCTCCGGGGGTCTTGCGCCCCAGCCGCCAGCCGTGGTCCACGGGGCCTATGCCGCCGCCGAGCGCGAAGCCCGCGGCGATGGCGCCCGTCACGTACTCCTTGGCGTCGGCGACCGCCTCCGGGACCGGGCGCCCCTGCGCCAGCCGTGCGGCGATCGCGGCGGCCAGGGTGCAGCCGGTTCCGTGGGTGTGGCGGTTGTCGTGGCGGGGCGCGCGCAGCCAGTGCTCGGCGGCGCCGTCGGTGAGCAGGTCCACCGCGTCCGCCCCGTCCCCGAGGTGGCCGCCCTTGATCAGCGCCCACCGCGGCCCGTACGCCAGCACCGCCTCCGCCGCGCGCGGCAGATCGGCCTCGCGCTCCACCCGTACGCCGGTGAGCTGGGCGACCTCGTCCAGGTTGGGGGTGGCGACGGTGGCCCTGGGCAGCAGTTCGGCGCGCACCGTCTCCAGCGCCTCGGCGGCCAGCAGCGGGTCGCCGTGCTTGGAGACCCCGACGGGATCGACGACCACGGGCGCGGTGAGGCCGTCCAGCAGACCGGCGACGGTCGCGACCAGTTCGGCGGTGGCCAGCATGCCGGTCTTGACCGCCTGCACCCCAATGTCGTCCACGACGCTGCGGAACTGCTGCCGCACCGCCTCGGCGGGCAGTTCCCAGGCGCCCTGCACGCCCAGGGAGTTCTGCGCGGTGACGGCGGTGAGCACGCTCATCCCGTGGGTGCCGAGCGCGAGCATGGTCTTCAGGTCGGCCTGGATGCCCGCCCCGCCGCCGGAGTCGGACCCGGCGACGGTCAGGACGCGCGGTGGTGGTGTACGCATGCCCGCAGCCTAGGCCGCCTCCTCCGTCGGGCGACTCGCGCCCATGTTCACGGCAACCATCGATTGAGTACCCCCCGGCGAGCGACCAGGTTCGCGAGAGCGGCAGCGTCGGCGGGTCAGTCGCCGAAATGGTCCCAGCCGCCCGCCCGGTCCCACGGGGCGCCGTCCACCGTGACCTGCGGCGCGGCGGAGGGGTGGAGCACCTCGCCGATACGGCGCCAGCGCGCGGGGAGTTTGGCGTCCGCGGGGAAGGTGGCGACGATCGCGTGGTCCTCGCCCCCGGTGAGGACCCACTGCAGCGGGTCGATGCCCACCGCCTGCCCGATGTCGGACATCTGGACGGGGACGTCGAGGGCCGACGAGCGGATGTCGATACGGACCTTGCTGCCCTCGGCGATGTGCCCGAGGTCGGCGATGAGCCCGTCGCTGACGTCCGTCATCGCCGTCGCGCCCAGCTCCGCCGCCGCCGGGCCCGCGTGGTAGGGCGGCTCGGGGCGGCGATGGGCCTCGACGAAGGCCCGCGGCGAGCGGAACCCGCGGGCGAGCACCGAGTACCCGGCGGCCGACCAGCCCAGCCAGCCGGTCACCGCGACGACGTCGCCGGGCCGCGCCCCGGAGCGGGTGACCGGCTCGCGTCCGTGCAGGTCGCCCAGCGCGGTGATGGCCACGGTGATGGTCTCGCCGCGCACCACGTCCCCGCCGACCACGGCCGCGCCCGCGACCTGGCACTCGTCGTGGAGGCCGTCCATCAGCTCGGTGGGCCAGGTGGCGGGGAGTTCTGCGGGCACGACGAGGCCGAGCAGCAGCGCGGTGGGCTCGGCTCCCATGGCGGCGATGTCGGCCAGGTTCTGCGCCGCGGCCTTGCGGCCGACGTCGTAGGCGGTGGACCAGTCACGCCGGAAGTGCCGCCCCTCCAGCAGCAGATCGGTGCTGGCCACCACGCACCGGTCGGGCGCGGCGACCACGGCCGCGTCGTCGCCCGGGCCGATCCGTACGGCCGGGGTGGGGGTGATCCGCGAGGTCAGCTCGCGGATCAGTCCGAACTCCCCGAGCTCCCCCACGGTACGGCCGGGGGTCCTGGGGGCGCCCCCGGGGAATCCGGGGGGAGGCTGCCCCCCGGGAGAACTCAGCATCGTCGTGCCCCTCCTTCTGTGCGCTCGAACGGTACCGCCGCGGCCGCCGGTCCGTCCCTCCGCGTCGCCGTCCCGCCGCGCCCGCCCGCGGTACGGGTCTCCCCGGCGGCACGGGCGACGCGGTACCGTGGCGTCCCTTCTTCCCACATGATCCTCGTAGCCGCCCTGGAGGTTCCGTGGTACAGGCGTACATCCTGATCCAGACGGAGGTCGGCAAGGCGTCGTCCGTCGCCGAGGTCGTCGGCGCGATTCCGGGAGTGGTCCGGGCCGAGGACGTGACCGGTCCCTACGACGTGATCGTGCGGGCCGAGGCCGAAACGGTGGACGACCTGGGCCGCATGGTGGTGGCCCGCATCCAGCACGTGGAAGGCATCACCCGCACCCTGACCTGCCCGGTCGTGCATCTGTAGCTCCCCCGTATGCTCGCCCGGTGAGCTTCGCACCCCGCCGGTCCCTGCCGTCCGCCCTCCGTGCGCCCGCCGTCCTGCTCGCCGTGCTCGCCGCGGCGGCGGGCTGTGCGTCCGGCGGCGACCGCCCCGGCCCGCCCGTGCCGAGCCCGACGGGCGAGGCCGCCGGCATCTGCCGCGAGCTGTACGGCGCGCTGCCCGAGGAGGTGGACGGACAGCCCCGGGGCGAGATCGAGCCCGAGACGCGGTTCGCCGCCGTGTGGGGCGATCCCGCGATCGAACTGGGCTGCGGGGTGCCGCGGCCCGAGGTCCTCACGCCCGGCGGTGAACACTACAACCCCGTCTCCGAGTCGGTGGACGTCAACGGGGTCTCCTGGCTGCTGGAGAAGCGGGACGGCGGCCACCGGTTCACCCTCCTCGACCGCGAGGTATTCGTCCGGGTGACCGTCCCCGACGCGTACGCGCCCGAGGTCAACGCCCTGGTGGACCTCGCCGACGCGGTGCGGGAGACGGTCCCGGAGAAGCCGCTGTGACGTCCCGCCGCGTCCGCCCCGGGCCCGCCTTCCCTCCGCGGGTCCGGGCCGGATCCGCACGGGCCGAGCGGCGCGGGCCGGTTCAGCGCAGGCCGGTCGGGCGGCGCAGTGCGGCCCTGATGAGGCGGTCGACCAGCTCCGGGTAGCCGACCCCGCTGGCCTCCCACATCCGCGGGTACATGGAGATGGGCGTGAAGCCGGGCATCGTGTTGATCTCGTTGATGACGAACTCGCCGCTGTCCAGCAGGAAGAAGTCCGCGCGGACCAGGCCCTCGCAGGAGGCCGCCTCGAAGGCGCGCACCGCCAGCTCCTGGACCTCGCGGGTCTGCTCGCCGGTCAGCGGGGCGGGCACCAGCCCTTCGGCGGAGTCGATGTACTTGGCCTCGAAGTCGTAGAAGTCGTGGGCCGTGGCCGGCGGGATCTCGGCCGGCAGGCTGGCGCGCGGGCCGTCCTCGAACTCCAGGACGCCACACTCGATCTCACGGCCGCGCAGCAGCGACTCGACGATGATCTTGGGGTCGTGGCGCCGCGCCTCGGCGATCGCCTCGTCCAGGCCCGCCAGGTCGTCGACCTTGGTGATGCCGAAGGAGGACCCGGCCCGGGCGGGCTTGACGAAGACCGGCCAGCCGTGGTCGGCCGCGAAGTCCACGATCCTCCTGCGCGCGGCCTTCTCGTCCCGCTCCCACTCGCGCGGCCTGACCACCGTGTAGGGCCCGACGGGCAGCCCGAAGGAGGTGAAGACCCGCTTCATGTACTCCTTGTCCATGCCGACCGCCGAGGCCAGCACACCCGACCCGACGTAGGGCACCCCGGCCAGGTCCAGCAGGCCCTGGAGGGTGCCGTCCTCGCCGTACGGGCCGTGCAGCATGGGGAAGACGACGTCGACCTCCCCGAGCACCTTGGGCACCGAGCCCGGCTCGCTGTAGACGACCTCGCGGTTGTCCGGCTCGAAGGGCAGCAGCACGGAGCCGGTGTCGGACTCGGCGAGCTGCTCCACACTCGGCAGGGCGCGGTCGGCGATCGCCATCCGCTCGGGATCGTCGGCGGTCAGCGCCCAGCGGCCGTCGGCGGTGATACCGATGGGCAGGACGTCGTAGGCGCCGCGGTCGATGGCGCGCAGCACGGCGCCCGCAGTGACCACGGAGATCCCGTGCTCGGAGCTGCGGCCACCGAAGACGACGGCGACGCGCGGCCGCCGGCCGGGCGGGGGCGTCTGGGGGCCTGGGGAGAAGGACTGGCTGCTCATATCCGGGCGAGATTACCTGACGTGACGGTGGTGGGCGGTCAGCGGCGCTCGGCCTTGGCGCTGCGCGACATCAGTTCCTTGAGGGCGACCAGCGGCGGCTTGCCGTCGTGGACGATGTCGACGACGGTCTCGGTGATGGGCATGTCGACACCGTGCCGCCGGGCCAGGTCCAGCACCGACTCGCAGGACTTGACGCCCTCGGCGGTCTGCCGGGTCGCCGCGACGGTCTCCGCCAGGGTCATGCCCCTGCCGAGGTTGGTGCCGAAGGTGTGGTTGCGCGACAGCGGCGAGGAGCAGGTGGCGACCAGATCGCCCAGGCCCGCCAGGCCGGCGAAGGTGTGCGCGTCGGCGCCCATGGCCAGGCCGAGCCGGGTGGTCTCGGCCAGACCGCGGGTGATCAGCGAGGCTTTGGCGTTGTCGCCCAGGCCCATGCCGTCGGCGATGCCGACCGCCAGCGCGATGACGTTCTTCACCGCCCCGCCCAGTTCGCAGCCGACGACGTCGGTGTTGGTGTAGGGGCGGAAGTAGGGGGTGTGGCAGGCGGCCTGGAGCCCGCGGGCCACCTCCTCGTCGCGGCAGGCGACGACGGAGGCGGCGGGCTGCCGCTCGGCGATCTCGCGGGCGAGGTTGGGACCGGACAGTACGGCGATCCGGTCCGGGCCGGCCCCGGCGACCTCCTCGATCACCTCGCTCATCCGCTTGGCGGTGCCGAGTTCGACGCCCTTCATCAGGGAGACGAGCACGGTGTCCGGCGGCAGCAGCGGCTTCCAGGCCGAGAGGTTCCCGCGCAGGGTCTGGGAGGGCACGGCCAGCACCGTGAAGTGGGCCCCGGCCGCGGCCTCGGCGGGGTCGGTGGTGGCGCGCACGGCCTCGGGAAGGACGACCCCCGGCAGGTAGTCGGGGTTGGTGCGGGTGGTGTTGACCGCCTCGGCCAGCTCCGCGCGGCGGCCCCACAGGGTCACCTCGCAGCCGGCGTCGGCGAGCACCATCGCGAAGGCGGTGCCCCAGGATCCGGTGCCGTAGACGGCGACTCGCGTCACGCGCTCTCTCCCTCGGCTGCCACCCGGCCGACGGGCTCCTGGCCGACGGCCGCCTCCTCGCCGGCGGCGCGTCCCGCGGGCTCGCCTGCCACGGCCGTCCTCGCACCGGGTTCGCGCCGGCCCCGCGGAAGCATCCGTCGGCGGTCGTAGCGCTGGGCGGGCGCGGGCTCGCCGCGCACCTCGGCCAGCAGCTGCGTGATCGCGTCCATGATGACGCCGGTGACCTCGCGCAGCAGTTCCGCGGTGGGTTCGCGGTCGTAGAACCGCGACAGGTCGACGGGCGGTCCGGCCAGCACCTTCAGCGTTTTGCGCGGGAAGAACCGGATCTTCTTGATCCCCGCGTACGGCGGCACGGCCTCGTTGGCGCCCCACTGCGCGACGGGGATGACGGGCGCCCTGGTGATCAGGGCGACGCGGGCGGCGCCGGTCTTGCCCTCCATCGGCCACATGTCCGGGTCGCGGGTGAGGGTGCCCTCGGGGTAGAACGCCACGCACTCGCCCTTGTCGATCGCCTCGACAGCGGCGCGGAAGGCACTCACGGCGTCGGCGGTCTCGCGGTAGACGGGGATCTGCCCGGTGCCGCGCATCACCGCGCCCACGAACCCACCCTTGAACAGGGAGTTCTTGGCCAGGAAACGGGGGACGCGACCGGTGTTGTACTGGTAGTGGGCGTAGGAGAGCGGATCCAGATAGGAGTTGTGATTCACCACGGTGATGAATCCGCCCTCTTGAGGAATATGCTCCATTCCGCGCCAGTCCCGCTTGAACAGCACCACCAGGGGCGGTTTCGCCAAAACCGCGGCAAAGCGGTACCAGAAGCCGATTCTGCGGCGGGACACCCGGACACCATCTCCTCTTGCCTGCTGCGGCACGCGCCGCCGGGGAACAACCGCACAAGTGTCGCCCCGGGTCGTCGCCCTGTCGAGCACACCGTAACCCCGCGAAGCCCCGGGCGGCTCCGGGGCGGGTGAGAATGGTGCCGATGCACCACGACGAGACGGCGGCGCGGGCCGCGGCGGCCCGGGGGTGGACCCTGGTGGTGCCTCTCAAGCCCCTGGCGCTGGCGAAGAACAGGCTGGCCCCGGCGGTGGGGAGGGGACTGCGGCCCGCACTGGCCCTGGCCTTCGCCCAGGACACCGTCACCGCGGCACTGGCCTGCGCGGCGGTGGGGGGTGTGGTGATCGTCACGGACGATCCGCGCGCGGGGGCGGAACTGGCCGCCCTGGGGGCGCGGATCGTGCCGGACGCGCCGGGCGCCGGGCTGAACGCCGCGCTGGAGCACGGCGAGGCGGCCGTACGGTCAAATCACCCCGGCGCACCGGTGGCCGCGCTCAACGCCGATCTGCCCGCCCTGCGCCCCGCGGAACTGGCCCGGGTGCTGGATGCGGCACGGGCGCACCGCCGGGCCTTCCTGGCCGATGCCGCCGGGGTCGGCACCACGCTGCTCGCCGCGTCCGGCGGCGCGGCACTGGCCCCGGCCTTCGGAGGCGCCTCGCGCGCCCGTCATCTGCGTTCCGGCGCGGCGGAGATCACGCTGTCCGGGGTGGACAGCGTCCGGCGGGACGTGGACACCGGTGAGGATCTGGCCGCGGCACTGGCCCTGGGAGTGGGCCCTCACACGCTCAGAACGTCTGCAGCGTCACCAGCGTGATCCGGCGCCGCCCGCCCTCGGCGCCGGTTCCGGTTCCGGTTCCGGTTCCGGCCGAAGTCTCGGTCTCGGTCTCGATCCGCACCCGCTGGCCCGGGCGCAGCAGCCGCAGGCCCCCCGCGTCGAACGCCTCGGCGTCGAAGGGGAGGGGTGTGCCGTCGTCGAGGAGCACGCTGCCGCTGCGGGTCGCGGGGTCATAGGTGTACGCGGTGGCCTGCATGGCGCCGAGCCTAGACGAGCCGGGCGGACGGGGGGGCGGACGGGCGGACGCCTGCGGCCCGCGGCCCCTGAACGGACCGCGGGCCGGGCTCCGCTGGAGTCCGGCCCGGCGCGGTCACCGCATGTCCGTGTGCCCGGCTCACTTCCTGCGGGTCGCCGCCCTCTTGCGCGCCGAGGTCCTGCGGCCGGGGGCCTTCTTGGCGGGCGCCTTCTTGGCGACGGCCTTTCCGGCGCTCTTCTTTCCGGCCGTCTTCTTGGCGGTGGACTTCTTCGCCGCCGCCTTCTTCGCCGGGGTGGCCTTGGCCGTCGTCTTCTTGGCGGTGGACTTCTTCGCCGCGGTCTTCTTCGCGGCGGCCTTCTTCGCCGGAGCCGACTTCTTGGCGGCGGCCTTCTTGGCGGCCGCCTTGCGGGTGGTGGCGCCGGCTCCGCCCGAGAGGCTGCCCTTGGGTGCCTTCTTCACGGCCACCTCGCCGCCCTTGGGGAGTTTCTTGGCGCCGCTGACCAGGTCCTTGAAGCCCTGGCCGGCGCGGAAACGCGGAACGGAGGTCTTCTTGACCCTGACGCGCTCGCCGGTCTGCGGGTTGCGGGCGTAGCGGGCCGGGCGCTCGACCTTCTCGAACGAGCCGAAACCGGTGACCGAGACCCGGTCGCCGGCGACGACCGCACGGACGATCGCGTCCAGCACCACATCGACCGCGTCGGCGGCCTGCTGCCGTCCGCCGAGCTTGTCGGCAATTGCTTCAACGAGCTGCGCCTTGTTCACGTCTTCCCCTTCGGAGGCATTGCCGGAACGAATCTGTCCAAGCTTTTTCGCACGTTAGGCAGATATTTACCGCAAATCAAACGCGAAACGTGCGAATCACCCTTGTGTCGCAACGAAATAGACCATCACGCACTTCGGTCCGCGCGCCGGTCCTCCCGTTCTCCGGGGAGGAGGCCGTCGCCGGTCCCGATGTCCTCCATCAGCCGGTCCAGCCGGCGTGCCGCACCGGCCAGGTCGTGCTTCGCGGCGGCCGTGACGGCGAGGAGCCTGCGGGCGAGCGCCGCCCGTACGTCATCGGGCACTTGCATCGCACGCACCATGGTGTGCGCGTCCTTCAGCCGGTCGGCGACGAGGTCGTAGAGGGGAAGTTGGCCGTCGCTGTCCATGCACCGATTGTGCCATTGGGGGTGAGTTGTCGCCCCGGCCGGCCCCAACACGCCGCGGGCGGACCCGTACGGGTGAGGCAACCGTGCGCGGCGGCAGGGCACTTGGCCCTTTCTTCCCTTCCCCCCTTCCTCCCCTTCCCCCCGTACGTCCGCCCGTACGCCGGAGCGCCCCCGGCTCGTGGAGCCGGGGGCGCTCGAAGGGGTGCGCGTACGTCCGCCGCGGCGGGCGGTCGCCGAAGTGCCGGTCGTCAGACGGTGAGCGTCCGCGGTTTGAAGGAGGGACGCTTCGCCTCGTACGCGGCGATGTCCTCCTCGTGGCGCAGGGTGATGCTGATGTCGTCCAGCCCCTCCAGCAGCCGCCAGCGGGCGTTCTCGTCCAGTTCGAAGTCCGCCTCGACGCCGGGCGCTGTGACCTTGCGGGCCACCAGGTCGACGGTGATCTCGACCGTCGGGTCGGCCTCCGTCAGCTCCCACAGCGCGTCCACGGTTCGCTGCGGCAGGACGACGGTCAGCAGACCGTTCTTCAGCGAGTTGCCGCGGAAGATGTCGGCGAAGCGGGAGGAGATCACGGTCTTGAAGCCGTAGTTCTGCAGCGCCCAGACGGCGTGCTCGCGCGAGGAGCCGGTGCCGAAGTCGGGCCCGGCCACCAGCACGGTGGCGCCCTGCCGCTCCGGCCGGTTGAGGATGAACTCCTCGTCCTTGCGCCAGGCCTCGAACAGACCGTCCTCGAAGCCGTCGCGGGTGACCTTCTTCAGCCAGTGCGCGGGGATGATCTGGTCGGTGTCGACGTTGGAGCGGCGCAGCGGGACGGCGCGGCCGGTGTGGGTGGTGAAGGCTTCCATGGCTTTTCCTCAGACTCCCGCGGGCTCGCGTACATCGGACAGGTCGGCGGGCGAGGCCAGATGGCCCAGGACCGCGGTGGCGGCGGCCACCTGCGGGGAGACCAGATGGGTACGGCCACCCTTGCCCTGCCTGCCCTCGAAGTTGCGGTTGGAGGTGGACGCGGAGCGCTCACCGGGCTTGAGCTGGTCGGGGTTCATGCCCAGGCACATCGAGCAGCCCGCGTGCCGCCACTCGGCGCCGGCCTCGGTGAACACCTTGTCCAGGCCCTCCTCGACGGCCTGCAGCGCCACCCGTACCGAGCCGGGCACCACCAGCATCCGCACCCCGTCGGCGACCTTCCGGCCCCGGAGCAGGGCGGCTGCCGCGCGCAGGTCCTCGATACGGCCGTTGGTGCACGAGCCGACGAACACGGTGTCCACGGCGATCTCGCGCAGCGGCTGCCCGGCGGTCAGGCCCATGTACTTCAGCGCGTTCTCGGCGGCCAGCTTCTCGCTGGGGTCGGTGAAGGACGCCGGGTCCGGCACGCTCGCGCTCAGCGGCGCGCCCTGGCCGGGGTTGGTGCCCCAGGTCACGAACGGCGCCAGCTCGGACGCCTCGATGACCACCTCGTGGTCGAAGACGGCGCCGGAGTCGGTGCGCAGGGTGCGCCAGTACTCCACGGCCGCGTCCCAGTCGGCGCCCTTGGGCGCGTGCTCGCGCCCCTCCAGATAGGCGAAGGTGGTGTCGTCCGGAGCGATCATGCCCGCGCGGGCGCCGGCCTCGATGGACATGTTGCAGATGGTCATCCGCGCCTCCATCGACAGCTTCTCGATGGCCTCGCCGCGGTACTCGATCACATAGCCCTGTCCGCCGCCGGTGCCGATCCGGGCGATGATCGCCAGGATCAGGTCCTTGGCCGTCACCCCCTCGGGCAGCTCGCCGTTGACCGTGACCGCCATGGTCCTGAAGGGCGCCATCGGCAGGGTCTGGGTGGCCAGCACGTGCTCGACCTGGCTGGTGCCGATGCCGAACGCCAGCGCGCCGAAGGCGCCGTGCGTGGAGGTGTGGCTGTCGCCGCAGACCACCGTCATGCCCGGCTGGGTCAGCCCCAGCTGCGGCCCCACGACGTGGACGACGCCCTGCTCGACGTCGCCCAGCGGGTGCAGCCGCACTCCGAACTCCGCGCAGTTCTTGCGCAGCGTCTCCAGCTGGGTGCGCGAGACGGGGTCGGCGATGGGCTTGTCGATGTCGAGGGTGGGGGTGTTGTGGTCCTCGGTGGCGATGGTGAGGTCGGTGCGCCGCACCCGGCGCCCGTTCTTGCGCAGCCCGTCGAACGCCTGGGGGCTGGTGACCTCGTGCAGCAGGTGCAGGTCGATGAAGAGGAGGTCGGGCTCGCCTTCCGCGCGCCGGACGACGTGGTCGTCCCAGACCTTCTCCGCGAGTGTCCGTCCCATCGCTTTCCCTCCGACCGGCCGCACTGCCGGCCTCGTCTCGACATCCGTGCCGCCGCCTCCGCAAGGGCGGGGTGGCGACTGTCACCCCAGCTTGGCGGGTTCACGGGGAAAAGGAACTTGCGTTTCGTAATGTGAGACGCGAATATCGTTGCATGGACAACTCTAGCGGCGTCGGCGTACTCGACAAGGCGGCTCTGGTATTGAGCGCTCTGGAGTCCGGTCCGGCCACCCTCGCCGGGCTGGTCGGAGCGACCGGGCTCGCGCGCCCCACGGCGCACCGGCTCGCGGTGGCACTGGAACACCACCGCTTCGTGGCCCGCGACATGCAGGGCCGTTTCATCCTGGGTCCGCGGCTGGCCGAGCTGGCCGCCGCCGCGGGCGAGGACAGGCTGCTCGCCTCGGCGGGCCCGGTGCTCACGCACCTGCGCGACATCACCGGGGAGAGCGCCCAGCTCTACCGCCGCCAGGGGGACATGCGGATCTGCGTCGCCGCGGCGGAACGGCTGTCCGGACTGCGGGACACAGTGCCGGTCGGCTCCACCCTCCCGATGAAGGCCGGCTCGGCGGCCCAGATCCTGATGGCCTGGGAGGAGCCGGAGCGGCTGCACCGAGGGCTGCAGGGCGCCCGTTTCACGGCGACGGCCCTCTCGGGAGTGCGGCGGCGTGGCTGGGCCCAGTCCATCGGCGAGCGCGAGCCCGGCGTCGCCTCGGTCTCGGCGCCGGTACGCGGCCCGTCCAACCGCGTGGTGGCGGCGGTGTCGGTCTCGGGCCCGATCGAGCGCCTGACCCGCCACCCGGGCCGGATGCACGCCCAGGCGATCGTGGAGGCGGCCGGCCGCCTCACCGAGGCGCTGCGCCGCAACGGCGGCTGAAACGCCCCGCCGATGCGCCTGCCGCGATGACCGCGCGGACGCACCGGCGAAGCAACGAGGAGGGGCCCTCCGCCGAAGCGGAGGGCCCCTCCTCGTTCTTGTACCCCCGACCGGATTCGAACCGGCGCTACCGCCTTGAGAGGGCGGCGTGCTAGGCCGCTACACAACGGGGGCCCAGCAGCGGTCCCGAAGGACCGCGAGTACCCCCGACCGGATTCGAACCGGCGCTACCGCCTTGAGAGGGCGGCGTGCTAGGCCGCTACACAACGGGGGCCTGGATCTTGCTGGGAAGATCACGCTGGGGTACCAGGACTCGAACCTAGACTAACTGAACCAGAATCAGTCGTGCTGCCAATTACACCATACCCCACCGGAACTCAAGCTCTTGTGGAACTTTTGTCCTGGTGACCGCCTTGCGTCTCCGGCCTTTCGGCCCGTTCCGCCTGGCGACGGGAAGAACATTACCCGATCGAAGCCCGTGCTCCAAAACGAGTTCCCGCCGGGTCGCCGGCGGCCGGAGACACCCGCCGCGGACACCGTTCCCGCACGCGACGTGACCACGACGGGTGAAGGATCGGGGCCCCCGGGGTCCGCCCTACGAGCCCGGAGAGGCCGGGAGCAGAGCTCCCGGCCTCTCCCACAGGGTTTTCCACGCCCCTCGTCGACGGCTCACGCCTGCGCGGCGGCCTCCAGCTTGGCCAGGGCGGTGTCCACGCGGGCCAGGGTGCGCTCCCGGCCCAGGACCTCCAGGGACTCGAACAGGGGCAGGCCGACGGTGCGGCCGGTGACGGCGACGCGGACCGGGGCCTGGGCCTTGCCGAGCTTGAGCCCGTGCTCCTCGCCGGCGGCCAGGACGGCCGCCTTGAGTGCCTCGGCGTTCCACTCCGCCTCGGTCAGCTTGGCCCGCGCGGTGCGCAGCAGGGCGTCCGCGCCGGGCTTCATGGCCTTGGTCCAGGCCGCCTCGTCCTCGACCGGCTCGTCCAGGAAGAGGAAGTCGACGTTGGCGGTGATGTCGGACAGGACCGTCAGACGGGTCTGGGCCAGGGGCGCGAGCGCTTCGAAGGCGGCGCGGTCGAAGTTCTCGGGCGCCCAGGGCGCGTGCGGGGCGGTCAGCCACGGCTCGCAGCGGGCGACGAACTCCTTGGTGTCCAGGTCCCGGATGTGGACGGCGTTGATGGCCTCGCACTTCTTGATGTCGAAGCGCGCCGGGTTGGCGTTGACCTCGCCGATCTCGAAGGCGGCGACCATCTCCTCCAGCGAGAAGATGTCCCGGTCCTCGGCGATCGACCAGCCCAGCAGGGCCAGGTAGTTGAGCAGGCCCTCGGGGAGGAAGCCGCGCTCGCGGTAGAGGTTGAGCGAGGACTGCGGGTCGCGCTTGGAGAGCTTCTTGTTGCCCTCCCCCATCACATACGGCAGGTGCCCGAACTCAGGCGTGCTCCCGTTGCCGACGCCGATCTCCGCCAGCGCCCGGTACAGCGCGATCTGGCGGGGGGTGGAGGAGAGCAGGTCCTCGCCGCGCAGGACGTGGGTGATCTCCATCAGGGCGTCGTCGACCGGGTTGACCAGCGTGTACAGCGGGGCGCCGTTGGCGCGGACGATGCCGTAGTCGGTGACGTTCTCCGGGGCGAAGGTCAGCTCGCCGCGTACCAGGTCGGTGAAGGTGATCGCCTCGTCCGGCATCCGGAAGCGGACGATGGAGGCGCGGCCTCCGGCCTCGTACTCGGCCTTGCGCTCCTCGCTGAGGGTGCGGCACTTGCCGTCGTAGCCGGAGGGCTTCCCGGCCTTGCGTGCGGCCTCGCGCCGCTCCTCCAGCTCCTCGGCGGTGCAGTAGCAGCGGTAGGCGTGGCCGGCCTCCATCAGTTTCCGCGCGACGTCGGCGTAGATGTCCAGGCGCTGCGACTGGCGGTAGGGGGCGTGCGGGCCGCCGCCCGTGCCGGAGGCGCTGTCGAACGCCGCGGGGCCCTCGTCCCAGGACAGACCCAGCCAGCGCATCGAGTCCAGCAGCAGTTCGTAGGACTCCTCGGAGTCGCGGGCCGCGTCGGTGTCCTCGATGCGGAAGACCAGGGTGCCGCCGTGGTGCCGGGCGAACGCCCAGTTGAACAGGGCGGTGCGGACCAGGCCCACATGTGGGTTGCCGGTCGGCGAGGGACAGAACCGTACGCGTACGTCAGATGCGCTAGCCACGCTTGATCACCTTGTTGGTGAGAGTGCCGATGCCTTCGATGGTGACGGCGACCTCGTCGCCGACGTTGATGGGGCCGACGCCCGCCGGGGTGCCGGTGAGGATGACGTCCCCGGGGAGCAGTGTCATCGCCTCGGTGATGTGGACGACCAGGTCCTCCACCGAGCGCACCATCTGGCCGGTGCGGCCGAGCTGCCGCTGCTCGCCGTTGACGGTGCACATGACGGCCAGGTCCGCCGGGTCGACGTCGGTGACCACCCACGGGCCCAGCGGGCAGGAGCTGTCGAAGCCCTTGGCCCGGGCCCACTGGGACTCGGTGCGCTGGACGTCACGGGCGGTGACGTCGTTGGCGCAGGTGTAGCCGAGGATCACGTCCGCCACCCGCTCCCGGGGCACCTGGCTGCACATCCGGCCGATGACCACGGCCAGCTCGGCCTCGTGGTGCACCTCGTGGGAGAAGGAGGGGTAGACGATCGGGTCGCCGGGGCCGATCACCGAGGTGGAGGGCTTGAAGAACGCGACCGGCACCTCGGGGACCTCGCCGCCCATCTCCGCCGCGTGCTCGGCGTAGTTGCGCCCGATGGCCACCACCTTGTTCGGGAGCACGGGCGGCAGCAGCCGCACCTTGTCCAGGGGGACCCTCTTGCCCGAGCGCTCGAACTCGGCGAAGGGGTGGCCCTTGATGATGTCGAGGACAGGGCCGTCGCCACTGCCGGCGTCCCCTTCCACGACTCCGAACGCGACGTTGCCGTCGATGGAGAATCTGGCGATGCGCACGGGTGGTGCTGCCCCTCGTTGATCGCGGGTGGGAGATGACACTCAAGGGTAAGCCCCGCACACTCGCGGTGTGCGGGGCCCTGCCGTGCGCATGTGTGGAGGTGTCGCTCCCGGGTAGCGTGGGAAGCGGGGAGGAGACTCTTTTGACCGCCCGGCGCAGAGATGTTCAGCGCAGGCGTGCCATGAGCGCGTGCTCGACCAGCGTGATCAGCGCGCTCTTCGCCTCCGCCCGGTGCCGCGCGTCGGTGGTGATGATCGGCGCGTCCGGACCGATCTGCAGCGCCTCGCGCACCTCGTCCGGCGTGTACGGCTGATGCCCGTCGAACCCGTTCAGCGCGATCACGAACGGCAGACCCGAGTTCTCGAAGTAGTCCACCGCCGGGAAGCAGTCCGCCAGTCGGCGGGTGTCCACCAGCACCACCGCGCCGATCGCGCCGCGTACCAGATCGTCCCACATGAACCAGAACCGGTCCTGGCCCGGCGTACCGAACAGGTACAGGATCAGGTCCTGGTCCAGCGTGATACGGCCGAAGTCCATCGCCACCGTGGTGGTGGTCTTGTCTGCGGTGTGCGTCAGGTCGTCGATCCCGGCGGACGCGGCGGTCATCACGGCTTCGGTGCGCAGCGGGTTGATCTCCGACACGGCGCCCACGAAGGTCGTCTTGCCCACGCCGAACCCGCCCGCCACCACGATCTTCGCGGAGGTGGTGG
>NZ_FOSG01000033.1 GCF_900114215.1 Streptomyces mangrovi | reverse complement strand
GCGGTGACGAGGACCTCGGTGTCGGGGTCGTACTCCAGGCCGTAAAAGCGCCGCTGGTGGTCGGCGATCGCGGCGCGCAGCTCCGGGACGCCGGGGCCGGGCGGGTACTGGTTGCCCTTGCCCTCCCGCAGGGCGCGCACGGCGGCCTCGCGGACCTGTTCGGGCCCGTCGGTGTCGGGGAAGCCCTGGCCCAGGTTGATCGATCCGGTCCGGACGGCCAGCGCCGACATCTCGGCGAAGACCGTCGTGCCGAACCCGGCCAGGCGGCGGTTGAGCAGCGGTCGTCCGGTGGAGGTCATGGCGGCCATCCTCCGCCCGGTGCCCGGCTTCCTCAACTCCCCCCGCCCGTGCTTTGCTGCGGATGTCGTGACGGCGGCCCCGGCGGGGGCGCTGGAGAGGGGTGTCGTGGTGGGGTGGTTGGTCGGCGGTCTCGCCGTGTTCATGGTGCTGCTGGTCCTGGCGGTGGTCGTTCCGGCCCTGCGGGGCGGGCGCCGGGCGGCCGGGGGCCGCAGGGGCGGTTCGTCCGGCGGCGGTGACAGCGGCTGGTGGGGGGACGGCGGTTCGGACGGTGGTTCGGGTGGCGACTCGGGTGGCGGATGCGGTGGAGGAGGCGGAGGGGACTGAGCGGCGCCGGGCCGACCCCGGCGGGAACGGCGCCCCGGCCACCGCCCGGAAGCTCTGGACTTCCTCAACTCCGCTTTGACGCGGGCGGCGCGGGGGGATCGTGACCTCAAGCCCGCGCGGGGGATGTGCGGGCACGGGGGAGACGAGGGGACATGAGGGGGATGCCATGACGGCGGTCGTCATCATCTGCATGGTTCTGGTCCTGGTGCTGGCCGTGGTGGCGGTCGGCGCGGTCACGAGAGGGAGTCGCCGCACCCGGCGGAGCGTCGGCGGGGGAGCTCTGGGGGTGTGGACCGGAGCCCCCGGCGGCTACCACGACGGCGGTTCGCACGACGGCGGTTCGTCGTGCGGTGGCGGTGGTGGCGGTGGGTGCGGCGGTGGCGGCGGGGGATGCGGAGGCGCCTGACGCCATTCACCCGTACGGCGGTTGCAGTTCAACGGGGAGAACATCTGACCCACTAGGCCCCCGCTGGTATGGAAAACAGACGAAGGTGAGTAAAAAGCCTGTAGGAGCCGCACATTCCGTGGTTCGGTGACTGATGTACCCGGACCTCACGTGGGCGCGAGCCGGCGGCAGGCAGCATCCCTGTCCCCCTTCGGGGCCCTGTTCCAGGGGGCTGAGTCGGCCCGCCCTCACTGCGTTGCGGAGCCGACCCATGCTCACCGATCTCAAGACCCCGTACACCGACACCCGCGCCGGTGACCTCGCCTGGGCACTCGGGCGCGACCCCATGCCGGCCCTGGCGAGACTGGATCTCGAACTCCAGGGAACGGCAGTCCAGTTGAGACTGCTCGGCGCATCGCACCAGGTGCTGCTCGCAGACGCGGGCGGCATCTTCTGCTCGGAGACCGTGGCGTGCATCCCCGGCAGCAGGACACCGCTGCCGCTGGGGGTGTCGAAACGGATGGACGACTGGGAGTACGCGTTCGCGGCACGTGTCGAGACGCTCCCCGGCGGCTCCTTCACGGGGCGCGCCCAGGAGCTGCTCGCGCTCGTCGCGGATCACCCGCACGGGCTGGCCGGCACCTTCCCCGGCAACCCGAACGCCTTCACCGCCCTGCTGGTCCAGCGGCGCGGCGGCCAGACGCACTGGCGGACCTGGCACGCCTACCCGCAGGAGCGGCGGCTCGTCGTGACCCACACCAGAGTGGGGGTGCGCGTGCGGGAACCGGAGCGGGTGGGCGTGTGATCCCGGCGCGGCCGGTACGGGTACGGGTACGGGGCGTACGCGGATATGCGACGCGCGCCCCGGATCTGCCGCGCGCCCTCGACGCGCTCCGCGCTCCGGCCGGGATGTACGCGCCGTACGCCGGATCAGAGGGTGTCGGTTCGCGCGCATGTGCGGTTCATTGCACCTGTGTGGGTGACAGGACTCGCGGGAGGCGTCCCGTAGCGTTCCCGACATGATCGAAACGCCCGCTTCCGTACCGGCGGGGGTGTCGGGGTCCTCGCCGCCCCGGAAGGAGCCGCCGCGGGCCCCGTCGCAGGAGCCGCCGCAGGAGCCGTCGCAGGAGCCCGCACGGCTGCCCGTACCGCCCGGGGCCGGACGGTTCCTCGTCCTCGCCGCGGTCTTCGTCTGCGCCGCCTGCGGTCTCGTCTACGAACTCGAACTCGTCGCACTCGGCTCCCATCTGGCCGGCGACTCCGTCACCCACACCTCCGTCGTGCTGTCGGTGATGGTCTTCGCCATGGGCCTGGGATCGCTGCTCGCCAAGCGGCTGCGCACCCGCGCCGCGGCCGGGTTCGGGATCGTCGAGGCGCTGCTGGCACTGGTCGGCGGAGGCTCGGCGATGGCGCTGTACGCCTACTTCGCCTGGGTCGGCGGCTCGGTGGCGGTGCTGATCGGTTTCTCGCTGGTCATCGGGGTGCTCATCGGCGCCGAGATGCCGCTGCTGATGACCCTCATCCAGCGGATCCGGGAACAGGACGCCGGCGGCGCGGTCGCCGACCTGTTCGCCGCGGACTACGTGGGCGCCCTCGTCGGCGGGCTCGCCTTCCCCTTCCTGCTCCTCCCGCTGATGGGCCAGCTCCCGGGAGCCCTGGCGGTCGGGACGGTGAACGCCGTCGCGGGCGGCGTGCTGGTGCTGTGGCTGTTCCGCGGCGACCTGTCGCCCCGCTCGCGCCGCGCACTGCTGCTCGTCAACGCACTGGTGGTGGCACTGCTGGTCACCGGCATCGCCGTCGTCGACTCCTTCGAGCAGGCCGCACGCCGGGCGGTGTACGGCGGCGAGGTGCGGGCGGTGCGGAACACCGCCGTCCAGGAGATCGTGCTCACCGAGGGCGTCCGGCACTCCGGCGCAGGCGAGCCGGCCGGTTTCGGGATGTTCCTCGACGGCCGGCTGCGGGTGTGCGGCGGGGACGAGCGGCGCTACCACGAGGCGCTGGTCCACCCCGCGATGGCGGCCGGCCCGCACGGCAGGGTGCTGGTCCTGGGCGGCGGTGACGGACTGGCCCTGCGCGAGGTGCTGCGCCACCCGGGGGTGGAGTCGGCGACGGTGGTGGAACTCGACCCCGGTGTCGTGGAACTGGCCCGCACCGACCCGGTGCTCGGCCGCCTCAACCGCCGTTCGCTGGACGACCCGCGGGTGCGGGTGGAGAAGGGGGACGCCTTCGACTGGCTGCGCTCCCGGCCGGACTCCGGCCGGCCGCCGTACGACGTGATCGTCTCCGATCTGCCCGATCCCGGCGCCTCGGACAGCTCCCGGCTGTACTCGCAGGAGTTCTTCGGGCTGGCCGCGCGGGCGCTGTCGGAGCGGGGACGGCTGGTGGTGCACGCGGGACCGGCCGGAGAACGCCCCCGCACGTACTGGACGGTCGAGACCACGCTGCGGACCGCGGGCCTGCGCACCGCGCCCTACGCGGTGGACGGGCGGCTGTCCGGCTCCACCGCCGTTCCCGGCCGCCCGCAGGAGCGCGACGGTACGGCCGCGGGCGGCCGGGAACGGCCAGGCGACTGGGGCTTCGTGCTGGCGGCGCACGGCGCCCCGCCGCCGCTCGCCCTCGGGCCGGGCGGCCCGGCCCCGCGCGCCTTCGGCGCGGCGGACCTGCGCCGCGCCGAGGCTCGCGCGGAGCAGAACCGTATCGCCGGCCTGCGGCCCTCCACTCTGACGCACCCCCGCTACCGGGACTGAGGACGCGTCCGGGCGAAGAGGGCGGGAGGCGAGGGACGAGGGGCGCGCGGAGCACGACGTGCCGACGCCCGTACGGAGCGGGCACTGGCGGGGGAGGTACTGGGTAGGCTCCGCCCCATGGAGCATGAGGTGTACGTTCCGTTCACTGCCGCGGCCGTGCGGGCGGCGCTCGCCGAGCCGGAGCGCGTCGTGCGCTGTGTGCCGGGGCTCCAGCCCGAAGCCCTGGAACCCGAGGCACCGGAACCCGAGACCCCGGACGCGGTGCCCGGCGGCGCCGGGGACGGCGCGGTCGTCCGGGGGCGGCTGCGGGTGCGGATCGGCGGCTCCAGCATCACCTACCGCGGCAGCCTGCGCCTGACGCACGACACGCATGACACGGACGGCGAAAGTGGCGAAGGCGGTGAGGGCGGCGAGGGCGGTGCCTGCACGGTCCGCGGAGAGGGCTCCGAGGCCAGGGGCGACGGCTCGGTGGAGCTGGCCCTGACGATCGTGCCGCGCCCGGCCGACGACGGCGAGGGCACCGTGCTTCTCTGCACCGGGAAGCTGCGCGGCAGCGGCCGGATCACGGAGTTCGAGGAGAAGCAGCGGGCTGCCGCCGGCCGTCGGCTGCTGGACCGTTTCGGCGGTGAGCTGGCCGCCGGCATGGCGGCCGATCCGGTCTCCCCGGTGGAGGCCGCGGGTACGGTCGCCACGCCCGGCGGGATCGGCGAGCCCGACGACAACGAGCCCGTGATCCCGGGCATCCCCGCACCCGAGACGCCCGGCTCCGCGGACGCCAGGAACGGCGGGGACGCCGGAAGCGCGGGAAGCACCGGGAAGGCGGGGGAGCCGGAGGAGCCCGGCGTCCCGGACGTCCCGGCCGAGGAGGCCCGGGCCCGGGGGGTCTTCGACGTCGAGGTTCCGCCCTCCTCGCTGGACCCGTCGAGCGAGGACGGTTTCGGCGGCGGGGAGTTCGAGGGCGGCGGGCTCACCGACGACCTCGTCGACGAACTGGACGAGGAGTCGCGGTCCGCCGCCGAAGCGGCCCACGCCCGCCGGACGATGATCGGACGCAGCGCCGAGGAGGTCGACCACGCCCCGCCGCGCGGCCGCTACGCCCCCGTGCCCCCACCCGAGGAGGTCTCCCCGGCCGCGGCGGTGCTGCGCTGGGCCGCCCCGGCGGCGGCGCTGGCGGTGGCCTCGGCGGTCGTGGTGGGCCGTGTGCTGCGGCGCCGGCGCTGAAGATCGCGGTTGGCCCCGGCTCTCGCGGTTAAGGTCATGGATGTGACTGTCCATGATGCCCAAGACACAGACAGCGGAGTCCGTCTGCGAGCCGGCGGCACCGAGGTGACCGTCGACCCGGCGCGCGGCTGCCGGATCTCCTCCCTGCGCATCGACGGTACGGAGGTGCTGAGGCAGGGTGAGCGGTACGGCGCGTTCGTGATGGTGCCCTGGTGCGGGCGGACCCGGCAGGGGCGATTCCTCAACGGCGGCGAGCGGTACCAGCTTCCCGTGACCGCCGGGGAGCACGCCATCCACGGCACCGTGCGGACCGCTCCCTGGCACACCGTCCGCAGCGACGGGCGGACCGCGTCCTTCTACCACGACCTCACCGACCCCTGGCCCTGGCCCGGCCGGGTGACCCAGGTGGTGGAACTGGCAGAGGACGGCGGCGGGCTCACCCTCACGCTGGGTGTGGAGACGGCCGGGGACTCCTTCCCGGCGCAGGCCGGCTGGCACCCCTGGTTCCTGCGCAACCTGGGGCAGGGCGGGCAGGACGTGACGCTGGACTTCGCGCCCGCCTGGCAGGAGGAGCGCGGCGAGGACCACATCCCCACCGGCCGCCGCACCGAGCCGCGTCCGGGCCCCTGGGACGACTGCTTCGGCATGCCGGACGGGGTGGATGTGACGCTGACCTGGCCGGGTGAGCTGGAGCTGAAGGTCACCAGCCGCGCCGAGTGGGTGGTCGTCTACGACGAGCAGCCCGAGGCCGTCTGCGTGGAGCCGCAGACCGGCCCGCCCGACGGGCTCAACTCCCACCCGCGCCTGGTCACGCCCATCGACCCGCTGGAGGTCTCCACGGTCTGGTCGTGGCGCAGGCCGGCGTAGAGCCGGCGTAGAGCCGGGGCCGAGGGGAGCGGCGCGGAGGCGCTGCGGGGCTGGCTTAGGCTCATCGGCATGAGCGACGCGCGCGAGAAGCTTCTGCAGCAGATCAAGGACAAGGCCGTGGTCCACGGCAGGGTGACCCTCTCCTCCGGCAAGGAGGCCGACTACTACGTCGATCTCCGCCGGATCACCCTGGACGCCGAGGCGGCTCCGCTGGTCGGGCAGGTGCTGCTCGATCTGACCGCCGACGTCGAGTACGACGCGGTGGGAGGCCTGACTCTCGGCGCCGACCCGGTGGCCACCGCGATGCTGCACGCCGCCGCCGCGCGCGGCCGGAAGCTGGACGCGTTCGTCGTCCGCAAGGCGGGCAAGGCCCATGGCCTCCAGCGCCGGATCGAGGGGCCGGACGTGGCGGGCCGCAGGGTGCTGGCGGTCGAGGACACCTCCACCACGGGCGGCTCGGTCCTCACTGCCGTCGAGGCGCTGCGGGAGGCCGGTGCGGAGGTCGTGGGCGTGGCGGTCATCGTCGAGCGAGGCGCGGCTCCGGCGATCGAGAAGGCGGGACTGCCGTACTACCAGGCGTACGGGCTGGAGGACCTGGACCTGTCCTGACCCCTTCCTCCGCCGGCCTCGGTTCCGACTCCGGTTCCCGCTCAGTGCAAACCTCGCGGGGCAACCGGAGAGGTCCGTGAGGGTCACTGTTTCACGTGAAACGGTGACTCTCTGTGGCCCGGCCGGCGGTGTGGGGGTGAATCCAACCCGCGCCCGGCCGGTCCCCGGCCGGGCGCGGTACGCGAACCGGTCCCTCTCCGGACTCCCGTCCCGCCCCCCGGACGCGGGGGTGGAGCAACCTCACACGTCTGGGAGGATGGGGACGACGATGACGTCGTTCCGTTGACCCACACCAGAGCCGTAGAGCTTCGCACACCATCAAGGAGCGGACAGATGCCCATCGCAACCCCCGAGGTCTACAACGAGATGCTCGACAGGGCGAAGGCAGGCAGGTTCGCCTACCCCGCCATCAATGTGACCTCGACGCAGACGCTGCACGCCGCGCTGCGCGGTTTCGCCGAGGCGGAGAGCGACGGCATCATCCAGATCTCCACCGGCGGCGCCGAGTTCCTGGGCGGCCAGTACAGCAAGGACATGGTGACCGGTGCGGTCGCGCTGGCCGAGTTCGCGCACATCGTCGCCGAGAAGTACCCGGTCAACATCGCGCTGCACACCGACCACTGCCCCAAGGGCAAGCTGGACGGCTACGTACGCCCGCTGCTGGAGCTCTCCCGCAAGCGCGTCGAGGCGGGCATGAACCCGCTGTTCCAGTCCCACATGTGGGACGGCTCGGCCGAGACCCTGGCCGACAACCTGGAGATCGCCCAGGAGCTGCTGGCCGCCGCCGCTGCCGCGAAGATCATCCTCGAGGTCGAGATCACCCCGACCGGTGGCGAGGAGGACGGTGTCAGCCACGAGATCAACGACGAGCTGTACACCACCGTCGACGACGCCATCCGCACCGCCGAGGCCCTGGGCCTGGGCGAGAAGGGCCGCTATCTGCTGGCCGCCTCCTTCGGTAACGTCCACGGCGTCTACAAGCCGGGCAACGTCGTGCTCCGCCCCGAGCTGCTGAAGGACCTCCAGGAGGGCGTGGCCGCCAAGTTCGGCAAGCAGAACCCGTTCGACTTCGTCTTCCACGGCGGCTCCGGCTCCACCGAGCAGGAGATCGCCACCGCGCTGGACAACGGCGTGGTGAAGATGAACCTCGACACCGACACCCAGTACGCGTTCACCCGCCCCGTCGCGGACCACATGTTCCGCAACTACGACGGTGTGCTGAAGGTGGACGGCGAGGTCGGTGACAAGAAGACCTACGACCCGCGCAGCTGGGGCAAGCTGGCCGAGAAGAGCATGGCCGAGCGCGTCGCCAAGGCGTGCGCCGACCTGCGCTCCACCGGCACCCGCATGAAGTAACACCCGATGAGGTAGCACCCGCGTCTCCCCGTGCGGCCTCCCCGTGCGGCCTCCTGTACGGCCGCCCGGGCCCGGGCGGGGGACGCGGACGGACACGAGCCCGGTACCCGGCACCCGCCGGGCACCGGGCTCGCCGCGTACCGCCCTCCGCGATCGCCTCCGCACGCCGCCCTCCGCACATCGGCGGCGAGCGTGCAGACTGGGGCCATGGCCATTCACGAGAACCTGCTCGGGGGACCGCCCCCGACCCACCTTCCCGACGATCCCGAGCCGCGTGAGCTGCTCGCCTCGGGCACCTCGCCCGCCGAGGTCGCCGCGAAGCACCCGACCTCCTCCCTGGCCTGGGCACAGCTCGCGGACGATGCCTTCACGGCCGGACGCACGGTCGAGTCGTACGCGTACGCCCGCACCGGCTACCACCGCGGCCTGGACGCCCTGCGCCGCAGCGGCTGGAAGGGACACGGCCCGATCCCCTTCGAGCACGAGCCGAACAGGGGCTTCCTGCGCGCCCTGCACGCTCTCGCCCGCGCCGCCCAGGCCATCGGCGAGCAGGAGGAGTACGAGCGCTGCAACACCTTCCTGAAGGAGAGCTCGCCCACCGCGGCGGCGACGCTCTCCTGAGAGTTCTCCCGACAGCTCTCCCGACAACTCTCCCGACAGTTCTCCTGACGGGAGACACCCTCTGACGGGAGATCCCTCCCGATCGGCCCTTGCCGTCGCCGGGTCCCGAACCGATGATCTGCGGAGAAGGCCCGGCGACCCCGGGCGAGCGCGCGAGGAGAACAGAGAACAGCCATGCCGTCAGAGTCGTCAGAACCGTCCAGGACGTCACAGCCGACCGGAGCGCAGTCCGGAACCGGCCCCGGAGCCGAGAACGGTTCGGAGAACCCGAACCTCGACTTCGCGGGCACCACCCCGTACGAGGACTACGTCAGGGCGGACGTCCTCACCCACCTCCAGCACCCCCTCTCCGACGACCCCGGAGAGATGTCCTTCCTGGTGACCACACAGGTGATGGAGCTGTGGTTCACCGTCATCGTCCACGAGTGGACGGTCGCCTCCCGGGCGCTGCGCGCGGACGACCCCCGCACCGCGCTGGAGGCGCTCAAGCGCTCGGTGTACGAGATGCTCTCGCTCAACGCCTCCTGGGAGCCCCTGGCCCACCTCACCCCGGCGCAGTTCAACGCCTACCGCGGTGCCCTCGGCGAGGGGTCCGGCTTCCAGTCCGCGATGTACCGGCGCATGGAGTTCATGCTCGGGGAGAAGTCCGCGTCCATGCTCGTCCCGCACCGCGGCGCGCCGCGCGTGTACGACGAGCTGGAGAAGGCGCTGCACGAGCCGAGCCTGTACGACGAGGTGCTGCGCTATCTCGCCCGCCGCGGCGAGGACATCCCCGAGGAGGTCACCGGCCGGGACGTCTCGCAGCGGTACGAGCCCCATCCGCGGGTGGAGCAGGTCTGGGCGCGGATCTACTCCGGCGACCCCGGCAGCGAGCTGCTGCGCCTGGGCGAGGCGCTGACCGAGGTGGCCGAGCAGGTCTGGCGCTGGCGCAACGACCATCTGGTGGCCACCCGCCGCGCGATGGGCTCCAAACAGGGCACCGGTGGTTCCGCGGGTGTGGCCTGGCTGGAGAAGCGCGCCCGCAAGAACGTCTTCCCCGAGCTCTGGACGGCCCGCAGCTATGTCTGAAGCAACCGAGAACGCCTCCGAGAACGCCTCCGAGAACGCAGCCGGAAACGCAGCCGGGGACACCCGCGGAAACACCCCCGGGAACACCGCCCTACGCGAGGAGGCCGCGAAGCTCGACGCCGCCGACGGTCTGGCCGGCCGACGCGACGCCTTCGTCCTGGAGGACGAGAAGGGCGAGCGCGTCGTCTACCTCGACGGCAACTCCCTCGGCGCACTGCCCCGTTCCGTGCCCGCACGCGTCGCCGACGTGGTGGAGCGCGAGTGGGGGCGGCTGCGGATCCGGTCCTGGACCGAGTCCGGCTGGTGGACCGCGCCCGAGCGGGTCGGCGATCTGATCGCCCCGATCGTCGGCGCCGCGCCCGGCCAGATCGTGGCGGGCGACTCCACCAGCGTCAACGTCCTCAAGGCGGTGGTCGCCGCGATCCGGATGGCCCGTGAGGACAACCCGGCCCGCACCGATCTGCTGGTGGACGCCACCACCTTCCCCACCGACGGCTACATCGCCGCCTCCGCGGCCCGGCTGACCGGCGCCGCGGTCCGTGCGATCCCGGCCGGGGGCATCCCCGGCTCGGTGGGCCCGCGCACCGCCGCCGTGCTGGTCAACCACGTCGACTACCGCACCGGCGAACTCCACGACCTGCCCGGCATCACCGCCGCCGCCCACGAGGCGGGGGCGTACACGGTGTGGGACCTGTGCCACAGCGCGGGCGCCCTCCCGGTCGGGCTGGACGAGCACGGCGTGGACCTGGCCGTCGGCTGCACGTACAAGTACCTCAACGGCGGCCCCGGCGCCCCGGCGTACCTCTACGTCCGCAGTGGTCTCCAGCCGCGCTTCGACTCCCCGCTGCCCGGCTGGCACTCGCACGCCGACCCGTTCGGCATGACCCCGGAGTACGAGCCCGCCGACGGCGCGCGGCGCGGCCGGGTCGGTACGCCGGACATCCTGTCCATGCTGGCGCTGGAGGAGGCGCTGAAGGTCTGGGACGGGGTGGACGTGGCGGCCGTACGCGCCAAGAGCCTGGCCCTGACGGACTTCTTCCTGCGCTGTGTGGAGAGCTGTGTACCCGCCGGGCGGGTGGAGTCCGTGACCCCGGCCGAGCACGCCCGGCGCGGCAGCCAGGTCGCGCTGCGCTGCGCGGACGCCGGGGAGGTGATGGCGGAGCTGGTCGCGCGCGGCGTGGTGGGCGACTTCCGCCGCCCGGACGTGCTGCGCTTCGGCTTCACCCCGCTGTACACGTCCTTCGCCGACGCCGAGCTGGCCGCCCGGGTCCTCGGCGAGGTGCTGGCGGAGCGCGATGCCTGAGACGGCGGCCGCGGGCGGGGCGGAGGAGGCGGCGCTGCTGGGCCTGGCCCCGGTGGCGCCGTCCGCCGGCGAGCGCTACGGCTCCCACCCCTCGCAGGCGATCGACCTGTACGGCCCGCCCGGCGCGCCCCTGGTGGCCGTCCTGCACGGCGGCTTCTGGCGGGAGGCGTACGACCGCGCCCATCTGTCCCCGCTCGCCGCCGAGCTGGCCGGCGGGTACGGGCTGCGGGTGGCGCTGGTGGAGTACCGGCGCGTCGGCGGGGGCGGCGGCCTGCCGGGTACGTTCGACGACGTCGGCGCCGCCCTGGAGCATCTGCGCGGGGTGGGGGAGCTGCGGGCGCTGGCCGGGCACTCGGCGGGCGGCCACCTCGCCCTGTGGGCGGCCTCCCGGGGCCTGGCGCGGTGCCCGGTGGTCGCCGTCGCCCCGGTCGCCGACCTCGCCCGCGCCCATGAACTGGGCCTGAGCGGCGGCGCGGTGGCCGAGCTGCTGGGCGGTGAGGAGCACCTCGCGGCCCGGCTGGCCGAAGCGGACCCGATATCGCTGCCGCCGCCGGACCCCGGGGCGGCTCCCGTGGTGCTGCTGCACGGCACCGAGGACGCGGACGTGCCCGTCGAGCTGTCCCGCCGCTATGCCGCCGCCCGGCCGGCCGCCCGGCTCACCGAGCTGCCCGGCACCGGCCACTACGCGCCCGTCACCCCGGGCACGGCGGCCTTCGCTTTGGCGGCACGGGAGTTGGTGCGGTACGCGGGCGTGAGACGCCCGGGCCTGTAGTACCTGAGACGGACCTCTGAGGATGCGACCGCGGGCGGACGACTCCGGCGCCCGCGGTCCCTAGTGTCGTCACCGTGACAGACACCGCGAAAACCGCCGCGACGAAGACGGCGGCCACCGGGACGACCGGCGGCTCCCGGCAGCCCACCGAGCTGCGGATGGCCCGCGACGCCCTGCACGACCTGCGCGCGGACCTGCTGACCGGGGCCTTCGCCTTCCGGCCGCTGCCCCCGCTGCCCGGGGACCACCGCCTGCTGCGCCCGCTGCCCGCCGCCCTGCGCGGCCCGGCACGCCGGCTGCCGCACCTGGCCCTGGTGGGCCTGGCGCTGCTGCTGATGTTCATCGAGGTCGTCAACTCCTACTCCAGTGACGGAAGTTTCGTCCGGGCGCTGTTCCTCGGCGTGCCGCTGGTCGTGCTGATATTCCGGCCGATCGGTGCCTTCTGGCTGTCGCTCGGCGGCATGCTCTTCACGGCGGCCGTCGCCCCCGGAGTATGGGTCGCCTGGCCCTGGACGGGCGTCTCCTTCGTGGCGCATCTGGTGGTGCTGCTGGTCGTCGCCGCCCGCACCGGGCCCCGGACCTCGGTCCACATGTGGCTGCTGACCGCGCTGGCCGGCGGGCTCGCCGCCGCGACGGACCCCCACCGGGGCGCCGCGGTCGCCTTCGCCATGACGGTGGTCTCGGGGATCGCCCTCACCCTGCTGCTCGCCGTGCGCGGCTGGCGCGACTCGCGGCGGCAGGTCGTCGAGCAGGTCGCGGTGGTGGAGGAGGAGCGGTCCCGGCGCACCCTGCTGGAGGAGCGCACCACCATCGCCCGCGAGCTGCACGATGTGGTGGCCCATCACATGTCGGTGGTCGCCATCCAGGCCGAGGCGGCCCCCTACCGCGTCCAGGACCCGCCCGAGGAACTGGTGGCGGCGCTGGCCGGCATCCGCCGGAACGCGGTGACGGCCCTGACCGAGCTGCGTCGCGTCCTGGGCGTCGTCCGGGCCGATCTGCCGGGCGACCTGGACGACTGGGGCCCCGAGGCGCCGCAGCCCACCCTCACCGATCTCGGCGACCTGCTGGAGAACGTGCGCCGGGCCGGGCTGGAGGTGGAGTCGGTGACCACCGGGAGGCAGCGGCCGCTGCCGCAGGGGGTGGAGCTGTCCGCGTACCGCATCGTGCAGGAGGCGCTGAGCAACGCCCTGCGCCACGCGCCCGGCGCGAGCGCCCGGGTGGAGCTGGGCTACGTACCGGTCGGGCTCGGCCTGCGGATCGTCAACGGGCCGCCGGACGGCCTGGTGAAGGCGTCCCAGGGATCCGGGCACGGGCTGATGGGGATGCGGGAGCGCGCGGCGATGCTCGGGGGCGAGCTGACGGCGGAGGAGACCGAGGACGGCGGCTTCGCGGTGGAGGCGTTCCTGCCGGTGGAGCCCGACACCGCATCGGGCACCGCATCGGACGCCGCACCGAACGACGGGCCGGATGCCGCACCGGATGCCGCACCGGGGGCCGGGCCCCGGAAGGACGCGCCGTGATCCGGGTGGTGATCACCGACGACCAGATGATGGTCCGCGAGGGCTTCTCCGTCCTGCTGAACGCCCAGCCGGACATGGAGGTCGTCGGCGAGGCGGTCAACGGGCGCGAGGCCGTGGAGGCGGTCGCCGGACTGGAACCGGACGTCGTGCTGATGGACATCCGCATGCCCGTGGTCAACGGGCTGGAGGCCACCCGCGAGATCTGCGCCTCCGGCTCGGCCGCCAGGGTGCTGATCCTGACCACCTACGACCTGGACGAGTACGTCTACCAGGCGCTGCGCGCCGGGGCGAGCGGCTTCCTGCTCAAGGACGCCTCCGCCGGTCAACTGGCCGACGGGGTGCGGACGGTGGCGGCCGGCGAGGCGCTGCTCGCGCCGACGGTCACCCGGCGGCTGATCGCGGAGTTCTCCCGGCTCTCGGCCTCCGCCGGTCCGCGTACCCCGCTCAGGGAGCGCATCGGGGATCTGACCGAGCGCGAGACGCAGGTGCTCGCGCTCGTCGCCCGGGGCCTGTCCAACGGCGAGATCGCCGACCGCCTCGTCGTCGCCGAGTCCACCGTGAAGACGCACGTCAGCCGGGTGCTGGTCAAGCTGGGGCTGCGCGACCGCACCCAGGCGGCCGTCTTCGCCTACGAGTCGGGGCTCGTCGTCCCCGGAGGCTGAAGCGTCCGGCCCGCTCCCGCTCCCGCGCCCGGTCCCGCTCCCGGTCCTGGCGCGAGGGAACCGGTCACGGATCGGTTGCCGTCGTCACCGGTGTGCGTCCGCACCTCTATTCTCGACGGACGAGGTGAACGGGGAGGAGCCGCGCGCGATGGAACCACTGGGGGACGGTGACCCGCGCTGGATCGGCGCGTACAGGTTGCTGGGCAGACTGGGCGCGGGCGGGATGGGCCGGGTCTACCTGGCGCGTTCCGAACGCGGCCGTACGGTCGCGGTGAAGGTCGTCCAGGAGGAGCTGGCCGGCCGGCCCTCCTTCCGCGAGCGCTTCGCCAAGGAGGTCAACGCCGCGCGGCGGGTCGGCGGCCAGTGGACGGCTCCGGTGCTGGACGCCGACACCGACGCCGCGACCCCCTGGGTGGCCACCGGCTACATCGCCGGGCCGTCGCTGCAGGAGGTGGTGGACGAGGACTACGGGCCGCTGCCCGAGCGCTCGGTGTACGCGCTGGCCGCCGGGCTGATCGAGGCGCTGCGCGCGATCCACGGCGCGGAGCTGGTGCACCGCGACCTGAAGCCCTCGAACGTGCTGGTCACCATCGACGGGCCGAAGGTGATCGACTTCGGCATCGCCCGCGCCCTGGACTCCGTGACCGGGAGCGGGCTGACGCAGACCGGAGCCGTCATCGGCTCGCCGGGCTTCATGTCGCCCGAGCAGGTGCGCGGTGAGCGGGTCACCCCGGCCGGCGACGTGTTCTGCCTCGGCGCGGTGCTCGCCTACGCGGCGACCGGGCGGATGCCGTTCGGCACCGCCGACAGCGGCTTCCACGCGCTGCTGTTCCGCATCGCGGAGGAGGAGCCCGACCTGACCGGCCTGTCCGGGCCGCTGCGCGAACTGGTGGCGGACTGCCTGGTCAAGGCCCCGGCCGGCCGGCCCTCCCTGGACGCTCTGGCCGCCCGTGTCGCGGCACACACGCCGTCCGGCGGGACCTGGCTGCCGGGCGAGGTGCTGGCCCAGCTCGGCCGCCACGCGGTGCGGCTGCTGGACAGCGAGGACCCGGAAGCGGCGGCGAGCGCCCTCGCGCGGCCCGGGGCCGCGGCGGGTTCGGCTCCGTCCGCGCCGCCCGTCTCACCGGGCACGCCCGCGCCGCACATGGGACTCGCGCCGGGGGCCGTGCCGGGGTACACGACGCCCGTTCCGCCGACCGTGCCGCCCCAGCCCGCGTATCCGTCGGGACCGGCCGCCGCGCCGTACGCGCGGCAGGCGCCCCGGCCGTGGAACTCCACGCCCCCGCCCCCGGTCACCGCCCCCTACCCCGCGCCCGGCGGCGCCGCGCGCCCCGGCGTCGCACGCTCGGCGCGCACGCTGTCCCTCGTGCTGAGCGCCGGGCTGAGCGCCCTGCTGCTGTGCACGCTGGTGCAGCTCGTGCTGGACTTCCGGGTCTACGGGGAGCTGGACGGCCTCCACGAGGGGGCTTCCCTGAAGTACGTGGCCATCGACCACGACTCCCTGCGGAACACCACCGAGGTGATGGCGGCCCTCTCCGCCCTGTTCCAGTTGCCGGTGATCGTGCTGTGGCTGGTGTGGTTCTGGCGGGTCCGGGCGAACGCCGAGGTGTTCGCACCCGGACAGATCCGTTATCACCAAGGATGGGCGATCGGCTCCTGGCTGGTGCCGGTGATCTGGTTCTTCATGCCCAAGCAGATCATCAACGACGTCTGCGACCACAGCGACCCCACCTCGACCCGTACCACCTGGTACGGCCCCCGCCGGAGCAGCAACCGCGGCCTGCTCAACGGCTGGTGGACGATGTGGCTGGCCGGCATGATCGTCGGGATCCTCAACTACGAGCCGTGGTACGAGGCCGAGACCGTCGACCAGGCGCAGGGCAGCGCGGCCCTCACGGTCCTCTCCGGCTTCCTGACCGTGCCCGCCACGGTGCTGGCGATCCTGGTCGTCCTGCGGCTGACCTCGCTCCAGGACGACCGGATCAAGGCCGGCCGCTGATCCGCCCGGCACCGGCCCGCCGGCCGCCGATCCGGCGCAGTCGGTGTGCCGCGGACAGGGCGCCGACGCGGTGGCGCAGGAGCACCGCGCCGGCCGCCAGCCCTGCCAGCCCTGCCAGCCCCGTCAGTCCAGCCAGCCCCGCCGCCCCGCCGAAGGCCGCCGCCGGGGACGATCCGGCGCCGGGTTCCGCGGCGACACCGGTGTGCGTGAAGGAGGCGGACAGCAGTTCCCCGGTGCCGCAGACCGCGACCACGGGATAGCTGCCGCCGACGGCCAGTCCCTCCCGCAGAGGGGCGGTGGCGTGTCTCTCCAGGGCGGGACGGTCGTCGGCGCGTTCGAGCGCGACGGTCCGCTCGAAGGCGGGGGAGGAGACGACACCGCCCGCGCCGCCCGCCTCGCACACGGCGCGTACGCCGAGGGCCCTTCCTCCGTCCCCGCCCGCGCGGGCGGGGGTGAGGGTGAGCTCCTGGCCGGTGCCCGGCCCGCCGCCCCCCTCCCCGCCCTCCGCGGCGGATGCGGCGGACGCGGCGGTGGGAGCGGCCGCCAGCGCCAGGGCGGCGGCGGCCGTACCGGCGGCCAGCGTACGGCGGGCGCGGCGGCACCGGAGGCGGACGGGGGCGTGGGCGCGGGGACGGGGGGAGTGCATGGCGGCGACCTCCGCTGCGTTCGGGTGCACGTCGCCCCCATGCGAGCAGCGTCCCCGCCGCCCCGCATCCCCGGTTGGTGCGAGGGGATGACGCGGCTGCCCCGTACGGCGGAACGGGCCGTACGGGGCGGAACGGGCCCCGGCCCGGCCCGCCCCGTACGGTGCCCCGCCGGTGCCTCAGCCGATGTCGCGGCGGCGGAACGCGGCGAGCCCCGCCGCCGTCAGCACCGCCGCGGCCAGCAGTATCCACAGGTACGGCGCCGCGGCCGGATCCCCGCCCGGCAGCTTGGGCAGATGCGTGAACGGGGTGAGGTTCATGACCGCCCGGGGCAGGTCCAGCGCGGGGCCGAGCCAGCCGATGACGAGCGCGCCGCCGACCAGCCCCCACGCCGCCGCGGCCGCCCCGGGCACGGCGCCCAGGAGCAGCACCGCCACCGCGGCGAGCGCCCACACCGCCGGCGCCTGCGCGAGGACCGCGCCGGTCACCCGCCACACCGCACCCGGCTCCCCGGCGGCCAGTCCGTAGCCCGCCCCCATGGCCAGACCGCAGGCAGCGAGCAGGACGGCCGATCCGGCGAAGGCGAAGAGCAGATGGCCGGCCGCCCAGCGCAGCCGGGGCACCGCGCCGGCCAGGATCGGCTCGGCGCGCTCGGAGGTCTCCTCGCCGCGCATCCGCAGGACCGCGCCCACCGCGTAGACCGCGGTGATCATGCCGAACAGCCCGGCCATGGCGGCGAGGAAGGCGTCGGTGATGCCCGAGGCGCCGCCCATCCGCTCGATGATCTCGCGGCTCTGCTCGTTGTCGCCGAGCAGGTCGCCCGCCCCCTCGGCCATGGCGCCGAAGACCAGCCCCGCGAGCACCAGTCCGGTGCCCCAGCCCAGCAGCGAGCCGCGCTGGAGCCGCCAGGCCAGTCCGTAGGGGCCGTTGATCCGGCCGGCGGCCGGTCCGGGCCGGGTGGCCAGGAAGCTCGCGCCGATGTCGCGCCGCCCGGCCAGCTCGTACGCGGCGGCCGTGACCGCCGCCGCCAGGCCCAGGGACAGCAGCAGCACCCAGGGCCGTTCATCGGCGAACGGCCGTGCGTTGCGCGCCCAGGCCAGTGGGGAGGCCCAGGCCAGTGGGGAGGAGCCGTCGGTGGTGCCGGAGTCCCCGGCGGCCCGCAGCACGAAGGCGGCGCCCAGTACGGCGCCGGTCAGCCCCTTGGCGAGCCGGGCGCTCTCGGTGAGCTGCGCGGCCAGGGCGGCGACCGCGGCGAAGACCAGTCCGGTGCCGCCCAGGGCGAGCCCGGTGACCAGTGATCCGCCCGCGGGCAGTCCGACGCCCGTCAGGCCGAGCGCGACGAGGGCGGCGACGGCCGAGTTCGCGATCGCCGCGGCCAGCAGGGCGGAGGTGAGAGGGGCGCGGCGGCCCACCATCGCGGCGGAGATCAGCTCCTGGCGGCCGGTCTCCTCCTCCTCGCGGGTGTGCCGCACCACGATGATCATGCTCATGATGGCGATGAGCACGCTGCCGATGGTGAGCATCTCCCAGACGGCCAGACCGCCCAGGGAACTGCTGAAGGCCGGGCCGTACACCGCGCGCATCGAGGTGTTGGCGTTCATCGAGGCGACCAGTTCGGCGCGTTCGGCGGCGGTGGGGTAGAACTGCTCGACCGCCGCGGCGTTCTGCACGGCGAGCACGGTCAGCAGCAGGACCCACACCGGGATCAGCACACGGTCGCGGCGCAGCGCGAGCCGCAGCAGCGTGCCGGTGCCGGCCAGGTCGCGGCGGGAGCCGTCGCGGCGGGCGGCCGCCGCCGGCTGGGCGACGGCGGTCATGACGCCACGACCTCCTCGCCGTCGGCCGCGGCGCCGTTCCCAAGGCCCCCCGGCTTCCCCGGCTCGTCCTGGTAGTGCCGCAGAAAGAGCTCCTCCAGGGTGGGCGGGGTGCTGGTCAGGCTCCGCACGCCGGTCTCCGCGAGCCGCCGCAGCACACCGTCCAGCTTGTCGGTGTCCACCTGGAGCCGCACCCGGCGGCCCCGCACGGACAGGTCGTGGACGCCGGGCAGGCCGGACAGCCCGTCCGGCTCGTCCGCCAGCTCCGCGCTGACGGAGGTGCGGGTCAGGTGCCGCAGGTCGGTGAGCGACCCGCTCTCGACGGTGACGCCCCGGCGGATGATGCTCACCCGGTCGCACAGCGCCTCGACCTCGCTGAGGATGTGGCTGGACAGCAGCACCGTCCGTCCCCGGTCGCGCTCCTCGGCGACGCAGTCCCGGAAGACCCCCTCCATCAGCGGGTCGAGCCCGGAGGTCGGTTCGTCCAGGATCAGCAGCTCCACGTCGGAGGCGAAGGCGGCGACGAGGGCGACCTTCTGCCGGTTGCCCTTGGAGTAGGTGCGGCCCTTCTTGGTGGGGTCGAGCTCGAAGCGCTCCAGCAGCTCGCCGCGGCGCCGGGTGTCGAGCCCGCCGCGCAGCCGCCCGTAGAGGTCGATGACCTCGCCCCCGGAGAGGTTGCGCCACAGGGTCACGTCGCCGGGCACGTAGGCGACGCGGCGGTGGAGTTCGACGGCGTCCCGCCAGGGGTCGCCGTCCAGCAGCCGGGTGGTGCCGGAGTCGGCGCGCAGCAGGCCCAGCAGGACGCGGATGGTGGTGGACTTCCCCGAGCCGTTGGGCCCGAGGAAGCCGTGGACCTCGCCGGTCTCGACGTGCAGGTCGAGTCCGTCGAGCGCACGGGTGCGGCCGAAGGTCTTCACGAGACCGGAGACCGAGATGGCGGTGGTTGCCTTGGTCATGCCTGCGAAGTTACTCTAATTTCAGAAATTTGTGAAGACAGAAAACGGCCAGGATGGCCCAGGCGCTCGTGGCCTGGAAGGATGGGGCCCGTGGTGGTGAGTGAACAGCCGAACGAGCCGAACGAGTCGAGTGAGCGGGCCGTCGGCCCGCACACGCGGCCCTACGGCCCCGAGGTCGCCGAGTTCGTCGAGCGTTTCGCCGCCGAGCTGACCGAGGCGGGCATGCAGCGCATGGCCTCGCGGGTCTTCGCCTGCCTGCTGACCGAGGACTCCGGCACCCTCGGCTCCGCCGAGCTCTCCGAGCGCCTGCGGATCAGCCCGGCCGCCGTCTCCGGCGCCATCCGCTACCTCTCCCAGGTCCATCTGGTCACCCGCGAACGGGAACCGGGCTCGCGCCGGGAGCGCTACCGGGTGCACGCGGACGCCTGGTACGAGGCGATGACCGACCGCGACGCGCTGCTCGGGCGCTGGAGTGCCACCTTCGACCAGGGCCTCAAGGCCGTCGGCCCCGACACCCCGGCGGGCCGCCGCATAGCCGAGACGGCGGAGTTCTTCGACTTCATACGGCGGGAGCTGGCCATGATGCTGGACCGCTGGCACGCCCACCGCGAGGCCGCCCACGGCGGGGACTCCGCACCCTCCTGAGGCGCCCGGCCGGTGCGCCCGCCCGGCTCCCGGGAACCCGGGGCGGCCTCAGGCGGGCGAGGGCCGCTGGGGCGGTACGCCCGGCGGCACGACCGGAGGGTCGGCCGGCGGCACGGTCAGGCGCAGCGCCGAGGGGTGCGCCGTCCAGGTGCGGGTGAGGACGGGACCGGAGACCACCGCGTCGGCGCGGTAGCGGAAGTGCGGCCCCGAGACCGTGACCGTGCGGGCCCGCGCCCGCACCGGGCCGTCCTCCGGGCGCCGCCGCACGACCACGTCCACCAGACCGCCGCCCGGGGTGAGCGAGACCCGCTCCACCGGGCTGTCGAGGTCGGTCAGCAGCACCCCGTCGGCCTCGACGCGCAGCCGTGCCGCCCCGGGGCCGGGCGCGGGCCGGGCCAGAGTGCGCACCAGGGAGCGGCAGCGGCCCAGCGGCCCGCGCGACGGACCGCCCGGTTCGCCCCGCCGCTCCCGTTCCCCGTGCAGCGGCGGGATGCGCAGGTCCCCCAGCACCACCCCGCCGCTGTCGTCTATCAGCAGGTCGAAGCGTCTCTCCCGGCCCTCCAGCACCGTCCGCGCCGCCCGCACCGCGTCCAGCGGCACCCCCAGCGTCCCGGTCAGCGCCACCGATCCCGGCCGCCCCACCGGCACCACCGACAGCGCGCAGTGCGCCAGCCCGCGTTCCAGGTGCAGCAGCCGCACCGCCCGCAGCAGCGCCCGGTCGTCCCCTATCACCACCGGGCGTCGGCGGCCCCGGCGGGCCAGCGCCCGCGCGGCCTCCTCGGGGCCGTCCGGCAGGCACACCTTCACTCCGGGGGAGCCCGCGGCCAGTACGTCCCTGGCGATCCGTACGGACTCCCCGTCCGTACGGCGGGCGAGGGGGTCGACGAGCACGAGCAGTGGATGCGGAACCGGCACCTCGGTCCTTCCTTAGGTCGTCCCGGCCGCCTGCGGCCACCGGGGGCGGCCGGAATCGGCGGCCGCGGACGGGAGTTGGCTGTGGTGGGTACGGACGGCGGGATCGGCGGGGGTGCGGCCGGGGGTCGTCGCGTTCGCCTCCCGTCGGAGGAGTCCGGTAATCTCTCGGTGCAAGAGCCCCTGTCGCTGTTGCGGCCAGGGGTTTCGTCGATTCGGGGCACCGGTCCGACGGTTCTTGTCAGCGCGTCCGGTTCACGGCCGACACGCACGTTGGACATGCCCCGGCCGGAAGGGGTGTACGCCTGTGCCCGCACTCGTGCTGCTCGGCGCTCAGTGGGGTGATGAAGGCAAGGGGAAGGCCACCGACCTGCTCGGTGGCTCGGTGGACTACGTGGTGCGCTACCAGGGCGGCAACAACGCCGGCCACACGGTCGTCGTCGGCGACCAGAAGTACGCGCTCCACCTCCTCCCCTCCGGCATCCTCTCCCCGGGCTGCGTCCCGGTGATCGGAAACGGCGTCGTGGTGGATCCGGCGGTCCTGCTCTCCGAGCTGAGCGGGCTCGAAGAGCGCGGCGTGGACACGTCCAAGCTGCTGATCAGCGGCAATGCGCACCTGATCACGCCGTACCACACCACGATGGACAAGGTGACCGAGCGCTTCCTGGGCAAGCGCAGGATCGGCACCACCGGCCGCGGCATCGGCCCGACGTACGCGGACAAGATCAACCGCGTGGGCATCCGCGTCCAGGACCTCTTCGACGAGTCGATCCTGACGCAGAAGGTCGAGGCGGCCCTCGACCAGAAGAACCAGATCCTCGCCAAGCTCTACAACCGCCGGGCCATCGCCGTGGAGGAGGTGGTCGAGGAACTGCTCGGCTACGCGGACGCGCTGCGCGGCTACGTCTGCGACACCACCCTGCTGCTCAACGACGCGCTCGATCAGGACAAGGTCGTCCTCTTCGAGGGCGGTCAGGGCACGCTGCTGGACGTGGACCACGGCACCTACCCCTTCGTGACCTCCTCCAACCCGACGGCCGGCGGCGCCTGCACCGGCGCGGGGGTGGGCCCGACGAGGATCGACCGGGTCATCGGCATCCTCAAGGCGTACACCACCCGCGTGGGTGCCGGGCCGTTCCCGACCGAGCTGTTCGACGAGGACGGCGAGAAGCTGCGCACCATCGGCGGCGAGCGCGGTGTCACCACCGGCCGCGACCGGCGCTGCGGCTGGTTCGACGCGGTGATCGCCCGGTACGCCACCCGCGTCAACGGGCTCACCGACTTCTTCCTCACCAAGCTGGACGTGCTCACCGGCTGGGAGAGCATCCCGGTCTGCGTCGCCTACGAGATCGACGGCCGGCGGGTCACCGAGCTGCCCTACAACCAGACCGACTTCCACCACGCCGAGCCGGTCTACGAGATGCTGCCGGGCTGGTCCGAGGACATCTCGGGGGCCAAGGAGTTCTCCGACCTGCCGAAGAACGCGCAGGCCTATGTGAAGGCGCTGGAGGAGATGTCGGGCGCGCCGGTCTCCGCCATCGGCGTCGGCCCGGGCCGGGACGAGACGATCCAGATCAACTCGTTCCTCTGACCGGGGAAACCTGCCTGGGGAAACCTGACCGGGGAACTCCGGCCGGGGCCCTTCCCGCCGACCGCACCCATCGGGGGCCGCGCCGTACTCGACGGCGCGGCCCCCGATGCGTGGACCGATGCGTGGACCGATGCGTGGGCCGATGCGCGGCCCCGCGCTCACATCCCCGTCGGGCCGGTGCCGTCCGCGCCCGGCGCCTCCAGGCCGTCCAGCGCCTTCGACAGCCGCTCCAGCGCGTCGCGCACCTCGGCGAAGGCCTCCTCGCCGCCCAGCGCCTCGCCCAGCCGCGCGGCGAACTCCGCGTGGCCGGGGGTGATCCGGTCCACCGCCGCACGGCCCTCCCCGGTGGGGGCGAGCAGTTTGGCGCGGCGGTGCGCGGGGTTGGGCTCGTACACCGCCAGGCCGCGCTCGACCAGCAGGTCCGCCACGCGCTGCACGCTCTGCCGGGTGACGCCCATGGCGCGGGCTATGCCGGCCACCGGCAGCGGCTCGCGCAGCACCGCGCCGAGCACCTGCCACCAGGCGGCGGTCAGCCCGGCGGGCCGGGCCAGCCGCTCGGCGGCGGACAGGAACTGCCCGTTCAGCCGGAAGACGGCCGGTGCCGTGTCCGACAGCAGCTCGTGGGCGCTCACGCCGCCCCGCTCGCGCCCTCATGGGCCGCCAGCACCCCGTAGGCGCTCGCGTCGGAGTGCCGGAACAGCCGGAACCAGGCGTCCAGCACCTTTGGCGGGTACACCTCCAGCCGGGCCAGGATCTCGCGGGCGAACGCCACCGGCTCGGTGGGTCCGGCGGTGATCAGGTCCCCGTCGGCGCAGGCGTCGGTCTCGCGGTAGTGGCCGCCGCCCCGGTAGCCGGTGGCGGCCAGCACCTCGGCGGCGGCGCCGGTGTGGGGGCGGTCGTCGAGCAGCCCCTCCTTCGCCAGCCCGGTCACGGCCCCGCAGATGGCCGCCACGGGCACTTTGGCCTCCAGGAAGGCGCGGGCGGCCGCGGCGAAGGGCGGGAGCACCTTCTCCCAGGCGTCCGCTCCCGGCAGGATCAGCAGCGCGCTCTCGGCGGGCCGCAGGTCGGCGACGGACAGGCCGGGCGACACCTGCATGCCGCCCATGCTGATCACGGGCTCGCCGCTCTCGCCGACGTACACCACACGGTGTCCGGCGCCGGTCAGGGCGGTGGTGGCGTAGGGGATCTCCCAGTCGGCGAAGGTGTCGTAGACGGCGACGTGCACGGTCCTGCGTTCCATGGCGCTCTCCTCGGAGCCGATCGCCGGGGCGCTTATGACAACATGCTGTCACTTCGACAGGATGCTGTCAAAGGGTGGGCGCTAGGCTGACCCCCGGAAAAAAGGGGGGGGCGGATGAGGGACGGCGCCGGCGCCCGGACGTTCGAAGCCGTGAGGAGGCGCCCGTGATCCAGCGCAGCACACTGCGCGCGCAGATCGCGGACGCGCTGCGCGACGAGGTACTCGCCGGGCGCCTCCCGGCCGGCCGGGGCTTCACGGTCAAGGAGATAGCCGAGCAGTACGGCGTCTCCGCCACACCGGTGCGCGAGGCGCTCGTCGACCTGTCCGCGCAGGGCCTGCTGGACGTGGAGCAGCACCGGGGTTTCCGTGTCCACGTCTTCACCCCCGCCGACTACCGGGCCATGGTCCAGGCGCGCGCCCTGGTCGCCGAGGGCGTCTTCCGCGGACCCGGCGGCCCGGACCGGCCCGCCCCCGGTGACGGACGGCTGGTCTCGGTGCGCCGCCGTGCCGAGGCCGCCGAGCGGGCCGCCCGTACCGGGGACCTGGACGTGCTCATCGGCTACGACCTGCGCTTCTGGCGGGAGCTGGGCGAACTGATGGGCAACCCCTACATAACCGAGTTCCTGGACCGGCTGCGCGTGCAGTGCTGGGTCTTCGCCGTGCCGCACCTGCGCGAGCGTCCCGGCCTGCGGGAGCTGCTGTGGACCGGCTACCGCGAGCTGGCCGAAGCGGTCGGGCGCGGGGACGACACGGCGGCCGGGCGCCTCGTCGCGGCCTGCGACGAGCGCTGCCTCGCCCTCGTGGAGAAGCTGGAATGAGCGACTACGCTGTTGCGCCCGGAGTCCGCTCCGCACCCGCCACCCGCCGCCCGCCGTATTGGAGCACCCGTTGGCCTGTGACCTCTGGCTGGTGCCGCTCGTCGACGTGCTGTGCCACAGCCCCGACAACCCCTTCGCCGAGGAACTCGCGTCCTACGACAGGGCACTGAGCGCCGCCGGGCTGCCGCCGGTCCCCGTCCACGGCTACATGCCCGGACTGTCGGGCGACGTGGCGCCGGTCGCCGGCTTCGACTACGACGCGCTGCACCTCCTGCGCCGCGCCCATATGCTCCAGCTCTGCGGCCTGGAGGTCACTCCGGTCGACGAACTCGGCGGCGAATACGAGCAGTTGCTGGAGATGTTCGCCCCGACGGCCCAGCAGTCGCACCTGGTGTGGCACTACGACCACGCCGGCGCGTACGTCCCCCTCGACTTCGCCCACCCGCTGTCCGACGACGAACTCCTCGCCGGCGGCGGCCCGCTGGGCTCCAGCCACGGGCTGCTGCGCGAGCTGGAGGCGGTCGCCCCCCACCTGGGCGTCGACCCCGCCAACCCGCCCCCCGCCCCGACGCCCCCGGACCGTCCCACGGAGCTGGAGGAACCGGCGGCCGCGCCCGCGTACGACGGCGGGCCGTTCGCGCGGGAGCGCCACGTCTGGCTGGGGCTGCACGCCGCGGCCACCCGGAGCCTGGCACAGAGCTCCATGATCCTCTTCGGCTGACGCGGCACCGGCTGCCGCCATCCGCCGCCATCCGCCGTCAGCGCGGCCCCTCCGGGGGCCGCTGCCGGGGCATGCTCGGCCGGACGCCCGGCGGCATCGAGAAGCGGGACGGCTGCGCGGCGGCCTGCGCGGTGCGCGCGCTCCAGGCGGAGGAGGTCAGCGACTGGGTGTGCAGCGGCGCCGGACCGGAGCGGAACTCCACCATCCAGGCGGCGGTCTCGCCCCGCACCAGCTCGGTCACGTCCTCCGAGAAGCGCCGCAGCACCCCCAGGCACCGCTCGGCGGCCTCGCTCGCCGTGCCCTCGGTGGGTCCGAGCACCTCCCGCACGCTCTCCGACGCCCAGTCGTACTGCAGCATCTCCAGCCGCCGCTGGACCGCCTGCGCCGTGGCGATGCCGCGCATCCAGCCCGAGGTCAGCCCGAACCAGCGGTCGCACCCCGCGCACACGGCCGCCAGCAGCAGCGCGGGGAACGCCCACAGGGCCGCGCCCCGCACTCCGCCGGCCAGCTCCAGCAGCGGCAGCACGCCCCCGGCCGCCAGTCCCGTGGCGGTCCCCGCCCGCAGCGACCTGGCCCACCGGCGCTTGCGCGCCCGGTCGGCCAGGTACCACTCCACGACCTCCAGTGCCCCGTTCTCCACCCACCGGTACAGCTCGTCCAGGCGCTCGGCGGGCTCGCCCCAGTCCCCCAGGGGGAACGGCCGCCCGAGCAGGTCCCCGTGCTCGCCCCGCCCCGTGCCGCCGCCCGTGCCGCCGCCCGTTCCGGGGCGCATCTCCGGCTGACTCACCCGCCACTCCCAACAAAGCCCTCGCTCGGATCCATTCGCGGACGGACCTCCCTCGGACCGCTCGGTGCCCCTTCCTACCCCCAAAAGTGGGAGACCTCTCGGCCTTCGCGGTATTTCCGCCCATACGTGCATCCCGATTGGGTATACAGGCCCCGCTTTCCTCACCCGATGGGGTGAGAAGCGTGTTTCGGCTGCCGTCCCGCGCCCCTGACCACCGACGACGCCCCGCCGCCCCGACGACGCCCCGCCACCACGCCGCCGCCATGCCGACGACACCGGTCCCCCGGCCGCGTCCGGCAGGCGCCCGCCGGCCTCCCGGCGGTCCCCCGCCGTCCGCCCTCCGGGCAGGCCCGCCGGGGCCCGGGAAGGGGCGGATAGGGTGCAGGGCGTGAAGGTCCTCGTCATCGGCGGCGGCGCCCGCGAACACGCCCTGTGCCGCTCCCTGTCCCTCGATCCCGACGTCACCTCGCTGCACTGCGCGCCCGGCAACGCCGGGATCGCCCAGGTGGCGACCCTGCACTCCGTCGACGCGCTCGACGGCCCGGCCGTGGCCGAACTGGCCGCCGGGCTGGAGGCCGACCTCGTCGTGGTGGGGCCGGAGGCCCCGCTGGTGGCCGGGGTGGCCGACGCCGTGCGCGGGCGCGGCATCGCCGTCTTCGGCCCGTCGGCCGAGGCCGCCCGGCTGGAGGGCTCCAAGGCGTTCGCCAAGGAGGTCATGGCCGCCGCCGGGGTCCCCACCGCCCGCTCCTACGTGTGCACCACCGACGAGGAGGCCGACCGCGCGCTGGACGCCTTCGGGCCTCCGTACGTCGTCAAGGACGACGGGCTGGCGGCGGGCAAGGGCGTCGTCGTCACCCCCGACCTGGAGGCCGCCCGCGCCCACGCCCGCGGCTGCGAGCAGGTGGTGATCGAGGAGTACCTGGACGGCCCCGAGGTCTCCCTGTTCGCCGTGACCGACGGCGAGTGCGTCGTACCGCTGCGGCCCGCCCAGGACTTCAAGCGTGCCCACGACGGCGACGAGGGCCCCAACACCGGCGGCATGGGCGCCTACTCGCCGCTGCCCTGGGCCGACCCCAAGCTGGCCGACGAGGTGCTGGCCACCGTCCTGCAGCCCACCGTGGACGAGATGCGCCGCCGCGGCACCCCCTTCTCCGGGCTGCTCTACGCGGGTCTGGCCATCACCTCGCGCGGGGTGCGCGTGGTGGAGTTCAACGCGCGCTTCGGGGACCCGGAGACCCAGGTCGTCCTGGCCCGGCTGAAGACCCCGCTGTCCGGCCTGCTGTACGCGGCGGCCACCGGCGCCCTGGCCGAGTTCCCCCCGCTGCGCTGGAGCGACGACGCGGCCGTCACCGTCGTCGTCGCCTCCGAGGGCTACCCCGCCTCCCCCCGCACGGGGGACGTGATCGAGGGCCTGGAGGAGGTCGCCGGGAAGGACGCCCCCACCGCGTACGTCCTCCACGCCGGCACCCGGCTGGACGAGGAGGGACGCGTGGTCAGCGCGGGCGGCCGGGTCCTGTCCGTCACGGCCACCGGGGCCGGTCTCGCCGAGGCGCGCGAGCACGCCTACCGGGCGGTGGCCCGCATCCGGCTGGCCGGTTCGCACCACCGCGGCGACATCGCGGCCGAGGCCGCCGGGGCCGAGACCGCTGGGACCGCTGGGACCGCTACGACCGCCACGACCGCCGGGGAGGCCTGAGCCGGCGCCCGGTCCGGACACCCGTCCGGACACCCCGGCGAGCGGATTTCCGCACCCAGCTTTACCCAAAGCCATTCCATCGAGTGACCGCTTCCTCATCCGGCTGACGGCCCCGCAGGCGCCGACTAGGGTTCCCGCGGACGGCTCCGGCAAGTGGCCCACCGCACATTGCGGTGCCGCCTGCCGGTGCCACAGTGGGGGAGTGACGGCAGGCGCGGGGGAACGGCAAGGGGGTGAGCGACTCGTGGCGGTACCGGAGACGGGCGCGCGTTCGGCGCGCGACCACGCACTGGCGGTCCTGAGGGTGCGCGGCGCCGCGCTGGGCGCCGCGCTGCTGCCCGCCGCCGCGGCGGTCGTCCTGCTGGCCGGAGGGGCCACCGGCCACCTCCGCGGCGACGGCTGGGACGCACTGCGCTGGACGGCCGCGGCCGTCGCCGTGCCGGTGCTCGCCGCGGCCGCGGGCGTGGCCGCCGTGATCGCCCGGGCGCGCCCGGCGGTCAGCCCCACCGTGCAGATCGACGAGTCGGCCGCCCCCGACCTGTACCGGCTGATACGCGATCTCGCCGACCGGCTGGACGTCCCGGCGCCCTCGGCGATAGCCCTGACGCCGGACTGCGACAGCTGGCTGGAGGACCGGGCGCACACCACCCGCGGCCGCCGTCTGCCGCTCCCCGGCACGGCACGCGGCGCGGACGCCCCCGTGCTCGTCGTCGGCTCCCCCTTCCTGTGGTGGATGCGGGTCGCCGAACTGCGGGCGCTGCTCGCCCCGATCGTGGCCGGCACGGGCCCGTCCGCCCACCCGGACATCGCCGCCGCGCGGCGCTTCGTCCGCGGACTGGACGCCGCCGCCGCGGTCGCCGTGGCGGCCCGCGGCCCGGCGCCCAGGCGGCTCGCGTACGACTTCACCGGCTGGATCTCCCGGCTGCTGCTGCGCGCCGGGGCCTCCCACGCCGCGGAGATGGAGCGCATGGTCGCCGCCGCGGCCGCGGTGCGGGCCCAGACGGTCGACTACGGCCTGCGGGTCGTCGCCCAGGAGCAGGTGGGCCTGGCGTACGCCGGCTGGGACCGGCTGCTGACCCGGGTCGCGCTGCCCGCCTGGCGCACGGGGCGCTGGCCCGCCCGGCTGGACGCCGGCGTGGTCTCCGCCCTCACCGAGCTGTCCCGGCGCGACCGGCTGGCCGAGGGCTTCGCCACCCGGCTGGGCGAGCGCCCCGCCTGCGACCTGCTGGAGGAGCCCGGCGAGGTGGACCGCCAGGTCTCCCTGCTGGCCGCGCGCCTCTTCCACGGCGGTCCGGCCGAGCCCGGTCCCGACTGGGCCCCGGTGGACTGGCAGGGGTACCCGGAGGAGGTCGTGGACCGCATCTGGCGTTCCGAGGCCGCCCGTCTCTTCGCGGCGCTGCGGGCCGACGGGAACCCGACGCTGGCCGAGCTGGTCGACCGGCTGGCCGGCGAGGCGGCCCCGCACGGCCCGGGCGGCCCGGACGCCCCGTCCGGCGGCGGCGCCGACGCGCTCGCCGCCCGGATCGGCGCCGACCTCGCCCGCGAGGAGGCCGCCCGGGCCGGCGCCGCCCGCGAGGCGGGCGCGATCCCCCTGCCCGTCCCCGGCGGGGACGGCGCGCTCCTCCCGCCCGGCGGCGGCTTCCCCCTCCAGCCGCCGCGCTCCGGACGCGAGCTGCTGGCCGAGCACATCACGGCCGCCGTGTGCTGCGCGGCCGTGGACACCGCCGGGGCGGCCCCCGGGCTCGACTGGCTGGACGGCCCCGCCCTGTTCGTCGACGGCGAGCGCCGGGCCGATCTGGCCCGGCCCGTCCTCGCCCTCGCCGAGGACGGCGACCCCCGGCCGCTGCTCGACTGGCTGGCGGCCGTCGGCGTACGGCCCGACAAGCCCATCCGCCTGGTCTGAGCCGGAGGCGGTCCGGTCGCTCCGCGGCGCCCGGACCGCCTCCGGCCCTTCCCTCCGGCCGCTGCCCGTACCTCGTGTTCGAGACGTGTTCGGCCAGGTCCCCGGCCATTGGGCGACAAAGGGTGACAAGGTGTTCGCTTTATGTGATGTGCTGGTGCACGGCATCGCGGGAGCGGACACAGGGAGGGGAGACACAGGTGGGCACGGAGCAGATCCGGCGCTGGGAGTCGGGAGCTCTCGCGCACGCGGTCACCGATCCGTTCGGGCAGGGACCGCTGCCCTGGCTGCGGTGCGGCGAGCACTACTTCGACGACACCGGCCACGTCGTCCCCTGGTACCTCGACCACAGCAGCCTGGACGGCGGACACGCCCCGTCCGGGGCGGGTGGCGGCCCGCGCGCGGCCGACGACGTGCACTGCCAGATCAAGGGCTTCACCTCCGAGAGCGCGGTCTCGCCCGGCGAGTCCATCGACTTCCGGATCACGGTCAACCCGCCCCAGCCCTTCGGCGTGGACGTCTACCGCATCGGCCACTACGGCGGTGAGGGCGCAACCAAGATCACCACCAGCCCCCGGCTGTCCGGCATCGTCCAGCCCCCGCCCCTGACCGCCGACCGCACCGTCTCCTGCCACCACTGGTGGCTCTCCTGGCGGCTCCAGATCCCGGACTACTGGAGCACCGGCGCCCATGTGGCCGTGCTGACCACCGCCGACGGCCACCGCTCCCACATCCCCTTCACCGTCCGCGACGAACGCCCCGGCGACCTGCTGCTGGTCATCCCCGACGTCACCTGGCAGGCGTACAACCTCTTCCCCGAGGACGGCCGCACCGGCGCCAGCCTCTACCACGCCTGGGACGGGGAGGGGCGGCTGCTGGGGGAGGAGGACGCGGCCGTCACCGTCTCCTTCGACCGGCCGTACGCGGGCGCGGGCCTGCCCCTGCACGTGGGCCACGCCTACGACTTCATCCGCTGGGCCGAGCGCTACGGCTACGACCTGGCCTACGCCGACACCCGCGATCTGCACGCGGGCCGCGTCGACCCCTCCCGCTACCGCGGCCTGGTCTTCGCCGGCCACGACGAGTACTGGTCGGCGCCCATGCGCCGCGCCGTGGAGAAGGCCCGCGACAGCGGCACCTCGCTGGTGTTCCTCTCCGCCAACACCATGTACTGGCAGGTCGAGCTGAGCCCCTCACCCTCCGGGGCCCCCGACCGGCTGATGACCTGCCGCAAGCGCCGCGGCCCGGGCCGCCCGCGGCGCTGGCGCGACCGGGGCGAGCCCGAACAGCAGGTGCTGGGCGTCCAGTACGCGGGCCAGGTGCCCCGGCCGCACCCGATGGTCGTGCGCAACACCTCCCACTGGCTGTGGGAGGCCACCGGGGCGGCGGAGGGCGAGGAACTGCCCGGCCTGGTGGCGGGCGAGGCCGACCGCTACTTCCCGCGCACCGCCCTGCCCCCGCACACCGGCCGCATCCTGCTCGCCCACTCGCCCTACCGGGACGCCTCCGGCACCCGCCGCCACCAGGAGACGTCCCTGTACGAGGCGCCCGGCGGCGCCCTGGTCTTCGCCTCGGGCACCTTCGCCTGGTCCCCGGCCCTGGACCGCCCCGGCCACACCGACCCCCGCATCCAGCGGGCCACGGCCAACCTCCTGGACCACATCTGCAAGCGCCCCTGAGCGCCCGCCCCCTCCGGCCCGTCCGGGTACGGCTGTTCGCGCGGTACGCCCCCACCCGTCCGTCCGACCCCGGCCGGTGGGGAGGGCGGGGGTACGGGAGAATCGGAACTCCTGGACCAAGCCACAGGAGGAGCCGTGACCGGATTCGTAGAGAAGCCCGAACCCGTACAGGTGCCGGGTCTGGTGCACGTGCACACCGGCAAGGTGCGGGACCTGTACCGGAACGAGGCGGGGGATCTGGTGATGGTCGCCAGCGACCGGGTGTCCGCCTACGACTGGGTGCTGCCGACGGAAATCCCCGACAAGGGCCGTGTCCTCACCCAGCTCTCCCTGTGGTGGTTCGACCAGCTCGCCGACCTGGTGCCCGGCCATGTGCTCTCCACCGAGCTGCCGCCCGGCGCCCCCGCCGACTGGGCGGGCCGCACGGTGGTCTGCCGCTCTCTGCGCATGGTCCCGGTCGAGTGCGTGGCCCGCGGCTACCTCACCGGCTCGGGCCTGGCCGAGTACCGCCAGAGCCGCACGGTCTGCGGCCTGGCCCTGCCCGAGGGCCTGGTGGACGGCTCCGAGCTGCCCGCCCCCATCTTCACCCCGGCCACCAAGGCGGAGGTCGGCGAGCACGACGAGAACGTCCCCTACGAGGAGGTCGCCCGCCGGGTCGGCGCCGACACCGCCGCCGAGCTGCGCCAGCTCACCCTGGCCGTCTACTCCCGGGGCCGCGACATCGCCAGGGAGCGGGGCATCATCCTGGCCGACACCAAGTTCGAGTTCGGGTGGGCCGTGGAGGGTGACGGCGGGGAGCGGCTGATGCTCGCCGACGAGGTGCTGACGCCGGACTCCTCGCGCTTCTGGCCCGTCGACCGCTGGGAGCCGGGCCGCTCCCAGCCCTCGTTCGACAAGCAGATCGTCCGCGACTGGCTGACCTCCCCGGCCGCCGGCTGGGACCGCGGCGGCGAGGTCCCGCCGCCCGAGCTGCCCGCCGAGGTCGTCGAGCGCACCCGCGCCCGCTACATCGAGGCGTACGAGCTGCTGACGGGCACCCGCTGGAGCTGACCGGCGGAACGGGGGACGGGCCGCACGGCCCGCCCCGTCCGCAGGCCCGCCCGCACGGGAGGAGGGCTCCACACGCGGAAGACCCCGGTCCTGTGAGGGACCGGGGTCTTCTCCCTGAGCGGACGACGAGACTCGAACTCGCGACATCCACCTTGGCAAGGTGGTGCTCTACCAACTGAGCTACGTCCGCGTGCTCCGTTCGGTGCGCTCCTACTATAGCCAACCCCGCTCGCGTGCGATGCGCACGGCCGCGTGACGGTTCTCCGCCGACAGCTTCGCGGCGGCCGACGACAGGTAGTTGCGGACCGTCCCCGGCGCCAGCGCGGCCCGCGCGGCGATCTCCGCGACCGGCGCCCCGTCCGCCGCCAGCTCCAGCAGCTCGGCCTCGCGGGCGGTCAGCGGCGAGTCCCCGGCGCTGATCGCGTCGGCGGCCAGCTCCGGGTCCACATAGCGGTTGCCGGCGTGCACCGTGCGGATGATCTCGGCCAGCCGCTGCGCCGAGACGGTCTTGGGCACGAAGCCCCGCACCCCCGCGGCCAGGGCCCGCTTCAGATGCCCCGGGCGGCCGTGCCCGGTCACGATCATGGTGGCGCAGGCGGGTAGACCGGCACGCAGCTCCGTGGCGACCGCCACACCGTCCTTGCCCGGCATCTGGAGGTCCAGCACCGCCACGTCGGGCCGGTGGGCGCGGGCCATCGCCAGCGCCTCGGGCCCGGAGGCGGCCTCGGCCACCACCAGCAGGTCGTCCTCCAGCGCCAGCAGCGCGGCCAGCGCGCCCCGGATCAGGTGCTCGTCGTCGGCCAGCAGCACCCGTACGCGGCGTCTGCCTCCCGCGCCGCCGTCCGTGACGCCACTGTCCGTACCGCCCCGCTCGTGGTCGCTCACCGTTCCCCTTCCCCGTGTCCCTCGCCGTCCCGCCGGGCGGACGTCTGCGCCGGCACCCGGGCCGTCAGCCGGAAGACGCCGTCCGCGCCGCGCTCACCGGTCAGTGTGCCGCCGAGCGCGGCCAGGCGTTCGCGGAGCCCGGCCAGCCCGGAGCCGCCTCCCGCGGCGCCTCCCGCGGCGGCTCCGGGCTGCGATGCGCCGTCGTTCTCCATCGCCAGCTCGGCGACCGGCCCGGTGCCCCGCCCGCCCCGCACGCCCCCGGACACGACGCGCAGCCGCACCGTGCACCGCCGGGCGTCGGCGTGCCGCAGCACGTTGGTGGTGCCCTCGCGGACCACCCAGCCCAGGGCCGACTGCAGCGGTTCGGCCAGCTCCGCGCTGCCGCTGTCGTCGATCCGGCAGTCGATCCCGGCCGCCCTCAGCACCCCGCGCGCGCCGACCAGTTCGGTGTGCAGATCGGCCTCCCGGTAGCCGCGTACGACCTCCCGCATCTCCCGCTGCGACTCCCGCGCGATCCGCTGCACCTCGGTCATCTGGTCCACGGCGGAGGGCGAGCCGCGCTGAGCGAGCTGCACGGCCAGCTCGCTCTTGAGCGCGATGACCGACAGGTTGCGGCCCAGCACGTCGTGCAGGTCCCGGCCGAACCGCAGCCGCTCCTCGGCCACCGCCAGCCGCGCCTGGGTCTCCCGGGCGGCCTCCAGCTCGTTGACCACCCGCAGCATCCAGCCCGAGCACCGGTAGCTGAAGCCGAAGAGGGCGGCGCCGACGACGGCGGAGCCCGCGTGATACCCCGTCTGCTCCGCCGGCAGGTCCAGTGCCGCGACGGACAGCGCCGAACCCGCGATGACCACCGCCGTCACCAGGACGCTCTGCCGGATCGACAGCGCCAGGAGCACCGGCCCGGCCAGGAACATCAGCAGCCAGGAGCTGGCGGCCACCGCCCCCGGATCCAGCACTCCGGCCCCGACCGAGGCGTGGAGAGCGGCGACACCGAAGGCCGTGAGCCCGACGTACACCGCGGTCAGGACGTTCGGCCGTTCGGCCGAGCCCAGGTAGTACCGCAGCCCGGCCCGGCACAGCAGCAGATGACAGACGGAGTGCGCCGTGATCAGCGCGATCAGAGTGGCGGCGGCCCAGAGGGGAACGCCGCCGCTCTGCGCCGTGTACCAGAAGGCCAGCAGCCCCGCCTCGCAGGCGGCGAAACCGTAGAGCGTGAAGCGGGTGTACTGGTGGAAGCGGACCGGCCCGCTGGACCGCCGTATCCGCTCCACCCAGCCCAGCGCGCCTTCCTCGACCGCCACCGTCACACCCGCTCCTCGCACCTCAGTGACGCGGTTCCCAGCGGAACCACCGTCGTACAGCGAACACCGACACCAGGGCCCAGGCCACGGCGGTCCCCAGTGTCCGCAGCACCTCGCCCGGCTCACCGCCGCCGAGCCAGCCGTACCGCACCAGATCCACCACCGGGCTCATCGGCAGCAGCCGCAGGACGTCGGCCACCCGCTCCGGCATGGCCTCCAGGGGGACGAACATGCCCGAGCCGACCAGCGAGACCATCAGCAGCGGCAGCGCGGTGATCTGCGCGCTCTCCGTCGTCCGGGTGATCACGGCCGTCGCGGCGGCCGTCAGCACCATCAGGGCGGCGCCCAGCAACACGCCCACCACCAGCAGGTCCGGCCTCTCCGGCGGCGTCATCTCCAGCAGGGCCGCGCCCGCCGCGACCAGCACGGCGCACTGCGCCAGCGCCACGGTGACCACCGGCAGCGCCGCGCCGGCCAGGATCTCCCAGTCCCGCAGCTCCCCGGTCCGCAGCCGCTTGAGGACCAGCTCCTCGCGGCGGGAGACGTAGGCGGGGATGAGGTTCAGATAGACGACGAGGATCAGCACCATCGGGATGCCGCTGGTCATCACCAGATCGGTGACGCTCAGCCCGGTGCCCTCCAGCGGCGCCTGCTCGACCGTGGAGCGCATGAACAGCACCATGGCCAGCGGCATCAGCAGGGCGGTGAACATGGCCGTGCGGTTGCGGACGAGCAGTGTCAGCTCCGCCCGGGCCAGCGACCGCAGCCGGCCCAGGGAGGCCGCCGCCCCGCCGGCCGCCGCCCCGCCACCGCCGCCCGTCCTGCTCCCGGTGTCCGTCGCGCTCATCGTGCTCCCGCCTTCGCCAGTCGTGCCGTGCCGTCGTCCTCCGCCGTGCCGTCGCCCTCCGCCGCGTTTGGGCCACCGCCGTGGGCGATCTCCAGGAACGCCTCCTCCAGGGAGGCCGAGCGTGCGTCCAGACCCGCCAGCGCCACGCCCTCCTGCCGTGCCCACAGCAGGAGTTCGGTCAGGGACTCCTGCAGCCGGTCGGTGCGGATCTCCACACCCCGCCCGTGCTCGGCGGCCTTCAGCGACAGCGGAAGCCGGGCGGCGGGCACCCCCTCGGGCAGCGTGAAGCGGATCCGGGACGGGCGAGAGGCGGTGACCTCGGCGGGCGTGCCGGAGACGACGATCCGCCCCGCCCGCATGATCGCCAGCCGGTCGGCCAGCTCCTCGGCCTCCTCCAGGTAGTGCGTGGTCAGTACCACGGTCGTACCGCCCTCCCGCAGCTCCCGCACCAGCCGCCAGGTCTCCCGCCGCCCCTCGGCGTCCAGTCCGGTCGTCGGCTCGTCCAGGAAGAGCACCTCGGGCCGGCCGAGCAGGGCCATGGCCAGGTCCAGCCGCCGCCGTTCACCGCCGGAGAGCTGTTTGACGCGTACGTCCGCACGCGGGGCCAGGCCCACCATCTCCAGCGCCTCCGAGGTCGGACGGGCCCCGCTGGTGCAGCCGGCCCACATCCGCGCGGTCTCGGCGACGGTCAGGTCGGAGGAGAAGCCGCCCTCCTGGAGCATCACCCCGATCCGCGACCGCACCCGGGCCCGCTCGCGGTACGGGTCGTGCCCGAGCACGCGCACCCGGCCGCCGCTGGGCTGGGCCATCCCCTCCAGCAACTCGACGGTGGAGGTCTTGCCCGCGCCGTTCGTCCCCAGCAGCGCGAACAGCTCGCCGCGCGCCACGGAGAACGAGACCCCCCGTACGGCATCGAAGCCGCCGTCCCCCTTCGCCGGGCCGTAGCGCCGCCGCAGCCCGCTCACCTCGATGACCTGCTCTCCGATCTCCATGCCACCAGGGTCGCGCGGGGCCGGGAGCGGGAGCAGTGCGGGCTGTCACGAGCGCGCGTGACAAATGTCAATCGGCCGATGGGCGGGGGGAGATGAGGGGGTGTGACGTTATGCACACGAAGCATGAGGAAGGCCCCGGTCCTGAGGGACCGGGGCCTTTTCCCCGAGCGGACGACGAGGCTCGAACTCGCGACCTCAACCTTGGCAAGGTTGCGCTCTACCAACTGAGCTACGTCCGCGTGCGACCTCCCGGCTCTCACCGAGCGGCGCGCCTTCACTCTACCCGATCCCGGAGACCCGATGGAGTGAGCGGAGCGGGTGACAGGAATCGCACACTGCGCCTCCCTCTTGGAAAGAGGGCGCTCTACTACTGAGCTACACCCGCGTGACCACCTTGGTTCCGGCCGTTTCCGGCCGCCCCCGGCGGTGTGCTCCAGACTCTAGCCGATCACCCGGGGTGCCTGGCAAGTCGGCCCGGAGGCGGGCTCAGCGCGACTGTCCGGGAGCGGCGCCGGAGGCGGATCCATGGGCCTCGTCGAACGCCTCGTAGACCTTCTTGGGGATGCGGCCGCGCGGCGGCACCTCGAAGCCGTGCGACCGGGCCCAGGCCCGCACCGCGGACGGGTCCGGCGCGACGGAGGTGTGCTGGAACGTCTTCCCGGACCTGGCCCGCTTGCGGCCGGCCCGCACAAAGGGGGCGAGGCCCATGCGCAGTTTCTTCGCGTTCTCGCGGTTGAGATCGATCTCGTACGACTTGCCGTCGAGGCCGAAGGCGACCGTTTCCGATGCTTCCCCGCCGTCGATGTCGTCGGAGAGTGTGACCACCACACGCTGTGCCACGGATATCGGTCCTTTCGGGAGGATCGCATACGGAAACACTTCGAAACCGCTTCCTGACGTGCGGTGATATCGGTGTTCCCGGCGATCGGTGTCAATGCCCTTTCCTTTGTACAGCGGCAGGCATTGTCTGGTGAAGCGGTTGAATTATCGCCCGCGTGTCATGCCGCGAACGCGACTTTACTTTTCCGGCGCCGATTCGGGCAGTACTTCCCGGTGTTTTCCGGTGCGCCGATACCCGACCGTGACCGAAGCGTCTCATATCTACGCGAGTAGAATTTTCCGCCGGGTACGCTGAAGCGGCAGCCTCCAGCACCAACACCCACCGGGAGTACCTGTGGCTCGCGTCGTAGTCGACGTCATGCTCAAGCCGGAGATCCTCGACCCCCAGGGCCAGGCGGTTCAGCGTGCGCTGCCCCGGCTGGGCTACGAGGGCATCTCGGACGTCCGCCAGGGCAAGCGCTTCGAGCTCGAGGTGGAGGGTCCGGTCGACGACGACGCCCTCGCCCGCATCCACCAGCTCGCCGAGACGTTCCTCGCCAACACCGTGATCGAGGACTTCACCGTGCGCGTCGAGGAGCGCGAAGAGGTGACCCCCGCATGACGACCCGCATCGGAGTCGTCACCTTCCCCGGCTCCCTCGACGACGTGGACGCCCGGCGCGCCATCCGCCTCGCCGGCGCCGAGCCGGTCACCCTGTGGCACCGCGACAAGAGCCTGAACCAGGTGGACGCCGTCGTCCTCCCCGGCGGCTTCTCCTACGGCGACTACCTGCGCTGCGGTGCCATCGCGCGCTTCTCGCCGGTGATGGAGACGGTCGTCGACCAGGCCCGCGCCGGCCTGCCGGTGCTCGGCATCTGCAACGGTTTCCAGGTGCTGTGCGAGTCGCACCTGCTGCCCGGCGCGCTCACCCGCAACGACCACCTCCACTTCGTCTGCCGCGACCAGCGGCTGCGCGTGGAGAACGCGGACACCGCCTGGACGTCCGACTACGCCGGGGGCCAGGAGATCACCGTCCCGCTCAAGAACGGCGAGGGCGGCTACGTCGCCGACGAGCGCACCCTGGACGAGCTGGAGGCGACCGGCCGGGTCGTCTTCCGCTACCTGGACGTCAACCCCAACGGCTCTCGCCGCGACATCGCCGGCATCTGCAACGAGGCCGGCAACGTCGTCGGCCTCATGCCCCACCCCGAGCACGCCGTCGAGGCCCTGACCGGGCCCACCACCGACGGGCTGGGATTCTTCACCTCGGTTCTGAAGAAGCTGGTCACCGCATGAGCGACGTACGCACGACCACCGGGCCGCAGACGGCCCCGATGCCCGCACCTCTGCGTCGTGCGGGCGGAGAAGCTCATCGAAAGGGCGCGAT